>NZ_JBKVXF010000004.1:0-349257 GCF_046972725.1 Lacrimispora sp. | reverse complement strand
GTAGAGCACTTGACTTTTAATCAAGTTGTCCGGGGTTCGAATCCCCGGTGTCTCATCGTACTTTTATTGGTATTGATTATATGATTGTCTGCGGGTATGGCGGAATTGGCAGACGCGCCAGATTTAGGTTCTGGTGGGAGACCGTGCAGGTTCAAGTCCTGTTACCCGCATAATAGGTTATTGGTGAAAACACCGGAAATTCTTGTACAAGCAGGAATTTCCGGTGTTTTTTACTTTTTTTAATACTGCTCTCTTTCTCTATATTATTAATAGGTAGAAATTAATTTTCTTTCCCATGTCTGTATTACAAACGATCCACAAAGATGTCAGAAAAAAATGGTAAAAATTTCATGCACATTATCATGCAGGACCGCTTTACAATCGTTATATAATTTTCTGGGAGGTGATAATTTGAAACATCGAGAAAAAAAATGTGAAAAACATTGGGCCGATGAATTTGACCAGTTAGAAGCTGCCAGCAGGGAAATTCAGGTTCCATCGGCTCCCCCCGGAGAATTTGAAAGCATACTGGCTGAGATGACTCGACGAGGCATCAAGCCCAGAATCCGGAAAGAGCTAAAGCACGACAAGTAAACATCTGTAACAGTTTTAAAACCGTAATATGGTCACTGGCCCGACAGCCGCTTAAATACCTCTTCTACATCGAGCTTTCCATACCCCCAGATGTTATTAGGGTAAGATACATCCTGTGCTCGCTGTGCTTCTCTGACGAGCAGGCGGTTGACCTGGTTTCCTGTCACAGCCGTATAATTTCCCTTGCTGTAAGCCCATTCCATGATCATGGCACCAACTCCTGCTGCATGGGCAGCGGCTGCGCCGGTTCCGGTAATGGTTCCGTATTGATTCTCAGGAATGGCGCAGGGAATCCGGTATCCAGGTGCACCGATATCCGGTTTTATCTGGCCCAGTCTGGTATAACCTCTGCCTGATTCGGGGAGAATCTCTCCGTTTTGCTGATTATATGCAGTAACAGTCAAAGGGTATTCCGCATCCCCCTGGGCGGTAATGGTCGTATTCGGATCGGAATCAGAAAAAAATGTTTCGTTTGATATTAAATTGCCAGATGGCAGCCAGCAATGAAAAGAAAACGGCTCAACACTGACACTTCCGATCCGAAAATACCAGCTTCCGGGACTGGCATTCTGAAAACGCAGCAAAATCAGCTGTTCCCCGGTTTCTTCTTCAAAGAAAATATTATTTACCCAGACTTCTGTTCTCACTGACTGGAAGGTAATTTTCTGACAGTAAACCTCCATAGAAGGATAGACCACCTGAGAAGATTCAAAGGTGGGAGCTGTAATTTCAATAAAAAGCCTGGAAGGTATGTATGGCCAGATTTCTATAAAGAACTTTCGGTCATTGACTCCTACTGTAAGCTGAAAATTATTATAAAACGGCCCTGTCTGTGTGTTGTTATAATAATGCCGTCGATTATTCGCCTCATTTCCTGCCGATACAATCACATCTGTCTTTGGTAATTGCACCACATAATCCAGATAAGCGCTGAAAGGCCCCTTTCCGTCATGCCCGCCCTGACTGCTTCCAACTGCAAGACATATGACCAATGGACGGTTCAGCCTTCTGGCCACTTCAATAATGTAACGGATGCCCAGCATGATATCAGATTCCTGAAAGCATAAGGAATTTTCCGGAACAGAAAACAATGCTTTTAAATTTCTTTTGGCTTCTTTTAATTTCACTACTACCAGGTCTGCCTCCGGTATCACTCCCGAAAAACCGTTTTCTTCATTAGGACGTCCTGCGATAATGCTGGCAATAGCCGTTCCATGTCCCACCGTATCCACCGTGGGAGCCATGGCCAGGGGATCATCAGAGATAAGCGCAAAATTAAGAAGCTCCCTGGTATATTCCGCACCAAAGGTAAATCCTCTGGGGGGAATGCTATTCTGCTTCGTCTGATCCCATATGGAAATGATTCTGGTGGTTCCGTCGTTATGCATAAAGACCGGATGCCGGTAATCAATGCCCGTGTCCACCACGCCGATAATCACTCCTCTTCCATGCAGCCCCATCTCAGGTAACACCTCCTGAGCAGCATTTACCGTCCTATCAGGCATCGCTGCACCGATTGTAGATTCCAAAGTATATAAGGCCGGGAAAAAATGATATGGATATTCTCCCAGATCACAGGCTTCCATCGGATTCTTCAGTAAATGGAGCAAAGAATTCATTTCATTCAGCGGAGTAATATTATCCCCTGTGTTATAGGTTGGTACCAAAGCATTGCTAATGATCAGGTCATAATATTGATTATCAAGTATCTTTTCCATGTATCAGCCTCCTGCCGGTTTCAAATGGAGCATATGGTATAGTTTATGCGCCTGTATTTCTGATATGAGCAGAAGAATTTGAAGAAATTCCTATAATATAATGGCAATATAAAGCAAACCTTCTTATTCATCTTATATACTCATAAATAAGCTTTATTTACAAATATTTTTGATAAAATGATAAAAATTTACTTATTTTACTTTACTTAAACATTTTCTTGCGATATAATTTATATAACTCTTCTTAGGAGTGCCGTATTTCCCCAATCCTACGGTACTCCATTTTTTATGTTTTTATTTAATTTTATTCATTTTGCGCCATTCCCCTTACCTTTTTTCCAAAAATCAATGTTCTTTTTTCCTGCTATAATTCAGTCTTTTTTAAACATTTGTGTTTGTTTTAAAAACTCAGTCTTCACAAAGTCTTCACATTTTCATCAAAATATAAACACATTTTTCCATTATATTAAAATCTGTAAACAGGCCACAAAGACCTTTTATATAAACTTTTTTTTCATACTCGGCCGGCAGGATCACTCCTGCCGGCCTCCTCCATTTGAACGTGTCTCCACTTTAATGCTTCTTCTTACCATACTCCCTGATAATCTCAATCTGTCGATTTACCCGTTCCGGTATGGAGCTTTTTAAAGCTTCCCATGTTATGAATATGCCGTCTTTCAGATCAAAAGGCTGAAACTCCATGGCTGGGCGAAAGCCAAATTGTTCCCGGATATAGATGCCTGTCAGTTTTTGAAGCTCCTCATCCGTAGAGATTTCTGTTTCAAACATATCCGGGACCAGAATACCGTCGCTTCCTGCCTTTTCCATGCAGCTTTCCCACCAGTCAGGGACGAGACGGATCAGCCTTTGATCCGGCAGCAGAGCATGTTTGCCAGGCTGGGCATAGACCAACGGGTGGGGCCCCTCCGCCATAACCGGTTTTCCGGTATCTAAATTCACCATATTTAAGTATTTTCCATGGAAGCTGGCTTCCACATGCTGTACCGTTTTATCATGTCCCACATATACCCATACGTGTTCCAACTCATATAAATGCTGGATATCGTAATCATACCAGATGGCGTATTCAATCGCAAAGGCTGTAGTATCCGGATTGATTTCAATTTCTCTTTTGGGAAAAGAACTGCTGCGTTTTGTTTCATGAAATACGGTACAGGCTACGGCTGTAATTTCAAAAGGTTCCTTTTTATCTAGCATGATCACAGGCTTGTATGCTGCTAAAAGTTTTAGATTTTCCTCCATTGGTCGATGATCCTTTCATTCTAATTGGGAAAGGGAGCTTTTCAGCTCCATATTTCCACTTATTTTGATGCTTCCAGTAAAAAAAGCATTGCCATGGCCTGTCCGTAGGGCATTGGACGAAGCTCAATGTCTTTGTAGAACTGTATACTTTCTCTGCCCATGGGGGTTCCATAGGATACCTGATGCAGCACCCCTTCCTTATCGATCAGTTCCAGGACAGGTATGAGAGCCTTTCTGGCGTATGCTTCATAAGCCGGGTCCACAATCCCCATATGAACAGCCTTTAAGATTCCGTAAGCAAACCCACAGGTAGCACTGGCCTCCACATATGAATCCGTATCATTGATGACGGTATGCCACATGCCGCCCTCGCTCTGATATTTGGACAGTTCCCTGATCTGCCGGTTCAGTGCCTCTGTTAAATATCTTTTTACTGCTCCATTACAATCGATGATGCCAAACAGTTCAGGAATCGCCATGGTGACCCAGCTGTTGCCTCTGCCCCAAAACGCACCGGCAAAATTGTGATTGCCTTTAAAGGTCCAGCCATGATACCAGAGACCGGTCTTTCTGTCAGCAAGATATTTTACATGAAGCAAAAACTGGTACTGGGCTTCATCAATCCAGGTCTGGTTGCATTCCAGTTTTCCCATGCGTGCCAGGAACAGGACTGTCATAAACAGAGTATCGTCCCATAATTCCTGTTCATTCAGGGTATCTGAGGTCAGATGCTGAAATCCGCCCTCCTCTGTTCTTGGAAGTCCATCGTTGATCCAGGCCGCCCATTCCCGGCAGATATTCCTATAGATTTCATTGCCATTTTTTTCTGCCAAATATGACAATGCCAGAAGAGGGGCGGTGGTATTCACATTCCTTGCCGGCAAACCAATGTTCATCTGCCTTTCATAATACCTTTCAAGCTTTTCTATAAAGTTCTCATCCCCGGTTTCCTCATAGATTTTCCATAAACCGAAAAGTCCCACTCCCTGCGTCCATTCCCAATAGCGGTAGCGCTCTGCACTGTCTCCAGCCAGATTTCTTGTTTTCATATTTTCCAAAAAAATGTCGTCTTCATCATATAAAATCTTTTCAAAACTGTTTACCAGCAGGTTCAGCTTCTCTTTCAAACGTTCCCTTAAATCAATCATGACTTTCAGTTTCCTTTCTTCTGTCTCTCCTTTTTTTAAGAGCATTATTTTCAAACTTTACATTACTTCCCCTTTTTTCGACGCAATCAATTGCAAATTTCGTAATATCTCTGATATAATAAAATCCAAAACATGACGATTAAGAAAGAATACAGGTGATTCATTATGACTCATTCCGATGATACATTGCACTACAAAAAACAGCATAACCTTACCATTAATGACATAAAGCATTCCCTTTATTACTATTTTGATTATGATGAACGCTCTTTTGACATCAACATGCCATTCCAGCATTTCCATTCCTTTTATGAAATCTTTGTCCTGATCACTCCCCAGGCCAGCCATTTAATAGAGGGAATTCCCTATTCCATCCGATCCGGTGACTTAGTCCTTTTACGTCCCTCTGTGCTTCACCGCTCCGAGTATCCAAAAGGCGCTCCGGGCAAGCGGCTCGTGGTGAGTTTTTTATATCCGCCATCCCTGTGGGGCATGCAGGAAACCTACCAAAAGCTTTTTGAACCGTTTTATGCCCCTCTTCCCATATACCGCTTTCCTTCCAGACAGCAGCAGCTGATCAATGAAAAGCTAAACCGGATTTATTCCTTTCAGGAGGATGATCCGGATTTAAAGCCTTTGATGATCCATGGAATGTTTGTGGATTTCCTCTATACCTTACGGCAGCTTGCTCCTTTTAACATCTATATAAATGAACCGTTAAAGGATGAAGCCTCCAGAAAGATCTATTCCATTGCCAACTACATACACAATCATTATTCGGAGGAGCTGACTCTGGATTTTTTATCAAAAAAGTTTTACATCAGCCCTTATTATCTGTCCCATCAGTTTAAAAAGGTCACCGGATATACACTCACTCAGTACATACAGATGACCCGGATCAAAAACGTGCAGTATATGCTTTTAAATACCAATAAAAAGATCTCCCAGCTGGCAGAGGAATGCGGCTTTACAAGCTTCTCCCAGTTCAACCGCATTTTTAAAAAATATTGCAGCCAGTCTCCGTCGGAATACCGCAAGGGCACCAAAAATACCAGCCTGCAGACAATCCTTTGAGAAAAATCAGAGAAAGCCCGTTTCAGCTTCCCGGCATCCTAAATATGCGGATGAGAAAGAGCTGTCACGAGCTACTCCTAGCCTGCTGCCCCGCAAATAATTACTTCTTTATGCTGTCATAATATTCTGCTCTTGCATCAAGAATCTTCTGCAGTCCTGCATTTACAAGATTGTTATACTCTGCCTGCTGCAAGGTGTCGAACTGGTCAGGGGAACAGCTTATTAATTTATATACATATTCAATCATCATTTTCTCAATATTCTGTCCGTAATCGGCCTCTGCCTGAGAAATGTTAGAGTCTACAGGAAAACGGTACTTTCCTTCTGCCCGAACGTCATAGAAGTTGGAGAACCATTCCTGATCAGCCCAGTCAACCGACTGGTCCTTAAACCACTTGGATACAATGGCATCTTTGCTCTTTGTCCAGTCCATGGCAAGGTTTACAATATTTAAATCATCACAGGTTCCGGGATACCCCTTGGAAGCAAGTTCTTCACTGGATAATTTGATGGGAACACCATTTTCGTCTGTCTTATGTTCCACCGTGTATACAATGTTCTCTGCTACCTTTGGATCTGCCTGCCAGTTCAAATATTTCATACAGGCCTCTATCTTCTTTTCACTTGACTTCGGAATCATAACAAACATACCGTATCTCTGCTCAAAAGGAGTACGGTATGAGCCATCCTCCAGCTCAAAACACTGTACCGGAACAAAGGTATTTGTTAGACCAAGGGTCTGGTTCATAATGGCAATATATTCCCACGGGCGCTCCGTATCATCTAAGAAGAAGCCCACATTGCCTGCGGATATCTGTGCTTTATAGATATCTTCATTGGTGTCCGTAGCAAAATCCTTTGTTATAAGACCTTTATTATAGAATTCATTTAACTTCCGAATGCCTTCTACTGCTCCTGGGGCAACCGCCATATATGCCTCGCTGTACACGTAGGCATCCTTGTCATCTTTTAGATTTACATAGGAGCCGACAAAGTTTAAATAGCCTTTTTCCGTATCATTACGGCCGCTCATCGCCCATGGAATCACATTGCTTACACCGCCTGGATTTTTATCCTTTACCGCCTGTAAATAAGCTGCTAATTCATCCTTTGTCTTTGGCATCTCCATTCCCAGCTTATCTAACCAGTCCTTACGGATATAGGCAGTATGTTTAGGGGCTTCAACGCCTCTTTGCTTCATGATGGCAAACTGCTTTCCGTCAATCTGTCCCATCTTCTGGGCATCTGACACATATTTTTTAATGTCAGAACCGTATGTATCATAAGCCTGTGTCAGGTCTGCCAGACCGCCGTTCTGGGCAAAGTTATAAAAAATGCTCTGATTGTAGGTAAATACAATATCCGGTGCGCTTCCGCCAGACATCATAATATTTAATTTATCATCAGAAGAAGACCTGGGAACGGAAACGTACTCCACATTAATATTATACTTTTCCTTCATCTGTTTCTGGATCCATTCTGTCTGGGTGTTTTTCTCCACAGTTGTACCAGGGGCCGCATCACCTCTGTCCCATACCATGACTTTGATGGTCTCTTCTTCTCCCTTACCGGTACTGCTGTCCGAACCTCCTGCTGCCGATGACGAATCCTTTCCTCCGCCCAAACTGCAGCCGGTTATCAGCGCTGCTGTTGTAAGAACGGCCATACAGCCTTTCAAAAATCTTGCTTTTTTCATGTAAAATCCTCCCTTTCTCTTTCATAATTATTGGAATAAATGATCAGCCTTTTACTGCACCAAGCATTATGCCCTTCGTAAAATACTTCTGAATAAACGGATAAGCAATGACCATTGGGGTCATGGAGATAACTATGCTTGCAGATTTGATATTGTCTGCAACAAGCTGAGAGGCAATTCCCTCTTCCTGGGAAATCTTTACCGATTCGATGAGCTGCTTTAAAACCATCTGTACCGTATAAAGACTGGATGAATTTACATAATAGAGAACATCACTTAACCGGTTCCATCTTCCCACTGCATAGAATAAGGCAAGGGTTGCAAGAGTCGGATAAACCAGAGGCAGAGCCACTTTAAATAAGGTTTGAATTTCACTGCAGCCATCGATTTTGGCTGCCTCATAAAGGGAGGAATCAATCCCTTTAAAAGCAGTGCACATGATGATCATGTTATAGGCACTCAATGCTTCCGGTATGATCAAAGCCCAGAATGTATCGATCATCTTAAAATCCTTTACATTCAAATACTTGGGAATGATTCCCGGATCCAGATACATTGTCAATACAAAAAGCGTCATGATAAGTACGCCGCCCTTTAAATTCCTTTTGGACAGGGGGTATGCCGCAAGAACGGTCATAGCAATGCTGACAATGGTAGATCCCAGCATTAGAAATATGGAATAAATGAACGCAGAAAGAAAGCTTCCGCTCATAAATGCTCTGCCATACGCTTCTGATGTAAACTGAACCGGATAAAGGAATACTTTTCCTGCCAGAATTGCATCCTTGGAACTAAAGGACATGGATACCACCCGGATAATGGGAATCAGCGCCACAATACTGATTACGATAAAAAATGTGTTCCAGAAAAGCTGGAACCGCCGTTCTGCTTTGCTCTTTAATTCATTCATTACATGATCCCCTCCTCTCCCATTTTCTTGGAAATCTTATTCACAGATAAAATAAGGATGATTCCGACTACGGTTTGGAACAAGCCGACAGCAGTGGCAAAATCGAACCGGCCGGCCTGAAGACCCACGTTATATACATAGGTACTGATAACGTCGGAGGCACTCTTTACAAGTGTATTGCCCATCATATAAGGACGGTCAAAATCAATGGATACGATCTTACCCAGCTGCATGATCAGCATAATGGAAATAGTGGGGCGGATCTGTGGAATG
Source organism: Lacrimispora sp. (assembly GCF_046972725.1). Classification (NCBI taxonomy): domain Bacteria; kingdom Bacillati; phylum Bacillota; class Clostridia; order Lachnospirales; family Lachnospiraceae; genus Lacrimispora; species Lacrimispora sp. Next base: position 340,581 of record NZ_JBKVXF010000004.1, on the reverse strand, counting down.
GTCACATGGCCGATTCTCTGCAGTCTGGTGGCCCCATCAATATAAGCGGCTTCTGAAAGAGACGGATCAGTGGCCGTTAAAGCAGCCAGATAAATAATCAGAGAATAACCGGCTGACTGCCAGATTCCGGAAAACCAGTATACAAATCTCCATATAAAGGGATTGCTTAAGAAATTCACTTCCAAAAGCCCGGCCTTACGGATCAGATCATTGACAAGGCCGCTGGAAGAAAACAACTGGGTAATGATTCCTGCAATAATAACCCAGGATAAGAAGTTGGGCAGATACAGAATGGTCTGCGTGGCTTTACGGATCCGCTTGTTCCGTATTTCAAAAAGGAATACGGCTATCAGCACCGGCACCGGAAATCCAAGGATCAGATCCCCTGCATTTAAAATCAGTGTATTCCCCAAAGCACTCCAGAAATCTTTAGAACCAAATGCTTCTCTGAAATTAGCCAGGCCCACCCATGGGCTGTCCCAGATACCTGCAAATACGTTGAACTTTTTAAAGGCAATGATCCCCCCGATCATGGGCTTATAGCGGAACATAAGCATATAAATAATGGGAATCAACAGCATGAGATACAACTGCCAGGTATTACGGATATAAACCTTAAACGGAATCTTTCCCCTCTTTGTCTTGTTTTTTACTCGTTTCACAATCATGCACCCCCTTTTTTTCTATTCAATCCAGTCTTTACTCAGCTGCTCCTCCAAATGATCGATCAAAGCCAGAAGTTCCTTTGGCTCATGGACGATATAATCTGCCTTTTCCCAGTCATCCGCCGGTGTCATATCATAACGGGGAGACCAGTCTAAAAGTATGGAAGTAATTCCAAAACGGTTGGCTCCTGCAATATCCTTCCGTATATTATTGCCAATCATCACCACACGCTTTTTGTCCTTTTCGGTAAGATGATTCTTATCCATGGCATCCTGGAACATCCGTCTGGAAGGCTTCTGGATCCCAACAACCTCAGAGATGGTTCTGGTACGGAAACAGTATAAAAGCCCATTCTCCTCGTATACATTGGCAAAGGACTGCTCTTCCCCGTCTGCGACCAGTGCGATGGTATATCCGGCATCGTAAAGAGCCTTTAGAGTCTCCCCGGCACCTGGAATCAGCTCCGCATGGGTTACAATCCCATCTTTATTGCGAATTTCAGTACTTTCATCAATAATCGTGTCCCCACTGTCTGTAAAAATGATTAGTTTTTTCTCCATTTTTTAAACTCCGTATCGTTTTTTGGTAGTTTATATCTCAAAGCTGTTGAAAGCATTATAATATTCTGTGCACATTGTTTTCTATGCGTAATTTGTTTTTATTCTGTCGAAAATATATGCAATTTTTGCGTTTTTGGAAGAAGTCTGATGGTTTTTATTTCAAAGGGCTTAAAAGAAAGGAACATCCTGCTGCTGCCATTCTCCGGTATCACTTCCACCTTTTTTCCTTCTTCCAGACGTTCTTCCATGGTGGTCTCATACGCTTCCCCTATGACAATATCTGCGCAGATTTTACAGCTCCCATGCCTTCCCTCCGCCTCATAAAGTCTCAGGATCAAATGGTTTTTGCCGTCCTCCGCCATCTTTACGGTTTCTAAGATCACATTGCCGGCGGAAAGGGAAAAAAACTGCCGTTCTCCCTGCCCCCGCCCGGAAAAGGAAAGAGGATTATTCAGCTGCATTCCTTCCCGGATCACACCGCTCTGCGAAAAGTCCCTGCTAATCACATAGAAGGAATATGTAAACCGGTGAATTCCCTGATCCGCGTACATATCCGGCCAGACCGGAGCTTTTAGCAGCGTCAGTTCCATGGAATTTCCACTGGTGCTGATGCCGTACTTACAGTCATTGAGTACAGCAGCCGTACGCCCCGGTTCCCACAGGGCCGTGTACCGGTGGGCACACACCTCAAAACGGTCAGCGTCGTAACGGCGGTTCTGGTGGGTCGGGCGCTTTACATATCCGAACTGGATTTCTTCCACTGCTTCGTCTGCACGGATATCTGCGGAAAATGCTGCTTTTAAAAGCTTATGAGTCTCGTTCCACTCAATTTCCGTAATAAAATCCAGCCTCCGGCTGTTATACGCCAAAGCGATCCGCTGGGTCATGGGAGAATGATGAAGAACCCGCCTGACTTCCAGGACCGCCATGAGGGGGCCGTTTTCAATCACACGGATTTCAGAATCTTCCGATAGTTCAATGGGAAGCTCTTTATAAAAGGAACTCATTTCCCAGGCATCATAATCCACGTTAATATCCTGATACATGCAGAGCTTATTGCATACATCGGCCGCATATTCGGTTCCGGTTTCTCTTTCCACAAGGCTTATGACTTCTCCCAGAGAGTTGATGCCTGCGGTGATATATTGATTTTCAAGAAAGAAAACACCGCCTTCCTTCCGGATACCGCACCCGGTATGGGGAAGCACTTCTTCCTGTTCTGGTATCACCTCCACGCTGGTGTAGCCAAATGAAGGGACCTTTACCGGTACAAGGGCCTGATCCCCCATTGCCTGTGCCATGAGCCTTGCTCCGTTCTGATAAAATCCATGGTTCTTTCTAAAGGGAAGTTCCACCAGCTCCTCCCGCTCCCAGGAAAGAGAGTTGAATACCAGGAAGCTATGGCCTGCTGCACCGGTAAGCCTTCTTTTGGAGACTTCACTTATTTTCTCTGTTTCTTTTAGAATCTCTCTGAAATCACGTTCGGCATCTTCATACACTCTGGTAATGGAAGTACCGGGTATAATATCATGGAACTGGTTGAACAGCAGCTTTTTCCACAGCCGCTCCACTTCTTCTCTCCGGTTCGGGCCCAGATTTAAAAATCCGGCAATGGAGCTCCAGCTTTCCGCTTCCCGAAGGGCCAGTTCTGCACGCCGGTTGTCTCTTTTCACCTTTGCCTGAGAGGTATAGGTTCCCCGGTGCCAGGGAAGATACAGTTCTCCACGGTAAACCTCTTTCACCGTTCCTTCTTTCTCCAGCCTTTCAAAAAACTTTACCGGGCTTTCCATACGGGTCCTTGGCGCCCCCTCTAAATCCTTCACCCGTCTTGCCACCTCAGCCATCTCTCTGGTGGGACCTCCCCCTCCGTCTCCGAATCCAAAGGGAAATAAAAAGGTGTCGATATTCTCCTGCTGCACTCTGTCCTCCTCCCACCGGGTGATCATTTCAAAAGGATCCAGTCTGGCATTGTTCTTTTTGAAAAAATGGGTCAGAATCCGTGTACCGTCAATGCCTTCCCACCAAAAAGTATTATACGGAAACTCCTCGCAGCCTTTTAAGGCTCTGGCCATCTTCTGAGTGGTAAAATACCGGAGCCTGCATCCTTTCATGATCTGAGGAAGCTGGCCGCTGAACCCAAAGCAGTCCGGCAGCCAGACCAGACAACTGTCTGTATCAAGCTCCTCGCGGAACCACTTTCTTCCGTAAAGGCACTGGCGGATCAGGCTTTCCCCTGATACCAGATTGGTATCAGGCTCCACATACATGCCGCCTTCCGGAATAAATGCACCATCCTTCACCTTTTTAAGAAGCCGTTCATAAAGCTCCGGATAATTTTCTTTTACATTCTCCATGATGGGCGGCTCACATAAAAGAAATTTGTATTCTTCATATTCTTCCGCCAAGGCGATCTGTGTGGAAATGGTCCTCGCACATTTCCTTCTGGTCTCCTCCCAGGGCCAAAGCCAGGCAAGATCCAGATGAGACTGCCCAAAGATGGTATATTCCGGAGCCGTGGATCCATTTTTACAGGAAAGAAGGGGCTTTAAAACTTCCCTTGCCTGTATAAAGGTCTGATCCCGTTCCTCCGGATCCAGTTCAAAATCAACAATCCTGGTGAATTGAAAAAGACCTTCCCTGATTTTCATGGCACGAAGGGATTTAGGGTCCAGACCTTCATAAAGTCTTAAAAGGGTAAACACATCCATGGAAAGCTGAAAGGCCTCCTCCTTAAAGATTCCCAGATCTGAGGCTCCTACCTTCACCTGGAATTCCGGAGGTTCCGGCACCGCAACACGTCCGGGAGGGCATGGTCCGCCGTTTTCCAGCCTTGGCCCATGCCCTGCATAACTTTCTGCGATGATCTGAAACCGCTCTCCGGCTTTTCCGCTGCGTGTCAGGGTAATTCCATCATGTTTTAAATCCCTGGAACCGGCGGCTTTTCCGTTGATCCACAAAAGCATCTCTCCCCCAACCTCCGGATGGAGTAATATCCGCTGTCCCTGTGCTTTTTCAGGAAGAACCACTTCCGCTTTAAACCAGCCGTATTCCCACTTTGCTCCCCAGAAAGTCCCTTGTGGCATGGGAGAGAACTCCCTGGTAAGCGCCTCCTCAAAGGTAAGCCTTTCTGTAGTAAAAAAGCCGGAGAAAGAGACATCACAAAGTTTTTCAAACATGTGATGATTCAATTCCTCCAGCCATATGTTAATCCGTTTTTGCTGTTCTTCTTTTAAAACCATTGCATGCCCTCCCTCCACACGGAATATAGTACTGTTCATGAATCCATTATATTCCATAAGGAAGGGAGTGACTATGCAATCCTTGCCAAATCTCTAACTATCCCTTGCATTTCTTGCAAAGGACTCTAATTCCTTATTTTCTTCTCCTGGCAGTGATTCTGTAGCTTCCCGGTGGAAGGGTGATACGGCCCCTTTCTTCCAGTTCCTTTGACGGTTCGCCGTTAAGCGCCGGAGCCATAGTCCCCTGTTCCAGCACAAAGTCCGCACTGGCTCCAAAAGGAACCTTTACCTGGTAGATGACCTCATTCTCTTTGATCTCCCAGCTGCTCTCATATTCTCCTGCCGGAGACTTATAAAAGCCTTTGACCCAGGTAAGCCTTTCATCGGTTTCCGGCTTTAAAATGGCATGACGGAAGCCTGGCTTTTCCCATACCGGATTGATCCCGCACATGTAGCGGTACATCCATTCCACAATGGAACCATAAGCGTAATGGTTTAAGCTGTTCATTCCGGTTCCGCTGATGGTACCGTCAGGCAGTACGGAATTCCACCGTTCCCATATGGTGGTTGCACCCATGGTTATTTCATAAAGCCAGCTTGGATAATCGTCGTTGAATAACAGGGTATAGGCATATTTTGGCAGTCCGTTCTCCGAAAGCACCGGGCAGAGCCACGGAGTTCCCACAAAACCGGTATCTAAGTGAATATTATTTTCCTCCAGTTTTTTCTTTAAGGCTTCGGTCAGGCGTTTTCTTGGTTCTCCATCAGGCACCAGATTTAAGTGAAGGGCCATAACCATTGCGGTCTGAGTGGAAATAAGGATGTCTCCGTCCCCATTGAAATATTCGCTTTGGAAAGCAGTTTTTATCTCTCCTGCCAGCTTTCCATACGTTTCCGCTTCTTCCTTTTTTCCAAGGACCTTTGCAGCCATTGCCGTTAAGGAAGCAGAATAATAATAGTAGGCAGATGCAACATAAAAGCTGTCAGTGCCTCCAAAACGGCTTTCCTTATCGGGATTGTCAAGTGCCAGCCAGTCTCCGTAGTGGAAGCCACACATCCAGAGACGTTTTCCGCCGCAATGCTCCTCATCCTGGGATCTGATATAATCCACCCACAGACGCATATTTTCAAACTGGTTTTCTAAAAGCGTCTTATCCCCGTAAAACAAATACATGGTCCACGGAATGACGGCAGCCGCATCTCCCCAGGCACAAGCCCCTGCAAAACGTTTTTCTTCTCCCCGGAGCTGATGGACTTTTCCGATGGCATTCGGCACTACATCCGGAACGGCTCCGCCAAATTCCCTTTGTTCCAAAAGCATGTCGTAAAGATACTTCCGGTAAAATGCTGCAGTATCCATATTATAGGTTGCCGTTGCAGCAAAAACCTGTGCATCACCGGTCCAGCCCATACGCTCATCTCTTTGGGGACAATCGGTGGGAACATCCAGGAAATTTCCTTTTTGCCCCCATAAAGCGTTTAAGAACAAACGGTTGATCCGCTTGTCTGAGGTCTTGATAAATCCGGTCTCTTCCAGATCGGAATGGATCACACAGCCTACGGCTTCCATCATCTCCTTTTCCGACAGTCCGGTAACCTTTACATACCGGAATCCGTAATAGGTAAAAAGGGGGCGGACCCATGCCTGCTTTCCATCAGAGATATACCGGTATTCTGCTTTTGCGGTCCTTAAATTGTCCCGGTAAAATTTCCCATTCTGAAGGATCTCACCATATCTTAAATGGACTTCTTTTCCCTTTTCAGCACCGCACGGAAACTCTACCCAGCCGGTTATCTCCTGTCCGAAATCAAGAATCTGCTCCCCTTCTTCATTGGTGATCAGCTTTACCGGAGAAATGCGCTCTTTGATAACCAGAGGCGGGCTTAACCGCTCCCTTAAAGGGGGTTTGGGCACTTTTGCTAAAATAGCAGAAATACTGTCTTCCGTATATTCCGGATTCTGATTGGCATCGTACCACTCTCCATTATAGATACTGCTTTCCAGAACCGGTGACTTTTTACAGGTAAAGCTCTCGTCTGTACAGATTTGAACCACGCTTTGATCGGCCAGGGTGATATGAAGCTCACAAATCCACTTCATCCGGTCACCGTACAGCTCTTTCATGTCCGGAACAAAACCAAATCTTCCTTTGTACCAGCCATTGCCCAGCATGGCATTCAGATCATTTTCTCCCTTTTTCAGCAAAGAGGTCACATCATAGGTCTGATATTGAAGCCAGTTTTCGTAATCATAGTAGCCTGGCATCAGATACTCCTCTCCTGCCTTTTTTCCATTGACAGAAAGCTCGTAGAGTCCCAGACCGCAGACATAGGCTCTTGCAGATAAGACTTCTTCTTTTAGATTGAATTTCTTTTGAAAGCAGGGATGAATGTCTTTATCAAAGGGTGCTTCGATCCACTTGGCAATCCACGGTTCCTTTTGCTTTCCGCTTTCAAACCAGGCAGTCTCGCTGACGCCGTGATCTCCGTCGTCAGCCCATACCTCCACATTCCAGTAATACCGGGTCCGCGGCTTTAAGGTTATATCAGCCACAGTTCCAAGGCTGTCTAATTCTTCCTTTTCTCCGGTATCATAAAGAATCTGCTCCATCTGTTCATCTGCTGCCACCAGAATCCTGGCCTTTTTTTGACGTTTCCCCGTGGATGCAAGGACTACCCAGGAAAAAACCGGTGTCCCCATCCAGTACCCCAGCGGGTTGGTCATATGATTTACTTTTAATCTCCCAATAATCACTGTTTCAGCTCCTGCCTTTTTAACTTTATGGTTTTTATTTCATAAGGTTTCAGTGTAATTACAAGCGTTCCGTTTTCATGAGATAAGGCTTCTTTCTCTTCTTCCATGCAGGTACATTCCACAATTGCAGATGCTCCGTTTTCTGCAATTGTTACATGAGCATTGGTACGCATTCCATAAGTTTCGTACATACGGACAATAATTCCATCTCCATCTTCTGCATATTTCACAGTATCTGCCAGTACGTTTTCTTCTTCAATGGAAAGGAATGAATAGGAAACCGGCTGATTCCCTGATACGGCAGTCGCCTGCATGGGGCAGTTTAGATCATAAGCCTCTCTCACAACACCGCCTGTACGGAAATCTCCTTTGTGAGGATACAGGGAATAGGTAAAGGTGTGCTCTCCCTGGTCTGCATCCGGATTGGGGAAAATGCCTGATTTCAACAGAGTCAGACGAATCACGGAATCATGAACGTCATACCCGTACTTACAGTCATTTAACAGGGCCGCACCGTATCCCGGTTCTGAGATATCTGCCCATTTGTGGGCACATACTTCAAATCTGGCCTGATCCCAGGTAGTATTCTCATGAGTGGAACGGCTCACATTGCCGAACTGTATGTCATAATTGGCTTCTTTGCAAAGAATATCCAGGGGAAATGCCGCTTTTAAAAGCATCTGATGCTCGTTCCAGTTAATGCGGGTCTTAAAATCAATTCTTGCTGTGTGTTTATAAAAGCAGATCCTTTGCTCCACTTCCGAATCCAAGAACCGTTTTTTTATGAGAACCGAGCCTCTCACCGGGCCATTCTCCAAAAGACGGACTTCTGATACCTGGTCGATCTGCCATACCTTTTCCTTATAGGCTGCGTCAATGTTCCATGCATTAAACTCTAAGGGCCGGTCTTCAAATACAAGAAGCTCATTGCCTTTTGTTCCTTCTTTCAGCAGGCTTCTCTCTTCCTTCCGGTCATAAAGCCTGGTCAGCGTTCCATCGGGGCCCAATTCCACTTCATAATAGCTGGTCAAAAGTCTGACCGGTCTTCCTGCCCCATCAGAATCAAATGTTAAAAATACGCCGGTTTCATCCGCATTTTTGGTAACAGTTCCTTCCAAAAACACCTGATATCCCTTAGAAGGCACATGCTCTGCCAGATAAATGACTCCGCCTTCCGCCGTCTCCTGGGACAAAAGTCCAGGATTTTTCACCGGATGGTCTAGTTCTACGATACCGGTTCGTTTAAAACTTAATGGATTCCATACTGCAAGTGCATTTCCGTTCTCTTTTGTCCGTTCAAAGCCGGCAGACGAAAGCAGACGGGTGATCCGGGAGTCGATGATCTCACGGTCTGACTGTATGATCTGTTCATATTGAAGACTGGAATCCTCATACACTTCCTTGATGGAAGAGCCTGGAAGAATATCGTGGAACTGGTTCAAAAGAAGAAGTTTCCAGTTCTTTTCCAAAGCTTCTGACGGATACTCCGGGTCTTTTGTCAGGAGCAGATCAAGAACGGAATAAAATTCTGCGTCCCCATTTAAAAACTCGCAGGTCCGGTTGTATTTCTTATTCTTTGCCATGGAAGTATAGGTTCCCCGGTGGGTTTCCAGATATAATTCCCCATCCCAGACCGGAAGCTGCTTCTGGTCCATGCGCTCCTCTAATAAATGGAAAAAGTCCTTTACAAAGGTCTGCTTTGTCCGGGGCGCACGGGCGACGCTCCGTTCCAGACGCCGGCTCTGCTCTAACATCTCTTCGGTGGGACCGCCGCCTCCGTCCCCGTAACCGTAACAGGTCAGCACGTCTTTGCTTACATCCTTGTTTGAGAACCTCTGCCAGGTTCCCATGATCTGGCTGGCATCCTGTCTTCCATTATAAGTGGTGCTGAAGTTCTTTTCCGTCTCATTCTTTTTTAAGTAATCTCTGGTGCTGATTAAGTAAGTGAGCACTTCACTTCCGTCAATTCCTCTCCAGCGGAACACATCATTGGGAAACCGGTTGAATTCGTTCCAGCCAAGTTTGGTGGTCATAAAATAGGTCAGACCGGACTGCTTCATGATCTGAGGGATGGCAGCGCTGTAACCAAATACGTCAGGAAGCCACAGCACTTCATTGACCGGACCGCCAAGCTCTTTTTCAAAGAATCTTCTTCCATAAAGAATATGGCGGATCAGGGATTCACCGGAAGCCAGATTACAGTCCGGTTCCAGCCACATGGCTCCTTCTGTCTCCCACCGGCCTTCCTTGATCTTCTCCCTGATCTTTTCAAACAGTTCGGGAGCTTCCTCTTTGACAAACTGGTAAAGCTGGGGCTGACTTGACATAAATTTATATTCCGGATAGCGCTCCATCAGGCTTAAAACGGTCTGAAAGCTTCTGACCGTCTTCTGTCTTGTCTGCTTCAACGGCCATTTCCATGCCACATCAATATGAGTGTGGCCAATGCTGTGGACAGTCACCGGATGAGCCGGGCGGTTCTTATAATAGTTTTCCATGAGCCACTCATCCGCTTCTCTTACCGATAAGCGGAATGCTTCGGAACCGGGCCGCTGAAAATCAACCAGATTCAGTGCCTCATTCAGTGTCTTAAAGGTGTCGATCCGTTCCAGATCTTCCTCCTCCAAAAGATCGGCAGCCTCAAAGGGAACGAGAAAATCGTAATAAAATTTTGCAACATCTTCAAGATATTTTCCAATCTCCAGGTGAAAGAAGTTGGTAAGTCCGGGACTGTTTGAATAAGCGTAAAACGCCAGTTCAAAGTGTTCTCCTCCTTTTGCTTCTTCTGTCAGGATAAAATCCTGATGGTTCATATCCATGGTGCCGGAAAGCTTTCCATTAAGATAGACCATGACCTGAGGATTATCGGTATTCCAGATATCCGTAGCTCCCGTATTTAATATGGCCCTTACCTGTGCGCCTTTATCATCAGCCGGTATGGTAACAGAGGTTACAAACCAGTAATGGCGGTCAGTTCCGCCCCAGGTCTCGTCCCTTTCAAAGGCTGACCATGTAAGGGTGCTGCTGTCAAAGTATTCCCCGAATTCATAATCTCCCAGACTTACCCTTACTTGTCCGGCACTTTTTAAGTCTGAGTAGCACAGCTCTTTCAATGAATCTGCTGCTGCCTTTAATCTGTTTCTAATAGGATTCATATCACACTCCGCCTTCTTTGTATATTTTAAAAAGGCGGGAAACCGCACAAAGCTGGTCTCCCGCCTAAAAAGCCGTCATTAGCCCTTAATTCCTGTGGAGGCGATTCCTTCTACCAGGTACTTCTGCATGGTCAGAAAAATCACAAAAATAGGAATCAGGGATAAGGTTGCCATTGCAAACATTGCACCCCAGTCAGAACCTGCGGTAGGATCCGAAAACATTTTAAGAGCATAGCTGACCGGATATTTTAACGGATCACTTAAGTAGAGCAAGGCAGCAAGGAAATCATCCCATCTCCACATGAAGGAGAAAATCGCGCTTGTAACCAGTGATGGTTTTATGAGCGGTAATATAATCCGTACAAAGATGGAATATATGGAACAGCCATCCATTCTGGCAGCCTCATCTAAGTCCATGGGAATTCCTTTTATAAACTGTATATTTAAGAAAATGAAAAAGCCCTGACCGAAAAACTGCGGTACAATGATCGGAAGATAACTGCCTACCCAGCCGATCTGATTAAAGATAATGTACTGAGGGATCATGATGACCTGGAACGGAAGCATCATGGAAAGCAGCATACATGCGAACCAAAAACCTTTAAACTTAAAATCAATGCGTGAAAATCCATAACCGATGACGGCAGATGATATGACTGCCCCGACGGTAGAAAGACCTGCAATGATAAAGGAATTCTTAAAAAAGGTTGCAAAACCGTAACCTGCAAATCCCTTCCAGCCGACATGATAATTGGTAAAGGAAAATGTTTCAGGAATAAGGCTGGCAGCAGTACGGAATATCTCATTGGTATTTTTAAAGGAACTCATTACCATCCATACAAGCGGATATATCATAACACATGCGAAGAAAAAGGTAAATATATGATATATGACTGTGATGGCAGTTCTTTTTTCTTTATATCCTGTCTTCATAATTCATCACCCTTCTGCTTCGTAATATACCCACTTTTTCTGGGTCTTGAACAGTACCAGGGTCAAAAGACCCACTACGAATACCATGAACCAGGCCATCGCACAACCATAGCCGAGCTTATTGTACGTAAAGGAATTCTGGTACATGTATACGGTATAGAACAGCGTCGTGTCTCTGGGCTTTCCCTGAGTGATAATGTAACTTTGGGTGAATGCCATAAATCCGTTGATCAACTGGTTGATCAGGTTAAAGAAGATGCTTGGTGTCAGCATGGGAAGCGTGATCTTAAAGAACCGCTGGATTCCATTGGCACCGTCTACGGTGGCTGCCTCATAAAGGCTGACCGGAATCTGCTTTAAACCGGATAAAAATATAAGCATCGAGGAACCAAACTGCCAGATGGCAAGTATGATCAGCGTCCAGATGGCTGTATCTGTTCTTCCAAGCCAGGCGATGTCAGAAGGAAGACCTACGATCATCAAAAGTGCATTGATCACACCGTCACTGGCAAACATCCGCTTCCAGAGAATGGCGACTGCAACGCTGGAACCAATGATGGAAGGCAAATAATAAACTGCCCTGTAAAATCCGGATAATTTTGTACTCCTTACTAGCAGCATGGCAACTGCAAGAGCCATGAGCAGCCGGAGAGGAACCGAAAACAGAACATAATACATGGTTACGCCGAATACCCTCCAGAACTTAGTATCTGCGGTAAACATGGTCTTGTAATTTTCCAGACCTATAAAAACCGGTGACTCCAAAATGTTGTATCTGGTGAATGAAAACCCTAAAGATAAAATCATTGGAATGGCCAGGAAGGCTAAAAATCCTATAATGAAGGGCAGGATAAATACATATCCTGCAACCTTCGGTTTATTTAATATCTGAGCCAATGATTCTTTTCTTTTGGGGGTCATTTGATTGTTCTTCATCTTATCCCCTCCAGTATGTCTAACTGCTATTTTGCTGCTTCTTCCAGGATGCGCTTGGCTTCCGGCACGAACTGAGCGGTTGCATCATCACCGGTCGCATCACCATATCGGATTGCTTCTACCACGGTTTTTCCTAATGCTTCTACCTCTCCCTTACCTGCAGGATCTGGCGCATCGATTGGTGTTGCAATTTCAGAAACCTTTGCAATGAAATCAAATACGTTCTGTGCAACCGCATCTGTCTTTGGCTTGATTTCATCAGCTACGGCTGTGTTGATCGGAATTCCTCTTTCCGCAAGAAGAATGTCATTTGCTTCTGTGCTGTTTACGAACCAGTCAATAAACTTCGCTGCTTCTTCTTTATTCTTGGAAGATTCAGAAATGGAGAAGAACTGGCTTGGTTTCAAAAACATTGGCTGGGATTTTGCATCCTTAGTGGTCGGATACATGGTAATGCCTAAATCTCTTCCTGCTGTGCTTGAAATACTGATATACTGGTTTGAGTATGAAAAGTCATTCCATGTGGTACCATCAATAATGGGCTTTGTCTCCACAACATCAGGGTTTTTCTCTGCAAGAAGGTCTGCGGAAATGCTGAATTCCGCTTTTGCAAATTTCTCAACATTGGCAAAATGAAGCTTCATGGAATCTTCCTTGCCATCCTTTAACTCATCAAACAGATGGGAATCATTGGTTCTTGCAATGATCTGCATCATGTTGATACCGCCGTCAAAATAAGTTTTGGTTCCGGTCTTTTCGTATATTGTCTTGGAAATGTCGTATAATTCCTCAATCGTCGGCTGTTCCGGTATGGTAACTCCTGCTTTTTCAACAATTGCCTTGTCATAAACCATCATCGGAGCATTGCTTCCCAAGCTGATTGCATAGCATTTGCCGTCAATGGAACCACTTTCAATAATGCTCTCAGGGATCTTTGAGGTATCAATGATGCCGTTGGAGATAAATTCCGATAAATCAGCAAGCTGTCCGCTCTTCTGGTACTGATTCAAATAGGAATAATCCATCTGTATGATATCTGGCATATTGCCGCCTGCGGCCATTGCGGAAAGCTTATCCCAGTAACCGGACCAGTCGGTAAATTCCACCTTGATATCCACATTGGGATTCTGGCTCATGTACAGATCTGCTGCTTTTTTTGTAACATCATTTCTCGTCTGGTTCCCCCACCAGGTGAGATTTAAAGTAATCTTGTCTCCGGATGCTGCCTGGGTATCTGATCCTGTACTTCCAGTCTCGGCTGCGCTTGAGGCACCGGTTGTCTGGGTATCAGTACCCTGTGATTTGGAACCGCATCCAGCTAAAGATGCTGCTGCTAAAAGTGCAGCAAGTGCTGTTGCTAAAAATCTTCTTCTCATTATAAAACCTCCCTTTTGATTTAAATATGATACCCATATCATATGTCAAATATGCACAACGGTAAAGTTAAAATATGGCTTTTTGTGGTTAAAAAAACAGCTTTTTATTGTTTTTTAGCTTTTTACAATTTATTTTTTTACACTTTTACTATATAATACATTTAGGAAGAAAGGATGTATGTCTATGAGTCAGTGCACCATATGGTTTAACAACCTGTCTTTATATAAGAAGATTCTCACTGTATTTCTGCTGGCGATGCTGGCACTTTGCATCACCTTTGTTCTCAGCATTAAGATACTCACCGCCCGGTATAACGAAGAACTTTACCGTACCAATGCGAATTCCCTGAACCATGTGACCACTTATCTGGAATCGGAGATGCAGATGGTGGAAAATGTATCGGACAACTTAATCGGGGACCAGGTCATACAAAACAACTTAACGTTCCTCTCAGAGAACCCTTACAGCAACCGCCGTTCCCTGGCCCGCCGGGATATCTACCAGCAGCTTTACTCCTATATTTACCGCAGCAGTTACATTAAATCCATCAACATTATACTGTCTGACGGAACAAACATCTGTATGGGAAGCTCTGACGAGATTTTAAAATTCAACACCAAAGAACTGGATAAGAATCTGGAGTCCTTAAAAGGAAGGTCCGTCTGGTCAGCCAGCATCGAACCCGGTCCCAATACGGTATGCGCCAGACAGATTTTAAAGCTGAAGTATTTAAGCTTAAAGAAGCTTGGGGAGCTTTACATCACGGTGGATATGGATAAAATGATTGAAGATGGCTTAAATAATTCCGGCAGCCTTGCAGAAAATTCCATGTTCATCCTGATGAACGGGGATAAGCGGATCTATCCTGCAAAACCCTTTCACGATGAATACTGTATTCAGCTGATCACGGAAAACAAAAAAGCTGGAAATTCCTATTCCATCGCCACCTTAAGCGGCAATAAAGAATTTATCATCAGCGGACATGTGCCTTATGTGGGCTGGGATTACCTCTATTTCCGGGATTATGACCCGTTATTTTACAGGATCCGGCTGATCAGCATGCAGATTTTTCTTTTTACTCTCTGCATTGTTTTGTCCACTGCCGTATGCGTGAATCTGATTTTCCGCCATATTTTCCGTCATCTGGATTATCTGATAGAAAAGATACAGTGCTTTGGAAGCGGGGAACTTCCTGCCTGTAATGTGAAATGCTACGATTATGAAAACCGCCAGGATGAAATCGGACAACTTCACCGCAGCTTTGATGAGATGACTCACAGCGTAAAGGTCCTCAGGGATGAAAATTACGACAAACAGCTTCTTGTCAGAGATTCTGCCATCAAGATGCTCCAGCAGCAGATCAATCCCCACTTTTTATACAACACGCTGGACACCATCAACTGGATGGCTCAAAAATACGGGGCCGATGACATCTCTGTCATGGTCCGCTCTCTGGGGAATTTATTCCGGGCTTCCATTGCAGACCAAAAGGATATTATTCCATTGTCAGAAGAATTAAAAGTGCTGGATAATTATATCCAGATCCAGCAGATCCGCTTTAAAGACAGGCTCCACTTTGAACTGGAGACCCCTGATAATATTTCCCGGATTTTCGTGCCAAAGCTTTGTATCCAGCCTCTGGTGGAAAATGCTTTAAAACATGCCATGGAGGACACGGACGAGATGTGCCGCATACGGGTCATCATTGAAGAGATGGACAGGGATTATCAGATTAAAGTCACCAATACCGGTTCCCGGTTTGAAAAAGATCTGCTGCAGAAAATAGAGAATAAGGAAATAACGCCCCAGGGCTCCGGCGTAGGGCTTTTAAACATCAATTCCCGGTTAAGGCTGCTTTACGGAGATCATTACGGATTGAAGTTTTACAATGAAGACGGAAAGGCAGTGGTCATGCTGTCCATTCCCAAGGAACAGGAGGAATGATATGCTGAGACTGATGATTGTAGATGATGAACAGATTATAAGAGAAGCACTCTCTCAAATGATTGATTACCAATCTATCGGCTATGAGCTGATCGCTGCGGCGAAAAACGGCATGGAAGCCTATGATATTATCTGCGACGAATACCCTGATGTGGTGATCACGGATATCCGCATGCCCCTTTTAAACGGTCTGGATCTAATCGACCGTTCCATAAAATCGGATTCCAGAATCACCTTTGTCCTGCTTTCCGGATATAATGATTTTGAATATGCCAAACAGGCAATGAAATACGGCGTCCGTTACTACCTGCTAAAGCCGACAGATAAAAATGAACTGATCGAATCACTGATTTCCATTCGAAAAGAAAGGCTGATGGAGGAGGAAAACCGGAGACTCCAGCAGAAAAATTTTCTTAGAACCCTGCACGTTCCGCTGGAACAGAGCTTTATTATGGAAGCGCTGGAACACCAGGACTCGTTTTCTCCGGTGTTCCGCAAATACCAGGGATTTTTATCCTTTCCCAAAGACTGCCTCTATGCCTGTATCTGCTCTTTTGTGGAAGAAGGCTATTTAAAAAACTTTGTCACCGATATCAAAAGACTTCTGGATTCGGCCAAAATCCCGCTCCAGTTTTCCATTCTGTATGTAAAAAATACAGCAGTGCTGGTTTTTCCTGCATCCACGCTCGCCCTTCAGGAAGAGATGAACCGGCAGATCATTAAACTGAAATATCCCGGCCAGTCCGTCACCTTTGAAACCGAGTTTATCCATAAGGAATCTCCGGAGGAACTGTTTCAGACAATTCTTTCAAAGATCTCGCGTTTTGAAAGAATCCTGATCCTTGGAGAAGGCGACCGTTTCCACGAAATCAAGAACCATATCGCTTCTCCGTGGATGATCAGCCAATTGGAAAACTCCATTACTTCTGCAGAAAACACAGTTCAGGCCGCAAAACTCCTGGACTCGGTCTTCATGGATTCCATGCCCATCTCCAGTGCCAGAAACCTGGCCCTGGGCCTGTTTCTTCAAAGCGGAATGGAGCAGGAAAAGCTGCCAACGGATGTTGCCTGTGATTTTTTCAGACGCCTTTATTCCTGCAATTCGGTCAATGACATACGAAAGCTTCTGCTGGTGGTCATGGTCCAGAAGGCACCAGAAACCAGCTCCTGCAAAAACAGCTCCAACATCGCTCATTTAAAATCCTATATCAAAGAACACCTGGATTCTGAGAATCTGTCATTAAAGTGGCTGGCAGAGAATTATCTGTTCGTAAGCGTGGGATACTTAAGCAAGCAATTCATAAAAGAAGAAGGCATGCGCTTTTCCGACTACCTGAACAAGGAAAGAATGGAAGAAGCTATTCGTTTGATGACCTTCTATCAGAATGACAACGTGAAGCACATTGCCCGCCAGGTAGGCTTTGGCAGCAATCCTCAGTACTTCAGTCAGGTATTTAAGCGGTATACCGGCCTTCCGCCGACCGAATATATTGAAAAGTACAAAACCAAACATGAAACAAGAACAAAAGGAGAAAAATTATGATGTCAAATGAACAGTTACTTGAAAAAATCCACTTAGTGGTGGAAAAACTCATGAATTTAGGAGGCAGCGATTACGACAAAGACCGGACCGTCAGCCGTACCGATACAAAAAAGGGCATTATCCAGAGAGATTTCGGTATTGAAGAATGGGACTGGCCACAGGGAGTCGGTTTATACGGGCTCTATAAACTTCAGGATTTTTATGAAGACGGCCGCTATCTTCCCTTTTTTGAAAAATGGTACAGCGGACATGTGGATAAAGGACTTCCTTCCAAAAACATCAATACCACTGCCCCGTTTCTCCCCCTGTCCTATCTGTATGAAAGCCTGACAAAATCCGGAGATTTTAAAGAGCTTTGCGAGAAACGGGCGGACTGGCTCATGAATGAACTTCCAAAAACCCCGGATAACGGCTTCCAGCATGTGACCAGTGCCATCGGAGACAGGAATGGAGTATCATTAAACGAAGGCCAGCTCTGGGTGGACACTCTGTTCATGTCAGTTCTTTTCTTAAATAACATGGCCAACCAGTCTGGCAGGCAGGACTGGAAGAATGAAGCCATCCATCAGTTCCTGGTTCATATCAAATATCTGTTTGATAAAAAGACCGGACTCTTCCATCATGGCTTCCGCTTTGATAAAATGGATAACTTCGGAGGCATTTTCTGGTGCAGAGGAAACTCCTGGTTCACCTACGGCATCATGGAATACCTTGACAATTGCAAAGAGGAACTGAACGAAGGCGTAAGGACCTTTTTCATTGATACCTTTAAGTCCCAGGCTGAGGCACTTTTAAAACTTCAGGCTCCGTCCGGACTCTGGCACACCGTTCTTACCGATGATACCAGCTACGAAGAGGTTTCCGGCTCTGCAGCCATCGCTGCCGGGCTGTTAAGAGGCGTAAAAGCCGGTATTCTTAATGAGTCCTTCCAGGCAGCCGCTGACCGGGCTATCGCTGCAATCTGCGAGAATATATCTGAAGACGGAACGGTTTTAAATGTATCTGCGGGAACCGGCATCGGTATGACAGCCGATCATTATAAGAATATATTAATCATGCCGATGGCCTACGGACAGGCTCTGGCTCTGACCGCATTGTGCGAGGCACTGGAAAAATAACCAAAAAAACCGAAATTTTCAAATGCTCAGGAACATATTTTCAATTGAAATATGTTCCTGTTCTGCTTTAATAAAAGGTATTTTGGGCTTATAAATCAATAAAAAACCAAAAAAACCGAAAAACAGCAGATTGCACAATAAACCCGCTGAAAATATACAAAAGCAAATCTATATACGACTTCTGCCCGAAAAAAAGCACACAGATTCTTGGTATAATTGACTTTTGCTGAAAGAGGAAAATTCAGTTCAAATTTGACAGCGGCCACCTTATCTTGTAACATAAAATAATGATTCTATTCAAAGTCTGAAAAAGGAGGAACACGTGATGAAGTTAATAGACAAAGATATTACAGCTGCAATTTTTGATATGGATGGCACCATGTTTGATACAGAACGGCTCAGAATGAAGACCTTAAAAGAAGCATCTCTGGAACTATATGGAGAAACCATACCTGACAAACTGCTGTTAGACTCTCTGGGGCTCAGTTCTGTTTCTGCAAAGCGCTTGGCGAAAGAAGCATTCGGTCCCGATTATCCCTACGAGGAAATCCGCAAACGAGCCGACGAACTGGAACTATCCTATGTAAAGAAACACGGCGTTCCTGTCAAAAACGGACTGATTGAAGTTCTGGAACGTCTTAAGCGCAATGAAATTTTGCTTGCAGTTGCCACCTCCAGCAAAAGAGCCATTGCAGAAGAATACTTAAGAGATGCAGATGTTTTTAAATACTTTGATGTGGTGGTCTGCGGTGATGAAGTAGACAAAGGAAAGCCGGACCCACAGATCTTTTTAAAAGCAGCCGCAGGCATCAACTGCCAGCCGGATACCTGCATGATCTTTGAAGATTCTGAAAACGGCCTGTTAGCGGCATCTTCCGCAGGAGGTCAGCCAATCTATATCAGGGATATCAAAGAAGCCCGTCCGGATATTAAGGAAAAAGCCTGGTTGTGCTATAACAGTATGAACGAATTTCTACAGCATCTGCAACTCTATACAAAGAATTATCCTGTTCCCACTCTAAACGAACATTTCCCACAAAACGATAACCTTCTTACTGCCGGAATCCACGGCTTCGGTGCCATTGGAGGCGGATATATTGCCCAGATATTCTCCCACTGGGATGGCTATACTAGGCCTGGAAAAATCATCGGTGCTACCAGAAATTCAGAATTAAGGAATATGGTAAATGCATTCCATTCCTATCAGGTCAACTATGAGAGCCTTGCCTATGAACAGACCATCCGCAATGTTTCCCTGATCGATATGGATGAGGAAGAGCAAATGGTATCCATGTACCTAGAAGCGGATATTATGGCCTTATGCATCCCGGAAAGTGCAGTGAAACAACAGGCGGTAATGACAGCCAAAGGGCTTCTGGCCCGAAAAGCAGCAGGGCGGGAACCACTGACCATCTTGATCATACTGAATAAGGTTCATGCCGCTTCCTTTGTAAAAAAACAGATAAAAAAAGCACTCCTGGAGCTGGCTCCCAGAGAAACCGCCGATGAGATTCTTGAGGATAATTATTTTTGCGAAACAGTAGTGAACCGGATGGTTTCTGCCTATCCGAAGGAGGAGCTTTTAAAGCAGATACAGCGAAAGTTGAATACTTTAAAAGAAACAGTCCCGGATACTGTAAATATCAATAAACCGGCCATCAGTTTAAAAGGGATCACTCGGATACTAAAAGACATCTCTGTCATACAGACAGAGCTTTCCAAAGTCAGTCTTGTGCTGTTTAACAGCGAGCCTGACATGACCCTCTACGCCGGGGGGAACAGTCCGCTTCTGCATCATCTTCGGCAGATCAAGGTGATGGAAGACATCGGACAGATGCAGATAATTAAAAACCGCCTTTCCAACGGCACCCATGCCATGATTGCCTGGTATTCTTCTCTTTTAGGATACAAGACCATCGGGCAGGGAATGGGAGACGAACGAATCCTTGACTTCGTAACCAAACTTATGGAAGAAGAAATCAAGCCTGCCTTGTTAGAGAAAAATCCTGATTATGAAGATTATATCAACGGTTTTACAAAAAACTTTATAAAACGCTGCCGCTTTTCTTTCAAAGACCCTGTAGACCGGGTAGGACGGGATCCCATCCGAAAGCTTCAGCATAACGAACGGATACTGGGAACCATGTCCATGGTGCGTTCTATGAAAAGTTCCTCTCCGCTTCTTGAATTCGGTACTGCCCTTGGATTCTACTATGGAATCTCTTTAAAAAACCCGGAGGATAAAGAAAGTGCTGCGCTGCGCAGACTTTATAATCAATTGGGAAATATTGAAGAGGTGCTTACCTACAATGGAATGGTTGAAGGAAAGCCCTGCAAGTTCCTGGATAAAGAAAAAGATTATGATACCGTCCTTCGTATCAGTCAGTATTTTCATGAGCTGGCAAGAAAAAGTTCTGCTAATTCTGCTTAGAACAGGAGCTTTGTCACTTTGCCAATTGAAACGCTTTCCGGTATCCTGACGGTGTTGCAGCTGCATGTTTTTTGAAAATCCTTTCAAAATAAGTCACACTTTCAAACCCGAGGATATCGGAAATCTCAGTAATGGAATAATCACTGTTTGCCAAAAGCTCCCTGGCTTTTCTGACTCTGGCCAGATTCCGGTATTCGTTGACGGAAAAGCTGGTCACTTCCCTGAATATCCTGCTTAAATAGGATTTGCTGATAAAGAACCGCTCCGCAAGCGCCTCCAGGCTTTCCCCGGTCTCACAATGAACCGTTAAATATTCCGCCACCTCATGAACCTTCCCGTGTTTGGCTGTCTGCACCGTAGGAGGCATCTCTTTGACCACATTCCTCTTCCTGTTACGGCAGATTATCAAAAGAATCTGAGACAGCATGAACCGGACCATAAGCTCATACTTATCTGCGCGGTGTTCCAGCTCATTCCTGATTCCAAGCAAAAGATTTTTCATCTCCTCCCATTCGGTATCTGAAAGTTTTATGACTCCATAATAATCCCCAAATATCTTTTCCAGAGAATACATACCGGCACTTTTCAGCCACGGCTCTAAAACTCTTTGGCTCAGCTGAAGAAGAATCCGGTCATGGGTTTTACATCCCGCCTGGCTCGTTTTGTGGACCTGCTCCCTGTTTACCAGAACCAGGTCTCCGGTCTTCACATAATAAGTCTCCTTTTCAATGAAGTAATACCGCTCTCCTTCCAGGAGAAAATACAGCTCATACGTGTCATGAAAATGCTTCATGGTCATGGAATATTCCTGATCCCGGACCACTTCATCAATGACGATTCCCTCCATGCTTTCTGAAAAAACTGTTTTTTCCATTCCGACCTCCATGTTTGTAGCCAAAAGTATGATTATATAAAAAAAAGAACCGATTATATTAGCATTATAATACTATAATACATTATAATATGCAATATAGAGCACAAGGAAACACCTAAAATATATTTATATTACAGGAGGAACCCCTTATGAAATACGCTGACAACAAAGTCACAGATTTAAAGATCGCCTATATCGGCGGCGGCTCCAGAGGCTGGGCCTGGACCTTTATGACCGACTTATCCATGGATGACTCATTAAGCGGAACCATTCGCTTATACGACATTGACGAGTCCGCCTCAAAGAGCAATGAAATCATCGGCAATAAGCTGACGAGCAGAGAAGACACCATTGGAAAATGGAATTATGAAACGTCCGGGTCCTTAGAGGAGGCATTGACCGGCTGTGACTTTGCGGTCATTTCCATTCTTCCGGGAACCTTTGACGAAATGGAATCTGACGTCCACCTTCCCGAAAGACTTGGGATTTACCAGTCCGTAGGCGATACCGCTGGCCCTGGCGGAATGATCCGTGCCCTGCGCACCATTCCCATGTTCGTAACCATTGCAGAAGCCATCAAAGAGTACGCTCCGGAGGCCTGGGTCATTAACTACACAAATCCCATGTCCTTATGCGTAAAAACCCTCTATCACGTATTCCCCCAGATCAAAGCCTTTGGCTGCTGCCACGAAGTCTTCGGCACTCAGAAGGTCTTAAAAGGGATCTGTGAAGAAGCGCTGGGCTTAAAAGACCTGGACCGCCGTGACATTCACGTAAATGTCCTTGGTATTAACCACTTTACCTGGTTTGACCAGGCCTCCTATAAAGGAATTGATCTATTCCCCGTATACCGTGATTACATTGATTCCCACTATGAAGAAGGCTACAGCGAGCCGGACAAAAACTGGGCGAACAGCACGTTTGAATGCGCCCACCGTTTAAAATTCGACTTGTTTTGCCGCTACGGTCTGATCGCCGCTGCCGGAGACCGCCACCTTGCGGAATTCATGCCAGGAGAAGAATATTTAAAAGACCCTGAAACCGTAAAAAGCTGGAAGTTTGGCTTAACCACCGTCGCCTGGAGAAAAGAGGACTTAAAAAAACGTCTGGAACGAAGCCACCGCCTGGTAAACGGAGAGGAAGAGATCCAGTTAAAGCCATCCGGCGAAGAAGGAATCCTTTTAATTAAGTCTCTCTGCGGTCTTGCGCGCACCATCAGCAACGTGAACATCCCAAACACCGGCTTACAGATTCCAAATCTGCCCGAACATGCCATCGTAGAAACCAATGCCGTTTTTGCCCGTGACAGCATCAAACCGGTCATCGCCGGCTCCATTCCGGAAAACATCCTGGAATTAATCACCCCACACACCGACAACCACGAGCGCATCTTAAAAGCCGCCCTCACCTGCGACCGCACCCTGGTCTACGAAGCATTCGCCGCCGACCCTCTGGTAAAAGGCCGCGCCACCGAAGCAGAGATCAAATCCCTGGCCGACGACATGATCAACAACACCATGAAATATTTGCCCGAAGGCTGGAAATAATCTTTCCGCCCCCGGCAACACGTTTCCGGAAAAAAGGCCGGCAGAGGGACACGACCGCACCGATTTGGTGCCGTGTCCCTCTGCCGGCTCTTTTCCCTCTCAGCCTCCGCAAAAATTAAGACTAAAATGCCCCTCTCCATTCTCATCGATCTCCATCACCATATAGGAAGGCTTTCTCCCCTCCTGCCTTGGATAAGACAAACTTCCCGGATTTAAAATGATAACCCCATTATGTACCTCATAAAAGGGCCTGTGGGTATGTCCGTACATGATAATATCCAGATTCCGTTCCCTTGCCTCCAGCTCCAGCCGTTCCACCCCAAGAGAAACATTATAATAATGACCGTGGGTAAGCAATACCCGGTATTTTCCGATGTTTATTTCCTTTTCCCGGTCCAGCTCCGAAAAGAAATCATTATTTCCCAGAACCATATGGACCTGGCAGTTTTCTCCTGCCCATCCGGCAATCTTTTCTTCACTGCCTTCCACATCACCCAGATGAATCAACATATCAAAGGGACCTTTTTCCCTTATAATCTTATAAAGATTCTCGTCCTTGCGATGGGTATCACTGACAATCAGTACTCTCATCCTGCTTCCTCCCGTAAAAATCCATAAGCTTCCATTTCATGGCTTCCAATGCCTTTCCACGGTGGCTGATTTTATTTTTCTGTTCCATGGTAAGCTCTGCTGCCGTCTTTGAAAACTCAGGTATATAAAATATAGGATCGTAGCCAAATCCATCCACACCGGCCGGACGGTCAGCCAAAAAACCTTCCATGGTTTCCTCCGTATGAAGAATGCTTCCATCCGGCAGAACTGCTGCAATATTACAGACAAACCGGGCGCTTCGTTCTGCTCCGGATGCTCTGGCTGCCCGGTCGAGAATCTTCTGGTTTTTGATCACATAAGAAGTATCCTCCCCCATGTATCTGGCAGAGTAAATTCCCGGTTCCCCGTTTAAGCAGTCCACCACCAGGCCGGAATCATCTGCAAGTACGATTCCTCCGGTTCTCTTCCACACGGCTTTGGCTTTTATCTCTGCATTTTCCCCAAAGGTAGACCCGTCTTCCACAATATCAATGGTGACACCCGCCTCTTTCATGGACAATACCTTCATTCCCAGGTCCTTTAAAATCTCACGGATTTCCCGCATCTTCCCCTCGTTGCCGGTTGCAAAAACAATGATCTCCTGGTTCATTTGTTATCTCCTTAATTCCCAATTCTAACGGTCTTTTGTGTACGCCTTTAAGCATAAATTGCAGTTTTGTTTTTCTTCCACCCTTTCCCAGGTTACACCGTCAATGCTGATGTAACCTTCTCCATCGGAAAGATCTGCAAAGGTGCGGCCATCTCCCGCATCGTATTCAATTGCTGCAGGATGAACCGTATTGGGCGTGGTTATCTTTACGGTAACTGCAAACCGCTCCCCCTTATGAAGCTCCACAGCTTTCGTAGATTTATCGGATACAGGCACCGTATAGTAGCCGGCGTTTTGAAAGCTGCCTTCTGCCAGAAGTATTCTCCGGCCGGCATCTTCTCCATTCATGATTTCATCCTGATTTTTTGCATCAGGCACTCCATAGATCTCATAGGAAGTCCTGGAATCCGTAGCATAAAATCCGACGGCAGACAGCGTTTCACGGCCCCCTGCCTCATAAACATTGGACATCCACACCGTATCTTTCCCATATCCAAGCTGGCCCACCCAGCCTCTTAGGTCAGACTGATAAATATGATCGTAATTATCCGGATCCTCTACTGCAGCATAGACCAGATTATTCATTCCAATATTGGAATCATAATATGACACATAATAATATCCCTGATCCCCAAAGCCCTTTCCCCAGCTGTTTAAACAGATAAAGGCTCCGTCTCCGCCAACGTCTGCGTTAAAATTCTCCTTTGGGTAGGCATCATCCCAGCCAATGATCACAGAATCGTGGTTCGGCAGCTGGGAACCGATATAGCAATATGCGTAAGCCTCTTCATTATAAGAGGAGGACCGGCTGTTTTCGTCCGTCATAGAGGTATAGAGAGAACTCTGTACCCCGCCGTACTGAAGCACCGCCCGTTTGATCTTTTCGTAGTCCTTGCCCGGAATCAGCTGAATCTCCTGGACGTGCTTTACGGCTTTTAATCCCTCCGGGGATATCCCGTCCCCATAGGGATCATCCGACTCCAGCACAGGCCCCTTCCAGGAGAGGAGATAAGCCAGGGACATGGTGAATTCCCCGCCCTCTTCCTGTGGAATGCAGAACCCATTGCCTAAGGACATATGATCTTCGGAGAAATCAAACGATTCTTCCGGTAACAGACTGGCTTCCAGTGCCTGCAGAGAAGCAAAAGCCCAGCAGGTTCCAAGGGTTCCCTGATTTTTCACCGGAGGGACCCTGCCCTCTTTTCTTCCATCGTAGGAAACCGGAAGAACGGCAGTCTCCGGGTCAATGGACCCCTTGCCTGCTTCTGTCCGGGAAATAACAGTTTCCTTTGAAGGTTCTCCTACAGGATTTATGGATTGGCAGCCCGTTATAATACAGACCACAAAAAGCAAAAGGGCCATCCATTTTTTATTTTTCAAACGAATCTCCTGTTTTTCTTTTTGGAGGCTTTGGCCCCATAAACTGATAGAAATAAGTTTTCATCATACCGTTATAGATCTTCCGGTTTTTATCTGCTTTTCTGCCGATGTACTTTTCTGCATCTTCATAAGCGGTTATCATATATAAAGACCAGGCATCCAAAGCTTTATACCGTTCACCGATCTGCCGGTACAGCTCCGGTAAGTCCTTCTTATCTTCCAGCCGCTCTCCGTAAGGAGGATTGGTTATGAGAAAGCCATATTTTTTCGGATGGCTTAATGCACTGACCGGCCTTTGCTGAAAATGGATCATATGGTCCACGCCTGCTGCTTCCGCATTGGACTTGGCGGCTTTTATAATATCCGGGTCAATATCATATCCCTGGATATCCACCTTTACATCATTCTCCAGAAGATCATTGGCTTCATCCATGGCATCATACCAGCATTTTCTTGGAATCAGGTTCTTCCATTCTTCGGAAAGAAAGGAACGGTTCATGCCAGGTGCCATATTGGCCGCTATCATGGCTGCCTCAATTACAAATGTCCCGCTTCCGCAGAATGGGTCCACCAATATGCGGTCCCTGTTCCATGGTGTAAGCATAATAAGAGCTGCTGCCAGGGTTTCCGTAATGGGGGCTTTGCTGGTCAAGGTTCGGTAGCCTCTCTTGTGGAGAGAATCCCCTGTGGTATCGATCCCAACCGTTACCTGATCCTTATAAAGGAACACACGAAGCGGATAGCTGCTTCCTTTTTCCTCAAACCATTCCACGCCATAGGACTTCTTCATCCGCTCTACCATGGCTTTCTTCATGACAGACTGGATATCCGAAGGACTGAAAAGTTTACTTTTAATGGAAGAAGCCTTGGCAACCCAGAACTTTCCGTCCTGAGGAATATAATCCTCCCAGGCAATGGCCTTTGTTCCCTGAAAGAGTTCTTCAAAAGTTCCGGCCTGAAAGCACCCCACCTTTAAAAGAACACGTTCTGCCGTACGAAGAAATACATTGGCACGGCAAATTGCTTCATCATCTCCAATAAAAGTCACTCTTCCATCCTCTACTGCAGTGATATCATATCCTAAATCCGTTATTTCTCTTTTTAATACCGCTTCCATACCAAAATGGCAGGGGGCAATCAGTTCAAATGTTTTTTTCACAGAATTCTCCTAAGTTCATTTCTTTTTGCACATTTCCCTCAAAATCCAGAATGCGGAATGTCTGGTCCTCCAATATGGCATAGGTAGGCGGATTCCCTCCTTTTGGTATGGAAACAGAGCCAGGGTTCAATATGGTAATATCTCCCTCCCGTTCCGCAGTCAGGATATGGGTATGGCCGTGAAGCAGAATATCTCCCTTTTTTACCGGCGGCAGATGATCCTTATTAAAAATATGGCCGTGAGTCGCATAGACCGTAAGACCTTCGATGACCAGCAGGGCATAATCCGCAAGGACCGGAAATTCCAGCACCATCTGGTCCACTTCTGTATCACAGTTTCCCCGAACGCAATAAATCTGGTTCTTATATCCATTTAACATGGAAATCACCGCCTTCGGGTCATATTCCCTGGGAAGATCATTTCTCGGACCGTGATAAAGAATATCTCCCAATAACAGCAGTCTGTCAGAACCAGATTTTTTATATTCATCTAACAGAAGCCTGCAATAAAAAGCAGAACCATGAATGTCAGAAGCAATCATATATTTCATAAGCTATTTCTCCTTCTGTATATAATAGATATATTTTAAGGCCAGGGAGGTATTTCTGTCAATGAATTTACCTATCCCCAAACCATATATTTTCCCCTGTAATATGCGATTCCATTGGCAATATTGAGCACCCGGTATCCATATTGCTCTAATCTTCTGCAGATCATCATGCTTTGTCCGCCCCTGGCACAGTAGAATATAAGAAGTTTATCCTTTTGCAGAGAGTTGATCCAGCTGTCCATTTCCTCATATGGAAGATTTACAGCTCCTTTGATATGGGCTTTCCGATAGGACTGTCTATTTCGAAGATCTATGATCATGATATTATCATTGTAATCGATATAATTATCGATTTCCCAAATCGGGATCGTCTGGAACATATTATCACCTGTCCTTTCTAGTAATAATATATTCCATTTTTTTCAGTTTGCGAAAATTCACAGGGACACGCTGATTTTGAATTAAGAAAGAATCCTCCCGAAAGGGTGTTCATGGTATAGGACGAATTTTCCTATACCATAAAAAAACGCGGGAAAGGACTTTTAGTCTCTTTCCCACGCCTTTTTTTAACTTCTTTTTTTTCCCGAGGATTAGTTAGTCTTGTTACGGCTAGAATTACGGCTGTTGTCCTGGCTGGAGTTACGGCTGTTGTCCTGGCTGGAGTTACGGCTGTAATCCTGGCTGGAGTTACGGCTGTAATCCTGGGTGGAATTATGGCTGTAGTCCTGGCTGGAATTACGGCTGCTGTTCTGGCTGTTATTCTGGCTGTTGTTCTGGTTGTTGTTCTGGTTGTTGTTCTGGCTGTTGTTCTGGTTGTTGTTCTGGAAATTTCTAGAAGAGTTATCCATATCGTTGTAATTATTTCTAGACATAATTAATACCTCCTGTTGGTGTTTTTTGTTACATGAACTAGTATGGCAAAATCCGAACAGATTATACGGTTATTTTGATATAAAAATTTATCAAAAAACAATATATTCTTTTCTTTATACCTTTATAAACAGAAGATATCTTATCTCATCACTACATTAAAATTTTATAGGGCTAACCCCTGATAGTTTAAGATTGATCATTAAATCAACATTCATAACACATCTTTTACAAAAAATAACTTTGCATTTTTATTATAGCTATATTATAATTATTATGAGGAGATAATTTTCCTCATCCTTATTAATTATTTATACTCCCCTCGGAACCAGCCGGATAGCTCCCCTATCCCGGCTGGTTCCCTTTTTATTCACTCTTTCCGAAACCACTGGTCCGTAGCTTCTCTTATTTCCTCAGATAAAATATTGGTATACACTTCATGATGCAGCCATGCCAGTGTTTTCTGTTCCAGATATTTCTTCATTTGCTTTTCTGCATCATCCATTACTACCTTTATAAGACAGGGGCATTTCGTATGAGAATCGGGCAGCTTCTCTTTATCCAGTAAAACCGTATTCTGCCTGATCTCTGCACATTGAAAGAATGATTCTTTTCCCTCCACCGCCTCCACAACGTCCCAAAATGTAATATTCCCAGGATCGCGGGCCAACGCATATCCTCCCTTTACTCCTGGCACAGACTTAATAAGGCCGGATTTTCCAAGCTTTGCATAGACCTTTGATAAATAGGTTTCTGAAATGCCCTGAAAGGTGGCCAGATCTCTGATTCCGACCGATCTGTCCTTTTCTATATTTATCATATAAAGCAGACAATGCAATGCATACTCAACTCCAACTGAAAATCTCATGGATTCATTCTCCTTTACCCTGATATGTATCTATCATAATGGATAACAGGAATGAATTCAAGACAAAAAATATCTGCAATTATAGAAAAAGCATTGACACATGTATGAAAAAAATGTAATATAATTATAGACAACATTAATCGACGATATAATATGTCGCTAAATAGGAGGAAATTCATGTTTTCAGAAAAATTCATTGAAGTATTAAAGCACGAAGGTGTGGTATCCATTGTAAGCATTGCAGAGAACGAAGCCCATGTGGTCAATACGTGGAACCGTTATTTAGAAATAGCAGACGGGAATAAACTCTTAATCCCGGCCGCCGCAATGATAAAAACCGAAAAAAATGTAAAATTGAATCCAAGGGTAAAGCTGACTCTGGGAAGCAAAGAAGTTATGGGATACAAATCCATGGGAACAGGTTTTTTATTAGAAGGAACTGCAAAATTTTTAAAAGAAGGGGAACATTATGATATGATGTTAAAAAAATGCCCGTTTTTGACAAGAGTATTGGAAGTGACCGTTGACTCCTGCAAACAAACCTTATAAGCAAGAAAGAATTCCGCTTGCGGGATTTCCCCGGAAGGTTTTTTATGGTACAGGACGAACCTTCTTATACCATAAAAAGACCTTCGGCAATCCCTGCCGAAGGTCTATACCCTATCCAAAATCCGGTTGTCCGCTTTATCATTAGTCGCCAAGAATATTGACGATTTTCACAGGTGTCCGATAATTCCACGGGGAAGTCTTGATACCTGTGCTGTATGTGGAAGCATGCACCACCTGACCGTTACCAATGTACATGGCAACGTGGTTAATGGATCTGCCTCTGGAATAAAAAATCAAATCTCCCGGACGCATCTGATCCGCGCTGATGGCTTTGCCCTGGGCAGCTTGTCCACCAGAGGAACGGCTGATTGTAATACCTGCCGCATGCTGCATCACATATCTTGTAAATCCGGAGCAATCCACACCGGTGTGAGGATCCGTTCCGCCATATGCATAACGTCCGCCTACAAACTGCAATCCGTAATTTGCAATACTCTGTCTTAAATCAACCGCAGCAGCTTCTTCCGCTTTATTCTTCTGCTCCAAAGCTGTTAACGTCTCTTCATCTGTCTCAGTCACGGTCGCATTCCCGTTAAGAGGCAAATATCCGTATGTATCATTTACTTTCACCTTGACCAATCCGCCACCCATGTCTTCCATCACTTCAAAGGAAGTTCCTTTGGAAGCAGTCATCAAAGCTTCGGTTCCTTCTTCATCTTTACTGATTGTTACTTTATCCGAATCAACAGTCACTAAATAGCTGCCATAACTAAGTCCTGGTCCTGAAATCACATCTGCTTTTACATCTGAAGGTCCTGCAATTACAATTGCGCTGCAAAAAGCCATAAGGCCTAACGTTTTCCATGTTTTTTTCATCATCGGGAAATCTGCTCCTAATTTTACTTTTTGGTTTTCAAATGTTACGTAATTATTAAATTCATTACGGTTATTATACATTTAATTTATCTTTTCGTCAAGTATTATTTAAAACTGCACGAAATTCGTTTTTTTTCAGTTTAAAACGCTGACAAATTTCACAGGCTTGCGATACATGACATTTGTTACGATAATACCGGTCTTTTCAGTCGATGCATGAACAACTTTCCCATCTCCCATATATAAAGCAACATGGTTAATGGATCCATTTCTTCCATAAAATACCAGGTCTCCTGGCCGGGCATTCTGATAGCTTACGGTCTGCCCTTCCTTGGACTGGGTTCTGGAACTGTGGCTGACAGTAACACCTGCTGCCTTCCCAAGCACGTATCTGGTAAATCCGGAACAGTCGACTCCGGTTTCAGGATTCACTCCGCCATATACATAACGGCCTCCAACAAACTGAAGCGCGTAATCAACCACTTCTTTTCGCTTTAATGCGGACTTATCCACCTTTTCCACAGATTTTTCGATTAAGGTTGCAGAACTGCTTTTTATGTAGCCCTGTCTGTCAGAAACCCTGATCTTCATATAGCCATCCTTTGGAGGTTCCACTACCTCATAAGTCTTTCCTTCCCCGGCGTTTAAAAGGATCGTACCATCAGACGTTGCAGTATCCAAAACAGGAACAGGCACATCTATCTTCGCATAAAGTGTCGTGCTGGTTTCTACTGCAATTTCCGCCCCATGTGTCTCTGCCGGTGTCACAAGACTGAGACTTGCCAATAGCCCGAAAAGTCCAAATGCCTTCCACATTTTATTCTTCATATCGATTCTCCTGTTTTCCTTGATTGCTGTCAGTCCTGAGAAGTTTTAACTAAATGTTACATAATTGTTACTTTTTGATTATATAATTATATTATAAAATTGTCAAGCAAAAACGGCATCCATGACGTTTTGACGTCATGAATGCCGTTATATTTTTGTAATATTTAAGCAACTTTATTAACAGTATTTTACATTACCGTTTCATTCCTCTTACAAACCAGATGATAAGAAGCACCAAAAGCAGAGGCCCGAAAAGCGGCATCAGAAGACTGAAGATCCCAGTAAGAATCGTGACTGACAAAAAGAACACAAAGAAAAGAACCAGGACTGCCAAAGCCTTCCAGTACCATTTACTCAAGTCAAAATAATGGATCTGACGTCCAAAATCTTCCTGGTCCTCATACACATTCCTTCTGGATTCTGAGTAAGACTCATAATAAGCCTTGCCATGGTCCGAAGCGTTCTCATTGGCTTCTATGATAGTCTTGGCAATCAGTCTGGGATCACCGATGGAAGCAATGATTTCCTCTTCCCCGGAACCCTTCCCCGCCTCCGAACTGATATATTCTTCATAAAACCTTATATTCTCCTCGATCACGTTTCCGGGAACTTCACCGGTTAAAGTTTCCCTTAGACGCTGCAAAAATTCCTGTTTGCTCATCTGAGCCTCCTTCAATTAAGTGAATAACTCCGACTATTGTACCATCCGGGGGCGGCTTCGTAAATAAACCTTCTCTGAAAAAATTATAAAAATTTCATCTTGTTACGGGCTAATCCACGTTTTCCTTAATGATCCCATCCCGGTATGCGGCCACCAGTTCTTTTAAATCTGCAATCCGTTCTGCAAGTTCTGCTCCCTTGTCCGTATCTGCCACCATGACCCGGGATTTTACATTTTCCACTACGGAAACTCTGGGAGTGCTTTCCTCATCGGGATTAAACGGCTTATGCTCTGCCAGAGCCAGGTGATTGGAGTTATAAATAAGGGTATATCCGGCAATTCCTGTCTTTGACTGGTAGGCTTTTGATAAACCTCCGTCGATCAAGAACAGTTTTCCGCCTGCCTTTACCGGTGATTCCCCTTCCTTTATTTTCACAGGAACATGACCATTGATGATGTGGGAGCCTTCCTTTGGAAGACCGAACTCTTCCAAAATCTTATTGCAGTATTCTTCTTTTACGCTCAGACGGTAATACGGGTTCATGGGCTCTTTATAAGTCTGGGGATCTTCGATGAAATAATGTTCAAAGGTAGTCATCTTCCCTTTCCCATAGACCGGAGATTTGGCCCCGCACCACAAATACCACATAAAGTCTCTGGCATCTGCACACTCCGGGGAATTCTCCGGCATAAAATAGGCATTTTGAACCTTCTTGTCCAGATAATCCATAAGGGCCTTTCCGCAGTAAGACTGATCGTCTATCTGTAGTTCTTCAAAACTTCCGTCTTCCTTCATGGGAATGCAGCCATGGTAGAGAAGGTTGGAATTATAGCATTTATACATGCTTCCATGGGAATACAGGAAACGGACATGCTTATGAAGAAGCTCATTATGAAGAAAGGAAAGCTGCAGGGTACGAAGCAGTTCTTCCTCTTCCTTATTAAGCTTTAACGGATCTTTGGGATCTACCGTAGGCAGATAAGTATCAACCATGGGATATTCTTTTCCTTCTACCGTTACCACGCCTCGCTGAAAGTCAATGGCTTCCAGCAGGATCCTGTCATTCATTCCGTATTCCGGATGGCGTTTGATGATCTGGCCTTCCACCTTGAACTGAATGATGGCGATTGCCTTATGCATCTTGGCTGCAAGCCCCGGGTCCACCGCATCATAAATGTTCTCATCAAGGATCTGGGGAATGAACCGTTCACAGGGGTCTTCCCGGTAGACCTTTGCTGCGAACATGGATAACGGTCTTAAATTGATGCCGTAGCCGTCTTCCAGCACATCAAAGCTGTTATAGCTGATGGCAATGCGCAGCACATTGCAGATACATGCCAGATTCCCGGTGGCAGCCCCCATCCAGGAAATATCATGATTCCCCCACTGGATATCCACATCGTGGAACTGAAGAAGTTCGTTCATGATCATATCCGCTCTTGGGCCCCGGTCAAAAATATCACCAATGATATGCAGACAGTCAATGGTTAAATTCTGGATCAGTTCGCACAGTGCCACAATAAACTTGTCTCCCACCTGGATGTCTATGATGGAACGAATGATCTCACTGTAATACACACGTTTATTATCATCATTATAATCCACATGTAAAAGCTCATCGATGACATAGGCAAATTCTGCGGGCATCTTTTTTCTCACCTTGGATCTGGTGTATTTGGAGGATACCACCTTGCAGATCTGGACCAGGCGGTAAATGGTCACTCTCTGCCACTCATCGTCTGCTGCATTGATACATTCCAGCTGGCTTAACACCTTTTCCGGATAATAAATTAAATTCGCCAGCTCTACTTCCTCTTTTTCAGGCATAATGTGGCTGAATGTTTCTGTGATCTTTTCCCGGATAATACCGGAAGCACTCTTTAATAAATGAATAAAAGCTTCATGTTCTCCATGTAAATCGCTGAAAAAATACTCAGTTCCTTTTGGCAGGCCCTGTATGGCCGTCAAATTGATGATCTCACTGGAAGCCGCCTTAATCGTCGGATATTCCCTTGCCATCAGTTTCAGATATGCTAAATCTCTCATAATAGTTCTTCCTCTCCTGATGCACTGTTGCATTTGTACGCTTCTTATAGTACCATATTTTAGGAAAACATAAAACCCCTGCTTAAAAAGGAGAAGACAATGGAACAATTATATATTTTCGGAACGGGAAATGCAGCCGTAACCAATTGTTATAATACCTGTTTTGCCATAAAAAAGGGCGATGAGTATTTTATGACCGATGCCGGAGGCGGGAATGGGATTCTTGGCATATTAAATGATATGAATGTGGACTTATCCCGCATACACCATATCTTTGTCAGTCACGAGCATACAGACCATATTCTGGGCGTGGTATGGATGGTACGTTTTATAGGAGCCAGAATGAAATCTGACCAATATGAAGGAGATTTACAGATTTACTGCCACGAAAGACTGGTTCCGGTCATTGATACCCTCTGCCGCCTGACCCTTCAGGGCAAATTTTATGAGCTGATCGGCAAACGGATCCGCTTACAGGCAGTTGCCGACGGTGAGACCCGGAATATCCTTGGAAATGAGGTGACCTTTTTCGATATCCACTCCACCAAAGCAGAACAGTACGGTTTTACCACAGAGCTGGAAAACGGAAAACGCCTTACCTTCTGCGGGGACGAGCCTTATCGTGAAGCCTGCTCCGCGTACGTAAAAGACTGCAGCTGGCTCCTTCATGAAGCCTTTTGCCTGTATGAGGACAGAGAGAGATTTAAGCCCTACGAAAAGCACCACAGCACCGTAAAGGATGCCTGTCAGCTTGCAGAAGAGCTCAAGGCGGAACATCTGATTCTCTGGCATACGGAGGATTCAGACCTGGCTCACCGGAAAGAACGCTATCTGAAAGAAGGAACTCCCTTCTTCAACGGAACGCTTTTTGTTCCGGATGATGGAGAAATCATTCCCCTTACCCCATAAAGCGCCCCCGTTGTGCCCCTCGTCCCCTGCCATGCATATGATATAACAATAGAAAAGGAAAAGGAGTTTCTCATATGAGCTGCCCAGACAACTTTACCCCCTACCGGGATGTGAACTGCAGAGACCTGGCAATTTTTTACGATGCAACCAAAGAGTTAAGGGGCACAACCTATAAGCCCTATCTGGTGGCCACACAGGAAACCAAGGGGGGAATTCATTTCCGTTTTATCTGCAATTCCACCTATATGACCCGCCCTCCCAAGAATGCGATCACGATGGTATCCATTTACAAGCCATTTTGCAGGGATAAAGATAAAGACAAAGACAAAGCCTTCGTAACAAATATCTGTAAAATGGGCTGCTATAAGTGATCAAACCAAATCATTGATAACTGTTTTTATTTTCTCTCCCGTTTTCCATATGGGAGTTTGAGAATGCTTCATATAAAAAGGGGGCTTAAAGCCCCCCTCTTTCATCGGTGTTTCTAAAAAGCCAGACGATAGATGTCGATCATCTCCGGTTTACCAAGGACCTTGATTCCGGGCAGGGTCCTGGTCCCATGGAAGGAACATTTCTCCGCCATCACTTCAAAATCTTCTTCCTTTATGGCTGCATCCAGTTCTCTTAAGCTGACAGGCATGGAAAGACTCTGAAAGAATTCTTCCAGGCGTCTGATTCCGTTTAATGCGGTTTTTACAGGATCTTCAAAATTCATATCCACATGCAGCACACGAACCGCAAGCTGGGCAAAACGCATAGGATCTGCTTCGCATACATATCTGGCCCAGGAACAAAAAAGGGAGGACAGTCCGGCTCCATGTGCAATGGAAGGATAAAGCCCGGAAAGCTCATGTTCCATCTGGTGAACCTGCATCATATAATCTCTGCCAAGTCCGGTCAGGTCATTATGAGACAGGCTTCCGGCCCACATAAGCGTAGCTCTTGCATCATAATTCTCAGGCTCTTGATCTGCCACAGCGCCGGCTTCCATAACAGAAGTCAGCAGTCCTTCGGCAATTCGGTCTGTCAGAGGCGTATTCTTTGTGGTACCGCCCAAATACCGCTCCAGTGTATGCATCATAATATCTACGGTTCCGCAGCCTGTCTGAAACTTGCTGACGGAAAAAGTCAGTTCCGGATTTAAGATGGCAAACAGCGGCCGGTGCGTCGGACTGTTAAAGCCACGTTTATAACCTCCCTCCTCATTGGTAATGACACAGGATAAGCTTGTCTCACTTCCTGATGCGGACAGGGTTAAAATGTTACCGTGAGGAAGAGCTTTTTTCGGCACCGCTTCCTTTAAGAAGAATTTCCACGGGTCAATGTCAGGATTTAAGGTTCCGTCTGCAATGCACTTTGCGGAATCCAGGACGCTTCCGCCTCCAACGGCAAGAATAAAATCAATCCCTTCTTTTCTGCAAAGTTCGATTCCTTCCTTTGCAAGGGAAAGGGTCGGATTTGGTTTTACTCCGCCAAGCAGCACATATTCTATTCCATGTTCCTTTAACGATTCCGTAACCTGATCCAGAAGACCGGTCTTTTTCACACTGCCGCCGCCAAAATGGACCAGTATCTTTTTAAACCCGTATTCTTTAATCACTGCTCCGACCTCTTTGTGGGTGCCGCGGCCAAATAGCACTCTTGTAGGTACACAATACTCAAAATTATTCATTCAAACCCTCACTTTCCGGTACAGAATAATATCCTTTTCTTCCATACCAATTCCATACTTCAATTATAACATGAACCTCTTTAAATTCCAACTGGAAGGAGGACTCCTGTTTTCGTCATATTCTACACACCTTCCGCATATCTTATATGGGAAAGCCTTAAAGAGCTGCTTTCCCTTTTCACTTGTATGTCTTAAGGAATGACAAGGAGAACACTTATGAACCGATTCAAAAAAAGCCTGAAACACTCTGAAATATCCCGGCATCACAAAATTATTTACATAGAAGTCATTATTCTGACCTTTCTTCTGGTTTCTCTTTTTTTCCTATCCCCAAACGGGAGGTTCTCGTTTCCGGTCACGAACCAGGACGGAAACGCCAGTTCCTCAAATGCAAAAAAGTATATTAAATGGGTGGATTTCAATGTAACTTCCAAAGCAATGCAGGAAGCATTCCGATATGATGTCAATACCTGCCAGTCAGAGCCGCACTTAAACTGGGTGGACTTACTGGCCTATCTGGGCGCCAAATACGGCGGAGACTTTTCCCGTTATTCCACCAAGGATTTAGACGCGTTGGCGGAACAGCTTTTATCAGGGAAGACCATGGCAGAGCTGACAGAAAAAATGAAGTATTATTCCTACTACCGGGAAGCCTACGGCGCCATTCTTGATGGTCTTGTAGGTACTTATGAGATTCAGATTCCCTCGGAAAATGCTCCTCTTTATGCAACGCCTGCCCTGCTTCCAGACGGCTCCGTGGACCCGGATAAGGTATGGGTTAAGAAATACGGATTAAAGGGCTTTTCTCCTCTTGCAAAGGGATTTCCCTACAGCGATTTTGATGATTTCGGCGTAGCAAGGTCCTACGGCTATAAACGGCAGCATCTGGGGCATGATATGATGGGTCAGGTGGGAACTCCGGTCATTGCAGTGGAAAGCGGATACGTGGAAGCCCTTGGCTGGAACCAGTACGGCGGCTGGCGGATCGGAATCCGGAGTTTTGACGGGAAACGGTATTATTATTACGCACATCTAAGAAAAAATTACCCTTATCATAAAACTTTAAAACAAGGCAGCATCGTCACAGCCGGAGATGTTATCGGTTATCTGGGCCGTACCGGTTACAGCCGGACGGAAAATACCAATAATATCAACCAGTCCCACCTTCATTTCGGACTTCAGCTTATTTTTGATGAATCCCAAAAGGAGGGAAACAATGAGATCTGGGTCAGCTGCTATGAGCTGACAAAATTCCTGTCCATGAACCGTTCGGAAACGCTGAAAAATCAGGAAACAAAGGAATATAACCGGGTCTATGATATGAGAGACCCCGGCATCCCGGAGAATTTCACACCTCCCCAGCCTGTGCCGGAAGAAACAGAGGCCGCCATAACAGAAGGACTGAAGCAGTAACTGCTTCAGTCCTTTTTATTAAAATCTCAGATTGGGGACAGAGGGTGAATAAACAGCCCGCTGCGAAGCTTTGGCTCAAACCAGGTGGATTTGGGAGGCATTAAAAGTCCTGCATCGGCTACAGAAAACAACTCCTCAATAGAAGTAGGGACCATGGAAAATGCCACTGCCATGTCCTCTCTGCACCGTTTTTCAAGCTCCTTCAATCCACGGATTCCGCCGATGAAATCGATTCTCTTATCCGTTCTTGGATCTTCGATTCCCAGAACCGGAGCAAGAAGCTGGTCCTGAAGAATGGAAACATCAAGCCCCTTTACCGGGTCCTTGGATCTATATGCTTCTTTTATGGTCAGACGGTACCACTTCTGGTTCAAATACATACCAAAGGTTCCCTTTTCAACAGGAGCATAGGCTTCTTCTCCGATCTCTTCCACCAGAAATGCCTCTTCCGCCTTCTTTAGATACGCTTCCTCAGAAAGTCCGTTTAAATCCTTTACCACACGGTTATAGGGCATGATCATCAACTGGTCATCCGGGAATAAAACGGAAAGGAAAAAGTTAAAGGGTTCCTTACCGGTATATCCCGGATTCTCTTCCCGGCGCTTAAATCCTACCTTTACTGCAGAAGCGGCTCTGTGATGGCCATCAGCAATATAGGTGGCCGGAATTCCAAGAAATGCTTTTTCGATCTCACATACCGTCTTCTGTTCTGCAATGCGCCATACCCTGTGGGTGACTCCGTCCTCAGCAGTAAAGTCATATAATGGACGTTCTGCCGTAACCTCTGCCACCAGCCGGTTGATGGCTTCCTTTGAGCGGTAAGCCAGGAAGATGGGGCCGGTCTGGGCATCTGTGGTATCCACATGGCGAATGCGGTCCAGTTCTTTCTGTTCTCTCGTGTTTTCGTGCTTTTTGATGATTCCTTCGGCGTAATCATCGATGGAGGAGCAGGCCACGATTCCGGTCTGGCTCCTTCCATCCATGATCAGTTCATAGATATAGTAAGCCTCCGCAGGGTCCTTTTGTAATGTCCCATCGCTGATCCAGCTTTTTAACATCTGATTTGCCTTTTCATAAACACGGCTGTCATACGTATCCACATCATCAGAAAACTGGGTCTCCGGACGGTCGATGTTTAAAAATGATCTGGGATTTCCTGCTGTTACTTCACAAGCCTCTTTGCGGTTGTAAACATCATAAGGAAGAGCAGCTACCAGATGAGCACAGGATTCCTCCGGCCTTACACATTGAAATGGTTTTACAATAGCCATAATATCTCCTTTATTTGATTACCCGCACCCGCAGCACGCCTTTGATGGCGTTAAGCTTCTGAATGCTCATGGCATCAGGGGCATTTTCAAGGTCAAGCAGGGTGTATGCATATTTTTCACGGCTCTTGTTGGTCATATCTGAAATATTTACATTACCTGCTGCAAGGGTTCCTGTGATCTGTCCGATCATGTTTGGAATGTTTAAATGAAGCACAGCGATACGGCTGGCTGCCTTACAGATTCCCATATCACAGGCAGGGAAATTCACTGAGTTGCGGATGTTGCCGTTTTCGATGTAATCCATAAGCTCTTTCACCGCCATCTTTGCGCAGTTATCCTCAGATTCTTCGGTAGAAGCCCCAAGGTGAGGGATTACGATGGCACCGTCTAAGTGAACAGACTTTGGATTGGGGAAATCGGTTACATATTTTTTGACCTTCCCTGATTTTAATGCCTCAGCCATATCATCTTCATTGACCAGAATGTCCCTGGCAAAGTTTAATACCACAACGCCGTCCTTCATCATGTCAAAGGCAGCTTTATTGATCATTCCTTTTGTACTGTCCATCAGGGGAACATGGACGGTGATATAATCACACTCCCTGTAAATGGTATCCACAGAGGTGATATGCCGGATATCTCTGGAAAGTCCCCAGGCAGCCGTAACGGAAATAAACGGATCGTATCCGTAAACTTCCATTCCCAGAGAGGAGCATGCATTGGCTACTTCCGCACCGATGGCACCAAGGCCAATGACACCAAGCTTTTTCCCTTTGATCTCATGTCCGCCAAATGCCTTTTTTGCTTTTTCCACAGACTTTGCAATATTTTCATCATCCTTGTTTGCCTTGCACCACTCGATGCCTCCTGTGATATCACGGGAAGCCAGTAAAAGACCTGCAAGAACCAGTTCCTTTACTCCGTTTGCATTGGCTCCAGGAGTGTTAAATACCACAATACCCTCTGCCGCACAGCCATCAAGGGGAATGTTGTTGACGCCTGCACCGGCTCTTGCGATGGCCAAAAGTCCTTCCGGCAGTTCCATCTCATGCATGGAGGCGCTTCGGACCAGAACTCCTTCGGCTTCTTTGATATCATCTGTAAGCGCATATTCTTCTGTCAATAATGCGGTTCCGCAAGGGGAAATCTCATTTAAGCAATGAATCTTTTTCATAATACCGGTCTCCTTCCCGTCTGTTTATTTGGCGTGCTTTTCTTCAAAGTCCTTCATAAAGGCAACTAACTTCTCTACACCTTCTGTCGGCATGGCATTATAGATGCTGGCACGCATACCGCCTACGGTTCTATGTCCCTTCAGGTTCTCAAAACCTGCTGCCTTGGATTCCTTTACAAAAAGCGCATCAAGTGCTTCATCTCCAGTCACAAAAGGTACATTCATAAGAGAACGGTCCTTCTTTACTACAGTTCCCTTAAAAAGACTGCTCTGATCCAGGAAATCGTAAAGAATGGCTGCTTTCTTTTCATTGATCTCCTTCATGGCCTCAAGCCCACCTAAATTCTTTAACCATTTAAACACCTTTCCGCATATGTAAATCCCATAAGCCGGCGGAGTGTTATAAAGGGAAGCAGCATCTGCATGGGTCTTGTAGCGCAGCATGGTGGGAGTTCCTGGAAGTACGTCTTCCGTAATTAAATCTTCCCGGATAATGACAACAACCACACCGGCAGGTCCCACGTTTTTCTGGGCACCTGCGAAAATCAGACCGTATTTTGAAACATCGACAGGTTCGGATAAAAAACAGGAGGAGAGATCGGCAACCAGTGTCTTTCCCTTTGTGTCAGGAAGGGTCTTATATTTAGTCCCGTAAATGGTATTATTTTCACAGATATATACGTAATCCGCATCCTCAGAGATGGGCAGATCGGAAACATCCGGAATATAACTGAAGGTCTTGTCGGCACTCGATGCGACCGCATTGGCTTTTCCATAAAGCGATGCTTCCTGGTACGCCTTTTTTGCCCATTGTCCGGTGATGACAAAATCGCCGACACGGTTCTTAAATAAATTCATCGGAACCATGGCAAACTGCTGGGATGCACCTCCCTGCAGAAACAATACCTTGTAATTATCCGGTATTTCCATTAACTCCCTGAGATCCGCTTCTGCTTCGCCAATGATAGTCTCGAACATCTTGGACCGGTGGCTCATCTCCATGACGGACATTCCACAGCCTCTGTAATCCATCATTTCTTCTGCGGCTTCTTTCAGGACTTCTTCCGGCAGAACTGCTGGTCCTGCGGAAAAGTTTAACACTCTGCTCATATCTCTTCCTCCTCATAATTTTAGCTGTCTGCTAAATCTTTAGATCTTCTGCGTCAAATACATTCTCAATAGGCGCCCCCGGGGATACCATGGGGAATACTTTATCATCACAATGGATCTGACAATCTATAACAACAGGAACATTCAGGGCTATCGCTTCCCTAAGCACCGGCTCAAATTCTTCTTTGGCGGTGATCCGGTAAGCTTTCGCTCCCATTCCTTCTGCTATCTTAACAAAATCTACCTGGTCATTCAATTCCGTATGGGAATACCGTTTTCCATAGTACAGCGTCTGCCACTGCCGTACCATTCCAAGTACATGATTGTTTAAAATCACCTGAATGATGGGGATGTTATAACGGGTGGCGGTAGCGATCTCATTAAAATTCATCCGGAAGCATCCGTCACCGGCTACGTTAATGACCACCTTATCCTTCACTCCTATTTTGGCTCCTATGGAAGCCCCCAATCCGTAACCCATGGTGCCAAGGCCACCGGAGGTAATAAAGCTTCTTGGATATTTATACTGGTAGAACTGGGCTGCCCACATCTGATGCTGCCCTACTTCGGTACAGATGACTGCATCTCCGCCGGTTATCTCATAAATTTTTTCTATGATATAGGGTCCGGTCAGAATGCTCTTTTCATACCTCATCGGATACATATCCTTCATCCGGTCGATATGGGCAATCCACTCCTCATGATTCATAGGATCCAGACGGGCGTTGAGCTTCCTCAGTATGGATTTTACATCTCCGATCACGCTGGCATGGGTCTTTACATTTTTATTGATCTCCGCCGGGTCTACATCGAACTGAAGGATCTTGGCATTTCTGGCAAAACTGGAGGCTTTGCCGACTACCCGGTCACTGAATCTGGCCCCGATTACGATCAAAAGATCGCATTCGGTAATTCCCAGATTGGAGGTCTTTGTTCCATGCATTCCCACCATACCGGTGTAGAGTTCATCCGTTCCGTCAAAAGCACCTTTGCCCATAAGGCTGTCTGCAACCGGAGCCTGGATCTTATGGGCAAAGGAATAAAGTTCTTCCGCTGCTCCTGAGATCACAGCTCCGCCGCCTGCAAAAATATAAGGTTTCTCAGATTTACGGATCAGGTTCAAAGCTGCTTCAATAGCTTCTTCGGTTATGGTATCTTCCTGCCGAATGATGGGTGCCGGTTCCTGATATTCATAGTCACAGGTGGCTGCCGTTACATCTTTTGTAATATCTACAAGCACCGGGCCTGGTCTTCCTGTCTGTGCGATTACAAATGCTCTGCGGATAACATCCGCCAGCTTTGTAATATCCTTTACAATGAAATTATACTTTGTAATCGGCATGGTCACGCCTGTAATATCCACCTCCTGAAAGCTGTCACGTCCAAGTAACCCAAGGGCTACGTTGCAGGTGATGGCTACCATCGGGATAGAATCCATATAGGCTGTGGCGATTCCGGTTACAAGGTTTGTAGCTCCAGGTCCTGAGGTGGCCATACAGACCCCCACTTTTCCTGTGGCTCTGGCGTATCCGTCTGCCGCGTGGGACGCCCCCTGTTCATGGGCGGTAAGGATATGGTTGATTTCATCCTGATGCTTATAAAGAGCATCATATATATTCAGAATGGAGCCTCCCGGATATCCAAAAACCGTATCCACCTGCTGCTCTTTTAAGCATTCTATTACAATTTCCGCTCCTGTCAATGTCTTCATAGGCTGCTCCTTTTTTTATATTTCAAGAATTGCTCCACGGCTGGCAGGGGCCGCCATGGCTGCATACCGGGCAAGATATCCGGTGGTTACTGCAGGCTTTCTTGGCTTCCATCTTTCCTTTCTGGCTGCCAGTTCTTCCTCTGATACGTTTACATCAAGCCGGTGGTTATCAATATCAATGGAAATGATATCTCCCTCTTCCACCAGAGCAATGGGGCCTCCCACGGCTGCTTCGGGACAGGCATGGCCGATGGAAGCGCCTCTGGAGGCGCCGCTGAAACGGCCATCCGTGATGAGAGCTACGGTAGAACCAAGTCCCATACCGGCGATGGCTGAGGTAGGATTTAACATCTCCCTCATACCAGGACCTCCCTTAGGGCCTTCATAACGGATCACGACTACATCTCCTGCCACGATCTTTCCGCCTTTGATCGCTTCAATGGCATCTTCCTCACAGTCAAAGACCCGTGCAGGACCTTCATGCTTTAACATCTCAGGCGCAACGGCAGAGCGCTTGACAACGGCAGAATCCGGAGCCAGATTGCCCTTTAAGATGGCGATTCCGCCGGTACTGCTGTATGGATTTTCCACAGGACGGATCACTTCCGGATTCTTATTTACACACCCGCGGATATTTTCTCCTACCGTCTTACCTGTTACGGTGATACAGTCCAGCTCCAGAAGTCCAAGCTTGCTGATCTCATTCATAACCGCATAGATCCCGCCTGCTTCATGCAAATCTTCTATATAAGTAGGGCCTGCCGGAGCCAGATGGCAAAGGTTTGGAGTCTTTGCACTGATCTCATTGGCGATCTCAAGATTCAAATCAATTCCTGCTTCATGGGCTATGGCTGGAAGGTGCAGCATACTGTTGGTGCTGCAGCCCAGTGCCATATCCATGGTCAGGGCATTCATA
The DNA here is from genome assembly GCF_046972725.1 of Lacrimispora sp. NCBI lineage: Bacteria > Bacillati > Bacillota > Clostridia > Lachnospirales > Lachnospiraceae > Lacrimispora > Lacrimispora sp. The sequence continues at coordinate 296,338 of NZ_JBKVXF010000004.1, read as the reverse complement.
AATGCTTTCTTAGTCATAATGTCACGGGGACGGATATTCTTTTTCAGCATATCCATTACCGCCATTCCGGCATGCTTTGCCAGAGACAGACGCTGGGAGTAAACTGCCGGAATGGTTCCGTTTCCGCGCAGCCCCATGCCTAAAACCTCGGTAAGGCAGTTCATGCTGTTGGCAGTATACATACCGGAACAGGAACCGCAGGTGGGACATGCATTCTGCTCAAATTCCTTTACATCCTCCTCGGTCATGTTGCCTGCGGTATAAGCACCCACCGCTTCAAACATGCTGGAAAGACTGGTTTTATGTCCGTGCACACGCCCAGCTAACATTGGTCCGCCGCTGACGAACACTGTGGGTACATTAACGCGGGCTGCCGCCATTAAAAGTCCGGGAACATTCTTATCACAATTGGGGATCATAACCAAAGCGTCAAAGGCGTGTGCTCTGGCCAGACATTCCGTGGAATCCGCAACTAAATCTCTGGTCACCAGGGAATATTTCATACCGATATGGCCCATAGCAATTCCGTCACAGACTGCAATGGCAGGTACCATAACCGGGTTTCCGCCTGCCATGGCAACGCCCATCTTGACGGCATTGGTGATCTTATCAAGGTTCATATGGCCCGGTACGATTTCATTATAGGAACTGACGATTCCAATCAAAGGCTTCTCCATCTCTTCCTCTGTCATTCCCAGTGCATGAAACAGGGAACGATGAGGTGCCTGCTGCATTCCTTTTTTCACTGAATCACTCTTCATCTGCTGCACACTCCTTCTTTTAGTCTTAGTTTTCTGATTATATGGAAATCCGGGAGCGGTCAAGAACCACAGGTCTTTTTCCGCTTCCGGCAATAATTAACATTTATTTTCCGATCTGATCTGCGATCAGATCTCCCATCTCCGTGGTAGATACTTTTTTACAGCCTTCTGAGAAAATATCTGCGGTCCGGTATCCTTCCTTTAATACTGCCTCCACCGCTTTCTCCATGGACTCCGCTTCCTTATCCAGATCAAAGGAATAACGGAGCATCATAGCCGCCGAAAGAATAGTGGCTATGGGGTTTGCTATATTTTTTCCTGCAATATCCGGTGCGGAACCATGACTTGGCTCATACATTCCGAATTTGCTTTCATTCATACTGGCCGAAGAGAGCATCCCGATGGACCCGGTAATCATACTGGCTTCATCCGATAAAATATCTCCAAACATATTCTCTGTAAGGATCACATCGAACTGTCCCGGATTCATCACAAGCTGCATAGCACAGTTATCTACCAGCATATGGCTCAATGTGACCTCCGGATAATCCTTTGCCACCTCTTCCACCACCTTACGCCAAAGCCTTGAGGAGTCCAGCACATTGGCTTTATCCACGCTGACCACTTTTTTTCTGCGCTTCATGGCGATATCAAACGCTTTGACGGCAATTCTGCGGATTTCAATTTCATTATAGGTAAGTGTATCCACGGCAGTCAGAACCCCATCCACTTCTTTGGTGGAACGCTCTCCGAAATACAGCCCGCCTGTCAGCTCCCGCATGATCACCATGTCAAAACCGTCTCCGATAATCTCTTCTTTTAAGGGGCAGGCAGCCGCCAGTTCTTTATAAAGGTAGGCAGGTCTTATATTTGCAAATAAATTAAGACCCTTGCGGATGGACAGCAGCCCCGCTTCAGGTCTGAGATTCGGTGCCACATCGTACCATTTTGAATTTCCTACATCTCCGCCGACTGCGCCAAGGAGAACGGAATCACTATTTTTTGCTGTTTTAAGAGCTTCATCTGTTAATGGAACTCCATGCGTATCAATGGAAATGCCGCCCATCAATACTTCGGTATATTGAAATTTATGACCGTATACGCTTCCCACTTTATCAAGGACCTTCCTGGCTTCTCCAATGATTTCAGGCCCGATTCCGTCACCGGGAATCACTGCAATGTTGTAATTCATCTCGTCCTCTCCCTCTATGCCACTGTACTATGCTAATATATTTCTTCTCATAATAGAACATTTATCGAGATTTTTCAACTAAAATAAAATAATTTTACTGGAAACATATATATAAGATTGGAATTGATACTATAAATTAAGGTTATGAAAGAGAAATATCCCTGCCTGCACTTCCAAAACCACAGCGGCTTTGGAAGGCGCAGACAAGGATATTTCAGAGATGTTTTTTCCTGTTCTGTTATTATTTTACACCTGTTTATCTACATTCAGGCATTTATCAATGGCGGCTTTATCGATCTCGTTGATGTTGGAAGAATCTTTCGTGCGGGTATAGTAACTGCTTAAATCCTGGTTCAGGGAACCTACGGTAAGCTGAAAGGTTTCTTCTTTCCCGTTCTTTTCATAGGTATAAGTGATTTCAGCAACAGGCTTATCAAGGCCGTAGCCTGCAAGCTCATCCGCCTGTACCTTATAGTTGGCGCAGCGCTTCACCGTCAGACTGCTCAGGGAATCAGCCAGAACATTCAAAGGGGAATTGTCCTTAAGCTTATGATCCGGTGAATCAGCAGAATCTCTATACCATTCAACCGTTCCGTTTTTATCGTCCGGTTTCTTTTTCACAAAATGATTCGTTTTCCCGTTTTCTGTTACCGTAATGGTCTTGATGTCTGTTCCTGCTATGGCAGGGAATTCTTCTAAGGCCATGAAGTCATCAAGACTGCCGTCCGTCTCACTGTAAAGGGAAGAACTGATGAGATAGGGCGTGGTCTCTCCTTCCAGAACCGCATAATAATTTCCGTCCTCTGTGCCATTTCCAAGAAGAATCGTGGAGTTTTTCCCGTCCTTTGCAGTCACTTCGATTCTTCGGATTGGTTTATCCAGTCCATAGGAGCTGAGGGGGTCCCCTCCCTCCAGCTTTCTAAGAGCTTCCAGCTTTGAGACGGTGGTGGCAAGGGATTCCAGCTTTGTCTGTTTTACTGGAAACAGTTCATCGCTGTCATAGTTCCAGACTCCGTCTTTTTTGGTAAAGGACAGCTCTTTTCCGTCTTTTTCATAGGAAACTGCAGTCACGTCTGTAAGGTCCGTCATATAGATTTTATCTGCTTCCTTTTTCTGGTTCTCTTTTTTCTCGCTATGGTCCAGATAGACTGTTGTCCCTGCATAAACAAAGCACAGGACCACCAGAGCAAATACTCCATAGAAAAGGCCCTTTTTCTTTTTCATGGTCATGCCTCCTTTTAGAGCCGTCTGCGCTTGAGCCAGATGAACAGGCCAACGCCAAGAGTGATCACAGGAATCACGAAAATAAACAGGATTCCCCACCAGCCGCCGCGGGTTACGGTGTTGTAGGCTACATCAAGGCTTTTAGCCGGAATGGATACGTTTGCCACATCGTCAAAATTGGCAGTCACTGTATTCATGAAAAGGCTTAGGTTTGTCAGATTGGTAAAGCTGGTATTTAAGCCTTCATCGATCAGAGACGGCGTACTTAATACGGTCAACCGGGCGGAACCGGAATCCAGGGTCTTTACTGCTACTGCTCCTAAAATATAGGTTCCGGGAGTTTTCTTATCTGCCGTTACCAGCATGCCCTTATCACTTGTTTCCATAAAAGGAGTCACGGTCACCCCTTCCGGCAGTGTCTTTAACTGGGTCATGGCTGCAGACTGGAGAACAAGAGAGGCACTTTGGGTATCAATGCCCTTTGTCACTTCATTGCCTGCAGGAATGGTCGGGAATATATAGTAAGGATTGTTCTGGTAAAAATTCTTTGTATCGGCAGCGAGACCGTTTTCCAGATTCAGCCCGTACTCGTTCATCAATTCATTTAAATTGGGGCGTTCCTTTTCTGAATATCCAGCGAGGATCATCACGTTTTTGCCTTTTCCCAAATATTCAGAAATCATCTTTTTTTCATCGTCTGCCAGATCGGATTCCGGTGCATTTAACAGAAGAAGTTCACAATCCTGGGGAATGCTTCCTTTTTTCAGCAGATTTAAGGAGGTTACGGTCAGATTGGACTTTTTCAGCATATCGGACACAGTGGCTCCAAGGGCAGCTTCCCCGTGGCCTTCGGTCACATAAACCTTTTTCTCCACGTCATTGATCACATGGGAAATGGCGCTGGTCAGCTGGCCTTCTCCGTCAAACTGGGATTCCTGAGACTGCCCGGTATAATAATAGGATGATTCATCCATTTTGATGATGCTTGTAAAGGGTATGGATTCTGTTTTATTGGTTGCCTGACAGCTTACGAACAGGGCATCGTCCTTTGCTTTTAACTGGTTCACCTTATCCGGGTGAAGGACAGAGTCCACGGTTTCCACCTTGATATGGGAAGATAAATCTTCATAACGTTTTACAAAGCTGGTGATCCGCTTATCCACAGCAGACGGGTCCCCCACCACATAAATGGTAATATCTTTATCAAGTCCTTTTAAAAGATCCTTTGTGGTCTGCGAAAGGGTATAGATCTGGCTGCTGCTCATATCCCATTGCCGCACCTTTTCCGGGAGACGGCCTATAATCATATTCAGTATCACTACGGCTGCGATGACGATTACAGATAGTATCGCCGTGTAGCCGCCTTTTTTTAATTTTCTGGTCATTTCCATCCTCCTAACTCCATCTGCGTTTTTCTATGGACTGCACGGTCAAGAATATCAGCAGGAATATGATGCTTATATAGGACACAAGGCCTCCCGCATCAAAGATGTAATGACTGGCAAAATTCTGGAATACATCGGTAACAGCCACTTTTTCCAGCACGCGGATAAGCGCCCGGTCAAAAAGGCCTCTCTTTATAAAGTAAATTCCCACGATACCAATCAGGCCCACAGCCTCTAAAACAGCAGCAAGCAGATTATGGCTGGTGACCCGATGTACGATAAATACGGCAAGGGTCCACAAGATCAGGAAACCAATGGCAGAGCCTGATGCACTGGCAGGAAGAAAGCCAACAAGACTGGGCCACAAAAGGAGTAGCAAAATAACGCCGAAGGTTCCAACAGCAGCAATGATCTGGCTTTCCGTTAAGGAGGAAATAAACATTCCAATAGCAATATACACACAGCCCAGCAGGAAAAAGGCCAGCATGGAAGCATAATCTGCCTTTAAGTGGGCGGTGCCGTTCATCTTGATGATCAGCGGGCAGACACTTGTAAGCAGAATTGGTACTGCAAAAACAGTTACCATGGATAAGTATTTCCCCAGAACTACTTTTGTAACGGTAACCGGGGCGGTCAAGAGCAGCTGGTCGGTCTTTGTCTTTCTGTCATCCGCAAAGCTTCTCATCGTAAGTACTGGAATACCGATCATGATGATGGTCACCATGCCCGAAAGGGTATAGGAGAAATACGGATACCCGCTCATCATGTTATATGCCATAAAATAGATCCCGATAAACAGCACCACGAAAGCAATAAATACGTATCCTGTCATGGACTGGAAATGGGATTTTAATTCTCGTCGATAGATTGCACTCATTCTGCCTTCTCCCCCTCTTCATGTTCTTCCTGGGAAACCGGATCAGACCCGGTTTCAGGAACTGCTCCGGCCGTCTCTTCTTCTGCTTCTGAAGTCAATTCCAGGAACACTTCTTCCAAAGATGCTTTCTGGGACTGCATGGATAATATGGGAAGTCTCTTATCCGCAAAAGCAAAGAAAATCTTCTCCCGGATATCCTCACCGTCTTCTTTTTCTGCACCGCTTAAGTGAAAGGAGACCTTCTCAATTCCTTCTTCTCCGCTTTCCTTTACCATGACCTCTGAAATCTGGGGAATGGAATCAAGGATGTCTATAATCTCCTCTTTTGCCCCTTTAACCAGAAGTTCCATTCCAGAGGCCCCTGCCATCTGACGCTCCAGGTTCTCCGGCGTATCACTGGCGATCAGCCTGCCCCTGTCAATGATCAGGATATGGTCACACACGGCACTGACTTCGGATAAAATATGGGAGCTTAAGATCACGGTATGATTCTTGCCAAGCTCCCGGATGGTGTCCCGGATCTCAATGATCTGCTTGGGATCAAGGCCTACGGTCGGCTCATCCAGGACGATGACGGGCGGAAATCCCAATACTGCCTGTGCCAGCCCCACGCGCTGCCGGTAGCCCTTTGACAGGTTACGGATCAGACGGCCTTTTACATCCGAGAGTTTCGCAAGTTCCATAACTTTTAAAACAGCCTGCTCCCTTTCTCCTTTTGGTATTTTCTTTAACTCTGCAGCAAAAAAAAGCTGCTCTTTTACGGTCATATCCACATATAACGGGGGAAGTTCGGGCAGATAGCCAATGCATCTTTTGGCTTCCTCCGGCTCTTCCAGAATATTATGGCCATTGATCAGCACGTCACCCTCTGTCGCACCGATATAACCGGTCATAATGTTCATTGTGGTTGATTTACCGGCACCGTTCGGCCCCAGAAAGCCATAGATCTGACCGTCTTCGATGGTAAAGCTCAAATGGTCTACGGCCAGATGGCCGCCGTAATCTTTTACCAGGTTTTTGACTTCAATCAACGCTCTCTCCTCCTGTTCTTTTTCGCATGAATGCGTTCTTATCTAGATTAGAAGGGAATTGTGAAAAATGTGTGATATAATTTTGTTGATTGTGTGATAAAAGTATGAAATGTTTCGACAAGATCTGCAGATCACTGGAGGTTTTCATATATGTTAGTAAATCACAAGAAATAACGAAAAAAGGCAGCAGAACTGTAATTGTCTGCTGCCTGGGAAAAGTATGTATTTCAGGTCATTCATGATCCGCTTACCGATACGGAAGGAATAGAATTCTTGGACTTCCCCCCATTTACCTTGTAATAGAACATATACTGCTGCAAAATACCAGCATATCCCTGATACCGTTCCAAAGGAAATCCCTGTGGATAATGGCACTCCAGAATCTGCTTTACATGAGTATCCACGGGAAAAGCACCTACATGATGCAGGCCGAACAGACAGATACAGTCCGCCACCTTTTTCCCAATGCCGTATTGACTTTTCAGCATTTCATGGGCTTCTTTATATTCTGCGGTCTTCAGTCTCTCAAGCCATGCGTTTCCTTCCCGGCTGCTGCAGAACTCTGCCATAGACAGAATATACTTATCCCTGTATCCCAGTCCCATGGAAGCAAGTCCTGAAAGACCGGCCTCTTTGATGGCTTCCGGTCTGGGAAATGTCTCATAGGAACGTTCTGTCTCAATCAGGCTGTTATCAGGCAAAACTGCAAACCCCACCCCGGATCTTCTTTCCCCCAGCAGGGAACAGAGTTTTTCCACACTCCCTCTGATCCGGGTGATGTTGTTGTTCTGGGATATCAAAAAAGTGATGATCATTTCCCATAAATCCTGTTTTAGAATCCGGACTCCCCAGCCCCATTTCATGGCTTCCCTTAAGTAAGCATCTTCAGAAGCCACATGGCTTTTATAGCCTCCGTAATCGGTCTGCAAGTCGAAATAACCGGACCAGATGCGGTAAAAATCAGTTTCTGTGCAGGAAAAAAGAAAGCGGTCCCCCTCCTTCACTGCTTCTACATAGTTCTCATCCGCCGCTATGGTAAAGATGTCCCTATGTTCCTGCCTTTTTCCAATACGGAAGCACTGGCCGGAACGGGCAATCTGTTCTAAGTCCATATCGTTGATCTTTATCCGGTACATAATATACCTCTTTCCAATTGAATATCCTGTTATGTAAGTGGCTGCCCCTCATTGAGATGAGACAAAAATTCCCTTAACCGTTCAACATCTCCGTCAGCAAAGCAGTATCCGTCCATGCCGCATGCCTTGCCGCCTTCAATGTTCATAGGCAGGTCATCGATAAAAAAGCATTCCTCCGGCTTCAGATGAAAGCGTTCAAACAGATGGAGGTACATCTCCTTCTGAGGTTTTATGCATTTTACCTCTGCGGAAAATAATATCCCATCAAAACAATCGATTCCGGGAATCATCTGGTAGCAGGACAGAAGGCGCACAGAGGCATTGGAGCACAGATAAATTCCATAGCCCCGGCTCTTAAGCTCTCTTACCAGATCTCCCATGTCCTCCCTCGGCTGCATGTTATATTCATGCCAATGGTTAAAGCAAAGAGCTGCCATTTCCTTTGCATGGTCTGTTTCCAGGCGGGCCTGCATTCTCTTTAAAGCCTCTTCTTCCGTCAGCAGCCCCATGTCCAGGAACAACCACTCCTGAGACTCAAAGACAGTGGCTGTCACTGCCTTTCGCTCCGCCTCATCTTCGATAAAAATCCGGCAGACTCTGTCTCCCTCATAGTCAACAAGCACTCTTCCCATATCAAATACAATATTTTTAATCATTGGCTTTCTCCTGTAGTCATTCATTCCTTTTGGCAGTTAGTAGCTTCTTAATCTGTCACTGCCATCATCCTTTGTGTTTTCCAGTCGCTTTATCACCACATAATACCCGGTGGTTTCATCGACCTTTACATATACCCGGTCCCCTGCCTTATGTCCCAGAATAGCGCTTCCCAGAGGAGACTCTGAGCTTATGAGCCCTTTCATGGAATTGCCCCGGACCGTAGTGACCAGTTTATAGGTTTCCACTTCGTCATCATCCTCAAAGTACAGATCTACCGTATTGTAAAGCCCTACCTCGTCATCTCCGGATTCATCGGAGATGACCTGGGCTGTCTTTATCATACGCTCCAGATAGCGGATCCTGCTTTCATTCTGGTTCTTATCCTTTTTTGCCGCATGATATTCAAAGTTTTCACTTAGGTCGCCATGAGCTCTCGCCTCTTTGACGGCTTCCAGTGCTTCCTTACGAACCACCAGTTTGCGGTATTCGATCTCTTCCTTCATCTTTTTGATATCATTTTCCGTTAGCTTATCAAACACGTTCCCTCTTCCCTTTTCCTTCCGGCGTTTTACCTGACGGCTTCTTCTCATAACGGGACAAAAGCCGGTCTAAATAAATGGATTTTAACTGCTCGCTTGCCAGTGCCTGCTTTAGAGGCGGAAGCTTTAAGATCGCTGCGAACAGCGCTGCCATTGCCCGGTGATTTGCAAATGCCTGATTGTCAAAAATCAGATTCTGCAAAGTCCCCTTTTCAATGGCCTGCAGCACGAACCGGTGGGTGCTGTTGACCGGTGTGATGATCTGCTTTGGTCTCCGCTTCAGTTCAATGGCTTTCACCCCGCAGTTTCTGGCACAGACTCCGCATCCCAAACAGATTTCTTCATCCACAACAGCCTTTTTCTTTCCGCCATCCCCTTCTTCCATGGAGATTGCGAGAACGGGACAGACCTTGGCACATTTCCCGCACCCCACACAGGTTTCTTCTGAAACATGGGGGAGATAATTGGTGGTTGCAACGGGCTGCATGGGGCTGAACTTTCTGGCCGCCTGCAATGCCTCGCAGCAGCATCCGCAGCAGTTGCAGATAAAAGCCGGGTGCTCCCGGACATTTTCTCCGATCTGGACCAGATTGCTGGCATAAGACCGCTCCAGAGCATCGAGGGCCTCCGCTTTGGAAATCAGCCTGGTATAGTCTCCATGCTCGGAAAGAGAACGGGCAACATTGTCAAAGGTCAGGCAAACATCCCAGGGTGCATCGATCTCACAGGGATGTCCCGCATGAGACATCTTATGCCGGCAGTAGCATAAACCAAGTCCGATATACTCTGCCTCTTCAACGATATGTGTGGCCCTTTCATAATCCAGGATATGGTTGGTCTTATCATTGGTCAGTACCGGTTCCTGGACATAGACCCGTCCCAGTTTTGTCTCTGTTGCAAAGAACAGGTCTTTAATAAAGTCCTCTTCCACATTCATGTACTGATAATAAAGCTCGCCTAAGTATTTCTGGTCAATGTCTCCTCTTGTCCTCATCAGCGCAAATTCAATAAAGCCTGCCATAGGCGGCGGCATAACGAATTTACGCACTCCATTGTGCCAGGAATCCACCAAAAGGGCTTTTTCGCACAGATGCTCCAACAGCCTTTCCGCACGGTATTCCGTTGTTCCCCAGATCTTAGCGGCCTTCTTTGCCGTAAATGGACGTACCGGAAGAAGTGCCACCCATTTGGCCTCTTTTTCCGAATATAAAACCTGAAGAATCTTATAAAGCGTCTCTGACGGAGGCGCCCCTTGTGTAAACCAGTTGATGCGGTCACTTAGATTCAAGTAAGCATCGCGGGTTGTCAGATGCCCCATATTTCATTCCTTCTTTCAGACTAATTTTTCAGCAATGACTTCAATACGCCCGTTGGCTGTCCCCACGCGGCGGTATGATTTTACACAAAGTCCGCACGACTGTGCCAGCGTATTTATACCTTCCTCTGTAAAACAGACCTCCTGTGTCTCCCGTCTCCAGATCGGCGTCCCCTTTTTTTCAAGAATCTTAAGGGATTTATCCAGATCCATACCGTCAAACCACAGGACTCCGTCTTCTGCCAGATATTCTGCCGCTCCGGCCAGAACAGCTTTGACATCTCTGGATTTTGGAAATTCCTCCAGGATCACCACGGAATACTTCTCTATTTCCTTCCGTTCCCTGAATTCCTCCAAAGAGATCGCGCTTAAGGGGTATCCTGCCTTTTCTGCCTCTTTATATAATTGACTTCTTTCCCCGCCGATAAACAGCATGGCTCCTTCTGTACGAAATTTTCCAATATCAGCCAAAAGACGTTCGCAGCCTGCCTTTGTCCGGCGGTGACCCTTTTTATCTTTAAAAAATCTGCCTTCTTCCTTTGCAAGATAGTAATTTCCGCAATCTTTGCATTTCATATAAACACGGACCGGTTTCAGTACACTTTCTTCCTTTGTTCCTCCTTCCACATAGACCGCGGCACCGTAATGAGGCCCCCCTTTTCCGCCACAGACAGGACATGTCTCCAATTCTTCTGTCATTAAATTGCGGATCTCCTTTAGGGTGGAAAAGTACCATCGGTACAGTCTGTCTTTAAATTCCCGGTCATAGACAAACAGCCAGTTCTTTATGACTTCTGCCATCCACCTTGTCTCATGGATCACGGTTTTGTCCGCCTGCATCTCCTTAAGATTCCCTGCCAGAGACATAAGCCCTAAGACAGTATCTTCCTTCAGACGTTCGTTTTTCCGATTGGACATAAGGTGTTCCATACCTTCCACCACGCTGCTGCATAAGTTCACCATTATCACCAGCTGATTCATTCTGTCTGTTGTCATAACCATTCCCTTTCTTTGATTTCGGACCTCGTCCATGCATACCTTATTATATTATCATTTTTAAAGGGGGAAATGCAAGTCACAATCCGGGAATCTGTTTGTCGACAATCAGTGAGGGTGTCACTCCATCACCTTATTTTGGTGATTTTGCGACACCCTCTATCTGTATTCTTACCTACTTATAATTCTTATCAAGATCATTAAATAGCTTTAAATTTAATTTTTCATAATCATTAAAAACACTATCGTCAAAATCTTCCGGCGTAATAGAAGGTTCATACCATAATTGTCCTTTAAAATAGTTATTTAAATCTTCATTCTTAAATATATACCCATGTTTTGCATAAATTTCATTTTTTGCCAAATGTATAATCAATAAAGGAACGTTTTCAAAATCCTGTTTCTTATAATATTTCATATCTGAATAATATAAAGGTTCTACAACATTAGCAACATCCCCTACTTCACGGACATTTTCCATATATTCCAATACTTCCTCATAAAATGAACACCTCTCGCGATACGGTCTTCTTTCTTCTATAGCTGCAAGCATTTTATCTTCAGGCCACTGAGAATAATATCTGTTATATACCGCATTATGTAAATCCTGTTCTGACATCTCAGACGCCGGTTCTTCCTTTTTCACGTCTTTATCTGCTTTTTCCAACTGATATACTCCTGAAATGCCAAAACCTGACAGGTTATTATCATCCATTTTATAGTTCTTTACTTCTATACGAATTGTATCATCCAGAAACTGTATGTGCAGAGTCCCTTTACCTCCCCACCCATCATCCGTAAATTCGTAGTAACACTCATTATCTTTAATTTTTCCATTAATGTTATCAATTTCTGCTATACGTTCACTGGTACCCTGCTGAGAAAATAAATATCCATTCAACTCAGTTTTGTTTGTAATGCTTACAGTAAATTCAGATCCGCCATCAGATATGACCATGTCATGGCTGATATCCCCCTCTGTCCAAAGGCCTGAATATATCTCATAACTTTCATTTTCAGTATTTGTATTTTCCGTGGTACTGTTCTCATTTACCACTTGTCCTTGAGTGTCTGAATCTATTTCTTCTGTTTGAGTAGTTTCTTCCTTCTCCAAACTGCCGCCGTTTGTTTTCCCACATCCAGTCATTATAAGACAAATGCAAACTATAAATATTAAATATTTCTTTCTCATATAAATTACCTTCTAATATAATTGATTATGAATTCAAAGGTACATCATGGATTGCAGTAAATTTCTTTCTAATCATTATTTATCATCTTCCTTTTTCTTCAGTTCCCGCAGAATTATCCACATCTTGTATTTCATACATCGCAATAAACAACTTTCAAAAAACACCTAAAATCTAAGGAATCTCCCTCCTTTTTGATGTAGAATTAAACCACCACAAAATAATCTACTAAACAAAAAATAGGAGAATTCTCTATGGTTCATTTTACATCAAATACTTACACTTTGAAACGTGAAATTTTAAACTTTTTAAATAAAATTTCTCGCGGCCTTTCCAAATCTATTAGAAAATTTACTGCCGATATTACATATGGTATGCTTGCAGCTAAAAGCTGTCTCCTGACCGACATCGTTGATCAACTTCATGAAAATTCAAAAAAAATCAATAGCGACGAAAAAAACGACACCAGAACAAAGTCTGGTGTCATATATGAAAATTCAGCTTAATTTACTTGTTATATCCTGGCTCGCCTCATGCAGCAGCTCTACAAAGCGGTCACGGTCTTCAATCCTTAGCCTTGTATCAGGACCTACGATCGCAAGACTTGCATAAATCTGACCTAAGGAATTAAATACGGGAACTCCAAAGCCAACCGCTCCCAGGTCGTATTCACTGGAAGAGACCGCATACCGGTTTTCTCTGATTTCCTGAATTTCCCTTAACAAAGCCTCTTTTTCCTCTTCCCCTGAAAGCGTATCCAAAACGGTTTTTATGACACGCTCATTTTCAAAGGCCAGTATGGCTTTGCTGGATGCCCCTACATTCAGCTTTAACAAACGGTCGTTTTCTGCTACAAAACGGATGATGTATTTGGATGATACACTTTTGATGCATTTACTGTAAATATCCGTCCTTATGGATAGAATCGACGTCTCCCGGCTTTCCTCCGTTATCTTTTCCAGCCATGGGTTGGCAATGAGAGCCAGCTCCTTGTCCAGCTTATCATGTATGTTCCTGGACAGGCTCAAAAGGCTGGAGCCAAGACCTATATTATTCCTGGAATGCCGCTCCACAAAGCCTTTGGCTTCAAGGGTCTGCAACAGGCGGTAGGTTGTGCTTTCCGGAACATTTAAGTATTCTGCAATCTTTTCTACGGATAAATAATCATCGCTTTTTCCAAGTGCAGTCAATATGTCTAACGCATTGGACACGGTTTGTAAATGTGACACAATCATCACCTTCTCTGTTTGTTTTTTTCATACTCATTGTATTGAATAACTTAAGCCTTGTCAACCAATATCCGGTTCACCGGCCAAGTGATCCTTTTCCCATATAACACTTCCACAATGCCCTGTGCTCCCGTCAGGCTCAAAGCGTCAGAGGCCTCTACCGTCATTCCTGCCGAGTGGGGGGTCGCAATGACGTTTGGCATGGATAGCAGAGGATTGTCCATGCTTACCGGCTCTGTATTGTATACATCAAGCCCGGCCCCTTTGATGATCTTCGTTTTCAGGGCTTCCGCTAAATCCTCTTCTATTACAATATCACCTCTTGATGTATTGATCAGATATGCGGTCGGCTTCATCATTTTAAATTCTGCCATACCAAAGCTGTTTTTCGTGGCATTGGTGGAGGGCAGATGAATGCTGATGAAATCGGAGCGGCGGAGCACCTCTTCCCGGCTCTCCAAAATTTCAATTCCGGCTTCGTTAAAGCCCGGCTTCTGATAGGGATCATAACCGATGACCTTCATATCCAGGCCAAAGTATGCCTTTTTTGCCAGAGCCTTTGCAATATTGCCGCAGCCGATCAGTCCCAGGGTTTTATTCTTTACCTCGTAGCCGTCCGGAAGCGTATACCGGATCTCATAGTTTCCCCGTTTCATCTCCTGATTCACCACACCATACCGTTTTGCACTGGCCAAAATCAGCATCATGGCGTGCTCTGCTACGGAATTTACATTTCCCATGGGCGCATAGACCACCTGGATATTCCGCTCCGTTGCCGCTTCAATATCAATGTTGTCATAGCCGATGCCATGTTTTGCTATGACCTTTAATTTAGGGGCCATATCCATCATGTGCCCGGTGATTTTTTCGTTCCTTACAAACAGGCCGTCACAATTTTTCATATCCCGGATAAAATCTTCTTCTGTTTTGCCGCTGCTGATTATTACGTCACAGCCATGGTCCATTAAATAGCGGATTCCTGTATCTGCAAGTTTTTTCAGCAATAGTACCTGATAACTCATTTCACCTTACCTGCCTTTTTCAATTCTGACACACACCTTTTCAGCCGCTCTACCGCCTCTATGATGTTCTCATAGCTGTTGGCAAAGGATAGCCTTATATAGCCTTCCCCGTTTTCTCCAAAGACACTTCCGGGTACCATGGCTACATGGCCTTCCATTAAAAAATACTCACACAGTTCTGCACTGGACATGGGAAAAGCCTTAACATTAACGTAAACATAAAAGGATCCCCTGGGCATCAGACAGTGAAATCCCGGAATCTGATTAAGCTGTGAAACCAGATAATCCCGCCGCCGTTTGTATTCCTCCACCAAAAGCCCTATCTCATCCTTTTCTTCCCGCAAGGCGGCAACTCCTGCCGCCTGGACAAAGGAAGAAGCACAGGTGGTCAGATGCTGGTGCATCTTATTGACTGCTGCAATGACAGGGGCCGGAGCTGCCACATAGCCAAGTCTCCAGCCGGTCATGGAGTAGGCTTTTGAAAATCCATTTAACGTGACCGTCCGCTCCTTCATGCCTTCCATGGATGCAATACTGATGTGCTCTTCCCCGTCAAAAATGATTCTTTCATAAACTTCATCGGATATCATCATAATATCGTACTTGACGGCCAGCTTTGCCAGCTGCTCCAGGGTCTGCCTTTGAAGGACTCCGCCCGTAGGATTATTGGGGGAAACAATGACCATTGCTTTTGTTTTGTCCGTGATCTTTCTTTCAATTTCTTCCATATCAAGCTGGTATTCATTTTCCTCAAGCAGCTGATAAGTCACAGGTACGGCTCCCAGGACTTTTGGAAGATTCAAGTAATTCATCCAGACCGGGTCCGGAACCAGGATCTCATCTCCTTCCTCCAAAAGAACGGACAGCACATCATAAACCGCTTCCGATAAGCCAACGGATACCAGAATCTCTTCTTCCGGGTCATATTTGATATGGTTCTGTTTCTCAAGCTTTTCTCCAATGGCTTTCCGAAGCTCCATGGTCCCGAAGTTGGAGGTGTAGAAGACATTTCCTTCTTCAATGCTTTTGATACAGGCTTTTTTTATGTATTCAGGCGTGTCAAAATCCGGCCTGCCTATTTCCAGATGTATGATATTCTTTCCTTCCCGTTCCAGCTTCAGGGCTTTTTCATTGATCTTTCTGATTCCGGAAGGAGGAAGCAGACTCAGCTTCCTTGAAATTTTGTAATCCATTCCACGAACTCCTTTTCCTGCGTTCCGCTTTTACGCCTGTGCCGGCTTCACCAGCTGGCCGTATGCCTTTGCGCTTTCATCTACAATCCCATGCTCCATCAATACACGTCCGCGTACAATGGTATAAGCCAATCTGCATTTTAACTCTCTTCCATCATAAGGAATGGCAATGTCCTTTGCTTTGGAGTAGCACTTGTTTTTATCCACTACAGTAGTTTCGTCCATGTTAAATACCACAAAATCTGCATCTGATCCTACCCGGATGGCTCCTTTTTGGGGGAACAGCTTAAAGATCTTTGCCGGGTTGGTCACAAGAAGTTCTACCACCCGTTCGATGGTTACTTTGCCTTCTGCTGCCGCATCGAGCATTAGGGGAAGCCGTAAATCAATGCCTGGGAAACCTGCGGGGGCCTTAAAGATATCCTCATACCCGGTTTCCTTTTCGGATAACAAAAACGGACTGTGGTCGCTTCCGATAAAGTCCACACTTCCATCCTGAATGTATTTCCACAGGCCATCCACCAGTTCTCTTTTTCTCAAAGGAGGATTGCATTTTGCAAAGGTCCCGTATTTCTCCAGATCATCTTCATCAAGGAACAGGTAATGAGGACATGTCTCCAGATAGACTTCCTGACCGTCATACTTTGCTTTCTTAATCAGTTCCATGGCCTCCGGGGTGGAGATATGGGCAAATTCAATGATGGCTCCGGTCTCTCTTGCCAGGCGGATCATCTTTTCTACGCTTTCGATCTCACTGATGGGCGGTCTGCTTAAGGCATGGTCCCGGCCGCTGACTTTGCCTTCCTTCCGAAGCCTTTTTATGTTGGCAGAAATCATGTCATTGTTTTCTGCATGAGTGGCACAGATCAGGCCGGTTTTCGCCACTTCTGTCAGGCCGGTGATCAGCTCCGCATCATTTGCCATGGTAAGCCCGATAAACTCCTTGTCTCTGCCTTCCGGAGCTGCATGGAGAAAGGTTTTATAAGCCACAATCCCTTCTTTTGCAAGCTTGGTGATCTCTTCCGGGAACTGGGCTCCTGCTGCCCCGTAAAAGCAGTAATCCACAATACACTGGCAGTCTGCCACCTTGATCCGGTTATCCAGTATCTCCTTATTATACTGGGGCGGCATGGAGATCGGGTGTTCCATGACAGTCGTTACGCCGCCGGCTGCCGCAGCCAGAGAACCGGTATAGAAGGTCTCCCGCTCCGATCTTCCCGGATCCCTGAAATGAACATGGGTATCAATGGTACCCGGAATCACATACTGTCCCTTGATATCAATTACCTTTTCTGCCTCCGGCATATAAGCCTCATCAGAAATAATCACAATTTTTCCATCTTTTACGCCTACGGCTGTCTCCTTAAAACTTCCTTCCACGTAAACGTTTCCATTTTTCAATACCAGATCCAACATATGAATTCCTCCTTATTTACTCGTTTTATACCGCTGATACATGACCAGTCCATGGGCCATCATCAGGGCACAGGCTACACCGTCAAATACCGGCACATGAAGCTTTTCTTCGCAATACTTATCTGCATTGGCATAATTGGCACAGCCCAGTACGATACAATCCACATGGGCTTCCTCCACTGCTGCCTTTGCAGCCTGATAGATATCTTCCGTTTCATTGGAAGCAGATACCCGGGTGGTCTGAAACAGATTTTCACAATGATATTTCCGGGCCAGAGCCAATTTTTTTGAGACAGATTTCAGGGAAGGGGAAATGACTGCAAAGGAATTCCCTGCCATGGAAGCCAGCTTCATGGACGCTTCTGCTATTCCTACCACCGGCTTTGAGGTGATTTCCTTTAATAAGTCTAAGTTGGGGTCCGAGTGACAGGCCACAATAAATGCGTCATATTCTTCCCCCTCCCGCACCAGGTCCATCATCTCACCGCCCCCCAATGCAATATCTTTATAGGAAGAAACCAGTTTCGGCGTCTTTGTCAGACATTTCACCTCCACCTCATAGGCACCATTTACAAAGACATCCGCCTTTTTTCGGATAGTTTCATTGGTTTTTTCATCGCTGTTTGGATTGATAATAAGTATTTTCACAGCACACCTTCTTTCTATATGTTACAGGACAATCTGATTCTTTAGGGGAAGGCCCCTCTGATAAGCCGCCAGATTTTCTGTTATAAGCTCTTTTAAAAATACCACCCAGCTGTCACCGGCTCCGCTTTTGTGAGAGGTAAGATAAACTCCGTCTAACTCCCAAAGTTCCGATTCTGCGGAGAGAGGTTCCTTTTCAAATACATCAAGGGCAGCGTATAGCTTTTTCTCCTTAATGGCCTGAATCAGAGCCTGTTCCTTAACAATGGCGCCCCTGGCCACATTGATGAAGATACAGCCGTTTTTCACTGACCGGAAAAACTCACTGCCAATAAGACCGTCTGTCTGGGGATTATGAGGAATTGCTATAACGATCACATGGCTGTTTCTTGCCAGCTCTGTAAGTCCCTTTTTTCCCGTAAGAAATTCATGAAAATGCGGATTCTTTTTATCCGTCCTTCCATAGGCAAGCACTTTCATTCCAAACGCTTTGGCCCGGCTTCCGATCTCTCCGGCAATGGAGCCGTCCCCCACGATTCCAAGGGTCTTGCCATAGAGATCGGAATAAATGGTGCTCATCCACTGGTCACTTCCAAAGGATTCCCATCTGTGATCCTTTCTGGCCGATTCAAATTCCCTCATTCTTCTTGTAAAAAACAGCATTTTACTAAATACGTCTTCTGCGATGGAGATGCTCATGACGTCTCTGGTATTGGTGAGTATAAGGTTTCTTTCTTTTAAGCAGTCCACGTCCACACGGTCATATCCGGCCCCTGTGATCTGGACCCACTTTAGATCCGGCAGCTTATCGAGCAGATTCCTTCTTACCAGATAAGGCTGTCCGATAAAGATTTCAATGCCTTTCATAGAAGCAGGAAGCGTATCAATGTCATTTTCTTCTATAAAAAGCATATCAGCATGCCACTCTTTGGGAATGATATGCTGATATAAGGACATGCATAACGTGTTCAATGGTTAGTTGCCCACCTGCATCTCTGCTGCAATTTCTGTATATTCATCAATCCACTTATCGATATTGCCTGCTTCCTTTTGTTCGGCAATGGCTGCATTTACAATTGCTTTTAAGTCTTCATTCTCTTTCTGCATGGCAACTGCTTTGTCTACCGGTGCAAGTTCCTCGTCGGAAATCTCAAAAGCAAAAAGGGAAGGATCGTTAAATATATAACGTTTAGCAACGATATTATCAATGACGATGGCCTCTACCTTGCCTGCCTTTAACTGTAAAATGGCATCGGAGGTCGTTGGAAGAGATACCACACTGGTGCTTAAATCATTGGCTCTCTTTTCCTGGGAAGAACCGGTATTGGCAGCCAGGGATTTATCTTTAAAATCGGCAAGAGTAGAAAATCCAGCCTTTTTTTCATCTAAAACCAGCAGACAGTCCTTGGTATTTAAATAAGTATCGGAGAAATCCATAATCTGTTTTCGTTCTTCCGTAACGGTACAGGCGGAACAAACCAGGTCAATGGTCCCGGAAGCCAGAGAGGAAAGCACCGCACTGAAATCCATGCTTTCAAACTGCAGCTTTATCTCCTTTCCAAGAACTTCTGAGAGCTTGGCTGCAATGGCGCCTGCCATTTCCTTTTCTACACCAATGGCCTCATTGGTCTCAGGATCCTTAAACCCAAAGGGCGGGTAGCTGGAGTCATTTCCTACAATCAGAGTTCCGCTGTCATTGATCTTTTTTAAAACCGGTCCAAGATTGTTTAAGTCCACCCCTTCCAGAGCCAGGGCCTTGGTTTCTTCTTCTGTAACAGCTGCTTCTGTGGTTTCAGCCGCTTTACTTGTCTCCTCTGTCTTCCCTCCGGAACACCCTGCCAAAGATGTCATTAGGGTCACACCGGCTAACAGGGCCGCAAACATTCTTTTTTTCATGATTCATATCCTCCTTGAATTTTATATTTTACAAAATCCCGTCTTCTAATTGGCGGAACTTCGGTTAAACCTTTTTTCAACATTTCTCACCAGGGATGAGGTGGAGAAGGTAAGTACCAGATATAACACTGCAACGATCACCAGCGGCGCAAAGGGACGGAAGCTGTTTCCCCTGATTACATTTGCCGTGTACATCAAATCGGCAAGGCCGATGATGGAGACCTGGGAAGAGGTTTTAATCAAATTTACAAATTCATTTCCCAAAGCCGGAAGTATGTTTTTTATGGCCTGAGGCATGATAATAAATCTCATGACATCCGGTTTTTCCAGTCCCAGAGATAAGGCTGCTTCTCTTTGCCCTTTGTCAATGGACTGGATTCCGCTTCGCACGATTTCGCTGACGTAGGCAGAGCTGTTGATGGTCAGCGCCAGGATTCCGCAGACCAGCTTGTCCACACTGAACCCCATAAAGGTAATGCTAGGCATATGAAGTCCCATAAGAGGAAGCCCATAATAGACCATGGATATCTGCAAAAGAACCGGAGTCCCCCGTATGATTTCCACGTAAACGGTTCCGATGGTATTGAGTATTTTATTCTTGCTGATCTTCATAAAGCAGATCAGGGTTCCGAAAACAAAACCAAGAAGTACGGACAGCACGGAGACAACAATGGTCACACGGACTCCGATCCAGATCATATTCTTATATTGATAAGCCAAATTCGCTAAACTTTCCATACATTTTCTCCTATAATACCTTTGATAAAAAACTGTTGACGCGTTCATTGCTGCAGCTTCCAAACATCTGCTCCGGCGTTCCGTTGAACTGGATCAGCCCTTCGTCCATGAAAACGATTCTTGATGCCACCTCTTTTGCAAATCCCATCTCATGGGTCACGATAACCATGGTCATGCCGGACTGTGCCATCTCCTTCATCACATTCAGCACTTCTCCCACCATCTCCGGGTCAAGGGCTGAGGTTGGTTCATCAAACAGCATCACATCCGGATTCATGGCAAGAGCCCTTGCAATTGCGATTCTCTGCTTTTGGCCTCCGGATAGCTTCTGGGGATATACCTCCTTTTTATCCAAAAGACCGACCTTCATAAGAAGCCCTTCCGCCTGTGCATTGGCTTCTGCATCAGATAACTGCTTGACCCGTCTGGTAGCCAGCGTAATATTTTCGATGGTGTTCATATTGGGGAACAAATTAAAATGCTGAAAGACCATTCCCACTCTGGCTCTTAGATGACTGGTCTTTACCGATGCATCAGAGGTTGGAACTCCCTTATAAAAAATCTCACCGTCATCGATTTTCTCCAGTTTATTGAAGCAGCGGAGAAGCGTGCTTTTTCCTGATCCGGAAGGTCCGATGATAACCACGACCTCCCCTTTCTTTACATCTAAATCCACTCCCTTTAATACCTCCAGCTGCTTGAATCGTTTATGTATCCGGTCCGCACGAAGAATGAAATCCTTCTCCGGATCAAAGTTTTTATCTGCCTCCATGATTCCCATTCGTTTCTCTCCCATATTGCCCGTCCTTTCCTATATTAAATGTGAAGCTTGTCCACCGCTTTTACCGTTTCATATAAAAGCCGGATTCCGGTCATGACCTGACTCCATGTTGTATACTCTGCCCCGTTATGGCTTATGCCGTCTTTGCTTGGTACAAAGATCATACCAATGGGCATCTGATCTGCCATGGCCACAGAATCGTGTGTGGCTCCGCTTGGCATCACCCGATAGGCGATATCTTTCTTACTGCAAAGTCTTTCTATCACTTCTATGATTCTCTCATCACAGGTCTGGGGCGTCTTTTCCACCAGCTTTTCAAAGGTAAAGGTAATGGGCATCAGCTCCTGTGAAAAACATGTTAATTCCTCATAAAAGCGTTCCAAAAGCTGCTCATCCAGATTCCTGATCTCAAGAACTGCTTCTACCTTTCCCGGTATCACCGCTACCGCATTGGGTGTTACCTCAACCTTTCCAAACGTCGCTACCATATGATTTCCGTAATCTCTTGCCAGCCGGTCTGCCTCCGCCATAAGCTTTGCCATACCGGTCAAGGCATCCTTTCTGTGTTCCATCATGGTGGTTCCTGCGTGATTGCTCTGTCCCCATGCAGTGATCTTATACCGTACAAGTCCGACGATCCCGTTTACAATTCCAATTTCCTCTCCGGCCTGCCAAAGAGTATTCCCCTGTTCAATATGCAGCTCTAAAAAACAGCTTTTATTTTTTGTATTCATTCTGGATTTTAACAAGTCTTCTTTTGTAAGACCAAATGCCTTTGCTTTTTTTAAGTATGCGTTATCCTCTGCCGGAACCAGCCCCATGGCACACCGGCTCCCAAAGGTTCCTCCAAGGTCATTTCCCTCTTCCCCGTTAAAAGCAATGATCTCCAGATGATGGGTCAGCTTGTGGCCCGTTTCTTCCAGTTCCCTTGCCGTTTCCACCCCTGCAATGATTCCTAACAATCCGTCATAGGCTCCCCCCTGAATCACCGTATCCAGATGAGATCCAATCAGAATGGTTTTGGCATCCGGATCTTCTGATTGAAGAAATCCGTGTATATTGCCAACCGGATCAATGGCTGTCGCAAGTCCTGCTTCCTCCATATAGGTTCTGGTTCGTATTTTTGCTTCTTCATATTCCTTTGAGAAAAGAAGCCTTGTGATTGATCCGTCTTCATTCCTTCCAATATCTGCAATGCTAAAAAAGTTTTTCCTGATTTTATCTGAATCCACGCTTCTTCTTTCCTCCTTTTGTTATCAGAACATAAAAAAAACGCCCCTTTTTAAAGGAACGTCTTCGTTCTGAGTGATGTCTTCTGTTTGCTTGTTTTACTTTGCACCATAATACGTTACCAGGCTCTCATTGTCAATACATAAATGGCATATTTTATCATTATTAGCTAAAACATTTCTTTTTTTACTTATTATTGATAAAAATATTGTTTATTTTTGCTTATAGCTATTTTTTCTTTTGCGAGTTATCATTTAACGATAAATATTTTATTTTATTATCACTTATAGATAAATAACAGGAGGACTGAATCAATGTTTCGGAATTTACTGGATATGCAGATCATGATTTTTTTGCTCATTGCCACAGGATATTTACTTTTTAAGCTTGGTATCATAGATTCCAATATAAGAAAGGGCCTGACCGCACTTGTCGTCAATGTGGTCCTGCCCTGTAACATCATATATTCGTTTTTTATTGAAATGAATCTGGATATCCTGAAATCCTGCTTTTCCATCCTGGTCATCTCACTTGGAATCCAGATCACCTGCCTGTTTGGAAGCAATTTTCTATACCGGAACAGCGCTTCCTCCAAGCAAAAGGTGCTAAAGTATGCCACCATCTGTTCCAATGCCGGTTTTATCGGCAATCCTCTGGTGGAAGAAATCTATGGAAGCCAGGGATTACTCTATGCTTCCATCTATTTAATTCCCCAGCGGATCTTCATGTGGTCCGCAGGTATCTCCTGCTTCACACCCGCAAAAGGAAGGGAAGTGATTAAAAAAGTCCTCACTCATCCATGTATCATCGCGGTAATCATCGGTTTTTTTATCATGGCACTGCAGCTTTCAGTTCCGGCCTTTGCCAAAAAGACCATATTATCCTTAAGCAACTGTACCACCGCCCTGTCCATGCTCATCATAGGAGGGATCCTGGCGGAAGTGGACTTAAAAACAGTATGCAGCAAGCTCACTCTTTTCTACAGCTTCATCAGACTGATCGCAATCCCTGCCGTCGTTCTTCTTTTATGCTGGGTCTTAAAGCTGGATCAGCTGGTGACCTCCGTTGCCGTGGTATTATCCGGAATGCCTGCCGGAACTACCACGGCCATACTTGCTGCCAAGTACAGCGGAGATGAGAAGTTTGCTGCTTCCTGTGTATTTTTATCTACGGTTCTGTCTCTTCTATCCATTCCATTTTTCTGTGTGCTGATTGAAATGGTCTTATAATTATTAAGTAATATCCCGGCTGAATAAATCGGTTTCCTCTAAAAGACTTTCAATGGTATCCAGATTCAAACGGTGCAAAAGTTCAATGACATATGGATTTTCTGCAGGATGCTGATACGTGGCATTATCCCCGTATTTATTGACTAATTCCGTCCCCTGCTCTTTTCCCAATATAGCTCTTGGACCGCCTACGCAGCCGCCCACACAGCCCATTCCTTCATAAAAGTTGGCTTCAATATTTCCATTCATAATATCCTGTATCATCTTTTTGCAGGCTGGTACTCCATCGGCCTTTTTCGTAATGATTTCTGTCTTTCTTTCTGGATTGATGGCATTTAAAGTAAGCTCTACGGCTTCACTGACTCCGCCTTTTCTGGCATAGATTCTGCCCGCCTTGGAGGAATGATCCTTCTCACTTTCTTCCATGGAAGCCGGGTCGATTCCTAAAGCGTCAAAAATATTCTGCACCTCCTGGAAGGTAAGTACATAGTCAACCGCTCCGGCCAGGTCCTTTTCTCTTGCTTCCGCCTTCTTCGCCAGACATGGCCCGATAAATACGGTCAGTGCATCGGGATGCAGGGCCTTTATGACTCTGCCGCAGGCTACCATCGGAGAAACCGATCCCGGCACATGGGGAAGGAGCTGATGATAGACCTTGCGGATCATGCCGATCCACATGGGACAGCAGCAGCTGGTCAGCTGATAGTCACCGGCATCGTTAATGTTCTTGTCAAATTCCAGTGCCTCTTTCAGGGTAAGAATATCTGCAAATAAAGCCACTTCAAGCATTCCGTCAAACCCTACTTCTTTCAGTGCAGACCTTAACTTTCCAGGTGTCACATCTTCGGAAAACTGTCCCAGAAAGGCAGGTGCGATCATGGCATATACCAATCCCTTGGAGCTTCGGACCGCCTTCAAAGCCGGAATGATGTCTGTACTTGCAGTCAGCTTCTCCTTGGCACAGCCCTCAATACACTTTTCACATCCAAAACACAGGTCCGGGTCCACTAGAATTCCATCTTCTCCCATACTGAGTGCTCCAAAGGGACAGCGGTCCAGACACTCACTCTTTTGCTCTTTGGAACAGGTGCATTTGCCCGTGCGGATAACCACAGGGTGCTTCTTCGGATTCAAAAGGCAATCCAGTTGATAGGGATCATAATTACCGGCCTCCGGTGCCGTCAGATCCGAATCCTTATCCAGTGCCCTTTTGACCGTGCTTTCATACAATTCTTTAAATGTCTGCATAAAATACCTCCCGCATGTATACTATTTTTCTCTGTAACGCTGTACTTCGTGTGAACTCAGACATTGATAGTACAACATCATTATAATACCTTTTTTCCATCCATGCTATACCATATATAGTCTTTCTTTGATAAATTCCCGTAATTTTCTACCATTTCCCCGTGGTTTTTCCTTATCTATTTTATATTCAGCAAATCAAGGAGTTCCTGCACCTTTTGAGGGCTTGCAGCGTATGATTTTATATCATTTCCAAACCTTTTATTTGCCTCCTCCAGTGTATAGGTTTTCTTTACCGTCTGCTGACCGCTGGAATACGTCCAGGTCACTTCCCCGCAGTTATCAATCAACGCCAGTATAGCTGCCGCATAGGATTCCATCATGGAGTCAAATTTTATCTGATTTGCAGGAAGTACCTCCTTTTGAAACAGCAGCGTCCAGCCATAAGGTTCTCTGGTGGTCTGCAATTCATTTTTATATTCTCCCAAACTGCGGTAGATTTCCAGTGTCTGAGCGATCTTCCCATTGGCCGGCATATCGCCGATATAGGGATTTCTGTTCTGAAACAGGTCATTGGCTTTCTTTGTAATGATTGTCCCATCTGACTTAATGGTGTCTCCATTGACAGCAATGTCCCCTTTTGACAAATCATAAGTGATGGCAAACTGCCGCCGCCGATTAAAGAAAGATGGAAGACTTCCATAGACGACGATTTCCCCGTCTTTGATCTTATAGCTGCTGTATACATGATCCATATCACTGATTTCTCCTTTGACCTCCAACTGCCCTCCCGTAACTGCGGTTTCAGTTTCATAATTCTCCAGGGGATAACCGATTACATACAACTTTAGCGAGATCCCAGCCGCGGCAATCAGAATCGTAAGGAAAGCAGCAAGAACAATTTTTTTCTGGTTGCTGCGTTTGATCTTTTTTAGATAATTGATTTCCTCTCTGGCTGTTTCCGCTTCCAAATGCTCTCTTCCCAGTTGATTCATCATATTTTCATATTTCCTTTTGCAGGTTTCACACTGGTCAATATGCTCTTTTATCACTTCACCGGTCACCGCCTGGGTCAACTCCTCCGCATACAAAGGAAGCAGATCTTCTATGACTTCACAGGGTATTTTTTCTTTCATGTTTCCTTACCTCCTCAACGATTTTTTCTTTTCCGCGATAAAAATTGACTCTTGCCCAGTTCTCGCTTTTCTCCATAATTTCCCCGATATCCTGAAATGACAGATTCCCGATCAGCCTTAAATACATGACTTCTCTCATGGGGTCTTTTAGAGAATGCAGATGCCTTAATATCTCCTTGCTTTCCCATTCCAGAAATACGGCCTTTTCCAAAGGCTCTTCCATTATCTCATACTCTGCCTGTTCTATGTCCATGGAATACTTCTGCTTTCTGCACCAGGTCTGATATACATGATTGGAAATCCCGCACAGCCAGGTAGACACACTGCTTCTGCCCGCAAAGGTATGAAAGCTTTTTAATGCCTGGTAAAATGTCTCCTGAGTCAGTTCTTCCGCAAGATCGGGGTTATTTACTTTCGACAAAAGAACGTAGTATATCATTTTCGAATGCCTGCGATATATCTCATCCATTGATTCCATGTCACTCATCCTTTCTGTAAATAAGTGCACAAATTGACTCATTCGTTACAGACTGTTTTATTTTTTCTTTTATTATACACGAAGCGTTGATATTCAAACAGGTTCAGGGACAGGATCCCACAACGCCCCAGTGCGGTCCTCCCGGAGGGTTTCTTATCGTATAGGACGAACGTTCCTATACGATAAAAAACAGCGAAGCAGTTCAAAACCGCTTCGCTATAAAATCATATAAAATATTCAATGGTATCTGCCGGTTTCTTCTGCGTATCCCGGTTAAATATGATGGTAGCCTCTCTTGTATCAATTGGCCCAAGGGCATAAGCCCCTTTCCCTGTGCTGTTTATCATCTCCCAGGGAACGCTCCGGTTCCGGCTGTAAGGCATATCGGCAATCAGTTTCAGCTCCGGCTGGGGAAAGGGCTTTTTCCTGTAATAGGGATCAAAAAGATAAACCTGTTTGGCATCCGCACCGGTCAGCAGCACATAATGCCAGCAGCCATACATCACCCGGGCTACTACTGCCCCGCCCTGCTGCAGGGCATACATGATCCGGCTGTTCTCTCCCATAAATACCTCTTCCCCCGTCAAGTATTCACTGTGTATGGGAAACTTCTTCATCTTGCCAAACTGATTGAGCCAGTTACTCAAAAACATCATTGCCATTTTGGACGTACCGTTTTTACCGAACTCACCCTTTGTATTATAGGAATCAAGACAAAAAAGCATGATATGTTTTATGATATCCGGCGGCACTTCTTCCCTCTTAAAAAGGAAACTCATGGCATTCTGCAATGTAGTCGGGCCGCAGTCATATTCCGTTACCTGATAGTTCAGAGGGTTTTTCATATCGCTTTCACTTCCTTGTCTTTATGTATTTCTTCTGGTTTCTTATAACCATTACTTGTAACATTTTAAGATTCTGTTGTCAATGGGTTTTCTCGAAATACATGGCTTTTGTAATGCCATATACCGCCAGATCAACAATCCCTTCATTGTTTTTTCCCGCCTGAAGAAGTGTTCCTTCATATCTTAATCCGGCCTTTTTCATGACTTTTCCTGAATTAGGGTTATTGATATCATGCCTGGCTGCAATCCTGTTACACCCTACCCTTTCAAACAGGAATGAAACCACTTCCTGAAGGGCTTCCGCCGTAATCCCCTGATGCCAATAGGAAGCTCCGATGCAGTAACCGATCTCAACAGCATCTATGGACTCATCCATTTTAGCAACTCCTATACTGCCGATTGCCTGACGATTATCTTTGTATTCCATACACCACTCATAATATTTGGGGTCAGAATAATTTTTTACCCAGGTATCAAGAAGCATTCTTGATTCTTCCACCGATGCATGAGCCGGCCATGTCAGATATCTGGTAACCCGCTTACTTCCGGCCCAGTTGTTGTACATATCTTTGGCGTCCTTTGCCTGGAAGGGCCGCAAAATCAAACGCCCGGTTTCCAGTACGACAGTTCCCTGATGATTCATACTCCCATCTCCCTTTGATTCTGCTCCGGCAGCATGCTATCCAAAAAATTGCAGCGGCCGGGTTATTGCAGATTATTATATTTCAGAAATTGCCATATTCCAATCACTTCTAAACTCTTTCAAAGTCTGATACCGTTCCGTCCGATTGCAGGCAACTGCTTTTAACAATACTTTATATGCCTTTTGATTCAGCTCCCACTGATTGAGAGAACAGGGGGAAAAGCAATTATTCTTATATATCATTTTAATTTCCTGCTCCGTAAAATTTCCAAAAAAATGAAAAAGCAACGCCCCGAAGGTATATACATTGGTTCTCTCATCAATTGACTCATGAAGAATGTATTCCTCCGGTGCCTTTAACCGTTTGCTTCCCCAAAAGTCTTTTCCTATATCATTAAAAGCCGGTTTTTCTCTAAAAAAATCAATATCACAAATCATGGCAGCGTCCAAATCAAAGTCATAGATGATGCTGCCATCATAAAAGTCAACCGCAACATAATTCTTTTCTGCCGTTAATTCCAAAAAAGAAAATAATACGTCAACCGTACGGATTTTTTTCCAAACGGGCAGTTCTTTAAATCTTCTGGCTGGAGATTTTATCAGAGGATTTTTCTTATAATAATCAAAGTTCCAATGATCATACAAGCACTCCCCCTCCACCCAATCAAAAACTGCTGCATACAATCTTCCCACGGGAAAATGTTCCAAGATTGTAACCAAATTGGGGTGCTTTAATATTTCATACCTCTTTACCGCTTCTTTTAAAATCTTCACCGATTCTTCAGGATCAATCTCTGCTTCTAATGTATTGACACCCGCAACCTTTATAAAATACCGTTTATCTCTATTCTCAACTCCGAAACCAATGCAGCCTGATCCAGTCTGGTCAAAAACGCAGAAAACGTTCCCATACGTATGGATCCATTGAAAATCATGATATTCCTTTAGTTCAAATTCCACTTCATCAATCGTAATCTTTTTCATATTCCCCCCAATTAAATTACAAAAGAGTTAAAGTTTTCCTTTTAATAATATAATACATATCTCCCCTGAACACAACTTTCATTTTCTGATCCATATTGGAGTTTTGTATCAACTGGCTATTGCCAAGCATTTTCAATTCTTTGCAGTTATAATTGTTGTATTTCCCATTCTAAATACCTTTTGAATATCTTTAAATCCTGCGCACTTTAACATCTTCATTTGATTGTCAACGGTACAAGGAGTGTCATAATGATAATATTTCTCCTTAGATATGCCATTTTTTTCTCTTAAGCGATCATATTCTGCAAAATGAAAATCCTCTTCTTCCTGCGTTTCTACCATATAATCGCACTCAATATATGTCCCGCCACAGGCCAAAGAATTATATATTTTTTTATACAATCCAATCTTTTCTTTATGGGAAAAATGGTGCAGAGTCTGAAAGGAG
Source organism: Lacrimispora sp. (assembly GCF_046972725.1). Lineage (NCBI taxonomy): Bacteria > Bacillati > Bacillota > Clostridia > Lachnospirales > Lachnospiraceae > Lacrimispora > Lacrimispora sp. The sequence continues at coordinate 266,877 of NZ_JBKVXF010000004.1, read as the reverse complement.
ACTGCACAGTCATATGATAGCCCACCGAAATCAACTGCAAAGTAATCACCGCAAATCAAGCGAAGGGATTTTCCAGGATATTTTTCTTTTAATTTAAGCAACATTGCCTGAGTAAGGTCGATTCCAGTTACATGGATATTTGGAAATAATTCAAAAATTAATTCTAATTCCAAACCGGTTCCGCAGCCTAAATCCAACAATTGTTCACAGGGATAGGGAATCAGTGCTGCCATTTTCCTGTATGCTTCTTTACAGCCTCTCACATTAGTTTGCATATGCTCATCATACACATCCACCCGGGCTGCAAAAAAATCACTCATATTCTCAAGAACTACAGATTCATTTAATAAAGTTTTATGCACAATTCTATTCTCCTTTCATAAATAAACTGTCTGTTCCGTATTATGTGTGGGACAACGTTGGTATTCTTTGATGAAACTTTTCAATGGTATCGTTTAAATCCCCCTTTACAAACAAAGTGGTATCTTTCTCCGCAAGTTCCTTAAACGCAAAACCATCCGTATCAAAAGGCGAAAATCCCAGAACAACCTTTTTCACGTCTTTTCCAAATGCAGCAGCGATTTTATCTATATCAACCTTCTGAGCCGAGAATATTTGGTGCAGCAGCAGCACGCCCTTGTGAAGTTCTGCAATCACAAATGCATTTTGACTTTTAACTGCATACACATTCCCGCTTAAGAAACCGGTTGCGTAAAACATGATCAGTTCCATATTTTCCTGCATCCATAAGCTGCCCTGCATACTGCTGGATTCGATGAGTTTCTCAAAATGTTTCCAGTCTTCCCTATTTTTCATGGAAAACTTCTCAGCAGTCATCTCCGTATGAATTTTCATTTCTTTAGAACCGACGAATTCTTTTGCTCTCACATAACCGAATTTTGTATAAAAATCAAGTACCTGGTCATTGGCAAACAGAAAATAGCCATCAGCTTTTCCCCTATAATCCGACTCGATTTCATGAATCAGCTTACGGATCAATCCCTGATTTCTATAGGATTTACTGGTCATTACGGTTCCAAGCTGAATATAATTCCTGACTTCCCCATTGTGCAGGAATTTCATGGGACTTACAGAAACATTTGCAATCACCTGATCCCCGTCTAAGAAGGAATAAGGGATGTATTTGTCCTTCCAATATCCATTCTGATACCAGTCCTCAAAATCCAGATGGAAGGTGGACTGCGCCAGACGATTGAAACTTTTTCTGATTTCTTCCATCTCCTGATATGCTTTTACAAATTTATAGTTTTTCTCCATGCCGCCTTCTCCATTTCTAAGCTGTTTTTCTTTCATGCGTAAAGTATTCAGTTGGTAAATGATGCTGGTTACATCGATTATATATAATATTACATAAAAAAGTGATAAAATCTACCTCAATCCCATTTATAATCAAATTAGTTCCTTTCAGCCATTCCCATATTTCATTTTTTCAAATGCAGTGTATTTTTCACAAAACCGTTTAAAATCACCGGACGAATTGACTTGTGCCGTAAACAGATATAAACTAGATAATAAATTTGGAGGTGTTTCGTTTATGATTGAATTGAATGAATTGTTGTTATTAAATGATATAATATATAAAATACATACAAAACAAAGCTTTGATGAGATGAGACAGTATGTGTTGGAAGCCCTAAACACCCTTTTAAAAGGTGACTCGGCTACCTTTTTTATTTTGGATCAGTTATCTGGCAATAAGCTTGGCAGATCGTTGTTCATAAATTGTAAAGAAGAAATGATACATGAGTATTTAGATAACTATCATGATTTGGATTATGCAGCAGGTTTATTTATGACTGGAAAAAGTATGGTTTTTCGGGAAAGTGACATTATGTCAGACGATCAGCGCACCAAGACCGAGTATTATAACATGGTGTATCGAATCAATGGCTACCATCATTCCATACATTTGCTATTGTCATATAAGAACAAATTTCTTGGTGTACTATCCTTTTTTAGGAAAAAGGAAAAAGAAAACTTCACGAGAAAAGATATTCTTTATCTGGAGGTGCTGCAAGAGCATTTAAATTATAAGACCTTTATGGATTTAAGCATGGAAAGCCAGGGGAAATATACGGTAGAAAATATGATAAACATGTATCACCTCACATCCAAAGAATCCCTTGTATTAGAATCTTTAGTAAACGGGAAAAATATGGAGGAAATATCAATTTATCTTGGAATCGCAAAGACCACAGTTAAAAAGCATTTATTTAATATCTATCAAAAAACAGGATGCAGCGGTCAGGTCATGCTTCTCCATAAGATTAAGAAATAAGAGCAAATACCCGCTTCTTTATACTCCTTTTGATACAAATGGTGACTTAAATTAAAAAAGCTACTCCCCAGGGAGCATAGATTTATAAAAGAAATAATAATATAATCTTCTTACCAAATGCGAAGAGGCACTTAATTGATAAGTGCCTCTTCGCATTTGTGCATTATAGGCACACTCTTACTTGGAAAGTCCGGAACATAAGAATGGAGTTGAACATGAAGAGTCAAAAAATATAAGGTAGAGGTATAACAAAAATGAGTAAAAAAGTTTATGTCGAAAGTGAATTTGCACCATTAAAGAGAGTGATATTATCGCAGTCTGAATTTATTTTTCCAAAGACCTTAAAAGATACCGAGTTTCTTGCAGAAGAAGCAATACAGCATTTTTCAGAAGTACGCGGAAAGAATTTTAAGGATGTATTCCCAAAAGAATATGAACAATGGCTAACGGAAAGAGAAAATCTTAAAACGGTTTTGGAGAAGTATGAAGTGGAGGTCATCTTACCTCGAACGCTGACGGATTTTGAAATTGAGTTGGGCGGAGATGATGGATGCAGTAACTTTTTCTCAAGAGACCCGTTTTTTACAATAAGTGAATTGGTCATTGAAGGATCCCTTCGCTTTCCCCATAGAAGAAATGAAATCCTTCCAATACGAAATATATTAGAAGAAGAAGCATCCAGAAATGATATGTACTATGTGGCGATTCCAAAGCCTGATATATCCATGTCCATAGATTCACCAAAGGGACCATTTATAGAAGGTGGCGATGTTCTGGTTTATGGAAAAACTGTTTTTGTAGGAAACTCCGGACTGGCTTCAAACGAAAACGGACACCAGTGGCTTAGAAATCTGTTGAAGCATTTTGGAATTAACGTAGTCTCCGTGCCCTTGGCAAAGGATGTGCTGCATTTAGATTGTGCACTCAGTCTGGTAAGAGATGGACTTATGATTGTCTGTGAAGAGGCACTTTTAGAAGGAATTCCAAAGGAACTTTCCCACTGGGATAAAATCCAGATTCAGAAAGAAGAGATTGCCCACCTGGCAGCAAACGGACTGCCGGTTAATGAGCAGGTATATATTTTAGATCCGTTTTTTGAGAAAATCGGAAAACAATTAGAAGACAGAGGAATACAAACAGAATATATTGATTTCTCCATTTCCAGATCTCTGGGCGGATCCTTTCGATGCAGTACTCAGCCACTATTACGTGTCTAATGGGAGGCTGCATATGAAATGGGATATTTTATTTAAAAATGGAACCATTTATACAATGAATGATAACAATCCAAAGGCATCCTGGGTTGGCATTCAGGCAGGAAAAATTATTGCAGCAGGCTTAGAAGAACCAAATGAAACAAACGCAGAACAAGTAATTGATCTAAAAGGCCAGATTATGTTTCCAGGTTTTATCGACAGCCATCTTCATGGTACGGCAACAGGCGAATATTTGCAGGAATTTAATTTAAAAGATGCAAAAAACATAAATGAGATTCTGGAAATCGTAAAAAACCATTGCCAGGTTGATGGGGATGGCTGGATTAAGGGCTCCGGTCTGGATATTCGAAATTTAGAAGATAAACGTCCGCCAAGTAGGTTTGAACTGGATAAGGTATCAAAAAATCATCCGGTTTATATTAAAAACAGGACCATGCATGGCTGCCTTTTAAACTCAAAGGCAATGGATCTTTTACAGATACCAGAGGATTTGCAGGGAATTGTAATTAATGAAGAAGGAGAAAAAACGGGAGAACTAAGTTCTGATGACAGCACCTTGTACGCAGCTGGAAAAATCAACAAGCTTACGAGTGATGAAGAAATCAAAAAATACATCCATGCTACCGCAAAGTACTGTGTCTCCCAGGGCTGTACCACAATCTGCTGTTTAGACGGTAACATGTTTGATAAATCGGATCGCGATTTTTATATGTGGATGTATATGGCGGAGCAGCTTCCACTCCACATTACACATTTTTATCAGACAGAAGATGTACATAAAGTAAAGGCCTTGGGCTTAAAGCAGATTGGCGGCTGTCTTTGTCTGGACGGAGCTACCTTTGAAGGTACCATGGCTGCAAGAGAACCCTATAATGAGAAGCTGTATCCAAAAGGAATCCTATACTGGAGCGACGAACGATTATACCGTTTCTTAAAGCGGGCAAATGAGGAAGGATTGCAGACCGCTATGCATGCAATCGGAGATGCGGCCATCGACCAGTATCTTCGAGTCTATGAAAAGGTCTATAACGAACTGGGCTTAGAAGGCAATCCAAACAGAAATCGCATTGAGCACTTCTCTCTTGTGTGGCCCGACCAGATCAAAAAGGCCATCAGCATGGGACTTATTTTATCTATGCAGCCAATTTTTACATATACCTGGGATAAAAAAAAGGATAATGTATATGAAGCGTTAATGGATAAAAAGCGGGCAGACCGAATGGAACCATTTGCAGAAATTGTAATTAATGGTGGAATTATTGCGGGTGGCTCAGATAGTCCAGTTACCGCTCCAAGTCCATTAAAAGGAATTCATGCAGCCGTTAATCTGGAGAAGGAATGGAAACGGCTCTCTGTCCATGAAGCAATCAGGCTTTTTACCGTGAATGGTGCCATTGCAAACAGGCAGGAAGATAAAAAAGGAACCATTGAAGCAGGCAAATTAGCAGATTTTGTTGTATTAGACGCAGACCCTTATGAGAATGCAGATAGAATCCAGAATCTAAAGGTAATGATGACGGTCGTTGAAGGAAAGGTTGTTTTTGAACATAAATACGATTAACAGACAGGAATGAATATCATGAGAAAAATAAAAATTGCAGCAACACAAATGGAGTGTACCTGGAATACCGATGAAAACATCCAAAAGGCAGAAGAATTAATAAGACAGGCCACAGGGGAAGGAGCAAATATAATCCTATTGCAGGAGCTCTTTGAAACACCATATTTTTGCCAACAGCAAAAATTTGAATATATGAAGCTTGCGACTCCTGTTGAAAACAACAAAGCAATCCTTCATATGCAGAAGCTGGCAAAGGAATTGCAGGTGGTGATTCCGGTAAGTTTTTTTGAACGAACAGCAAATACTGCATTTAATTCCGTTGCTATTCTTGATGCGGATGGCACGAATTTAGGAATATACAGGAAAACCCATATTCCGGATGGTCTGCCTTACGCTGAAAAATTCTATTTTTCACCAGGTGATACAGGCTTTCAAGTATGGAACACCGCCTATGGTAAAATCGGCGTAGGAATCTGTTGGGATCAGTGGTTTCCAGAAGCCGCAAGATGTATGGTTTTGCAGGGGGCAGAGATTTTATTGTATCCAACTGCAATTGGAAGTGAACCAAATCTAAACATAGATTCCAAACCTCACTGGCAGCATTGTATGCAGGGACACGCAGCTGCAAACATGGTTCCTGTGGTTGCCTCCAACCGGATCGGAACTGAGATCGATGGGACAGAAATGACATTTTACGGTTCCTCCTTTATCTCAGATCATCATGGAACTATATTGAAACAGGCAGACAGATCCACTCAAATGGTATTGGTGCAGGAAGTGGATTTGGATCAAAATGCAACGGAACGCAGAGAATGGGGAATCTTTAGAGACCGAAGACCAGAAATGTATCAGACAATCATTACACACGGAAAATAATCATAGTCAAATGCTGGAGGAAACTTATGAAGGAAAAAAGTGAGAAATCAAAAGAAATAATGGTAGAAGAAGAACGGGAGTTGGGGGTGAAGCCAATTGTCAGCCTATTTACCAAATTCAGTTTATTGACTTTAGTTGGTGTATTAGCTCAAGTTATTATGGTTTTGCTTGAGGGTGTCATTATCGGCCGCGGACTTGGAGAAAGGGGGCTTGCATGTATAGGACTTATATTTCCCCTGGAATATTTTATGCTCGCTCTGGGTGGCTTTTTTGCAATTGGCATTAGTTCGCTTGCTGCTATGAAGCTGGGAAGCGGAGACAAGGAGGGCGCAAGACGGATATACGGACAGGGATTGATTTTCAGCTCTTTTACAATGATAATCATTGCGTTGGGCATCTATATTTTTGCTCCCTATATTGCTACACTTTTAGGCACTCCGCCAGAACTAATGGATACCATCATACTATTTATTCGAATCTTTATGTTCGGGTATCCCTTCTGTATCATCGGACATATTGCTGTTTATATGGCAAGAGTCGATGAAAAACCGCATATTGCTGCCTATGCCCTTGCTGGCTCTGCAATCGCTGCAATCCTTTGGCTATATTCGAGTATTCACATACTTGAACTGGGTATTATAGGCAGCGCTGGGTACTATGCTTCTTCCATTGGTCTATGGGGCGTCTCCATCTTATACTTTTTCTTTAGTAAGAAGACGATTTTCAAGGTAAAAAAAGAAGACTGGAAACTAGATATGAAAATAATTGGAGCAATATGCAAAGTAGGATTCCCTTATCTTTTGATTCAGTCCTCCAGTACAGTATTCTCAATTGTACTAAATAACTTCTTTAGAAAATATGGAAGCAGTACAGATATTGCAGCTTTTGCAGTAATCAATGGGTATATTATTTATATTCTAGTAATGATAACACAGGCGACTATAGGAGGAATGCAGCCAATTGCCAGCTATAATATCGGCGCAAAACTGTTTCATAGAGTTGCAAAACTGATTAAGGTTTCTGTTACAGCAAACCTGATTGTTATATATGCAATAGCTATCATCTTCTTTGTATTTTCAAAACAGATATGCTTTTTATTCCTTGGCGATTCCTCTGAACTTTTGGATATCTCCGCAAAGTATGCGAAGATCATACTGATTGGAAGCGGACTTGGTCTAACCGCTAATGTTATGTCAGGCTATTTCCAGGCGGTTGAAAAGGTAGGGCTTTCTACCATTCTTGGAGTGTGCCGCTATATCTTATTTGGTATCCCCTTGATTTATATTATGGCAAAGCTGCTTGGTAATAAGGGAATATGGTATGGCCAGCCAATTGCTGACGGTGCAGCATTTTTATTATCAATTCTATTTTGTGTAGTCGAAGTGAGAAAATTAAAGCGTAATTCGTGATTTTTCCAATACTATCATTTTATAAGTTGTGTGGTACAGAGCCATGGGATAATCCTAATAACCGAATATCGTCCCGGATTTGCGGCTATACATAAAGTTTCGCGTAAATTATGATTGAGAAAAGCGTCAGGACCCGCCGGCATTTTCCGTAAATGTCACATATGTCTGGCGGACCTGACCCAATCGTTACAATCGCTTGCTGTCCGCCCCCATGCTCTCCATCATCAGATATATCCCAATGCTTCCGCCTTTTTCATAAGCTCCTGCTGAACGGACGGATACGTCCAGTTCTCAGGCAAATCCTCCATAATATATATTCTCTCTATTTCACGATGGAGTTCCTTTTCAAATGACCAAATCTCTGCATAATAGAGCATTCCAAATCTTTCCTCCCCATCTTCCTCTCCTGAAATGGCTTTTTCCGTTACAGAATAAGCACAAACAGGCTGCAGTTTAAAATCTATGGCGCCTGTTTCTTCCTGCAATTCCCGTTTTGCCGTATAAGATATCTCCTCCCCGGGCTCCCGATGTCCCCCCGGTACTTCTAAAGTATTTCGTTCTTTATGCTTACACAAAACCCACTTGCCTTGAAACCGGCTTATGATTACTGCAAAGTGAAGTTTATCATCTGCAGCTTCCTCCTAAAATCTGACTTCTGTAAACATGACCGTCTCCTTCCTTAAGACCTTCCAGTCTCACGCGCTCCTATTTATTGATTCTCACAAACACCTTTTTCCCAATCTTCAAAACATCTGAATGAAACAATACGGTATCTAGATCCTCTTCTTTAATCGTTTCCCCATTGAGCCTAATCCCGCCCTGCTTCATAAGACGCAAAAACTCACTTCTGCTTTTTACCAATCCCATTGCAGCCAACTGAGGAATGGTATCATTCACCGTTTCTTTTCCGATTGCCAAAAGGAGTATGGGAACCTCATCGGGAACCGTCTTTCTGCTGAAAGCCGCTTCATAGTAAGAAACTGCCTTTTGAACCTCAGACTCCGGATGGTACAGTCCTGTAATGATCTTTGCCAGCCCGAATTTTATATCTCTGGGATTTTTTCCTGCCATAAGCTCCGATTTGATCGTCCTGATCTCATCCGGATGAACATCCGTTGCCAGTTCATAGTATCTGATGATCAAATGATCCGGCACTTCCATAACCTTTTTAAACATTAATTCTGCCGGCTCATCGATCCCGATGTGATTTTGAAGGCTTTTGCTCATTTTCTCCACACCGTCAAGGCCTTCAAGAATGGGCATAAATAAAGCCGCCTGGGGCTCCTGCCCTCTGGATTTCTGGAGGGTTCTTCCCATAAGGATATTAAAAATCTGATCCGTTCCGCCAAGCTCCAGATCCGCATGTAATTCCACCGAATCATATGCCTGCATCAGAGGATAAAAAAACTCATGAATTCCAATGGATATCCCTTGATGAAACCGCTTTTTAAATTCGTCCCGCTCCAGCATTCTTGCAACCGTGGCAGAAGCCGCCAGCCTGATCACCTCTTCAAAATGAAGCGTTGAAAGCCATTCACTGTTAAATCTCACAACAGTTTTCTCCGGATCCAGAATTTTAAAAATCTGTTTTCTATAGGTAAGTGCATTTTGTTTCACCTGTTCCTCCGTCAACGGTCTTCTTCCTTTTGACCTTCCGGTAGGGTCTCCGATCCTTCCCGTAAAATCTCCGATCACAATGACCGCCTCATGTCCAAGCTCCTGCATTTGCCTGATCTTTCTCAAAACAACACCATGCCCAAGGTGAATATCCGGTGCAGATGGGTCCAGCCCCAGCTTAATGGTAAGAGGTTTGTTCTGGCTGTAAGACCGTTCCAGTTTTGCAAGCAGTTCTTCTTCACTGATACACTGGTGAACTCCCTTGCATATAATTTTTATTTGCTCCTTTGGTGTAACCATCCTCAACATCTCCTGTTCGTATATTTATAAATATTTGCAGAGTCTATAAGAAATAAAAAACAAAGAGTCGAGATATTTTTAACAATAAGCCTGCATAATAAAAAAACTCCCGCCCTGATGTTTCCAAAAGGACGAGAGTTGGTCTCGTGTTACCACCTTAAGTTCATAGACAGTTCACACTGTCTACCTCATTGGGTACGGCTTTTGCGATACCCCTGCACTTGATCACGGTGTGCTTTCCGTCGCAGCCTACTCCTTATAAAGTTTTGGTGCGCAGCTCCAAGACGTATTCACATTTCCTATCCACGAGCCTCTCATCAACCGGCATCTTTCTGTTTGGAATTGAAAATGCTACTCTTTCTTTTCATAGCCTTTTCTTATACTCCGGATTGCATGGCAATCCTTTGCAGTGCAAATATTTAATTAAGTGGTATGTTATCACATTATGGTATGAACGTCAATATGAAATTTTTAGTTTCCATCAAGCATTATTTTATAATGGTAACAGTGCCTTCTTTTCTGGGAGCCGCTTTCGGAGCCTCCTTGCTGTTATAGCCCAATGCTGCAGTGCCAGATAAGTCATAATCTTCCGGAATCCCTAACTCAGTAAGAATACTTCTTACCTTAGGATCATTACCGGTGATGGCTAATATATGAATCCAGCAGGAACCAATATTCAGGGAATGAGCCGCCAGGAACATATTCTGAAGCGCAACGGCACAATCTGACACCCCTGTCTGAGCATTTCGGTCATAAGCCGTAAGAATTATAGTAGGAGCATGATAAAAAGGATTAAATGCAGGATTATTGCCCATCTTTTTTAATTGCTCAACCTCTGAACTCTGAAGTGCTTCCTTCACAGCGGAAACAAGCTTATCCATGATCTCTTTATTCTGCACCGCTGTAAAATGCCAGCTCTGCTTGCCCATACCGCTGGGAGCAAATTTTGCAGCTTCTAATATTGCATTTAAATCATCATCAGAGATCTGTTTTTCCTGATAGGTTCTTACACTTCTTCTTGTCAAAATATTCTGAATCACTTCGTTCATTCATTTTCTCCTTATCAACGATCATTCTTTTTTTTATTGTTTTTAAACCTGCAAATACTCTTTTTCATAAATCTATCCAATTATTTTCTACTAAAACAGTATTTATGATTCATTTACTCGTATAAGTATATTACTCCATTTTCATTTTGTCCAATTATATTTTTATAAACTAAATTTAAAAAAACGATTAAATATATCTATGATACTGGTACAGCATCATTTTCCTCTTCATACGCATCTTCCATCTTGACGGAACTTTCCATCTGTTTTGGAATGAATTTCACACGAATGACTGCCTGCTGCCAGTTGATAGAAACCTGACTGCGCATATCTTTTTCCCTGGAAACCCCGGCTATGATTTGAAGCAATTCCTCTATGACCGCTTTTGTAAGAAAACCTCCTCTCCAGTGGAAGGTCAGAACCTTTCCTTTTTTCACTGCCTGTTTGCAGCGCTTTTCCACGTCTTCCTTCTTGGTGAAAGAAAGCTTTTTCTCTTTATAATAAAAACGCTGATCCTCACCGCACCCAGGAGCGCTGTATATCAAAGGCTCGTGATCCTTAAAAATACTTTTATCACCCAGATTAAAATAATCATATCTCACTTCTTTTTTTCCTAATGAATTATCAAACGTAGCATCCAGGTGATACCATACCCCCTCAATTTGAATCACATTCCATGCATGACGGTATTTGATGTTCTTCTCCGGATTATTTTCGGAAATAACAACGATACAGGGAATCGACAATTGATCACAAAGCACCTTTACAGACTTTGCAATTCCTTCGCACACTCCCACTCCCTGCCCCAATGGACCTATAATTTCATGGGAATATTGCTTTTTCAGCTTATCGTAAGTCACATTTTCACAGATGAAATCATGAATATATTGTTCCTTCTCCCAGTCATTTTTATCCATCACCACCCTGACAAGTTTTTCTACCCTGGCTTTCATTGCCAGCTGATGCTCTCTGATCTTATTCTTTTCAAATAAATATACCGGCTTTATCTTTAATAGCGTAGAATCTTCATAAAAAGAATAACGAAACGTGGGAGCATAAAATATCTCCGGACAATCCAATCTCAATCTGTGAAAAATATCACTCAGCTCTGTTCCATCGATTCTCGGAACATCAAAGCTTTGTGAAAGCGACTCCAGACCGCTCTTGACCACCTGATAAATCCTTTGCTGCTGTTTATTCATCTGACTATAATAATATGGTTCCATTTTCCCTCATCTGCCATTTCTTTATTTTGTAATACAAAAACCTCCCAGACGAACACGAATTGTATTCGCATCGTCTTGGGAGGTTCTGATCGCCATAAGGCGTATATTTTGTTGGTAATGTTCTCGTAAGAGAATGATTATCTCTTTGAGAACTGTGGTGCACGACGAGCAGCCTTTAAGCCGTATTTCTTTCTTTCTTTCATTCTTGGATCTCTTGTTAAGAAACCTGCTTTCTTAAGAATTGGACGATAGTCTGCATCTGCCTGAAGCAAAGCTCTTGAGATACCGTGTCTGATTGCACCAGCCTGTCCGGTAAATCCACCACCGTGAACGTTTACCAAAACATCGAACTTATCAGCTGTCTCTGTAGCAACCAGCGGCTGACGAACAACAACCTTTAATACTTCAAGACCTAAGTACTGGTCGATATCTCTCTTATTGATTGTAATCTTACCTGTACCTGGTACTAAATATACTCTAGCGATAGATTTTTTTCTTCTGCCTGTTCCATAAAATTTTGAATTAGCCATGATAACTTCCTCCTTTCAGCACCTCTGATTAAAATTTAAACTCTAAAACTTCTGGTTTCTGAGCAGCATGATCATGCTCTGCACCTGCAAATACATGAAGTTTTGTAATCATGCTTCTGCCTAAAGGTCCCTTAGGAAGCATACCCTTAACTGCTAATTCAATAACTCTCTCAGGTTTCTTAGCCATCATTTCTCTTAATGTTGTTTCTTTCATACCACCAACATATTCGGAGTGATTGTAGTAGATCTTCTGATCTAACTTCTTACCTGTTACAGAAATCTTATCTGCATTTACAACGATTACATAATCACCACAATCCATATGTGGTGTGTAGATCGGCTTATTCTTACCTCTAATTACTTTTGCTACTTCTGATGCCAAACGTCCTAATGTATATCCTGTAGCGTCAACGACGTACCATTTTCTCTCAATTGTTGCTGGACTAGCCATAAAAGTCTTCATTGGACAACCTCCTGTTTATTCTGGTGTTATAAATCATAACTTGATTATAAAAACATGTTTTCATAATCAGATGAACAGTGCCGAAACTGAGCACCTTTCAATTAGAAGTTAAAATACAACTTCTAAAATAAGTTGTATTGCAAAATGCTCATTCCGGGGCTTGGTTGAACATTTTCGTCTAACGTCACAGTTATACATTATATTACATTGAGCCGGATGTGTCAACCTTTTTTCCCGATAAAATCAAGGTTTTCCTGCTCATTTTTGCGTAACATACCATAACTCATTTTCATCATCGATTCTGAAAACATAAAATCCATAAGGCTTTCCCAAAACAATCCTTCCGGCCTTTTCTTCATCCCTGACAAAAACCTTCCGGGCTCCATTTCTCACTGCCTGATGGACCACGCGGATCAAGAGCCGCTCAAAATCCTCTTCGTCGCACCGGTGAATGGTAAGCCAGGCATTTCCTTCAGAAATAATACGGTCCTGACAAAGAGTGTAACTCCATTTCTTATTCTCCCCATGGATCTCTTTTTCAAGCTCTTTTTCATAATCCAGACGGATTAAGGTAAGACCTTTGGCAGCAGCTTTTGGCCCTGCTGCATTCCTCTCCCTCGCATCAAGGATTTCTTCCACATGGGAAGGCGGATAAACGCCCATACCAACCTTCATAAGTGTGCCGGCTATGATCCGCACCATGTTGTATAAAAAGCCGCTTCCCCTGACACGTATAATAATCAGATCCCCGGTCTTTTCAATGTCCAGGCTGTAAATTGTCCTGACGGTATCTTCCGCCTGGCCTCTGGCAGTACAGAAGCTTTTAAAATCATGTTCTCCCACCAGATAGGCACCGCCCTCCCGCATCTTATCCACATCCAGAGGATAATAACAGAAATGGCTGTAAAGACGCATGGTGGGAACTTCAATTTTCCGGTTCATGATTTTATATTCGTATGTTTTTACACAGTTTTGTTTTCTGGGATGATAATCCGGGGCCACTTCTTCTGAATGGAGCACCCGGATATCCTCCGGCAGTCTCTGATTCAAGGCAAAACAGATTTTATCGGCCGGCATTCTGTTTTCTGTATCAAAGACCGCTACATTGCCCTCCGAATGAACACCGGAATCAGTCCTGCTGGCACCGATAACAGTTACCGGCTCCTTCAATAAATCCGTAAGGGTCTTATTAAGTACTTCTTCAATGGTAATTCCATTATTCTGGATCTGCCATCCGCAGTAATTGGTGCCGTCATAGGCCACGATCATCTTTACCCGTTTCATATCTTCTCCTTTTTGCGGAAATTTATCCCATCACCCGAAGTCCTGCGATAACCGCAATATACAGAAAATAAACCAGATAGGTGATCCCGTCTCTTCTTCCATAGCGGAGAGGTTTCATTTTTGTCCTTCCTTCTCCGCCCCGGTAACATCTGGCTTCCATTGCCATGGCAAGATCCGTGGCCCGCCGGAAAGCAGAAATAAAAAGGGGAACCAGAAGAGGAATCATGTTTTTTGCTTTTTGAATCAGATTTCCCGTTTCAAAATCCGCGCCTCGTGCCATCTGTGCCTTCATGATCTTATCCGTTTCTTCTACAAGAATGGGAATGAAACGGAGTGCAATGGACATCATCATGGATACCTCATGGACCGGAACACCGATATGGTTTAAGAACTTCAGGCTTTTCTCCAATCCATCTGTCAGCTGGTTGGGGGTGGTGGTCAAGGTCATGATGGAGGACCCTACCACCAGATAGACAAGACGGACCCCCATAAAAGCTGCGATCCGGATTCCTTCTTTTGTTACCTTAAGGAACCCTATGCGAAAGATTTCTTCTCCCGGCGTCAGAAACAGGTTAAAGCTGACGCTGATCAGCAAAAGAAATACGATTGCCTTTAAACCACGGACCATAAAAGAAAAAGGCACATGGCTTAACCGGATTGCTGCTGCCAGAAACAGGGTTGCGAGCAAATACGCCCAGATGTTATTTACAATAAAAAGGGATATGATAAAAACCATAGTCCCAAACAGCTTTGTCCTTGGATCCAGCCTGTGAAGAATGGAATCCACTGGATAATACTGTCCCAATGTAATGTCTTTTAACATAGTATCTCCTGATCTATTTTTCAAGAAGCCTTAAAATCTCGTCTCTGGCTTCTTCAACGGTTGTAATATTGCTGTCAATAGGAACGCCCTGTTCTTTCAGAGTGTGGACCACATAAGTGATCTGAGGGGCTGCAAGGCCAATGGCTTCCAATTCCTTATAATGCTTGAATACTTCCTTTGGCGTATCATCAAACACTTTTTCCCCGTGGTTCATGACCAGGATGCGGTCCACATACCGGGCAATGTCCTCCATGCTGTGAGATACAAGAATGATGGTCATATGCTGCTCCTTATGAAGCCTTTTTATCTGATCCAGAATCTCATCTCTGCCTTTGGGGTCCAGACCGGCTGTCGGTTCATCAAGAATAAGTACCTCCGGTCTCATTGCCAGAACTCCGGCGATGGCAACTCTGCGCTTTTGCCCTCCGGAAAGTTCAAAGGGCGACCGTTTGTAATAGCTTTCATCAAGTCCTACCATGGTTAATGCGTCTTTCGCACGGCTCTCAATTTCTTCCTTTGTAAGCTTCTGGTTCTTCGGTCCGAAACAGACATCGGTAAATACATCGATTTCAAAAAGCTGATGCTCCGGATACTGAAACACAAGGCCAACGTGATTTCTCAAAGACCGCATGTCATATCCATTTTCATAAATATTCTTTCCATTATAATAGATAGCGCCATCAGTTGCCCGGATCAAGCCGTTCAAATGCTGGATCAGCGTGGATTTACCCGAACCGGTATGTCCGATGAGTCCTATAAACTCTCCGTCTTTTATTTCCAGATTTATGTCCTTTAGGGCAGGCTGTTCAAAGGCTGTGCCCTGCCCGTATATATAATTCAAATGCTCTGTTCTAATTCCCATGGCTTTCTCCATTCTCCGGATTTGTTTTGACCGGATAACGCCCGGCAAACTTTGGAAGAAGGTTATCCATCAATTCCTCCAGTGTCAATATTCCGTCCGGCAGGTCCACACCGCCTTTTTGAAGCTCATAGGCCAGCTCCGTCACCTGGGGAACATCAAGGCGGTAGGTTTTTAGCTCCTCTACCCTGGAGAATATCTCCTTTGGTGTTCCGTCCATGACTACCTTTCCTTGGTCCATGACGATTACCCTGTCCGCCTCCGTCACCTCTTCCATATAGTGAGTGATCAAAAGTACGGTAATGCCTTCTTTCTTATTTAATTCCCGGACAGTTCTTACCACTTCCCTGCGCCCATTGGGGTCCAGCATGGCAGTCGGTTCATCCAACACGATGCACTGTGGGCGCATGGCCATAACTCCGGCAATGGCCACTCTCTGCTTTTGTCCGCCGGATAGCCGGTTCGGTGATTTTAACCGGTAAGGCGCCATTCCCACTGCCTCTAAGCTCTCCTCTACCCTTTTCCATATCTCCTCGGTGGGGACCCCAAGATTTTCAGGACCAAAGCCTACATCTTCTTCTACAATATTGCCGATGATCTGGTTGTCCGGATTCTGGAATACCATTCCGGTCCTTTTACGGACTTCCCACAGATTCTCTTCCTGAGCAGTATCAAGCCCCTGAATCCATACAGTTCCTTCGGTGGGCAGCAAAATAGCATTCAGCTGTTTTGCAAAGGTAGACTTTCCGGAACCGTTATGCCCCAGTATGGCAACAAACTGCCCGGCTTCAATATCCAGACTGACATCATCAATGGCACGTTTAATTTCTTCTATATTCTCTTCTTCATCTCTTCTGATATAATCAAATATCAGCTTTGACGCTTTTATTATTCCCATGGCAGGCCTTTCTGTTGTAAATTATACACTCGTATGCCACATAATTTTAGATGAATTATGCCAATCAGTCAAGCATCGTCATAAATCTTTTATAATTTCAAATGATGCAGCATATAGATTCTGTGAATAAAAAAATATATTTGTCCATAGTTTCAGAAATAATTGACAGATATATGTGCTCATGTTATGATAAAATATATTTGCATCACTATTCTGAATTAGTTTTACAAAAATAAGCGCACTGCTTATGCGCACAGCAGACAAATTCCCAAAACGAATTGTTCCATAACATTATAAATGATTATTAATGACGAGGATGTTAAAAGTATATTCTACTTTTAACGTCCTTTTTTACTTTCGCATAAATCTCTATGTAACCTTAAAAAGCAGAGAAACATTTTCGTTGCACATTCTTTGTGAACCACACCCAACAATCCATGAGGAGGAACTAAGCATAATGAAAAATTCAACAAGGACGTTAGCAGCAATTTTAGCAGGAACAGCAATGGTAGTTTCATTGGCAGGCTGCAATTCCGGTAAAGCGGAGCCAGCCGAACCAAAGGCGGCTGAGAGCACAGATACGGGCAGTTCCGGCACAGCAGAAAACGGGATTGCCGGGGCGTTGTCAGGAGTCACATTAAAAGTCGGTACTTCCGGTTTATTTGCACCCTTTTCCTATTACGATGCTGATGGAAAGACATTGACCGGCTATGATCTTGATTTTTTATATGCCCTTCAGGATCTGCTTGGATTTACCATTGATCATTCGGTCGAAGCTATGGATTACTCCGCCCTTACTGCTTCCCTTGCAGAAGGCAAACTGGATATGGGCATGGCTGCCCTCTGTGCCACCGATGAGCGAAAGAAGGTTATGAATTTTTCTGATACCTACTATGATTCCGGACAGATTCTCAGCATTAACAAAGAAACCAGCCCCACAGAGTTAAAAAGTGTCGAAGACTTAAAAAGCGGCAAATATGTTGTTGCGGTGGAAAAAGGCACTGCATCTCACCTTTACTGTGTCAACAACGGCATTCCGGATTCCGCAATTCAGGTCCATGATACCATCACCACTGCATACGAATCCCTGGAGCAGGGAAAGGTTGACTGCCTGATTCAGGATACACCAGGCCTGGCTTATTACATTAAAACATCTGACAACACAAAACTCTCCATGATTGGTGATGAGTTCAACCAGGGGCAGGCTCCCTATGCCGTTGCTGTATCCTTTGACTATTCAAAGAAGAATCCAGAGTTTATAGAGATCATAAACAAGGGTATCGCAGAATTGACCGCCAACGGCACCATGGAGAAACTAAGGGTGAAATGGTGTGAATAATAGCTGTTATAAAATGAATTCCTGATAAAAAAGCATTGCAATGTGACCGGCCAGAGAACCGGCCTCCACAGGGGACGTCTCACCGCCTTCACAAAGCAATGCTTTTTTTCTCTTTATTGCTTTATCATAAACATTTCCTTCACTACATCTGCCAAAATCCCCACCGTACCCTTAACTCCAAAGATACTGCTGTCAATCATTAGATGCCTGTGATTATAATCCGCCGGCAAATAGCCTGCATAACGTTTCCAGTAGAGATCACGGGCCTTATCCACATCCCGAATCATTCTTTTTGCTTCTTCCTGATTCATGCCCAGACTATTGACGCAGTTATGAAGACGGGCCTGTCTGGGTGCATAAATAAACACATTCAGACAATTCTCATGATCCCTTAAAATATGATCCGCACATCTTCCTACGAAAATAGCTGAATGCTTATCTGCCATATCAAGAATGATCTGCTGCTGTGCCTTAAAGATTTTGTCCTGCTTTTCAATGGAATCTGTTCCCAAAGGAAACAGCATATTAAACAAATTGGACTTAATGCTTTTTTCCTCATCCTTACTGATTGAAGATACCGGCAGAGACATCTTTCTTGATGTCTCCTCCACAATATCTCTGTCATAATACTCGATTCCAAGCACTTCAGACAATTCGTTGGCGATGGACCTTCCCAGACTGCCGAACTGACGTGATATGGTCACATAATATTTTTTCATCGCATACCCTCCAATAATTAACCGAAGCTTACGGTACCTACCTGTTACAGAATCCTTGCAAGAAAAGACTTTGTTCGCTCATGTTTCGGATTGGTAAAAATCTCCTCCGGTTTTCCTTCCTCCACAATGTAGCCATCCGCCATGAAAATGACACGATCCGCAACCTCCCGTGCAAATTCCATTTCATGAGTCACCACGATCATGGTCATTCCCTCTCTGGCAAGTGTCTTCATGACCTCCAGAACATCCCCGACAAGCTCAGGGTCCAGTGCAGAAGTAGGTTCATCAAAGAGAAGCACCTTGGGATCCATTGCAAGGGCACGTGTAATCGCCACACGCTGCTGCTGGCCGCCGGATAACGTGGAGGGCATCGCATGGGCCTTTTCTGCCAGCCCCACCTTTTTCAAAAGATTCATGGCCAGTTCTTCTGCTTCTTCTTTTGTTCGCTTTTTCGTAAGAGTAGGTGCAAGGGTAATATTATTTAATACATTCTTCATTGGGAACAGATGAAAACGCTGGAATACCATCCCCACTTCTTCCCGGTAATCTCTTAAGGAAATCTGCTTCTGTCCCAGAATACTTTTTCCATTATATAAGATTTCACCGCTGGTAGGAGTCTCTAAAAGATTGACACAGCGTAAAAATGTACTTTTTCCTGAACCGGAAGGTCCTATGATGCAGATGACTTCTCCATCCGTCACTTCCATATTAATATCCTTTAATACGGTCAAATCTCCAAAGTTTTTTGACAGATGCTCCACTTTAATCATTACGCCCATAATTTCACCTCTTAATCTTTCTCTCAACCTGTTTTTGCAGCAGCATAAGTATGGAAATAATAATCAGGTAAAAAACAGCACCTGTGGTATACCCTTCAATAACCTTAAAGCTGAGTGCCGTATAATTCTGAATCTGCTTGGTAATCTCATTTACCACGATAACAGAAAGCAGAGCCGTATCCTTTACAGAAATAATGAACTGGTTAAATAATGCCGGAAGCATGGAATGAAAGGCAGGGGGAACGATTAAATGAAACAGTGTCTGGGTCGGTGTAAGCCCCAGGGAAAGACCTGCCTCTTTTTGACCCGGATCAATCCCTTCCAGTGCTCCCCGGACGATCTCCGCAATAAAGGCACCGGAATTTAAAGTAATAACGATCACACCTGCCGTATTGCTGCTGAAATCCATACCGATCAGCTTTGGAATAACAAAATACACATACAGGGCCTGAACGATGAGAGGAGTCCCCCTAATCAACCATATGTATACATTGGCAATTCCCTTTGCAGCCTTATTTTGGCATTGGAGTGCAAAGCCCGTCAGACTCCCCAGAACAAATCCCATTGTAATGCCTGCTGTGGCAATGAGCAGCGTAAATTTTAATCCTCTGAATAACATGGGCAGTAACACTGATAAAAAACTAAAATCCATAATATCTCCTTTTCTAATTCTTTATTTTCCGAATCAGTAAACCTCCGCAGTTCTCTCAATAGAAAAAGGATGTTCCTTCTAACTAAGAAAGAACATCCTCGTCCATGCATTCTTTTATATCATACTACAGCTTCCGGTAAAAAAGTAATAAATTTTATTTCTCTGCCCACAGTCCGGAACTGTCGACCGGATAGATCCCGTCGATTGTGGCATTGGAAGCCATACTGCCGTCCGGGTAAAGATAATACCATTTGCCAGGCTGGGGCTGAATCCATCCTGTGGCCATATCTCCATCGGGATTTAAGTAGTACCATTTTCCATTGATCTGCTGCCAGCCGGTCATCATAGCCCCATCTGAGCCTAGGTAATACCATCTTTCTCCCAAATACTGCCAACCGGTCGCTGCATACCCTTCATTGTTAAAATAATACCATTTCCCGCTGATCATCTTCCAGCAGCTGGTGGCATAGCTGCCATCTTCTGCCCGGTACTTTTTCCCATTCTTATATTCGGCCCATGCCCCTTCTGTTTCTCCCAGAACCTGAATAACGGAATCATCAGAAGTAACCATTTCACCCTCTTTTAAATAATCCTCTTCCGAAGAATCCTTTAAAATCGCCTTTACCGTATAATAATACTTTTGTCCATCTTCCATATATTGCAGAAGATCTACATGATTGGAAGAAGTCGTCAGGCTTTTTACCCATATACCGCCTTCTTTATAAAGCACAATCTGATATCTGTGCGCATAGGGCACCTTTTTCCAGGAAGCCTTTGTTTTTGATGCATCACTCCACCCCGCCTTTTCCGGGGCTTCCAGCTTCGCTACCGGGATATAGGAAACCTTGATGACCGACTCCCCATCTTCCGCCTTTGCAGAGATCAGGGTCCCGCCATACACCGCACAGTCAGAGTTTGTAAATGTTCCCGGTACTCTCAGGGTAGCTGTTACTTTCTTACCAGGCTCCCAGTCATCGGGATCCTTACTCCATTCCGGAGTTTTCTCTGAATCATTGACTGTTACAGTCGGAATCTGAATTCCTTCTGTCCAGCTGCTTTTATTTCCATGATCCAGACGGATTCTCAAGCCTGCGGCTGCGCTGGCCGTCAGTCCTGTTCCCATAATCATGACTGTGCATAAAAGCATCAGCCAAAATGCTTTCCCCCGTATCCATGTTATCTGCATCTGCATCCTCCTGTTATTACTTATGCCAGACACCGTTTGCATCTACCTGAAATCCTCCAATCGTGGTACTTACCGCCTTGGATCCGTCCCCAGGATAGAAATAATACCAGTTCCCGTCTATTTCTTTCCAGCCTTCCTGCATCTCTCCATTGGAGTTCGTGTAGTACCATTTGTTGTTGTAGTTGATCCAGCCGCATACCATAGCACCTTCCACTCCATTGGAGGCAGAGGGATTTAAGTAATACCAGACATTATTGGATTTGATCCAGCCGGTCAGCATGGCTCCGTCATTATTTAAATAATACCACAAGCCATTCTTCTGCTGCCATCCAGTCAGCATGGCGCCGCTGGAATCAAATAAATACCATTTGCCATTAATATTGGACCAGGTATTCTTCTGATAAGAACCATCCGGATAACGGTAATACCAGGTATTCCCTGATTTGATCCAGCCCACATCCTGGCTTGATACAATCGAGTCATTCCCTGAATCCTGCCCCCGTCCGTCGGATACCTTTTCCTCCGGCAGATAAACTTCATCAGATTCCGTCCACTCACTCTTCTTGCCGTATTTCTCTTCCGTATCTGTATAAGGAACGGTACGGACCTTAAAACTGTAGGTTCCGGCCTTTGTCATGTATGGGTAGAAATTGTAGGAAGTAGCCTTTAATTTCTCTACTTTCTTTACAACGCTGCTGCCCCTGTATAAGTACACATCATAGGCACCGGAACTGTCGTCTACAGAACTCCACCTGGCATTGCCAAAACCAGAATCTCTCCATTCAGCATTTTCCGGTGATTCATAAGTTCCCTTAATTGGCTTAAATGTAAATGTTACATATAAGGTATCAGTACCAGACCGGTTGGAAGACACATAAGTTCCTCCCTTGATAGTGACATTGCTGGACTTGTATCCTCCTTTAAATGCATAAGTATCAGAGTCCACAGCTCTTAAAGTCACCTTCATCTTAGGCTCAGAACCAATCTTCATCTCTTTGCTGTCAGAAGTTATCCATTCCAGATCTGATACCTCATATCTATCATTATTGGTATAAACGTAATTCCCTGTTCCTTCTGTTGTTTTAAAAGAAGTTTCAGACGGCAGGGTTTCCCCCGATTCAATCTCTTCCAGGCCCGCATAGATAGTTACCGAAGATATGGTTTTCGCTGCGGCGGCTGATGCTTCCAATGGTACACTGACTCCTAACAAGGCAATCAGAGATGCCCAAGCCATCAGTCTTGTAATATGTTTCATATAAATTCCTCCCGCTCATATATTTAACGAATCTGGCAAAACAGCCATATTATTCTATATTTAACATTATAGCCCGGAAAGCAATTGTCCGTCAACTTACGATATTCTTTCTTTATTCTTGCGGTTCCCGATAGGATCGAAGGCCTGAAAGAAAAAAATTCCCGACAGGGAATTATCTCCACCGTCGGGAATTAAATTTTTTTATACGAGTTCAAGAAGAACTGCCATAGCTCCGTCACCCTTACGCTGGCCGATCTTAACGATACGTGTATAACCACCGTTGCGGGAAACATACTTAGGTGCAACCTCTTCAAACAGCTTTTTTGGTAAATCAACAGATTTTGTGTTTTTCTTTCTGCCTGCAGCTTCAGCCGGAACTTCCGTTACATCATAAAGAACCTTTAACATCTGTCTTCTTGCATGGAGTCTTGATGGAAGATCTTTTTTGATTTCTTTCTCCACTTCATCGTATACGGTAACTTTCTTGCCGTTTACAACTTCTTTGACTCTCTTGCCTTCTTTATCTTTGCGTGCAACCTTTGCTGTAACCTTAACAGTTTCAAAGTTATCCTTTTCTTTTACTGCTAAAGCGATCAGACCTTCAGCAACTTTGCGGATTTCTTTCGCTCTTGCTTCTGTTGTCACGATTTTGCCATTGTTTAATAATGCAGTTACCTGGCTTCTGATTAATGCTTTTCTCTGGCTGGAAGTTCTTCCCAGCTTTCTATATCCTGCCATCTTAATATTCCTCCATTTGTGGAACACGGATACATGCTTCTTCGGTCTTACTGTACCAGTGCTTATTCTCCATAAATCAGCTGCATCAAGCGAACCGGTTATGCGTTGGTATCGTCGCTTGGATTAAGCTGTAAACCCAGCTCCTTTAACTTAGCCAAAACTTCTTCTAAAGACTTACGGCCAAGGTTACGAACCTTCATCATATCCTCGGAAGTGCGGTTGCACAATTCCTCAACGGTATTGATTCCGGCTCTCTTAAGACAATTGTATGAACGGACAGAAAGCTCCAGTTCATCAATGTTCATCTCAAGTACTTTTTCCTTTTCATTGTCTTCCTTTTCCACCATGACTTCCGCAGTCTTAGCGTTCTCAGATAGATCAATGAACAGGTTTAAATGCTCACTCAGCACTTTAGCGGCAAGGCTGACTGCCTCATCAGGTGCCAGAGTACCATTTGTGAATACATCTAATGTCAACTTATCATAATCAGTGACCTGACCTACTCGTGTGTTCTGTACCGTCATGTTGACGCGTTCTACTGGTGTATAGATGGAATCAACGGCAATAACTCCGATTGGTAAATCTTCACTTTTATTCTTGTCTGCACTCACATAGCCGCGGCCCTTGGTAATCGTAAGCTCCATATAGAACTTGCTGTCTGTACCGCCACTAAGGGTAGCGATCACCTGCTCCGGGTTCATGATCTCAATATCAGGATCCGCCTGGATATCGGCAGCAGTTACAACACCTTCGCCTTCAAACTCGATGTAAGCAACCTTTGCTTCGTTGGTATCGCTATTATTCTTAATAGATAAGCTCTTGATGTTCATAATGATCTCAGTCACATCTTCTTTAACGCCTGGGATGGAACTGAACTCATGCAAAACGCCGTCGATTTTTACCTGACTAACTGCAGCGCCCGGTAGGGAAGAAAGCATGATTCTTCTTAAGGAATTACCTAAAGTCGTGCCATAACCTCTTTCAAGCGGTTCAACTACAAACTTGCCATATTTTTTATCTTCTGAGATTTCAGCAATCTCAATGTTTGGTTTTTCAAAATCGAACACTAATAGCCCCTCCTTTTGGGTATTTTGTATCGAGGGTCTTATACTCAAACCTTGCCCGGAAGTATGAAACTCCCGGGCGAAAGCCGGCTTCAATCAACAGACTTTCAATTATTTGGAGTACAACTCGACGATAAGCATTTCATTCACTGGAACATCAATCTCGTCTCTTGTTGGTAACTCTTTAACAGTACCACGTAAATTCTCATGGTCAACATCAAGCCATGCAGGAACCATACGTCCTGCAGTGGTTTCCTGAACACTTTTGAATCTTGCATTGGTTTTGCATTTTTCTTTTACTTCGATCACATCGCCAGCCTTTACTAAGAAGGAAGGAATGTTAACGCATTTACCGTTTACAAGGATGCTCTTATGGTCAACCATCTGTCTGGTCTCTCTTCTGGTTCTTCCGAATCCCATACGGAATACTACATTGTCAAGTCTTCTTTCCAGAAGGGTCATCAGGTTTTCACCGACCATACCATTCATTCTTTCAGCCTTAGCATAGTAGTTACGGAAAGGTTTTTCAAGAACACCGTAGATGAATTTAGCTTTCTGCTTTTCTCTCAGCTGAATGCCGTATTCGCTCATCTTTCTGTTTGCTCTTTTTAATTCTCTTTTTGATTTTTTATCTATTCCTAAATAGATCGGATCAAGACCAAGGGATCTACATCTTTTAAGAACAGGAACTCTGTCAACTGCCACTGTAATTACCTCCTAATTAAACTCTTCTGCGTTTTGGTGGACGACAACCGTTATGTGGAACCGGTGTTACATCCTTAATGCTGGTTACTTCTAAACCGCATGCCTGAAGTGCACGAATAGCTGCTTCACGGCCTGAACCAGGACCCTTTACCATAACGTCTACTGATTTTAAACCATGTACAAGAGCTGCTTTAGTAGCAGTTTCTGCCGCCATCTGAGCTGCATATGGAGTAGATTTTCTTGAACCTCTAAATCCCAGACCACCAGCACTTGCCCAAGATAAGGCATTACCCTGAGTATCTGTTAATGTCACGATTGTGTTATTAAAAGATGACTGGATATGTGCTTGTCCGCGTTCAACGTTTTTCTTTACACGCTTTTTTGTCACTTTTTTAGTAGTGGACACTTTTTTAGCCATTTTAAACTAACCTACTTTCTTTTTACTTGCTCCGCCCTGCTTTAAGGATCCTGTGAGCCGGCGCAGGGTACGAATATCTGAATCCTGTTATTCCTGTTTTTAAAACATGTAACGTGATTCTGTATTGTTGTTGCGAATGCCTATTTCTTCTTGTTTGCTACTGTTTTTCTTGGACCCTTACGAGTTCTGGCATTGGTCTTTGTCTTCTGACCACGAACCGGAAGGCTCTTTCTGTGACGGATTCCACGATAGCATCCAATCTCCTGAAGTCTCTTGATGTTCATAGCGATTTCTCTACGTAAATCACCTTCAACAGTCTGAGACTCAGTAATTACTTCTGCAAGTCTTTTAACTTCATCATCGGTTAAGTCCTTAACACGAGTGTCAGGATTAACGCCAGCTTCTGTAAGAATGCGGCTGGCACTTGTTCTACCGATACCGTAGATATAAGTTAAGCCGATCTCAACACGCTTTTCTCTTGGTAAATCAACACCTGAAATACGAGCCATGTGTGTAGTACACCTCCATTAATTATTTTTAACCTTGTCTCTGCTTATGCTTAGGATTTTCACAGATTACTCTGATACTGCCTTTTCTCTTAATGATTTTGCATTTTTCGCAAATCGGTTTGACTGATGATCTAACCTTCACAGCAATTCTCCTTTCCGTTATGCGCCCTTACACAATGAGCACCTGGCGTCCGCTTTCAGACGCCTGCGTGCGAAGCACTCCCCGGCACCTGGCAAAGCCGCTTTTAAGCCTGGTAACGACGGAGTCTCCTTTTGCAAAGAGCTTTCTGAGTATACCTGCAGTGTGTTTTATCTTAAAACCAGTGCTGCCCTCATAGGCATAATACACCCAGTATTTCAACAAAGTCGCTACAGCATTATACCACTAAACACCTTAAATTGCAAGCATTTTTTTCCTATTTATCTCTCCAGATAATTCTTCCCTTGCTCAAATCATAAGGGGACATCTCAAGCGTTACCTTATCTCCCGGTAAAATACGAATGTAGTGCATGCGGAGCTTACCGCTGATGTGTGCCAATACCTGATGACCATTCTCCAGTTGGACCTGGAACATGGCATTGGGAAGCTTCTCCACAACGGTTCCTTCAATTTCAATAACATCTGCTTTTGACATAAAGCTTACCTCCTAACAACCTGTTCTTCTCTTTTGAAACATCGGATAAAAAATTTGATCTTTTCATCGGTGACTTTATTAATTCCCTGTTTTATTAATTCCAGGGAATGCTTCTCCCATACAAGGGGCTTTACATGCTTTTTCTTTTTCTTCTTCGGACATTCCATGCGACGGTATTTTCCGTCCACCAGATATATATATTCGCCTTCTTCACGTAATATGAAGAAATAACTGCCGTTGTCATGTCCTGCCGTTGATTCTACTAACGCTCCAACATCTAATTCCATGGGACTTCCTTAAATATCTCTGGAAACCAGACTTAATATCTCCGGTTCGCCTTCTGTAATCAGAATGGTATTTTCGTAATGAGCAGACAGCTTTTCGTCTTCAGTTACCACCGTCCAGTCGTCATCAAGCCATACCACATCCGGAGTTCCTTCGTTAATCATCGGCTCAATGGCAAGCGTCATTCCCGGCCTCAGCTTGATTCCACGCCTTTTCTGTGCAAAATTCGGCACCTCAGGCTCCTCATGGAGGTGAGAACCGATTCCATGTCCCACAAGGTCACGGACAACTCCGTAGCCAAAGCTTTCCGCATATTTCTGGATCGCAGCAGATATATCACCTAGATGATTGCCAGATTTTGCAAATTTAATCCCTTCAAAGAAACTTTGTCTTGTCACTTCTATCAGTTGACCTGCCATAGGAGTAATTTCTCCGATACCATAAGTTCTTGCCGCATCTGAATGATATCCTTTGTAAATGACGCCGGCATCCAGGCTTACAATATCGCCTTCCATTAAAATACGCTTTTTGCTTGGAATCCCATGTACCACTTCATCATTGACGGAAACACAGATGGAAGCAGGATATCCGTTGTAGTTTAAAAAGGAGGGCGTGCAGCCGTAACTCCTTATGATCTCTTCTCCCAGATGGTCGATCTCCCAGGTTGTCATTCCGGGTTTCAAGGCTTTGGCTAGTTCTTCATGGGTGATACAAAGAATTCTTCCTGCCTCTCTCATAAGTTCTATTTCTCTTGCAGATTTAATCGTCACTGACATAAACTATGCTCCTAAAATGGAAACGATATCTGAGAACACCTTGCTTAATTCCTGTGTTCCGTCAACATTTACCAGTGCGCCGTCTTTTTCATAATAATCAATGAGCGGCTGTGTCTGCTCATGGTATACGGACAGACGTTTCTTTACTGTCTCCGGCTTGTCATCATCTCTTAACACAAGCTCTGCACCACACACATCACATACGCCTGCAACCTTGCTTGGATTGTACACAATGTGATATGTAGCGCCACAGGAAATGCATGCACGCCGACCTGACATCCTTTGAATGATGTTTTCATCTGGCACATCTACATTTATTGCAAAATCTATCTTTTGACCCATCTCAGAGATGGCCTTTTTCAGGCTTTCTGCCTGCGGAATGGTTCTTGGAAATCCGTCCAGCACATATCCGCCGCTGCAATCTTCCTTCTGAATACGATCTATAAGCATCCCTATAGTAAGTTCATCCGGAACAAGTGCCCCTTGATCCATATATCCCTTTGCTTTTCTTCCCAGTTCTGTCCCTTCCTTAATATTGAAACGGAAAATATCTCCGGTAGAAATATGGGGAATCTGATATTTCTCAGAAATCTTTTTTGCCTGGGTGCCCTTTCCGGCACCAGGGGCACCTAACATGATGATCTTCATCAACAGTCCCTCCTTGGAAACATAAGGTTAAATAGCACAAATCCCAAGGGAAACACGCATGGCGCATTTCCCTTGGTTTGCCCTTTAATCATTCAAAAATCCTTTATAATTACGTACAAGCATCTGGGATTCGATCGCCTTCAACGTCTCAAGCACAACACTGACAATAATGATAAGTGATGTACCTCCGAAAGATAAATGGCTTACATTAAATAAACCTGAGACCATAATCGGGATAATACAAATAATCGTCAAACCGCATGCACCTAAAAATACAATATAGTTTAAAATAGAATTCAGATAATCGCTGGTAGGCTTTCCCGGACGGATTCCCGGAATAAAGCCGCCTGACTTTTTCATGTTGTTCGCTACTTCCAGCGGATTGAATGTGATGGAAGTGTAAAAATATGCAAAAACGATAATGAGAGCCACGTAAACGATCATACCTAAAGAATAAACCGGTCTGTCTACTTTAAACCAGCTGGAAGAGTTAAGTGCTGATAAGATGTGGCCGCCCACACTGTTGTAATCAATCCGGTCACCCATAAACTGAGCGATCACGACCGGGAACGACATAATGGAGGAAGCAAAGATAACCGGGATAACACCGGCTGTATTCACCTTTAACGGAATGTTGGTTGCCTGACCGCCTACCATCTTCCGTCCCTGCATCTTCTTTGAATACTGCACTGGAATTCTTCTCTCGCCGCCCTGAAGGACAACGACAAACACTACAATTGCTACAATTATTGCGAAAATAACAATGGCTGCGATTGCTGCTACGGCAACCGATTTTCCATTAATAAATCTGGTATATAAGGTTGACACATCGGAAGGAAAACTGGATATGATATTAAATAACAGGACAATAGAAATACCATTTCCAACACCATTCTCTGTGATCCGCTCACCGATCCACATAAGGAGCGCACTACCTGCTGTCATGGTCGCAACTGCAATGACAACACTTAAAACATTGAAATCTCTTAACAGTCCCTGGCCGCCGAATCCAATTGCCATAGCAATGGACTCAATCAAAGCCAGACCAACTGTTACGTAACGGGTGTATTCTGCTATCTTCTTTCTTCCGTCTTCACCATCTTTTTGCATCTCCTCCAGCTTGGGGATTGCGATGGTCAAAAGCTGCATGATAATGGAAGATGTGATGTAGGGGGTAATGCTCAGAGCAAAAACAGACATGTTCGTAAAAGAACTACCTGTCATTGAGTTAAAAAATCCGAACGCATCGTTGTTCTGCTGAGCAAAAAAATCTTTAAAAAAGCTTGTTTCAACTCCTGGAATCGGTAATTGAGAACCAATCCTAGTAACCACCAGCATCATAAACGTAAAGATAAGTTTCTTCCTTACGTCTTTGACCTTGAATGCATTACGGAGTGTTTTTAACATATTAGATCACCTCGCAGGTTCCACCTAAAGCCTCGATTTTGGTTTTTGCGCCTTCGCTGAAAGCATCCACCTTTACTGTAAGCTTTTTGGTTAATTCTCCATTTCCAAGGATCTTAACACCATCACGCGGATTCTTAACGATACCGCTTTCTAATAAAGTTTCAACAGTAACAACTGTACCATTTTCAAAGCCTTCCAAAGCGCTTACATTAATGCCGATAATTGTTTTAGAATTTCTGTTTGTAAAGCCTCTTTTAGGAATACGTCTGTATAAAGGCATCTGTCCGCCTTCAAATCCTGGTCTGGTAGCACCAGAACGGGCTTTCTGTCCTTTGTGACCTTTACCTGCTGTCTTACCGTTTCCTGAACCATGGCCACGGCCTCTTCTGAAGTTATCGCTGTGTTTGGAACCTAACGCAGGCTGTAAATTTGATAAATCCATCGCTTGCACCTCCTTACTGTATTTTACTTAGATCTCTTCTACTTTTACTAAATGACGCACGCTGGCAATCATTCCTCTGACTGCACCATTATCCGGCATCTCAACTGTTTTATGAAGCTTCTTTAAGCCTAATGCCAAAACAGTTGCTTTGTGCTTGGGAATAGCACCGATCGGGGATTTCACCAATGTGATTTTTAATTTATCTGCCATCTTCTTATCCTCCTTAGCCTAAAATCTCTTCAACAGATTTACCGCGAAGTCTTGCAACTTCCTCAGGAGTCTTTAACTCAGTTAAACCTTTGATTGTAGCTAAAACAACATTGGTCTTATTGTTAGAGCCCATGGATTTTGTACGGATATTCTTAATACCTGCAAGCTCTACAACTGCACGTGCAGGGCCTCCTGCGATAACTCCGGTACCTTCGGAAGCTCTCTTAAGAAGTACAGATGCACTTCCGAACTTTCCAATAAGGTCATGAGGAATACTCTTGTTCTCGTCAATGGCAACATTCACCATATTCTTAACAGCCGCCTCTTTCCCTTTGCGGATTGCTTCTGGAACTTCACCAGCTTTGCCAAGACCTGCACCTACGCGGCCGTTGCCATCGCCTACGACTACTAAAGCAGAGAATCTCATGGTACGTCCACCTTTAACGGTTTTAGATACACGTTTGATAGCAACTACTCTATCGTTTAACTCTACCTGATTTGCATCAACTATTGTACGTTTCACGCTGTCATTCTCCTCTCTACTTAGAATTCCAGACCAGCTTCTCTTGCTGCGTCTGCTAATGCCTGAATCTTACCCTGATATATAAATCCGCCTCTGTCAAAGACAACTTCCTTGATCCCTTTTTCAATGGCTCTTTTTGCAACTACGGAACCTACATATGCTGCAGCATCAACGTCGTTAGTTTTCTTTAATTCTGCCTTTACATCTTTTTCCACTGTAGAAGCAGCCACTAAAGTTTTACCAACTGTATCGTCAATAATTTGAGCATACATATGATTATTGCTTCTAAACACAGCTAAACGCGGTCTTTCTGCAGTGCCTGCAAAACGGTTACGTAATCTGTTGTGCTTTTTAACGCGAATTTCGCTTCTTGACTGTTTGCTAACCATCTTTACACTCTCCTTAATTATTTCTTACCAGTCTTACCAACTTTACGTCTGATCACTTCGTCAGCATACTTGATTCCCTTGCCCTTATAAGGTTCAGGTCTTCTCTTATCTCTGATTTCAGCAGCGTACTGGCCAACTTTTTCTTTATCAATACCTTTAATGAAGATGATGTTCTGACCTTCCATTGTAGACTCAATGCCTTCTGGATCGATCATTTCAACCGGGTGAGAATATCCAAGAGACAGGATCAGTTTATTGCCCTGCTTCTGAGCTCTGTAACCAACACCGTTGATTTCCAGTTTCTTCTCATAACCGCTGGTAACACCAACGATCATGTTGTTTACTAAAGTTCTTGTCAGACCATGTAAAGATTTCATTTTCTTTAAATCATTTGGTCTTGAAACAACGATATGACCATCTTCTTCTTTGATTGTCATTTCTTCAGGTAATACTCTCTCAAGAGTTCCCTTAGGACCTTTTACAGTCACTTTATTATTTTCTGCAATTGCAACAGTTACGCCTGCTGGAATCGCGATAGGCATTCTTCCTATACGTGACATGCCGTCTACCTCCTTAAATTCTCGGAAAAAGCATATGCGCTTCTTCTGTTTTCAGATGCTGCAGTAATTACCAGATAAATGCTAATACTTCTCCGCCTACGCCCTGGTTGCGTGCTTCCTTATCCGTAATCACGCCCTGGTTTGTAGAGATGATTGCAGTTCCTAAACCGCCAAGTACTTTCGGTAACTCCTCTTTGTTTGCATATACACGTAAACCTGGTTTGGAGATTCTCTTAATACCTGTGATGATTTTTTCATTTTTATCTTTACCGTACTTTAAGGTGATTCTGATTGACTGGAATGCACCGTCTTCTACGATATCATATTTTTTAACGTATCCCTCTTTCACAAGGATATCAGCAATAGCTAATTTCATCTTGGATGAAGGTACATCTACCGTATCATGTTTTGCAGTATTTGCATTACGGATTCTCGTAAGCATATCTGCGATTGGATCGCTCATTGTCATTTTGAAATTGCCTCCTTCCTTATTTTACCAGCTTGCCTTTTTAACGCCTGGAATCTGACCTTTGTATGCTAATTCACGGAAGCAGATTCTGCAGATTCCGTATTTTCTTAAATAAGCATGTGGACGACCGCAGATTCTGCAGCGATTATATTCTCTTGAGGAGAATTTTGCAGGTTTCTGCTGTTTGATCTTCATTGAAGTCTTAGCCATGGATTGTTCCTCCTACTATTTTGCAAATGGCATATTGAATAATGTCAAAAGTTCACGGGCTTCTTCGTCTGTCTTAGCGGTAGTAACAAAAATAATGTCCATACCTCTTACCTTGTCAACTTTATCGTACTCAATCTCAGGGAAAATAAGCTGTTCCTTGATACCAAGTGCATAGTTACCTCTGCCATCAAACGCATTGGCATTTACGCCTCTAAAGTCACGTACACGAGGAAGTGCAAGGTTGATCAGACGATCAGCAAATTCGTACATTCTCTCGCCGCGCAGTGTTACTTTACATCCGATTGGCATACCTTCTCTAAGTTTGAAGTTAGCAATTGATTTTTTAGCCTTTGTTAAGACTGCCTTCTGACCGGAGATAATCTCTAAATCTCTGACTGCAGAGTCTAAAACCTTGGCATTATCTTTTGCTTCACCAATACCCATATTGATAACGATCTTATCTAATTTAGGTACTTCCATGATGTTTTTATAACCAAACTTCTTGATCATAGCTTCTACGATCTCTGTTTTGTAAGTCTCTTTTAATCTAGCCAATTTTTATTCCTCCTCTCCGAATTAGTCAATTACTTTTCCGGTTGCTTTTGCAACACGGACTTTTTTACCGTCTTTTACATCAAAGCCAACTCTGGTAGCTTTTCCGTCAACCACCAGCATGACATTGGAGATATCGAGTGCAGCTTCTTTCTGTACGATACCACCCTGTGGGCTGGCTGGGCCTGGCTTTACATGCTTTGTGATCATGTTTACGCCTTCTACTACCACTTTGTTGTTCTTCGTGTCAACATGAAGAACTTTACCCTGTTTATCTCTATCTTTTCCTGCAATAACCTTTACCAGGTCATCTCTTTTAATTTTATGCACCGTCCGACACCTCCTTATAATACTTCCGGAGCTAAGGAAACAATTTTCATGAACTGTTTCTCTCTTAACTCTCTGGCAACCGGTCCAAAGATACGAGTTCCTTTTGGAGTTCTGTCATCTTTGATAATTACGGCAGCATTCTCATCGAACTTGATATAGGAACCGTCTTTACGGCGTGCGCCCTTTACAGTACGTACAACAACGGCCTTAACAACGTCGCCTTTCTTAACAACACCGCCAGGTGTTGCATCTTTAACGCTGGCAACGATAACATCACCAATACTAGCATATCTTCTTGTAGATCCACCCATAACACGGATGCAAAGCAGTTCTTTTGCACCAGTATTATCAGCAACCCTTAATCTGGTTTCCTGCTGAATCATGCCTGTTACTCCTTCCTAGAAATAAATTATTTCGCTTTCTCGATAATCTCCACAAGTCTCCATCTCTTGTCTTTGGACAGGGGTCTTGTTTCCATAACTTTTACGGTATCGCCCATGTTGCAATCATTGTTCTCATCATGAGCTTTTAATTTATACGTTCTTTTTACGATCTTGCCGTATAAAGGATGTTCTACATGGTCTTCAATAGCAACTACGATGGTTTTATCCATCTTATCGCTTACAACCTTACCAGTACGGGTTTTTCTAAGATTTCTTTCCACGTTAGGTATTCTCCTTTCGAGTTTATGGCCTCTTCGGCCCTATCTATAAGTTTACACGCACTCGTGTGTGTCATGCTTTTACAAAGTCACAACTTAAGCTAATTTAGCCTTCTCAGTTATAACAGTCTGAATTCTGGCAATGTTTTTGCGAACTTCTTTGATTCTGCTTGTATTGTCAAGCTGATTGGTCGCATTCTGGAATCTTAAGTTGAAAAGTTCTTTCTTTGCAGCTACTAACTCTGTATTGAGTTCAGCAACTGATTTTCCCTTTAATTCTTCAACATACTTATTAGTTTTCACTGTCATTCACCGCCTTCTAAATCTGCTTTAGCAGCAATCTTGCACTTGCAGGGTAACTTATGCATAGCAAGACGTAAAGCTTCACGTGCTGTTTCTTCAGGTACTCCAGCGATTTCGAATAATACACGGCCTGGTTTTACTACTGCTACCCAGTATTCCAGACTGCCCTTACCGGAACCCATTCGGGTTTCTGCTGGCTTTGCTGTTACAGGTTTATCCGGGAAGATCTTAATCCAGACTTTACCGCCACGCTTGATATAACGGGTCATGGCAACACGGGCTGCCTCGATCTGGTTGGATCTGATCCAGCATGGTTCCATAGAAACCAAACCGAACTCACCATTGCTGATCTTATTGCCTCTTAAAGCTTTACCAGCCATGTTTCCACGGAACTGTTTACGGCGCTTAACTCTTTTAGGCATTAACATTATTTATCTCTCCCTTCCTTGTTTCCTTTAGTTGGAAGTACTTCACCATTGTAGATCCAAACCTTAACGCCGATCTTACCAAAGGTTGTATTAGCCTCAGCAAAACCATAGTCAATGTCTGCTCTCAATGTCTGCAACGGAATGGTTCCCTCACTGTAGAACTCTGTACGAGCCATATCAGCGCCGCCAAGACGGCCCGCAACTGCAGTCTTAATACCTTTAATGCCAGACTTCATGGAACGGCCCATGGTTGACTTCATGGCACGGCGGAAGGAAACACGGTTCTCTAACTGCTGTGCAATTGATTCAGCTACTAACTGAGCGTCTTTATCCGGTCTTTTGATCTCTTTGATATCTACGAATAACTTTTTATCTGTAAGCTTCTGAACTTCAACCTTTAATTTCTCGATCTCAGAACCGCCCTTACCGATTACCACACCAGGTTTTGCTGTGTGGATAATAACTTTCACGCGGTCTGATGCTCTTTCAATTTCAATATTAGAAATGCCAGCGCTGTATAATCTCTTTTTCAGGAATTTTCTGATCGCATAGTCTTCTACCAAGTTGTCTGCGAAATCAGCTTCAGCATACCATTTTGAGTCCCAGTCTTTAATAACACCGACTCTTAAGCCGTGTGGATTAACTTTCTGTCCCATTCTTTGCCTCCTTATCTTTCATTAAGCACGATTGTGATGTGGCTCATTCTCTTTTCGATTCTATAAGCGCGGCCCTGTGCTCTCGGTTTTACTCTTTTCATTGTTGGTCCCTTGTTTGCGTAGCATTCTTCTACATAAAGTTTTGCAGGGTCCATACCGTTGTTATTCTCAGCGTTTGCTACTGCTGATTTTAATAACTTTTCTATTAAAGTAGAAGCGTATCTGGGATTGTAAAGTACAATACCAAGTGCTGTCTGAACGTCTTTGCCTCTGATGGCATCTAATACGAAGCATGCTTTTTGAACAGAAACCCTAGCATAGGATAACTTTGCTGACGGTCTGGTGTCCTTTTGAGCATTTCTTTCTCTCTTAATCTGGCTTCTATGTCCTTTAGCCATGGTGAATCCTCCTTTCAACTATAACGCCCTTGGGTAACCTTTCGATTGCCCTGCGGGAGTTTGTTTCTTTCATTACTTACGGCCAGACTTTTTCTCGTCTTTGCCATGTCCTCTATAAGTTCTTGTAGCAACAAATTCACCCAGTTTATGTCCAACCATATCTTCTGTAACATATACCGGAACGTGCTTTCTGCCATCATGAACTGCAATTGTATGTCCAACCATCTGTGGGAAGATAGTAGAACGGCGAGACCAGGTCTTAATTACCTGCTTCTGTCCTGCTGCGTTCATCGCATCTACTTTTTTGAGTAAATGAGCATCTGCAAATGGTCCTTTTTTAAGTGAGCGAGCCATAGATTCTAACCTCCTTCAATTATTTAACGGTCTTTCCATCTCTTCTTCTAACGATCAACTTGTTAGACTGCTTGTTTTTCTTTCTTGTCTTTAAGCCGAGTGCCGGTTTACCCCATGGAGTACTTGGACCTGGACGTCCGATACCGGTCTTGCCTTCACCACCACCGTGTGGATGGTCATTGGGGTTCATAACAGAACCGCGGACAGTCGGACGGAATCCCATGTGACGCTTTCTGCCGGCTTTACCAATGTTGATCAGGTTATGATCGCCATTGCCTACAACTCCGATAGTCGCTCTGCAGTTGATTGGAACCATTCTCATCTCACCGGAAGGTAAACGAAGTGTTGCATACTTGCCCTCTTTTGCCATTAACTGTGCGCCGTTACCTGCAGAACGAACCAACTGTCCGCCTTTTCCTGGATAAAGCTCAATATTGTGAACCTGAGCACCAACCGGGATCTTGCTTAATGGTAAGCAGTTACCTACTTTAGCTTCTGCATTCTCACCGCTCATAACCTTCATTCCGTCTGTTAAACCAGCAGGAGCGAGGATATATGCTTTTGTACCGTCTACATAGCTGATTAAAGCGATGTTAGCCGTTCTGTTAGGATCGTATTCGATACCGATTACGGTAGCTGCAATACCATCTTTGCTGTTTCTCTTGAAGTCGATGATTCTATATTTACGTTTAACGCCGCCTCCGCGATGTCTAACTGTGATTTTACCCTGATTATTACGGCCAGCTGTCTTCTTGATGGTCTTGCTGATCAAGGACTTTTCAGGTTCTGATTTTGTGATCTCGCTGAAATCGGAGCCGGTCATATGTCTTCTGGAAGGGGTATATGGGTTATACTTTTTGATTCCCATGATTAATTCTCCTTTCAACGCCGCCTGGCGTATCTTGTTTATCGTGATATAATGTTCATCACATAGATGAGCTGTTCTTATCTTCCTGCCATTCAAGGGTCCGGAAGATACCCCTCACGGAGTTCAGAGTATCCACTTTACCCGGCAAAACCGGGCGCACCATCGAATGAAGCATTCCGATCTTACAGTCCTTCGAAGATTTCGATATCTTTGCTGTCAGCAGTCAACTGAACGATCGCTTTCTTCGTCTTAGAAGTCTTGCCGAAAGTAGTACCTCTTCTTTTGGTCTTTCCTTCTAAGTTCATAGTGTTCACTCTGGCAACCTTTGTACCCGGGAACATCTTCTCAACAGCTTCCTTAATCATAGCCTTGTTAGCATCTGTGTGTACAATAAATGTATACTTCTTGGACGCCATAGCGTTCATGCTCTTCTCAGTTACTACAGGCTTCTGGATCACGTCGTAATACTTAATATCTGCCATTATGCGTACACCTCCTCGATTGCTGCAACAGCAGTCTTGGTAGCAACAACTGTGTTGTACTTTAAGATATCGTATACGTTGATTGTATTAACAAATGCAGTCTTAACAGCAGCAATATTTCTTGCGCTCAGTACTGCGTTTGTACTGTCGTCGCCGACAACAACCAGAGCTTTGGATACCTTTAAGTTATTTAATACAGTCTGGAATTTCTTTGTCTTGATTTCATCAAACTTTAACTCGTCAACAACGATGAACTTATTCTCGTTTACTCTGCTTGTTAAAGCGGATTTAAGAGCAAGTCTTCTTTCTTTCTTGTTCAGTCTGATCGTGTAATCTCTTGGAGCCGGAGCGAATACTACTCCACCGCCTGTCCATTGAGGAGATCTTGTTGAACCCTGTCTGGCATGACCGGTTCCCTTCTGCTTCCATGGTTTTCTTCCGCCGCCAGATACTTCAGAACGTGTTTTTGCTTTCTGTGTTCCCTGGCGCTTATTTGCAAGCTGGCTTACGACTGCCATGTGTACAAGATGCTCATTAACTTCCACACCGAACACTGCATCGTTTAACTCTAATGTACCAACTTCTTTACCTTCGATATTGTAAACAGATACGTTTGCCATCTGTATGATCCTCCTTTCTTATAAAAGCATTAGTTAGCTGCTTTTACTGTTTCCTTGATTGTTACTAAAGACTTCTTAGGTCCTGGTACTGCACCCTTAACCAGAATCAGGTTGTTTTCTGCATCAACTCTGACGATTTCGAGGTTCTGGATCGTTACCTTCTTGTTACCCATGTGGCCTGGCATCTTCTTGCCCTTGAATACCTTGCTTGGGTCAGAAGCTGCACCGTTGGAACCTGCATGACGGTGGAACTTGGAACCGTGAGCCATAGGTCCTCTGGACTGTCCGTGTCTCTTAATAGCACCCTGGAAACCTTTACCTTTGGAGATTGCGGTTACGTCGATCTTATCGCCAGCTGCGAAAACATCGGCTTTGATTTCATCTTTTACAGAATACTGATCAGCATTCTCTAATTTAAACTCTCTTACGTATCTTTTATAAGATACACCAGCCTTATCAAAATGGCCTTTTAATGGCTTGCTGACAAGTTTTTCTCTCTTATCAACATAACCTACCTGTACTGCACTGTAACCATCATTCTCAACAGTCTTGATCTGAGTTACAGAACAAGGACCAGCCTGAAGAACTGTTACCGGAGTCAATACTCCATTTTCATTGAAGATCTGTGTCATTCCGACTTTGGTAGCTAAAATAGCCTTCTTCATGTTTTTACCTCCTGTTTGTTAATTCTACAGCGGATTGCTTTCGCAATCATCCTAGAACAGTCCAATATACGTGGAACACTATGACTCTGCCCGGCAGAGATGTTGATTCCTTACAGGAAAAAGTGTTACTTCTATATTAAAACCCTTCAGGAC
This sequence comes from Lacrimispora sp., assembly GCF_046972725.1. Lineage (NCBI taxonomy): Bacteria > Bacillati > Bacillota > Clostridia > Lachnospirales > Lachnospiraceae > Lacrimispora > Lacrimispora sp. The sequence goes on along the minus strand of NZ_JBKVXF010000004.1, from coordinate 228,078 downwards.
ATTACCTAAAATGTTTTTGATGAAGATTATTTGTTCTTCATCTTGATATCGATATACACACCTGCAGGCATTTCCAGTCTGGATAATGCATCAACAGTTTTCTGGCTTGGTGTAATGATATCAATAAGTCTCTTATGCGTTCTCTGCTCGAACTGCTCTCTGGAATCTTTGTACTTGTGAACCGCTCTTAAGATGGTTACCACTTCCTTCTTGGTTGGTAACGGCACCGGTCCGCTCACTTTAGATCCTGTCTTTTTTACAGTGTCGATGATCTTACCTGCAGACTGATCGATCAGCTGATGATCATACGCTTTTAATGTGATTCGCATTACTTGACTTGCCATAAAAAAAGTCGCCTCCTTTTCGCACTTAGTAGAAGTACGACAAGCGGTGACTGTACACGTTCCCGTGTGTGTCCTTCAAGACCTCACACAGACAATCTGCTCATAAATGCAGAATTTTAAATTGTACAGTGACTTGTCGCCAGTTTCCTAACTTGACATTCGCTCCGCGGAAAACCTGCTTATACAAGCAGCAACCTCACGCTTCACAGCTATCATGCCACAGCCTTAATATAGTAACATACTTTTTTTTTCATTGCAAGCATTTTTTTACAAAAAAAAGCGTAAAATCTGATTTTCTCAAATTTCACGCTTTTTGCACCATTTTTCTTATTGCCAGGCTGGTTCTATAGGGGCTCTGCCTTCATTGCCCGAAGGGCTTTCATCATCAACCCTTAGTAAATTGCCATTGCTTCCGGTTTTATATTTTACACCGTCAGCACTTTTGACGGTAGTTCCCTTTGCAACTCTGCCAGAACTGTTCACAACATATGTGGTCGTGGTGCTTCCGGTAGGAATTGCAATCGGTTCATACTTGCTTCCCTCATCCGCACATTGAAGTTTCCCCATATAGTATAAGTAGCTGTCCTTGACACCGGTATAACCGCGTCCGCTGTCGCTGAAATAGTAGGTAGCATCACTGCCGTCGCCTTCTACGACCTTAATCCGGCCTTTCTGCATGGTACTGGTCTTTTTATCTCCAAAATAGAAAGCAGTATAATCGGATGAGCCGCCGATGGAAACCTTTTGAAGTCCGTACACCGGATTGCCGATACTATTAAACAGGTAGGTCTTGCCGTTGATCTTCACCAGATCTTTTGTGCTGGCTTCTCCTTCCCTGGGACCGGCCTTCGGAACTCCTGCTGAGGAGAAATAAAACCACTCCACATTCTCTTCATAACCGGATATATCCTGAGGTGGTTCTACCGAATACCAGCCGACTCTCATTCTTCCGTTGCTGTCATAATATTTGTAATTCTGGATATCATACTCTGCATTATCCACTCCTACGTTCTTCCAGCCGGTCTGAAGGGCTCCGTCTGAATCGAAGCAGTAGGCAACTCCATCGATCTTATAGGAAGCATAATCTCCGGAAATATCCTTTGGCACATACTTTTTACCATTCTCATTAAAATAATACCAGTTCTTTCCGTCATCGCTGTCACCTGGGCTTATTCTGTCAGAGTCATAGTCACTGTCCGGGGGGTAAAGCTTCTGCCAGCCAGTGCGCATGGCACCATCTGTTCCACTGTAATACATGTCATCAAGAATCCAGCCGGTCTGCATCTCTCCGTTGGAATCAAAGTAATACCATTTATTATTGATCTTGGACCAGTTGTCCATAATGGCTTTCCCGCTGCTTCCAAAATAATACCACTTATAATCGGAAGAACCATTATCCTGGAACTTCATCCACTTATCCGTCACTAAAATTCCATTGGAATCCACATAATAAGTGTTCTCCACCCAGGAATTCACTGCCATCTCACCGTTGCTGTTTAAATATCTCCAGAAGTTGTCCGCACCTTTCTTCCAGACATTCGTCATCTTACTCCCGCTTGAATCGTAATATACCCAGGTATTTCCAGATTGGGCCCAGCCTTCTGCTGCCCAGGCATTCATGGAGACAGTACCCATGGTCAGCACGGCAGTTACAGCCAGCGCAATGAGACCTTTTCTTTTCATATCTTCACTCCTTACAGGGATTTCCTTTTTTTACTAATATTTATTCTAACAATTAATCTCAGATAATTCAACTGTTTTAATCTTTCAATTATATTACGAAATTATTTCCAATGAAAAGGTGGGTCCGGCAATGCCGAAATCCCACCCGAAATCTATAAAGTATGAAAGAATGTTGTTCCCATTCCATTAATAACAACGATTATTTCTGCACCTGCAGTTACAGCAGCGATTGCATCTGCAGCAGCGGCTGCAGCCGCAGTTTCTCCTGTTGGAGCAATTGTTAAAGCAGATATTACCCCAATTGCCGCATCCATTGCAGAATCTGTAATTGCCCCAGCAGTTGCACCCACAGTTTCCTACGGAAATACCCATACGCAAACAACTCATTATTTTCACCTCTCATTTTATATTATACTATAGTATATAGGACATAGGTACGAGGCGTGATTAATTGTTGTCCAGAACCGGTTGACGGCCTGTACTTGACGCTCCTGACTCTTTCCAGTATAATCATAGAAAACATAGGATCGATAGAAAGAAAGGGCGGCACCAATTATGTGGATTGCAGATGGCTGGAAAGATTACGAAGTAATAGATTGTTCAGAAGGAGAAAAACTGGAGCGCTGGGGAAAGTATCTCCTTGTGCGTCCCGACCCCCAGGTAATCTGGTCGACTCCCAAAACAGAAAAAGGCTGGAAAAAAATGAACGGACATTACCACCGCAGTGCAAAGGGCGGCGGTGAATGGGAATTTTTTGACCTTCCCGAGCAATGGACCATCAGCTATAAGGAACTGACCTTTCAGCTGAAACCATTCAGCTTTAAGCATACCGGGCTTTTCCCGGAACAGGCTGCAAACTGGGACTGGTTCAGTGATAAAATAAAAAAGGCCGGAAGGCCTGTAAAAGTGCTTAATTTATTTGCTTACACCGGAGGAGCTACCTTGGCGGCGGCAAATGCCGGAGCAGCCGTGACCCATGTGGATGCTTCGAAAGGCATGGTAGGCTGGGCAAAGGAAAATGCCCGCTCTTCCAATTTGGAATCCGCCCCTATCCGCTGGATCGTGGATGACTGTGTGAAATTCGTGGAACGGGAGATTCGAAGAGGCAGCCGGTATGATGCTATCATCATGGACCCGCCGTCTTACGGAAGAGGACCCAAAGGAGAAATCTGGAAAATCGAAGACGCAATCTATCCCCTGGTAAAGCTATGCAGGGAACTTCTCTCGGACAAGCCGCTGTTTTTCCTTATTAATTCTTATACAACGGGACTGGCTCCTTCCGTATTAACTTATATGATTTCCACGGAAATCGGACAGAAATTCGGCGGAGAAGTACAGGCTGAGGAAGTTGGCCTTCCGGTTACAAAAACAGGGCTTGTTCTTCCCTGCGGTGCCTCCGGGCGCTGGTCATCGACCTCCGTTTAAAAGGCACCAGATTTTTGGCAGAAACTTCTTTAAGAGGCGGCTGATCTGATAACTGAAAAAAACACATATCCCCGGCATGATAAGAAAGATTCCAATAGGAACGGCCGGAACAGGCGGGAGCAGAAATGCTCCTGTTTTGTTGATCAGACGAACCATTGCAAAATGAGTGGCATAGAGAAAGAAATTCTGCTTCATCCATTCTTTCGCTTCAAAGAGATATCCTTCCGGCACCATAAGCCACAACGATACCGGGACAAAGAGCCGGAAAATCACTGCAGACGCAGCCACTTCGCCTTTGGCCGCTCCCGGAAAGTCATATCCGTACAGGAAATATCCCACAAAAAGCAAAATCATACCAATGACTAATCTCTTTTTATTCCAGGACCTCTCTGCCACTCCTTTTCCATGCACTGCCATAAATGCTCCAAAAGAATAATACAGCAATGCATCCAGATTAACTAGTAAAAGGGTTTTTCCGAGATAAACGGCTGCAAATATGGCTGATATCAATAGGATACCAATGGTTTTACGTTTCACGGCAAGATAGATAAGGGGTGCCAGAAGAACAAGAAGGATCAACTGGTTCAAATACCAGAATACGTAATTATACGAATAATCCAGGACGGCTTCTGAAGCCAGCAAAATTGTAAAAGGTATCTTTCCTTTTCCAATGATATCAGAAAGAACCGGAATCCGGCTTCCGATGACATATCCCAGATAATAAAGAAAGTTCCAGACAATATACGGAACCAGTATACTGCGGATTCTGGAATTCCATTTTAACCAGATCCGTTCCATGGTAAAGGTACGAAAGAACAGATAGGAGGATATCAGAAAAAATCCGGGAACAGCAATCTGCGCCACTGTATTTCCTAAAAAGCGTTCCAGATAATCGGTCCTGTAACCGGTTTTCGTACCTCCCAAAAACAGCACCGCATTATAAGAGTGGACCCATATAACCAGAATACTGAAGAAGAATGTAAACCATGTGATTTTGTTGCGAAATTTATGTTCTTCCATAGGTCCCTCCTTTCAACATTTTTCATTCTATCATAGAGAATCTGATTTTATCAAATGGTTTTTTAACTTTACTTTTATTCCTTATATTCTTAACACATTTTATCAAGCACTGAAACGGATGCCTTTTCATTATTCCTGTTGCACCGTTCAAAATACCTGCGGTAATATTCCGTGTACATCAAATCGATCAAAAACAACTGACTGATTTCTGAAGATGTTGATCCTCCCTGCAAAGGCCCTTCATTGGCACCGCACAGCAGGGTTATGTCAGAAAATGAAGTAAGAGGGGATCTTAAAAACCTGGTAATGCAGATGGTCTTTGCTCCCGCCTTTTTTGCAAGCCTTGCCGCATGGATGGTATCCTTCGTAGCCCCGGAATAAGAAAACAGGACTGCCGCTTCCCCCTCCTCCATCATAGAGGCTGCCATGGCCTGCATATGGGCATCCTGGATACAGAAAACTTTAGGTTCTATCCTCATGAATTTATTCGCTGCCTTCAAAGCAGATATCATACTGGCCCCTACACCGAAAAAACAGATCCGTTTTGCCTGATAAAGGCAATCCATCACCTGGCCGAACTGTTCTTCATTTAAAAGGGAATATGTTTCTTCCAAGGCGCTCATATTAGTATTTAATACCTTTTGGGATACCTCTGCAAAGGAATCGGTCAAGTTTATATCTCCCTCCAGACGTCCCTGGCCGGTGGCTTCATCATGAAGACTTAGAGACAGCATCATCTTAAATTCCTGATAGCCCTTTAATTTTAATGTCTTGCAGAAACGGAAAACACTGGTATCACCTACTTCACAGGCCTCTGCGAGCCCGGTTATGGACATAAAAAGAACTTCTCTGGAATTTTGCAGAATATAATCTGCAACCTTTTTTTCAGCCTTCGTAAACTGATTGTATTCCAGTCGGATCCTGGTCAAAAAATCCCCCTGCATAGCTATACGCTCCTTTTTATCTTTTTTCTTCTATATTATTTGTGACGCAACCGGAACCGGAGATAAAATACTTTGTGATTTCCCGGGGTCTTGTTATTGCACTTCCTACCACAGAGGCAAATACACCGGCCAGGAAGCATTCCTTTAACTGCTCCGGCGTCCAGATCCCCCCTTCTGCGATCACAGGCTTTTTGCAGTCCTTGGAAAGCCTTTTCATCAATTCAAAGTCAGGAAGACTTCGCCCTCTGGTGCCGGCCGTATACCCGCTCATGGTAGTTCCTATAAAATCAAAGCCTAAATCAGCGGCATACATACCTTCCTCATAATCCGAGCAATCTGCCATAAACAGCTGCCTGGGATGCTTTTTCCGTATCTCACTCCAGAAATCAACAAGGACTTTTCCTCCCGGACGCATCCGTTTTGTGGCATCAACTGCAATGATCTCCACCCCGCATTCCACCAGCGCATCCACTTCTTTCATGGTTGGAGTAATGTATACTTCACTTTCCGGATATACCTGTTTTATAATTCCAATAACGGGAAGATCCACAACCTTTTTTATTTCTGTAATATCTTCTACCGAATTGGCCCGGATTCCAACCGCCCCTCCCTCTTTAGCCGCACAGGCCATACGCGACATGATATAGGAACTGTAAAGAGGTTCCTCACAAAGAGCCTGACAGGACACGATCAAGCCGCCTTTCAGCTTACTGTAGATTTTTTCACACATAGCGGTTTCCCCTTCCCATAGATTCAGAACCATCATAACATAACTAAAAAATATATTTCAACATGATTTCCTGAATCTATGGCTTCTTTTGCAAACTTAAAGTTGATTTCCTGTTGGTGATCTCCTTTTTATATTTCATATACATGGTAAGGAAACTCCAGGTTTTCTCCGTGCTGCAAGTTTATTAAAAATTTCCATTTTTTCACATAAATTTAAAACCCAGTGCGTAGGGTTTATGGTATAATACCAGTAGTTTCAATGATTGCTTCATAGTGAGGAGAAAGAAACCATGAAAAAATTAATTCGAGCTGCAGGCCTGTCCCTTGCTTTGCTGCTTACCAGCCTGCCGTTCTCTACTGTGGCTGAAGCACCGTCCATCAAGCAGGAAACTCCGGCAGATGCACTCCACTCTTTTTCAACCGACAGCGGACAAGTACTTAAGCCCTTTGCCATTGGCCCAGGGCTGATCAATCTTTCCCCGGCGGATGAATTTTCCACCTATCAATGGGGATTAAAGAACGACGGGGAATTCCGTCTCGTTGAATTACAGTCAAAGTTTCAGTCCGTTGACGGTGTTTATAACGGATTAAGGTCCGGTACTGGAATCGGAATACCTAAACCCGGCCCTGGCGATTATGAATCTAAGGTGACAAAAGCCGTTGCAGGAATCGACATTGACATACAGCCGGCCTGGGAGCTTTACGACAAAGCTGAGAACAAGCGCTCTGTCGTCGTGGCCATCATAGATACAGGTATTGACATCAATCATCAGGAACTTAAGAATTCTATCTGGACAAACCCTGGGGAAATCAATGGGGACGGAATTGATAACGATGGAAACGGCTTTGTGGATGACATTCACGGCTGGAATTTCTTTTCCGGCAATAACAAAGTATTTACCGGAAATGAGGACAGCCACGGAACCCACGCAGCAGGAACCATAGGAGCTGCCAGAGGGGCTTTTGGAATTGCAGGAATCACAGATAATAATTATGTTAAGATCATGCCCCTTAAGGCACTTGGAGGAAAAGAAGGAATCGGTACTCCCCAGGCTGTCATTCAGGCCATCCGTTATGCAGAGGCCAATGGCGCTTCCATCTGCAACCTGAGTATGGGAACCTCTTCCTACAGTGAAGAACTGGCACAGACCATAAAGAACTCTCCGATGCTGTTTGTGGTCTCCTGCGGTAACGGCGGCATATCCGGACTTGGTTATGATACGGATGTCAATCCGGTATATCCCGCTTCCCTTCCTTATGATAATGTAATTGCTGTTGCAAATATTTTATTCGACGGCAGTTTAAGCAAGGATTCCAATTATGGGGCAGCCAGCGTGGATATCGCAGCACCAGGCTCCTATATCTTAAGCACCATACCGAACAATGGTTATGGATTTATGAGCGGTACTTCAATGGCTGCACCTATGGTAACCGGAGTAGCAGCCATGCTTTACTCCTACCGCACGGATATCCCCTTATCCGATGTAAAGCAGATTCTGTTAAACTCCAGCAGAAAGCTGGACACTTTGAATGGAAAGGTCTTAAGCGGCGGTCTTTTAGACGCCTATGGCGCATTGACCTGGCAGTAACACTAAAAAGATACGGCAGCACATGTGTGCTGCCGTATCTTTTTATTCTGATTATTTTTCAAGTGCTCTCCAACGGAAGTTTGGAACCACATCAGACCATTTCTCAATTCCAATAATGGATTTAGCAAATTCTGTTGATTCCAGAGTGTATTTCTTTTTATCAATATCCCGGAATACCTGCCAGATCTTCCGGCGCCTGGTTGCAACAATATCATCGCCCCGGTCCATATAACATTCCCAAAGGCCAAAGGATAATCCGCTTCTTACTTCTGAAGGCGCATCTACCTGACGGCTTAAGATATAAGCGTCAATGTAAGGATTGCTGTCAACCAGATAATAGGAATAAGCATAAGCGGCTGCCTGAATCTGAGGAACGTATCCTCTTGACTGACTTGTTGCTGTAAAGCCCTGCTCTGTCAAAATAATATGGCGCACATGACCAGTCGGAGACTTTAATGCCTCCTGGGCCATATAATCGGTCAGAGTGGTCAGATTTTTAAAATTAATGACCGGAGAGTTAAAATCGTTGGTAATAAGCCCTGTTTTATCGTCATCCCAGAATTCCGGTTCTGTCATCGGACAGGGGTAGGGGTGATAAGACAGTCCCCAATCCATCTGTCCCTGTTCATTGGCGATGGAGTTAAAGGTATCTACAATGGCTTTACCGCCATATTTTGTCTTATTATTGATCTCATTGTTCCAGTTATAATCCAGGGAAAAGTATACCCGGTCATTGGCACTGGTGCTTTTAATGGCTGTATAGAAAATGCGGAATGCATTCTGGTAAGCCTGAACGTAGCTGGTAATGTCTCTGTTCCCTATATAGTTCCATTGCTGATTATTGATCTCATTGCCCACGATCCAGTTGGAAATCTTGCCGTGGTTCGGATTGGAGCCGCTGTAGCGGTCAGCCAGGAATGATGCAATGGCTCTTGTCTGGTCAACGCCTTCCGGTGTGGCTGCATTGAACATATAGTAAAAGGCGGTGGAACTTTTCTTTGTTCCAGGATAGAGAAGGTGAGGTGTGGCATCGTTCCAGCCGTTTAAGATAATGGCTGTTACCGTCATACCTTTTCCGGACAAGGCGCTGATGGTCTCATCGTAACCGGCAATAACATTCTTATCAAAATGATAGGTCTTTCCGTCATACTGATAATCAATGCCTTCCCCAAGAATCTGGTGGAAGGATATATTGGTAGCTACATGCTTAACTCCTAATTCAAAAGCATCACCAAGCATATTCAGCTGGATGTTCAGCCCTTTCTTAGTAAGGGGATCATTAAATTCCGCTGTATTTGCTGCAACCATCTCAGGGTTTGTTATATAATGAGGTTTGCTGATTTCTATGTATTTTGTACCATCCCATACGGCTACAACAAATTTGCTGTACAGTCTGTCCTCGGGGGTATTGCGGTTCAAAGAAAATGTAAACGATACGTTATCGCCTGGCGCTGCTTTTGCCGCATAGTCCGTTCTTCCATCCAGATTGGTCTGATAAGGCTGTAACTCTACCAGATAAAGAACACCGTCAGTCCCTTCCATATTGGCACTGTTTGAAATCTTTACTGTTACATTGTTCTTATCAGAATCTATCAGACAGGACTGAATCACTGCCTGCACTCCTGCCGCACCCACATCTGCAAGTGAAACAAAGGCAGTGGCACAGCATAAAAACGCAGCGGAAAGAAGTCCGGTCATCACCCTGCCTATCTTTATTTTCTTCATGTTCGCATTCCTCCATTTTGTAATAATCAGGTCCTTTACAATGATAACCAATTTCCCTGATATTTACAATAACGTTTTTATTACTAATTTGTAATAAAACCTTAAGGCTTTCGCATGTAACCATCAATCATTTGTTTGCTGTTTCCGGATACAGAAAATCTGCCAATGCTTCCATACAGTCAAAGGTCCGGTACCCGCCTCCCATCAAGTCGTTATATTCAACGGCTAGGATTTTTTTGTTCTGTATGGCTTTTACACTTTTTATCACGTCATTTGAGAGCATGGACTCCACCGCGTTCTGGTCTGCTCCTTCATTATGAGTTCCCTTAACGTAAACGATCACATCCGGATCCATGGAAATTAAATTTTCCGCAGAAAGAGCGCTGCCGCCCTTATCCAGCACATTGACCGCATGAAGGCGGGTCAGCAGATCCTTCTGGAGAGATGCATTATTGCCATAGCCGCCAAAGGTTCCGTCCTGATAATTTACCATAAAAAGTACTTTTAACGGTTCCCCCTCCACGTTCTTTAAACGTTCTTCTGTTGCTGTAAGGCGTGCCGTCAGCTCCTCTGCCATTTTATCCGCCTGTTCCTTTTTCTTAAAAATCCTTCCAATGTTTCGGATATCTTCAATAATTGAATCCATGGTTACGTCCTGATCCATTCGGGTAGCTTCCTGAGTATAGGCTGCTATTCCCATGGCATTTAGATCGCTGACAGAGCCCAGAGTCTCCGGGGTAAAGGATTTCACTCTTCCCACCACAATATCCGGTTCCATGCCTACCACTTTTTCTTTTGAAATATCCCGTTTGTCCGCCAGCACAGGAATGGCATCATAAGCAGCGGCCAGGTCATCTGTGGTTGGATTATCTTTTAATACAGTGGCAATGATCTTGTCTCCCAGTCCCAGCTTTAACAGCAGTTCTGTACTAGACTGGTTATTGGTAATCACCTTTTGGGGCACCTTATCAATGGTCTGTATATGCTCGGTTCCATCCAGATCATAAGCAGCGAAGGTGAAAGGGAAACCGGTGGACCGGTTTTCGGAAACAGCTTCTGATTCTGCAGCCTGTGTGGCTGTTTCCTGAGTCTGCTGTACTTTCTCTGTTTTTGGCTGCTGTGCAGAACAGCCGGCTGTCAAAACTGCCGCCGCACAAACGGCAGCCATTGTCTGATAAATGGTTGGTGATTTCTTCATCTTTTTCTCCTTTTTACATAACAAATAATTAAATCCGGTAGTGAATAGAAAGTTGTCCGGTTTCCGGCTCCGTCAAAACAGATGCGGTGACGCCATAGATATCCTGTATCATTTCTGATGTAATCACCTCTTCCGGTTTTCCATTTCCCATAATCCTTCCGCTCTTTAACATATAGATCTCATCACAGAACATGGAGGCCAGGGAAAGGTCATGAAGAGCTGCCAGTACACAGATATCTAAATTCTTAACAATGGACAGAACCTGAAGCTGATACTTTATATCCAGGTGATTGGTGGGTTCATCAAGAATCAAAATCCTGGGGTCCTGGGCAAGCGCCCGCGCCAGAATGATTCTTTGTTTTTCTCCGCCGGACAACGTGGAGAACTTTCGTTTTGAATATTCTTCCATTCCCACTTGCTTCAGAGCTTCCGAAACAATCTTATAGTCCTCAGCCGACTCCTTTTCCAACCGTTTCTTATGAGGCGTTCTCCCCATCATTACAATGTCCTGAACGGTAAATTCAAAGCTAACCTGATTAAACTGGGAAACCACGGCCATATCCTTTGCCCGGTCCTTTTCCGGGATTCGTGAGACGTCCTTTCCGTTCATCAAGACCACTCCCCCGCTTGGCTTTAATACCCGGTAGACCGCTTTTAAAAGTGTGGATTTTCCGCTGCCGTTAGGTCCTAAAAGCCCTACAAACTGCCCTTCTCTTACCTGCATGGATATGCCCTTTACAATCTCAGAAGCTCCAATGCTGACTCTTAAATTATCTATTTTCAGTTCCATTGTCTTATCCTCCTCAACCTTCCCGGAAGGAATAGCTTTTGCGGATCAGGATATACACGAAAAACGGTGCTCCGATAAGCGCAGTCACAATTCCAATGGGCAGTTCCGAATTCGGAATGGCAATTCTTGCAAATGTATCGGCCCAGATCATAAAAACCGCTCCGCTGATGGTACATAAGGGAGTCAGTCTCCGATGGTCTGCTCCTGCAACGGCTCTTGTAATATGTGGGATAATCAGCCCTACAAACCCGATAATCCCGCAGTAAGCCACCAAAACTCCTGTTAAGAGTGAGGAGGCCACCATATAGATTCTCCGGTACCGGGCCACAGGGATTCCAAGCGTCACTGCAGCTTCATCACCAAGAAGCAGGGTATTTAAAACTCTGTACTGAAAGAGAAAACCGATAAAGCATACAGCCGTTACAATTACCGGAAAAGAAATGTTCTGCCATTTTGCTCCCGCAAGAGATCCCATGGTCCAGAATTTCACGCTCTGCATTCCCTGAGCATCTCCTGCCATAAAAATAATGAAATTACTGAGGGCATTGCAAAGGGCATTGATGACCGTACCGGAAAGCACCAGCTTGGAGCTTGTCATCCTGCTTCCCATAGAAGCAAGCATCAGGACACAAAAAGCCGCACCAAGCGCACCTGCAAAGCCCCAGAAGGAACTTGCGTTCACGGAAAACCAGCTTAAGGAACCTATGCCAAGCATAATCGAAAAGGTCGCCCCCAGGGAGGCACCAGAAGAAATTCCCAGAATATATGGCTCTGCCAGTGGATTTTGAACCGCTGCCTGCATGGCCATGCCGCAAAGTGACAGCCCTGCTCCTGCGGCCGCCCCAAGAAGCACTCTGGGAAAACGGATTTCCCATATAATATTTACTTCCGAAAGACGCCCGGTCAGGGATCCGTCCACCTGTATCCCGAACAGTTTTTCAAGGAGTATGGCATATGTATGAGATGGTGCGATCTTCATGGAACCAAAAGACATGGACAATACTACGGATAAAAGGAGCACAAATATCATTCCTGCCAGCATCAGCCCAAAGGATTTTCTGCTCTTTTGATTTTCCAGGTACGCCTCTGAAATATGTTGATTCAAACAAAGAATCCTCCTTTTTGTTTTATTAGTCATAGCTAACCGTAAATTATTATACGGAGTCCGGTACAGAATAGGAATAGAGAATTCTTTAAATACATGGACAATTATTAAATCTATAATGATAAAAAGTATCAAATAGTGCCGTTACATTGACTTCCATAAATCCCGCCGCTATAATAATTGAAATGCGGACAGATGAAAGAAAGGAGGGTTTTTATGCCTAATTTTCGCAGCCAGCTGGCAGAAGAATATGCCCGATTTCCATTGACAATTCTAAAGGCAGTCTCTTTCACAAAACTGCCTGGACAAACACCAGCCTCGTATGAAACTACACGCGCTGCTTTCATATTTCCCATCAGCGGAAGAGCCCGTATTTCCTTTGATACCAAAGGTTTTACCGCAGTGCCGGGCAAGGTGATCCATGGCTGTCCAGGTAAAAAGCTTACTTTCTATGTGGAAGGAACGGAACCTTTCTGCCATATCAATCTCTACTATGACCCTTATGATCACCTCAGCAGGGGCACTGACTTTATACATTCTGCTTACGAGCTTGACATACGGGACAAGGATGCAGTAAATGCCTGCCTGGAAGAGTTTCTAAAGCTTTCCCATTGCCACGATATACGCTCCCGGTTTCGTATGAATTTTATGACACAACAGCTCTTTGATGCACTGTTTTGTTCTGAAATCAGCAAACAGGAAGCAGAGGAATTAAACTTTATTAACGATGCGGCACTGTTTATCCGGAGACATTATGCGGAACCTCTAAGTCTTTCAGACATCGCACGTCATTTCAAAAAAAAGCCGGAGCAATTTTCTTACCTGTTTTATAAGGTGATGGGAATCCGTCCCATCGACTATCTGATCCAATACCGGCTGGAAACTGCTGCAGGGCTTTTAAGTGAAAATGGATACAGTGTCAGACAGGCCGCCCTCTCTGTCGGTTACAAAGATGAATTTTATTTCAGCAGATTATTTAAAAAGCATATGGGATTTGCTCCAAGCAGAATTAAAAGCGGAAGCATAGCAGAAAGGAACGGATCATGAATTTGGAAAAAACAGAAGGAAAATCTCCCATCATAGAAACACAATGGAACAATCATACAATTTATTTATACCTGCCCCCCTCATGGGAAAAGAACGGAACCAGAACGTATCCGACCGTTCTGGTTCAGGATGGAGATCAGGCGCTCAAAGCACTGGCCCCGATGGTGGCTGAACTGGAAGATCGCTGGTCAAACGGACAGGGAAGAGAATTTATATTGGCCATGATATGCCCTTTGGACCGGCTCTCAGAATATACTCCATGGCCTTCCCCGGCTATGTCTCCCCGGTTCCCTGACTTTAAGGGATATGGGAACCAGTATCTGGACTCTCTTTATACCGGTCTTCTTCCCTGGCTTTTAAAAACCTGCCAAACGGATATGCAAAACGTTTCCATGCTCGGCTATTCCCTGGGAGGTCTTATAGGAGTCTATGCTCTGACAGTTCAGAACTGCTGGCGTCATATGGCCGGAATATGCAGTTCCTTTTGGTATAACGGCTGGATCAGCTATTTAGAGAATAATTCTATAAGCGAAAGGACTCGTTCTATTTATTTGCACTATGGCACAGAAGAAGGAAAAGGAAAATCCGGCCCTATGGAAAAAGCTGCGGAATATGCGGCAAAAACAGGCCGGCTGCTGGCAGAAAAGTTTCCCGGGAAACTTACGATTACTACGGATAACGGCGGACACCACACCTTTGCAGACCAGCGGTTGAGAAATGGGCTTTTATGGCTCAACGAAGAGATAGGAGCAGATGCCTGCTGCTCCCTGTCATGCAGTAACGCAAAAAAGCCGAACCCCTTATAACCAAGGGGCTCGGCTTTATTTTTAATTACTGAACGATAGTAGCAACTCTTCCTGAACCTACTGTACGTCCACCTTCACGGATAGCGAAACGAAGACCCTGCTCCATAGCTACCGGGTGAATCAGTTCAACAGTCATCTCTACGTTATCGCCAGGCATACACATCTCTGTGCCAGCTGGTAATTCGCAAACACCAGTAACATCAGTTGTTCTGAAGTAGAACTGAGGTCTGTAGTTGTTGAAGAAAGGAGTATGACGTCCACCTTCATCTTTTGTTAAAACGTAAACCTGAGCTGTAAATTTCTTGTGGCACTTTACAGAACCTGGTTTAACAAGACACTGTCCTCTTTCGATTTCAGTTCTCTGAACACCACGAAGTAATGCACCGATGTTATCACCAGCCTGTGCTTCGTCAAGTAACTTACGGAACATCTCGATACCAGTTACAACAACTTTACGTGTTTCTTCATGGATACCAACGATTTCAACTTCATCAGATACGTGTAAGGTACCACGCTCTACTCTACCTGTAGCAACAGTACCACGGCCTGTGATAGAGAAAACATCCTCGATTGGCATTAAGAATGGCTTATCTGTTTCACGAACAGGATCTGGAACCCACTCGTCAACTGCTTTCATTAATTCAAGGATCTTATCGCCCCAAGCACCGCTTGGATCTTCAAGAGCTTTTAAAGCAGAACCCTGGATGATTGGTGTATCATCGCCTGGGAATTCATACTCGTTTAACAGCTCACGGATTTCCATATCTACTAATTCAAGTAACTCAGCATCGTCAACCATATCACATTTATTCATGAATACAACGATGTAAGGAACGCCTACCTGACGGGAAAGAAGGATGTGCTCTCTTGTCTGAGCCATAACACCATCGGTAGCAGCTACAACTAAGATAGCGCCGTCCATCTGAGCAGCTCCAGTGATCATGTTCTTAACGTAGTCAGCATGTCCTGGGCAGTCAACGTGTGCATAGTGTCTTTTCTCTGTCTCATACTCAACGTGAGATGTAGAAATTGTGATACCACGCTCTCTCTCTTCTGGAGCCTTATCAATGTTCTCGAAAGCTACTGATTCACCAGTACCTAATCTTTCGTGAAGTGTCTTTGTGATAGCAGCTGTTAAAGTTGTTTTACCATGGTCAACGTGTCCGATGGTACCGATGTTACAATGGGTTTTGTTTCTTTCAAACTTAGCTTTAGCCATTTTATAACGTCCTCCTTAATTTATGCTCTTCCTGAGCTTTCATTTTATATGTTAGGCTGTTTTTTATTATATGCTATTTGTGCACTATTTTCAAGCCTATTTGACGGATTTCAGGCAGGCTGTAATGCCTGAAATCCAGTGGAACCTGTTAGGAATTATTTATCCTTTTTATCAGCAAGAACTTTCTCCTGTACACTCTTTGGAACCTGCTCATATTTTTCAAAGAACATAGAGAAGTTTCCGCGTCCCTGAGTTCTGGAACGTAAGTCTGTGGAGTAACCGAACATCTCGGAAAGAGGTACATAGGCTTTCACCATCTTACCGCCTCCAATATCTTCCATGCCTTCAATGCGGCCACGGCGGGAGTTGATATCACCGATAACATCACCCATGTACTCCTCTGGCATAGTTACCTCTACCTTCATGATCGGTTCGAGAAGAATGGCGCCAGCCTTGTTCATCGCATCCTTAAATGCCATAGAACCGGCGATGTGGAATGCCATTTCACTGGAATCGACTTCATGGTAAGAACCATCGTATACAGTAGCCTTAACACCAACTACAGGGAATCCGCCAAGTACACCGGATTTTGTTGCTTCCTCAATACCTTCCCCAATTGCAGGAATGTATTCTTTTGGAATTGCACCGCCGACAACGGTAGACTCAAACTTGAAGAGCTCTTCGCCGTTGGCATCCATAGGCTCAAAGCGAACCTTACAGTGTCCGTACTGTCCACGTCCACCAGACTGCTTTGCATACTTGCTGTCAACTTCTACCGTCTTTGTAAAGCTTTCCTTGTAAGCAACCTGAGGAGCACCTACGTTTGCTTCTACATTAAATTCACGAAGCAGACGGTCTACGATGATTTCCAGATGAAGCTCTCCCATACCGGAAATAATAACCTGACCAGTCTCCTGGTTGGTCTTTGCACGGAAGGTAGGATCTTCTTCTGCAAGCTTTGCTAACGCTTCGCCCATCTTGCCCTGACCAGCTTTGGTCTTTGGCTCGATGGCGATATCGATAACCGGCTCTGGGAATTCCATGGATTCCAGAATTACCGGATGCTGCTCATCACAGATAGTATCACCTGTTGTTGTCACTTTAAAACCAACAGCTGCAGCGATATCACCGGAATATACCTTATCAAGTTCTGATCTCTTGTTTGCATGCATCTGAAGGATACGGCCTACACGTTCTTTTTTGCCTTTTGTTGCATTCAGCACGTAAGAACCGGAGTTCATGATACCGGAATAAACACGGAAGAACGCCAGCTTACCAACGAACGGGTCTGTCATGATCTTAAATGCAAGAGCTGAAAATGGCTCATCATCGGAAGAATGTCTTTCGATTTCATTGCCGTCCAGATCCACACCCTTAATTGATGGGATGTCTGTTGGAGCTGGCATATATTCAAGAATCGCATCCAGGAGCTTCTGTACGCCCTTGTTTCTGTAGGCACTGCCACAGCAAACAGGAATCGCCAAGCACTCACAGGTTGCTTTTCTTAATGCTTTCTTTAACTCTTCTGTGGATGGCTCTTCCCCTTCCAGGTATGCCATCATTAAGTCATCATCTAACTCACAGATTTTTTCTACTAACTCTGCACGGTAAAGCTCTGCATCATCCTTCATATCCTCTGGGATATCAACGATATCGATGTCATCGCCTTTGTCATCATTGTAGATATATGCTTTCATCTCGAACAGGTCAATGATTCCTTTGAATTCATCTTCTGCGCCGATAGGAAGCTGGATGCAGATAGTATTCTTACCAAGACGGTTCTTGATCTGATCTACCGCACCGTAGAAGTTTGCACCCATAATATCCATCTTATTGATGAATGCCATACGGGGTACATTATAGGTGTCAGCCTGACGCCATACGTTCTCGGACTGTGGCTCAACACCGCCCTTTGCACAGAATACGCCAACAGCGCCATCCAGTACACGTAAGGAACGTTCTACTTCTACTGTAAAGTCAACGTGTCCTGGAGTATCAATAATGTTGATACGATGTTCAGGAGCGCCTGGCTTTACTTTGTTGTTCTCATGCAGCGTCCAGTGACAGGTAGTAGCAGCGGAAGTAATTGTAATACCTCTTTCCTGCTCCTGCTCCATCCAGTCCATGGTAGCAGTACCTTCATGAGTGTCACCAATTTTGTAATTTACGCCAGTATAATAGAGGATACGCTCAGTCAATGTTGTCTTACCAGCATCGATGTGGGCCATGATACCAATATTTCTGGTTGTTTCCAATGGATATTCTCTTCCAGCCAAAGCTTTTTCCTCCTATTAGAATCTGTAATGAGCAAATGCCTTGTTTGCGTCAGCCATCTTGTGCATATCTTCTTTCTTCTTAACAGCTGCGCCAGTATTATTAGCAGCATCTAAAAGCTCATTCGCAAGTCTTTCCTCCTGAGTCTTCTCGCCTCTCTTACGAGAGTACAGAGTAAGCCATCTCAGGGCTAACGCCTGTCTTCTGTCTGGTCTAACCTCGATCGGCACCTGATAGGTAGCTCCACCGATACGTTTTGCCTTTACTTCAAGTACAGGCATGATGTTATTCATTGCTTCTTCAAATACTTCAACAGCCGGTTTGCCTGTCTTTTCTTCAATGCGGCCAAATGCGCCGTAAACAATCTTTTGAGCAACACCCTTTTTACCATCATACATAATGTTGTTGATTAATTTTGTAACAACCTTATTGTTGTAAAGCGGATCTGCTAATACGTCTCTTTTTTGAGTATGTCCTTTACGTGGCACGTTACTTCCCTCCTTAATATCGCTGGCATTCCTGACCGGTTTGCCCAGCCATTCATTAGATCCCAGGTACTCACAAACATTCAATTTGCGTTCGCGCTCGGTTTCTATATATAATCCTGCAACCTACAGGTTCAATATCTAAAGTCCGGCACTGAAAATTCAAATGTGTGGTTCTAATTATTTTTTGTCTTTTGGTTTCTTAGCACCGTACTTGGAACGAGCCTGTTTTCTGTTAGCTACGCCTGCGGTATCCAAAGTACCTCTGACGATATGATATCTGGTACCTGGTAAATCTTTTACTCTACCGCCACGAATCAAAACAACACTATGCTCCTGTAAGTTATGACCCTCACCTGGAATATAGCTTGTTACTTCGATCCCGTTAGAAAGACGAACTCTGGCAATCTTTCTAAGAGCTGAGTTAGGTTTCTTAGGTGTAGCAGTCTTAACTGCAGTACAAACGCCTCTCTTCTGTGGAGCGGAAATATCAGTAGCTCTCTTCTGTAAAGAGTTGTAACCCTTCTGAAGAGCAGGTGCTGTAGATTTCTTTACGCTTGTCTGTCTTCCCTTTCTTACTAACTGGTTAAATGTTGGCATTCCATTCACCTCCTGTGATATTGTCTGTGGTTGCTGTCATCTTCAGCTTAATTTACGCACAAAAACATGACGCGTTTATGCACGCCTAATTATTATATACATATTGTTTTTTTTTGTCAAGGATTTCTTTTTCTGTATATTTCGGCTTATATAAAGGGAAAAAATAGTTGGGGAAACTTATGTGAGCAGCATTATTGGAGATAGATAATTATTTCTAAAAGATAGTTATATGAGTTTAATATTTCGGGAAAGCAGAACGTATGTTCGTAAAAATGTTGACAATTGGATTTACGAGTATTATAATCTACTCGTCGGCAAATAGAACATATGTTCGTTTCTGTAAAAAGAAGTAAAGTAATGAATAATTTTTTTGTTTCAATGTGTTTGTACAATTAGAGAATTAATAAGCGGTAAACATACTGCACCAAAATGTAAAAAAAAATAAATGAAATGAGGAAAAATAATATGTCAAGTACAAATAAAACATCATTAGGATTAAATATATGGGAAGCATCGGATAAGCCGGTAAGACAGGATTTTGTTAATGATAATGTAATTATTGATGAGAAGATATCTGAGTTAAATCATAATTATAATGATATTGTTAATGAGAAGATATCTAAGTTAAATAGCAATTTGCTTAAAAATAAAGGCTAAAGACAAATGCATTTGTCTACAGCCTAAATAATTTCGGTAAATTTTATTAAGTTAAAAAAGTGGTTGACTAGTTATCTCATTAATTATATCTCTTTCAGCCATTTCTACTGCAACGTTTTTCCATGTTCCTGTTGTTATATCATAACGATACTCATCTTCAAAACCTTGCCAAGGGTTAATGCAAGAACCGTCCTCATTAAAAATGTATTTAACTCCATCTTCTAAAGTTATAGGCGTTGTTTGCATTTCTCCATTTGAATTTAAATAATACCATTTTGATGATAATTCAAGCCAACCAGTCTGCATGTACCCGTTATTATCAAAATGATACCATTTCCCATTGTCTTGCAGCCAAGAGTTCTTAAGATACTCATTATTATCTGATTGGTACCACCAGCGATTCCCATCTTGTTTCCATTCGCCAGCAAAAACCGTCATGTTCATGACCATAGATAAAGCAGTAGCTACAATTAATAAAGTTACTTTTTTCATTAACCTTCCTCCATATTAAAAATTAATATTATACTTTACGTATACTAAATTATAGATGTAAATGGTAAATTTTACAAGCCCTATAGTGTATTTAACGCTTGGTTCGTAGCCCAATTGCTTATATTTTAGTATCCTAAATATCAATTTAGCTTCGTGGAACAGCAAGTTTGTAATTAAGCATGTGGTCGGTACCACTGATCAATATGGACATATTAGCTGCGCAATGGGTAATGCCTATATATTATCGGTTTTAAATTATAGTATGCTGGCTTCCTATCAAAGCAATACGATTAGAATTGTAAGTATTTCAGGGACTTCTGTTCTTTATGCAAACAAGGCAGTCGATATAGAAGTTCTGTTTTATATTCCTTAATGATCATTATGTTAAGCCCAAGTACTCCAACCGCTCCAACTACCACCTGTGTCAAAACTTTGTGGCACATATGTTTTACCTCCAGTGTAACCAACTTGCGTAACGTAATTATCATATGTGTATACAATAAGCATGCCGTAACCAGCACTGCCAGGAGCATTGACGGGACCCCCAATAAATTTGTAATATCCGGCTGCTATAGCGGAGTTTAAATTGTTTGATGCAGATAATATACTTTTTCTGGTTATCGCATTAGTATTTAAATTGCTATTTACAAAGTCAACCGGAACTGCTTATACTCCTCCTTTCATTTCAATAGGAAAGCAGGAGTAATAACAACATAATAAATAACTTTTTCTATCATAAAATCTATCGTTGGAAAAACGAAATGCAGAAATAAACCATATAACACTGAAATAAAAACTAAAGTTACCAATAGAAACACGAAAGGAGAAACCTGTAATTTATGAACCGACCGGAATGTTTACATATCCCCGCTCTCCACGAAGGAGAACCAGCACGAATCACCTGGGGAACGGCGGAGGCAGATAATAATTATATTGTAGAACGAGTATTTAATGAATCCTTTTTACAATCCCTGTCAGGATACACCTGGGATAACTTTGACAGTACCAACGAACCATGGTGCATCCATGATCAAGCAACATTAAACTGGCATCAAATCGAGACCAGAACAGGCAAAGGCCAGCACTGGGAACGTCTGGATTATGAACAGTTAAGCTGGTTACAGCTTGAGAACCATTCATATACCTGGGAAGATTTTGAAAGACGGGAAATCAGTTTTGAAATATTTAACGGCCCTGGCGTTGAACGGTTCGGCATTGAGCAGGGACGCACCTGGCTGGAACTGGACGGGCTTAATCAGACCTGGAACAGCCTGGAAAGGACCGAACATTCATGGGCTGAAAGGGAAAAGATGACACTTCCTGGCATCTCATGGGAGGATATTGATTCCAGATGGCTGACATTTAACGAGTGGGATAAAAAGGAATTGTCTTTTTATGAATTGGACACACGGAGAAATATTGAAGTTCACCGGGAAATGACAGATAACATACCACTTGGGACGGCCAATACCATGTACCGTATTAAAGCATATGGGTCTAATAGAAATGAGTCTGATTATTTAACAACAACACAATTGCCGGTTATTCCTGTATTTTACCGCAGCAGCGCAATGGAATATCCGGTAAAGAACGGCGAACGTTATGTAGTTCTTTTGAAGGCACAGGAAGTCATCGGTCTGGACAAGATCCGCATGAATCTTCGGTATGATCCGTACTTACTGGAATTGACCAATCTCTCAGCCGGCAGTTTAAGAAGCATAACAAAACCAGGAAATTATCCGGAAGCACATATAAGAGTATATTCCAATGTTCCAGGAAACCTATGGTTTCAATCCACGAAGCAATTAAATAAGGAGGAATGCTTTAGTGGATGCCTTGCATTGATAGAATTTATTGCCAAGGGTACCGGATGTGCAAAAGTATTATTATATTAAGATGAAGAAGGAATTTGATGGACGATAAAAAGAATAATGAAAATGATGTTTATATAAAGGAAGGGGAATCTCCCGATACAATAACGACGGAGGATGTATTAAATAAAGAAGAAAACAAAGTAAACAGACCAAAAGCACTGTTTAGCAAAGCAGCAGTGCCCGCGGAAGCGGAAGAATTTTCAGATATCAAACAGTATCCGGAATCCCCATTTACCTATTTTGACACCAATCAGGTGAATGTTCAGTTAAGTACGGGAAGTCTCCAATATGACGTAACAGATTTCGTACTGCCCGGCAGGAATGGTTTTGACGTCACTATCGCCAGACGCTATGATTCAGGCTGTGCCAATTTAACGGATATGGCTCCATATGTGAAAAACAATAAGTTAAAAACAGGTTCAAAAAATAACAGTTTTAATACTGCCACTTATGGATTGGGATATGGCTGGTCCTTTGTACTGCCGTCCATTGAGACTATACCATATCTTAATTGCACTTACATAAACATACCAATTGCACCTAAACAGTCAATCCTCATGGGAACTCCCGGTTATGATTATATTTTGCATCTTGAAGACGGTAGAAGTTTAAAGATAAGCCGTTCCTCAGACCGATTTGAAAATTATAGCCTGAAAGATGCAACCATTGTTACCAGAGCCGGAACGATTGGGCACCCTTATGCGGTTGGTGTTGAAAAAAATTATGATATCATAATTGAATACAAAAATGGAAACAAAAACTATTTTAAAGATTTATATGGAAATATTGGCGAACGGGATAAGATGATTCCGCAACGCTTTACACTGGTTGCCAGACAGGATAAGTATGGAAATGTAATTTGTTATGATCTGAAGGATCATGGCGGTATGGCGATTGTGGATACCTGGGGGCGTAAAATCAACTTAGAGAAGACAGATTATGGACTTGTCTGGAGATTACCGGAAAGCATGGCTGGAAAAGCATGTGAACTTTCCTACCATATCAATCAGGCAAACCCTCTTAAGCTCACCGCAGTTACAGACCCCGCAGGGCGTAGGACTCAGTATGACTACTACAATCCTGAAGATTACAGGGGTATTATGACTTATGCCTCCAGGAAAGCAGCAGGAAATGCTACTGGTAATATGGCACGCAAATATCTTCTTCTAAAAAGTGTAACATATCCAAATCATGCTTCCACCCAGTTTACATACGGAAAGGAAATTAGTATTGAAAATGATGCTGGTGGAAAGGTTACTCATTTTGCATTGACGCTAAAAAAGGATATTGCTGATGGAATCGAATACAACCTGGTTGAATACAACTACAGGCTTGATTCCAGAGCTACTTATGAATACAGTAACGGTCAATATATTGAATATGCAAAAGTAAAAAAACATCAGGATATTGTAGAGATTCACGAGTTTGATCGAGAAGACCAGCTATTAAAAAAGGAAGTCAGACAACAAGAGGCGCTTATTTCAAGAAGCATCTATAAATACAGCAATAAATTAATCGTGTCAGCCGTTGACCAGTGTTTTGATAAGAATAACGAATTAAAATTTATAGAAAAGAAAACGTTCTGGAAATATTCCACAGATCGAAAAGCAAACATAATTCAGCTTATTGAAGAGTATCCGGAGGATCCTTCCTGCAATCAGGAGGTGAGTACAAGTTATGGAGACTACAGCACCATTCTTGAAACAGTAAGAAAAAAAGGTTCTGACCAGATCAAAGAAACCTATGAGCTTCATATGGAGTTGGGAAATCGAGTAATAAAATATCATCGAATATATCAAAATGGAGTCTTAAAGGAAAAAACAGGATATGATTATAAAGATTCGAAAAATCCCTATTGTGTGACCAACGAAAGAAGGTATTTTCTGGCAGACAGCGGAGATCTGGAACAGTCAGGTGATTATGCCGAAACAATTTATAAATACAGTTCATCTTCCAGTACTGGCAGCAGATACACACATAACTTTATATCAAAAGAACAAACCGGCATCATAGATGCAGACGGCCGGCCCTGCGAACCAATAAAGGAAGAATATCAATATGACAATTGGGGACGGCTCATTTACAAAAAGGATTCGAGGAATCAGATCAGTACCATACGTTATGATAAACTGGGAAGAGTTGAAGCAGAGACGTTTCCGCCGGCAGACGGCCAACAGGCCGCAAATGAAACCTATTATCATGATAGTCGGAACTATATTACGGAAACTGATGCGAACCACCATAAAAGACGAATTTATTACACACCGTTTGGGCAGGTTCAACAGGTTTGTCTTGCTGTATCCAATGAACCGGACTCCAGTGATATCGTACTAAAAGATTTTCGATATAATTCATGGGGAGAGTTGACCGAAGTGATTTCATATAATGGGAACGGCACAGCAGCGGACCATGTAAGAAAGACCGAACGTTATACTTACGATTCCTTTGGCAGAGTAATTTCTCATACGATTCCCCAAGTAGGCTATGAGGAGAATTATGAATACAATGAGGTATTTACCGATCCGTCTGATGGAAGGAAATACTGTCGAGAGCTGAAAAAAATCACAGGAGATGCTTCTGCTCCGGATATTGTGACGGAATGTTATAAAGATCAAAAAGGGCAGGTTCGGAAGGAGATTTTAGCTGGAGAGCGGTTGTTCACCTACGAGTATGATAATGCAGGAAACAATATTCGAAAAGTTGATGCCAGAAACCACGCAGAACGCTGGGAGTACGATTATGCAGGCCGTGTAGTAAAATCTGTTCAGACAGTCTCCGGTCAGGAACGATTTACAAGCATTCAATACGATGCGCTAGGCAATAAACGCTTTCATTGGGATGAAGCGGGAAAGAGAACTGAATTTCAATACGATAAGGCAAGTCGCTTGACCCAAATCACCGCACCATTTGACCACCGCCGCCAGATCGTAAAATATTTCTACGATGGAGCCGGAAACATAATTTGGGAAAAGAAGGCACAAAAAGATGGCTGGCAGGAAATCCAGTATGTTTATGACGCAAGGAACCGATTGACCGACACCTACCAGTACCTAAGTCCAGGCAGCTGGATCAAGACCACCTGCCAGTATGATGCGATAAATCAAATCATTTTAAGGAGGACCGGGGACACTCCGTCCGGCGAAGGACGGGAGGTAACAAAATACGCCTATGATCGGTTTGGAAACGTAACGGAAATTACGGATGCCCGCGGTTGTACAGAATTCTATGAATATGATAAAACCGGAATACTTCAGAAAAAAACGGACAGGAACAAGGACCAGACCGTTTACCAGCATGATGCCCTGGAACGTCTGATAAAAGAAACTGTTCAAAAGAGAACTCCTGATGGACTGGTGATTAGCGAGCGGGAGTATTTCTATAGTAAGAACGGTAAGCAGATTCGAGTAGCCAGCAAGGAATCTATAGGAGAAAAACAAAACGTCCTCCTGGAGATGACATTCCGTTACAACAATAAAGGACAGCTGACCCATCAGGAAGATCCAGGAAATACGTGGAAGGACTATACTTATGATATATATGGAAACCGCCAGTCCTTTCAACTGACCCGCGAAGGAAATGCAAGCTCGGATGTCAGTCTGCATTATTCGTATGATGATTTATACCGTTTAAAGCAGATAAGAAAAAACAGCGCTTCAGGAGTTATACTGGCAGAGTACGAATATGACGAAAAAGGCAACCGAAAAGCACTCTTCTATCCACAGTCTGGTATGGAAACCCGCTATAAGTATAATGATGGCAACAAAATAATTTCTTTAGAGAATAAACGGCAGGGAACTGTAATTTCTTCATGGGAATACAGCTATGATGTAGATGGAAATATTCTAAGTAAGATTAACAAAGCAGAATCTGCCCCAGCTACAATTTCCTATTGTTATGATCGGCTGGGGCGTCTGACAGAAGAAGATTATTCCGGCTGGAAGCGAACGCTTTATACCTATGACGCCTATTCCAATCGTATAAAGATGATGGTAGAAGGAAGAACAAAGGAAGAACTGGTCAGTGTTACCAGCTATGAATATGGTTTAAAGAACCGGCTGGAAAAAGAGACAAAAAAGCAGGGAAAAATAACGGAAACGTACCGGTACCGTTATGATGATAATGGGAATGAAACCTTCCGGATTTGGGAAAAAACTTCTCCTACGCCGGACTACCCAGGAAATGTTAAATTATCAGGAACCTATAAGAAGGAATATCCAACGGTTTATGAGTGGAGACATTATAATGGATTCAATCAACTGAGACGAATCAATCAAGATGACAAAGAGATTACATATCAGTACCGGGGAGATGGCCTCCGCCACTGTAAAACGGTAAGGGAACTGACCGAAAGCCAGGGTAGAAAAACTTTTTATTACTGGGATGGAAATGATATTGTAGTGGAACAAACTGACGGCAGTAAGATTAAAACCTATTTAAGGGGAATCAATTTAATTGCCACAGAAAATAATGGTATGATATACTATTATATATTTAATGAACATGGGGATGTAACTGGTCTATGGAGCCAAAGCGGAATTTGCAAATCTTCGTATGAATATGATGCTTTTGGAATTGAGAGAAATCGGGATAGGAACGATGAGAATTCTTTTCGATACTGTGGGGAGTATGTAGACTTAGAGACGGAAACCTATTACTTACGAGCAAGGAATTATAGAGCTGCGACCGGTCGATTTTTATCGGAGGACAGCGTTGAGAATACAATCCGAAAAATGCCAAATGAGCTTGAGATCACCGACCCGCTCAGCCTGAATAAGTATACCTATTGTCATAATAATCCGACCTTATATAATGATCCAACCGGACATGTTCCATTTTTGGCCATTACAGGAGTCATTGGACTTATAGCGGGAGCTATTGCAGGTGGAATATCGTCAGCCCTTGAAGGTAAATTTTCATGGAATGCAGTTGCCCAAGGCGCGGTAGTAGGTGGAATAATCGGTCTAACAGGAGGAGCAGTTCTTGCATACGGTGTTACCGGCAGTGTTTTTGCATCAACTGGTGCAGTTGCGTCAGGTCTTGGATATGGTGCAGCAACAGTGGGGCCAGCCGGAGCAACTGGTTTTGCGCAGGCTCGGCAGTTGGTGCAGGCGCGATTAGTATTAATGTTAATAAAGCGCTTGAAACTGCACAGCAAGCTCATAAGGGTGGCGAAACTATAGCAGGTCATGCCTTACAAAAGCACGCAGGTCGTAACCCCAACATTTGGGGGAGCGTTAAAGGTGGATCTGAACAAATAAACCAGCAGGCAGTGGAACACATTAATGATATATTAAATGGTCTTGGAGAATTTAAGATATTTACTACCGACCGAGGCATTCAATTTTGGGAAAAGCTTTTACCAGACGGAAGAGGCTTACGACTAAATTTAGATAGTAAATTTAAAGGGTTCATTGACCAAATTAAGTAGGGGACTAAGAATGGAGTATTTAGAAATCGTTCTAGCTGATATTAATAAACAATATATTGATTCAATATTAAGGCAGGAATTAAAAATTACCACTGATTCAGTTATTTCTTCTCATTTTTTTGATAAACTTGAAAATACAGATAAGGAGTATGGCGATGTTTCTAACTTAGCAAGCTATTTTTCCACTCCTAATACTGCAAACATTTTTGTAAAAAAGCTGACACTAGGCGAAAATATAACTAATGTTATGGTAGTTATGTCTTTCGATGCTGATTTAGGCGATATTATACTTAACTTTTGTGAGCATGACTTTATCACTAAAGATACCAATATTCTAAAATTTAAAGTTATAAGTCTAGTTAATAGACTTATTGAAATTCAGCACGAATATGAAATAAAAAGTATAAGGTTAGGATACGAGTCAGTTATTGACGATGAAAATGTAGTATTAAATATTACTAATGGAGAAGTAGTCGTTTTTAATAAATTTAAAGGACAATTATCACGTGTTATAGAACAGGTTTACGGCTAGGAGATATTAAGGCAGAATGCTTAATATTGTTGGGGTCTATGTAGGCTAAAATAGTATTCTTTTAAGCTATATGTATTTAAGAGTGAAGTTGGTCTGATTCAGACTATATTCAATAATAAGATAAAATGCTCTAAAGAAAATAATTATTATAAAATATTATCGATAGTTTTCGGTGCAAGGTTATAATGGTATCAATTCATTGAGAACCAATCTAAACCATCTGAACCTAATCGGTCAGAAAGGCAAAGATATTACAGATCAACACGATATCACCAAATAAATATTTATACTCTATTGAAAATATTCAACAGTGGATATGAGGAAATAATATCCATTCTCAAAAGCCCCGACAGGTAATACCTGTCAGGGCTTTTTTAATCTTATTCTTCTATTATATCTTCTTCAATGCTTAAAATCTCTTCCGCTTCTTCAAACTGGTCATCGGATAATAAAATCTCATCATCTTCAGATAACAGGATCTCATCATCTTCTTCGCAAGCAGCATCTGTGCTCAAGTTAATGGTACGATAACGCTTCATACCAGTACCAGCCGGAATCGGCTTACCGATGATAACATTTTCCTTAAGGCCGATTAAGTGGTCAACCTTACCGTTAATAGCGGCTTCGGTCAGTACCTTTGTGGTCTCCTGGAAGGATGCTGCAGACAAGAAGGAGTCAGTAGCCAGAGATGCCTTTGTAATACCAAGCATAACCTGATTTCCTACTGCCGGTTCTTTGCCTTCTGCAAGAAGTGCCTCATTTAAATCATTGTAATCCAGCACATCCATGGAGGTTCCAGGAAGGACTTCGCTGTCTCCGCTTTCTTCGATTTTAATCTTTTTAAGCATCTGTCTTACAATCATCTCAACGTGCTTATCATTAATTTCTACACCCTGTAAGCGGTATACACGCTGTACTTCCTGGATCATATAATCCTGAACAGCACGAACGCCTTTGATCTTTAAGATGTCGTGTGGGTTCACACTACCTTCTGTCAGTTCATCACCCGCCTCAAGCACCTGGCCATCCTGAACCTTGATTCTGGATCCGTAAGGAATCAGATAGGTCTTGGAATTGCCGGTCTCATTCTCGGTAACAATGATTTCACGTTTTTTCTTTGTATCTTTGATGGTTACCACTCCGCCGAATTCAGCGATGATGGCAAGACCCTTTGGCTTACGTGCCTCAAAAAGCTCCTCGACACGGGGAAGACCCTGTGTGATATCGCCACCGGCAACACCGCCGGTATGGAAGGTACGCATGGTCAGCTGGGTTCCAGGCTCACCAATGGACTGAGCAGCGATAATACCAACCGCTTCGCCTACCTGAACGGGCTGGCCGGTTGCCATGTTGGCACCATAACATTTTGCACAAACACCCATATGGGATTTGCAGGTCAATACGTTACGGATCTTAATGGAATCACGGCCGGTCTTCTCAAGCACCTTCATGACCATAGCCGCACGCTTCGGGGTACACATGTGATTTGCTTTCACAATCACTTCACCAGTGTCTGGATCCGTAATGGTTTCCGCTATAAATCTACCCGTAATACGCTCCTCAAGGCCTTCAATGGTTTCCTGTCCGTCGGTAAATGCCTTGATCTCCATAAACGGAATATCCTTGCCTTCACAACAGTCGATCTCACGAATGATCATATCCTGGGAAACGTCAACAAGACGTCTGGTCAGATAACCGGAGTCAGCAGTACGAAGAGCTGTATCGGAAAGTCCTTTACGGGCACCATGAGCAGAGATAAAGTACTCCAATACGTCGAGCCCTTCACGGAAGTTGGACTTGATGGGCAGTTCGATGGTATGACCGGTTGTATCGGCCATAAGTCCACGCATACCAGCAAGCTGTTTGATCTGCTTATCAGAACCACGGGCTCCGGAATCCGCCATCATATAGATGTTGTTATACTTATCAAGTCCGGTCAACAGGTCGTGGGTCAGCTGATCATCAGTGACTTTCCATGTGTCAATAACTTCTTTATAACGCTCCTCCTCTGTGATAAGACCACGGCGGAAGTTCTTTGCAATCTGGTCAACCGTTGCCTGTGCATCTGCAATCAGCTTCGGTTTGCTCTCCGGAACGGTCATATCGGAAATGGAAACAGTCATAGCCGCTTTGGTAGAATACTTATAACCAATGGCTTTAATGTCATCCAGAGTCTCCGCTGTCTGAACCGCACCATGAACATTAATAACTTTCTCAAGAATCTGCTTCAACTGCTTTTTGCCTACATGGAAATCCACTTCCATCAAAAGTTCATTTCCTTCGATGGAACGGTCTACAAAGCCAAGATCCTGAGGAACGATCTCATTGAAGATGAAACGTCCTACTGTAGATTCTACAACGCCGCTCTTCATAGTACCATCAGCCATTTTCTTGGTTACTCTGGCTTTAATTCTGGAATGAAGGGTAACTGCCTGGTTCTCATAAGCGAGAATTGCTTCGTTCACGCTCTTAAATACCATTCCCTCTCCCTTTGCACCGGGGCGCTCCTGGGTCAGGTAGTAAATACCAAGGACCATATCCTGGGAAGGAACAGCCACAGGGCCACCGTCAGAAGGTTTCAAAAGGTTGTTGGGCGACAACAGCAGGAAGCGGCATTCTGCCTGTGCTTCTACAGAGAGAGGAAGATGAACAGCCATCTGATCTCCATCGAAATCGGCATTAAATGCAGTACATACCAGCGGATGAAGCTTAATCGCCTTACCTTCTACAAGAATCGGTTCAAAAGCCTGGATTCCCAGTCTATGAAGGGTAGGCGCACGGTTTAACATAACCGGATGCTCTTTAATAACATCTTCCAGTACATCCCAGACTTCTGTCTGAAGACGCTCTACCATCTTTTTGGCATTCTTTATATTATGAGCGGTTCCGTTAGAAACCAGCTCCTTCATAACGAAAGGCTTGAATAGCTCAATAGCCATCTCTTTTGGAAGACCGCACTGGTAAATCTTAAGTTCCGGTCCAACGACGATAACAGAACGTCCGGAATAGTCTACACGCTTTCCTAAAAGGTTCTGACGGAAACGTCCCTGTTTACCCTTTAACATATCAGAAAGGGATTTCAGCGCACGGTTTCCCGGTCCGGTTACAGGTCTTCCACGTCTGCCGTTGTCGATTAAGGCATCAACGGCTTCCTGAAGCATACGCTTTTCGTTACGCACGATGATGTCCGGAGCACCAAGCTCTAACAGACGGGCAAGACGGTTGTTACGGTTGATGATTCTTCTGTATAAATCATTTAAGTCAGAAGTAGCGAAACGGCCGCCATCCAACTGTACCATAGGACGGATATCCGGAGGAATCACCGGAACAACGGTCATGATCATCCACTCCGGTAAGTTACCGGAATTACGGAATGCTTCTACCACTTCCAGCCGCTTGATGATTCTTGCACGCTTCTGTCCGGTCGCATCCTTTAAGCCTTTCTTTAACTCCTCAGAGTCCTTTTCAAGGTCAATGGCCCGTAAAAGCTCCAGAACAGCTTCTGCACCCATTCCTACCCGGAAAGCGCCGTGGCCGTACTTCTCTGTCTCTTCCCGATACTCCTTTTCTGATAAAACCTGCTTATACTGGAGTCCGGTATTCCCGGCATCAAGCACAACATAAGACGCAAAATACAACACCTTCTCTAAGGTTCTGGGAGAAATGTCGAGAATCAGACCCATACGGCTTGGAATTCCCTTAAAGTACCATATATGGGAAACAGGGGCAGCAAGCTGGATATGTCCCATACGTTCTCTGCGGACACTTGCTTTTGTTACTTCAACGCCGCAGCGGTCACAGATAACGCCTTTATAACGGATCTTCTTATATTTTCCACAATGACATTCCCAGTCCTTGCTCGGTCCAAAAATACGTTCACAGAACAGACCGTCTTTTTCCGGCTTTAAAGTTCTATAGTTAATCGTCTCAGGCTTTTTTACTTCACCATGAGACCAATCCAGAATTTTCTCCGGGGATGCCAGACCAATCTTTATGGCATCGAACGTCATTGGGTGGTAAGTTTCATTATTCTCAGGCATGAGCGGTTCTCCCTTCTATTATTCTTCGTCCAATTCGTCTGAATCGTCAATATCCGGCTCATCGAAATCCTCAAAAGAATCGTCGATAATGTCTTCAGCCTCATCTTCACTGACAGTTACCAGTTCCTGATCCTTGAATTCCTGCTTTTGATAACCGAATTCACTAAAGGATTCTTCATCACGGTAACGTCTTTCGCCTTCAATGATGGCTCTTAAATCTGTTTCTTCGTAGTCCAGACTTTCCGCAATCTGAACCTCCGTATTATCATCACGCAGCACTCTTACATCCAGTGCCAGTGACTGAAGTTCCTTTAACAATACTTTAAAGGATTCCGGAATTCCCGGCTCAGGAATATTCTCACCCTTGATAATCGCCTCATATGTCTTCACACGGCCTACCACATCATCGGATTTCACAGTCATGATCTCCTGCAGTGTATAGGAAGCTCCATAAGCCTCAAGAGCCCAAACCTCCATCTCTCCAAAACGCTGTCCGCCGAACTGAGCTTTACCTCCCAGAGGCTGCTGGGTAACCAGAGAGTATGGTCCTGTGGAACGGGCATGAATTTTATCGTCAACCAGATGGTGGAGCTTCAGATAATGCATGTGACCAATGGTAACTGCACTGTCAAAATACTCACCCGTACGTCCGTCACGAAGGCGGACCTTTCCGTCACGGTTGATCGGAACACCTTTCCATAATTCCCTATGGTCTAAGTGGTCGCCAAGGTATTCAATGACCTCTGGCTTTAATGTATCTTTATATTTATCCTGGAAATCAGACCAGCTCATATTTACATAATCATTAGCCACATCCAGGGTATCCATAATATCAATCTCGTTTGCACCGTCAAATACCGGAGTCGATATATTGAATCCCAACGCTCTTGCAGCAAGGCTTAAATGGATTTCAAGGACCTGCCCGATGTTCATACGGGAAGGAACGCCCAGAGGATTCAAAACGATGTCAAGAGGACGGCCATTGGGAAGGAACGGCATATCTTCTACCGGAAGCACGCGGGAAACAACACCCTTGTTACCATGACGTCCTGCCATCTTATCGCCGACAGAGATTTTTCTCTTCTGTGCAATGTAAATGCGGACGGTCTCATTAACACCCGGAGAAAGCTCATCACCGTTTTCTCTTGTAAATACTTTTGCATCAACAATGATACCATACGCACCATGAGGCACTTTTAAGGAGGTATCACGGACTTCTCTCGCCTTCTCACCGAAGATGGCACGAAGCAGTCTCTCTTCTGCAGTCAGCTCCGTCTCTCCCTTTGGAGTTACCTTTCCAACAAGGATATCCCCGGCACGGACCTCTGCACCGATACGAATGATTCCTCTTTCATCAAGATCCTTTAATGCATCTTCACCGACACCAGGCACATCACGGGTAATTTCTTCCGGTCCTAATTTTGTATCACGGGCTTCCGCCTCGTATTCTTCAATATGAACAGAAGTATAAACATCCTCCTGCACCAGTCTTTCGCTCAAAAGAACCGCATCCTCGTAGTTATAGCCTTCCCAGGTCATGAAGCCGATCAGCGGATTCTTACCGAGAGCGATTTCACCATTCTGTGTGGAAGGTCCGTCAGCAATTACTTCGCCTTTTATTACGTGGTCATTCTTATATACGATTGGTTTCTGGTTGTAGCAGTTGGACTGGTTGCTTCTCTTAAACTTGGTGAGACGGTAAACATCTTTTCCTCCGTCAGAGTCTCTCTTAATAATGATCTCATTGGAAGCAGAGCGCTCTACCACACCTGAGTTTCTTGCAACCACGCAGACACCGGAGTCTACCGCTGCTTTTGCTTCCATACCGGTTCCTACAACAGGCGCATCGGTGGTTAAAAGCGGTACGGCCTGACGCTGCATGTTAGATCCCATAAGCGCACGGTTTGCATCATCATTCTCAAGGAAAGGAATCATAGCGGTAGCAACAGAGAACACCATCTTCGGAGAAACGTCCATCAGATCAATGTTCTTTCTCTGGAACTCAGAAGTCTCCTCACGGAAACGGCCGGAAATATTCTTATGAATGAAATGTCCTTCTTCATCAAGAGGTTCGTTCGCCTGAGCAACTACGAAATTATCTTCTTCGTCAGCAGTCAGATAAACAACTTCATCGGTAACAACCGGGTTCTGGGCATCTGTCTTATCCACAACACGGTAAGGCGCTTCTACAAAGCCATACTGGTTCACTCTTGCATAGGTAGCAAGGGAGTTGATAAGACCGATGTTAGGACCTTCTGGAGTCTCGATCGGACACATACGGCCATAATGAGTATAATGAACGTCACGGACCTCGAATCCGGCACGGTCTCTGGAAAGACCGCCAGGACCCAGAGCAGATAAACGTCTCTTATGAGTCAGCTCTGCAAGAGGGTTATTCTGATCCATGAACTGGGAAAGCTGGGAACTGCCAAAGAATTCCTTAACCGCTGCAGTTACCGGCTTAATATTAATCAAGGACTGGGGAGTAATGCCATCCATATCCTGTGTTGTCATTCTTTCCCGGACCACTCTCTCCATTCTGGAAAGACCGATGCGATACTGGTTCTGCAAAAGTTCTCCTACGGCACGAATTCTACGGTTTCCCAAATGGTCAATATCGTCAGCCGTACCGACCTGCTCCTCCAGATGCATGTTATAGTTGATGGAAGCAAGAATATCTTCCTTCGTCACATGCTTTGGAATCAGCTCGTTGATATTTCTGTGAATCGCCTTTTTAATGGTCTCTTCATCTTCACTGCCAACTTCTGCCAGAATTTTTTCAAGGGCAGGATAGAATACTAATTCTGTAATACCTGCTTCTTTCGGATCAAAACTTACATGAGCCGATAAATCAACCATTAAGTTCGAAAGAACCTTCTGTTTGCGCTCTACACCTTCCAGCCATACGAAAGGAACTGCCGCATTCTGGATATCCACCGCAAGCTGCTTGTCTACTGTAGTTCCAGCCTGAGCGATAATTTCGCCGGTTGTGGTATCTACAACATCTTCAGCCAGAACATGGCCTGTGATACGGTTTTTAAAATGAAGCTTTTTATTGAATTTATATCTTCCCACCTTCGCAAGATCATATCTCCTTGGGTCGAAGAACATACTATTTAACAAACTTTCAGCACTATCAACAGATAAAGGTTCACCTGGGCGGATCTTTTTATACAACTCCAATAAGCCATCCTGGTAATTATCTGAAGTGTCCTTACCAAAGCTGGCTAATAATTTCGGCTCTTCACCAAACAGTTCAATGATCTCTGCATTGGTACCATAACCAAGCGCACGGATCAGAACGGTTACAGGAACCTTTCTGGTTCTGTCTACACGTACGTAGAAGATGTCATTGGAGTCAGTTTCATACTCCAGCCACGCACCACGGTTCGGGATTACCGTACAGGCATAAAGCTCCTTGCCCACCTTATCGTGTTCGATACCATAATATATACCTGGGGAACGTACCAACTGGCTTACAATAACTCGTTCGGCACCGTTAATCACGAAGGAACCGGTATCTGTCATAAGCGGAAGATCACCCATGAAGATCTCATGTTCATTAATTTCATCTTTATCTTTATTGCAAAGCCTTACCTTTACCTTTAAAGGAGCCGCATAGGTTGCATCTCTTTCCTTGCATTCTTCTATTGTGTACTTGATGTCATCTTTACATAACGTAAAATCAACAAACTCAAGACTTAAGTGTCCTGCAAAGTCTGCAATCGGAGAGATGTCTTCAAAGACTTCCTTCAATCCTTCATCAAGGAACCACTGATAGGAGTTCTTTTGAATCTCAATCAGGTTTGGCATCTCAAGCACTTCTTTCTGTCTTGAGAAACTCATTCTCAGGCTCTTACCGGCTGGGACCGGACGCATTCTGCTTTTCTCCATTGACGTTTCACCCCTGTTTTCTTTCTAATCGTTTCTGTTTTGGGCATAAATGTCCCTACAAGGCACACATAGCCACAATAGTGCACATTCCATAATATCATAGTGTTGTCAAGGTGTCAAGCATTTTTTACTTGTATTTTCCAACAAAATGTGGTATACTATCGCAGATAGGCCCAATTTACAAAATGAACTATTGGAGGTATTCCCGGTGAGCACATTTTTAAACGTATTAATCGTGATTCTTTTTATCGTAGTTGTGGCTCTGGCAGTCCTTTATTTTCTCGGTAAGAAGCTGGAAAAGCGTCAGGTGGAACAGCAGCAGGCATTGGAAGCTGCAGCACAAACCGTTTCTATGCTGGTCATTGATAAGAAGAAGATGAAGCTAAAAGACGCAGGGCTTCCTAAGATCGTGTATGAGCAGACACCCAAGTACATGCGCAGAACGAAGCTGCCAATCGTAAAGGCCAAGGTTGGTCCAAAGGTTATGACTCTGATTGCTGACGCCAAAGTATTTGAAGTGCTTCCGGTTAAAACAGAGGCTAAGGTTGTGATTAGCGGAATCTACATAACCGAAATAAAGAGTCTTCGGGGAAAAGCGGTTCCTGCAGCACCGAAAAAGAAGAAATTTTTGGACAGGTTTAAGAAGAACGAAAAATAGGATATTGCTAAGAGGTTCCTTAGTGGACGCCGGAATGCCATGCTGCATATGCATAGCGCTTCCGGTGTTTTTTTATGGTTAGGAAGTTTGTCCTTTACCATAAAGCCCTCCGGGAGGACCGCACTGCGGCGGTAGGGTTTCATGTCGCTGAGGCGACCCGCGCAGGCGGAGAATCCCATAAGCTGGATTCTTTCTTGTTATGATTTACTTAAAATCTGTTCATAAAAATCAGCTTTTCTGGTTCCGGGAAGTTGATCGTTAATTATTTTGTAAAGTTCATGGCTTCAGACGCTTTTGTTTTTGATTGGCAAATTTCAATGGAATGGCTGCTTTTATATATCACACTGACATTCATAAAATAATTATGGAATGAAAGAATCATATTTGATGGAACCGGGCTGTTTCTTCTATATTAATAAAACAGTATCTTATTCGATCATAATCGCCGGCAATCCAGATTATTTTACAAACGAAATTCTGATAATGATGCGGTTTCTGTCAATCATCAACCTGGAATAAAAGAACCTGGTTCTCGATTATAGTTACCTGCTTATATTTACTTTATCCAATAATATACAAAAAATATCATTAAATAATTTATTAATTCAGATTTTTATTATAATATATAAAAATACACTTGACATTTCGGTTGTACATGATATAATCAAGCTACAGACAAGTTAGTTTTAACTAACTATTTCCAAATACAAGCATTTTCTTATTATAGATAAATTGAAAGGAGAACTTATTATGTATAATCAAATAAAACTTCCATATGCCTATGATGCTCTGGAACCACATATCGATGCTCTCACAATGGAGACTCACTACACCAAGCACCATGCAGCTTATACAAAGAATTTAAACGACGCGGTTCAGAAGGCCGGCATGGAAGATAAGGAAATCACTTCTCTTCTCTCCTCCCTGGACAGCATCTCTGATGAAACCCTGCGGAAAGCCATTCGTAACAATGGCGGAGGATTTTATAACCACAACCTTTATTTCTCCACCATGAGCCCGAACGGAGGAGGACAACCTCAAGGAGCCTTTGGCAGTGAGTTAGAAAAAGCGTTTGGAAGCTTTTCAGAATTTCAGACCGGGTTAAGCAATTTGGCTGCAGGACAGTTCGGATCCGGCTGGGGCTGGTTATCCGCCAACCGGGACGGCAAATTAATCCTTTCCTCCAGTGCAAACCAGGACAACCCTCTTATGGAGGGCAACGGCTTTATTCCGATTCTTGGAATCGATGTTTGGGAGCACGCTTACTATCTTAAATATAAGAACTTAAGAGCCGACTATATCAAAGCATTCTTTAGTGTTATTGACTGGAAGGCAGTGGCTGAGAATTATGATAAGGTAATAAATGGATAATAGAAAGAAGGCATGTGCAAAGCACATGCCTTCTTTCTATGTTACCAATCTCATGCTTACTTCTTCTCTAACGGAAACATCCATTCCAGGATATACTGAATATGCTCATCCCAAAAATCCCATGTATGACCGCCTTCTCCCTCCCGGTACACCAGGTTTGCGTTCCGTTGTTCCATTCTTTCTTTTACAGAACAGTTGGATTCATACAGAAAATCACTGGTTCCGCATGCCTGGTATAATTCAGGAACTGTTCCTGACGCTACGCAGTCATCATAGAGACGAAACAGGTCAGCCTTACTGCCTTTAAGTTTCTCCGGATGTTCAAATATCTGGTTCCAGGAAAATGGGCCGGGAATCATATTTGCCATACTTTGCTCATACAGCGTGGCAATATCCAGTGCTCCGGACATACTTGCAGCCTTACAGTATTTATCGGGATTGGAAAGAGCCAGATACCATGCACCATAGCCGCCCATAGAAAAGCCGGCAACATAGGTGTCCTCCCGTTTTTTGGAAATGGGGAAAAGATTGGTCACCATTTCAGGAAGCTCTTTTGTAAAAAAGGTATGATAGGCATCACCGAGATACATATCCTGATAAAAATTATTGTCTGCAGAGGCCATTACAAGCGCACAGCAGTGCTTTTGGGCATACCGCTCGATATTGCTGAAACGGGACCAGGAGCTGTAGTTTCCATAGGCGCCATGCAGGAGATAAACTACCGGTAAGCCTTCTTTGTAACGGTAATGATTTTTTACATTCTCATTTGTAATCTGTTCGTTTCCTTCCGGAGTAGGAATAAATACATTAATTGTCGTATTTCGTTTTAAAACAAAACTAAAATAATTACATGTCATTACTGCCATACATTTTTCTTCCTCTCTGATTCAGTCTACTTTGTTTCGTGAAGCAGTTTAATTTGAGCTGCATTTTCATGTACTCTTTTTTTATTTAACGGATATAAAAAGCTTATGGAAAGAGCCATTAGAATAAAGCCGCCTGCCGGAACCAAACAGGTAATATTATAAATTCCGTCTGTAATCTCCGGATCAAATGCCGTAGCTGCATTATATCCAATAATTGAAAGAAGTCCTCCGGTCAGTCCTGCCGAACAAGCCTGTCCCAATTTTCTTGAAAAGGAATAAATAGAGTAAATCGTACCATCAGACCGTTCCCTGGTCTTTATCTCCGTATCATCAATAACATCAGTAATCATTGCCCAGCAAACCAGAGCAAATACGGCAATCCCCACATAAGAACATGCATAAAGCACAAACCATACATAAAGATTACGTGTGTGTAAAATGAATGCCAGTATTAATGCGCAAGCACTGAAAAGAGACGAGATAACCACCATTTCTTTTTTACCGACTGCTTCACTAAGCTTTACAATAAACGGTGAAAGAGCAAAGGTAATAATCGTTCCCAACAGGGTTGATACAGACAGAGCTGCAGCATTGCCAAAATAATTCGGATAGATATAGGCTCCCATATTTCCAAGGGAAAGCTGTGTTAATAATAAAAACAGTGCACCTACTACGATTCCGATCAGTGAACGGTTGTGCACAAGGCCTGAGATCAGACCAGTCAATGAAAACTTCTCTGTTACCTGTTCCAGTTTTACCCGCTCCGTTGTCATTGCATAGCAAATAAGATAGCAGAATACGGCAATCACAGAACATGCAATGGAAGCAATAAACAACTTATTACCGGAAAGCACCGATTTCCCGCTTTCATTTGCGTAATATACAAACAAAGGAAAAACTGCGCCAATGATGGTTACTCCCAACGTGGACCCAATGGTTCTCCAGTTGGAAAGAGAGGCCCGTTCCTTTGGCTCCGCGGAGATCGCAGAAGCCATGGAACCATACGGAATGTTGATTCCGGAATAGCAGATGCTCCACAAAGTATAAGAAAAGAACATCCAGAACACTTTAAAGCTCATGGAAAATCCATCCAACCAGGTTGCGTAAATAAGTACGGAAGAAACAGCTACCGGTCCGCACACCCGGCGCAGCCACGGGGTAAACTTTCCCTTTGCGGTCGGCTTACTTCTGTCTATAATCTGCCCAACCGTTACATCTACAAATGCATCAACAATTCTGACAATCATCATCATGGAACCGACCAGTACTGCGGAAACCCCCACAACGTCCGTATAAAACTTCAACAGAAACAATCCGGCCAAAACAAATGTCAAATCATTTCCCAAATCCCCAAACATATAACCCAGCTTATCTGTAATACCAAACTTTTTTACCGCTTTATTTTGATTAGTCACAATAATATCTCCCCATTCTGTACATTTTGCATACATACCACCGCATAAGACTGGTATGTATTACTTCTGTCTTTTTATTTCCATTTGTCTTATCTGTTCCCAAAAATCTATTGCTTCCTTAAGCCATCCGGAGGCACCGGTTCCATTGCCGATTCCGAAGCTGTGACCTCCATGTTCCGGGAATCTTGTAATATTTTGTATCTGGTACTTATTCAGGCATTCTTTCATCACATAACTGGATTTAACAGGAACAACGGGATCATCCTGGCAATGGACAAGATAGACCCCAGGGTACTCCTGATCCATGGAATGCTCTGCACTGTAGATTCTTAGGGATTCTTTCGTAAAGCCTGCCCCTCCGGTCCGCTCCAGGAACTTCCTCATACTTTCTGTATATACCG
Organism: Lacrimispora sp.; assembly: GCF_046972725.1. NCBI lineage: Bacteria > Bacillati > Bacillota > Clostridia > Lachnospirales > Lachnospiraceae > Lacrimispora > Lacrimispora sp. The sequence continues at coordinate 187,467 of NZ_JBKVXF010000004.1, read as the reverse complement.
CATTCCTATTCCCCTGCAGACTGTCATATAAAACATCGGTGGAAATTGCAGGATAACCTAATAACAATGCACCCGGCTTTTTCAGGCCGTATTTCCGGTATCCGTTTTCCCTGGTTCCCCACTGAGTGACCAGATGGCCTCCGGCCGAAAACCCAAGGACAGCATAATCATCGGCCTTTACCTGGAATTCAAAACTCCTGTTCCGAATAAATCTAAGTGCCTGCGCCATGTCATCCATGGGCTTTGGAAGCAGTCCGGTCTGACCGGTCCGGTAGATCAGGATAAATGCAGTATATCCCATACGGTTTAACTGTTCCGCAACCGGATAACCTTCCACCAAAACCCATTCCCTTGCATAACCGCCGCCCGGACACACTAGTACAAACGGCTTATCCGGGTCTCCGGGAAGGTGAATAAGTTTAGCCTCGTTTAATTCCGGTAAACCGGCAATCTGCTCTTTGGAATATACGTTATATACGATGTTCCTTCCTGATCCGGTAACTTCACAGACCCGCTCCAGCGAAGGTATGATCCCACACATCTCATTATTATAATGTGCAATGGTATTCCCCAACACATCATCGGTCATATGGGTAAACAAATAATCAGAAATCTGCTCCAGCTTTTCATTCTTTGTCAATTCACCGATGGTTGTTTCCAAAGTGACATTTTCAAGCATTGTATCTCCTTACATTCCAAGAAAATCAAGTTGTTCAAACGAAACTTCCAGCTCATAATCTCCTTGCGGATTATCGTATTTCATCAGTACGGAACGCAGCCTCCGGCTGTAATACCAACCGGACGGTGCAGCTTCAAATTTTGCACGATGCTGATAATGCTCCAGCATCTCTCCATTCAGTCTGATCCAGAACGGTGCCTTTTCCGTTTGGATCATATCTGCGATGATGCTCTTTATTGGAGAAAGGTAGGTTCCTTCTTTTTTTACCGTAACTTTGACCCGCTCTCCGGCCTTCATGGTGATATGGCTCTTTAAGAATTCTCCGTTCTTATAATTCATGGTAATACCGTCATCCTCATAAAAGTCAAATTCTCCATCTTTGTCAGGAGCCATAATCAAATGCAGGCTGGTCACCTGGTCTTTATGCAGGTTGAACATCTGATTTTCTGCAATGGGAATGATCGCTCCGCCCCTGATAAACATTGGAATGCTGGACATCGTCACCGGCAGCTGTATCGTTTGACCGCCTGTATATTTCTCTCTGGTATAATAATCGTAGAATACTTCATCTTTCGGCAGGTAAACATCACGCTGCTTTTGTCCCTGTTCTACTACATTTGCAACCAGCAGGTGCTCTCCTACCATAAAATCCACGCCATTTTCATAGCATGCTTCGTCATGCTGAAAGGCCGCAAACATGGGCTGGAGTATGGGCAGGCCGTTTACGTGTGCTCGTTCCATCAAAGAATAAAGATAGGGTACCAGACGATAACGGAACTGGATCGCATCTCTGATATACTGTTTACAATCGGAGTACATCCATGGCTCTGTAACCGTATTATCCGTATTCGTTGAATGAATGGAGAACCGGGGCTGAAAAATTCCATTTTGAACCCACCGGACAAATAATTCCGCGTCAGGAGACGGACCGTAAAAGCCTCCGATATCACAGCCATAATTGGTCACACCGCAAAGGCTCATTCCAAGTATTGTAGAAATGTTATATTTCAGGGAATCCCAACTGGTATAGTTATCTCCTGCCCAGGACTGTGCATACCGCTGAATTCCGGCATGTCCTGATCTGCATACAATAAACGGCCTTACCTCAGAAGAACTTTCCTCGATCGCTTCCCTGGAAATGTGACACATGATATTGGACATAACGGATTTTAACTGTCCGATGGTACCTCCTGCTCCTTCAAAGCTGCAGGCTGCATCCTTGTCTATAATGCTGTCGTATTCGCAGTTATCATTCCAGATACTTGTCACCCCATAATCCAGAACATGCTTCTTTAAGTACTTCTTCCAGATTTCCCTCGTGTGCTCTGATGTAAAGTCAGCAAATAATCCTTTTCCTCCCCACCAGGTTCCAACGGTTTCTGATTTACCGTCTCCGTCTGTAACAAATATTTTTTCCTTCTTTAACTCTTCCAGATAGGGATGGGTCAAAAGCAGTCCAGGCTTTACATTGGGAGAGACGCATACCCCGGCCTCCTCCATCTTATGGAAGAAATCTTTGGGGTCTTTAAACCTTTTGTTGTTCCAGGTAAATACATAACGTTTTCCATTAAGCACGGTGTAGCCGGAAGAAAGCTGGAATCCATCAATGGGGATCTGTTCTTCCTTTACCGTATCAATAAATTGCAGGATCGCATCATCACAGTCGTGATCCAGTTCAGAGTAATACATGGAGGATCCTAAATATCCCATGGCATATCTGGGAAGTATGCAGGATTTCCCTGTAAGGTCTGTGTACCTTTCTATTACACTGTGAATGGAGGGGCCTGCAATGAAGAACAAATCCACATCTCCGCCGTCAGCCCGGAAACGGCTGTGCTTTTTCCAGTAGTTGCTATGTTCTTTTCCCATGTCAAAATCACATTCATAGGTGGTATGGTAAAAGTATCCCGAAGCAATTTTTGTATCTTTGTTGCATTTGATATAAAACGGAATGTGCTTATACAGGGAATCCGTTTCAATCGGGTCATAGCCCATGGAATCCTTGGGACTCATACTCATGCTTTTCTTATGCTTATTAATCTTTCCTGTCTTTTCTCCAAATCCGTAAAAGCAATCGCCTTCCATGATCTCGCTGGTATGAATGCGCCTGTGATTGGAATCCTCCAGATACGCAAGGTCCTCAATATCCGCATGAAGGCGCACACCTTCTTTATTGTAAATAGAGATTTTAAAGGGCTCCTTCTCCACCTCAAGAATCAAATGGCTGCCCGTCAGAATAAACTTTTCTTTTGTTTCCTCTGCCTCTACACGGACCGGTTCAATGCGTTTTCTATCTTCACCCAGAAAAGGGTCCATACGGTCTTCCCAGGCCGTCATAACCAGACTGTAAGACTCTTCCGCAAACGTTCCGTCAAATCCCGCACGGATTCTTATAATGTCATCCGTCATAAATAAGACTCTTATTTCAACTCCGTCCGTTATAATCGAGTATCCGTTATTTTTCGGAGTCATATTCAGCACTCTGTTGCAAATCTTCAAACTTGCACCTCCTTAATTCTTTACTGAAATCTATTATATTCTGCAATTCCTGTAGAATCTATTCAAAAAATGACATTTTTTTGCTTTTTTTCGACATATCTTGCTATTTTATTTTTATGTATTATAATTAATGGGTAAAGAACCTCAACAACTATTTTTCACCGGATTATAACTCTTTTATTGTATTTGCAGAGAAATGGAGACCTATATGATTGACCATGCAGAGATATGTATGAACCGCGGAGCCACGTGTGCGGCAGAAAGAATCAGCGGAGTGAATGATAATATGCATTCCTCCCATTATCATGAATTTTATGAAATATATTATCTGGAATCAGGACAGCGCTATCATCTGATCAACGACAATCTGTATCTGATAGATGCCGGCCAGTTTCTCCTTTTTGAGCCATACGTACTTCACCATTCCTTTGGAGAAGACAATGTTCCCTTTTGTCGGCTTCTTATATACTTTCGGGAAAATGAGATCATTTCCAATGAATTAAGGCAAACCCTGCTCGGCTCAACCGGAGCTTATAAGCTCCAGCAGAATGAATCAAAACAGTTTTACCAATTAGCAAATATGATTAACGTAGAAAAGCAGGACCCGCAGCAATACAGCTCGGAATATTGCCAGAGCCTTTTAAATACCATGCTGATTATACTATTCAGAAATAAACGGGAAAAGGTAAAGCAGGCACAGCGAAACAAGATTACAGATATTATTTCCTATATTAATGCCAATTATATGAACAATCTGACCATAGAAAATATTGCCAGCCACTTTTATATCAGCCCTTTCCACTTATGCCGTGAATTTAAACAGTACACCAACTCAACCATTGTTCAGTACATTAATAAAACAAGAATTATCCATGCACAAAGGCTGTTGTATTCTACCGATATCAGCATCACAGATATCTGTATCAGCACCGGATTTTCCAGCACAAGTCATTTTGGGCGTGTATTTAAAAAAGTAACCAGTTTTACTCCCAGTGAATGGAGGAAACGGGGGAAATACTTCGACTCGCTCTTATAAAAAAAACGCATACAGCTATGGACTTCCCGGTAAAGGAGATCATAGCTGTATGCGTTTTTTCATTAATTTAACAAATCAATATCCGCAGTTGCCTTGGAATGGATATCAAGATCGATATCGCATTCAGACACATGCTGGTAATTAATATCCAGGGAATACGACACGTGAACTTTTAAGCGGTCTTCTTCTTCAATCACCTCTATGGCATTGGTACTTATCCCTATCATCAGTTCACCGTAGGGAGTTGCATAGCAGGCAATATTCTTTTTGTCTTTTTCAAATGTCATATGGACGCTGGAACTTCCGCGCTTTATAATGTCAAGACCGGAGGGACTGATTTTAACGGTATTCTTTATGACACCATCAAGCCCTTCCTGGATCTCATCATACAGAATGTAGTGGCTGCCGTTTTTCAAAAAATAATCTCCGGTAGTAATCATCTTAACGCCGTGATTATCTTCTTCTGCTATCTGCATCCCACTGATGCTGATCAGAACATCTCTTGTCATAGTAAACTCCTTTAGAACTGTTCGATATTTATCTGTTTTGTCTCTTTTACCTGTCCTGGAAGGATGGAAGCTGCAAAGTTCGTAAATTTCTCTGCCAGATCGCTGACGTAAAAGCTGTATTTCTCCTGAGAAGGATCTTTTATTTCACACAGAAGCTGGTTATCACCCAGAATCTGCTTTAATTCCAGTGCAGTTTCATATGCCGGATTGACCAGATTTACTTCAGGTCCCATAAGGCGTCCCACCGTAGAACGCAAAAGCGGATAATGGGTACAGCCCAGTACCAGTGTGTCTATAAATTTCCCTTTTAATTCGCTTAAATACCTGGAAGCGATCTCATCCGTAACAGAATCATGGAGCAGACCTTCTTCTACCAGCGGAACCAAGAGGGGGCAAGCTTTTCCAATCACTTCAATGTCTTCTTTCATCGCCTTCATCACTCTGGTATAAACACCGCTCCGTATGGTGCCTTCGGTTCCGATGATTCCAATTTTCCCATTCCGGGTGGAATCGATTGCAGTTTTTGCACCTGCGTGGATTACGCCGATTACAGGAATATCCAATTCCTTCTCTACAGTCTCAAGAGCAAAGGCCGTGGCCGTATTGCAGGCGATTACAATGGCTTTTACATCCTGAGCCATTAAAAAACGGATATTCTGCCTGGTATAACGGAGGATTGTATCGCTGGATTTGGTGCCGTATGGAAGTCTGGCTGTATCACCGAAATAAATGATTCTTTCATCCGGAATCTGTCTCATGATCTCCCGGGCAACGGTAAGACCGCCTACGCCGGAATCAAATACTCCGATGGGTGAATTTCTGTCTGCCATTTTAATTCTCCTTTATATCCGGCCCCGGTCCATCGCATACTCCATCAACCGGTCAACCAGCTCTTCTTTTGTCACTCCCGCTGCTTCCCAAAGCAGGGGATACATGCTGATGGCGGTAAAGCCAGGCATGGTATTGATCTCGTTGAATATGACACTTCCGTCTTCTTTTACAAAAAAGTCCACTCTTGCCAGCCCAAAGCCGTCAACCGCCTGAAATACTAATTTTGCAGCATTTCTCACTGTTTCTGCTGCCCCGTCAGGGAGTTCAGGATTTACCACTGTTTTGGAATCAGAATTATAATACTTGGCATCAAAATCATAAAATTCTGCTGCCGCAAGAATCTCTCCAACTCCCGAGGCCTCTAAAGGGGTATTCCCTCCGCCCAATACGGCACATTCGATCTCCCTGCCTGCGATCATCTCTTCCACCAGAATCTTACGGTCATGCTGACCTGCCAAAATCAAAGCTTCCTTTAACTTTTCCCGATCATCTGCACGGCTGACACCTTTGGAAGAGCCTGCATTGGAGGGCTTTACAAATACCGGGTAAGAAAACTTTTCCTCCACCTTTTTAACAATTGGTTCCAAATCCTTCAGCTGATGACGCATCACGGCTATGTAATCTGCCTGTCTGACTCCCAAATCATCCACAATGATCTTTGTATATAATTTATCCATGGATACTGCCGATGCCAGCACTCCGCAGCCCACATAAGGAATTCCTGCAAGCTCCAGAAGTCCCTGAATGGTTCCGTCTTCTCCAAACAATCCGTGAAGTACAGGAAATACCACATCTGCTTTTACATACTCTGCTTTTTCTCCATCTAATAAAATCACACTTTTCATGGTCGCATCCGGAGATAATACTGCTGATATTTTGCCGTTTTTCCATGTTCCGTCCTGAATTTCTTTGATGGAATCGGTTTTGATCCAATGACCTTCTTCTGTGATTCCAATGATAAGCAAATCATATTTATCTCTATTGATATGGTTAATGACATTGATGACCGACATGCAGGAAACTACATGCTCTGATGACTGGCCGCCAAATAGTACAACCGCATTTTTTTTGCTCATTTCTTTCTCCTTATCAATTTCTTGATTTAACAGCGTTTATATTATAGCACATATGGTTACAATTACAAATAGATTCCAGAAAAAAGGAGACCCCTCTATGAAACAGAAACGTGATTTATTCTTATGTATTACATGCTTATTGCTTGCACTTTTATTTTCCATGGCAGAAGGAAGAAGTACTGATGAAGCACTGGCCGCCCGCATTGCACCTGAAATCCTGCGCTTCCATGTCCTGGCAAACAGTGACAGCACAGACGATCAGAATTTAAAATTAAAAGTACGCACCATGCTCTTAAACACAATATATGAGGAAATGGGAGAAAATGCATCATTAGAAGAAACAAAAACTTATGTCAGGTCCCATAAGGCCAGACTGGAAGAAAAAGCAGAAATGTACATGAGAACTCTGGGATATGATTATCCTGCACATATGGAACTGACCAATACCTACTTTCCTACCAAAACCTATGGCGATATGGTCTTCCCCTGCGGCAATTATGAAGCAGTCAGGGTAAAAATAGGCGAAGGCAAAGGACGCAACTGGTGGTGCGTTCTTTATCCTCCGCTCTGTTTTGTGGATTCCTCTTATGCTGTGGTTCCCGATACCTCCAAAGAAATACTGCGGGAATCCATAGACGCTTCCGACTATAAAAAACTGAATAAAGAAAGTCCGAAAATCCATATTCGTTTGAAAGTAGTTGATTTGCTGAAAAAAGATAAAAAGGATAAAAAGCCTATTGCTCAGAATCCACGATAATGCCTTTTACGGCCCACTGATAGGTCGTATAGGACTGATACAGGTCTGAGTAAGCACTTTGCTTGCCTCCTTCTGCCTGTAAGAATGCCATTTGGGACTGAAGGTATGCGATTTTGCTTAGCATGCCCATCTGGAAGGAGCGTTCTGCTTTTCCATGATCAAGAACCGCCTTGTCATAGGTCGTACAGGCTGCATCATAAGCTGTTTTTGCCTGTTTCACATTCTGATAATAGGCCTGCATGGTAACCGCCACGTTCTGCTCTCCTTCTGAAACACTATCCTGTTTTGCATTCATACCGGTAGTGGTCTTGTCGGAAGAAGCCCGCCGCAGATTAATCAGATTGTAATTGTTTGCAATTGCTTTTGCGGTATCGGCTTCCAGATTGAGAGAAGCAATCTCCTGCATATCCAGCTGCGGAAGGCTTCCGATCTCAGGCACCGCATCTGCGGAATAACCGGTCATAAGGCCAAGAGAACGGCGCAGATTATCAATGGTATTATCCAGGCTGATCAGGGAGGCTTGTGCGGAAAGAACTTCCTTCCGGGCAGACAACACATCATTTTCTGTTGCTGTTCCAATCCTCTGGCCTAATTGCTGGGCCTCATAAGCAGCGTTGCTTAGTTCCGCTGCCTTTTGAAGCAGCGCCCTGTTTGCAACCGCATTGTTATATCCGATCATCACCTGATTGGCATAATATTCATACTGCCTTGAGACCTGTGTGATGGTGAAGTTAATCTTTGAATTAGGCTGCTTAAGCTTCTTTAACGTTCTTTGCATGGCATCCGCATTGGTCTTTAAACTCTTAATCCTTCCCTCCAGAACCAGATACATAGGAACTCCGTCCTTGTTTGTCTCACCGGACTCCTTAAGCGCCTTTGCCTGTTCCTCAAGCGCTTCGATGTCATTTTTTGTCTCAATGCCCCGCATTTCATTATATATATACTCTGCATTTTCAACATTTGCATTGACAGCAGCCACCTTATTCTGCAAATCCGGGTTAAAATACCTTACCAGATCAGAAAGCTCATCAAATTCAATGGTCTGATCCTTCAATCTGCTCCATTGCTCCTCTGTTATCCCTTCCGGTATGGGCTTTTCTGCCTGTCCCGGTCCAACGGCTCCATAAACCGGAAGAACGGACGAGGCGGTAAGCACTGCGGCCAGACAGACCGGCCAAATTTTTTTATTCCTCATATGATCAGCCTCCTGCCGATGCAAGCCCGTTTACTGCGTTGTCATAGGTCTGGATTGCCTGGAACAGCGTAAGCTGTGCTTTTTTTACATTAATGTTCTTTGTATTATAAGCATTCTTCTGCTTTAAGTAATCCAGTCTGCTTAAAGATCCAACCGACTGTTTCCGTTCCGCTGTATCCATGTTTTTGCTTTCCAGCTCAAACTCTGCCACTGCCTGCTCATACGAAGCCTTCGCTTGTAAAACTGCCTGATAACTCTTTACAAGGTCTGAATTAATGTTCTGTTCATTGCTTTTAATCGTACGGGTCAGAGTACTTTTCGTAATCTCTGCCATTGCATTCTCAAGCTTCCGTTTATTGATCTTTAAGGTGTAATTATTGGACAGCGCAGCTTCCTTGTCTGTTTCCGGATTCATGGCTGCGATCCGCTCCATATCCACCTCCGGGATATCACGGATCTCCGGAGCGTCATTGTACTTCCAGCCAAGCATAATGCATAGCTTCTGTCTCGTTTCTTCAATAGAACCATTTAACTTCTCAATCGTGGCCTGAGTGGTCTGAATGCTTTCTTTTGCTGCCAGTACATCTGACTGGGTAGCCATACCGGCATTCAGCTTCACAAGGGCAGACTGGTACTGGGCTTCTAAAAATTCCAGACTGTCCTTTGCTGACTGCAATTCCAGTAACTGCTGAAAATAAGATATCATGGAAGACTGGGCGGTTGCCACCAGATTCGCCTCCTGTTGATCGTAAGTGAGCTGGTATACCATTAAATCTTCCACATTCTTATCGGCACTTTCATCTGCCTGTGCCGCTGCAACAGCACTATTGGCATCGGCAATCGCATTTTCTCCGGTAATCGCACTCCGCGCATCACTGGCTGCATCCCGGTAATACTGGGCATAATCATCTCTGGTGATCCGGCCATCTTTTTTCTTATCATTAATATCAAGCTGGTTTTTCTGGACCGTTACATTGTATTCATGAATCAGGTCTGCCAGTTCATCATATTCCATCACATTGTCTCTAAGCTTTGCCCATTCTTCCGGGGTTCTCGCAAATTCCGGACTGCCGGCCCACACAGTGGCCGCAGGACCGGAAACAGCGAGTACTGCTGTCAGACAACATGCACCGATCTGTTTCCATTTCTTCATCCTTAATCCTCCTTTTCTGGTAATATCTATCATACCATAAATCACACGCCGCCAACGAGCCACTTTCTTCCATATACAGCAAATCACATTTGTATTATCCGGCAGTTACCTTTTCTTTTTTCTTACGGCTCATAATTGAATAAAGTACAGGCAATACCAGCAGAGACAATACGGTAGATGAGGCGAGTCCTCCGATATTTACCAGCGCAAGTCCCTGCATCATCTCTCCGTTTTCTCCGCCGCCTCTGGCAAGAGGAATCAAGGAAAGAATGGCGGTAAGTGCAGTCATCAGAATAGGACGAAGACGGGTAAATCCGGCTTCAATGACTGCATTTCTGGTATCCATGGTCTCATGGTACTGGTTTGCACAGTCTACGTAAAGGATACCGGAGTTAAGAACCGTTCCAATCAATACCAAGAATCCCAGCAATGAGGTCATACTGATGCTGACATTGGTAATCAGCATCAGCCCAAAGGCACCAATAAAACTAAACGGGATGGTTGCCATAACCATGAAGGAGAAGATGGGAGACTCAAACTGTGCCGCCAAAACTACAAATACCAGGAAAATCGCTGTTGCGATTGCAAGGAACAAGTTACCAAATTCTTCGTTCATGGATTCATCTTCGCTGTTGGTTCCTCTTGTAATGGAACCGTTTAAATATTTATTGACTACCTTTTCATCGATATCTTTGATTGCAGCCTTTTTGTCTTTTTCTGTTTTGACCAGATCTGTAAAAGAACCGGTTATAGTAACCTGGAACTGCTTGTTTTTTCTGGTAATTGTGGACGGGCTGTCCTCATAGCCAATGTCTGCAATATCTGTAAGTGCTACAGAGCCGCCGGCCGAATTTGGGATCATGATTCCTTCAACCTTATCCAGAGTATCATAAGAATCATCAGGATATTCCACATGAACGGAAATTTCCTGCCCCTCGCTATCAAATGTCGTTGCTTCCACACCGCTTAACATGCTGTTTAACAGCCCGCCAACCGTTGCCGGTGCAATTCCCTCTGCAGCTGCCTTAATCGGATCTACCTTGATTTTAACAACAGGAGCAGCATTCTCAAGGTCTGAATGAACCTTGATCAGCTCCGGACGGGCAGTCAACTCTGAAACCATCTGATCCGCCGTAGTTTTCAGGCTTTCCAGCTGAGGTCCCTTTAGAATTACTTCCACATCACTGCTGCCGCCGCTTGACATGCTCATGCTTGATGCTAAGTCTATACTTATATTCGTATCCGGAAGCTGGTTCATCTCCTTCTTCCACTTATTCATGACCTGTCTGGTACTTAGCTTTCTATCATCTTTTAAATACGCAGTCAGTTTGGCATCTGAGGAACTATCAAGACTCACTCCGCTGCCGCCGTAGGTCACTGTATAAGATTTTAAATCTTCTTCACTTGTAATAATGGATTCCAGCTTTTGTAAAATCTTATCTACTTCTTCGATTTTAAGTCCTGGCTTCACCTTGGCTGTTACTGTAATGGTACCCTGATCAGTTTCCGGCATGAGTTCAAAGCCCAGCTTTCCAGCCAGCATAAAGGAACCTACCAAAAGCAATACGGCTACAATCATGACCGTAGCTTTTTTATTTAAAAGTCTGCCGATTATATTTCTGTAACCATGCTGGAGAGCCATTACAATCTTACCTAACGGCGAATTGTGCTTCTCTACCGGACGGTACTTGGTATAGCAGAGCGGAACAATGGTCATTGCCGAGATCAAAGAAGCCATCATACAGAATACGATGGTGTATCCCAGAGGTTTAAAGATCTGTCCGGTCATACCGGCAAGAAATGCCAGCGGAATGAAAACAACACACTTGGTGATGGTTCCGCCAAAGATGGACTGCAGCACGGTTTTCGTCCCTTCAATTGCCGAGGCCTCATAATCGGTTCCCTTTTGGGCCCTGAAACAGCTCTCCAGTACTACAATCGAGTCATCAACCATCATACCGACACCAAGTACAATCGCACTCATGGTAATCATGTTCATGGAAAATCCCATGACTGACATCAGTATAAGAGCAACCAGGATCGATACGGGAATGGAACTTCCTACGATCAGGGAGGCTTTGATATCTCCAAAGAACAGGTAAATAATAATCATGGAAATGACAACTGCAAGGATCATGGTCTCCATTACGCTGTATAAGGAGGCTTTAATATTATCACTGGTATCCTCGATAACAACTACATCAAGGTTCTTATGCTCCTGCTTTAAAGTTTCAATGGTCTTGTTTACTGCCTTTGACACTTCAATAGCACTGCTTTTCTGCTGTTTATTCACAGATAATGTAATGGTATCTTTCCCATCATAGCGGCCGATGGCTTCCTGCTTTTTCACCGTATTTTCGATATCTGCAACGTCTTCAAGATAGATCGTCTTGCCGCTTCCTGCTACGATAGGAACCTTCTTTAAGCTGTCAATAGTATTCACTTCCACGGAAGTGCTGACTGCCAGTTTCCTGCTGCCCACTCCCGTACTGCCGGCCGGATATGTGAAATCAGAGGATTTAATGGCCTGGGTAATGGAGTTCATGCTCAAATGGTACTGGTTCAGTTTTTCAGGATTGATGCGGACCCTGATATAACCTTCCCGGCCGCCGCTGGAATCAACGCTTGCAATGGAACTGATTTTCTCAAATTCCGGTATAATTTCAGCCTGCACATAATTATAGAGGTTTTCCTGAGACGGATCGTTCACTGCCAGAGTGACTACCGGCATTGCACTGATATCAAGCTCCATAATACTTGGTGTCTCCACATCATCCGGTAATTCAATGTTATCCATCTTCTTCTTTAAATCATTGTAAGCCTTATCCATATCCGTGCCGTATTCATACTGCAGCATGATAATGGAAACATTCTCTTTGGAAGTAGACTGAACGGTTTTAATGCCGGAAAGAGTTCCGACCGCATCTTCAATCGGCTTACTGACCAGATCGTTAATATCTTCCGGGCTGGCGCCTGCATAAACGCTGCTGATAGTCAAAATCGGATAGTTCATCTCCGGAATCAATTCCAGCTTTGAAGAAAGTACCGAGGATAAACCAAAAACGATCAGGCAAAGTACTACAAGGACCGTGGTAACCGGGCGCTTTAAGGCAAATTTTGTTATTCCCATATCTGTCTATGCCCCCTTACTGGGCTGATCCGGAAGTCTCCGTAAGGGTTCCTTCCGTTTCAGCCGCGGCATCTGATGTCGTTCCTTCTGCCGCCTGTTTTTCATCTGTTGTTTCGTCTGTTAATGTTACTACAGACCCATCGTAAAGTTCACTGGTCCATGTGGCAACTACCTGGTCATCGGCACCAATCCCCTCCTTGATTTCTGTATAGTTATTGTCTGCCAGACCTACAGTGACTGCATTCTTTTTTAATTTTCCATCAACATATGTATAGACAAATGGATTACCGCCTTCGTAGTAAACACTGTCAACCGGCACAGATAATACATTCTCTGCCCTCTGGGAGATGACATAAAGTTTTACGGAGGTTCCGGTAGCTAGTGTATTTCCATCAGGTACGGATGCTTTGACTTTAAATAAACCGCTTGCCTGATCGATCATGGAACTGACTTCTGTAATGGTTGCTGAACGGTCGGTTCCGTTTTTCTCGACTCTGATGCTGTCTCCTGTCTTTAAGCCGTTCACAATTCGTTCCGGAACATAAAAAGTAACTGCCTTTCCTCCTTCACCGGAAATAACACAAAGGTTGGTCTGCGGGGAAACCATATCGTGAACCTTTACATTAAAGCTTTCCACCCGTCCGGCAATGGGTGCTGTCACCTGGCTGCTTTCCAGCTGGATGTTGTACGCGATCTTTGCATTATCATACTGAAGCTTTGCAAGCTGTACTTTGTCAACAAGAGACTGGTAATCCGCCTCAGCAACATCTCCGGCCTGATAAAGAACCGTATAACGGTCTAAATTCTTTTTCGCCTCCTCGTAGCTGATTCTTGCAGTTTCCGCTGTTATCCTGGAACTTTCCACCTGTTTGGTATCAATGACGCAAAGCAGCTGTCCGGCAGTTACCATATCACCGGTCTGAACATTAACACTTGTAATCTCTCCGGATCCCAACGGGGTCACATACACGATACTGTCCGGTTCAATGGTACCGATCAGCTCGCTGCTCAACTCGATGGTCCGGTTCTCCGGTTTTACAACGGTTACTGCTGGCGGAACTTCCGCCACGATCTCTTCCTTATTCCCTCCAAGTATCCTGGGAACGACAAGTCCTGCCACTACAGCGATTACTATGACGGAACCTGCAATCTTTATGATTTTTTTCTTTGTCATGATGCACTCCTTTTGCCTCTTTATGATTTTACATCTTGTTTACGAATTCCATATTGAAAAATTTCTAATTTTTGGGAAAAAATTTTCTTAATTTTTTCCTTATCCTCCGGATGGGCATAATACCACTCCAGCCCCTTTGCCATCTCATAAAACATCATGGACACCAGCATTCCAAAGGTTTCTATGCTCTGATCCTTAAAATCCGATTTATCAATGGATTGATACATGACTCTAAGCATAGAGAACTGTCCGGGTGAAATTTTTTGACACAGGTGATTGGTCACGCCAAACATCTGTACACTGTCTATGATGTTTTTCACCAACTGCAGAAAATTTTCCTTTGTGTTGAACACGCTTTCATCCATAAACGATTCTATTGTTTTCCACAAATCCCCATGATTCTTTTTCGCACTGGCTTCCCAGGTACTTTGAAAATTCTCTGCTGCATTCTCAAAGATATAAGAAAGTACATCATGCTTATCTTCAAAATAAGTATAAAAACTTCCTCTTGAGATTCCGGCAGTTTTTATGATCTTATTAATAGACGCCTTTTCAAATGGTACCCGGATGAATTCCTCTAAAGCTGCTTCCCGTATGATGTCCTTTTTCCCTGCCGGAAGATTATAAAATCGTTCTGTTGGCATTTTTTCACCTCACTTTTTCTGCTCCCTCTTCCCAGATATATAAAACACAAAGGTGACAACATGCCATTTATTATAATGACACGTTGTCACCTTGTCAAGAAAGGTTATATTTATTTAATAATTTTTCCCATTACTTTTATTTTTCCTTGTCCAGATACTCCTTTAAGGCTTCATCACTTTCCTCAATCCAGATATCTTCCTCCTCTGCGTTCAGTCCAAGAAAACGGGCAAGGGTGTCTGTTGTGGTGCTTTTGTTCCATTCATCAATAAAATCATCAAGTGCTTCAAACCCGATCTCACCGGCCAGATACTTTTCTTTAAATGTCATTGAAAGACCTCCTCTTTGTTAATCCTGCTCCTTAATATTCCTTGAGACCGTGATCTCCTGATTATCAATATGTTCTCTCATGGCTTCTTTGGCTTCTTCTACCTGGCGTTTTCTGACCGCCTCCAATATATTATCATGCTCCAGCAGCAATACCTGGCGCTTATCTTTGTCTTTGATGTATTCTAACCGGTAGCGGTACATCTGTTCCCTTAAGTTATTGATCATCTGCACCAGTCTGTCATTGCAGGTGCCTTTATAAATTACATCGTGATATGCTTCATCCGTCTCAGCGATCTCCATGGGAGTACCATTTAACACAGCCTCCTTAAAATCTTCCTGACGTCTTTCAAGTTCTTCCACTTCGTCGGGAAGCATACGCTGGCATGCAAGCTCGATGGCCAGTTCTTCTAAAGATCTGCGGACTTCCAATACATCTCTTAAACTTTTTTCAGAGATCTTTGCAACCTCTGCTCCCTTTCTGGGAATCATGAGCACAAGACCTTCCAGTTCAAGCTTTCGGATGGCTTCCCTGATGGGCGTTCGGCTGACTCCAAGCCGTTCTGCCAGCTGAATCTCCATCAGGCGCTCCCCCGGTGCAAGCTCTCCCTTTAAGATTGCCTGTCGCAGGGTGTTGAAGACCACATCACGAAGCGGCAGATATTCATTCATATTGACTTTTAGATCATTTCCCATTGGTAACCTCCTTGGTGTTATAAAAGTTCGTTAAGTATACCTGTTTTACCAGGTCTTTGCTTTCGCCGTAGCGCAGCTCTTCATATGCATGTTCTGCTGCTTTGGGGCTGATAAAGATTCCGAACACGGTCGGACCGCTTCCGCTCATCAATGCATTGACCGCTCCCAGTTCTTTTATCTTTTCCTTGATTTGTGCGATGACGGGATATTCTTTGATGGTGACTGTTTCAAGCACGTTTCCCAGGCGCTCGGAAACCTGATAGATGTCATGGTTTTGAATGGCTTCGATCATCCCGTCAATATCCGGATGGTCTTCTTCCTTTAATCCCCCGGCATCCAGGTTCTCGTAAACAAATTTGGTAGACACGCTGACCGCAGGCTTCGCAATCAGTACCTGGCATTGAGGCATATCCGGAAGAGGAGTCAGAATCTCACCGATTCCTTCGGAAAGAGCGGTCCCCCTCATCACGCAGTACGGAACATCAGCTCCGATCTTAAGTCCCCGTTCCATTAAATCCTCTCTGGAAAGACCCAGCTGGAACATCTTGTTCACTCCAAACAAAACCGCAGCGGCATCACTGCTGCCTCCTGCCATTCCGGCAGACACCGGGATGAATTTCTTTAAATCAATCCGAATGCCGTGAGCCACATGAAACTCATCCATAAGGAGCCTGGCCGCCTTATAAACCAGATTGTTCTCATTGACAGGAAGATAAAATAGATTTGTTACGATTTCAATGCCCGGTGTTTCTTTTAAATAAATGTCAATCTTATCATAAAGGCCCACGGTCTGCATGATCATACGCACATCATGATATCCGTCTTCCCGTTTTCTCAAAACATCAAGCCCCAGATTAATTTTCCCATATGCTTTTAATCCCAGATGTCTTATCATAGGCAGATAGACCTCACTTTTTTAAATTGTATTTTTATATTTTTTTGTATACAGTATTTAGTATATACCCAAATGAAGAAAAGTACAAGTGTTATTCTTTTAACGTATGTTTCTACAAAGTTACAGTAAAAAAGCTCCGGCAGCTATAGAGCCGGAGCTTGTCTTTTTTTCGTCTTGATTGGTCATAAAAACTCTTCCATGGCCTTTTCCATGTCTTTTAATGCTGCAGCATAGGTTTTGAATGCCTCCTCAGCTCTGCAATCCTGTTTTCCCTTATAACAGATCCGGTGTTCCATGCTTGCCCATAAGTCCATGGACATGGTCCGAAGCTGGATCTCAACCGGGTAATATTCCATTCCATCCGTATGATAAACAGGAACACCGAAAACGATATGATAGCTCCGGTAGCCGTTGGGCTTTGGTGCTGCAATGTAATCGCATTCCTTTATTATTACAATATCCGTCTGCTTCTTCAGCAGATCAACGATGGAATAAATGTCCCTTACAAAAAAACAGATGACCCGGATTCCGGCAATGTCCGTCAGATAGTTTCTGGCCGAATCTGTATTGGCTTCATATCCGTTCTTTAAAAGCTTTTTCTCAATGCTTTCCTTTTGCTTGATTCTGTGCTGAATGTGGTGAATCGGATAATTCTGATATTTCCGTCTGTAATCCTGATTCAGTACATCCACTCTGACACGGATGTTCTTAAGTGCATCCTCATAAGGCTGGACAAAGCAGAGGTACTCTTCTTCGGTCATATTCCACCTCCTGGCAATTCCTTATCATGGAAACTAAGTATATCCTTTTTTTGTGTCCATATCGTGACGAAAGTATGAATTAGAAAAAGCTGTCCCCCCATGCCTTGGCACGGTTACCGGACAGCTTTCTTTCATGAATGGACTTATTCCTGTCCGTTCTTTTCTTCTTCAGATTTTACTTTAGGATTCTCGTCTCCCTTTCCCATAAGGATGCTGCTTACCTGCTCTTCCTCATCGGCAAAAAGCGGTCTTAATTCATCATCCGGCCGGTCGGTCTTTGGCATATACAAATCAAAAACCGGAGAAAGAATATAGGAATTTATAAATGCAAGAAGCGGAAATCCAAACAGCATGAATATCATAAGCACCGGGGGCACCATGAAAACAAAACCGGCAGCAACCAGCACGCCATTGATCACGATCATTCCGATAGTTTTGAACAAATGGCGGAGAGACATGAAAAATGCATTAAAAAATGTACGTCTCACACTGTTGTAAAATCTGGACTGAAGCGGAAAAATGTACATGAACACTGCTGCATATACAATGATCATCGCTAAAAATACGGTGAGCATCACGGTTTTTAAGTTTCCTGAACCAGTGTAGATTCTGGTAAAGAAATAAAAGTCCACACCAAGGATTGCGCCTACCACCAGCAGGATCAGCCAGATCGCCGTGGCCTGCTTAAAATTTTCTTTAAATGATTTGAAAAAAGACTTAATGGTGTATCCGTCATCATCTCTGGCAAGCTTCAGCGTCACATAATAAACAGCAGTGGTGGAAGCTCCAATGGTAAAAATCGGAATACTGCACACAAGCCACAAAATATTTAAAAGTATCAAGTCTCCGAATTTGCCGATAAAGCGCCACACCGGATTATCATAATTAAAAAAACCAGATAACATAAGTCATTCCCCTTCTCTTATAGCGTCAAAACACATTATAGCGGATTTACTAATAAAAAGCAAACATTCTTGTTTATTTCATTAAAAATTTATAATTATTTTTTAAAATATCCTCTATCTTATGGTATAATCATAAAAGTATTTGCAATAAAAAAGAAAGAGGAGCAGATTATGACCCCTTACGAAGACAAAACCTTAAAAGACAGCTTGCGGGAAGAGAGAAAAAAGCTGAAAGACATGGGCCTCAAAGACAAGCTGTGGTATATCTGGGAATATTATAAATTCCCCATCATCGGTGTCATCGTGGCCCTATTCCTTGTGATCTCCGTCAGCTCTGTCATTTATAACAACCGGTTTGATACCGCTCTTAACTGCGTTATTTTAAACAGCCGGGTAACCAGCCAGACCACCTCCCCGGAAGACTACTTTGACACGGGTTTCCGTCAATATATAAATCTTCCTGAGGATACAAAAATCGAAGTGAACCATTCCATGTCTCTGACCTTTGATGAATCCGCCATGAGCGATTTTACCTATGCGGAATTAGCAAAGCTCTCTGCTATGATAACAACCAAGGAACTTGACGTAATCATCGGCAGAAAGGATACCATCGACCACTTTGGACAGATGGGCGGATTTACGGATCTGACCCAGCTTTTAACCCCACAGGAGTATGAAAAGGTGAAAGACCGCATCTATTTCGTAACCGTGGAAGAGACAGGGGAAAAGGTTGCCGGAGGCATTCTTCTTGACGGAGATGACTTCACAAAGAAAACCGGACTTTCCATTGACGGCCCCATACTCTCAGTTATGACCAATTCCACTCATAAAGACACAGCGGCCGGCTTGATCCGCTACATGTTCGGGCTATAAGTTTAAATCCAAGGTCTTCTGCCAGCTTTACCGACGGATCGTTGTCTTCCAGGATTCTTGCATAGACCTTTGGAGAGATTGCTTCCGCCCCATAGGATAATATGGCTTTGCAGGCTTCTTTGGCAAATCCATTTCTCCGGAAACCGGAAAAGATATGATATCCCAGCTCCACCGGGGTATCATTTTCTTTTATTACCCTTAAAAACTCTTCCGGTCCTGTTAAATCCATGGGAAAGATACCGGCCTTTCCCACAAGCCGCCCGGTCTGTTTCTCTATGACCGCCCAAATGCCAAATTCATAAAAACCATACTGGCACCGGATATAGTCTCTTAAGCATTCCTGATTGAAAAAAGCAGCTTCGTTTTCCCCGCCGCCAGGCTCGTCGGGTATCTGCCTGAAGTCCTCTTTTATAAATTCTCTGATAGTAAGACGTTTCGTATCTGCAATCAGCCATGGAAGGCCTTTTCTTCTTTTTACGACCCGCACTAAGAACTCGTCGTCAATATCATCCAGAGATTCCACCACATAAGAGGCCGGAGAAAGGTTTTGTTCTTTTTTCTCCCTGTCCCATAAACCAATAACAGCCCTGCCTTCTGCATAAGCAGAACACAGGGCCTTTGGATCATCAGACACGGTAATCTTAAATGTATTTCCTTCTATTATAATTTCCCGTTCCAGAGTCATGGGTTTAGCAGGTTTCCGGTTCCGGATATTCTTCCCCAAAGGTATCGACGGTTATGGACTTGATCTTCTGCTCGGTCATGGGACGGTCGTTATAATCGGTCTTAACCTCGGCGATCTTATTCACAATATCCATTCCTTCCGTAACTTTACCAAATGCCGCATAAGCACCATCCAGATGTGGAGCTGCCTTATGCATGATAAAGAACTGGGACCCTGCAGAATCCGGATGCATGGCTCTTGCCATGGAAAGAACGCCTTCGGTATGCTTGAATGCATTGGCTACACCGTTCTGGCTGAATTCTCCTTTGATGGAGTAGCCCGGGCCTCCGGTTCCGTTTCCATCCGGGCATCCGCCCTGAAGCATGAAACCGTTGATAACTCTGTGAAAAATCAGACCGTCATAAAAACCTTTTTTTACCAGGCTGATATAATTATTAACTGTGTTTGGTGCGATCTCCGGATAAAGCTCTGCCTTGATCACATCGCCGTTTTCCATTGTAATTGTTATTACCGGATTCTTCATATTGTTCTCCCTTTCTCGCTGTTAAGCTCGCATATGTCTGTATTTTATCAAATCCTTATGAGTTTGTCCAGTTATTCATATTTTGTTTAAAATTCATTCAAAAATCTTTTACACAAACAACATGGTTTCTTCATGTTTCGTGGATATAATAATCATGTAAAGAAAATTACTAATAAGATTTTTTTCATAATACGGGCTGGTAACAATTACCAGCCCTCCTCCCTTTTTCATTACTTTTTGCCGAACGCATTGCATGGCTGGAATCCTGTTCCAGCCATGCATTTTTTGTCATATACCGCCAAGATTTACGAGTCTTTGATAGGGTGACTCCTCTTCATACAGCCCTGCGGTCCCTACCTGAATGTTGTCATAGGTTTTAAAGAAGTACTCACAGGTTGCCGTATTTATAAAAGCAGTATACCTGGTATAGTCGTATTCGTTGCGGCTGGTAATCACGGCACCTTTGGGCACGGTAACGCTTTCCATGATATGAAAGCAGGAAACAACGGCTTCATTCCTGCTTTCCGGAACCGGAAGAAAGGATTTTAAATAAGACGTGCGGACAAACCGTGCAGGTGAGGTATAACCGCCGGGAAGAATCTGTGTCCCTCCCGCCTGTCCAAAAGGAGTCAGGCGGTAATCTCCCCAGAATGCCTCTTCCGTCTGTACAGGACTTGCTTCCATATAATTTCTTAAGTTTGTCATATGCCATTTAAAATCCGGACTGTTTGCCAGGACACCTATCGGATTATCAAATACTTCCAGACCACGGTCCGTCTGTTCTATGACAACGCAGTTTCCGCCCCTGTCTGCGGCGATCCAGTGGAGAGGGGCTACGGTCCTTGTCACCGGATCTTCCAGACCTGTAATTTTTACCTGCCTCAGTAATCGTTTTAATTCCTCTGTATTTGCACAGTTTCCCAACAGGTAATGGAGGAACTCAAAGGAAGCGATCGATTCTTCCTGTCCGTTTCCGGGTCCGGTATTATATCTGGCATAGCCTGCAAAATAAAGAGCTGCCGCTGCAAATCCCATTTCATTGACCCCGTCAAAAAAGCCTAACAGCCCCTCGAGTTCCTGTCCGATGCCGATGAACCGGTACCTGTTGCGGATTTTTCTCATATTTAAAACATTATTCCATTCATATCCTGAGGGTACAATATAAATATGAGGATCAATATCGTAAGAAAAATCCATATTTCTTCCGAAAAAAGTTTCTCCCTGTCCGGACTGCAGAGTAATTGCCGTACACATAGGAATATGCCTCCTGCTTACAATTGCTTACTTATTTATATGGAAGCAATCCGAATTTATGCATGCCGGTATACAACAACCGTTATTTCGGCACCGTTACTTCTTTCATTAAAAAGATCAGGGCCATGATGTTTGGCAGGGCCATGAGTCCGTTCCATATATCGGAGAACTCCCAAACCGTTTCCAGCTTTGCAAGACAGCCTGTAAATACTGCGCCCAAATACAGTATGGTGTATACCTTTCCCCTTAACAGGCGCTGCAAAAGATAGAGGATCTTTCTTTTTTTCAGACTTTCCGCCAGATAAGTGGCGGCCTGACGCCCCAGATAGTACCATGCAATAATCGTTGCAAATGCGAATACCAGCATCGCACCGGAAACCACGTACTGCCCCAGAGGGCCAAGCCGTTTGGAAAAGCTGTAAGCGGTCAGAGCTGCTCCGTCATAACCGGAGCCTGCCGCATCACCATCCGTCATGCAGAGAATTACAAAGGCTGTCATGGTGCAGATTAAGACGGTATCAAAAAACACTTCAAACATGGCCCACATTCCCTGCTGCTCCGGAGTCGTATCTTCTGCAGCTCCATGAAGCACTGCCATGCTCCCAAGCCCCGCTTCATTGGAAAATACGCCTCTTGATATGCCGTATTGCAGACTTTTGCTGATGCCATACCCTGCGGTTCCTGAAAAGATAGAGATGGGTTGAAACGCATCTTTAAAAATGCATTGAAAAATATATGGTATTTTATCAAAACAGGACATAATAACCACCATGGAAAACAGCATGTAAATACCGGCTGAAACGGGAATCAGACGTTCAGAAACAAACGCAATCCTGCTGATCCCCCCAAGGATTACCAAAAATACGGTTCCCGTCAACAGTACCCCAATGGAAGCGGAAGGAATGCCAAAGGAATATTCCATGGTTTCTGCAATGGAATTGGACTGGACCATACTGCCCATGCCAAGAGAAACCATAATGCACAGAAAGCTGTAAAGCATTCCGATTCCAGGCAGCTTAAGCCCACGTTCCAGATAAACCATGGGACCGCATATCCATGCACCATTACGGTCCCTGTAGCGGTAACGGATTCCCAGCATGGTTTCTGCATAGCCTGTCATCATACCGATTGCAGCTGACACCCACATCCAAAAGATGGCCCCCGCCCCGCCGGCGGTGAGCGCCGTGGCAACTCCAACGATATTGCCGGTTCCAATGGTGGCGGCAAGAGCCGTACAGGCTGTCTGGAATTTAGTTACTCCGTCTTTGCTGTCTTCCTCTTCCTGTATGCTTCCAATGGTTTTCATCCACCAGTAAGGCAGTTTTCTGATTTGAAAAAAGCCGGTTTTTATGGTGTATATAATACCAATCCCAAGAAAGAGAGTCAAAAGCCATGGCCCCCATACCAGTTCATGTATGCGATGTATCATAGAATCATCTCCTGAATGCTTTCCTTAACACATATTCTGAGAAATTGCATAGTATGAAAATTTCCAATGATTTTCACACAAAATAAATGAACCTATGGTATAATCAATTTATGTGCCATTGTACTTATTAAAAATGAGAGGTGAACAATATGCCCGGTTTTACAACCCATTATCTGCTGGGAGTCAGGGTCTTTAATGATATGCCAAACAACCCCTTAAAGCGTATTATTTCCAAATACCGCTGGCTTTACCAGCTTGGTCTTCAGGGTCCGGATATTTTTTTTTACAATATACCTATTCTCCGTCACAGGGACTACAGAAACGTAGGCTCCTATATGCACGAAAACCATGTACATGATTTTTTTGTCACCTGCTTAAACCACCTGTCTCAGATTGAATCAAGGCAGCAGCGGGAACAGGCCATCTCCTATATGAGCGGCTTTTTCTGCCATTACATCGGAGACTCCATCTGCCATCCTTATGTTTACGGCAGAATTGAATACGATGTTAAAAATTCCAGCAACTATCACCACGGCCTGCATGCCATGCTGGAGAATGATATTGATGCACTGCTTCTTATGAAGTATAAGAAAAAAAAGCCGTCTCAGTTTAATCAGGCAGCCACCATCTGCTTAAACGGTCAGGAAATCCAGTTTATTTCAAAGTTCTTATCGGGCTGTATCAATGAAACCTATTACCCCTTAAATTACCGGAACAATTTTCAGGTGACACCCAGAATGGTCTCACGGTCCATTTTTGCCATGCGGCTGGGCTGCCGGACACTTGCAGATCCGAAAAGCCGGAAAAAGAACAGCATTGAATTTTTGGAATCCCTGTTCTTACGCAATCCAATTGCGTCAAAGAAGCTGGTTACGGACATTCCGCCGGACCCTGTGGTTACGTTTAATTTAAAGCATGAAACCTGGTGCAACCCATGGAACCGCAAGCTGGCTTCCAAAGCCTCCTTCCCTGAGCTTTTTCATCAGACCATGGCCAAATGCAGCGATGTGTTCTATCTGCTTAATGAAGAACTGACATCCCCTGTTCCGTTAAAGGGTCTGGATCATAACAGGCTGTTAAAGGAGCTTGGAAACTATTCCTACCACAGCGGTCTGGCTGTGGATACGGAATGAGATAATCATTATAAATAAAAACATGGACCGGATTGACCGCAATCAATTCCTGTCCATGTTTTTGCTTTGATTTTAATTATGAAGTTCTTATTTGGAAGGAGCTTCCGTTGTTTCTTCTGCTTCTGCCTCTTCTCCTTCGTCAGCAGCGGTAGTTTCCATAACCACTGCATCCTTCTTTGCTTCAATGACTTTATCTGATCCTTTTGGTATCTTCATATCTACCAGCCAGTATTTCTGCTGTGTCATCGTATTATCCGGAATAACGAGAAGATTTAAATCATATTCCTTAAAAAATCCGCCGTATGAGGTTTCGCTGGATCTTTCATAAGAAAAATCCTGAGTCGCTGCTTCATCATTTAAATATCTCACGGCAGCATTAGCAAATTCTACCGCTTCCTCAGGAGTGGTTCCATGTCTTACCATCAAGGTCAGATCCATACTTTTTTTCTCTTGGTCAACGCTGTAATTGACGCTTATTGCCATCGGATACTGATCATTGTCAACAAACTCTTCATCCATATCGTTCCCAATCTGAGTCCAGTCTAGAACAATTCCCTGCTGGGTTTCAAAAACCGGTTCTGCAGGGCCGCCTGAAGAAAGAATATTGCTTTTGGTACAGCCGGTTAATAATAAAGCTGACACGGCACATATCATGATCGCTTTGTTCTTCATCATAATTTCCTCCTTATTAATCATTTAACATTATATCTGATGTGTTGTTTTTTTTGTAGTGCTTTTGGAAAAAAGTCAGAAAATCTTCACAAAAAAGTTCTTATTTTTATTGGAACCAATGTCTTGTTTTCCCTTAATTGCCATACTTTTTATAAAAATCAAACAGCCAGGAATCCTTTCTTCAGGGGCCTGGCTGTTTTTTTGAAATCACGGAGCATATTTTCTTATAAATCAAATATTTTTATCTCTGTACTGGAATGTGTAGGCACCCGCTTATCCTCCGGAGGCAGTTTGGTATAATCTCCATAAATCCAGGTGAGAACTTCATGCCAGCCCTTGGGAGCCATCAATGTGGTATCTTCAAATTCCAGATCCACCGTTTCCTCGCACCATTCCTTTTGCAGTGTCACATAAAGATAATCCGGCTGATAATTGCTGTAATAGCGCAGTCTGCTCTTTCCCTTCCTGTCCTTTACAGCCACCTGGTACTGAATCTTTCTTAAGACCTTCATGGGGATCAGCTTTCCGATCAGGGCCAGAATGCCTACGCAGATTTTATTGGTCAGACTATACTTTTTAAAATCCAGCTTATACCGGTGTCCCATGGCAAGACCGTAAATAATGGTATGAAGCAGAAGGGTGATTGTAGAAGCCGCTTTGCGTTCCGGCAATTCATCAATGGTGAATAAATCCACCCACAGATGGTTTAACTTTCCTTCATAATACTCCATCTCTTTTGTATCTTCATGAGTCCTGCTGTTTTTATAAATGATTCTGGCGGTAAAATCATAAAAGCCTTTCCCCCCTCTTAAATCCTTGGGCTCCAAAAGCTCCATGTTCTCCGGAAGTTCCCTTTTGACCACCTTTAAAAAGGCCTCATAATTGGGTCTTGTAAAGGCCAGATCCGCATCGTCATCCCAGGGAATAAAGCCTTTATGCCTTACTGCTCCCAAAAGGGTTCCTGCATCCAGAAGATATTTGATCCGGTATTTCCGGCAGATCCTGTCAACCTCCTTTAATATGGCAAGATTCGCCTGATGGACTTTTGTTAAATCATATTTTTCCATGTTACCTCCATTCTGCCCGTCCTTCCGGACAGGCAGATACGTCCCCGCTGGTAATCTTTACTGCCTTACGGCTTCTTTAATGACTTTTGCCATATAATCGATCATCTCATCGGTCATTCCGGGATAAACACCTACCCAGAAGGTATCCTGCATGATGCGGTCGGTGTTCTTAAGTTCCCCTACGATCCGGAACCCTTCCCCGGCCTCTCTCATCTGATCAAAGCAGGGGTGCTTTGTCAAGTTTCCGGCAAACAGCATTCTGGTCTGAACGCCCCTGGATTCCACATACTGTACCACCTTCGTCCGGTCTACCCCTTCCTTGCAGGTGATCAGAAAGCCGAACCAGCTGGGCCTGGAGTTTGGACAGGCTTCCGGAAGAATCAGCTTATCCGAAACCTCCTTGACCCCGTTATAAAGACGGTCAAAGTTATAACGCCTGCGTTCCACAAAGGAAGGGAACTTATCCAGCTGGGCACATCCGATGGCTGCCTGCATGTCCGTGGTCTTTAAATTATATCCAAAATGGGAATAAACGTATTTGTGGTCATAGCCTAACGGAAGCTCCCCATACTGGCGGTCGAACCGGTGTCCGCACAGATTATCCGTACCCGATGGGCAGACACAGTCCCGTCCCCAGTCACGGAAGGAACGAATGATCTTATTCAACAGGGAATTGCTGGTATACACAGCCCCACCCTCTCCCATGGTCATATGGTGAGGCGGATAAAAGCTGGAGGTTCCGATATCTCCGATGGTTCCTGAGAAACGTTCCTCCCCGTCAATGGTATATTTTGTTCCCAGCGCATCACAGTTATCCTCAACCAGCCATAAATTATACTTATCACAAAATGCCTTAACAGCAGACAAATCATAAGGATTCCCCAGCGTATGGGCAATCATGACCGCCTTGGTCTTTTCAGACCGTGCCGCTTCCAGCATGGTTACGTCAATGTTGTACTGGGGAATGGTCACATCCACAAATACAGGTACTGCCCCGTACTGAATGATGGGATTCACTGTGGTTGGAAATCCTGCTGCTACGGTAATGACCTCGTCTCCCCGCCTGATCTGGCGTTCCTTTAAAAGAGGAGAAGTCAGGGTCATAAAAGCCAGCAAGTTGGCGGAAGACCCGGAGTTGACCAGAGAACAGAAACGAACATTTAAGTATTTTGCAAATTTCTTTTCAAATTCCTGGGTATAGCGTCCGGAGGTCAGCCAGAACTCCAGGGAACTGTCTACTAAATTAACCATTTCCTCATGGTCATATACACGGGAGGCATAGGAAATACGTTCCCCTTCCTGATAGGGCTTTTTCTGATTGTGAAATGTATCACAATATTCTTTTACCAGCGCAAGGATCTCCTCCCTGGCCTCTTTTTCTGATTTGTGTTCAAACATAGCTGTTTTCTCCTCTCATACTCTTATGAGCTAAAAAACTCTGTAATCTGCCGGTCCGTCATCTCCAGCATATCTGCTCCGTCCAAATAAGCCTTTGCCCACTGGACAGTCTTTTCTACTGCTTCCTTTACTCCGTACCTTGGGGTCCAGCCAAAGACATTCTTTATTCTGGAACAATCCAGCTTTAGAAAGTTTGCCTCATGAGGACCGCCGGAAAAACGGTTGATCCACTTAAGCCCTTCTCCCCATACTTCACAGAAAAGGCCGGCCAGAGTTCCGGTGGTAACACAGTCCCTGTCATCAGGCCCCACGTTATAGTATCCCTGGAACGCCCGGTCTTCATACTGCTTCATGGCAATGGTCATGTAAACGGAGAGAGGCTCCAGAACATGCTGGTAGGGTCTTGTGGAATGGGGGTTTCTTACTATGATATCCTGCTTCTTTGATGCAGCTCTTATGCAGTCCGGAATAATCCGGTCATTGGCAAAATCTCCCCCACCGATCACGTTGCCGGCGCGGGACGTGGAAATTGCCGTACGTCCGTCGGAAAAGAAGGACTTGGCATAGCTGTGTGTCACCAGTTCGGAACAGGACTTGCTGTTGGAATAGGGGTCGTAGCCATCAAGAGGATCATTCTCCCGGTATCCGTACTCCCACTCTTTATTTTCATACACTTTATCTGTGGTAACATTCAAAAAAGATTTTACGGAAGGGGTCAGTCGGATGCATTCTAACACGTTCACCGTCCCCATCACATTGGTTTCATAGGTATATACCGGGTCCTTATAGGAATCCCGGACAATGGGCTGTGCCGCAAGATGAAATACGATCTCCGGCTTTGTCTGTTCAAATACTTTTTTTAAATGCTCTAAATCCCGGACATCTCCGGTAATCGAATCCATGAGACTTGAAAGACCGGTCACTTCAAACAGACTTGGGGTCGTCGGCGGCATCAGGGAATATCCGGTCACAGACGCCCCTGCCCTTATAAGAAGGCGGCTGAGCCAGGAACCCTTAAAGCCGGTGTGCCCTGTGATCAGAACCTTTTTCCCTTTATAAAATTCAGAAAATTCATTCCATCTTATACTTGTCCAATTTGTCATATTATTTCTCCCAAATCTTCCAGGGTGCCTTGCCTGACTGCCACAGGTCCTCCAGCTTTTTCATCTCCCGCTGGGTATCCATGCACTGCCAGAAGCCGGTGTGATGGAAGCTCATAAGCTGTCCCTCGGCGGCCAGTCTCTGCAAAGGCTCCTGTTCTAAAACTGTGGTATCATCCTTTAGGTAGGAAAAAACCTCCGGGTTCATTACCATAAATCCGCCGTTAATCAGGCTGGCATCGGCCTCTGCCTTTTCCCGGAAGGACCGAACCACATTTCCTTCGTCAATATCCAGTACCCCTTTTAACTGTGCAATATTCACCGTCGTCATGGTGGCTGTCTTTCCATGGCTCTTATGGAACTTTAACAGAGCGTCCAGATCCACATCACAGACACCGTCTCCATAGGTAAGCATAAACGGTTCCTCACCGATATAAGGCTGGATGCGCTTGATTCTGCCTCCGGTCATGGTATTTAAACCGGTATCCACAAGAGTCACCTTCCATGGTTCAGAATAATTGTTATGTACCTCCATGCTGTTATTGGCAAGATCAAAGGTCACATCTGAGGTATGGAGGAAATAATCGGCAAAGAATTCCTTCACCACATACTGCTTATAACCCAGGCAGATAACGAAATCATGAAATCCGTACTGGGAATAGTACTTCATAATATGCCAGAGTATGGGCCTCTCTCCGATCTCAATCATGGGCTTTGGCTTTAAATGGCTCTCTTCACTGATCCTGGTTCCAAGTCCACCTGCTAATAATACAACTTTCATTCTCTGATCCTCCATTCTTTAGTCATATTCTTTATAGGCCTTCCGGTAAAAATGCATCAGCACCTTTACAGCCGGTTCCGGCCACATCTTTAAAAACATTTCCGCTTCTTCTTTTGCCCGGCTGTTATCCGCAATGCAGGCCTTTGTGGTGGCCTCTTCATGGACACGGTAAAACAATATGGGCCTTTCCACACAAATAAAGCGTCCGGAAACATCTGCCAGCTTATATAACGTATCCCAATCCAGAGCAAACCGGTACGGGGAGGTGAAAAGGGGTTCTCCCAGGATTTCTTTATTATATGCACATGCCGGACAGCAAATGGAGTTACCAAATATAAGGGCACTTTTTTTCACCCAGGATAAATGGCTGATTCCGTGAAAACGCAAAGGAAGACGAAGGATCCGCTTGATAAATTCCACTGCTTCAAATCCGGATAACTTATCTTCTTTTACTACTGCATAACCTCCGGTAAAAACTGTCATATCCGGGTACTTTTTTTCAAACTCCAGAAGTTTCTTAACATAATCCTTCTGATATAAATCATCCTGATGGGCAATGGTGACAAAGCGGGCATCGGCCTTATGATAAGCAAAGTTCCAGTCGTCCCTTATACTGCTTTCTCCATGCCGGACATATATGGGAATGCCGTGTTTTACTCCCAGCTCCGTAATAAAGGGGCTGGGGGTCGAGGTACACAGCAGAATATCTGATTTTATAGTCTGCGCTTTCAGAGAACGGATGCAGGATTCCAAGTAGGGGGAATCCTTATAGGCACAGATTGCAAATGCATGTGGTTTCATATTCAATCCTCAAATGTTACGTGTCTTAGTATGGCTATGATTATACCATAGAAACGGAAAAAGATTCCACCATATTCACTATTTTGAAAGAATTTGGAAGACATTACCGCTCCATATAACCTTTGATCAGCTTTAACGTCTGTTCCATCCCTTTGATATGGGTTCTTTCTGTTCCATGAGACGCATGGACCCCCTGGCCGATTAAGGCCCCGCGGATGTTATTGCCGCCGCGGATTGCCGCTCCTGCGTCCGATCCGTAGTGAGGAAACACATCCACGGCATAGTCGATGTTCTGTTCTTTTGCGATCGCAATCAGCCGGCTTGTCATCTCGTAGTCATACGGACCGGAGGAATCCTGGGCACAGATGGATACCTTCCGTTCGCTGCCAGTCAGATCATCTCCTAATGCTCCCATATCCACAGCAAGAAATTCTTCAATATCCTGCGGAATCCAGCTTGCACCGAATCCTACTTCTTCATAATTGCTGATCACAAGCTTTAACGTTCTCTTTGGAAGATTGCCGGATTCAGAAATATCTTTTAACACGCCTAAAAGAACTGCTACCGAGGCTTTGTCATCTAAGTGACGGGACTTGATGTAGCCGCTTTCCGTATAGACAAACATGGGATCAAAGCTGATGTAATCACCGGCTGAAATATCCAGCTTTAATACGTCCTCTTCATTTTCCACCAGTTCATCCAGGCGGACTTCCATGTTCTTCGCCTTACGTTCCAGAGTCCTGGCATTGTCATAGGTGTGGACGGAGGGCTCTTTTGTCAGAATGGTCCCCGTATAGGTCTTGCCGCTTCTGGTGTGTACCTTACAGTACATGCCTTCAATGCTTTCCATCATAAAGCCGCCGACCAAAACCATATTCAACATTCCCTGAGGGGTAATGGATCGAACCATGGCCCCCAGTGTATCTACGTGCGCAGATAAACCCAAAACCTCTCCGGTCTGTCCGGGTACTTCAATGATCAGACCGCCTTTGCGGTTGTAGGTGGAGGAATAACCAAAAGCCCTTGCTTCCTCTTCTACCGCCTTTAAGACTTCTTTTGTATAGCCGCTGGGACTTGGAATGTTAATGATCTTTTCCAGTATTTTTGCTACATATGTCATAGTTTCCATAATATATGGCCTTCTTTCTATCCTGTGGAATTATACCTGTTCAATTCCTTTGATTTGTCTGTTTTATTTCATTCTGTTATGATTGCCTTTCCATTTTAGCAGATTTTCTTCCATATGGCTACCGGATTGAAAAAGGACAAAAAATAAGCCTTAAAATGGGTCTGTTCAAACATACCATTTAAGGCTTATCTTTAAATTCTATTTATTCCGGAGCGGTTTTTACCAACTCCATATGGTTTCTTATACTTCGAAGATCAGGTCTCCGTAGCTTGGCAATGGCCATAATTCTTTGTCTACAATCATTTCCAGTTTGTCTGCCGGTGTACGAAGAGCTGCCATTGCAGGAACTACTTCATCATGATAAGCGGTTGCCTGCTCTTTGTTATCTTCAAGGGCTGCACACTTGTCAGTAACTTCAATCAGAGCAGATAAAGCGAGCTTCATATCGGAAAGATATGCGCTTACTTCCACAAGAAGTTCTTCCTGTACACTGGTATCCGCATCCGGACATGCAGATTTGATCTTTCCTAAGGAATCAGCAAGTAAGGAGGTGTATTTTACAACCGCCGGAATAATCTGCTTGCCAGCCATATCGATCATGGTTCTTGCCTCGATGTTGATGGCTTTGCTGTAAGCTTCATATTCAATCTCAACACGGGATTCCAGTTCTGCCTTTGTAAATACCTTGAATTCTTCAAACATCTTGATAGAATCTTCCGTAACAAGTGCAGGAATGGCTTCTACCATAGATTTCAAGTTCGGAAGTCCTCTTTTTTCTGCTTCTTCTACCCATGCATCGGAATAGCCGTTGCCGTTAAAGATGACTCTTCTATGTTCTGCTAACTGCTTTTTAATCAGGTCATGTACTGCGGTATCAAAATCATCTGCCTTCTCAAGAATATCTGCCGCTTCTTTAAATGCCTCTGCGGTAATGGTGTTCAATACAACGTTCGGAGAAGAAATGGAGTCGGAGGAACCAACCATACGGAACTCGAACTTATTGCCGGTAAAGGCAAATGGAGAGGTTCTGTTACGGTCTGTAGCGTCCTTAAATAAATCAGGTAAGGTTCTAACGCCTGTCTTTAAGGTTCCGCCTGCCTTGGAACGGGTTGCTTCTCCGGTGCTGCAAAGCTGGTCTACCACGTCTTCTAACTGCTCGCCGATGAATACGGAGATAATAGCTGGAGGAGCCTCATTGGCACCCAGTCTGTGATCATTTCCTACATCTGCTGCAGCTTCACGAAGAAGGTCCGCATGCTTGTCAACCGCCTTTAAGATACAGGATAACACCAGTAAGAACTGAATATTCTCGTGAGGTGTCTCTCCCGGATTTAATAAGTTGATTCCGTCATCAGAGGTTAAGGACCAGTTATTATGCTTACCGGAACCGTTCACTCCTGCAAATGGCTTCTCATGAAGCAGACAGTTTAATCCGTGACGTCCTGCCACCTTCTTTAAGGTTTCCATAACCAGCTGGTTGTGGTCAACGGCTACATTGGCCTGCTCATAAATCGGTGCCAGCTCATGCTGTGCCGGAGCAACCTCATTATGCTGTGTCTTTGCCGGAACCCCAAGCTTCCAGAGTTCTTCGTTTACTTCCTTCATATATGCAGCAACTCTCTCACGGATTGAGCCGAAGTAATGATCTTCCAGTTCCTGTCCCTTTGGAGGCATTGCTCCGAATAAGGTACGGCCGGCATAAATTAAATCTTTTCTCTGTAAATATTTCTCATGGTCAACCAGGAAATATTCCTGCTCCGGTCCAACGGATGGAGTGACTCTCTTTGATGTGGTATTTCCGAATAATCTTAAGATTCTTAAGGCCTGCTCATCAACAGCTTCCATAGATCTTAAGAGAGGGGTCTTTTTGTCAAGTGCTTCTCCTGTGTAGGAACAGAAAGCAGTGGGAATGCAAAGGGTAACACCAATGGCATCTTCTCTTAAAAACGCCGGTGAAGTACAATCCCAAGCCGTATATCCTCTGGCTTCAAAGGTTGCCCGAAGTCCGCCTGAGGGGAAAGAGGAAGCATCCGGTTCGCCTTTTACAAGCTCTTTGCCGGAAAATTCCATGATTACCTTTCCATCTGTTGATGGTGCAGAGATGAAAGAATCATGCTTTTCTGCCGTAATGCCGGTAAGGGGCTGGAACCAATGTGTATAATGAGTTGCACCTCTTTCAATTGCCCAGTCCTTCATTGCATGTGCAACTACATCAGCAATGGAAGGATCAAGCTCTGCGCCATCCTCGATTGTTTTCTTTAATTTCTTGAAAACAGACTTTGGTAAACGCTCTCTCATTACTGTTTCGTTAAATACATTCTTACCGAACATCTCGGCTACGTTCACAACTTCACTCATAAATTTTCCATCCTCTCATATGAATTACCACTTAATAATATTAAGCCGGTTTGCCCTTTTTAAGTCTCTTTTTAATTAAATATGCATAAAATTAGAAAAAGCGCCCTCCAAGTATAAGGAGAACGCCATCGTTCCTATTTAAAATATATCATTTCCTTAAAAAAATCAAGTACTTTTTGAAAAATATTTTATAAATCAGCAATTAAGCTTTTCCTACAGAACCAAATAATTCCATCTTTTCCTTAACCGTTGCCTTGATTGCTTCCGTACCGGGAGCAAGAAGTTTTCTTGGGTCAAAGCCCTTACCTTCTAAATCCTTGCCTGCTTCCACGTACTTACGGGTTGCTTCTGCAAAAGAAAGCTGGCATTCGGTATTCACATTGATCTTGGCCACGCCAAGGCTGATTGCTTTCTTGATCTGGTCTTCTGGAATGCCTGTACCACCGTGAAGCACCAAAGGCATATCGCCTACTTTATCTTTTACAGCAGCCAGAGTCTCAAAGCTTAAACCTGCCCAGTTCGCAGGATACTTTCCGTGGATGTTGCCGATCCCTGCCGCCAGCATGGTAACACCTAAATCAGCCACCTGCTTGCATTCATCAGGGTCTGCACACTCGCCCATGCCCACAACTCCGTCTTCTTCACCGCCGATGGAACCAACCTCTGCTTCCAGGGAAAGTCCTTTTTCTGCACATACCTTTACAAGCTCCGTAGTTTTTTCCACATTTTCAGCAATGGGATAATGGGAACCATCAAACATGATGGAGGAAAATCCTGCTTCGATGCATTTGTAGCAGCCTTCATAGGAACCATGGTCCAGATGAAGTGCTACCGGAACAGAGATCTTTAATTCTTCAATCATGGCTTTCACCATAGCAGCTACGGTCTTGTAGCCTGTCATGTATTTGCCAGCACCTTCGGAAACACCCAGAATCACTGGTGATTTTAATTCCTCTGCTGTCTGTAAAACGGCCTTTGTCCACTCAAGGTTGTTGATGTTGAACTGTCCGACTGCATATTTTCCGTCTCTTGCTTTTTCAAGCATTTCTTTCGCTGAAACTAACATATCACGAACCTCCATTTGTTTTAAGATTTTTATCTTTTATTTTTTCATTATATACTATTATATCTTTTTTGAAAAGAATAATTTAAAAAAGATTGTTTTTTTTATAACAAAGTTACATTTTGCTTTCATAGGGACAATGCTTTATAATAGTATTAAAATAAATACAATATGGGAGAGATGTTATGAAACAAAAGATGGAAGAAGACCAATCAAGGGAACTATTTACAAAGAAACAGCTGAAAAAGCTGATCCTGCCCCTGGTCATTGAGCAGTTTCTGGCCGTTGCCATGGGAATGACAGATACCCTTATGGTTGCTCCAGTTGGAGAAGCAGCCGTATCCGGCGTATCGATCGTGGACACCATTAACGTCCTTTTAATTGGTCTGTTCGGCGCAATGGCTGCCGGAGGTTCCGTTGTCACCGCCCAGTACATCGGGAGAAGAGATGAAAAAAATGTTTCCAAAGCAGCCGGTCAGCTTTTTCTGGCTGTAGGCGGCCTTTCCATCGCTTTGATGGTTGCTACACTGATTTTTAATGAATCTCTTTTGCGTCTCATCTATGGCAACATCAGCCAGGATGTTATGGGGAATGCAAGGATCTATTTTTACTTATCCTCTCTTTCCTACCCATTCCTGGCTTTTTATAACAGTGCGGCCGCGCTGTTCCGCTCTGTGGGAAACTCCGGGGTCTCCATGAGGGTTTCCATCATTGCCAATGTATTTAATATTGTGGGAAACATCATCTTTATCTTTGGATTGCATATGGGGGTGGCAGGCTCCGGACTCTCCACCCTGATTTCAAGAATCCTCTGCGCCGTTATTATTCTGGTGCTCCTTCACAGACATGCCGGACTCTCCGTAGACTTTACGCTTAAAATCGATAAAAGTATGCTGCGTAAGATCTTATACATCGGAGTTCCAAACGGAGTGGAAAACAGCATCTTCCAACTGGGAAAGCTGCTTCTTTCCAGTCTTATCTCCAGCTTCGGCACCGTAGCCATTGCAGCAAATGCTGTTGCAAGTACCATCTGCGGTCTGGAAACCATACCCGCAACAGCCATTGGCATCGCCATGATAACGGTGGTCGGCCAGTGCGTAGGTTCAGGCGAACTGGACCAGGCCAAAAAGTATATGGGAAAGCTGTTAAAAACAGCCTATATCTGGCTGATCATATTAAACCTTTCCATCATACCGTTTTTAAATGTTATTACAAACCTGTTCCAGCTGTCACCGGAAACCAGTTCCCTGGCCGTAAAGCTGATGCTTTACCACAGTATCTGCTGCATGATCATTCATCCCCTGGCGTTCTGTCTCACCAACGGCCTTCGGGCGGCAGGTGATGTCCGTTTTACAATGATGGTCTCCATCTGCTCAATGTGGATCTGCCGCATCGTTCTAGCCTATGTATTAAGCCTTCACTTAGGCCTTGGACTTATGGGCATCTGGATCGCCATGACCATCGACTGGCTGGTTCGGGCAATCTTCTTTTCCCTCCGGGTCCTGCGCGGCAAATGGCGCCGGTTCGCATACCGGAC
Organism: Lacrimispora sp.; assembly: GCF_046972725.1. Taxonomy (NCBI): domain Bacteria; kingdom Bacillati; phylum Bacillota; class Clostridia; order Lachnospirales; family Lachnospiraceae; genus Lacrimispora; species Lacrimispora sp. The sequence goes on along the minus strand of NZ_JBKVXF010000004.1, from coordinate 151,399 downwards.
TCTCAGTTAGTCTAAGAAACTGATCACTGCTTCTTTCATTTGATCCGCATCGCATTCGGTATTATGACGTACCGGAGCGGTGCGGATTTCTTCTACCGCCTGGGGAACAGCAATTCCTGATACGGCAGCCAGATGATCGATGATCTGAAATTCATCATCTGTCTCCTGCTTTCCTTCAATGGCTTCCAGAACATTTCTGGAGAATTTGTAAGGGCTGGCGGTTGAGGCGATGACCGTCTTCGTATCATCCCCGGTAGTTTTTTTATAATCCTGATATACGGCAGATGCCACTCCGGTATGGGTGTCGATTAAGTATCCGGTGCGGTCAAACAGTTCCTTAATGGTGGATCTGTTCTCTTCTTCCAATGCAAATCCGCCTGTAAAATCTTCCATCTTCTTTCTCATCTCTCCAGTTACCGTATAGCTTCCTTTTTCACTCAGTTCTTTCATAAGCGCTGCGCATAAAGATGCATCGCATCCGGTGCTTAAGTAAATCAGACGCTCTAGATTACTGGAAATCAGGATATCCATAGAAGGAGAGCTGGTCAGTATAAAATCCCGGTTCCTGTCGTAGGTGCCGGACTGGAAGAAATCAAAAAGCACTTTATTATCATTGGAAGCACAGATCAGCGTCTTAACCGGTACCCCCATCTGCTTTGCAAAATATGCCGCCAGAATGTTTCCGAAATTTCCCGTAGGAACTACTACATTAATCCGTTCTCCATCTGCAATCTCTCCGCCAGAAAGCAGCTTTGCATATGCGTATACATAATACACGATCTGGGGAACCAGTCTTCCGATGTTGATGGAATTGGCCGAAGAAAGCTGATATCCCTTCTTTTCCAGAAAGTCTGCAAATTCTTTGTCACCAAAAATCTTCTTCACTCCGGTTTGGGCATCATCAAAATTTCCGTGAATGGCTGCCACATGGGTATTCTCTCCTTTTTGTGTCACCATCTGAAGCTCCTGGACGCGGCTTACTCCGTCTTTCGGATAGAACACGATGATCTCTGTCCCTTCCACATCTGCAAAGCCTGCCATTGCCGCTTTGCCGGTATCTCCGGAGGTTGCAGTTAAGATCACGATCTTATTCTTCACCTGATTCTTCTTCGCAGCTGTGGTCATCAGGTGGGGGAGAATGGAGAGAGCCATGTCCTTAAACGCAATGGTGCTTCCATGATACAGCTCCAGATAATAAGCACCATCCGCTTTGGAAAGAGGGGCGATCTCTTCGGTGTCAAACTTGCTGTCATATGCCCGTGCGATGCAGCTTTTCAATTCAGCTTCGGAATAGTCTGTAAGAAACAGCTTCATTACCTCATAAGCCGTTTCCTGATAGGTCATGCGAGACAGTTCCTTCATGGTTTTGTCAAGCTTTGGTATAAAGCAAGGCATAAATAAGCCGCCGTCTGCTGCCAGCCCTTTTAAAATTGCCTGCGATGCCGTTACACCGGCTTCTTTGCCCCGGGTACTTTGATAGGATAATTCCATGGTTTTTTGATTCCTTTCCTGCTTTGTGATAGTATGAATTGATGAAAACCTTGCCAGCATTGTAGCACACTTTGCAAAATGGCGCAAGCAAAAAGTATTCTTTATGCGGACATATGTGTTTGTTACAGAGACATGTGGTAAGGCTACCATTTTCCTTTTCTGTGTGGTAAGATAGGTTCACAGATTCTTTAGTTTCATAAATATAGAAAGGACCGGATGGATTTATGAAATATGAACATATGAGAAAGGGGACCTTCATCAGAAGACCCAACCGTTTTATTGCACACGTTCTGATTTCCGGAGACGGAGGGAAAGAAGAAACCGTTGTCTGTCACGTGAAAAACACGGGGCGGTGCAAGGAGCTTTTGCTTCCAGGCGCTGCGGTGCTGGTACAGTTTCATCCGGAAGCGGCAGTCCTTGGAAGAAAGACACAATACTCTCTGATTGGAGTATGGAAGGAACGGACGGACGGTCCCCTTCTCATCAACATGGATTCCCAGGCGCCAAATCAGGCTGCTTACGAATGGCTGCTTTCCAACAGCGGAAATATAACCCTTCCTTTTCACAATCATTCCACGAAAAAATCCGGCTTTGGACTTTCCATAAGTAATATCCGGCGGGAGGTCACCTATGACCATTCACGGTTTGATCTGGCTTTTCAGTCGGCTGATCCGGAATTTTCTGCATTTATGGAAGTCAAAGGCGTTACTCTGGAGGACCATGGACGTGCCATGTTCCCGGATGCACCCACAGAACGGGGAATCAAGCATGTGGAAGAGCTGATTCACGCCCGTAAGGAAGGCTACGAAGCTTACCTTTTGTTTGTCATCCAGATGAAAGAGATGACTACCTTTGAGCCTAACCGAGTGACCCATCCGGAATTTGCCGCAGCACTGAAAGAAGCACAAAAAGCAGGGGTACATCTCCTGGCTTATGACTGTATTGTAACAGAGGATTCCATGATTCTGGATCAGCCGGTTCCTGTATCCCTGCAGGAAAAATAATTAATTCAAAAAGTTATACTAAAGCAGTTAAAATTTACGCCCGCCGCCTCCCATGGTGCGCCCGGAGGAGGTATGGGTGGTACTTCTGCCGCCGGAGGAAAACCCTCCTCCGCCGCTTCCTCCCCCATGATTCCTGGGGATGATCACATGGGTGACTGTTTTATGGATCAGATGGTCGGTCTCATCGGAATACCGGAATTGACTGCTGACCCGGTATGCCATCAGATCGTTTGCTGACCGGCCCCTTTCTTTTTTCATGGAATACCTGGAAACTACTCCCATACAGGATATTCCGGCTGCAAAAAGAGCGATCCCGGCTGCAATTGCCGCTTCATACCATCGGATGCTCCGGTACACACTGATTTTACCTGTTTCCTTGTCATAATTGTACTGTCCGCCCGGAATCCCGGCTCTGTAATACCGGGTGACTCCATCTAAAAAGGTTTGTGCACAGGCAGCATAATCCATCTGGCTTATGGCCTCATAGGATTTATCCAGAATATGATTCCAACGCTTATCCGTTAAAAAACGGTTCATTTTTCCTACGGGAAGAATATAGATTTCCCGATTGTCCATATCAATCAGAAACAGGGCACCTCTGTAATCCGGGCCAACGCCGTATCCCCCTTGAACATAATAATCTTCCGCATACTGCCCGGCAGACTTACCGCCTGTATCATTGGTGGTCACAATCACAACATCCATGTTCATTTCTTTTCTCATGGAAGTGATCTGATTTTCAAAGGCAGCCTTCTCTTCCCTAGAAAAAAGACCGGCATCATCAAATACTCTTGTCTCTTCTCCAAAGGAATCACTTCTTCCTGAAAAGACAGCAAAGAACAGGAAAAGTGCCAGGAATACGACCGCTGATCTTCTCTTATGCATTTGCATCCATTCCATCGTCTTCATATCAGATACCCCACAATCAGTAAAACAAGAAATACCGGAAAGAATATTTCAGCAAACAGCAAAAGCAGCTTGCCTTTATCCACCGGAAGCTTTCCGCAGACCTTTCCGGTCTGACCATTGATGGTAAAATAATACATTTCATTCTTTGCCTGATCATGATAAGTAAGCGTCCAAACAGGAAGAAGGGCATACTCCCAGGTTTCATCTTCCAACCGGACAGACTGGTCCTGAACCCTTACGGAGTCATAGGAGGTAATGCTGTTTTTTAAGGAGCTTTCCGCAAAGGAACGGATCTCGGCCTTGACCTCCTCAGAAAAATCCTCTTCTTCCATGTCCCGGCGTTCCGCCACAAAACCAGATAAATATCCCATGGAAAAGGGCTTCATACGATCCGTTTCGTAAGGCAGCACCCCTTCTGTCAATTCCCTGCTTGCCTTTTTTAAAGCATTTCTTGGTACAAATTTTACCGGCATAGAGCCTTCCCTTTTTATCTCATAGGTCTGGGTTTCCGTGTAACGGTAATTTCCGCTGACCCATATCCGAAGGCGGTCGGCCCTTGCCAGCAGATTCCCTTCTGCCCGGCAGCTGTATAAGAGATAGGGAAAATATACACCGGAAATCTTGTTTATCTGATCTTCACTGTAAAAAGCACTGGGAATAAACCGTTTTTTCTTCATCCAGCTATTAAAGATCTCCACCGCCCGGTCTTTTTCGATGGCAAAAGGTATCACATAATCCGGATGGTATTCTCCGGAAAGCCGCTTCGTTAAAATCACAGGATTATGGCAATAATAGCAGAAGGTGGCTGCGGTGGTCTCATCGGTTACGACTTCCGCACCGCAGCTGGGGCAGGCATAAAGAAGAGGTTCTCCATGTCCCCCTTCTTTCACCTCCGGCTTTGGATCCTTTGCTTCCTCTTCTGTGAATTCAGACAAACAGAATTCGCAGGCATAATTCTGTTTTTTGGGATCGAATTTAAGCGGTCCTCCGCAATTGGGGCAGTGGTAGGTTATGACCCCGCTCATGGCTTTGGTTTTCCGCAGTCGGAACAGAATTTTCCGGAATTTACGGCACCGCATTCACAGGTCCATGGACCATCCGGCTTTTTATTTCCGCATTCCGGGCAAAAGTTACCGGTATTGACACTTCCGCAGCTGCAGGTCCAGCGGTTTACGGTACTGGCTGGTGACTGCGGGGACTGACTGCTTTGCTGTTCCTGGTTCATCTGCATCTGTTTGAGGTTTGCGCCGGAAGCAGCATTCATAAACCCGCCTCCTACGTTCATTCCCATGCCCATTCCCATAAAGCCTGCCATGGAGCCGCCGGAATTGCTTCCTGCTGCCTCCATGCCTCTGGCCGCTGCTCCCTGTACATAGCCTTCCCGCACAGACGGATCACTCAGCATGGCGCCCTGGTTGCGCATATGGATCAAATCCCTGGACTCCTCATCATAAGAAATGCTTGCGATTCCCACCGACTGTATGGCCATTCCCCGGCGGGCTTTCCACTGTTCATCAAGAACGTCGGACATGTACTCGCCCAGTTCTCTTCCTTTGGAGGCCACATAGGAAATACGGATTCCATCCGCAGACATCTGATTGATGGAAGACTGAAGGGCTTCCAGAAACTCTGATAAATACTGCATATTGATATCATCGACTTCCACTTTGGACGCATTCTTTGGAATGGCTTCCGCATAAAACATAAGGGGGTCTGTCACCTTGATGGAATAGGTCCCATGAGCCCTTAAAAACAGCTCCGCATTATAAAACTGGTCAAAATAATTAATCGGATTCGGAGTTCCGAATTTAATCCCTTTGATTTCCTGCAGATTAATAAAAAATACTCTTTGAGATGTGGGTGTCTCTCCTCCATAACGGATCCGGTCAAAGGATTCCTTTAAGGCTTCTCCGAACTGGCCGTTAAACAGAGAGGGAAGCGATGAATGCTTTACAGTAAAATAACCTGGTTCTCCGGTATAATCAATGACCTTTCCTCCGTCCACCAGAAGCATGAACTGATTGGGGTAAACATGAATCACAGAACCATCGGAAACGGTATTATCTGTTCCCTTTGTATTGGACCCTTTCCGGATTTTTACACCGGCGGAGAACAGGGTCTGATCTCCCATTTCTCCGGCTTCAATTACTTCAAGCCACTGGTCTGCCAATGAACCGCCGATTGCGGTTGTGAGCGCTTTAACAATTCCCATGTCAATTCCTCCTCAACGTTAGATATCTTCCTTATAATATATACTTTGCATTTGTTTTATACTGCATTCCGCATCATGGAAATTTCCTTTGCATATCCGGAAAGATCATTGGGCGTTTCCAGATAAAACGGCAGATCCTTTAACAGCGGATGGGTAACGACCCGTTTCAAGGCTTCTTCTCCAATGAACCCCTCTCCGATCTTTGCATGACGGTCTTTGTGTGCTCCCAAAGGGTTTAAGCTGTCATTTAGATGAATGGCTTTTAAGCGGGAGAGACCGATCACCTGATCAAACCGGAATAATACACCGTCAAGGTCGCTGCGGATGTCATAACCGGCATCCCACACGTGGCAGGTATCGAGACAAATTCCCATATGTTCCTTTAGCGTTACCCGGTCAAGGATTTCCCTGAGCTCCTCAAATTCCTTTCCTACCTCGCTGCCCTTGCCGGACATGGTCTCCAAAAGTACCGTCGTATGAAGATCAGGGGTGAGAATCTGATTGAGCATGTCGGAGATGTACCTGATCCCAAGCTCCGTCCCCTGTTTCACATGACTTCCCGGATGAAAATTATAACAGTTTCCAGGCGTGTATTCCATGCGCTCCAAATCATCCTTCATAGTATCCCTGGCAAGATTGCGCAGATGTTCATCTGCCGAGCAGGCATTTAACGTATAGGGCGCATGAGCCAGAATCCGGTGGATCTGATGCTCACCGGCATAGGCAAGAAATTTGTTTACATCATCAGGATTCATGGCCTTTGCTTTGGTTCCCCTTGGATTCCGGGTGAAAAACTGAAAGGTATTGGCATTAATAGTTACGGCCTCTTTTCCCATGGCAAAATATCCTTTTGAGGAAGAAAGATGGCATCCGATTGTAAGCATATAAACCTCCTGTTATTTTGTTTTTTTCGTTCTTCTTCCCCGGACCGGACTGATGGCTTTTACTGCCGTAAAAAGAAAGATGGCTGCCAAAAGAAGCTGGATCATAATGCTTAACACCACCCAGTTATCCATGACCGCACTTTCCGGATGAGGGCCAAACCACTGGTTTAAGCTCTTTATTACCTGATTATCCCCAGTCTGACTGTTTATCATTACATAAAAGGTCGCGACAGGATTTAAAAGCAGAAGATATAAAAATGCGCCGGAATTGGCCTGATCCGCCATTCCGCTGAGAGAGGAGGCGTAAGTGTTATTGGCATTCATACGGGCAATGGATAAGACAAACACATTCACGGCATAGGTTCCGGCGGCAATGAGCACAAGTACCCCATAGCTTACGACTGTAGCAATGGTGGAACGCTTGAATATGGATGAAAAACAGATTCCCATACTTCCGCACAAAAGTGCCACGGCCAGATAGCATAAAAGCAGAATCATGACATCATAGGCCGTCACGCCTCCGTATACAAAGGATACGAACAGAAGGGGAAAACTGGACATGACCATCAAAAACATGGTTCCAAAGGAAGCGATCAGCTTTCCCCATATGATCTCCCAGGGCTTTAACGTGGTGGTAAGTAAAATATCAAGGGTCTGACGTTCTCTTTCCCCACTGACGCTTGCCGCAGTCAGTGCAGGCATAATGAACATAAGCATGACAAATTCCACAACTGCCACAAAGACATAGATATTGGTGAAGGAGGAATACTGGATTTCAGCCGTCAGCTTTACCTGTTCCACCACAGAATACATATTGAGAAGCACCACAAGGGCTAAAATGGAATTAAAAAGAACTAAAATCAGAGCCAGACGGAAACTTCTGGAGCTGACCGTTATTTCCCGTTTATAGACCGGGTTCAATTTCATGTACAAGCACCGCCTTTTCTTTATCATGATCGGTGATCTGCATGAACAGGGATTCAAGGCTTCCCTGCTCCCTGCAGAATCCATGGACCATTACTTCTGCATCCACAAGCTGCTGGAGAAGAAGCGCTTCATCCTGCTCATCTCCGATAAAGTTCACCCGGATATCCTGATCCTTTACTGCGATCGTCTGGACACAGGGCTGGCTTTTTAAGATGGTAAGCGCCCTTTCCTTGTTCCCAAGCACAGAGATGATCAGAGGATTGGTTGCATTGACCCGGCGAAGGATCTCTTCCATACTTCCGCCAAGGACCATCTTTCCCTGGTCAATGATCCCTATATCCGTACACAGCTCAGAAAGCTCGGAAAGCACATGAGAGCTTATGAAAATAGTTTTTCCCTGTTCCTTTAAATCTTTCAAAATTTCCTTAAATTCAAATCTGGTCCGGGGATCCAGACCGGAAGCCGGTTCATCAAGAACCAGCAGAAGGGGGTCATGGATCAGTGCTCTTGCAAGACAGAGCCGCTGTTTCATCCCCCGGGATAAACTGTCCACGTAAAAATTCACTTTATCTTCCAGTCCCACCTGTTCCAAAAGGGTCATATACCGGTTTCTCGCCTTCAGCCCGTCAAGCCCATAGCAGGAAGCAAAGAATTCCATGTATTCGTTGACCTTTAAGTTATCATAGACTCCGAAGAAATCCGGCACATAGCCAATGCTCAGCTTCAGATCATTGAAGCCTCCCGTCACATCCACACCGTTTATCAGCACCTGGCCGCTGTCCGCATATAAAAGCCCGGTCATGATCTTTATCGTGGTGGTCTTGCCTGCTCCGTTGGGCCCTACAAATCCATAGAGAGAGCCTTTGGGAATATGGATATCCAAACCGTTCAGTGCATGAAATTTTCCAAATTTTTTGCATAATTTTTTAATTTCCAGCATTATTTGTCCCTTCCTGTGACAGACAGCATGGGCAGCGTCACATACCAGTTCTTCTCTCCGGCATTGTCACATACATATTTCACAGTCAGCGTATTGCCCGGAGACAGATAAGACGTTAATTCACTGGCAGAGTAAACCGTTTTGCCTGCATCCATAACATCATAATTGCCTGTATTGTGGTTGTAGAAATAAATATCTCCCTTGAACAGATTGGTATAAGCAATGCCATCGTTATTTATAAACTCCTCGGAGGGATTCTCAAATATCAGTTTTTCAACCTCTAAATCATTGCCCAGAAAATACTCCAGAGCCACCGGATCCACCGCATAAGTGGCATTGGAATCGGAATAATACTGGCCGCTGATTACCTCTGGTGTTTTCATCAGTGCGGACTTTGAGGTTCTTCCATCTTTTTTCGTATTTACCTCAAGTGTGGAGGTGTACATGGACATGCCATAAGTCTCATAAGCCCCATTGAAAAGAAACTGGTTGTCGGACTGCTCCCTGCCAAAGGCTACAATCCTTGCTTCCTGATTGTAGAAAGAAGAATACTTGTCCAGATAAAAACTTAATATATTGGTTCTTGAAAGCGCCAGCATATAGTCCGGATCTTCAATATCCGCTTTTGAATATTTATAACCCCCGGTTACGCGGGCAGACACAATAAAGGAACTGTTGATCGGATAATTAATGACCGGAACGCCGTTTAGTTTTTTCGATTCCCCAGGCTTTAATCCATCGATAACCACCATTTTCCCAAACATCAGCACCCCTACCTTTTCCACCGGGAAAGGATATTCATTCGTGACAGTCCCGTAAACCTTTCCCTCAAACAGGGTAATATCTCCCAGCAGACCTTTATGATCCGTATTAGGCGTTCTTTTTCTGAGAGAATAATATTGAGGTTCAAACGCTGCCGCATTCTGTACCGTAAACCTGGTATTGTCCTTCCCGTAATTGATACGAACCTTATAATCTTCATCCCCCAGGAACTTGGGAACAGGAGTCATCTCATAACTGTTGCTTCTTGTGATAGGCAGGATATCATAAGAGGGGTCCAAAGAAACGGAATATGCCTTATTATAGGGAGTTCTCATGTTGATATAGGTATATTCATCCATATAATTATCCGTAGTATCCAAAATGGTCGCATAGGTGAAAAAGGTATCCTTAAACCGGGTTTTTATACCCATTAAATATACAGCTGCCGTAAACAGAAAAGATACAATGACTACTGCTGTCCGGTAATAACCTCTGCGCTCCTTCTTTTTTAAGTACAGATAAATGCCTGGACCTATCAAAAGTATGTATGAGAAAATCAGTATGATATAAATAATCAGATTGGGAAGCTTTTCCACATTCCCAGTATTCAGCATATTCTGAACCGACCAGAACTTTCCGGAATTCCCGCTGTATAAATAGGAGGATAAATTATTAAGTCTGGTCTCTCCCAGCAGTGCTGTAAAGAGTTTGTCCACATAGGAACGGTGGGCTTTGCAAAAGGTTTCAATGTCCACAAAGTCATAGGCAGCCACTCCTACGGTTCCCTTTCCTTTTACCATGGCAGAAAGAACGGAAAACTGGTCATTGGAAAGAACTCCGGTTCCTCCTTTTAAGGATATATCCGCACAGACCAGATTTAAAAAGGAATCTCCGGGTCCGTTGGTGGAGTATTCCACTCCCATATCCACCGACCGCAGAGTGGGAGGCGCATAATCTTCTTCCAGTAGTTCAAAACGGAACCCATAAAGGGTTTCGCCTGCTCTTTCACCGGTGCCGAGAAGAAGCGTCCCTCCTTCCTTCACCCATTCCCATATGGCTGTCAGCTGATCCTCTGTAAGCTTTCTGGTATCATAATCCGTAATGACCAGAACATCAAGAAGATCCAGACCAGTGAAATGATCCGGCATCTTTTCCGTTTCCAAATCAAAAGTCTTAATGCGGACAGAGCTGTAATTAACCCCCACTCCATCCATATAGGAAAGCTTCTGGGGCTGGTCGGATAAAATTCCAACGAACAGCTCCGCCGTATCCGTGGTTACATTCATCTTCAAGCGCTTGCGGATCTTTTCATTCCCCTGGGAATCCATCAGCTTTACGTAAAGCACATCTGCCCGTCCTACCGGAATGTCCAGGGATTTAAAAAGGGATTCATCGGCACCCATGGATACCGGATAGTCATATTGGTAAATGTCAAAATCCGATTCCATTGCCTCTACCCGGATGGTTCCGGAAAACGGAGACTCAGACTGGCTTTTCAGTGTAACATTCACCGGAACATAACGTCCGCTTTTTGCGTTTCCGTCGTATCCATAAGAAACCTCCATGGATATTTCCAGATCAGAAGCCGCAGTATATTCGTGTGTCTGAGAATCTGTGTCAGGAGCGGTCATGCCGAAAGCAGGCAGCCGGAAGCTGCCTGCCAGGGTAAACGCTATGGCACAAATCAGAGATATTTTTCTGAGTTTCATCCTATGTCATCCTATCTTTCCAAAGTTCTCTTTGTTTACATCAAAATCAACCTTCAGTTTTACGGTAAATACCGTACCGGATAAATCACTGGTAACGGTAATGCTTCCGCCGTGCATATCCACAATATTCTTTGCTATGGCCAGCCCAAGCCCGGTTCCTCCCGTATTGGTGGAACGGGACTGCTCCACGCGGTAAAATTTATTGAATATAAGTGGAAGCTCTTCCGAGGGAATCACATAGCCGTAATTGACGATGGAAACCGTCACCTGGTCTTCGGCTCCGTGAACCTTTACCAGAATCCGTTTTCCGTCGGCTCCGTACTTGATGGCATTGTTGATAAGATTGTCAAACAGACGGGCCAAAAGATTGCCATCTGCTGTGATGACCTGAGCGGGAACATTGCTTTGAAGTTCATAAGAGAGATTTTTATCCACAAAGCTGGGATAAAATTCTTCCAGAAGCTGGCTTAAAAGCTTTACCACATCCACCCTGGCAACATGCATGGACATCTTTCCGTAGTTCAGCTTTGTAAATCCAAATAAATCTTCTATCAGCTTTTCCAGCCGCTTTGTCTTCACGTATGCGATACCTATGTATTTTTTCTGAACCTCAGGATCAAGCGCAGTCTCCCCGGACAGCAGTTCCAGATATCCGGTGATGGAGGTCAAAGGAGTCCTTAAGTCGTGGGCAATGTTGGTAATCAGTTCATTCTTTGTCCGTTCCGCTTCCCTTTCCTTATCCATCAGTTCCCTTAAGTCCTCCACCATCTTGTTTAAGCTGGCGGCCATTACGGAGAATTCATCGTCCCCTTCAATATCAACGGTAATGTTTAAGTCTCCTTCCGAAATGCTCTGCATGGCGTCGGAAATCCTGGCGATGTAGCGCATGGACTTTTCCTGTAAAAGGAGAAAGGTGACTGTAAAAATACCGATTCCAAAGACAACGTAAATCAGGATCACAACCGCATCAAAGGTGGTCAGCAGCTCCACGAATGCGTTGTCTCTCTCCGTGTTTCGCATATAAGAAGCGATTAAGGAGATATTGGTCACAAGAAAAAGTTCGATTAATACCGTAATGACTGCGCTGTAGAAAATATTGGCGACGACCCGGGTATGGAAACGGCGGTTGATATCATTTTTCAATTTTGTATCCTACCCCCCAAACAGTAGTTATAATCTTATTCTGTCTGGTGTCTTCCTTCATCTTCCCTCTCAAACGCCTGATATGTACCATTACCGTGTTATTGGCTTCATAGACCTTTTCATTCCACACTTTTTCAAAAATTTCATCTGTACTGAAAACTCTTCCGGGATTGGAAGCCAGCAGATAAAGAATGTCAAATTCAATGGGAGTAAGCTTTACCTCTTCTCCATACACAGTCACCTTGTGATTGTCCTTATTGATGGTCAGCCCGCGGATCGCGATTTCATTCTTTGCATTTTCGTTGACCGAGCTGTTGGGATTTAACTGGGTATAACGGCGAAGCTGAGATTTTACACGGGCTGTCAGTTCCAGGGGATTAAACGGTTTTGTTACGTAATCATCGGCTCCTGTCCCCAGCCCCAATATCTTGTCCAAGTCCGTTGACTTGGCGCTCAGCATGATGATGGGAATGTTATTGGTTTCCCTTATCTTCTTGCACATCGAGAGTCCGTCCATTCCAGGCATCATGATGTCTAAGAGTACCAGATGGATCTGATTCTTTTCAAGTATCTCAAGTCCCTCTTCCGCATGGTTTGCCTTGTATACTTTATAGCCATCACTGACCAGATAAATTTCAACCAGATCTGCAATTTCCTTCTCATCATCCACAACCAGAATGCTTATCGTTTCGGACATGAAAAAATACCTCCCTTGTCGTTATGTAAGCGGCTCTTCTTTTTAAGAGAAAAAGCCTGCATCCATTTTACCACAAGAAAGGTATCTTTGCCTTACTATTTTCTTACAAAAAAACTATAATACGGTAATTCAAACCTGATTTTTCCATTTAATTCTGGCTCTCCGTCGGCACGAATACCCGGCTGGACTGAGGATTCAGTTTTTTAAGCTCCGCCTTCACAGAAAGAACTGCCGCTTCGCAGAATTCTTCCTGGCTGTTTCTCTGGACCCGGCCTCTTTTATCGGGCTTTTCATAGGTTCCATCCGGCTGTAAGATATGTGCCTTTACATTATCTTCTAACTGGATCTCAAGGATATTTAAAATCCGTTCCTTCAATTCTTCATCTTCCACAGGAAACATGATCTCCACCCGTTTATCCAGATTCCTTGGCATCCAGTCCGCACTTCCAAGATAAAGTTCCGGACTGCCGTCATTTTCAAAATAAAAGATTCTGGCATGTTCCAGGAAATTACCTACAATCGAATGGACGGAAATATTTTCACTTAAGCCGGGAACGCCTGCCTTTAAACTGCAGATTCCCCGTACGATCAGCTGGATCTTTACCCCTGCACAGGAAGCTTCATACAGGGCTGCGATGATCTCCTTGTCGCAAAGAGAGTTCATCTTTGCAATGATTTTTGCAGGCTTTCCAGAACCGGCATTCTTTATCTCCCGGCGGATCATCTTTAGGAACCTGGTTCTCAGCCAGATGGGTGCCATCACAAGCTTATTCCACTGGAGAGGTTCGGAATAACCGGATAGCATGTTAAATACCGCTGTAGCATCTTCTCCAATCTGCGGATTGCAGGTCATCAGTCCCAGATCCGTATAAAGTTTTGCTGTGGAGTCGTTGTAATTACCGGTTCCCAAATGAACGTACCGGCGGATTCCATCTTCTTCCCTGCGCACGACCAGAGTGATCTTGCTGTGAGTCTTTAATCCTACCAGACCATAGATTACGTGACAGCCGGCCTTCTCAAGTTTTTTGGCCCAGTTAATATTGTTCTCTTCATCAAAACGGGCTTTTAATTCCACCAGAACCGATACCTGCTTCCGGTTATCGGCCGCTTCTGCCAAAGCCGCTACAATGGGGGAATTTCCACTGACCCGGTACAGGGTCTGCTTGATTGCCAGTACCTCAGGATCTTTTGCAGCTGTTTTTACAAAATTAACCACAGGGTCAAAGGTTTCATAAGGGTGGTGAAGCAGAATATCACCTTTTCGTATGTTGGTAAAAATATCCTCTTCATTCATAAGCCTTGGCACCTGCTGCGGCACATAAGGAACCGCTTTCAGATGATCAAAGCCCTTTAATGCGTACATCTTCATCAAAAACGTCAAGTCTAAGGGACCGGCAATCGAAAAGATATCTCCAGAACTGATATTCAGTTCCCGCTTGAGAATTTTCAGCAGCTGCTTATCCATCTTTTCTTCCACTTCCAGACGGATCGCCTCGCCCCACTGCCTTTTTTTCAGCTGCTTCTGGATTTCCTCCAGCAAATCCACCGCTTCTTCTTCATCAATTGTCAAATCTGCATTTCTCATAACACGGAAGGGACTGGAGGTGATGACATTATAGTTTAAAAACAGGCGTTCCATATTCCGCTCAATAATTTCTTCCAGCAATATGACCTGCTGCAATCCCTTTTCTTTAGACGGAAGCTTCACGATTCTTGGAAGGACGCTCGGCACCTGTACCATGGCAAATTCCAGTTCTTCTTCCCCGCTTTTTTTCTTCAGCAATGCGGCAATATTTAAGGACTTATTCCGTATGAGAGGAAACGGCCGGGAGGAATCCACTGCCATGGGAGTGAGGACCGGATAGACATCCCGCTCAAAATAGCTGTCCACAAAGCTTCCCTCTTCCTCATTTAATTCCTCATGATTCGAGATGACACGAAGCCCGTTCTGCTTTAAGGCAGGCAGAAGGGAACGGTTATAGGTGGAGTACTGTACGGCCACCAGTTCATGAGTCTTCTCACTGATCTTTTCCAGCTGGTCAGAAGGCTTTAAGCCTGCAATATCAGGTTTCGTATATTTCGCGTGTACCATGTCTTTGAGGGAGGCTACACGGACCATGTAAAATTCATCCAGATTGGAGGCGGTAATGCTTAGGAATTTCAGCCGTTCAAACAGAGGGATACTTTTGTCTCTCGCCTCACTGAGCACCCGGTAATTAAATTCAATCCAGCTCAGCTCCCGGTTTACATAATTTTCAGGATTGTAATAAATCTCATTGATATCTGCCATTAGCTCAACCTCCTCTTCTGTTTTAAGACGGGTCTTATTCCAAAGATCTCTTCAAAGAAATCCGCCTTTTGCTGGAATGCCACAGACTCCAGAGTAATGTCTCCTTCATAGGAAGTGGTTACCAGCAGCTGGCTGTTCTTCACGCTCATGCGGCTGTCGGAAAGCTTTTGCTTATGGCTGCGGTCCATGGAGTTTGCCAGTCTTAGGATGGCAGTCAGTTTTGCCATTAATATGGTAATATCCTCTTTTGACAGTTCACCTTTTGTATTGCGGAACATCTCTTCATTCAGATGCATCCGGCTGTAATCGAATGCAACCCCGTTGTACCGAACCACATTGGCGATGATTTCCCGTTCCATGTGGGACAAGCCAATGATTTCTGTAGACATAATAATATTATATGCAGACTCGCTTGGCTTCCTCATGGTAATAAATTTTCCGCAGGCATGAAGTATGGCGGAAATCTGCAAAAGAAGGCGTTCCCTTTTTCCCATGCCGTGGTATTTTTTCATGCTGTCAAAAATACCCAGAACGTATTTTTCCAGTATTGCCGTATGAGGTACATGGCATTTATAGCGCTTTGCCATGTTTCTCGATGCAGCAAGAATATCCTCGGAGAAATCATGATGGAATTTAACTGTCTTACTTTCTTCTGCATACTCTGCCGCTATGCTGTCACAAAGGCGGATACCGGGAATCCAGAACATCTCCGCACCGGTCAGTTCCAGAACCCGCTTATAGATGATGGCCGCCGGAACGAGAAGTTCCGCATATTCTGCATTGACTCCAAACCGCTCCTGGATCTGGTCACTGGACATCTTAAGAATCTTTTCATAAAAAGTGATAAATTCCTCAGCAGTAATCCACTCCACCGCTTTCCCCCCGTTGCTGCCGCGGGACAGGTAGAGGATACTCTCTCCGATTCCGATAAGGTTTTTGATCTCACGGTCTTTTAGATACACCTTCCGGAAGGTGTAGAGTTCATTGTCCACCATCTCTTCAATCAAAGTATTCTGCATCTTTGTGCTGACCTGCACATCTCCCATCATCTCCCGGATTCTGAGCACTCCCAGCATCAGGTTCTGAGTGGAGATTAATGCATCCTTATCAAATAAGGATACCTGCATGCTTCCAAAGCCTACATCCACAATGGCCGTTCCCTTTTCGATGATCTTACTGAATTCTGCATCCTTTGAAGCAATGGCTTTATAACTGATAAAGCGCTGCTCTGAGTTGCTTATGATCTGAACCTCAATGCCGGTCCTCACCTTGATCTGGTCCAGAACGATCTGGTTGTTCTTTGCCTCCCGCAGGGCACTGGTGGCGTAAGCCCGGTACCCGATGACTTTATAGGACTGCATAATATCTGCAAAATCTTTTATGACACTGCACATCTCCTCCACCAGCTCATAACTGATCTTACCGTTGTTATAAGTATCCCTCCCAAGGGCGATGACATGGCGAACATGATCGATCTTTCGTATTCCGCTTTTGACTGATATCTCATAAATGCCAAGTTCCAATTCAAATGATCCCACATCGATGGCAGCAAATATTTTGATTGCCATACCTGTCCTCCTTACCGCCCATTCAAGGGGCCGTTTTGATACTATTTTACTCTATCATTGTAATTTTTGTGTTAAATCCAGGTAAAATGTTCCATTCCTCCCTAATTTTCTTCTTTTTTCCCCAAAATGTGAGTCATGAACTGGCTTGCGGTCCTTCCTGACAGGCCCCCATGCTGGAGTTCCCAGATATTTGCCTTTGCATAAAGTTCCTCCAATGGCATGGATACCTGATAACGGGCGGCAAGTTCCTTTACGATATTTAAAAACTCTGACTTATCGGGAGAACCATAATAAATGGTCACGCCGAAACGGGCAACCAGGGAAAGTTTTTCCTGGACGGTATCATTATTATGTAATTCATCATCCAGTTCCCTTTTATCACTGAACTTTTCACGAATCAAATGGCGGCGGTTCGAGGTGGCATAGATCAGTACATTCTTAGGTTTTATTCCCAGACCGCCTTCAATAATGGCTTTTAAATATTTATATTCCAGTTCGGAGTCCTCAAAAGACAGGTCATCCATATAGATGATAAACTTATAATTGCGGTCCTTAATCTGCTCCTGAACCTTTAAAAGCATCTGAAACTGGTGCTTATAAACCTCGATGATCCTTAAGCCCCTGTCATAGTATTCATTTAATACGGCCTTAATGCTTGAAGACTTTCCGGTACCGCTGTCTCCAAATAAAAGGACGTTATTTGCAGCCTTTCCCTCCAAAAATGCTTCCGTATTCTCCATGAGCTTCTGCTTTTGGTTTTCATAGCCTATGATATCGGAAAAATGGATGGTCTCAATATTGGTGATGGGCACAATCTTTGGACCGCTTTCATCTCCCTCCACACGAAACGCTTTGTTAAGACCGAATTTCCCCACCCCGAACCGGCGGTAGAATTCTGTGATCTCTGCCTGAAACGCTTCCTCACCGGCAGCCTTTGGAAGGGCTTTTGCAAGAGCGAGTATCTGATCCCGTATCCATAGATTATAGACACTGCTGCTTTCATCCGGCGCCTGATAATCGTTCAGAGCCGACCATATCCCGGAATCTCCGGAATGGTCCAAAGAACGGATATCATACTGAAAAAGTTCTTTAAATATGGCAAAATCATGGGCTGCCAGACGGTTTAATGTACCTTTTACAGGTCCCACCACCTCACAGGCGGTACTGTAGGCATTTTCATTATCTGCCAGACACAAGGCCAAAAAGCAATGCCAGAGATTTCCAGAAAACCCGTAAGAAGACGCCAGTCTGACCAGCTGGCCGGCACAGGCATAAGAAACGGGCATTGCTTCTGATCTTTCCTCCGGGGAGAGTGTAAGCAGCTTTGCAATCTGGTCAAATAGTTCCCGGTATTCTAAATTCTTGTACAATATCAGTTCCTGAGATTTCATAATTTCCTCCTGGTGTAAAGTTTAAGTCCGGTCTGAATCAGACCGAACTTATGAAAAAGACTTAATAATTTCCTAAAATCCTCATATTGCGGCCTTCCTCAGAGATTCCCTTTAAGGCATTCTGAATGGACGCCTGGCTTAAATTCCCTTCGATATCAACAAAGAACCGGTATTCCCAGTTTCTTCCCGGAATGGGTCTGGACTCGATCATGAACATGTTGACACCATTGTAAATAAAATTGCTCAACAGGTTATAAAGGGACCCGCTTTTATGAGGCAGTTCAAAGCTTAAGCTTATCTTTTCTGCTTCCTCCCGGTATACCGCTTCTTTGGAAAGAATGATGAAACGGGTCGTATTGTTCTTGTTATGATTAATGGATGAACTTAAAACCTTAAGACCATAAAGCTCCCCGGCAATCTCACTGGCTACCGCAGCCTGGGTGGCATCGCCTTCTTCAAGGACCTTTTTTGCCGCCACTGCTGTATTTTCAACACTGATCTGCTTCCATTGCCGGTTGGCATTTAGAAATTCTGAACACTGCATCAGGGCCTGGGGATGGGAAAATACGGTCCGTATATCTTCTGTCCGGGCATCCGGAAGTCCCAAAAGAGCATGGTTTACGGTTAAAAAGGTTTCGGCTACGATGTAATTATGATATTTCATCAGAAGGTCATAATTATCCGTTACAGCACCTGCCGAGGAATTTTCAATGGGAAGCACTGCATAGTCTGCTCTTCCTTCCTCCACTTCCTTCATGGCATCATCCCAGGTGGCTACATGATACAGGCTGGCTTCCTGTCCAAAATACTTTAAGGCTGCGCCGTGGCTGTAAGCACCTTCCACCCCCTGGTAGGCAACCCGCACTCCCGAAAGAGCAAGACTCTTAACGGGTCGAAAAGTATGTTCTGCCTGAAAGCCGGATTCTGCCATCTGTCTGTACTGATAGTTCCGGCTGATGGTCATGATCTGGGTAAACAGTTCCTTTACCGCCTGCTTTAAGAATTCTCCTTCCACCATACCGGTCACTGCATCGATTTTCTGCTGTTCTCTTTCTCCGTCGTAAACCGGTTTCCCGGTACCGATCTTATATTCGGCCACTTCCCTGCACAGCTCCATGCGTGTTTCAAAGAGAGCAACCAATTCACGGTCGATTCCGTCAAGCTGCTTTCTGATTTCTTCTAAATCTAATGTCTTCATAGGTCTTATCTTCCCTTTATCTGTTTGTGTGATTCCGTCTGGTCCTCATTAAGACCCAGCTGCCTTACCAGCATGGTCTTAATCTGATTTTCTGCATATGCTCCCGGGAATTTACGTAACTCCGGCTCTAATTCCTTTGGGTAAAATGGCTTACCGAATTCAATGGTCACATGGGATGGCCGGATAAACGGCAAATGCTGTTCAAAAACCTCCGCAGTACCTGTCATGGCTACCGGAACCACTGGACAGCCGCTTTTTTCTGCAATTTTAAGACTTCCTTCCTTAAAGGGAAGAAGGTCCAGAGGATTCTCATTCTTATTCCTGGTTCCTTCCGGAAATATCCATACGGAGACACCGCTTTTCACCTGTTCGATGCCTGTGAGAATGGTCTTTAAGCCTTCCTTTAGATTCTTACGGTCCAAAAACAGGCAGTTGACAAATTTCATCCAGGTGGAAAGCAGAGGAATCTTTTCCATCTCTTTTTTGGCTACGAATCCCATTAGTCCTGGAACCGTTACATAGCCCACCAGGATATCAAAATAACTTCTGTGATTTCCCACGTAGAGAACGGCACGATCAGCCGGAATATTCTCTTTTCCCTTTACCGTGACCTTTACTCCGGCAAAGAACAGGAGTATCCGGAAAACCCCTCTCACCACCGCAATGCTCTGCATATCCCGCAGATGGCGGTCCTTTTTCCCAGTCAGCCACTCAAAAATGAGGACCGGAATGCTAAAAATCAAAAATAAAATGACTGTTGCTGCTACCAGAATAATACGTATCATTGTTCTCGCCCTCCATTTTATCTATTATATAAAATGGGGACTTTAATTACAATACTACCTTCCTCTCTTTTTTGTAATTTGTTCAAACAACAGTCCCGTGGCAAACCACAGCGGTGCAAAATCCAGACGGATCAGCCCGTCGATATTGGTACTGCGCCCGGAGTAATCCCAGGGACACATTCCGGTGATCGTAAGCAGCGCTCCAAAAATGTATTCTGCCACAAAAATAAGAACCATATAGAGGAATCCATGCCTGATGGCAAGCTCTCCCGGCCTTGCTGCAAGCCTTTGCCCAGGGCTTACCCATTGGTCAATCAAATGCCCGATAGGCCCAAGCAATGCTCCGCATCCATAGATCGGGAACATCAAGAGAGAGGTCTGCCCCATCAGCCGCCAGTCATGACGCAAGATGGATTCCGTTGAGGTGAAAATAACCTCCAGGCACCAGCCTGTCACTCCGCATTTGCAGAAGTTCATGGGTAATTGTTTTAAATCGATTTGTGTAAGTGTCTTCATAATTTTCATTATGCGCCGGAACTTATGAAATTATGTTTTGCTGTAAAGAATTCTATAAAAGAGGAGAAAGCAGTCTGCTTCCCTGTTCCTTGATTCGGATAAAGATGCTGCGTCTTTCATAAATTTCCGGCGTGATCTCTTTGCATACCTCTAAATCCTTTAAGAACAGTGCTTCCAGCTTTTGTGTGGTTTCCTCATCATAAATCACTGCATTGACTTCAAAATTAAGTTCAAAGCTGCGGATATCCATGTTGGCTGTTCCATAGGAGCTGACCTTTCCGTCTGTCATCACCCCTTTTGCGTGAAGAAAACCATTCTCATAGGTATAGCATCTGGCGCCGGCGGAAAGCAGGTCCCCTACATAGGAATAGGACGCCCAGTAAACAAAGGGATGGTCCGGTTTGCACGGGATCATCAGCCGCACATCCACACCGGAACGGGCGGCTAACCGCAAAGTGGAAAGGACGGCATCATCCGGAACAAAATAGGGGGTCTGGATATAGATATGATGCCTTGCTTTGGAAAACAGCCGGAGATAATTATCCCGAATCTGTTTGTTTCCTGCATCCGGACCGCTGGCTATGATCTGTATTCCAAGCTTCTTTTCCTTTCTATTCATATCAACGACACCCATGGACTCCAGGCAGGTTCCGTCATCATTTTCACAGAAATACTTCATATGCTTGAAAAGATTTTCTCCTGCTGCATAATTCCAGTCCAGAGCAAACCGGATCTGAAGGCTTAACACCGATCCTCCCGTCAATTTCAGATGGGTATCTCTCCAATATCCAAACTTGGGATCTTTTGATATATATTCCCTTCCAATATTAAAGCCGCCCACATAACCCACCCGGTTATCAATGATCACGATCTTTCTGTGGTTTCTGTAATTTACACGAAGCTGAAGCCGCCCCATAATGGGCGGAAAAAAGATGCCTACCTTTACTCCGCTTTCCTTTAACAGCTTCCACTTGGATCTGGGCATAAACCGTCCTCCCATACCGTCACAGAGAATCCGGACCTCCACTCCTGCCCTTGCCCGTTCCGTCAGAATGGGAATTATGGAATCAAAAAGTTCATCATCCTTTATAATATAATACTGGAAATGAATGAAATGAGCCGCCTTTGCTAATTCATTCCTCAAATCACGGAATTTGTCCTCTCCATCCGTGAAAATAGTGACCTCATTGTCAACCGTCAGGACTGAACCTGAGGTTTCCAGATTATAGAGTACTAAATCCGCATAATCCCTGGATAAAGAGCTCACCAGGCTCATATCATTGCTTCTTAAAAACTCTTCCTGGTTTTTAATGGAATAGCGCATACGGTCTTCAATTTCCTTTACCCGGAACATCTTATTCTTGCGCATATCCTGCCCCAGAAGAAGGTAAAATAAAATTCCGAATACCGGTATAAAGTACAAAGCCAGCAGCCAGGTCCAGACCGCTTTGGGATCCCGCCGCTGAAAAAATACAATGATGATGGAAAGAATCAGATTGATATAGATCAGATGAGTCATTAACCATTTCCACACTTCCAATATCTGTACCCAAACCGTTTGCATGAATATCCCTCCTGCATTCTTTTTTGCAAAAAGGGCCACCGCATAAGCGACGACCCTTTGCCTTTCCCATTCAGGGAATGTCCTTACTTATATAAATTGATTTTTCTCTCTGTCATAGCGATAGTCAATGGAAGCCAGGGTGGTTGTAACTTCCTCTTCCTGAATTCCCAGACTTTTGCAGCATTCTTCCAGCGAGGGATAAAAATCTCTTAATTGTGTATTCATATAGCTTAATAATATCATTGGATCCTTTGGTACCTGAGTCATTGTCTTCCCTCCTGCTTCTTTCATTCTATATGATTTTAGCATAGTTATCCATTATTTTCAACAAATGGCCTGTACGAACGGAAAAAGAAATGCTACAATCAATTTCAGAATCTTTCAGGAGGTACTCTCATATGAAAAAAATACTAATGCTGGGCACAGGCGGTACCATTGCCTGTAAAAGGGGCGATTCCGGATTAAAACCGCTCCTGACCTCTAACGAACTGCTTTCCTATGTTCCGGATGCGAAAAAGTTCTGCAAAGCGGACAGCTTGCAGATTTTAAATATTGACAGCACCAACATGCAGCCAAAGCACTGGCTCATCATCGCCAAAGCCATTGAGGACCATTATGGGGAGTACGATGGTTTTGTCATCTGTCATGGCACAGATACCATGGCCTATACGGCTGCTGCCTTATCTTATCTCATTCAAAATTCGCGAAAACCCATTGTCATAACCGGTGCTCAAAAACCTATCGACATGGAGAATACGGACGCGCGCATCAACTTATTCGACAGTCTCCGCTTTGCCAGCGATGACCGCTCACACGGTGTTACTATTGTTTTTGACGGAAAAGCCATTGCAGGCACCAGAGGAAAAAAAGTCCGGACAAAAAGCTATAATGCTTTTTCAAGCATTAATTTTCCGTATATTGCGACTATACAGGATGGCTATGTTATATTTTATCTGGATGATAAAAAATCATACTCCAAAGAGCCACAATTTTTTCATGATTTAAATCCCCATGTTGCTCTGATGAAGCTGATCCCTTCCATGGGCGCCGAAACCCTCGACTATATGGCAGAACATTATGATGCCGTCATTATTGAATCCTTTGGGGTGGGAGGCCTGCCCTCCTACGATTCCGGAGACTTTTATAAAGCCATTGAAAAATGGATCTCTCTCGGCAAAACCGTCGTCATGACCACCCAGGTAACCAATGAGGGCAGTAATATGTCTG
The DNA here is from genome assembly GCF_046972725.1 of Lacrimispora sp. Lineage (NCBI taxonomy): Bacteria > Bacillati > Bacillota > Clostridia > Lachnospirales > Lachnospiraceae > Lacrimispora > Lacrimispora sp. Next base: position 128,182 of record NZ_JBKVXF010000004.1, on the reverse strand, counting down.
TTTATGAAGTAGGGCATACCATAAAAAAGGAATTCGGCCTGTTAGAAGCTTATGATATGACACTGGAAGCTACGGTTACAAAGCTGATGTGGATTCTTGGACAGACGAAAGACCCAAAAAAGATCCGGAAACTGTTCTATCATACAATTAACCGGGATATTCTTTGGAGTGTTTCATAGAGAGAATAAAAGAATGTGCCCGGCTCCGGGCACATTCTTTTATTCCAGATAAGCAATTAGCTGACGGCCGTCTTCAGACACATCGATGACAATCTCATTCCCTGCCCGCACCTCATCACCAAGTATGATTTTAGCTGCCAGGGTTTCCACATGCTTCTGCAAATACCGTTTTAACGGACGGGCTCCATATGCCGGGTCATATCCCCGGTCTGCAATCATATCTTTTGCAGAATCAGTCAGTTCTATCTTTATTTCACGCTCCAGCAGCCGTTTGTTTAAATCGGTCATTAATAGATCGATGATTCCTGCAATATTATCCTTGTTCAACGGTTTGAACAGAATGATTTCATCCAGACGGTTTAAAAATTCGGGCCGGAAATGGTTTCTCAAATCATCCATGACCATTGCTTTTGCATCTTCCCTGATCTCTCCATTCTGGTCAATGCCCGTAAGCAGGAACTGGGAACCAATATTTGAAGTCATGATAATAATGGTGTTTTTAAAGTCCACGGTTTTGCCTGTGGAATCTGTGACACGTCCATCATCAAGCACCTGAAGAAGTACATTAAATACATCCGGATGGGCTTTTTCCACTTCATCAAATAAAACTACAGAGTAAGGTTTTCTCCGAACCGCTTCAGTAAGCTGGCCGCCTTCGTCATACCCCACATATCCAGGAGGCGCTCCGATCAGACGGGATACCGAATGCTTTTCCATATACTCACTCATATCAATTCTTACAATGTTATTTTCATCATCAAACAGGCTTTGGGCCAATGTTTTGGCAAGCTCTGTTTTACCTACACCGGTAGGGCCTAAGAACAGGAAGGAACCGATGGGCTTTGTAGGATCTTTGATTCCTGCTTTGGAACGAATGATGGCTTCTGTTACTTTTAGCACTGCCTCATCCTGTCCAATGACCCGTTTATGAAGCTCTTCATCCAGATGAAGCGTTTTGTTCCTCTCACTTTCTGTCAAACGGGATACGGGAATTCCAGTCCATTTGGAAACAATCTTTGAAATTTCTTCCTCTGTTACGCTTTCATGAACCAGACTTAAATCCTGGTTCTTCACCCGTTCTTCTTCCTCTTCCAGTGCTTTCTGAAGCTGAGGAAGCTTTCCGTACTGCAGCTCTGCCGCACGGTTTAAATCGTATTTCTGCTGAGCATCCTGAATTTCCCGGTTTAAGTTCTCGATTTCTTCTCTTAAAGAGGACAACCGGTCCACGGATGCCTTTTCGTTTTCCCACTGGGCTTTCTGTGCGGCAAATTCGTCATGCAGCTCTGCCAGTTCTTTCTGTAATTCTGCCAAACGGTCCTGGCTCAAATGGTCCGTTTCTTTTTTAAGGGCTGCCTCTTCAATTTCCATCTGCATAATTCTTCTGGAAAGCTGATCCAGCTCTGCCGGCATAGAATCAAGCTCTGTCTTAATCATGGCACAGGCTTCATCCACCAGGTCTATCGCCTTATCCGGTAAAAACCGATCACTAATATAGCGGTCAGACAGGGTAGCCGCTGAAACCAGAGCAGAGTCGGTGATTTTTACTCCATGGTAAACCTCATACCGTTCCTTCAATCCCCTTAAAATGGAAATGGTATCTTCCACCGTCGGTTCATCCACCATAACCGGCTGGAAACGCCGCTCCAGTGCCGGGTCTTTTTCTACGTACTGGCGGTATTCATCAAGGGTAGTGGCACCAATACAGTGAAGCTCTCCTCTCGCCAGCATAGGCTTCAGCATGTTTCCGGCATCCATGGAACCTTCTGTCTTACCGGCTCCCACAATGGTATGAAGCTCGTCAATAAAAAGTATAATCTGTCCGTCGCTCTTTTTTACTTCATCAAGGACAGCCTTTAAACGCTCTTCAAATTCTCCCCGGTATTTGGCTCCCGCAAGCATGGAGCCCATATCAAGGGCAAACAGCTTTTTGTCCTTCAAGCCTTCCGGAACGTCTCCCCGTACAATCCTTTGGGCCAGACCTTCCACAACTGCAGTCTTACCAACCCCAGGCTCCCCGATGAGCACCGGATTATTCTTTGTCTTTCTTGAAAGAATTCGGACTACATTACGGATCTCGCTGTCTCTGCCGATAACCGGATCCAGCTTTTGATCCCTGGCCCGTTCCACCATATCATAACCATATTTATTCAAAGTGTCATAGGTGGCTTCCGGGTTGTCACTTACCACACGCTGGTTGCCGCGTACCGTAGAAAGTGCTTTTAAAAAGTTTTCCCTGTTTATTCCATAGGTTCTGAGAAGTTCTTTGACCGGCCTTGACGGTTGCTTTATGATCGCAAGGAATAAGTGCTCCACAGAGACATATTCATCTCCCATTCCCTTTGCTTCATCTTCCGCACTGATCAATACCTTATTCAAATCGTTGCTGATGTATAACTGTCCGCCGCTTACTTTGGGCAGCTTCTGAATGGCCTGGACGGTTTCATTTAAAAACTGCTCTTTTTGTATGTTCATCTTAGTAATGAGCTTTAAAATCAGGCTGTCTTCAATCGTAAGAAGGCTATAAAGCAAGTGCTCCTGTTCGATCTGCTGATTTCCATATTCATAAGCAAGTTTTTCACAATTCTGGACAGCTTCCATTGATTTTTGTGTAAATTTATTAATGTTCATAATAGCTTCCTCCTTTTATCCGGCTATATAGAAACATTGCAGTCGTTGTTCTATATGTAATATAACAAACCACATTATATGTGTCAAGAGATTTATTATGATTTTTAAACGGATTTCAGACGAAAACCTTACAGTTTTATTTCCCGCATTGTATTTTATGAATCCATCACTTATAATCGAATCAGAAATTTCAGAAATTCTATGGACTTAATGAAGGAGGTGACCATTATTGTGAATACTTTTCACCGCCGTTTCCAAATTCGCTCACTGGCTGCACTGTTGTTTTTATTCCTGTTCCTGGTGTCCGGTTCCTTTCACACTGTCAGCTTTGCACATACCAGGGATGAATCTGTATATCTGTCAGGATCCTGGACAAAGGACGAAGTGGGCTGGCGTTTCGTAAATCAATGGAATTCCAGTTCTCCAGCCGGAACATGGGGAGAATATCAGGGGAAATCCTATTATTTTATGGATAATGGATACATGGCCACCGGCTGGAAATATTTAAACAGCCATTGGTATTATTTTAACCGGGAAGAAGGGCCCTTGGAAGGTTCCATGGTAACCGGCTGGATCAATGATCCTGATTATGGCGGCTGGTTTTACACCAATCACATTGGAATCCTGTCCACGGGCTGGCACAAAATCGATGGTTCCTGGTACTATTTTAACCAGAATCAGGACGGAGTACTCGGACTTATGGCAACTAACCGTATGATCGATGGCTCTTATGTGGATTCATGCGGGCGTATGAACGAAGAACGTTAGTAACAAATTTATAATATGAAGCGGCAGCCTCTGCTGTTTCCTCCGTTCATTTATTCTGATAAGCAATCAAAGACTTCTCTCAAACCTCAAACGGATAGCGAATCCCCCACTGCCTCCTTAACTCATCCATAACGTTCATAATATTCAGTGTTGTCTTATGGGGCATCTGGGGGCACTCTGTCAGTGACTTTTCAATGGCTTCGGCACTGGCTTCAATCTGATATTCATAGCCTGAGATCTGTTGGGGCCTCTCATAGGTTTCAATTACTTTCCGCTCCGTGTTGTAAACCTTTATGGATTCAAAGTTGTTAATGTTTTCAACCACCATATATCCCCTGGTTCCATAAACAATTCCCTGGCGGTCAGAAATAACACGTATAGAACTGTTAAGTATGGCCATCTTTCCTCCCGGATAGGTAAGAGTGATGCTGTTTTGTGCATCCACTCCGGTATTGGTCTTTACCACACTGGATTTAATATCTGTAACCTCATCCCCGAAAATAAGAGATGCAAAATTCAGAGTGTACACGCCAACGTCAAGCAGTGCACCGCCTGCAAGTTCCGGCTGAACGAGACGAGGCTTATCAGAGATCAGATAACAGAGATTGGCAGTGAGTGTCATAGGTTCCCCGATTATACCGGAATTTATAACCTTTTTTATGGTCTCTGCCATGGGCATATACCTTACCCACATGGCTTCCGTAATGAAAAGCCTTTTCTCTTTGGCCAGGGCAATCATCTCTTCTGCCTGGGAAGCATTGGCAGCAAATGATTTCTCACAGAGAACATGCTTTCCATTCTCCAGGCACAGCTTTGCGTTCCTGCAATGTTCCGAATGGGGCGTTGCAATATAGATTAGTTGTATCTCCGGATCTTTTACCAGCTCTTCATAGGATCCGAAGGCCTTTTTGACAGAGAAACGTGATGCAAATTCCTGAGCTTTATCAAAACTTCTGGAAGCAACTCCGACCAGTTCCACTTTTGGCATCTTAACCATTGTATCTGCCAGCACCGACGCAATTCTACCTGCTCCTAAAATACCAATTTTTATTGTTTCCATAGCTTAAACCTCCTGATTTATCTTTATTTTTCACAACGATTACTAATTATCAGTATAGCACAGGACAGAAGCCTGTACAATCATTCTCTGGGTTTGGCCATAACAAGTGGACAGCGTAATGAATGGCTCTGAAGCAGAGGGTGTATATGTGATGGAGTGAATGGAAGCAGCCTTCATGTTATTAATAAACTTCTGCTTTTGTGTTTGATTATTAAACTCTTTTTCATAGCAATCCAAATCACTTTCATGCCGGAACTGGATGGAAAATATTTTTGCTTTATACCACCTTTCCTTATAATATAAAAAAATAATGGGATGAGCTTTATAATATTCTGCACTTTTATACTTTTTCAAATCTGAAAACATGGTTTTATCTTTCATATTATGTCCAAAGATCACGGTATTTCCATGGCCTGGAACGGGAGCGTCCTCCTGAATGAACAGACTGCCACTGGGATTTTCCGTTCTCTGAAAGGTGTGATTTAGATAGTAACCGGGATGCGGGCTTCTCACTACGGGATAATGAATTGATGTGCCGGGAATTGTCAGCCAGAACTGGTAATCGGGGTTGATTTTCTTTAGTTGGAGGTAAGGGGATGTATGAGGAATTGTTGGGAGAAAAGAGGGAAGGATAAGGTTTGATTTATCTTGATCCTTCCAGATATTTTGATTTAATTCTTTATATTCCTGTTCTGCCATCTGGTAGGTTCTATAACGGCCGGCTAATTTAAAGCTAAATATGAATGCACCTGACAGCCAGATTATTATTAAAAATATTTTTATTACTGAGAAATTTTGTTTAAATTTTTTCTGAATAGTACGATCTTTAGAACGCTTATAATAGGAACTCATTTATTGAGGCTTTCTTACCTCCTCTCTGCTTTTGCGTTTTGGTTTTGGTTATGGTTTTGGTTTTGATTATGGTTTTAGCTTTTTTGTTTTCTTATCTTCTCTTATCTACTCTTCTCTTTATTTGTTTCTCCATGACATTTATTATCATACTTTTATTAAAATATGAAATCCTGCCTGAAAGGTTTTTAGGTTTTTAGCTTTTTAGCTTTCTTATATGTCTTAAAGGTTCTTAGACTAATTCTATTTTATAGATCCTTATCAAGATTCTTTTTGATAGACATTTTCTTATTAACGCTATCCCTTCTTTGAGTTTTAAACTTTCCACTTTTAAATGTTATGAATGCACCGGAAAGGCAAATCAATATTCCAAAAAGCCAAAATCCAATGGGAGAGTCATCTCCGGTCTTTTCTCCACGTTTTCCATTAATCTTTCCGTAAATCACCTCCAGCCATGCGGGGTCAAAAGGATTCTTGTCATATGTTGCTGTTATTCTCCCAACTTTAATCTCAGCCTCAGGCTGGTCAGGTTCAGGTATTGGTATTGGTTCTGGCACTGGTTCCGGTTCATTTCCATTGGTTCCAGGAACCTTTCTGTCCGTCATAAAAACTTGAAGTTGTTTTGCTTCTTTTGGGACTACAAATTCCAGATCGGGAGCGCAAAGATATCCTTCCGGTGCCTTTACCTCATGAAGAATATACTTTTTTCCAGCATCCAGTATCCCATTGATATGAAACGCTTCCACACTGGTTATAAAGTCTTTTATTATTACATTTCCTTCTTCATCTAAAATCCTTAATACAGCTCCTTTCAGCATATTTCCATTTGCATCGACTTTATATATATTTATTCTTGTGATATCGTTTCTCATCTCTATCACGGAAGAACCATTATTACGTTTTACAGTAAATGCAACGGGTTTTGCATATGTATATCCGCTTTTTGGTTTTTCTTCGTAGAAATAATAGGTTTCTCCAGCTACCAGGCCAGCAATTATCTGATGTGGCTGATCAGTGGAAATCCATTCTTCTACAACAAAACCGTTCTTATTTCTTACACTCATATGATTGCCTGGAAGTTCTAATTGGCCTGTTATGGATTTTTTTGACAATATCACATGTGTCGGATGATTAAACATAATTACAATATCCCTGCTGCCATTCTGACTGACGGTAAATGGCACATCTTCCGAATAAGAGTATCCGTTTACAGGCTGTATCTCACGAAGCCAATAACTGTTTCCGGCAATCAACTGCCCTTTTAACTCTTCAAACTGATTAGATGTTGTAAAAATAAGTTTTTTTCCAATGTTGATATGTTTGGAATTTCTGATTGCCTTTGCTGGGGTCTTGTCTTCATTTAATATTTGAAGAATGTTTCCCGGCATTTGCTTTTTCGCTTCCAATGGTGTATTTTCTAATTCACTATATAAATACTTTTTTATTAAAACCTCTGTCATTTTATCCGTCATGGTCACGGTAATCGGCTGGGGTTCCATTGGTACCGTAAATTCTACGATTGGAGCGTAAGCATAACCGGCCGGAGGTTCCTCTTCCATCACCTCATAAGTTTTTCCTGCGATTAAAATTCCTTTTAACTGATACGGCTTTCCTTCCGGAGAAAAGGTTTTTATAACGTTTCCGGTTTCTTTTTCCCGGATTGTAAAACGCCCACCGATTAGGAGTTTTCCAGTTTCTTCATCCGCTTTTATAATACTTACTTCTGTCTGCTTATCCTCCATAATGACAGTTTCCGGAATCCCGCTTTCATCTGCGATAAAATGAATCTCCGTTTCAAGGGCATAGCCTTCAGGTGGGAGATCTTCCCGGAATATATATCTCTGTCCTGGAGCAATAAGTTCTGGTGGGATTGTTATTGGCTTACCATTTTCTACGGTAAATTCATGAAGGACTGCTCCACTATTTTCATCAATCAGGCTGTAATGACCGCCGTTCAGGACTTGATTGGTGTCTCTGTCAACCTTTACAAAGGTCAGTTTCACTGGCTTATCTTCCATATCTATGTTATCAATCATGCCGGAGCTGTTAATGGAAAACCGGTAGATTCCGGTGGTAACGTTGCTTTTATCGCTGTAAATCGTGGTTTCTGTCAGCTGGTAGCTTCCTCCTGCTGTCAAAAGTTCCCGGATCACTTCGTCATCCTGGTTATTTATAAATACGGCACTCTGTAATGCTTTTTGTATTTCTCCGGTTATGGTCCCTCCTTCCAGTTCATAATTATCTGCTGGTTCCTGGCTTATTTCATATCTGGTTCCGTAAGGGAGTCCGGCAAAAGTTATGGTTCCTTCTCCCATCAGGGTAATGGTTCCTTCTCCTTTGATCCTTCCCTCGATGGAACCTTTAAATGCCTGGTATCCGGTCAAAACAGTTCCATTCTGATCTGCAAGCTTTACATGATAAGTGAAGGAATCGGTTTGACTTTCTGCTTGCCCCGTACTTCCGAGTATTCCAGTACCAGTCAGCTTATTTACAATGGTAATAGATCCGTCCGGTACAATTGGATTTGTCAGTACGGTGCGTTTTGATATGGTATTTACTTTTGTTTCAAACCATGCTTTCGCCTGTGTTCCTGTCTCTCCATTTATGGTTGCAACCACTTCCACGGTGCCACTTTCATGGGCAGCAACATTGGTCAAGTTCCAGGTGATAATACCGTTCTGCTCCGTTCCGTAATTGGTGGATCTTAAATATTCCAGTCCATCTGTCAGGGCCGCTTTGACCCGAATATCTGCCGGGTGGTTGTAGGGGTTGGTGTAAATAACCGAGTATTTTATGACACTTCCTGCTTTTACCGCTCCGTAATCCGCTCCTATACTGCTTGTTACTTTGGCTATTGGTATATCTTTGACAACTGGATTCAGGATCGTATACTCGTGGTTTTCTTCATTGACAGCCCAGCTTGCCAGTGTATTTCCTTCCCCGTCCGTTAATTCCTGTCTGGTTCCCAGGTACGTCCTGGAAGGTAACGTGTAGGTTCCATTTTCATCAAAGTAGATCCGCCTGGTTTCCTTAAAGGATTTTTCTGATCTTCCGTCGGAATATCTGGTATACTCTGTAATTTCATATAAATGACCTTCGGTAATTCCGTCCATGGCGCTTACGGTTTGATTCTCTCCGGTTCCTATTAGGGCTGGCAATTCATAGCCGGTATCCAGATCTTTTAAAATGGTATATACCTTTACCGGAACCCTGCCGGTCACAGTAAGCGCTTCAATGGCTCCGTTTTCACTGGCCAGTTTTAATACATTAAAATCATTGGATACATTTTGGATACCTGTTCCTCCTTTATTGACGGTAAAGATCACTGGCTTTGATAGCGCATATCCAGCTGGAGCCTTTAACTCCTCCATGATATAAACATGGCTTGCTTTTAGTTTTTTCTTTAGAGTAAATCCGTCCGCCCCGGAAAGAACGGTTGCTATGGCTCCTCCATTCTTCTGATATTCTCCGTCAACTACCGCCGCTTCATAAACGGCAATTTCAGCTCCTTTTACCGCTATACCGGTATTGAAGTCCGTTTTCTGGAAATGGATCTCTGTAGGATCATCTAGAACCTCATAAACGTACTTCACTTCCTTTCCATTCTCAGCTCCATCAAACTGGAACTTTTTCATTTTTCCGGTAATCCGATAAAGATCAGGAGGAGAGATTTCTTCTACGGTGTAGGTATAGGGTTTTATAGTCCCATTTGTCTGAACCTCTCCGACCGGAAGGTCTTTCAATACAGCCCTTCCTTCGGTGCCGGTTGTCATGTACCAGATGGTTCCCGTATCTGTGTTGGTTACTTTAAACCTGGCATTTTCTAATCCCTCATCGATATCAGAAGCTTTTTTATGGATTTCTAATGCTCCAATAGTAGGGATATTGGTAATCCGGTAAACCGGAATCTTTTCTGCTCCCACCTCGATCTTCACAGGATCTGCTTTCTGCATGTAAGGCGGTGGAGTCACTTCCACAAGGTAATACGTTCCGTATGCCACCTTGCTGATCCGGTGGGGCTTTAAATCTCCAATCTTTAACCCTTCTATGACTTTGTCATAAAACTGGTCTTCTTTGGTGTAACGTCCGTCTGATCCGGAGATCCAGGTCTCTACAAGGTGGGGTTCGTCCTTTACAAGGTTCCCGGCTTCATCGGCCCGGTATAGGGCAAGTTCTGCCCCTTCTGCTGCATACTGATTGGTTCCATCTGTGACTACCTTTAAGACATTGATGAACTTCTCTTCATTTTGTAAGCTGACTCGCTGCACAGCTCCGGTTTCGGTAATGACTATAGTTTTCGGATCGGCCGGTTCAAATCCATCCGGGACGTTTTCTTCCACCAGGACATAAGCCCCGATCTTCTTCCCGTCCCTTTCTGCATTCAGAGGCAGATAATCAAGGCGGTGCATACCCTCTAAGGTGTCATAGGCTTTTATGCCGTTGTTTTCCTTATAATTAAACTGATATTCAAAGATTAAAGGCAGTTTTCCGTCGGAATCAAGAGCACCGTTTGTCACGTTCCGGTAAATAGTGATCCGGATCGCAGCTCCGGTATCGGTGGTCCAGGTCTGGGTGATGCTTTCTCCCTTTCCGGTTGGTATGCTCTCTGTTCGTTCTGCACTCCGCTTTCCATCTTTGGTGTACCAGGTCAGATGGGTGAGATCTTCTCCCTTTTCCCGGTAAGCGGCTTCAAAATCGGTAAGGAAACTGGATTTGTTATCGGTAATACCCAGGAAGCCTTTCACGCGGTCCGCAAGCTTGCTGCTCTTTTCTGTCAGCTCCGTGTATTGGCTCAAATCGTCGGTGGTCCACTGATCTACTTTCTTTGACTCATCGTACTGGGGCTTTCCTCCTTCCGTTAAAATGTTTCCATCCTGGTCTGTTTTGGCTTTGTATATGGCCAGTCCAGCCGCATGATCGTTTGGCAGAAGCTTTTTTACTCCGTTGCTGTCTAAAAAGTACTTATAGACCTCCAGTTTTGTGTGATCATCGGTTACGTTGATAGTCTGAACGCCACCGGCCGGCTTTACGGTTATCTCCATAGACGTTCTTACATACCCGCTTGCTGCTTCAGATTCTTCTAATATGTAATCTCCTGCCGGTATTCCCTCAAAGTACTTGGCTTTTCCATCGGTAATCCAGTCAGCTACAATCCGCACCGGTGCATTGTCTGTGGAATTCTCCACGGTCCACTCTGTCGGTTTATCTTCTGCTTTGACCAGGTAATAACCTTTTGGATAGGTATTGCTGTCCGTAGTGGTAACTCTCTTCGCTTTGTAAAGTGCCAAGTGAGCCCCGGTGATCTGCTTATAGCTGTAAGATCCTTTTGGTTCTGTGACAACCAGGCCATCCTCATAGTCACTGACAGCGTACCCCGCATCATCGGGTATAACAGGAATCCGGTACTGACTGGCCGCATCGGTCTTTGTGATCTCTACTTTGATCTTAGGATCTTCCATGCCGGTGGTTTGTACCTCTTTGGTTTCCTCTACGGTAATTCCTTGGGGGAATCCTTTCTGATAACCGGAAGGAGCCTTTTCCTCCTGCATGATGTAAGTTCCTGGAATCACACGCTTTAGCATATCGGCCTGTCCTATTGTGGCTTCCGCCTGGAAGGGATCGTTCGGCCACTTTTCTCCAGTGATCCAGGTATTTTCCATTACCCAGGCATCGCCCTGACGGTGATACAGTTTCGGATCGTCTGTGGTATCTTCTTCATTTCCAATGGCACCTTTTCCGGCCTTATCATTGATCCGGTAAGCGGCCTTATTGAAAGCATCTAAGAGATCATCATACCGGTATCGAACATAATCTCCATCAATGTCATAAATGGGATCTCCCTTTTTATAGGTTTCATTGGATTTCTGATAATACTCTGGTAAGCCATGGCCGTTTAAAACCGGGTTCATGCTCTTTATAAAGGCCTTACCCTGATACGTGCCAGTAGTATATTCCTGGTCCGTATCTGCATTAATTGAAGCGATCCGGTAGGTTTTAATCTTTTCTCTGGCAATGACAGCGCCAGTTTTATTTTTTGATAGCTTTACCGGCCATACCAGGAGCTTTTCTCCCTCTTTGGTGTAGGCCATTCCTGTGGTCGGATTGACATATGCATCCCGGTTTCCGTCTTCATCTAAGTGATAAAGTGTTGTACCGGATGGAAGTTCTAGGCGCTTGTCTGCCTTTATGTAGCGGATAGTGGTTAACCCCCCTCCGGTCAGCTCAAAGACTGGTTTTCCTGCTTTTAGGAGGAATAATGATTCCTTATTTTTTGCCTGGACCTTAGTTCCATTGCGGTCATAGCCGTAAACAGTTCCGTCCGTTCCAGTTTCCATTACCGTAAGATTGGCCAGGGAATAGAAAAGGATGTCTGTGTCTTCCCGGTCAATGGTCTGGTACGTCCAGGTGCCTTCTCCAGTTCCTCCTGCAAGGCTTCCTTCCGGATCGTCTTTTTTTATAAATTCTACGGTATTACCAGCGTAGCCCTTTTTTACCTTCATGGACTGGACATTATTATTCCGGTCCCTAATTACTTCCACGCCATCATATCCGTAATCTCCGCTGTCTCCGTTTTCTTTGATCTCAATGGCATCGTAGAGAGCCATCTTTGCACCGACAACGTAGCGGTTCTGATCATCTGCTGTATCCAGAGGTCTGGAAACGAGGCCATATCCGGCAAATACCCCATTTAAGTAAACCGGCTCCACATCCTCCCCGGCTTCTTTTCTGGCCTGAAGGGTTTCTAAGGTTCCTTTGAACCAGCCATATCCTAAGTAGGTACCGTTCTTGTAAGCAAACTCCAGATTTTCAGCTCCGTACCTCTGCTTTAATTCCAGTTCCGTTCCTTCCACTCTGGTTTCTGTGTGATAGGTAACGGTCTGAGCGGAATCCTTGATTTTTGATACTTCTAAGCGGATGGGAGTGTTTGCTACATATACTCTGGCCGTATCTTCTTTTATAGTTCCATTTTCACTTTGATTCTCATAGATAGCTGCGGCTACTCTTTCATCCCGGTTTCCGTCAAGATAATAGGTGGTTTTATCGGAATAGATTTCAATGGCTACCGGCTTTGTTCTCACATAGCCTGCCGGAGGCTTGATTTCGCATAGGACATAGGTTCCAGCTCCAAGGGGCTGCGGAGTAACTAGATACCCGGTGTTCTGGTCCTGATTTTCAGTACTTGTATCATCGTCTTCCTTTGCTTGTAGGCCGTCCCTGGTGGTGGTAAAGGCTTCAAACTGTCCGGTCCTTCTTCCTTCCTGATCTGCAAGTATCACTTGCTTTGTTTCCTCACAGATTGGTGTTCCGGCTGAAACGATTCCTGTCCAGGTGTTCCCAATTTTACTGATTTTTTCTGCTCCCATGGCTGTTAAAAACTCCTTGGAACCTTTGATCCGGGTGTCTGTCTCATAGAACTTTACCAGACCGTCTGTCGTCTCTCCGTCCTCTCTGGAAGCGGCATACAGGGCAAACAAGGCACCGTCATGTAAGATATTTTCTCCAGTCTCGGAATCCAGCTTTTCGATTCTCAACCGGCTTGTATAGAAGGTATTTGTAAATTTCCGATAACCATACCCTTTATAACTTGAAGTACCATCTTGGTTCTGAACTGCATCCGTCTGTTCGTTGGCTGGTTCTGTGACTGACCAGGGCACCAGCATAGAGGCATATTTCCCATCATAAGCGGTCTGCATCCCTTCCATGGCGGTCACATGATCCTTATAAACTTCTCCTGTTATTCCTGGAAATGCTACCTGATCATAGCTCTGTTTATCTTCCGATATGGAACCATAGTGGTATATTTTTTCTACTCCATCAGTTTCATAGGTGGTACCGTTAGGGGCTGCCTTTCCGGCATTGCCATCATCAGCCAGGTAATGGTTATTCGGATTTCCTCCTTCTTCTGCAGGATCAATCATGGTATTGTAGTAATCTTTCATCGGATCGTTTTTCTCCTGCGTGATGGTAAAATGTCCTTTTCCCGAAGGATCACCAGGAGCGGAACCGGAAATTGCCTGAAGGTCCAGACCATAAGGAAAAATCTCATAATCTCCTAACCGGCTGTGCGCCCGGATCACATGCGTTCGCTTGTCCTCTCCACGCTCTCCCGGCCATTCCTCATTAAATCGGATGTGGTATTTGGAAGAAAGCTTGGAAACGGTATCCGCTGCATTATAACAGTAATAACCAGCCAACTCCTCCGGTGTTTTGTCTGATCCGGATTTTCCGCCCTCGTAGACGGCTGGAAGTTCTATTTCTTTTGGGGCATCTGTTTTGTAATGCTTATTGAAAAGATCCCCTAAATCCTTGTCAAAGGGCTGCTGTTCTACGACCACATAGGTTCCGTATGGTAGATATTCTGATACTCCGTAACAATACCCGGCCTCTGCATCCTCCTGAACGGCGCTTAGGGTGGTTGTATCTTTGTCTTTTCCGCCTTCTGCCTCGCTGTCCCAGGCAATGGCGTAGATCTCATCAAGGTCATAGCTAAAGAAGGGTTTTAAATAATTCTCTGCTTTTTTAATGGCTTCGGACAATGCCTTATCATAAATCTCATCCGAATACGCTTCACTTCCTGCAGCACTCTCCGTTTCTCCGGAAGGACTTTCCTTTACCAGCTTCGCCACCTCGTCATCCAGATACCAGGTGATGGCAAACTGGCGGACATGATCCGAACGCTGGGAATTGTTTTCCGCTTTGGGAGAGGTGTTACTATTGTTTTTTATGTCTGCATTGTTATGGATTGCAGGAAACTGTCTTTCCTCTCCATCGGTTCCAAACAAAAGTTTTTTTATCCAGGCAAACGGTTTGAAGGACGTGCTTTTATTGTCTGTCCGGTCCCACTGATCTTCATTGGCCACTTTTATGGCATCAAAGAACTTTTCATAGTTGTAACGGCTGACGGATATTTCCTTTCCCTCATTATCTTTGATGGTTTGGGTAGTTTTTTCCAGGACTGCCGTATAACCGTTATTCTGTTCTTCATGGATCAGGCCGTTTGAAAAACCATAAAGCTCCGTGTTTGCAATGGCTGCTTTATTGGAATCCTTTAAAAGGGGATCTGTCTGATGGTCGACATTTGTATAGACCTTTTGCACCTTTTCCGGAAACGCCCTTCGGTAGGCTTTGATATCCACTGGATTTCCATTCCGGTCCTGCCATACAATACTTCCATCTTCGGCCCGGTAAAGCCGTTCTAAGTTGGACTTTAGGTAAGCTTTGAACCGGAAGTTCTTTAAATTCTTTGCGTTATTTTCTGTTCCACCTCCTTGTTTGGTGTAATGATCTTCAATGCCTGTATTTGCATAGGTATTGTTTGCATAGGTTCCATCCGCTGTTATAGAAATATCCTTTGTAATCTTTACCTTCTGCATAATGGGCCGTCCCAGTAAGGGAACCGGGGTCTGCCTGGTCCCACCGTCAGAATCGATCCGGGTCCGGTCATACCGGAGCGTCACTGATTCTATGTAGCTTCCTGCACTGGCCATCTTTGGTGTGACAGAAATATTTCCATAATACGCTGCGTAGTCCTGGGGAGAGGTATAGGTCCCTTCCATCAGCTCCTTGTTATACTTGATCCGGTACTGCGTGGTCTCCGTTCCCTCACTTCCGGAGGCTTCTATGGTATATCCCGTTCCGTCATATGTAGCTGTCACAGGTGTATCGATATCCTTTAACTCATATCCGGGAGCTACCTGTCTCTCTTCCTCCACCATGATTTTCTTGATACTGCCATCATTATTCCGGATCGGTTCTCCCTGGCTGTATACCCAGTAAGTGCGTTCCGGGCTTTCCGTGATCGTGATTGCCGATAGATCCTCCGGGAATACTGCCTGTTTCTTTGATAGTTCTCCGGCCCTTACCTTGGCAAAGGTTAGGAATCCGTTTCCATTTTCTTTGTAATCAGCCAGCTGATCCAGAGTATAAGGAACATAGATATAGCCAGGGACTTCACTTCCATTGATCTTATAGTCCAGAGATTTCTTTATATAAATATGTTTATTTACTTCGTCGTAAATACCGGAGGATACAGAAGCTCCTACCCGGTAGGAATAGCGGACCACCGCTTTTCCATCAGTAATATCCTGCACTCGCAAGCAGTTAAAAACAGAAAGCCCTGCTTTTTCCATTCCTTCATACAGGCTCTTTGCCTGTTCTTCAAAGGTTTCTCCTTCCAGGGAAATCAATATCCATGGGGCACCCTCATCCGGTTCTTTAAAGGAAGCCTTTTTCAGTGCTGCATTGGCATCTTCCATTAGATCCTCTGTGTTCTTCTTATCCTCAAAGGTAGGAATGGTATAGCGAAGGGCATTGTCCGGACGGACAGAAGTATAATCATACTCCGGATCAGAAACCTGGTTTACTACGGCGCTTTCCCCATTGGGAAGTGTTACCGTATCCCCGGCTTTCGCTTCCACGCTGGAACCATTTATAATGACTTTCGCTCCGGCTTCTTCTACTAAGGTCGTTTCTTCTCTGGAAACATACTCCGTATGGGTTCCCTTTGGATCTTCCACCACCTGGCTTCTGGTCACATAGAAGGTGGCTCCCTCTGGATTGCCCTGGGCATAGATCTGGTACCCGTTGATGGTTCCACTGCTGTTTACTGTAAATGTATTGCTCTTTTTTAATTTGTCCACTTCCAGGCTCCCGGCTGAAACCGTTCCTTCTGCCGACGGGTTCCCTCCGGATTCAAAGGCTTCCCGGTTGCTTAAGGCGGCATCCTTTCCGTACACGGAAAGCTCATACCCTTCCGGGCGGGTCAGCTCCTTGATGTAGTACTGGGTCCCGTCCCCGTTTACAATAAGCGGCCGGCCGATCCAGGCGTTTCCGTTTAATGCTTCATTGTTTTCTATAGGGTAAGCATGGCTGCTCTCTCCGGTTCCGTCCCGTCCCTGGTTGGAAGATAATTTTTGATATCCGGAAGCGGTTTCACTTCGGCTGTCCGTCAGGGAAATGTGGTCCCCATCGGACGTATGACCCTCAAACCGTTCCATATCTGCTTCTTTTCCAATGGCCTTATCCATGGATGTGTAAAGATTGACAGGAGCACGATCCGCAAAGCCTCCTGGTGTTTTCTCAATGGTTCCGGTCTGATAATTAAAGGTGTGTCCCGGTGCCTGGGTAATGGTTAGAAAACTTGCCTTTCCGTTCCGGTCTGTAGATGCTACAGAAACCAGATCTCCCTTTTGAAAGACGATACCGGAATGTCCGTCCGGATGAGGGATATCGGTGGCTGCGAAGAGTCCGTAAACAGCTCCTTCTAAACTTCCGTCTCCCTGGGCATCACCGTAAGCATCATAATTTTCTGATTCCCCGGCTTTTAGGTTCCTATCTTTCTTATTGATATGGATATCCCCTTCCACCCGGTGATCATAAACGATAAAGGTCCAGTCCAGAATGGTGGGATCTAAGGGAGAAATCCGGCTTGTTTCCGTAGATTCTGGAAGAGAAGAAAGGGAAGATCCCCCTCCTTTTTCCTCCTCATCATCCAATAAACGGAAAAGGGCTTTGGCCTTGCTTGTCACAAACTGAGTGCTATTTTTGACTCCTTCCAAAAAGCCGGTAAAGGTGATTCCTCCGTTAATGGCATCTATCTGGGATGGGGTTGCCTTTTTCTTTTTTACAGGCTCTGGAATCTCCAGAACCTGTGTTTCCGGAATGGTTTCTGTTGGATGTTCACTTACTGTTTCTGGTGTTGTTTCAACCTTAGATTCTTCCGGTATTTCGGCTTTGGTTTCTTCCAGTGTTTTGGCCTCGGTTTCTTCCCGTGTTTCGGCTTTGGTTTCTTTTGGAGTCTCCGCTTCTGTCTCTGCTGGTATTTCTGCTTCGGATTCTGCCAATGCTTCTGCTTCAGTTTCCTTCTGTGTTTCCTCCTCTGCTTCCGGCTGACTTTCCGCTTCTGTTTCCGATGGTGTCTCGTCACTTGCTTCCGGTGGAACCTCTGTACCATGTTCTACTGGTAATTCCTCTTCAGGGGTGTCATTGGAAATGATAACTTCGTTCTGATCAAGTAAAGTTACTTGATCCAATGCACCAAATCCCATAAGAAGCTGCTGTCTGGATATTGGAACTTTGTGCTGTTCCATAGATGGGTCAGGAGCTATAGAATCTGTTTCCATGTCCGGTCCGTCTTCTGCACTTTTTGAGTGATCCATGCCGGAAGACTGATAGCTTTTATACTCACTTGATGTTACGGTTCTCCATTCCACCGGAATATCATCCGGATGGTTCCCATGAAGGGCATAACCTGGGGCAGGAGTAGTTTCTTTGGCGGAATATTCATAGGTTAAGGAGATGAAATCCTTATAGAATTGATCCCGGTCCTTTTCTAAGGATTCCTTTTGCGTCTTTCCGGTTGGGTCAATGGCATGAAAGAAACCACCCTTTTCTACTAACCGCTCACACTCCTGTACTCCGGCTAGCCACTCGGCCCATTTGGTATCATGAAGTTCCTGGTTGCGCTCTTTTACTGCTTCAATCGCATCCTCATTGGTCTGCTCTCCGGTTTCTTCGTCATACTCCGGCTCTGGAACTTCTTCGTACTCAATGACGGGAGCTGGATGGCCGGAACAGTAGCCTTTTTCATACTTATAACTTCTGGCATCGGAATGAGCCTTCTTATTTACAATTTTCCCCAGGGAGTCTACGTAGTGAAGTTCCCCGTTTTCATTGGTGATATGTTCATCTGCAGAACAGGCATCCTGGTCAGGATCACTCCAGCGTTTAAACTGAGAGCCAGAGGAATTCCCCTGATTAAATTGATTAGATTCGGAATCATTCAGTCCAGTATCTCCGCTGTAATTTGTAGAAATCCGATCCTCATCACTTCCCTCATCCTCTTCCCAGGATGCTCCTGTTAAGGAACCAAGGTTTGAGGAGTAACTTCCTGGATCATTAAGGTCCAGATCTGTATCATCAAGCTGAGAATCATCAAACTTTTCTAAAACGTCCCAATGGGAACCAGCCAGAGGTTTGCCTGTCTCAGAATCAAAGTCCGATAGGGATACGTTATAATTGGCTCCAAAGGCTTCCGTATGTTTATAGCGTTTTACACCGTTTGGTGGAGTTCCGGGACGGACATGTACCTCTAAATCTTTATCAAGCTTCGCTACGAAGTAGGTCTGTGATCGATCAAAGGCATAAACTCTTCCTCGTGGATCTCCAGGATCTTGTGTGTAGAATTTAAAAGTTGCGAGCTGAGCGGACCCGATATCTTTTGCCAGTTCCAGTCCTTGCTGTGCAGTTGACCAGTAAAGAATTCCGATTGCAGCTCCATCACTAGGAACTTCTCCTGACTGAGAAGAAAACACAAGACCCGCATCTGTAGGACCATTGTATGTCCAATCTCCATAAAGGTCTTTTGCAGAAAACCTTTGATAATAATCTTTTACCGCTTCATTAGGATAAGGGACGGTTATAGTGTAAGTATCGGTGGCATGGTCAATTTTGGCATGATAGATGGTTTCTTCTGCATCCACATCTAACATTCTCGTTATAGTGGCAGCATCCCATACCTGCCCAAACATCCATTCTGCCCAGTTCCTACATCCTTTGGCTTTATATTCCTCTGGTATTTGAGTACTAGACAGCTGATTGTAAACAGAACGATCTCCTACTGCATTGGGGTTCATTTGTTTTACCACCGCCTTATAATTAGCGCTGTTTTTGAATATGTCTAAATCCGATTTAAAATCTGTACCAGTAAAAGCACAATCATCAGCAGCAAGCCAGTTAATAACAGAAGCAACAATATATTTAGCCGTTCCTGCATTGGCATCATTACAAGCTTCTATGCTGTCATTTTTACCCATGTAACTGCCGTACACGTTCATAAGAAAGTTAAACTTCTCTCTTTTTTCATCACCTATTTTTTTAGGGAATAGGGGTGGTAAATTATTTGGTGACCAGTAATTATCAAAAAAAGCCTGGCTTCCCAAATGAATCATGGTATTTCTCTCATGACCTTGTACACAATAAAGAAAGGTCTTATCAAACTCCTTATACTCCCCCTTACTGTGTTGTTTATTCTCCACCAAATATTGTTTTGCTCCAGCCGGGAAATTCCCCTCACTAACTGGTTTTCCAAGATGAAATACCTTATTTTCATACATTAATCCCGTAGGCTTATAGTTGTTAAAGTTATCTGCTTCGTATCTAGCAGCATCCCAAGAAGGCAATGATACCGCTTCGATTAGTTGTGCATAGTCTGCAAAGGATACCATATTTGATCGAACGTATGGCAGGAATGCCATAGTTGCCAGTATTACAGCCATTACACCAGCAGTTTTTCTCTTTAACTCCATCTTTTGCAACAGTTTCTTCATTTTTTTATCCTCTATTTTGTAACAAAAAAAGACCACCGATTATGAAATAACCGATAGTCTCTTTTTAAAGATTAATAATTTATTAAATTGTTTTTAAAAAAATGGATTAGGGGTTCCCCAAAGTTGTGCTGCTCTTTCACTAGAATCATAGTCGTAGCCTAATGCTCCTATTGGAAAATCAACAAAACCATACCATGGTGTAACGTCATTATATTTCCTTGTCATTACCTTACCATCAATCATAAGCTGCCCCAGCTCATTGACCATGTAGCCATCCGGTGTAATGGTGCTAGTGTAAAGATAACCGTACTCATTAAAGCAGTAGGCATACTTTAAACCATCTTTCTTTCCATCTGGAGATACCATAAGCCATTGCCATCTGCTTATTGAATAAGCTCCAGCACTATCACCATACCAGTAATTGCTTACTCCATTTTCATTATTTGGCTTTAAGCTATCTTGATGCCAAGCCAATGCCTCATATGGTAGAGAGTTTGCATATTCTAATTGTCCCTGTTTTGAACCATAAGACGCTATATGACCATTAGCTAGAATTATTACCCCATCTGCATTAGTAGAAATCCCTCCTGCAAAACTTGCATTCTTCATAAAGTTTCCATGTAAATCTTTAACATAATACGTGTAACTATCTCTTTTTATAGCTGTCCCTGCATTTAAGAAAAAGTCCTTGTTCTCCCACTCATTGGTTGTATATCCTGCCGGAAGCTTATCTTGCGTCCAGATAATTTCCGCAAATGCTGGTGTTGCCATGGTTACAGTAAGTAACGTAGATAATATTGCTCCTAATAATTTCTTTTTCATACTCTCGTCCTCCCTTAAAGCCTATATGATATTTGACAATTAATCAATCTCGTGTTATTGTATAGATACAAAAGGGGAGTCATCTGCACAGAATGGCTTCCAATTTATTTGTTTGATTTATAAATAATCACCCAAAGCTTGGTTGGCGGGATGGTTATTTTTTTATTTGTCTTTGTTATTCGCGTATGCAAAGACCGTAATGATTAAAACTGTAAAGTAATAATTATCATATATCCCTCATACGTGTTAAAAACAACCACCCGGCAGATTGACTGCCTATTTCATATAATACCACATTTTGGTTGATTTTACAAACTTTATTACTAATTCAAACAGGGCTTTGAACTATTTACCGGTTAATCATATTCGATTATCAATGTTCGAGTTTATTTATTAACTAACGTTAGTTTTTGTTTTTATCTCTAACTAACGGCAAATTTCTTTTTTAATACTCTCTTTACTTCACTGTCTGGTACATCTATGTATTCTCCTGTATTAAGCAGTACACATACCATATGATTGCCAGTCCCTACCAGAATTCCATATCTTTTTTCATTTCCCGACATTACATACACCGGTATATCTTTGTTTTTTTCTCTAATCGTTAATTTCATTTTTACTCCTACTAATTAAATGGAAGTCCTGGATCATCAACACCTTCCGGTATATTCATAAATCCGTCCCCATCTACATTTGATGGATCTGGTCTTGTATTATTAGTGGAAGCATTTTTGCTGTCCGCAAATTTCTGTTCTTCCACAATGACATCTGTTGTATAAACTTTTACACCATCTTTATTCGTATAACTTCCAGTCTGTATTCTCCCTGAGATCAGTACTCTCATACCCTGACGAAAATACTTCTCCGCAAATTCTCCTGCCTTATCAAACGCAACGCAGTTGATGAAATCCGCCGTCTGTTCATTACTGTCCTGACTTCTACGTCCCCTTCGGTCAACCGCAAGATTATACCTTGCAACTGCTATGGATCTTTCCCCTTGGGAATATCTCACATCAGGATTCCTTGTCAATCTCCCCATTAAAATTACTTTATTCGTATCTTCCTCCATTTCTCCCCTACTCAACCGAGCAGAGGAGATCTTTTTATAGATATATTGAAGTAGTTCTTTACATTTACCTTATGAAATAACTCTCTGACCATTGCCATTTACTACATACCCATCTGGTGTTGTAGTATTTGTCAGTAACCTTCCTCTTGTTCCATCTGAAACCGGATTAAAATAGTACCAGACTCCCTCTACAATCTGCCAGCCCGTAAGCATCCGGCCCTGGGTTCCGTCAGAGACAGCTTTTAAATAATAAATATTTCCATCTTTTGGATCTGTGTACCAGCCGGTTACCATAAACCCTTCCTTATCAAACCGGAACCAGGAAGCCTTTTCCTGCTCTCCCGTTGCATATGGATTACTGATATAAGCCCATTCATCGGTATAGGTACGATCCGATGCAAAGATCCATTTCCCATTTCCCATTTGGGTCCAGGTTCCTGTTACTGCCCCGGAAGGAGCTGCCGGCCCCTGGCTTTTTCCTTTGCTGGTCACTCCTACGGACCGGCTCCCTCCGCCGCCTCCGGAAGACCCGCTCCCGGAAGTGGTATTGTCGATTACCTTTACATTCATTGTTACATTTACCGGATCAGACAGCGTTCCATTGCTGTTTTCCGCATAGATCATAGCTGTAATGCTTCCTGTGTATGGAGATTTACTGATTGCCTGACTGATCCAGCCAGCAGTGACTTCCTGTTTCTCATTAATTACAACGGGTCTTACATTCCCGTCTGAATCTACAGAAAGGATTTCAGGATCAGAGGACCTCCACTGAATTGCGTTTTTCTCACTGCTTTCCGGATAAACAGAAGCGGAAAACTTCTTTGCTTCCAGCCCGCTCCAGGTGTAAGTTGGATTGGTTCTTCTTCCTGTTTTGGTGAGTACCAGGTCAAAGGTTTCACTGTTTCGATCTGCTTCCAGGCATTCGGCCTGGAAAGATAACTTCACCATACAGATGGCCGCTTTTTTGCCATCCTTTGTGGTAGCTGTGATCTCCACCTTTTTTTCTGCCCGGTACGGTGCTTTTTTCATTGCTTCTTTGATCCAGGAAGCACCGTCAACCGGGGCTACATTTCCCTGATTATCAACCGATATGACTTCAGGATCAGAGGAGGACCATACCACGGTCCGGTCATATGGTTTATGTTCCGGAGATTCATCAAGATCCGGAAGAACCGTTGCGGACAGTTTCTTTCCGACAAAGCCCTTTTTCCCTTTTATCTGAGAACTGATATCCCCGGCCAACTGATAGCCCAGGGAATAGGATAACTCTTCCTTATCCAGGGTAATTCCTTCTGGGACTACTTTGGTTTGGTCATTGGTCACAAAGTTTACGGTCACCTGGCAATTTGCGGAAGCTTTATTTCCCAGCTTGTCTTTTCCATTGACAGTGATCACTGCTTCCCGGCTTCCGCTTCCTGAAACTTTCGCATAGGGATCGTTGCTGCGGATTCCATGATCGGTTGCCATGATGTTGCGAATCCAGGCCGCATCCTTTAAAGCGGATACAGACGCATCCCGGTATGCTTGGCTGTCCTGGGATACCAAGATTACAGATGTGTCCGAACTTGTCCAGGTCACTTCCTCTTTGGAGAAGAAATCAGGCGTAAATGTTGCCGTTAAGGACTGCGGAGCCGTTACTGTTATGGTCTCGCTTGGTGCCTTCCGGTCTCCCGTAAGAGTCCTTGTGACCGTATAGGTAAGAGCCTGTTTATCAAGCATGGCTCCTTCTGTTGCGACTAAGGTATTGTCAATGATCTGGAAAGTAACATTGATCCGGCTGTTGGCCGTACAGGGCTTTCCTTCAAAGGAAGTGGACGGCCTTGTCTGTGCGGTCAAAACGGCAACTCCGCCATTTTGATGTCCGGCCCCATAAATCGTATTGGGGATCTTGTACTGGTAATTCTCATCCGCCTGTTTCTTTTCTGCTTCTTCTATAATCGTTTGAAAGAAGGAAGCAGAAAGATTGACGGAAATGCTGGCGGATTGTTCCGTATAGCCATCCGTTTCCTCATCCTGATTCTTTGCCAGGGAAATTAACTGTGGATCATCAATGCTCCATTTTACCTTGTTATCTGCCACGTCATTATTGGCATCAATGACGGCTTTGATAGTTACCGGCTGAACTTCCGTTCCCTGCTCCAATACGCCATTGATATACCGGGCAATCAGTTTCCCTTCCTTATTCTTTATTTCTGTGATCTTCACCGGATTTTTTCTGTTCCCGGTTCTTGTCTGAGTTACCGCAAAGGTATAGGTCTCCGGATCGACGTTCATGGATACGGCCACCTTTTTATAGACCGCCGACACAGAGACATTTTCCTCCGGCATTTTAAAGCCATAGGTGTGGCTGCTGTCAGAATAGGTGGAACTGACCTTTTTCCCTTTTCCATTAATAAAGTACGGGGTTCCCTCCATCTGATACTTTTCTGTATCAGTATTTTTTGCTGCTGTTGTTACCATTACAGACGTTCCTGCAGCTACGGCTCCCCGATGTTCTTTGTCAATCGGTTTGGAATACTGGGAACTTCCTCTTACTTCCAATGAAGCAATGTCATAAAAGTTCTGGCCGTTTGCTACGGTATCGATCTGATTGACATTGATCAAATATCCCCTTACGGGCCGTCCCACGGAATCCGGAGCAAAGTGGTCTAACGTATATTCTCCGGTTTCTTCATCAAGCACCGTTAAGATACCCGTTTCCAGTTCTTCATAAAAATACCGATCGGATATGGTCTTTTTCGCTCCGCCCTGCACCAGGGTGTAATAAAGATCTCCGGTATGCCAGTAACCAATATGAGCATCATACGTATAATCATTGTCATCCTCGATCTCTGATCCGCACACGTTGGCACTGATTTTGCTTTCCGTATCAGCAAATAAATACGCTACATCTTCGATATAGTTGAAATTTGTGGCAGCCCCTTGTCTCGTGCCGATAAAGGTCCCTTCCCTTGCCAGGGAACCAAGCTGGGAGTTTCCAATGGTTCCGGCAAAACGGGCCACTTTTAACTTTCCGGCCGCATACCTACCGGTAACGCCACCAATGGCCATGGAGTGATAGCCTCCAATGGTTCCGCTTACATAGGTATTAAAGATATTGGACGCATTCTGATACCCGACGATCCCGCCAACATAACCGGTTCCCTGGATTCTTGCAGTCGTTCCATCTCCAGTGGCTACTTTGGAATCTACAATATTGGAATCAGAAGCAATCCCGGCGATTCCGCCGACGTAAATAACTTCACTTCCGTCTTTCGCATCAATCATAACCTTTTCGCAATCCGCATTTTCAATGACTGAATTACTGATCTCACCGGCAATGCCACCGGAAATACCGGTGGAGCTTAAGTTGGCGTTCTTTACGGTTATGTTGCGGATCTCACTGTTTTTTGCATATCCAACTACCACACCGGTCCGGTCATTTCCCTTAATCGTACCGTCCGGGATTATGGTCAGGTCATGAATCTGAGCATCGGTTACGGCTCCAAATAAGCCAACGTTGTCATAACCGGCAAAGGAATTTAGTTTTAAGTTCCTGATGGTCTTTCCATTTCCATCAAAGTATCCGCAAAAGGGATTTGGTACTTCCCCGGCATTTTCGGAAGAATCCCGGTAAAAACCAATGGGAATCCAGTTCACTCCCTGAAGGTCAATGTCTGCTCCCAGGGCAAAGTAGCATCCGGAATAATCACCGGCATATTTGGCTCCTTCTGCTTCCGGTACCAGCATTCCCATGGCGGTAAGCTCGGAAAGGCCCATGAGCTGTTCCCGGTTCTTAATTAGATAAGGCTTTTCCTCGGTTCCCTCTCCCTGACTTCCGCTTAAAAATTCAAAGCTTGTTTTCCCTGACCAGGTGTCCCAGATATCACCAAGGGAACTGGCAGCTGCTAATCCAACCCTTTTAACGGATAAAAGAGAGGGCTGCACTACCATATCTGCAGGGGGCTTGTCTGCCTGGGAAGAAGTTGCCTTCTCAGGTACTTCCGGTACTTTTGAAAGTTCCGGTTCTAATTCATCAACGATTGTTTCCGACTCTCTCACAGATTCCTTTTCCGGCTCTTTCGCAGATTCCTTTTCTGGCTCCTTCTCCCGTTCGGCCTGAGAGGGAGTTCCCATATGGGCAAGCACCGGTTCGGCCGCCAATAGATCATTGTTTGCAAACACCTCTAAGGTCGGCAACGATGTCATTGTCAGGGCGGCACACAATGCGTATGCCGTCCCTTTCATCAGTTTTTTTCTCATTTTTCCTCCTACTTTTTATTTACACTGACCCCATGTTCATCTACCCAGTATCCGTCAGGGGTATATTCATTTTGATACATGGAACCATATGGTTTTCCCGGCCTTAATGGATCATACTTCCATTTGGTACGATTGCTGCCAAAATAGGTCTGGCCCTCATTTCTCGGTGTAAAGAAATACCATTTATCATCAATGCGCTGCCAGCCGGTAAGCATCTTTGTAGTGCCGGGATCAAAGAAATACTGTTTCCTGTCCATGGATTCTCCATACCAGTTTCTAAGCGCTGCACCAAACTTCTCTCCGGGTTTATTATTCAGCATGTACCAGGTTCCGTCTTCCTCTAAAAACCAGTCATAATCAAGCTTGCTGTCCTCATTGACATGATAATAATCCGTTCCGTCTCCAATCCACTCATTGCTTGCCGGAGTCCCGTCCGGGTTTGTATAAGTCACATCCAGGGGATCCTCCGGGTTTACTTTAAAGGTTCCACCATTGTCTGGAACGTTTGGCTTTAACGCCGTATCAATGGAGGGCTGCACTGAAGGATTTATGATCTCCTTGCTATCCTCACGATCATTGTTTGATTCCTTTGATGGTTCTGGCTTTAATGGCTCTGGCTCCGTTGGCTTTGATGGTTCCGGCTTCGTCGGCTTTGATGGTTCCGGCTCCGTTGGCTTTGATGGTTCCGGCTTCGTCGGCTTTGATGGTTCCGGTTCCGTCGGCTTTGATGGTTCCGGTTCCGTTGGCTTTGATGGTTCCGGCTCTGTTGGCTTTGATGGTTCCGGCTTCGTTGGCTCCGGATCGGTACTTCCATTCCCATCTTTTTTATGATCATCTTTCGTTCCTGGAATGCCATCCGGCCCATTCCACCAGTGTTCCGTCTCTCCCGGCTTCCAGCTTCCTCCGTTTCCTGGACGAGTGTTTGTTCCATCACCGTTATCTACGTAATACCCGCCTCCTGGAATGACTTGAATCACCTTATCATCTTGGGTTCCTGAGATTCCATCCGGTCCTTTCCACCACACCTCATCATCCGGTGTATTCCATTTTCCATCTGCTCCTGGTCTTCGGTAAGTTCCGTCTCCGTGATCGATCCAGTCCGTTACCCAATGTGCATAATAGGTCTGATCTCCCAACGCAGCAAACGTAGTCTCTTTTATCCGGGTTCCTCCGGAAGGCTCCGTATACCAGCCCAGGAAGAGATAACCACTTTCCTTTAAAACAGGCAGCTCTCCGATTGGGAAGCCATAAGTTACGGTCTTATCTTTGGGATTTTCTATCACCTCTGACTCTGACAAGTTCCGTTCAAACTGGATCGTGTACTGGTTGGCTCTCCATCTGGCCTTGAACTCCGTCTCTCCCGGCACCACCCAGCTTTCGGCTGTCACTTCTTCCCCATTTTCCTTAAACCAGCCGATAAAGGTATATCCCGGCTTTTCCGGGGTCGGAAGAGTTCCATACTGGGTACCATAGGTCGCTTCAATTTCTCTGATTACCGGCTTACCGTCGGCATCATTATAAGAAAAATGGTACTTATAGGTATTGGCTTTCCAGCCCGCATGATAGGCAGATCCCTCTGCTTCTGTATCAGCATCAAATATGGTCTGGGAATCCACTCTCTGATTGCCCTCATCGTACCAGCCAGTGAAGGTATATCCGTTCTCTTCCGGTACCGGCAGTTTTCCAAATGGCTGGTCATATCTAAGCCCTACGGTAAATGTCTGTACCGACTCTCCTTCCGGCTGCTCCACTTTGGAGATAAAGGGGATCTGATACGTTTCCGGCTCCCAACTTCCGTAATAAACGGCATCCTTTGGTTCTATCATGAAATCATTGGTAACTTCCGTTCCTGTACCGTTTTTCTCTGTCCACCAGCCGGCAAATTTCCAACCATAAATTTCTGGTGCAGGAAGGGCTCCAAGTCTGGTATCAAAGGTATGTTCCTCGGTTGTTACCCCTCCGGCCCACCTTACATGATCCGGGTCAAAGGTAATCTTATATGTATTGGGAGTCCAGTGAGCAAATACGGTCACATTGATTGCCGGCATGAAGTTCCCGCTGTATAAATAACTGCTTCCTCCCGTTGCGCTGGTATACCATCCATCAAAGCTGTACCCTGGACGGCTGATTAAATCTCTTCCATCCTTAAGTACCTGATCAAAGGACTGGTTAAAGGATAGTACCTGGTCTTTCCTCACATTTCCGTCAATGGTTCCGCCATTGCCGTCTAAGGTCAGCTTATATCCGTTAATGGTATACTGAGCGGTTATGTTTCTATGGTCTTGTATGTCGGTGTATGGCTTGTCCCAGCCAGCAAATGTATATCCTGGCCGATCCGGTACCTCTGGGGGCGTTGCATCGGCTCCTATGGCAATCTCCTGTGTTTCTAAAACAGTTCCATCCCAATCTTTGAAAATAACCTCACTGGAACTTCTTTTCCATTGAGCGAATACCGTCAAGTCCGTATCCGGCATCAGGTTTCCGCTTTCCGGATATTTGCTTCCTTCAGAAGTACTTGTGAACCAGCCGGTAAAGGTATAAAATCTTCTGGCTGCTTCCTTTTTTCCATCGGTAAGAGCCTGATCAACAGAATTTCCAAAATCAAACGTCTGTACCTTGGTTTCCTTTCCTTCCAGAGTTCCGCCATTGCCGTCTAAGGTCAGCTTATAGCTGTTAATGGTATACCGGGCAGTTATGATGATGTGATCCTGAATGTTGGTGTACGGCTTGTGCCAGCCTGCAAATGTATATCCCGCTCTTTCCGGTGCCTCCGGCGGTGCTGCATCAGCTCCTATGGCGACCTCCTGCTTTTCTATAACAGTTCCAGTCCAATCTTTAAAAATCACTTCACTGGAACCTCTCACCCAATGCGCATATACCGTCAAGTTTTTATCCGGCATCTTATTTCCGCTTTCCAGATATTTGCTTCCTTCATCAGAAGTCGTATACCAGCCTGCAAAGGTATAATACTTCCGGCTTGCTTTTTCTTTTCCATCACTAAGCGCCTGATCGAAGGAATCTTCAAAATCATAATTCAACTCTTTCAAAGCACTTCCGTCCACCGTTCCGCCATTGCCGTCTAAGGTCAGTTTGTAGCTGTTTGCGGTGTACCGGGCAGTTATGGTGGTGTGATCTTGAATATTGGTGTATGGCTTGTCCCAGCCAGCAAAGGTATATCCAACTCTTTCCGGTGCCTCTGGCGGTACTGCAGCTTCCCCGATTGCAACCTCCTGGCTATCTAAGGTGGCTCCATTCCAATCCTTAAACGTCACCGCACTGGTGCTTCTTTTCCACTGCGCATATACCGTCAGATCTGTATCCGGCATCAGGTTTCCGCTTTCCGGATATTTGCTTCCCCCGGAAGGGGCTGTATACCAGCCTGCAAAGGTATGATATTCCTTTTTGATTTTTTCAGACATTTCCGAAAGAACATCATCAATATTTGAATGTTCTTCTACATCATTTTCTTGACTGTCCTTATCATCTATGGTTCCACCATTACCTTTTAATACCAATTTATAACTTGTTACCGGAGCTTTTTCATACTTGGGAATATAGGTAGTGTCTTTTATGGTCTTATCTGGTGAAGAACTGTTTTCGGTATCTACTGGTTCCCAACCGATAAAAATGTAACCTGGCTTTGTCGGCCCTGCTGGTACACTGCTACATTTATCCCCAGCACCTATGGTCTCATTACCTATGACATTTCCATTCGCATCCTTGTATACCACATCGACGGTGGCATCTTTATCCACCCAATAGGCATAATATCTGTCATCTACCTTGTTGAACGTGTAATTTCCCAGTAATGGCTTACCCATACCGTTTGGTTTTTCAAAATAACCAAGTAGGATATGTGTGTCATACCAATCTGCCGGTATAGGACTAAAGTTCATTTCTCTCATAAGATAGTGACTTTTTTCAGCACTTAGAAACTCATAATAATAGTGGTCATAATATTCTTCACTAAGTGGAAAAATATTTATTTTTTCTCCAAAATCTTCTACCACTATGGATTCTAGAAACGGTGTATTTTCTTGAAATAAAGTGGTAGTGTTGTCTTCTCCAGTTTTGATATGGTCCCAGTTATAGTCTTCATAAAACGTGCTGTAACTGTTTTTCATACCATTTACCAATACTAAGCTGCCTTTATTCTTTGGTAAATAAATGCCTGTGATCCTTATTGAACCTGTACCATTATTAATTGACAAATTATTCTTAAGTGGGTAGTCGTTCCCTATTAACTCTTGAACTGAAGCCTTATCTTTAGCGTTATACAACGGAAATCCCGGAAGTACATTTGTTCTCTCAGATTCTAATTGAATATTCTGAGTACTCTGGTAATCGCTACAACGCCATTGCACACCATTAGCGTATTTACCTTTACTTTGGTATTCCGTATACCTATCACTTAAACCGTGAGTCGTCCAGCCTAAAAAATAATTATTTGCATCGTTTTCTTCCCTTGGAAATTCTATTATTCTCCTGTAGTTTTTTGAATTATAATAGGTTGTGTCTAAATCATACATCGGTGAGTTATTAATTATTCTACCGTTTTCTGTTCTATGCACATAAGCCAACTTACTGTACGTGTCAAATTCAGTTCCTAAAGCAGTCTCATACTTCACTTGGGCGCCATTATATCCATATTGATTGAAATAAACACTAAATCCGTCACTTAAATCTTTTAAAGCAGTATATTTAGCATTAATCACCAAGTCTGATGTTACTTTGTCAAAGTTTCTATCCCACCCCATAAACTCATATTCGTCTCTTTCAGGCATTGGTGGGGCTGTTACGGTTCCTCCGTTTACCGGGACCTCCTGTTCTTTTAATACCGTGCCATCCCAATCTTTAAAAGTTACAAAATAAGCTTCTCTTATCCACCTGGCGTATATTGTTAAATCTTTCTCTGGCATGATATTTTCTGAATCTGGATACTTCACTCCAGAATATGTGCTTGTGCTGTTATACCAGCCATCAAATACATGTCCCTTACGAATTGCTCTGGTTTCACTATCAGATAATATGCTATCTATTGATGATCCAGGTTCTACCTTTAACGTAACACTTGTCTTCCCATCCAAAGTCCCACTCTGCATATCTAACGTCAGGTTGTAAAATGCCAGCTTGTATTGAGCCTTCACTACGGTATCTCCAGTTAAATTACTTACCTCTCCCAGCTGCCTATCCCAACCAGTAAATTTATAATCTTCTCTAACTGGATCTTCCGGATATAAAATTGGCTCATGGTATCCAACCTCTTGTTCACTGATTACAGTGCCATCCCAGTCTTTAAAGGTTATTTTACTTTTCTCATTTGCATACTGAGCATATACGTATATACTGGAAGAATTATATGGAAGCTCATGAATACTTTTATAGATGTCTGTTCCATTTCTAGATGTACTATACCCTATGAAGACCTTTCCGCTTGGCGGCTCCTGCGTTGGTAATTCTGCATCATTTAAGTCATAGGTGTGATTTATGATGGTTCTTGTAGTATCACTTGAATTCAAATTTCTGTAACAATAAATCGTATAGTCCAGAGGTTTCCAGTAGGCATATAAGTCTAAATTTCTTTCCCTTAACAACAAATCGTTGGAAAGTATTTCTCCTTTACCGCCTGGCTCACTGTACCAATAAGTCGTTGATACATTTCTGTATCCAGTTCTTTTCAAGTCCGGACTGCCCAACTTTGCATAAGACAAGTAATTTACAACTGTAAATTCCGATTGTGTTACCACATCTCCATCTGGCATACAGCTATGCCAATTTACTTTTGCTATAATAGGTTTCCATTTGACATAAAACGTAGTATTCCCTACTATGGGAGTATCTGGATCTACATAATTATCATTTGATTTGTTACTTACAAACCCACCGAACTCATATACTGCTCCATAGGAAGAAGACGATTTCCATGGCACAAAAGTTGGAAAATCCAGATCCTTAAATAAAGTCCCATGCTCAACAGTTATTTTTTTAGTAACTTTAGGCTCTGAATATATATCCTCAAATGTGACTGTGTACTTATTTATCTGCCAATCAACGTAAGCAGTAATATTTTCCTTTATGCTGGTGGGAAAATAGGTGCTCTTTGTCCCATCTTCATTTAAGTAATACCAATGAACGGTATGCGTGTTGTATCCTTCCCTAACTGCATTTTTACCTGCCTCTGTTAAAACATCACTTAAATATGTATTAATCGGTAATTCTGTTACGTATGTATCCTGGCCATAAACAGTGCCTCCGTTTCCAACTATCGTTAATGTTACTGTATCTTTATACTGTGCTTTTACAGTGATATCACTTCTTACATAATTATAGGCTGTATCCCAGCCATTAAATATCTTACCAGGAATCTCCGGAGGTATTGGGGCCGTAGCTGAGTTACCGGATTGCACTTGCTCCTCTTTTAATAGATTGCCGTCGTTATCCAAGAAGGTTACTGTATTTATTCTTGGAGTAAATACTGGAAATATCCATTTCACTTTTCCGCTGCTTCCGCAATAAAGCGTATCTCCATCCTTCAATATATTTCCAGCATTTCCATAATAATCCCACCCCTCAAACGTCCAGCCTTCTTTAGACGGCTTAGGGGCTAAAGAAACATCAAAGGACTCATTTCTTTTTACGATTATACAGGTGGTATCATATGATACATTTTGTATATCGAAGTAATGATTAGCTTCATGCATATTTGTATTGTCAGAGGCAAATATATACATGTCAGCATTTTCCGGACACCAAATTCCATAGTAATTCTTAATGTAATATCTATCAGGATCTATTTCATAACTCTTTGAGAACAATGTGCCACCATTCGTATAGCTACTTGTTTTTGCAGGATCTCCAGTCATAAAGCCAAATGTATTATTATACCATATCGAATTATCATGACTTCTTATGTTAGACCAGCCTACAAATTTTGAATGAAAATCTAAGCCTTTTTCTTTTTGGAAATCAGTAATCACCCTCCTATCGTATAAACCACCTATAACTTTTTTTCCACTGAATTTAACTTTATTTCCTATTGTACTCCAAATATCTCCAGGCGCATCCATATACCAGGTATACGAATCACTTGAGGCTAACAGGCTTGCCTTAAGCATGTTCGACATGCTCCAAACAGTTCCTTTAGAATCGGCATAATACCACTCGTTTTCTGAATCCCGTTCATTAGCAATCTGGCCATAAAAGAAATATCCTAAATCCGTATTCTGGATTTCTTCCTCGATTTCTTCCTCTGATTCCAACAACCCATTTACGGACCATATATCATAGGTACTGGAATCCCAATTCTTAAATGATTCACTTTCCTCTCTATTAAATAAGAAGATACTCTCTGAATCGTTTAAAAGCTTCCATGACAGATCCGACCAACTGGCCTTTGTGGGTGCTGCACTTTTATAAAGATAAGGAGCCAGCTCATAGTACTCCTCATCTTCATTGATAGAATTCTCTGATGCCTTTCCCTGGCTGTCAGCCTCATACCAGAGGGGGAATTCCGTATCTCCCTGTATGTAACCATAATCCCGATACTGTATGGTTCCATTCCGGTCCTTAAACTTCCAGAACTTTTTCCCCAAAGCAGATACCTGGGAGTAATATTCCGGCACTTCATCCGGTTCTAATTTCACAAATTTTTTCACAGCCTCTGAGGGTGAGGCTTTTCCATCTGGTTTTTCTGCCTCTGATGGGGTTGCCACAGTTTCTAATGCGGTTGCCTCCGACGGGGAAGCCAGATCCTTCATAGCCTCAAGCATCTTTTCATTTACCAGCGATGCCAAAACTGGCGGCGGGGAAGTTCCTATGGTTGTCGCCATGATTACAGCCACAAGCACTTTACTTATCATTCTTTGAGTTCGTTTTTTCATGTCCCTTTCTCCTACATTAATTTTCCTGGTAATCCTTAATCCAGTGCATTTGTTCCTCATCCTCACGTTTCTTCTCGTTTGGACTAATCACAATCACGCAGCCAAGAAGGAGGGCAATGAAACTAAATAGCGCAAATCCAAAAATCATATACATCTTTCAATTATTCCTCCCTTGTCGTTCTAACCTTTTTTATCTTTCCTACTCACCCTTGAGGAACAGCCATTGCCGGCCGGATTCCCATACTGGTATCTGATATCTCCACGGGACGGATATTTCCATCCACCAGGCTGACCGCATAGATTCCTTTTCCATTTGTCTGAGGTGTTCTCAGGTAATATCCTTTAGAGTAAGCAGAAATCTGCGACTCCGGATTGTTCTCCTCACTTCCATGAAATTTCCATAAATAATCTTTGTACTTTATGGCCTCATCAACCGAAAGAATAAATACCCGGTCCTGCAATTGCTGAAAACCACTGCTTTCACCAACCAAATCACCCTCGGAAAACTGCTCATAAGCTCCTATCGTTGTAGCACCTAAATACGAATTTGTAATTCCAATGTATGTCTCATGGACAAAATCATCATTTGCATTATCAAGAAGCCATTCCCTTACTTTGGAATACTTATAATTATTGCTGTCTCCAAACTGAATTTTTTTTGATACTCCATTGATATCTGATCTTATGATGCTGTCACATAAGAATAAGGCCAGCTTTTGACTGTTTTCCATGGCATCCTCATAATCATCATCGATGCAGCGGAATACATACAGCTTGTTACCAATGGTCCTGACCTGTATATCCCCGATTACGTAATGGACTGCATCCGGTAATTCATCCGCCGGTTCCTGACAAACATCGCAGATACCGTCATGATCTGCATCCGTATGGCCTTTCGCCGGTACTATGACGGTTTCCTCCTTTCCACACCTTTTACAACGGATGGTCAAATGGCCATTTTCCGTACATGTGGCAGCCACTTCATCTATCATTTCATAATCATGGCTGCACGTGCTCTCCTCATACGTCTTCTCAAATCCAACCCTTAATACGGTATAGGTATCACCAGCAATGATTAACCGCTCCATGGATAGCTCCGATATGTTTTTTACTGTGGGAAACCTTTGGCCGATAACGGAAGCATTGGGGAGATATCCCTTTGCAATTACATATACCTCTTTCCGGCCGGCTCCATCTGCCATGGAAACCAGGTTAAGGAGTCTTTCATCTCCTTCCTTCTGACTTTCAGTAATGAGCTGCTGATCTTCCGGCTCCTCTCCTGTAATGGATCGATCCGCTTTTTTTGCAATTTCCAGCCAATGATTTAATTTTTCTTTTGCTTCCGCATCTGGATCAGGCATATCCGGCAGATGCTCGCCTTTTCGATATTCAATATAATATTTTTGTATTCCATTTCCATTTACCAAAACGTTCCAGGGACTCGGAACCAGGGAATGATAATAATATTGATCCGTTCCTATGATTGTTTCCGGAAAATCAATAGTCAGCTTCTTCCCCTCCCCGGTCTTCCCCTTTTGCCCTTTTAATATCTCTTTGTCTGGCTTTCCCTCTTCTATAAACTTCAGATTCCATTCAACGTTTTTAGCTTCTGATGGAGAAGCTGGCGTTTCTTTTTCATAATAGATGGTTATAGTAATTTGATCTGTAACCAGTGTGAAGGTTTCTTTCTGTCCTTTACAGATTTTATAGCCGTCAATATGGGGCAAAGTCAGTTGAACCGTTTCTCCCTTATTTCCAGTTCCAGTCATAATTTGCAGGGTTGATTTATCCGCTATATCCATATATCTCATCCTATAATTACATTGATTATTTGGAATGCCTGAATTTTCATTATTGTTTTTACCGGTTTCTTCTTGTGTTGGCTTTGATGGCTGTGGTCTGAAATCTTCTTTTCCTTTATTTTTATTCCCAAAATCATTTCTGCCACTATAACTATGTTTTCCACCCCCTGCCCCGCCTCCTGATTCACGCGAATTAGCCGTTTTTCCAACCGGTGAAACATTTTTTATTCCTCTCGTTTGTATTCCCTTCCCCGAAATTTCCATAATCTTTTTTCCTACAGTCCAGGCTCCAGTATTACCTACCGCATATCCGTCCGGGGTCATATCATTCACATACATTGCTCCTTTCAAATACTTTTCCCCCGTCTGCTCTGCCAGATAATAGCAGCGTCCATCAATCCACTGCCAGCCGGTCAACATCAGTCCCTCCGCTGCGCCTGAACCCGGATTTAGAAAATACCATTTTTCATCAATAAACTGCCAACCTGTGGCAACACCACCATAATCGTTATAAAAAAACCAACTCCCTCCTTCACTTTTCCAGCCTTTACTTTGCTGGATTTCTGTAGCATTAACATCTGTTAGTATGGAAAAACACATTATTAACAATGTAATAAGAAACGGCCTGATTTTTCTATTCTTGTCTCTGGCTTTCTTCATATTCTCTTTCCTTTCTCTGTATTCTCTGCCTGAACCTTCGTATTATATAGAATAGCAATCCAATAACGCACCCAACGAACAAAAGCGATAATGTTACAACAACACTTTTATGAAAAATTATCCAGCTCCCGCCTTTTTTACTTTCATGATCATCTGATTGACCCAAATCCATTTGATGTTCATGAGCCTGCAGCCACCCATCAGTCACTGACTGAAATCCTTTATATACAGCAACACATTGATACCCCTGACTCTTGGGAAATATCACATCGCCTCCGTAAGTTACATAACAATCAAAAACTTTCTTTTCTCCCGTAACCAATGCATCTCTGCATAGGTTGCCGGTCTCATCAACATAGGAATCTCCATTCCAGACCGCATCCGTTATTCTATAATTTTCTGCTTCTACACCTATTTCCTTTAAAAGTTCCTGACTGCACTCTTTTAATTCCGGTTTTCTACTGTTAAATGGAATCCTTTTCTCTCCTATTTGGTAATAGTCCGCTTCATAAGAATGAAATACTGCAGTAAATGAAAAATCCGGAATCCAGCAATCTTCCTCCTGTTTTATTTTAATCATGGGACATTTCTTTTTTAGCTTTTCCCCTGTCACCTCATCCATTATCATTACCGGAACCTGCTTTGGAATCTGCCCCTCCCATTCTACCTTTTCATAATGAACAGTCCGCTCTGCCCATTCCTTATGTTCCGGGATCTGATATGGCTCCATTCTCCAGGATTTTAGCCAATACTCCTTTCCGTTTTGATCCGTATATTCTTTATTTGGTAAATATTCTTTTGCTTCAGCCGCTAAAACCGGCGTTTTTATAGTCACCTCTTTTTCCTGATGCTCTTGTGTTACATCAAAAAAATCGGACGCCCAAGCCTCGTCTAAGTAAAAATTTGTATTTAAAATAATTAAAATTGCAGAAACTAAAACTAGAATCTTCTTTTCTGGAAGCAATAAATCACCTCTTTTGCATATTTGTTTTTACATCGTACATAAATAAGGGAATATTGGAGTTAGAGAAATCTTAGAGAATAAAAAAAGTGAACACATAGAGTATAACCGTATTTATAATTTGTGAATTACATGAAGCATTGAATCTTTTTAACATAAACAAATCTCAGAACTGATCGATTTAATAATTAATACCTTTTAACTATATATTTGTTGTATCATAGCTTCTTCAATCACAGAAACCGTTTAAAAGAAACACATCAAAAAAAGACTTTCTTAATAAAATATAATTCGGTCAGAAAGTTCCTCTTAGAATTAATCCTTCCAAGTACGAAATTTAAAAAATGCAATGATATAATAACTAATGGATTTAAAAATAAGAAAAAACACTAGACAAAACTGACTCAGATATAGAAAATTCATATAAAAATAAGTCCAAATACCAAAAACAAACAATAAACTAAACCTCTATTTCAGATAAACCAACAAAAAACATATAAATAATAATAAATGAATCAGGAAACCAAAGAATTACTACAAAGATCAATAAGAATGAATAAAGAAAACATTTTAGCACTAAATTTGATTTATAGATTTGTATTAAGTATAAACCATTCTTCAAAAATAATCAATCACCTTTTAAAAACTAAATTCAAAAACATCATTTATATCATCACCCATATATCAATTCCCCACATAAAATCATATTTCCATAAATTCTATCTACAGAAAACCATGCCAGTGTAAAAATACACCTCCGTGCCCCTTCCGTTCTATCCATACCTTCATTTGATTCACGTAAAATACGAACCAGACCTAATTCCCCCTCTCCCCTCCGCACGTACACAAAAAACTACCTTATGCAATTTCCTGATTTAGTTTACATAAAACCTTACCCTTTCATCTCTTACTATTTTGTTACAATTTATAAATCACTTGTATTCTGAACATTGTCTGCATATAATTATATTAGCAGATAATATCTGCAGGCAATCGTGTACGGGGTAGTTGATCTCTATTCTACATAGAATGGAGGGGTTGCTTATGAAGAATTTAGACTTTAAGGACTTGATGTCTTTTGGCATGTTCATCTTAGCGCTGCTGACATTCATTGTTATGATATGTCAATAAAGCAAAAAACCTCCCCTGTACTTTGGCCGGTCGGGAAGGTTTCTTAAAATTTCAAACGGTCAACCACCCTGTGGCGATTGCCTCTATTAAGTATATTATAACAAACATTTGAAATATTACAAGTACATGCATTTTTTTGCCTTATACAGAAAACTTTGGTTAAAACCGTCGTAAATTGTTCGTAAGGCAACAAAAATACAGGCATTTTTCCCAAATAAATCTGGTTCACATACTTACAAACATTTTATATTTCTGTTAATTTTCATTCAATCTTGCAAGCTTTTCCGCCTGGTCTGCAGCAATCAGAGAATCCAGAAGTTCGTAAATATCCCCGTTCATAATTGCATCGATCTTATACAGGGTCAGTTTAATTCTGTGATCCGTCACACGTCCCTGAGGGAAATTATAGGTACGGATCTTTTCCGAACGGTCTCCGGTACCAATCTGGCTTCTTCTTTCTTCCGCTTCTGAATTTTGCCTCTTCTCTAATTCCAGATCATAAAGCTTGGAACGAAGCAGGCGGAATGCCTTTTCTTTGTTTTGAAGCTGTGATTTTTCAGTCTGGCTGTAAATCACAATTCCGGTAGGATTATGAGTCAAACGAACCGCTGAGTCAGTGGTATTTACACACTGTCCGCCGTTTCCTGACGCACGCATTACATCGATTCTTACATCTTTATCTTCAATAACAACATCAAATTCCTCTGCCTCCGGCATTACTGCTACTGTAGCTGTAGAGGTATGGATTCTTCCGCCGCTCTCTGTCTCCGGAACACGCTGAACGCGGTGGACTCCGCTTTCGTATTTCATTTTAGAATATGCGCCTTTTCCTGTGATCATGGCTACAACTTCTTTAAAACCGCCGATACCGTTTTCATTCACACTGATCAGCTCTACTTTCCAGCGCTGGCTCTCCGCATAATTGACATACATACGGTAAAGCTGGGAAGCAAACAGAGCTGCCTCATCGCCGCCCGCACCGGCACGGATTTCTAAAATGATGTTCTTATCATCATTCGGGTCTTTTGGCAAAAGCAAAATCTTAAGCTCCTGCTCCAGCTCTTCGATCCTTTTTTTGGCATCCGATAATTCTTCCTTTGCCATTTCCCGCATTTCCTCGTCACTTTCCTCCTCAAGAAGAGCCAGACTGTCCTCGACTGCCTGCTTCGCCTTCTTATACTGGGTATAAGCCTCAACCAGATCCGCCAGATCTGCCTGTTCCTTCATCAGCTTTCGGAAACGGTTCTGATCCTCTGCAACAGACGGATTATTAAGCTCCTGCATCAATTCTTCATAGTGAATTAAAATATCATCTAACCTGTCAAACATAGATAACCTCCTGAACCTTACAAAACGGGCTTTGCCCTAACTTATTTAAATACGGCATGCACGACCCGGTTAAGCCCTGCTGCATCCTTTATTATCCGTATCTCAGCAAAACCGGCATCTTTTAACAGATCACTAACCGCCTCTGCCTGATCGTATCCGATTTCAAAATATACTGCTCCTCCTGCATTTATATACCTGCGGCCTTCACTTACCAGTCTCCGGTAAAAATACAACCCATCTTCTTTTCCATCAAGAGCCAGCACCGGTTCAAAATCACGTACCTCCGGCTGCAGTCCCTCAATTACCTTAGTTGGGATATAGGGAGGATTGGATACAATCACATCAAACGTTTTCTGTTCCTCCAAAGACGAAAACAAATCACTCTCCACAAAAGTAATTCTATCCCGGCCTAACAGATTTTCTGCATTTTTTTCTGCGACCTTTAATGCTTCTTTTGAAACATCCACCGCAGTTACGCAATCAAACCCGCCAATTCCGGCAAGGCTTATGGCGATGCAGCCGCTTCCTGTACACATATCAAGAATTCTGGGGTTCCTCCCCTTGTAATCCTTAAGAACCGACTCCACCAGTGTTTCCGTATCCTGTCTGGGAATTAATACGTGTTCATTCACATAAAATTCCATTCCCATAAATTCACAGCTTCCGATGATCTGCTGAAGAGGAATTCTCCGGGAACGCTTTTCAATCATAGATCTGTACTTTAAGATTCCGGGAGCATCCTCCTCCTGAGACAGCTTTTGGTTTCTGTCCAGCAGAAAGTGGGTCATATCCGTTTCAAACGCTTCAAAAAGCAGGTACTTCGCATCCAGAGACGCTTCTGCTACACCTGCTTTTAATAACAATTCTGTCCCCTCTTCCAGTAAAACCTGCATCGTCAGACTCATGACTGCCTCTCCGGAAAATTCTTATCCAAAAATGCATGCCAGTCAAACACAGCTTCCACCGAGGCAATCCCCACTTCTATCATGGTATCATCCGGCTCCTTGGTCGTAAGCTCCTGCATCCACATACCAGGGCGGCTTAACAAGTCCACAAGCTTTGAATCACTGCGTCCAGCAAGACGCAAAAACTCATAGGAAACCCCTGCAATGACCGGTATGAGTACGATTCTGCTGAGAATCCGCAGCGGAAGTGTATCCACCTGTACCACCATGAAAAACAGAATGCTGATGAGCATAACAATAAGAAGAAAGCTGGTTCCGCACCGTTTATGCTCCTTGGAACTGCTTCTCACATTCTCCACCGTAAGCTCCAGCCCATGTTCCAGACAATTGATGCATTTGTGTTCCGCACCATGATACATAAAGGTTCTTCTAATGTCTTCCATACGGGATACCAGCTTGATGTAAGCCACAAAAATACCGATCCTTATAACACCTTCCAACACGGCCATCACCGTATGAGACTGGATAAAACGTTTAAATATTCCTGCAAGAAACATGGGAAATACCATAAATATGCAGATTGCCATCACCACGGAAAAGACCATCACAATACTCATCAGAGCCTTTTCCATCTTTTCTCCAAACATCCGGTCCAACAGTCTTTCAAATCTGGTGGGTTCTGAATCTTCCTCATCATCTTCAAAGAAGCTTGCAGAAAATGTCAAGGCTCTCATTCCAAGAATCATGGAGTCGGCAAAACTGAACACCCCCCGGATAAAAGGAAGTGAGAAAAATTTCACTTTTTCCCCCATGCTGACATAAGAATCTTTTTTTACTTCAATGGCTCCGTCCGGCTTACGGACTGCTGTGGCATACTCATCCCCGTTTTTCATCATAACGCCTTCAATTACGGCCTGTCCGCCGATTCCTGAATACTTCATACGCCAACCACCTCTCTATTCAAATTGGAAGCCTTTTGTTTTTTCAAATTTCAAAAAAGGTTGAGCTAAAGTGTTTCCACTAAACTCAACCTTTTCTTTGCTCCAAACTTATTCAGCCTTAACGCCATATTTACGATTGAATTTATCAATACGTCCACGAGCGGAAGCAGCTTTCTGCTGACCGGTGTAGAATGAATGGCATTTAGAACAAACTTCTACGTGGATATCTTCCTTTGTAGAACCAGTTACGAATTCATTACCGCAGTTGCAAACAACGTTTGCCTGATAGTAATTTGGATGGATTCCCTCTTTCATGATTTTCACCTCGCATACTTTGATTTCTATTAAATCGCGGTCCTAAAAACCGACTTTGTCTAATAAACAGCTTGTATAGTATATCATAGAAAAATTTTTAATGCAAGCATTTATTTCTATAAAACCCCGAATTTCCTAGAAAAACCTCATTTTCTTGGAGGTTTCCACGAATTCACGGTTTGTCTTTGTCTTTGCAAATAAATCAAGGACCTTTTCTACCGCATCTTCCGGCTTCAGCGTATTGGTCGCTTTGCGAATGATATCAACCGCCTCGGCCTCTTCCCTTGTGAGCAAAAGATCATCTCTTCTGGTACCCGATTTCAGAATATCAATGGCAGGGAATATCCTCTTTTCCGATAGCTTCCGGTCAAGAACCAGTTCCATATTGCCGGTTCCCTTAAATTCCTCATAAATAACGTCATCCATACGGCTTCCGGTATCCACAAGCGCAGTCGCAAGAACCGTAAGACTTCCGCCTTCCCGCATATTCCTTGCCGCTCCAAAGAACCGTTTTGGCATATGAAGAGCTGCCGGGTCCAGACCACCGGATAAGGTCCGGCCGCTGGGTGCTACCGTTAAGTTATAAGCCCTTGCCAGCCGGGTAATGCTGTCTAAGAGAATCACAACGTCGCGTCCATGCTCTACAAGCCGCTTTGCGCGCTCCACGACCATCTCCGATACTCTTTTATGACGTTCGGGAAGCTCATCAAAAGTAGAATAAAGGACCTCTACATTATCTCCTACAATGGATTCCTTAATATCCGTAACCTCCTCCGGACGCTCATCAATCAAAAGGATCATAAGATGAATCTCCGGATGATTTACAGTAATGGCTTTTGCCACCTGCTTTAATAACGTGGTCTTACCTGCCTTGGGAGGAGATACGATCATACCTCTCTGGCCTTTTCCAATGGGGGACAAAAGATCCAGAACCCGCATGGCTGTAATATTTTTCCCTCCTGAAGTCTCCATATGAAGTCTTTTATCGGGAAATATGGGAGTCATATTTTCAAAATTCGGACGGCGTTCTGCCACACTCGCAGGATAGCCGTTAATATTCTTTACATAAAGCAAGGCAGCAAACTTCTCCGTGGCAGTCTTCACTCTGCGGCTGCCATGAATAATATCTCCAGTCTTCATATTAAATCGCCGGATCTGAGAAGGTGCCACATAAACATCATTTTCCCCTGGCAGATAATTTTCACACCGGATAAACCCAAAACCGTCCGGCATCACCTCTAAAATGCCATGTGCCTCAATTCCGCTGTCCAGTTCCTGCAGCTCAGGACTGGGCTGAAAATCTGGTTTCTGCTCTTCCGGGACATTATCCATTCGTGTTTCATTCCTGACCGGAGTCTCGCCATTGTTTACAGGAGCCGGGCGATAACCTGCAGCCCTCTGCTGTGTCTCAGGACGATAGGAACGAACAACGGTCTTTCTCTGACTGTTTCCGGAAGAAAGCCCCTGCTGGTCCACAATCTGATTCTGACCTGCGGCAGATGACTGAACGGGAGCTTTTGAAACCTCCCTTGCTTCCTCCTTCTTTTCCACTGGTGCATTCTCGTCTGAAACAGAAATCAGAGGATTTTCCGCTTCCTTTTCACAAAGTAAATCTATAATTTCGGCTTTTCGCATGGAACTGCAGCCTTTGATTCCTTTGGCTTTGGCAAGCTCCTTCAATTCCGCTAACGGCAGTGTCTGTAATTTTTCACGCATACTATTCTCCTTCATGATTCCTTATAACTTTTGTTTCGCAATCTTGGGAATGATTCACGATAGAATATCGCAAACAGATGACCGGAAGTGTACTTCCGGCCCAAATCAAGCTAAATCAGGTCGTACGATACGCTTATTATATACCTTAACAGATGAAAAGGAAAGTTATTTTTTCAGAAAGCTTAAGTGCTCCTTTATTTTCTTTTCATAGCCATTTTCCGTAGGACGGTAAAACTCGGTTCCTTCCATGCCATCAGGCAGATACTGCTGTTTTACATAGTGGTTCGGATAATCATGGGCATAAAGATATCCCTGCCCGTGTCCTAATTTTGCTGCCCCTTTATAATGGGCATCCTGCAGATGCACCGGAACAGGCATGGTCTTTTGATCCTTTACTGCCTGGAGCGCTTCAAAAACGGCAAGACAGGCCGCATTGCTTTTTGGAGCTGAGGCCACATAAGTGACCGCTTCCGCCAGAATTATCTGGGCTTCCGGAAGTCCGATCCGTTCTGCTGCCTGAGCGGCTGCCACCGCTACCACCAAAGCCTGGGGATCTGCATTCCCCACATCCTCTGCCGCACAGATCATGATCCTTCTGGCAATGAACATCAAATCTTCCCCTGCGTACAGCATTCTTGCCAGATAGTAAACTGCAGCGTCCGGGTCTGATCCTCTCATGCTCTTT
Organism: Lacrimispora sp.; assembly: GCF_046972725.1. NCBI lineage: Bacteria > Bacillati > Bacillota > Clostridia > Lachnospirales > Lachnospiraceae > Lacrimispora > Lacrimispora sp. Next base: position 83,913 of record NZ_JBKVXF010000004.1, on the reverse strand, counting down.
ATGAAAGCAGATATGGTATCATAATGATTATCCCCGGTCTTATCATAACGGACAACCCTTTTTTGTATGCATTCCTGCGCCACATCAAGATCAATATGGATTTTCCCGTCCGGGCCTCTTTCCGTGGTCATGATTCCCAGTTCCACCGCATTTAAGGCTGCCCTTGCATCTCCATTGGATACATCGGCAAGAAATTCCAGTGCTTCATCATCAATTTCCCCATGATAGGAACCCATCCCTTTGTCCCTGTCATATACCGCACGGCGAATCAGTTCCTTGATGTCGTCTTTTTCCAAAGATTTAAGTTCAAATACCCTGGATCTTGATAAAAGAGCTCCGTTTACTTCAAAATATGGATTTTCCGTAGTAGCGCCAATCAGTATTAACGTTCCATCTTCCACAAAAGGAAGAAGATAATCCTGTTGTCCTTTATTGAAGCGGTGGATCTCATCAACGAATAAAATCGTCTTTTTCCCATACATACCAAGGGCATCCTTTGCTTCTTTAACGATTTCCTCCATATCTTTTTTCCCGGCTACCGTTGCATTCAACTGCTTAAAATCTGCACTGGTCGTATTGGCAATGACTCTTGCCAACGTGGTTTTTCCCGTTCCGGGAGGACCGTAAAAAATTACAGATCCCAGCTTATCCGCTTTAATCGCCCGGTACAGCAGTTTATCCTTTCCAATAATATGCTGCTGGCCTACCACCTCTTCAAGCGTAGAAGGACGAAGCCTGGAGGCAAGAGGGGCTTCCTTCTCCATCGTATTCTCCCTCATGTAATCAAATAAATCCATTGTTCTTCTCCTATATATCGTGACAGACTGATGCTCTGACAAAATGTATCTTTCCTTATCTGCATGGGAAGCGGCTGATATAAATGCATAAAAATTTTAATTTACACATTTTTCCTGAAACCATTCATAATACCCACACTATAACCATTATGGGCAGTATTCCTCTGTTTGTCAAGAATAGTTACTGCTTACTCCTGCCATAAAGAATCAATTCTTTCGATAATCCTTTTTCCATGCACCTTTTCCTGTAATATGAAACTCATATCCTTTCATAAGAGTCAAACAAATGCATTCTACCAGAAAAACAATATTTCGATAGACCTTAATTCGCCAGACTGCCTGTACGGATTGTCTCTGGCATTTCACCTGAAAATAAGGAAAAAGAAAAAGCAGCGTAACCGATGTTATCGCCGCCTTTTCTCTTTCCTTTTCTCTTTTAAAAAAGCACATATCAGTCTACCAGCAATTCATCAACCGTAACAAACGTAAACCCTTGTTTTGTCAGAGTATCAATTACTTCAAGGGCTGCTTCAACCGATGTGGAGTATACATCATGAAGAAGTATTATGTCACCTGGTTCTGCATGTTTTACAATGTGGCGCACCACCCTTTTTGTGTTCTGGCTTTTCCAGTCCAGAGGGTCAACATTGCATATAAATGGAAAATAAACCTCGAATGAGTAGAATCATTAAAAAAGTGTGAAAAACATATGAAAAAAGCTAGTCCTATTATAACATCCAACTTTTGGTATTTCAATACCTATTTTATATGTCAGCGTTCGATTACATTATCATGAATCTGTTTCATGTAATTCATCTTTTTGGTTTGAATTTCTTGATCAATAAACTCCTGGGCAACAGATTTTATTAACTCTCCTTTTTCCTTATTAAAGTTGTTTATATTTTTGTAGTATCCTTTAATCTCCTTGACCGTATGTCGTTTTTGAAAAACTTGATTCAATTCCTTCATTTTCTTTACTAATATATTGGTCGGACGGAAACCAGCGGATTTAATTTGATCAACAATAAAACTTTCTTCTGCCAGATTCATAGAGTCTTGCATTATTTTATTTAAGTATTTTAAATCTGAATACTCCCCATCAGAAGCCTTTACTAAAGCATTTCTTACATAAGAGGAATTTTCTTTGAAAAGTTGCTTGTCCAATGGGAAGCCATACCGATCTGCAAAATGGCAGGCAAACGTCATAGTCGTTCGTGTATTACCTTCTCTAAATGCATGAACTTGCCATAAAGCTGCTATATTTTTTGAAAACTCTCTAGAGCGATCCTCCAGAATGAGTTCCTTCCATTTAATTTCAGCCATATGATCTAATACAGACTTAGCATTTTTTTCTATTTCAGAAGGATACGAATACCTTATAGTGTCTCCTCCTAAAACAGGCTCTGCTTTATAAATTTGTATCGTTCTGGGCTCTCCTGCAAATGGATAAATATCTTCAAAGATATGTTTATGAATAGCCTTTACATAATTAAAGTCCAAATTTTGTCCCTGATTCAATTTATCAATACTTAAGAGTTTAATAAATGTAATATCAGCTTCAGCAGCTTCCAGCTTGTCTGCATCTTTAATATTTAGTTTATTCTTTAAGACGGGAACATCATCATACAAATATGGATCTCTCATATTGCTTCTCCCTACATTTGGTATTTCTCAATGACTGTCTGCAGCATATCTTCCTCAGATATGTTACCTTCTACAAACTGTTCAGCTAACTGCTTGGTAAATCTTGTTGGTTCAGGAGCATCTAAAGTAGACAGCGCTAATGCGTTATTAACCATTTTTTCACGTTCTTCTCTGGTCGTTGTTGGCACACAATATTCTTTACTTATCAAATCCCTTCTCTTATCAAGATTATCTGCTGATACAATTTCAATTAAATCGCCAGGCTCGCAATTAATAAAATCACAAATTTTTTCCAATACACTTAAAGGCAATTCTTTAATAGCATTATTGCAGATTGCAGATATAGTAGGTTGCCGTATACCAGTTTTACGAGACAATTCCACTTGTGTAAATCCTCTCTCATCTAATAAACTCTTTAATTTAAAATTTACCATAATGACACCTCCTTACCTCTATTAGCATTATACTACGTTTTGCGTTATTTTTCAACTATTATTTCCTTTCAAGTATAACTTATTTAAAAATATATTTAAAAGAACTGCTACTTATTACAATTTTTCCAGCTTTCAAATTTTTATTTAAAAAATTCAAAGCGTAAGGTTGCAAATTATATAAAAGATATCAACATATCCAATTTGCGAAGCACTATAGATTATGTGTTTAATCTCAAGTGGTGCTTTTCTACCATCAGAAAATTCAATTTTTCCTGTTGAACTAAACCTGTTATTATTACTATCATAAAAAGATTCTATCAAAAGTTCCATTTCTTCTGGACTCATAGTTTTTTTATATATTCAACACTTATACTATCAAAACTCAATTTTATTTTAATAGTATTATCAAAATGATTTCATCTACCTTTTGAGACTATATTTTACAGATTAAATACAGGGTAATCGAAATCTATCAAAAGGTAGATTTTTTGAGAACCGTTTACATTTAATTGAAAAACATTTATAATATTTTAAGATTTAAATAAAAAAAGGAATAATTTATGTCTAATCTAATAATATTTTCGTCATTTTACTTTTTCACCAGTTTAATAATACTATTTGAAATAGGGAAATTGAAATATAAATTATCTTTATATAATTTGTATATTTTCTTATTACTTCTATTTGTCCAATATTTGAATACAGAAATTTACTTGTTAAATCTTGATGTAATGCCATCTTATACGAATTTAGTAATACTTATTCTCTCATTTATTATATCATTAATTTATTTAATTTATCATTTTATAAGTTATAATTCTGTTCCTGGAATTATTTTAGCAGCATTATTTATTTTTTTTCTTACATTAATTGTTTTAATATTTTGTATTGATTTTATTAATATCATGCCAACATATGGATTTATAATTGCATTAATAATTCTTTTTTTTCATATGTTTATATTAATGCTGGCTTTAAAAATAATGACTAAAGATTTATTAAAATTTATATATACATGCTTTTTATCATTGCTGGGATTTTACGCAGTAATAACATTAATTATATCTTATCAAAACCCTACTGATTTTACTGTTTCAGACATACGCTTTGCATTATATAATTTTTTATTGGTACCTGAAAAAGAATTAAATGATCTATTAAGTATAATCCTATTTTTTATTAAAATTGCATATACATTTATTTTCTTTATGCCTTTACTAAATAAGATACCAGAGTACATAAAAAAATTTATATTTAATGAAGATAGTAATGCTTAGTATTATATATATTAATTGCTGTTTCGTTCACACAATAATCTTACTTTACTTCCTCTAAAATTTAATAAGAGTTCCTTTAGTCTTTCTGGTAGCGTATTTATTATCAGATTTTCTTTAAGAAACTCAACAGGGTATCCAACAATTAAAGGAGTGTACCTTCGGACTACCTCCTTTAATTTGTGGCTCTCTTCGGTGGGCATATCTTCACCACAATTTTGTAAGCAGCTGCCAAACTCAGTTAAAAACTCAACATTTGTAACGGTCCCTTTTAGATCAACTACTATTAAAGCAATACACAATTCTTTAGCCCCAGCTGCACCCCCTGGTATTAAAATAGATTCAGAAGCATTACCAGATTGATTTTTTAAATCTGTAAATATATTATTTCCATATATTTTTATCATTGCTTGATATAAAAGATTTAATATACCTTTTGCATACTCCATATTCACAGAATGATAAGAGTCATGTAATTTGCGATAATCAATACATGGTAATATGTTACGTTCAATATAGTCACTATATTTACGAGATAGGTCCTTATATTTCCCTGTGATAGGTGATACTCTTTCTTGACCCTTATATACTTTTTTTCTAGCATTTGAGTGACGAACACCGACAATCCCATTTTGACTTTCATATCTTTTAGCCATATTATAAAAAGTTCCTTTGGGTAGATTTAAAATCAGGCACGCTTCAGCTACTGAAAACTCTCCTGATTGCCACTCATCATAAACATGTTTCCAGTTATCCGGGTAAGGAGTAGGCTGTCTTCCGCCTCTGTTTTTCTTTTCCATATTTTCCATAATCACTTTTTCCAAACTATTTTTATATAATCATCATAGATAACCACTGTCTCAATGTATGAGAATGCCACAGCTCTCCTATCATCAAAGTTCAGTTCATTGAAGATTATTTTTTGAGGAACTACTAATTCTTGTATCACCTTTTTCTTTTGATCTTCCAATTCATTTTTTTTATTTGTCAGTTCTTCTAATTCTTTGTTGATGTATTCTATGGTTAGGCTGCTTATTGATTCTGATTTTAGTACTTGCATAAGATTTGATATTGCCTCTGCCACTCTGATCAGCTCGATTTCTATTTCATTTGTACTATGTGCTGATTCAATAGGCGTTGAATTGCATTTTTCAAACAACGATTCTATTTCTTTCTGTACTGCCTCCTCAATTTCTTCTATTGTGATCTCAATATTAATATTGCAGTCTAAAAAATCCTTACCTCTGCATCGTAGGAACCGAACAGTCTCACTATCTGATTTCCTGTCGTATTTTCTTACCATTACTGCACGGCCACAATCTCCACATTTTATTAGTCCAGTAAGCCAACTATTACGAGGGCTATTATTGGAAGTAAATTGTTGATTTTTATCAAGCTTTTGTTGACATTGCAGCCAAAGTTCTGAATCGATATATCCCGGCCAGTTGCCAATTGCAAAAGTGGCTTCTTTGGGATTTAATGTTCCCTTAGTTCTGGCCCCATTTTTTCCCACCAAAACACCACCATGCTCTCCATTAAATTCATCAATCGGATTTAAAATATTTACGCCCAACTTTTTAAAATAGGTATATACCGCATGATCACACTTAACACTAGCCGGGTTTCGCAACACTCTACTAAGGGAACAAGCAGTCCAATTTTTACTATTTGGTCCTGGACATTTCTCCTTATTAAGTAATCGACTAACATCACCCAAGCTTGTTGTAGGATAAGCGTACACTTTCATTATCTCATCCAAAACATTCATGGTATCCTCTAATTTTAAAGAGGATACCTTTTTGCCATCTTGCACTATCGTCGTATTGCTAAAACCATAAGGAGCCGGGCCACCCGGCCAACGTCCCAACTCTACTCTATCATAATAATTATCTGATACTCTCTTTGAAATTTGTTCTCGCTCCATCTGGGCAAAAATAGCCATAATAAATATCATTGCTTTTCCTATGGGAGTAGAAGTATCAAAGTTTTCTGTTACTGAAATAAACTCCACTTTATACTTACTCATATACTCCCAGGTATTAGCAAAATCCATCAATGATCTGGTAAAACGATCAAGTTTATACACTAAAACTCTTGTAATAGCTCCCTTTTTGATATCACTAAGTAAATTTTGTAATTCTGGTCTGTGTACCAAATCTTTCCCAGATATTCCTCTGTCTATGTATAGTTTAGGTTCACCAATGGCTATACTTTTTGCAAAATTTATTTGTGTTTCAATGGAAAGACTGTCTTTTTTATCTATAGACTGTCGGGCATAAATTGCGTCCATATTATAAAATTAATTTCCTTTCCTAAAATTTATTATCTGTTCCTTATTTGATCGAGAACTACCTTTTCGTTTCTCAGAATTATTATAGAAAATTATCTGAAGCTCTGTATATACCTCTTGTACGGTTTTTGATCGTTCGTGGGCGTTTTTATACTCAGGATACACATTTTCTACTCTCATAAAATACACTTTCACCTCAGTAGACAATTATAATTTGCTTTAATATATGATTTGTATTTTAAATTAATCCATCAGGACAAGCCAAACTTCAATAATTCAATTAATTTATTGAATACCCCTTCCATATTGGGAAGGTAAGTTCTTAATTCCTCAATGCCTTTTACATAGACGGTTTGTAATCCATGCCTTGGTTCCGGATAGCATAACGCCGTTAGAGCTACAAATAAAAGAAACGCAATCACGATTAAGATGAAAACAATTATAAGTCCTTTTAAGGTACTAATTACAAACTTTAGGCTATTTGACTTTTCAACAATCACTACATTTTTATTTTTTATCTTATGTTTTTTTCTTAACTCTTCTTGCTCCTCATATGCAGCCTGATCTTCTTTTACCTTTTTCATTAATGTATTATTAAATTTAGCCATTTTTTTCTCCTATAGATTTAATAACGTACGATAAATTTGATTGGATGTCGATGAGTATAAATAAGCGTCTGGAACATAATCACAAAAAAATGTAAAATCTTTTTTTTCATCCATCATCTCCTTTATAGCTTCCCTATCTACATTTGGTACGAAACTAAAAATATACCCCGTAGCACGATAATTTGAGTTTGAAAGCACATCATATACACAATTTATTTCACCTGGTTTGATGCCTCCACAGAATATTCGAAAATTCTGCTCCAGAAAAGATATCTTTTCAAATGATTGATCTAGGACAGATCCATAATCCTTAACCAGAAATTCATAATCCAGCTTGCCTATTTCTGCAATGTTTTCCCTCCTAAACATATCAACATGTTCATATGTAATTCTCTTTACCTTACGATCCTCTTTCACATTGTTATAAAGCTCTTTTACACCGTCAATATATCCACTACGATTCATTTCTACATAACAGCATCTATACCCCATTAAGCTTAAATATTTTACAATCTGAATTGCTTGGGTCGTAGTTCCAATACGGCCCAGACAGCCAGCTACTGCAACGGTCTGGCTCTCCTTTTTAAATTTCCTCATCCTCTTCCTCCTCGATTTTTGGCTTTTTGTTTTTCTTACGTTTTATACTCCTTTTAGCGATAATTATTAAAATAGTTGCAATTAACAGTAAAAGCAGTAGAATTGCCAGTATAATTGGATTTGATAGCAGCCACTTCAAAAAGTCCCAAAATTTCATACCACCAAGTTCATAGGTTGCAGTTGCATTCTTTTTATAGATAACCTGATCCGTTTGATTTTCTGCTTCTGATTCAATGTAATCTCCATGATAGACATTTGCTTTTACGGACGGATAGGTGACGTCACCCCCATAAGTCCCTCTAACATCCTTTACAAGCTTACGTCCATGAGCTGTTGCGTTGCGTATCATTTCACCATCTTTTAATACGGGTTCTCCAGACCACTCAATGCTCATCACTTCATAATACTCAGCTGGCAAATTTAAGTAAGCCAATAACTGCCCTGCATGATCTATTAAAGGAGAATCACTGGAAATTTCAGTTTCCCCTAACATGTATGAATCGGCATCGTAGCCGGTAACTGTCACAGGAAATGTAAAATTATAATCCCAGTACGTTCCTTCATCTTTATAATTGACTGCTGGAAGCCTAACCTTTAACTTTTGTTCTAAGTCTTCATTAACAACGTTGACCTCTGCATCTTCAGGCAAAGAGTCTATGTACTCTACTCCTTTATATAATATTGAAGCTTCAGAATATTTCGTCGTTTCCTCCGTAGTAATTTCTTTAATTTCACTTTTCTTTAAGGTATATTTTTTCCCCTTTCGTTCAACGCTTTTTTTAGGTTCATATTTTTTGGGGTCTCCCACAAAAGGATTAGAGTCATAAGTGATTACCTCGCCTGGAAAAATTTCTTCTACATTGTCTATTCTGACAGATTTTAGACGATATTTTAGCCCATCCTTTTCATAAATTTCTTTAAACTGTGTTTTTCCATCCTCTTCTTTTATGGAGGTTCTATATTCTTTTTTTACTTCTATTTCTTTCTCTCCTGCTTGTGCCATGCCAGCGCACACCAAGACCAGGGGGGCTACAATGGATATAACTACAAGACCCTTCTTAAGTTTATTTTTCATCTTTCTTATCTCTTTTTCTCCATATTTTTTATAAAGCTATTTCCATTTGAATATCCAATTTTTTATTACAAGTTCCTGTTATCATTGAATTTATTTAAACAATGTCTTAAAATGGCAACATATACCATTACAGTAAGGAGATTTGCATATGGGAAGCTTTGCCTATATAAACGCTGCCAGAACCATTAAAATTTATGCCAAAGATTGTACTGCGAAAAATAAAGATACACCTTTTTATTGTTGGAATCCCGATTGTAAAGCTAAAGTAAATCTAAAAGCTGCTAATTCCATTCACAAAGAACCGTATTTTGGTTTAGTATCTAACACCCTTAAGCATACTGGTTGGTGTAAAAAAATAACATTAGAAAAGACTAGTCGAGACTATGACTCTCATGGATTTAATTTCAACAAAATTATTAATAATTTATTAACAGAACCACCTAGAACTTCTTCTAATACTCCAGTAATCAATTCACCCACCTTAGGTTTACCTGCTCCTGGCACACCACCTACCACCACCATTACTCATTCCAAGCCAGTTTCAATCTCTGATTTGTATCAAATTTGTAAAAGCCTTATGATAAATGGAGATTTTGGCGGTATTAAGCGAAAGATAATGTTATGTGATGATAAATCAAACTTTTTTTACACAAAAGGTATTCTTGGCTATCATCTGGTAGAATGCACATATCATCACTATGATCCTCTAAAAAAAACAATTTATTTCAAGTATCCTCTCTCTTCTACTCTACCGAATCAATATACTGTAGGCTTGAAATTTTACAATGACAAATTATTTAAAAAGCTTGAAAAATTCTTTTATAAATGTCCGGCCAATCAAATTATTGTTTTAGCTGGAAATTGGAAGAACAAATCTGGAATTTATGTAACTGACTGTAATTCTAAAAAGGCAATCTATACACTTTAATTGTTAAAGCATCCTTCATTTGAGCATATATTAACTATATGCTCTTTTTATTCAGTAATGGATAGGCTACAATAAATTGGACAGATATTTTAAGGTCATGTAAAATAGAAGCTAGAAAAGGAGTAATGATCATGACCGAAAAAAGAAAGCCCCGTTCTTATACGGATGAATTTAAACAGCAGTTAGTTCAGCTGTATCATAATGGAAAAAGAAAATGTGATATCTGTCGTGAATACGATATTGCCACCTCATTGCTGGATAAATGGCTCAAGCAGTCTGCCACCTCTGGTTCTTTCCACGAGAAAGATAACCGTTCCACAGAACAGCAAGAATTAATTGAACTGCGTAAACGAAATAAACAATTGGAGATGGAGAACGACATTTTAAAACAAGCAGCGCTGATTTTAGGACGAAAGTAAATGTGATTAAGGCAAATGCTCACAAATACTCTGTATCAGCAATGTGTAAAGTCCTAAACAACCCTAGAAGTTCCTATTATTATGAAGCAACGCAGAAACAACCAGAAGATAGTCTGGCAGCTGAAATCCGTGAGATATTCCGGCAGAGCCGGAATAATTATGGTACTCGGAAAATCAAAGTGGAGCTTTCCAAAAAAGACCTCAGGGTTTCCCGTAGGCGCATTGGGAGAATCATGAAGCAAGAGGGGCTTGTATCCTCCTATACCGTAGCACAATACAAACCACATGTGGATAAATGCAATGAATCCAAAGTGCAAAACATAGTAAACCGGGATTTCTCCGATCAGCCGCAATATAACGTTGTAGTCAGCGATTTGACCTATGTACGGGTAGGAAACAGCTGGAATTACATCTGTGTGCTTGTTGATCTGTTCAACCGGGAAATCATTGGTTACAGTGCTGGCAAGAACAAAGATGCCAAGCTGGTTAGTAAAGCTTTTTCCAGAGTCAATGTAAATCTGGAAAAAATACAGATTTTCCACACCGACCGTGGGAATGAGTTTAAAAATAAAACTCTGGATGAAACGCTTGAAACATTTCACATTCGCCGCTCTCTGAGCATGAAAGGGTGTCCTTATGACAATGCGGTAGCAGAGGCTACATTTAAAATCATTAAGACCGAATTTGTGAAAGGTCAGGAATATGAGACGCTAGAGCAGTTACAGTACGAATTGGCTGATTATGTAAACTGGTTTAATAACCATAGGATTCATTCCTCACTTGGTTATTTGACCCCCAAAGAGTATCGACTTACTAACCTTAAAAAAGTTGTCTAAAAAAGTGTTGACAATCCAGTATGAGATAGTTTTAAACAGTTCTCTCCATACTTTGTTAGCAGTCATGTCCATATATCCATGAGACTTAACCTCATTCTTATAATTATCCAGGCCAAAAGACTTACATTTTTTGTCTTTAAGGCAATCCTTATTTGATGTATAATAAAATTATTATAAAAAAAGAAAGTGGTGATATTATGATGGTTGAAGCCAGCAGTATTCTATTACCAGAAAAAAAAAAGGTATTAGAAGTCCAAATCTATAGAGAACAACTTTTGAGATATTTAGACGATTATCAAATTCGTTTAAATAACTTTGGGTTAAATTTAGATAAAGATGAACATAAGTGGGTTAAATTAATTGTATGTACAATGGGGGACCTATCCGATAAAAAGATACAAGAAAGTGCCCATAAGGCCTATAACAATTTAGGAGATAACGCTAGACGATTGGTATCAAAATATTTAAGAAAAATAATGTTGATGATTGGAAACATATGTGAATGCATTATCATTGACAATTGTAAGAGAAAAACCACCATCAATATAAAGTGTATTAATTATGCTTGTTTTAAAGAGGATATAAATACAGTATATGATATTGCTTACGATGAATACACACCATTTTCGCCATCTCATTCAAGAATTGTTATGGTAACAGAACATGGTATTGTAAGCTATAAGCCTAATCTGTTTGTGAATGAACCAAATCATGTAAATAAAGATATCATTTGGTGTAATAAGAAACATAATGAGAAGATATTACAAGCCAGAATACCATATACAGAATACGAACAGATGGCAAGATTACAGATTAAGTCATCTACACATTATAAAAACATTGGTTGGAACGAAGAAAAGTATAGGTTCTCACCAATCATTTATTTTGACCTGAATAGGGATATAAATGAGCTGTATGGGTATTTAGCAAGTAATAATTCAAATCTGTATGTAAGGTCTATAATGGACTTTGATTATGATATGATGAATGAATGTAACTGGTATTTCAAATTATTAGCTGGACACTTTTCCGGAATGTTTGATATACGAGATTTTAATAGTACATTATCAAATAGTCTGGATAATGGTATTATGAAATACATATTTCGTTCAGATATAAAATCATTGCTTAATAAAGACAGTATTATAAAATCAGAACAGTTAGTAAATGGACTACAAGATTTTATTATTTCAAATAATAATCAGATAAAACTTGATGAAATAATGGTATAAAAAATATAAGGAGGATAATATGGCAGAAGAAACAGTTTTAGGAATAGGAGATATATTAGATACTATTTTCGAAAATGGCAGTATTGAAATAATAAGTAGTGTGTATAAAATGGCCAAAACCACAAAATCTCTTTATGACAAAATTATGCTTACTAAATTAGCTAAATTTATAACATATGGTGGAAAATTAACAAATAATGTTGAAGCTGCATTTGATAAAAGAATATTATTTGGAAATGATTTAGATAGTCATGTTTTCTTTTCGAATTTACTTTCAAAGTTAAATCAGCTTGATGAAGAAGATAAAATTATACATTTTGCAATGTTATGTAATGCAAGGGTTAAGAGTAATATAGATATAGATATTTATGAAAAAATCTTTAAAACTATATATTACTGCACAGCATCAGAGCTAAGATATATAAAAGAAAATATAGGTAAAGAAATTACTGAAAGAGAGAATACTATAACTATATTTAGTCTGATTCAGTATGGATTAATTCAAAAGACTTATAATGAAAAAGAAAAGAGTAACAGATTTTATTTTACTGAATATGCTGCAATTGTATATAAGTATGCTCTTAACTACGATAACATAAATGATGATAGACAGTTTAGATTAAGCAATATAACAATTAAGGAAGATGATTATACACTTAATAAGATGGTAAGCTTAGAAAGTATTAAAAACCTTAAAAATTCAATTGATATAAAAGACATTAATACTAATATTAATTTAAAAGAAAAAACTTTTAATCTCCAATTTTTTATTGGAAATAAGGGAATCAAGATAGTATCAGATAGGATGTATTTTGCTTTTAGATCCAGTAGTGGCTTTTATGTTTGCAAAAGCTATAAATGCAACCAATTTTATGATATAAGTTTAAATAGAAATATATATCGTAAAGGATATAAATTTGATAAGAATGGACTAAGGACGTGTGACCAATATGGAATAGTATTCTATTTCAAGGTAATTAATAAAGAAGAGCGATATTTAAAAATTTTTCATTACAGTAATAGTTATACAACACAAGAAATTAGTAAAGAATCATATAATGCAGAGATAAATCAGGTTGATGATTATTTTGCTCTAATAAAATCTGGAAATGTGGGAAGTGATTATTATATAAGGTTGTGCTCAATTATAATGGATTACTTTTATACAAAATAATAGAGCAACAAAAGAACCGTTAAACTGCTTAAAAATAACCAATAACCTATTTACATGCTTCTAAGTAAAATATAAACTTCAATATCTTCTTGTAAGTGTAAAAAAATGACCATATCCCCTGAACAGAACTCAGTTCCACTGTGTTTCTTCCAGGCTCCGACTTGAACGTTAACCCCACGAACGGAACTCAATTCTGCTCTTCAGCTTCCTTTACCCATCTGGATCATATTCCTGCCATAAAGTTTGCACGTATTTTTGCAAAAATTTTTGGGGGGAGTCAAGGGTGGGACGACCCTTGTCGTAAAAGCGTAGCGGGGGCGAAATCCCCTTGCTTTTTTCGTCGTAGGCATTGTGGATATGTGGGGAAGGCTGCCGCTCTTAGAAGGTGGGGGAAATTGTTTATAACTATCTGATAGCCACTTCATCGGATTGTTACGAACGGTTTTCTCCATGCTTAGTTGGCCGTCTTACCTACATATCCATGATGCTATACTAATGCCAAAGAATTACCAAGGCGAAAAAATGTATCCATGTTTTTCGAAGACATTCTTTTGATCCGAACTTTTTTACCATACCACCGGCTGCTTTTTATGACAAATTTTTTCTCTCCAGTCTCCTACCGTCATTATTATGGATATACAGCAAACTCCACAAACGGAACTCAGTTTCGCTTCCTCTCTTCCTAGATTCAATCAGATTCCTACTTCTCATGAACGGAACTCGGTTCCGTTACCTCTCTTTCCAACTTCCACCAGAGCCTCACTCCTTATGAACAAAACTCAGTTCCGCTTACTCTCTTCCTGGATTCAATCAAAGCCTTACTCCTCACGAATCGAACTCAATTCTGTTAACTCTCTTCCCAGCTTTCACCAAAGCCTCACTCCTTATGAACGGAACTCAGTTCCGCTATCTCTTCTCTTAGCCCTGATCTAAACCCTGCTATTCGAACAGAACCTTAACTCCACGAGCAAAACTCAGTTATTCCCTTATTCCCCTTCACAAAATTTAATTCCATCTATACTAAAACACATATGATTCTATTATTAGTTTTTGCTTTATAGATATAGTGACATTTTTATAAGGATGTAGTATAATAAATGCAAACACTCGTTCGATATGTGGATAGGAGGTATTTTCTTGGAAAAATCAATCTCAAAATTATTAATCCGGCAGGATGAAGTTATCTTAATTAAAAATAGCGATACAGCAAAAAATCTAGATATCTATGGTAATTTATTTTCTGCATTACAACAGTTTAAAAAAGTATCCGATAAAGATTTGAATAATACCATATTTGATGAAAAGGCCAAGGTAGTTATCTTAAATAACAAAAAAATGTTAATTGACAACATAAAGGAAGAGTGGTCTGGAATTGGCTGTAATGATGAAGCAACAGGAGATGTAAGATGCCAACTTTGCAATCACCTAAACAGGTGGGTATTCTATATTAAAAATAACACTAATGGAAACGAATTACATGTAGGATCAGATTGTATCAAACATTTTAATGGCATTGAAAATATTAAAGAACTAGTAAGGCACAAAAAAGATATCGACAAAAAAATGATGAAAGAAAAAAGAATTATTGAATTTGAACAAATAGAATTACCCGAGCTGAATTTTGTTAGAGACGCAGAAAATAAATTTAAATCTATAGATGTAGTTCTACCCTTTGATTTATATTCAAATATTGAAAATTCACTATATAATTTAAATTACATAAAAACTAATTATATTAGCAATGGAGGCGATTTAAAAGAAATAGAAATTAAGTACAACGAATTAAAGTCTAAGCATAAAACTCTATGGAATGATGCTGCTGCTTTTTTCAAAAAAAGCAAAAGGTATAGACTAACCTGTAACAAGATTGTTGGTAAATGGATAAAAGAAAAGAACTATGATGTCTGGGAGAAGATTTCCAAAAACAATGGTATGCTCTCTGAGGATACATTAAGCTATGTTTTAGAACCGACTTTTATACAAAAACATTTAGTTGATTTTCAAAAACGCAATATTGATCCTGATATAAAAATAATAAAATTAAATGGTAATAATATAACATTTGAAATCAAAAATATAAATTTTCAAGATGGTTTATATTTTGAAGTGAGCTTAGAATGGTTTATGCAAAATATCGGTTGTAAGTGTTTAACTAGTAATAAATTTAAATTTGATAGAAATGATTTATCAATAAATTTCATAAATGCTTCAAATTCAAATATTGCTTCCATTTTAGACCGATTAAATTATATTTTAAAAGAAATAGGGTATTGTATAGAAATTTCCCGAGTAACAGATCAATTATATTATAAACGACTAGCATTAGAAAAAAAGAAAAATAAGTATAGCAATAATACAATATTTCAAGAAGAGCTATATAAAAAATTATCGAAGGAATATTTAACTAATATATTTAAAGGTATGATTTTTTATGATGACCAAAATATAAAAAATACTTTTAAATCAATTTTTAATATCTTAGAGCTAAGAGGAAAGTGGATCAGCAAAATAGAGAAAGATGAAAATGAAAAAATTGCTGGTGAAGCCGCCTCAATCAGTAAACAAAGAGATTTTACGCCTTATATCTAATTTATTAATGAGAACCACATTTTTTATTTAATTATAGGCCGTTTTTCTAGGTTCATATCCTCGCTTGTCTTATATCTATGTTGTAGATAGTGTCAAGGCATTGACGCTCCTTCGGTGTGAAGAAAAGTAAGCGCTACATAATCTACCGTAGTGTCATTTTCTCTTCCTTGCTGTAAGATTAGGATAGTTGGAGTAAATCACTCTAGGTTCTGATCTTGAACGGTAAAGGTTGTAGCATTTCACTGCTATTTATATCAAACTTTTGCATCATTTTACTCCAACTATTTCTTGGAGGATTTAATCAATGACAAAAGCTCAAAAAGATCAATACTGGCTGGACTGCATCCAGAAATGCCGCGTTAGCGGCTTATCTGATTATGCATGGTGTCATCAGAATGGCATATCTACCAGCTCTTTTTATTACAACATCAAAAGACTGCGTAGGAAGGCATCTGCTGTACCGGCATCAGTTCCAAAGGTTGTAGCGAAGCAGGAAGTTGTACCAGTTCACTACAATGAATTGTCTGAAACAAAAATAGTCACTCCTAACAATCCGCCGGATTCCATCGCAATCCGTCTTGAATTTCATGGTATCGTTATGGCAATCAGTCATGGTGCAGATGCCGCCATGATCAGAGCAACGCTTTCTGCGTTGCAGCAGCTGTGTTAGGTGATCTCTCCGGCGTGGCCAAGATTTACCTGGTCTGTGGCTACACGGATATGAGGCGCAGCATTGATGGTCTCATGGCGATTGTCCGGGATTCCTTCGAGTTGGATCCTTACAGCAATTCGCTGTTTCTCTTCTGTTGAAAAAGATGTGACAGGCTGAAGGCACTGCACTTTGATAAAGATGGTTTTGTACTTCTTTACAAACGATTAGATGCCGGCCGTTTCCAGTGGCCACGTAATTCTTGTGATGTCCAGAACCTTACAAGACAGGAATTCCGCTGGCTTATGGAAGGCCTGTCCATCAGCCAGCCAAAGGCAATCAAATCAACTATAAAAAAGCCCTTCTAGGTATCTGATGAAATGAATGCAAGCTGGCCTATTTGCTGGTATTATAACTCGTTTTGTAGTATAATTATTACATCATTTTAGGAGGTGCATGGTCATGGAAACATCTGGGAAAGCGGAAGATCTTAATACGAATGAACTCATCAATCATCTGCTCAAACAGCTTGAATCGAAAGATCGTCAGATGGAACAACTGAATCAGACCATTGCAAACCTCACGGAAACAATCAATGAATTAAAACGAAAGATTTTCGGTATTTCCAGTGAGTAATCAGCGAATGTTCCATGTATTGATGGACAGCTTAGTCTGTTTGATCCGCTTTTAATTGACGAACCAGTCCAGGTGCCTGAAACAATCAGCGTAGCTTCTCACGAGAAGAAGAAATCTCGTGCAACCCATGAAGAACTGGCCAGGTATGTTCCCGTTACAACGATTGATATTGAGCTGAAAGGTGATGCACTTAACTGTCCTTACTGTAATACTAAAATGGAGGATATCGGTTCCAAGGTGGTTCGTGAAGAGATCCGAATTACGCAAGCCAAAGTCGAGCGTGTTCAGTATGTACAACACAGCTATGCCTGTCCGGTATGTCGTGATGATGGGGAAGCAACGATCGAGAAAGCTCCGGTTCCAGCGCCACTGATCAGTCATAGCAGAGCCTCTGCTTCTGCGGTTGCTTTTATCATGTACCAGAAATGCATCAACTGTCAGCCATTCTATCGTCAGGAAAAAGACTGGGAACAGCTTGGTGTCAAGCTGAACCGGGGTACGATGGCCAGCTGGTTCAATACCTGTGCCCAGGTATATCTTGAACCTGTTTATAACAAGCTTCATGAGTATCTTCTTAAGCAGTCCGTCATACATGCAGATGAAACTACCTGTCAGGTACTTCATGAAGACGATAAGACTCCGGAATCAAAGTCTTATATATGGCTGTATACCAGCGGTGCTTTTGAGGAACACCGGATTGTGATCTATGAATATCAGCCATCAAGAGGCGGTTATCATGCAGCAAAGTTCCTTGCGGACTTCCATGGCTTCGTTCATACGGATGGATTCAGCGGATACAACCGATTGACGGATATCATCAGGTGCGGATGCTGGGCGCATCTTCGAAGATATATGTTCGAAGCAATCCCTAAGGTAAAGGGAGCAAGTGCCAAAGCCTCACCAGCATATATCGGGTATGCTTACTGCGAACAGCTCTTTCAGATTGAAAAAACTCTGAAAGATTTAGAACCAGAAGAACGCCGGAAGCAGCGTCTTGAGAGAGAACGACCAGTTCTTGACGCATTCTGGAAATGGATTGATGGAATGAATGCCCTTGGCGGATCAAAGCTTGCCAAGGCTATTACCTATGCCAAAAACCAACGCCCTTATATGGAGAACTATCTTCAGGATGGAAGATGCTCTATTAGTAATAATGCAGCGGAACGAGCAGTAAAATCATATGTCATGGGAAGAAAGAACTTCCTGTTTCATGACACGGTAAAAGGTGCCAGAGCAAGTGCTGTAGTATATACACTTGCAGAAACAGCAAAAGCGAATGGATTGAACATCCGTCTTTACCTGGAAACAGTAATGGCCAAGATGCTGGACTACACAAATGAGCCCGATAGTATCTTAGAAGAACTGATGCCATGGTCAGAAGCAATGAAGCAATCCTGTAGCTTGGAAAATGGTAATGTATAATTTTTTCATTGAAATGAAAAATCGGAAAAAGCAATACGCTATTTTATGTAGCGCTTACGAAGAAAAGCAGAGAATCACTTAGGGCGGAAAGGATGTCTCCATGCATTCCGGAGGCATTCTTTTCGCCCTAAGTCTTTATTCACAATACTGCCTGTTTTGTACTAGAACTTTTTTCTCTGATTTCTCGCCTTCCACTCAGGAAGTTGAGCGCATTTACCGTAAAGATTATGGATATTCGAGTAGGATGGAACTTAGTTCAGTTATCTCTCTTTCCGGTTTTGGCAAGATTACTTTAGTTCTATGAACGGAACTCAGTTCCGTTCCCTCTATTCTTGGTTTAGATCAAATCCTCTGGTTTCATGAACAGAACTCAGTTCCGTTTTCTCTCCTCCTAACTCCGACTTGAACCTTCCCTCCACGAACAGAACTCAGTTCCTCTTATCAGTTTTCTTTGTCATTCTGGATTATAGAACTAAACGGAGGTGTATTTAATTCATTGCATTTTAAAGAGTTCCCCTGCAACACTTATTCCTAGCTATATTTGATTCTCCCTTCACCCAATTCTCCAACTGGGTCTTCTCATGTATCTTGTATACAATTCATTAAATTTATTCTCAATATCTTTTCTCTCATTTAGCTTCTCCCCCCAATTATTTTCTATAAAACTTTTTACATCCTTTAATTCTTCTTTTTCTAATTGTGGGCATAAACTTTCACCTATAACAAATGCATCGTAACAAGCATCAACGGTATCATAAAACTGTTCAATTTCTCCTGTAAGTATATAATTTATTAGAATTAACGCCTTTGTTACCTTCATATGAGCTATTGTATATTCTATTTTGTATGAATTAACCTCTTCAGCTAAACCTAGTGCTCTAACAATATTTCTATATGATAATTCAAGAATCTCTCTAACTTTTTCGCAAGTTTTTTCTCTTTTTGCCATACGCAGTTCACACTTTGCTTCTTGATGAAGAAATTGAAAATTATAATTTAGAGTAGAATGAAGCCCTTCATAAATTAAATATGGAAGCCTAACTGTTCCTTTGGTGTCATGGTTTGAGAAAAGCAATTGAATTTTATCTAACATGTAATATTCTTTTAACCGATTTCTTACTTGTAAATTTTCGGAATTAGAATATGTATTTATTATGTTACAATATGACTTTACAATTGTTTTATGATTATAAGTATTATTTGCAAAACCAGCAAGGCACTTTACTGCCCAGTAATTTGAATTTAGTATGAATTTAAAACCAGAATGTTTATTCTCAACTTTTTCAAGTTCTGAGAGATAGTCCTTCTGTATCGATATAGAAAATTCAGTAGCTAAATCATATAAAACGTCATCAATTCCTAGATCCACAGACACTTGTGAACTTATGGCACCTTTAGTAGCCAGGATAATAAGTGCTCGAACTTCCTTTTCACATTCATTACGTAAAAAATTTACCTTAGGTAAAATTGATTTTCGTTTATTCTTCAAAGTATTATCGTCAACTCGGAATAAATAGTCTAATATAGTATCATTTTCCTTGTAGGGCGCTAAACTAATATTACCAATTTTATTATTAAATAAACATCGTTCTTTTTCATTAAACTTATTTTGAAGTTCATAAAACTTTACGTTTTTATTAGGTATATCCTTATTGTCTTTATAGTATTTATAAAAATCCATATCGCTTTTATTCACGGCCAATACTAATTTAATATTATTTTCTTTAAAGACATCTAATAATGGTATTATTCTATCTCTATATTGCTCAAAATCAATTACTTTATCATCTATTAAATAAATGACATTTTTTCTCTCTGGTAAACTCATAATTACATTATCACCCAACTCTATAGATGATGGAAAGTAATAAACCTTATTGTTTTCAATTGCTTTCAGTATTTGTAATAACACATATGTTTTTCCACTAAAATTAGTTCCAGAAACTATATTTAATGTATATTTATTTTCTAATATATTTTTTGTTATTTCTTCTCCGCAATGACGTTCGATAAAAAAACCCGGATATTTAATTACACCGTTATTAATATCTACTCTATCGTTATAAAATAAATAATCAAGATTTTTATCATTTCGTTCGTCTAAGTATTCAAGTCTAATATCTGTAAACTCACCAAGTAAATCTTTTTTACGAAGAACCTCGTTTTCTTTGCTAATTAAGTGTATAGACTCATATAATTCTATAATTGAATTGTCATCTACTTTTATAATATCTGTTATTCCATATTCTTTAAATTTTATCGTGTTTATATCTTTTTGCTCATCAAATAGCACATATATAATATGGTGTTGATCATTCCTTTTAGCTTTTACTTCCAATTGGGTTCCTGCCGAATATAGAATATCTAATTCATCATCAAGGCTACACCCAATGAATAATATACTTTTAGAAAAGAATGCACTTTCCATTACGTTAAGTATATCTTTATTATCGCTACTTTTTATTAAATTAACATATTGTCGTTTTCCCAAAACACAATATTTTGAATCTCCGGTAGTAACATAACGTTTAGCATCACCATGCAATTTTATAACACTATTTTTATCATTCCGTACTGAATACTTATCATAAGGTACTACCACATCAATATCAAGTGTGTTCTCAATTGCATCATCATAATTTAATGTAAAAATTGTTTTCCAACGAGAATTTAAAAAATGGCGCCTTGATTGATCGATATCAAATACCTTAGTAAAATTTATATCAATGTAGTCTCTAAATCTTTCTTTATATTTGTAATTTTCCTCAGCGTCTAAATAATCCCATAATTCATCAGCCAAATTAGGTAAAGGTATTTCCTTAAACTCTGATTCATCACTTTTTTCAATACTACTCATAATAGATACCATTTCTCTTTTTAATTCATCCACGGAAGGCACCACTCCATTATGGGTCCTCAACTCTTTTGTAAAACCTGCTCCTATTACTGGAACTAGATTTCCTATATTCATCAAGGAATTTAATTTTGAAATCCAAACCTCCTTGTCTTCAGCTATTGAAAAATCATAAATTCTTATTCGCCTATTTTCAATCATACGTCCCCCTTCTACACTTTTTATGGGATTACCACTACTCATATCTAAAAAGTATATTACCAAATGTGATGCAATATTATTTTATTAAAAATACGATACTTTCTTACTTTAAAATATATACAATTCCATCTTATCACATTCAGTGAGAATTTGCCATAATACTATACCTCTTCTAATTAAAAATTTATATTAATAAAAAATCTATTGCATTTTATCAAAAATAGTATAAAATTATAAGTGGATACTTTCTGGACAAAATAACTATAATGTCCAGCTTTTTATTACATAAGGGGTTTACTTGGCAGAGTTAAATCCCTTATTTATTTCAGCAAGTACCAACGAATCATAATCAAAATCTCTTTGAGGAAAGCTTTGAAAAGCATTTTTCTTTTCTTGATGGCTCAGACCTCTAATATCACGTTCTTTACGGTTTATGTCCGTTTCAATCTTTAATCCATCACCCAAAAGCATGACATTATAAATACACGATCTCATATACTGGATAACGCTTTTTATCTCCCTGGTTGTTTTGGCATAATAATAATCGCTAATAACTCTTTTGCAAAAATCATAAAAATACTGCTTACCAATGACAGTTCTCAATTTATCCATGATTTGTACATTGCTTATACTTAACCCACTATATTGCATATGACTAATATAGCATAAATCATGCAGTGTGGTAATAAATATTTCATAGATCTCTGAATATTTGTTTCTCTCCTCCTCCTCTTCAAAAAGGTCTTCCAGATGAACTGTCTTAATTAGCTTTGCCAATTCATCTATGTTCATTTCATAAACAACATTAGAGGATGAGGATGATATTATTTTGTTTATGGTTAAATTACTGTTTATGTTAATGTCCGAAATCTCGGTATCCGAAATTTTGGTATCCGGTGCTCCACTTCCCGTGTCCGAAATTTTGGTATCCGGTGGTGTAATTTCTATATGTTGTGCCATAATGTTTCTTTCCTCAATATCTAGCGTGTCCGAAATTTTGGTACTCGGTGATATTTCCGTGTCCGAAATTTTGGTATCCGGTCCAACATTTCCCGTGTCCGAAATTTTGGTATTCGGTAAACTATCTACATTAGGATTATCATTTAAATAATAATCATTTACAGCCATACGGCCACTATCACGCCTCTGAATGACTGTAACATAATTGTAGTCAATGAGCTGCTTATAATAACGTTGATATGTATTATGACTAATACCAAGGTCCTTCAATATGTTGTCTTTACTTGGGAATGCACTATTTCCACTTCCTGTCCATACACAAAAATAAGCGTATATACCTTTTGCTTTAATATTTAATCTTTGATCCGTCATAACCATGTATGGCATCCAACCATATCCCGCTGACTTTAATCCGCCAAACCGTATTCTACTAAAAGTAGCATCACCATTTGTAAGCGATGAAGATGAGGATTCAAACTTTTTAGGATTTGAAACAAGAGTATAAACATTTTTCTTAAAGCCATTTGAAGAGTTCTCCTGTTTTGTGACAACATAGTTTTGCTCGATAAGCATTTTAATGTGCTTATAATATGTGTCCTTATTGATCCCAAGATATTTTACTATTGTATCCCGGCTAGGAAAAACGGTTGTTCCATTGCCAGCAAGACTAGCAAAATAGGTATAAATGCATTTTGCTTCCAAAGTTAGATCAGGATCTAACATCACATATTTAGGCAGTATTCCTCCACCTTTAGCACCTACACCCTCTATCTTTAAAATATCTTGTATCTCAGCCATTTTCTCACCTACTTCCGTTATCCAAAATGCCTTCTAAGCTTATTTATATCACTGCAATACCATTAATTTCAACATGTCCACTAGCCTCAATCACAATGCAAGACTGGCCATTTACAAACTGCTTCCTTACCAAATAAGACTTGTCTGGAGCAACCTTTATGCTTACGTCCGATGTCTTAATTTCAAAACTATTTGTATTGGCCACATTGGAGGCCATAAAAACAGGAAACTCATCTACCTGACTTTCCTGGAATCGCTGATCAAAATCTTTAAGATTTTCCTGACTGGCACCGTTTTTCTCCAATAGTTTTTTCATCTGGTACTTATCCAGGGTAAAGGGTACTGATTCATCCTTAGTCTCTTCTAACATTTCATTTATGCTATCATGAATTTTTTTCACTATTTCAAAATTGCAATTTTCTCCCAGAGTTTCCTTTACTATCAGTTGAAAGGTTTCTTTTTGATTCTTGGCAGACATTGGAATCTTGCAGCCTAATAACTCATCAATCAACCGCTCCGGTATTTGCTCCGGGTTCTTGGTATAATAAAGTAGACCATGAATGTCTGTATTACGATTAGTAAATGCAGGAAAAACAAAGCCGGTATCCGGAGCTTCAACAAGCCAGTCCCTACATCTGTTTTCAATTGTATTTAATTCTGAATTATAGCAAAGCCCTGCTTTTGATAATTTTACAGGACATATGGTGCACTGAATGAATTCGAATACAAAATCAGAAGCATCATACATCTCCAAGCCATCTAAGGATTTTGCGGGAATATCATAAGCACAGTGAATGAGGATGATGTAATAATTCTCTCCGTAATCGTAGCTTCCGATTACCTTGTCGTAAAAAGCTTCGATAAGTGCGTCATCCTTTAACTGGCTATCCCGAAGTTTCAATAAGAAATTCTGGGTTCCACCCTCTTCTTCCGTAAAAAGTGGAAATTTCATATTCACCATATTTTTACCGATAGAGCCAGATAAGGCACTTTTAAAAATGTTGAAATATTTAAAAGTCTCTTCTTCCGGAAGGGACAGAAAAGCTTCTTTAAGCTCTGTTCTCTTGTTTTTTTCAGAATCTACATAGCAGCTGCAAATTCGACTAATGCAACAATTAGTAGGGTTAAAAGTTTTTTTAATTTCACTAACTTCTTTTCTTTTCATTTCTTTCTCCTTTGTATAAGTTGTATCTGACTCTTATCGTAAATTAAGTTTGCTGTGCCAACATACAATATTTAGGTATAACGACGACATTACCTACTCTCTGTGATTTTAAATTTATGTATAAGTGTATTTCTATCCCACAATTCTACGTTGCATTTTTTACCAAGTTCTGTTGCATTGGCTGTAAAGAACGAATTCGTTATAACCATTCCTCGATCTGCATTATAGTAGCCAATGGCTCCCATGACCTCCTGCACCGCACTGTTTGATATTCTTCCTTTATAGCGTTTAGCTTGAACTACCACCTTTTCTCCATTCTTTTTTATAATCAGATCTGCGCCATAATCATTAGTTTTAGGTGTTGTGAAAACTTTATAGCCGTTCTTTCTAAAGTGAGCAGCTAAATATTCTTCAAACTCTATTCCGGAAAGATGGTCAATTTTTTTTATGTCGCTGTATAAATAAAACTGTTTCTTTTTCCATTTAATAAGAAATCCACTCAGAAGAAGAATAATAAAAATAATTATGGTAATAAAAATTAACATCGAAAGTAAAATTGTATATTTTCCATCTATAAGATAAATCTGATAAAACATAAAAAATCCTTCTAAAGCAAGTACTTGTAATATAAATTCTTTCAAATTTTGTTTTTTATCTCTACTGCAATAACGCCTTTTGGTCAAACAAATTAACCTCCATTCTATCTAATTGTTTATTCAAAATAAAGCTGTCCTTGAATCTTATGCTCACCAGCAACTCTGGCTCGCCCGGAAGAACCTCTGAGCTTGGACAATCTTCGTTTTGTTGTGTAGCGTTACGCATTGTTATAGAAGAAACTCTATTGCAAATACGCTTTCAACGCCTTACGAATCACCCAGGAAATGGAGCGTTCTTCCTTCTGACAATGATCCAACAACTTCTTAAACTGCTCCGGGTCCATGCTTATATCCTGCCTTATGTATTTCTCACCTTCTGCTTTCTTTGGTCTTGCCATTTAGTACGCTCCTTTCCCTGTGTATCACATCATAAAGTTTTTTTATCTTCGTTTACCAGATTTAATGCAACAAAAAACTACCGACATAATATTAGCCAGTAGTTTTGTTTTTTTAATAGTATTCAACTTCGAAATTTAATAACTCAATTACATAATCGGGGCACTGCCTTCCTTCCTACTCCCAATCTCGAATAGTACCAACTGGTATATTGTACTTTTCGAAGAATTCGGATTGACTTAGTATAGTCTTTTCCCGAATAGATTTAACATCAATTAAAGGAAATTTTAAATCTTCCTTTCAGCAGTTCTTCGAATCCAGGATCCAATTCAATATACCGTGACAAAAATTCCTCTGGTTCGCATGGTGCCAATTCAATGTGGACCTGTTCTTTTAATTCATTGTCCATGTATGCTGAAATAATTTCCATCAACACACCATCAATTATGTATTCCTTGCCATATCTTTTCATTTTTATTTCCTCCGCTCTTTTATTATGTATTTATAATGATACGGCATTGCCGTACTGTCAATGCTTAAATTTTGAGAATAATAAAAATAATTTCTACTGACTAATATTGAATTTTCAAGGAACAATAATTCTTTTAAATTTCAGTTTACGTGATTATAGATCCGTACATATCGGCAAGTGATTTTAGTCCTTCTTGCGCCCCATATGGGACACCTATCAGTTCAACACCTCCACGATACCCTTCATAGATTCTGTGTTTGCCCCAGACCGCATATCTTCCCTTTTTGGAAATATGACACTTAAGAAGACCAGACACCCAATGACCATCATCTGTTATGCATGATATTTGAATTGCTCCATTTGGCCATTTTTCCGAAGGAAAATCAATAAATTCAACTCTATCAATATGTAACGGATATTTTTGATTACTGTACTCATTTCCCCAGTTTGAAATTTCATACTTTTGCATATATCTCCTTTCCCCTGTATTCCGGGAAATTTCTAATTTTGCAAGCTTACTTCGAACCTTAATTTCATCTGCGCTGGGTATAAGTCAACTTCCGGTTTTCGTATCCCAGTCCAACGCTTGCCACCAGCTTCCCCGATGCATTTCCAACCTGCCGCCGTTAAACTTGCCCCTGTCTCCGTATCAAGAATATATGTAACCAACCTCTTATACCCCCTGTTCCGGGCTGCTCTCCATGCGGCGGCATAGAGAAAACTACAAGCATTATGTGTTCCATCAGTACAAAGGCGGTTTACTTCCAAGGTCCACCCATCGTCAAGATACCGGCTTACCGGACGGCCAACTATGGCAACGCCTACAATTTGTGAACCATCTTCTTTTTCCATATCTGCCGCCGCAACAGAAAATTTATGGCCCACAACTGGTTTATGGTGCCTGTGGCACTGCTCTACAAAGGCATTTGCTTCTTTCAAACTCACCGGAACCAGTTCCAACATCTTCCCATCTCCTTATTTTATTGTGCACTTTCACGAATACTTACACAGACTTTCGGCATCTATTCTTTGTGCATTTTGTATATCAAAATACATAATATATAATTGAAGCTTTTTTTGTATACATTTGTCATAAACTTGCTTTTTCACTATTTACATCTCTTTTTTTGTGTGATATCATGCTGGAAACCATGGTGATAATTAACAATGAAAAGAGGTAGGAAAAATGTTTAATATTAAAAAAATATATACAAACCATTCTAATACGCGATTTTTGTGCGATTGCCCTTGCGACTCGCCAAAAACAGCCAAGTATATTGCAGCAGCCTTTTTGTTATCTGTCCGCGAATATTACCGCTTCGCTGACTTATATGTAAAAGGCTCAACGGTAATTCTTGATACACTGAATCGAGAAAAAACCGAAGCATTGATTGTGTTACTTAATAATTCAATCGCAAAGCACTGATTAATGTGGAGGAAATCTTGAGCTCAGTTTCCTCCGCTAAATTCGGGTTTAGTTTACTAATGGCTAAGGCTATATCATCAATATCTCCCTCACCATAATCTATATAACAACTAAGCGCATCATAAAGATTATCTGCATTAATGCCAGCATAAGGCACATCCATAAGGCAAAAAGCATCCTGAATTTTATCAAAAAGTTCATCTTTTAGAAAGCACACTTCTTCTGTCTGTTTTCTAACTATAGCTATCTCATTTACTATTTTTTCTCGTTTCATTTATGCCTCCATAAATAATAAGCCCCCCCTGTTACAGTCCTCAAATCATATAATGCAACTGCATTTTCCTATCTATTACTCGGCGGCATGTTACATTTCTATAGGATTAACTGTGATTCTATTAACTTCAACATGTTCGCTGATTCCGATTACAATACACGGCCGTACATTGATCATCTGGTTTTCAACCAGATGGGTCTTGTCCGGAGTTCTTTAAACCACGGCTTTAGACTAGGCTTAAAGTTTTATTGCTAATTATCTGAGATAATATTTTTTAGTAACAACATGGCCTGGCCTAAAAGTTCTCTCACTCTCTTGGATTTCTCATCATCATGTTCATTCATATAGTCTTCAAGGGTTCTATCCAATACGTTAATATCTTTTAATAAATCTGACTCAGGTTTAAAATTTTTTATTATAATACCATCTTCGATAAGAACAATTTCCACGAGAGACTCATCTTCTACACCCATATGTATACGTACATCTTTTGGCAATACTATTCTACCGTGTCTATCTATTTTTCTTACAATACTAGAATCCATAAATTTGGCACTCTCCTTTCTGAGTAATGGCCCATGAATAGAGCCATTACCCGGCGTATCTACTCTTTAACCAAAATATTCAGTTCATTAATAATCTTGTTTATATCTGCTCTATAATCAATGCCCCCGCTTCCTTCTTTCTTATAAGCGGTGAGCGCAGTTTTTAATTCTTTTGTGGCATTGACAGTTTGTTCCAAAGAAGAGGTTAATTTTACTTCAAGACGTATTCGCTCCAGATCCTGTACTGGTTTGTTTTTTAAACTCTCTAATTCAGTTTCTAACTTTCCAATCTGATCTTGCTTTTGCTTCAGCAATTTATTACTTTCATCTAATTTTTTATCTATATCTTGTTGAGCAACATCTTTTTCCTTAAGCTTTCCTTCTAGTTCTTTTACCCTAACACGATCAGGATTATTGCTACGGATTTCTTCTTCAATTTGCCTCTTTATCTTTTCTTTCTCCTTATCAAGTTCCTGCTTAATATTTTCCAGCTCTTTTTTATGCTTTTCCTGTAGCTTCTCACTCTCCTCTTTTAATTTACTAATTTCAGTTTCCTTATGGATTAGTTCTGTTTGAGCAGCTTCTTTTTCTTTCTTTAATTTTTTGATATCTTGTAAAGATACCTTCTTTCCCTCCTGTATAAGTTTCAATATATTTCGTTGCTCTTCTTCCGTAAGAGAAGAGTAATTAGCCCCTTCCGCCAGTGTAATATTATTACTTAAAAATTCCTCCTTTAGTTCCGGTATAAGAGAATCAATCCCCTTATACTTTTGGACCTGACGTTCAGTCATTCCTAACATTGCTCCTACTTCTTTATTTACGTTTACACGGTCTTTATAAGGAAGCAGTGCATTACGTCTCTCAATTAACTCAGCTCGCCTCGCTACACGCTTATACTTGTCCTGTGGATTGTTAGGCCGAACCTCCTCATTAGCATCCATAAGCCTGATTTCACTGTCAATCTTATCCAATTCAGATAAATCAGCATTATCAGCATATTTATTCTTTTTTATATTAATAGGATATCCGGCCTCAAAGCCTTTTACATTATCTAGAAAATCTTTATACTCCTGTGACTCTGTATTATCATAATTTTTAAATTTATCTAGTAAGTAATCAATCGCCCTTGTTCTTCGCTCTCCGGACTCAATAACATACAAGTCTTTATCTTCGTCATAGTAACCTTCCAGATTATGTATTAATCCAAAATGCAAAATTCCCTCAGCAAGTTTTTCTATATCAACCTGAGTGTAATCATTCTTTTCATTAAATATAATTTTTTTCCTTGGGATAATTTTAAAATTAAAAGGGACGTTGCTCTTTTTCTCATTTAATTTTCCAACTATCTCCTGTAAATCATTTTCAGTATTCGCTTTACCTCTCTCATCAGATACTGTAACCACCTCCTGTATCTTGGCTACATCACTTCCTCTAAAGCTAAGTCCTTTAAACTTTTGCACTGGCATATAATAACCTCCTTACATTGCTTCCTTCATATTTTCTCTTAAAATTTTTTCAGATTGAGTATCTAAAATTCCCATCTCTAACAATAAATTACAATAATCACCCAACGCTCTTGAATTTGGGTAAGTCAATAATGGTTTAAATTCTCTTTCGATATCATTGATTTTGGTATCCTGACGGATAGCAGTATCAAAAAACATATTATTCATATTTTTTGAGAATGTCTTACTAGTTTCCTTAAATGCATTTGTAATAACATTGGCCTGAGTAATAAACGCTCCCAGAAATTGAGGAGTCTCCAAGTCGTGCTCTTCCTTTATATAGATAATACTTTTTAAAGTTTCCTGTAATCCCTCAAAGGAGTACTGCTCACACTTGATTGGAATAATAATAAAGTCTGCTGCAAAAATACTGTTTACTGTCAAGATATTATTTGCTGGTGCATTATCAATTAATATATAATCAAACTCTCCTGACACTGTGGCTAATGCTCGTTTTAAGATCGTATTATTATTACCTGTATTACTGACCACCAGATCCTGAGTTAGTTTATGCCTGTGGCTACTAGGCAGTATATAAAGGTTTTCAATATAGGTTTTTCTTATTAGAGCTTTTACCTCTTCTCCTTGGCGATACCTAAATCGATACAGCTCTGCAATATGATAATCATCACTTTCAGGGAAGAGAATACCGTTCTCCACCTCCGGACTATCCTTTTGAAATAAATGGAACTGCATAGAAGTATTTCCCTGAGGGTCCTGATCAACAATCAGAGTCTTCTTACCTAAAGAAGCCAAAAGCTCGCCTAATACTACGGTTGTTGTGGTTTTGCCAACTCCACCCTTATTACTGTTAATGCTACCGATAATTGCCATGTTCTTATCCTCCTGGTATATGTAATTTACGAAACTAATATAGGTTAAAATTTATTCCTTAAATAATTGATTTTTTAATACTAAGAACTACTAATTTTATCATCTAAGTAACTAAAGCTTATACTGTCACCATTTGAGTCTACTACCTTTACCGTATTTCTATTAATTAGTTCACACCTAATCGTTTCCCAGATAAACTGCTCTTGAATATACTTAATCAACTTATACTGCTCTATTGTCTTGGCCCCCTTGATCATCAATTTCATCTCCCCTTCTCTTTCTCAATTTCAGCAATAAGATCCTTTATCGTTTCCTGAAGTTTATATAATAGCTTTTCCTTTCTCTTAAGTTCCTCTTCAAACGCTTCAAAACGCTTTTGGTAGTCTTCTTCTACCTTAGCAAGCATTTCCTCCCTCTTCATGCAAAAAGTGACTAGATACTCAAATTTATCAGTCAGACTCCTTCCAGGGCATCTCATTAAATATCTTTCAGTTTCAGGAAAAAGCCTGATTGATGTTGGCCGTCCTTTTTTCTCTCTCCTTGCCATATCATTTCTCCAATACATTTTTTTCTACAAATGATTCGGAAATAGGAAATCCTAGATATCTGTATTTTTTATTTTTAAATACAACTCCTTGAAACAAATTTTATATAATTTCTGGAATGTTCCCTATTGTCTTTTCTCATACATATCTTTATAATTCCTATATGCACATCATCTCTGGAATAAAGAGGAGAGCCATTATATGACTATTCAAGTTCTGATTAAGGAGCTAAATCGAATTTGCCAAATTCGAATTCCAGGTGTTGCCAACGCCCGTTAGATGCTGTGTTTTTTATCCCCCAAGTGTTAGGACTCAAAAAAAGAGACCTAACACTTTTTTAGGTCTCTCTCACTCTTTATTCATTTTCCATCTGTATGCAACGAATCCACATCCCATAACACTACAGACATGTTGGTAGTGCACTCCAGTTCTTCATTCCATGCTCCGTATGGCGGCCGCAGATACTGAGGCTTTATGCCTGTAATTTTTTCTATTATCAGATTACTTTCTTCAATTTGCTCACATGCAGTTTTTATAGATTCTTTGCTCATCTGCACATGACTGTACCCATGACTGCCAATCAAATGGCCATCCGCCTGCATCTGCTTTACAATTGCTTCTTTCCCCTCAATATTTTCTCCCAGAAGAAAAAATGTGGCATGGACACCTCTTTTGCGCAGTCCATCCAGAAGCCGTTGTGTATAAACAGAGTGCGGCCCATCATCAAAGGTAAGTGCAATCTGCTTACTCCCGGAGAACTGCTCCCTGACTTCATCTCTTGCTTCTGCTCCCGCATCCGCCGGCAGAAATAAAGTATTCTTTGTCTCTGAATAAGAATCATACATTGCCTTTACACATAGAACATCCAGTATTAAAACGGCCAAAAAACAGACCACTTTCCATCTCATTTTCATAACCCCAGCTCTCTGCCATTATTATTAAATCTATGGGGTAAGACAGGAAAATAAAACCGAAATCTGCTTATGGCATTACCTGCCAGCCCGTTTCAGTCACTTGGTTCTGCTAACAGCCCGTATTTCATGTACGCGAAAGAATCCCACCACCACCGCAGCGCGATCCTCCCGGAGTTTTTTTATGGTATAGGACGAACTTTCCTATACCACAAAAAAGGGCTGTTCCGCCATCAAGATGGGGAACAACCCTTAAAGCTTAGTTTAATTGGAAGCTTTGAATTAAGCCATGCAAACGTTAACTGCCTGCAGACCACGGTTTCCTTCTGTTGTTTCGTAAGTTACTTTCTGACCTTCTTCTAAAGTCTTGTAACCATCAGAAACAATACCGGAGAAATGAACAAATACTTCCTCACCTGTAGCGTCATTCACGATGAAACCATAACCCTTAGCACCATTAAACCATTTTACTGTACCGTTGTTCATAACGTGTACCTCCTATAAATATAAAAAATTAATTGTTATATCGTCTGAAACAAAAAATCACATATTTTTGTAAATCATCATCCGAAAATAATGACTTACAAAAATATGTGAAATCATAACTCCATTCGATAATACATGTTCATTCTAACCCGAATTTGCAAAATTGTCAAGACCATTCTGGCATTTTATCATATGAAAAACAGAGCTTAAAACTCTGTTTTTCATATGCCTGGAACCTAATTATTTTAAAGTAACTTTTGCGCCTTCTGCTTCTAAAGAAGTCTTGATCTGCTCTGCTTCTTCCTTAGATGCACCAGCCTTTAATACTTTAGGAGCACCATCAACTACGTCTTTTGCTTCCTTTAAGCCTAAGCCGGTAGCTTCACGTACAACTTTGATAACTTTAACCTTGTTAGGACCAACTTCTGTTAATTCTACGTCGAACTCAGTCTTCTCTTCAGCTTCTGCTGCGCCGCCTGCTGCTGCAACTACTACGCCTGCTGCTGCAGATACACCAAATTCTTCTTCACATGCCTTTACTAATTCGTTTAATTCTAATACAGATAATTCTTTGATAGCTTCGATAAATTCAGCTGTTGTTAACTTTGCCATTATAATATACCTCCGTATTTGATATGTTTGTTTTCTTTTTAAAGGAAGTCCGATTCGCTATTAGCTCATCGAACAGCTAATTTTCTAAATGTAAGCAATGCTTCGCTTGCTTTCATTAAGAAAATTATGCTTCTGCACCCTGTCCATCTGCGATCTGCTTGAGAACACGGGCAAAATTGGTGATAGGAGACTGAATGCTTCCAAGTAACTTTCCAAGAAGGATCTCTCTGGAAGGAATGCTTGCGATTTTCTCCATACCCTTTGCATCATAATAAATGCCTTCAACAACACCGCCCTTAAGCTCTAATGCGGGAGCTGTCTTAGCGAACTCAGCAAGAATTCTTGCAGGAGCTGTTGCATCTGTCTTAGATACAGCAATTGCTGTAGGTCCTTCCAGATTTGGGCCCAGTGCTTCAAAAACAGTTCCCTGAGCTGCAAAACGGATCATGGTGTTCTTATAAACTTTGTAAGAAACTCCAGCCTCTCTTAATTTCTTACGAAGCTCTGTATCCTGAGCAACGGTGATTCCACGGTAGTCAACAACGACTGCGGTCTCAGCGCCATCCAGTAATTCCTTGATCTCGCTTACGATTGGCTGTTTTAATTCAACTTTTGCCATTATGGTTTACCTCCTGTTTAGTCTAAGCCATACGGTTGTCCGCAGGGCCCGCTCGTATAAACCGCAAAGAAAAACCTCTCCGCCACACGGACAGAGAGGTCTACAATTCATTTAATAAAATGATTTTTGTATGTTCCTCGGCAGGCGTTTACACCTTATGCCTTGCGGCACCTGCTGTCTTCGGCAGTCAATACTGAATTAGTATATCATTATTTATAATCGATGTCAACCACAAAGCAAAATTAGTTCATTAACTTTGCTACATTAAGCTTTACACCAGGACCCATAGTGGATGCCAGGGTTACGCTCTTTAAGTAAGCACCCTTAAGAGAACTTGGTTTTGCTTTAATGATCGCATCAACAAGCGTCTGGAAGTTGTCCGCTAACTGTTCTTCTGTGAAAGAAGCTTTTCCAACTGGCACGTGGATAATATTTGTTTTATCAAGTCTGTACTCAACCTTACCAGCTTTGATATCGTTGATTGCTTTGGTTACATCCATCGTAACGGTACCAGCTTTTGGGTTTGGCATTAAGCCCTTCGGTCCCAGGACACGGCCCAAACGACCAACAACACCCATCATGTCTGGAGTAGCAACAACTACATCAAAATCCAGCCAGCCTTCGTTCTGGATCTTCGGAATCAGTTCCTCAGCTCCAACAAAGTCTGCACCTGCGGCCGTAGCTTCGTCAGCTTTAGGTCCCTTGGCGAAAACTAAGATGCGAACAGTTTTTCCTGTACCGTGCGGAAGTACAACGGCACCACGGATCTGCTGGTCTGCGTGACGTCCGTCACAACCGGTTCTGATATGAGCTTCAATGGTCTCATTAAATTTAGCACTTGCATTCTTCTTAACCAAAGAGATTGCTACTGGTGCATCGTAGAGAACAGTACGATCTACTGTCTTAGCTGCCTCTGCGTATCTTTTTCCTCTTTTCATTCTAAATAACCTCCTAGTGGTATTGTCGGGGATTTTCCCTCCCACGTTTTAAAACTTCGCCGACTGCAAAAAAGGCAGTTCTGTTTGCCCAAAAGATGATTTTCCAAACTCATCCGGCACTGCGCCTGACTTTGCCAAGAAAATTATTCCTCAACGGTGATACCCATACTTCTTGCGGTACCAGCGATCATGCTCATAGCTGTCTCAACAGATGCAGCATTTAAATCTGGCATCTTAAGTTCAGCAATCTTCTGTAATTCGGCTTTGGAAATCGTAGCTACTTTTGTCTTATTCGGAGTTGCAGATCCGGATTTAAGCTTACAAGCTTTCTTTAACAATACAGCAGCTGGCGGAGTCTTGGTTATGAAGCTGAAGCTTCTGTCAGCATAAACAGTGATAACAACCGGAATGATTAAATCACCCTGATCAGCTGTTCTCGCGTTGAATTCCTTTGTAAACTGTACAATGTTTACACCATGCTGTCCAAGAGCCGGACCTACAGGAGGAGCTGGTGTAGCCTTCCCTGCTGGAATCTGCAATTTGATATATCCTGTTACTTTCTTTGCCATAATTAGGCACCTCCTAAATAATGTGGTATTGTCGGGGATTTCCCTCCCACGAGCCTATACACCTGTATAAGCCGCTTTTACTTGTTACATCTTCTTTATCTCGCTGAAGTTTAATTCCACCGGAGTCTCCCGGCCGAACATCTCAACGTTAATGGTGATGGTCTTCTTACCTTCGTTGATGGACTTGATGGCACCAACAGTATCTTTCCATGCACCGGAAGTTACCACAACGGTATCTCCCACTTCAAAGCCAACAATGAACTCTTCGTTCTTGAACCCAAGTTTCTCCATCTCTTCTTCTGTCAGAGGAACCGGTTTTGATCCAGGACCTACAAAGCCTGTCACTCCTCGGGTATTACGTACCACATACCATGTGTCATCATTCATGACCATGTGAATCAGTACGTAGCCGGGAAACATTTTTTTATCGGCCTTTTTTTCAACGCCATTCTTAATTTCAATGACAGCTTCAAGCGGAACCGATACTTCCAGAATCTGATCCTGCAAGTTTCTGTTTTCGATTGTTTTCTCAATATCGACTTTTACTTTGTTCTCATAACCTGAATAGGTATGGACTACATACCAATGTGCTTCTGACATAAACTCACCTTAACCCTTACGAATTATAAGATAAAACTGAGACCAAACTTGATGATCAGATCAATAATCGCAATAATCAGTCCTAAAGCAATCGATGCTGATACAACAGCGATCGTCTGTTTCGTTACGGTATCTTTGTCAGGCCAAACGATTTTGTAAAACTCAGCTTTCAGACCTTTAAAAAAGTTCTTCTTCTGAGTACCCTCGTTGTTCACTGTATCTCCCATAATTTCACATCCTTTACAAGCTGATTACTTTGTTTCCTTGTGCATTGTATGGCTCTTACAGAATCTGCAATACTTTTTGGTTTCCATTCTGTCCGGATGAGTCTTCTTATCCTTGGTCATGTTGTAATTACGCTGTTTGCATTCAGTACATGCCAGTGTGATTTTTGTGCGCACGACTTCCACCTCCACTTAAATTTTCGTTGTTGTGTTTCAGTCCCTTTTTTTCCGCTGTAAACATTTTTGAGCATAAAAAAAAGACCTAAGCTCTTCCATTCGCCCAATCACTATAACATATGGGGCAGGATTCGTCAATCTTTTTTTAGAAAAACCGTGAAATTATAACGTTTGACATTATAACACGGGAAACTTTAAAAAGCAAGTAAAAAGTTTCCCGTGAATATTCTAGTACTCGATCTTTGTCAGATATCTTGCCAGTGCATCCTGCCAGGAGGGCAGGCGGACAAAGCCGTTTTCATCAAGCTTATCCTTGCTCATGCGGCTGTTCATGGGCCGTTTTGCCTTGACCGGAAACTGATCGGAGCTTACAGGCTCAACCGTAACATTCATTCCTGCCTGCTTAAAGATTTCGCAAGCAAACTCATACCAGCTGCACAATCCCTCGTTGGTTGCATGGTAGCGGCCGTATTTCTCGGTCTCGATCATATCCACAAGAAGGCGCGCAAGATCATACGTATAGGTAGGAGAACCGATCTGGTCGGCAACTACCGTAAGCTTATCGCGGGTCTTGCCAAGGTTCAGCATGGTTTTAATAAAGTTTTTGCCGTTCACACCGAATACCCATGCAATGCGTACGATAAAATACTTTTCCAGGATCTCTTCGATGGCCAGTTCTCCCTCGTATTTGGTCTGACCGTAAACATTCAGCGGTTCCCTTTTATCATCCGGTTCCCAGGGTCTTGTTCCCTGACCGTTAAATACGTAATCTGTGCTGATGTACATCAGCTTGATATCCAGCTCCCGGCATACCCTTGCAATGTATCCGGTGCCGGCAGCATTGACCTTCCGGCACAGTTCTTCATTGTCTTCTGCCGCATCAACAGCCGTATAAGCGGCGCAGTGAATCACGGCATCAGGCGCTGCTGCTTTGATGACACGGTTCACACTTTCCTCATCCGTAATGTCCATTTCTTCAATGTCCACACCGATGGCTTCATGTCCCCGTTTCTTCAGTTCGTTCATTATATCGAATCCAAGCTGGCCCTTTACGCCAGTAACAAATACTTTCATAGCTGCCTCACTTTACAGATGAAATTTATAAGCGTTTTCCGTACATGCTGTCAAAATAGTTCTGATACTCTCCGTTTATAATATGCTTCCACCAGTCTTCATTATCCAGATACCACTGAATGGTCTGGCGGATTCCGGTTTCAAAGTTATATTTCGGCTTCCAGCCAAGTTCGTTCTCAAGCTTTGCCGGATCAATGGCGTAACGTCTGTCATGGCCCGGACGGTCTGTCACGTATTTGATTAAACTTTCCGGCTTATTAAGCGCTTTTAAAATTGTCTTCACAACCTCTAAATTGGTGCGCTCATTGTGCCCGCCTACATTATAGACTTCTCCTTCTTTTCCTTTGTGAATGATTAAATCAATGGCCTCACAGTGATCGGAAACATGAAGCCAGTCTCTTACATTCTCCCCGGTTCCGTACACAGGCAATTCCTCATCTGCCAGCGCACGGCTGATGATCAACGGAATCAGCTTCTCTGGAAAATGATAAGGACCATAGTTATTGGAACATCTGGAAATGGTCACAGGGAGCCCAAACGTTCTCTGATAAGCCAGGACAAAAAGGTCTGCGCTTGCTTTCGAAGAGGAATAGGGGCTTGAAGTATGAAGAGGGGTCTCTTCGGTAAAGAATAAGTCCGGGCGGTCTAAAGGAAGGTCTCCGTAAACCTCATCGGTAGAAACCTGATGATACCGCTTAATACCATAGGTCCGGCAGGCATCAAGCAGCGTTGTCGTTCCCATAACATTGGTTCTTACAAAGGATTCCGGGTCGGTAATGGAACGGTCTACGTGGCTTTCTGCCGCAAAGTTTACTACCATATCCGGCTTTTCCTTTTCAAATAAATCAAAAATAAAGGTTCTGTCTGCAATGTCACCTTTTACGAATTTATAGTTTGGCTTATCCTCTACAGGCTTTAGTGTCTCAAGGTTTCCCGCATAAGTCAAAAGATCCAGATTGATGATCTGATACTCCGGGTATTTATTTACCATATGGTGTACAAAATTTCCGCCGATGAATCCGGCGCCTCCGGTAACGATAATTTTCATGGTTGTGTTCCTCCTGATATGAATTAACCGTGCAGTTTGTCAATGTATTTACCGGCAAGGACATCCATCAGATACTGTCCGTACTGGTTCTTCTTTAAAGGCTCAATGCTCTTCATAAGCTGATCTTTTGTGATCCAGTGATTTAAATATGCGATCTCCTCTAAGCAGGCAATTTTTCTATGCTGATGGGTCTCCATGGTGCGGACAAAGTTGGTGGCATCCACAAGGGACTCATGGGTTCCTGTATCAAGCCATGTAAAGCCCTGGCCCAAAAGTTCCACATCAAGCTTTCCTTCTTCTAAGTAAATACGGTTTAAATCCGTGATCTCCAGTTCTCCTCTGGCCGACGGTTTTAAATTCTTCGCATATTCCACGACCTTATTATCATAGAAATAAAGACCTGTCACACAGTAATTGCTTTTTGGATTTTCGGGCTTTTCTTCAATCGAAACCGCTTTGCCGTCAGAATCAAATTCCACGATGCCAAAGCGTTCCGGATCATCTACGTAATAGCCGAATACAGTCGCTCCGTCCTTTTTGTTGGCAGCATTCAACAGGCGCTTGTTCAGTCCATGGCCTGCGAAAATATTATCACCAAGGATCATGGCAACGCTGTCGTCACCGATGAATTCCTCTCCGATAATAAATGCCTGAGCCAGACCGTCCGGGGACGGCTGCACCGCGTAAGATAGCTGAATTCCAAACTGGACACCATTTCCTAAAAGTGCTTCAAATCTTGGAGTATCATCGGGTGTGGAGATGATAAGAATATCCCGTATGCCTGCATTCATAAGTACGGACAGGGGATAATAAATCATTGGTTTGTCATAAATCGGCAGTAACTGTTTTGAAGTTACCATGGTAAGCGGGTAAAGTCTTGTGCCGGAGCCTCCGGCAAGAATAATTCCCTTCATTTTGCTATTCCTCCATATCAATTCATGATACCATCATACAGGGTGACGTAAGGTCACGGTCAAGTGTTTTTCCAATATTTCTTTATTTTATGCAACGAAATGCACCTGCCTGCTTTGTAATATGGATATATCCCTTCTTTTCCATCTTTTTCTCCAGAAATTCACGGAACTCCTCATAGCGGTCGCTTAAGTACTCCTGTTGATTGCCATGACAGGATAAAATGTATTCCATCAGTGCTCCGGCATCACTGACTTCCAGATGATCGTCATATTCTTTCTTTTCCACCAGGCGAAAACGGCACTTTAAAAGCTCCTCTCCATGATCAAGTCCAAAAACATCATAGAGATTCACTTCCGATAATGCGATCCTGGAATCAAATTCCTTAACCAGCTGGCTGATCTCCTTCATATGGTCGCGGCCGTAGGTACTGCAGCAAAATACCCCACCCGGCTTTAAGACCTGTTCCACCTGACTGAAAGCCGCATCAAGATTGGATACATAAAACAGAACATGGTTGGCAATCACAAGGTCATAGCTGTCTTGCGGCTTGGGAATCTGGCGGCAGTCAAATACCTCAAAGGAAAAATCACCGGGAATATTTTTCAAATTCTCCTCCACGTCCCGGATCATGCCTTTGGATACATCAGAAAGGCAGATATGGGCATTCCGGGGAATCCTTTTTTGATTGGCAAGCCAAAGCTCTCCGTTGCCGCAGCCAAGCTCCAGAATGTTTTTCCCATTGAGAGGCTCCATCAAACCGTAGAGCCATTGGAACCAGCCCAAAGGATTTTTGGTATATTTTTTATGTAATCCAATTCGGATGTTTATATTGGCCGCATCCTTATACTGCTCCACAAGGGACTTTTCCATGTTGGTAATATGAATCAGATGAAGGATCTTATTCCAGTCTACGGCCTGGTTGTCCGTAACAAGTCTGGAAGTCTCTGTCAGGGTCTGCTCCACCAGCTTTAAATGCTCGATCCGCTTGCGGATCAAATTCAGCTGAAGACGGAGGGACGCTTCTACATAATCATTGTCATCGTCATTAATGGTAATGGAACGGATTTCATCCAAAGAAAAGCCCAGATATTTTAAAGAAAGAATCTTCTGGAGCTTGGCAAAATCGGAATCTGTATACAGGCGGTATCCGCCTTCGCTCATCCCTGCTGGCTTTAACAGCCCCTGCTTGTCATAATACCGGACAGTCCGAATGGAAACATTGGCTTTTTTGGCGAACTGGCCTGAGGTATAAAACCCGCCCATCTGGCTCATAACAATTCCTTCCTTTCTATACCATCAACTGGTAATTGACAATATCAAGCATTTTACCAAATTTCATGCCCATTTCTTTCATCGTCCCACAGTGTACAAACCCCAGATGCTCATGGAGAAGGCAGCTGGCTTCATTTCCTCCTGTGATCACAGATATAACGGTATGTATATCGTCCCGTTCCCTTGCAATCTCTATAATGCGGGATGTCAGTTTTCCGGCAATGCCTTTGCGGCGGTACTCCCTGTCCACATAGACGGACAGCTCCACAGTGGTCTTATAGGCTTCCTTGGGGCGGTAGGAAGAAAGGCTTGCATAACCTACGGCTTTACCGTCTGCTTCTGCTACGATCAACGGGTGGTTCTCCACGTTATGCTCACGAAACCACACCATCCGTTCTTCCATACTTTTAGGGGTCAGATCAAAGGTAGCAAATCCATGTTCTACCTCATAATTATAGATATCAAGTAATTGGGGCATATCTTTTTCTTCTGCGGTTCTGATAATCATATGCATTCCTCCTGGGTGTAATTAATCTTATCATACATCATTCTATTGGCCTCGTCCAATGAAAATTGTAAGGAAATAAATTCTCTTTATCCCGGCCTTTTTTAAGACTCTGGTACAGGCTTCCACAGTGCTCCCGGTGGTATAAATATCGTCCACCAGTATTACTCCTTCCACACCTTCCGGCACTTCGCCTGCTGCAAATGCCTGCTCCAGATTTTTTAGTCTCCCTGACGGGTCTAAGCCCTTTTGGGGCATGGTTTTCTTATTACGGACAAGAAGCCCGGAGGAAACCGGAATGGAGAGATATTCCCCGATCCGGCAGGCTAAAAGCTCCGCCTGATTAAACCCACGTTCTTTTTTCCTTGTTGGATGCACAGGCACAGGAACCAATACCTGGGCATCCATTCTGCGAATCAGACCTTCGTAACGGACGGCCACCGCTTCTCCGTAAAAATCCAGGTATTCCCTTTTGTTCTTATATTTGATTTTTGCCATGGATTTTCTTGCCGTTTCCCCATAGTTAAAAAGAGCAAGCCCATATTCAAAGGTCCGCTTATGCTTTACACAGTCAAAGCAGTATTCGATCTCTGGTGCCATGACTTCTTTGCCGCACTTTTTACAGACCGGCCCTTTTACCACCGATAATTTACGAATACACTCCTGGCAGATCAGCCTGCCCTTTGGCATGACGATGCCGTCACAAACGGGGCAGCGTCTGGGAAAGAGTAAATCTATGAAAAAGGAAAGATTCATCAGAAAGGATTCTCCTTGAATGTAAGAATGGTCAGACAGGCAGGAAGAGGACTTCCCGCCTGTAGAATATTTATGAAAGCTGGTTGATCTCACAGATCCTGTCTTTTAAGCCGGAATATCTGCGCTGTTCTGTTTCGTTATTTACCATTTCCTGAAAGACCTCAGGAGCTCCCACCAGACAGACACAGGATCTTGCCCTTGTGACCGCAGTGTAAATCAGATTCCTGGTCATGAGCATCCGGGGGCCTGAATATACGGGAATGACAACCGCCGGATATTCACTTCCCTGGGATTTGTGGATGGTAATGGCATAGGCAAGCTCCAGCTCCTCCAGCTGCTTAAAGCTGTACTCCACCAGACGGCCTTCGTCAAACTCCACGGTGACCAGTTCTGCAAAGTTGTTGATTTCCCGGATAACTCCAATATCTCCATTATAAATGCCAGTGCCCTTGTCTATGGGTATTCCGTAACTGTTGCGGACCTCCCACTCGATATTGTAGTTATTCCTGATCTGCATGACCTTATCCCCCACCCGGTATATGACTCCGGAGGTTTCCTTCTGGAGTTTCTCCTCCGACGGCGGATTTAAGTATTCCTGCAAGATGGCA
This sequence comes from Lacrimispora sp., assembly GCF_046972725.1. NCBI lineage: Bacteria > Bacillati > Bacillota > Clostridia > Lachnospirales > Lachnospiraceae > Lacrimispora > Lacrimispora sp. The sequence goes on along the minus strand of NZ_JBKVXF010000004.1, from coordinate 41,424 downwards.
TTCAGCCGCTCCACTCCAATGGCACCCTTTCTCATAGGGGTCAAAACCTGTATGTCATAGGGGTCTGCATGAACATAGCCGGGAAGCTTGTCGTGGATCAGCGTGATCATGGCATTGATAATGGCGTTGGGATCTTCCCTCTTAATAAATAGGAAGTCATTGCTCTTTTTGCCGAGGGGAATCAATTCTCCTCCATTGATCTTATGGGCATTGACCACAATATCACTCTGGGTCGCCTGACGGAAAATCTTAGTCAGCATAACCACGTTAAAGCACTGAGACTCGATCATATCACGAAGGACGTTACCGGGCCCCACACTGGGAAGCTGGTTTACATCCCCCACCAGAATCAATCTGGTGCCTGGATTAATGGCTTTTAAAAGTGACTGCATCAAATGAATGTCTACCATGGAAGTCTCGTCGATAATGACTGCATCCGCATCCAGCGGATTCTCTTCATTTCTTTCAAAATGCATGGCAGCAGACCGTTCGTCAGGAACTCCGGTCAGTTCCAGCAGGCGGTGAATGGTCCTTGCCTCATAACCGGTGGCTTCTGTCATACGCTTTGCCGCTCTGCCTGTAGGAGCTGCCAGCAATATCTCCATCTCCTCGCTCTCAAAAAAGCGGATAATGGTATTAATGGTAGTTGTCTTTCCGGTACCAGGCCCTCCCGTAACGATGAGAAGTCCGCTGTTCACCGCCTCTACCACAGCTTTTACCTGCTTTTCATCCAGCTCGATCTGCTCCTCTTTCTGGATCTTTAACAGTTTGCTGCGGATCTCTTCCTCCGGCATGCTCCCCCGGATATTCAGATCATGGAGCATCTTCGCTGTGTTCAGTTCCATATAATAATACTGGGACGCATAGACCACACGCTTTCCTTCGGTTTCCCGAATGACAAGACGTTTATCCAGCTGCATGTCCATCAGATGCTTTTCAATAAACTGGCGGTCCACCTTTAACAGCTCTGAAGACTGGCAAAGCAGATCTTCTTCCGGCAGATAGGTATGTCCATTTCCTGTCGCCTGTAAAAGGGTATACAAAACCCCACATTTGATCCGGAAATCAGAATCCGTGAAAATCCCCACTTTTCTGGCAATCTCATCGGCCATCTTAAATCCCACACCGGGAATATCATCGGCCATCTGGTAAGGATTTTCCTTGATCACACCGTAAAGCCTGGGACCGTATTCCTGATAGATCTTAACCGCCAGATTCATGGATATTCCATACTCCTGCAGAAACATCATGGCCTGCCGCATCTCTTTTTTCTGTTCTATCTGCTGGGAGATGGACATGGCCATCTTCTCGCTGACTCCCTTTACTTCGGAAAGCCGTTCCGGCTCCTCTTCCATAATCCGGAAGGTATCGGCCTTAAAACGCCGGACAATCCTGGAAGCAAGAGCTGCGCCGACCCCTTTGATGGCCCCGGACCCAAGATAACGTTCCATGGCCGCTGTATCCTCCGGTGCCTTGATCTCGTAGCTTTCCACCGTCATCTGTTCCCCGTAAACCGGATGCTCGGTCATGGCTCCCACAGCCTCGATCCGTTCGCCCTCGCTTATGTAATGAAAATTTCCAACAAGGGTGTACTCTTCCCCTTCATTCACAAGGCTTAAGACCGTATAGCCGTTGTCTTCGTTCCTGTATTTAATTCTTTCTACAAATCCGCAGACTGTTGCCATGGTTCCTCCCACAAATACAGACAGACTGCTCCAAAACAATCCCTGCCGGAATCTTAAGATACCGGCAGGGCCGTCTTTCAAGCAGTCAGATGGACTGTTCCTACATAATTATTAAAATTCTCTTTTACTATCTCCGCCATGAGTAAACTCGATGAACTTACCGGTCCCAATCGCTACTGCCGTAAGAGGGTCTTCGGCGATCATCGTCGTAATGCCTGTCTTTTCTTCGATCAGGGCATCAAGACCGCTTAAGAGGGCACCGCCACCTGTAAGTACGATTCCACGGTCAAAAATATCGGCTGCCAGTTCCGGTGGAGTACGCTCCAACACGTTATGAACGGCATCCACGATCTGCATGGCCGGTTCTTTTAATGCGTCAAGAGTCTCGTCAGAAGTAACTACAATCGTCTTTGGAAGACCGGTAACCAGATTCCGTCCGCGGACTTCCATAGTCAGAACTTCCGGCCTGCGGTATGCTGCACCAATGTTGATCTTGATTTCTTCCGCAGTCCTTTCTCCAATTAAAAGGTTGTGCTTTTTACGCATATAACGGACAAGTGCTTCATCGAAATCATCTCCGGCTACCTTAATGGAGGTGCTCACTACGGTTCCTCCAAGAGAAATTACCGCAATATCGGAAGTTCCGCCGCCGATGTCAACGATCATGTTCCCGCAGGCTTTTGAAATATCAATTCCGGCTCCGATTGCAGCCGCAACCGGTTCTTCAATGATCGTTACTTCCCTTGCCCCTGCCTGGTAAGTCGCATCCTCAACCGCCTTTTTTTCTACTTCTGTGGCACCGCTTGGGATACAGACACTGATTCTTGGCTTTCTTAATGTCTTTTTCCCTACCGCTTTATTAATAAAATACTTCAGCATTTTTTCTGTGACAGTGTAATCGGAGATGACGCCCTGACGCAAAGGTCTGACTGCAACAATATTTCCCGGAGTTCTTCCGATCATAAGTCTTGCCTCTTCACCAATGGCTTTGATTTTATTCGTATCACGGTCAATGGCAACGACAGATGGTTCTTTTAGCACCACTCCCTTGCCTTTAATATATACCAGTATGCTGGCTGTACCCAAGTCAATTCCTATATCATTGGACATCATAATCATTCTTCCTCCTGATTGCTGTATCCTGTTCCCAAAGCTTCTTTTATCGTCAAATTTATGTTTAATTCGCAAATTAGGTCGCAGTTTCTATCCTATTATATACAATAACCCTATGTTTTTAAAGGGGTTTTTTTATTTTTATTATCTTTATTATTTTTTAATCTGCCGTACACATTTTTGTCACAATTTATTAGTATACTGATAATACGTTATCCGAAAGGATGACGGGCCTTTTGTTTCAAGTAACTTACTTGAAATCACAAAGCTTTTTCATACTCATACCGGACGGGTAAAACCGTCCGGCCCCCCTAAAATAACGAAATGAACATATATACTTACATTTCTAATTGAACGTGTAAAAAGAAGAGTCCGGTCCACCATAATGGTTCCCGGGCTCTGTTTTTATGTTTTTTCTATTTATCAGGACAGTCTCAACGCCCAATCCCTGCAGTCTATGACTCTGGTTGCCAGCCCTTCGTAAAAATCCGGTTCGTGACAGATCAAAAGAATACTGCCCTTATATTCTTTTAAGGCTCTTTTTAACTCTTCTTTCGCTTCCACATCCAGATGGTTGGTCGGCTCATCCAGTAAAAGTACATTGGTTTCCCTGTTTTGAAGTTTACATAATCTCACCTTTGCCTGTTCCCCGCCGCTGAGAACACGGACCTGGCTTTCGATGTGCTTGGTGGTCAGACCGCATTTTGCCAGAGCCGAACGGACCTGGTACTGCGTGTAGGAAGGGAACTCTTTCCATATTTCTTCAATACAGGTGGTCGTGTTGCCGGGCGCCATCTCCTGTTCAAAATAACCGATGGACAGGTAATCTCCCAATTCCACACTCCCGCTTATAGACGGAACAAGTCCCAGTATGCTTTTTAACAGAGTCGTCTTTCCGATGCCGTTTGCACCTACTAAAACCACTTTTTCTCCCCGCTCCATGTTTAAATTCAACGGCCTTGACAAAGGTTCCTCATAACCGATCACCATATCCTTTGTTTCAAAGATCATCTTTCCGGCTGTCCTGGCCTCCACGAAATGAAATTCCGGCTTCGGCTTATCCTTTGCCAGCTCGATGACTTCCATCTTATCCAGCTTCTTCTGTCTGGACATGGCCATATTCCGGGTAGATACCCGGGCTTTGTTGCGGGCCACAAAATCCTCCAGTTCTGCAATCTCCTGCTGCTGGCGCTTATAAGCAGCTTCCAGCTGGGAGCGTTTGACCGCATATACCTCCTGGAACTTTTCATAATCTCCCACATACCGGTCCAGATTCTGGTTTTCCATATGGTAAATGATATTGACCACGCTGTTTAAAAACGGAATATCATGGGAAATCAGGATAAATGCATTCTCATATTCCTGAAGATAGCGTTTCAGCCATTCAATATGCACCACATCCAGGTAGTTGGTCGGCTCGTCAAGAAGAAGGATATCCGGCTTTTCTAACAAAAGCTTACCAAGAAGCACCTTGGTTCTCTGGCCGCCGCTTAATTCTGTCACATCCTTATCCAGTCCCATATCTGTCAGCCCTAAAGCTCTTGCCACTTCTTCCACCTTGGAATCAATGACGTAAAAGTCATGTGCCATCAAAAGATCCTGAATGGTTCCAAGCTCCTCCATCATGGACGTCATAGTTTCCTCGTCTGCATCTCCCATCTTGTCACAGATTTCATTCATCTGCTCTTCCATCTGGAATAAAAAGGCAAAAGCATTTTTAAGCACCTCCCGGATGGTCATCCCTTTTTCTAAAACCGTATGCTGGTCCAGATAGCCAACCCGCACACTTTTCGCCCATTCCACCTTTCCTTCGTCCGGCTGCAGCTTTCCGGTTATAATATTCATAAATGTTGATTTGCCTTCCCCATTGGCTCCAATCAAACCAATGTGTTCTCCCTTTAAGAGGCGGAAGGAAACATCCTGAAAAATAGCCCTGTCACCAAATCCATGGGTCAGATGCTCTACGTTTAATATGCTCATAAAAAACTCCTTATTCTTGGTAACTGCAATCAATTATCTTGCGCACCGCGGCTTTAACCGCCCTGCACCTGTAATTCCATGAAACATCATAATTCTACATGACAGAAGCAATTAAGGCAAGTAAAAAGCTATTTTCTGCAAAGCATTTTTTTATTTGGAGTCAGATGGTTTGATTGTTTCTTTCGGGGGGAATAACTCTATAGAAAGTATGAACCACGGTTCCTTTCGGTCTTTCTGTTTTCGCAGTCTTTTTGAGTTGCAAATTAGGACAAAACCGTATATGATAAATCCAAGATGAATTATGAAAGAAAGAGGTTTCGCTTATGTACGTTTACACTTGGTATCAATGGCTGCTGTTTTTTTTCATCTATTGTTTTATTGGCTGGATAATTGAATCAACCTATGTTTCCGTAAGAAGCCTTCACTTTGTAAACCGTGGATTTTTAAGACTCCCCCTTCTTCCTCTGTACGGAAGCGGGGCCATTGCCATGCTGTGGCTCTCCCTTCCGGTTAAAGGCAATCTGCTTTTGGTGTTTCTGTTCGGTATGGCAGGAGCTTCTGTGTTGGAATATGTCACAGGCTATGTCATGGAACGGCTGTTTAAAATGAAATACTGGGATTATTCCAATAACCCTTTTAATATCAACGGATATGTATGTCTTGGAACCTCCCTTGCATGGGGGCTTTTAACCATTCTTCTGACTGAAGTGGTCCACCGCCCTATGGAGTGGCTGGTTCTTCCATTAAACAGTACTGCCTGCATCACACTGGTCCTGATCATTTCAGTCATCTTCATCATCGACACCATCCGTTCCGTAAAAGAGGCCCTGGACCTTGGACGGATACTGGAATCCATGACAAAGATCAAAGCGGAGCTGGAAGAGGTTCAGGTACAGATGGCTCTGCTAAAAGCAGAGACCACACAAAAAGTATCCGAGTTTAAGACCGAGACTCTGGTTAAGATCACCAACTTAAAAGCGGAAACCACCAGCGCTTTAAAAGAATCCGCACTTATGGAGCGGCTGCAGTCACTGACAGAGAACAAGGAGAAGCTAAGCAAATACTTAGGCTTTTACCGAAAAGGAATCCTTCGCCGGAATCCTACCGCTTCTTCCCGGGTTTTTGGAGATGCGCTAAAGGAATTGAAGGAATATTCTAGAAAGCATAAAAAATCCTGAATAAATCCGAAATATCCATCTCCTCTACAATTTGACTTAGCAGACGCACCGAATCATTATCTGGGATTATGTAGTCGATATTAAGTGGCAGTTTCAGTTGATAAATGCACTGAGCATGAAAAAGGAGCTGGGCACTAATTACTTAGTGCGACAGCCCCTTTAAAAAGGGTGGAAAACTTTGATGGTATGCCAGCCCTGCAAACCTATTTTCTCCATAAGCTTTAGGATGCTGGAGTAACATATAAACTACCGACCTCATTTTTGTATAAATTAATTTGCCAAACCCACACTATTGGTAAATATCCACTTTGAGTTATCTCCCGATAACGTTCCCGTCAGAATAAGTTTTACCTCATCTGAATTGGGATTTCGGCTGATATACATATTTGTAGCATTATTTTTAATAAGAAATTTACCGTCATCTTCCTCTATACTCCAACTCTGCATCGAATTACTTTTATCAAAGTCCTCCTGAATTAAATTGCTTCCCTCCTCATTTATCTGCTGTGTCATAAACTTCCCTGAATTCCCATTTTTGATATAATAGGTTCCGTCAGTCTGCCGGTTCAGGAGCCATAACTGGTCTGCTGCATTTGTATTATCCCATAAGACTACATTTGCACCTGCGTTCAGAGAACTCTGCCAAACACCTGCTACTTTACCATCTGTCTCATTTTGTATAAATGTCATTTCTTCCAGCTCATCAACCTTTAAATCTGTATTTATATCCAATGATTTTACATAAACATAGGAATCCTTCTGTCCATTTCCAAACGCAGCTGTACTTCCGACTACAAGAAGTTCGCCGCTGGAAAGCTGTACAAAACATCGGTTATATCCAGCAGGGGCACCTGTATGACGCGGAACCCAGGTACCTGTTCCATCTTTTTTGGTATTTAATAAAATATCACCGGTTGCACTGGTGCCTGCTGCAATTGTTCCATCGGAAAGTGTAGTAACATATGGACTGCCACTCCGCCAGAGCACCTCTCCTGTTTCACTTGGATTCCACTTCAGCGGGTCGTCAGAAATCTTGAAGAAGGAAGTAAATGGACGGCTTATGCCAACCCCTTCGTAAACCATCATCCACTTTCCATTTTCAAGCTTTGTCACTATTGGCATACCCGGACGTTTATTATTTCCGGCAAATGCAACATCATCAACGGTTTCACTCCAGTGAATGCCATCCGTCGTCGTACAGTGGACAAGCTTCTGATTATTTCTATAATTATATACCCTTTCATCTGAAAAATAACATATGAGCTGATTCTCATGCCACAGAAGGAATGGCTCCCAAATCGGGTCATATCCCATAATATTCCTTCCCCCCTCAGCAATTGTACTAAGATAGGACCAGGTAACGCCTCCGTCCACACTGTAATACATATCAAGTGAGGTTTTCCATAATCCACCGTCTCCTGCATCCGATACCTTTGCTGCATCCTTTTCAATGGTTACGGCATTACCAGCACAGATTAGTGCTCCCCTCGGGATATCTCCCATTTTCTCAGGTAACACGAAAAGCTGGGGGCAGTTATGCAACTGCCACTGATATAGCTTTGCACCGTCGGCATTTTCTGTTTCGGCCTCTCCTGTCTGTGCATTGAGCCACAGATCCGGATGAATGCTGTCATCGTTATTGATCTCGCTGATCTTTTCCCAAGTCCTTCCTTTATTTATACTTTTATAGATTGGAAATACGTATTCGCCGGATGCACCTCTTTCCCCCCATTCAAAAGTACAGTATAGCGCACCGTCAGCCCCCTCTACAAGTCTTGGTGAAAGACACTGATTTCTGCCTGGATAATTGTTATCCGGTCTGCATACAATCCAGGGTTCATCCCCATAGCCCTGATTCACATTGTAATACTTATCCGTTGCTTTGGTTCCCGAAGATGTTTCTGCATAAATATTTGCATTTCCCACAGACATAACCATTGCAAAAACCAGCAAAAAGCTCCATAGATGTTTCAATAACTTATTTCTTTGCTTTTTCATTTTCTCATCCTCCTTTTATTTTCTGCTTCTATCATAATTTATCTTTATCACAAAACAAATGAAAAATCATGCACACTTTTTATGTTTTTTTTACTTTAAAACACTTTCTCCTAATAAACTATAAGTAAAAATATCAAAAATTCTTGTATTGGCTGGATTTAAGATGTATATTATTAATGAGATAACTTCAATTTCTTCAGAAGTGCGGAGGACATGTCTATGAAGAAAAAATCTTTATTACGAAAACCAGACCTTTATATCAGACATTTTAAGGATTCATTCGGCAATCGCAATCTTGCTTCCAAGTTCAATATTCTCTATATTTTTATCATTAGTTTTTTTATGCTCTGTAATATTATTATTCTTCATATTTTTTATAACTACACAGCCCAAAACACAATTACTGCTCTTGCAATGCAGAATCTGGATGCTATTTACCAGAATGTAGATACCTCCTTACATTCGATATCTAAGATATCCGGATATACAATGGGAAATTCCGTTATACAGAACTATACGAGTGAAGGCAGCCAAACGGATTATAGTGCCCTTATGAACAAGCAGCTGCGCACCACACTTTATCTTGCACTCGAGTCCATGCCGCTTGCGACTTCTATCTTCTTCATTAGCGAAAACGGACATTATGAAGCTGCCGCCCGCTATAATCTCCCGAAGATGAATATGACTTATCCGTGTGAAACGAACTGGTATGAAAAGGTAAAGTCTCTGCATGGTTCTCCTCTCTATACAGTTAATGCCGATAATTGCCTTGATTTTTCAGACGGAGAACGATATCTGTCAATGATACGCCTTATTAATAATACGGAAAGTGCAAAACCAGTCGGTTATATGATTATTAATATCCCGTTATCCTCTCTCTTCACATTTTCCAAAAGCACAAAAGAAAATTACTCTGATATCTGTGTCATGTCATCGAATTATATGATTCTGAATTTTTCTGATGACATACTGCGCTCACACTTTTCTACGGCTTTGCCTGGTGAGATACCAGCTTACCAGTCACTTTTGCTTGACGGAAAACGATATCTGATACTTAAACACTACAACGCTTCCCTCGACTGGTACTATTTCAGCGCAACACGCTATACAAGCTACTTCAAAGAATACATACCATTCCTGCTTATTTTTTTCTTTACCATGTTGTCCTGCATGATCGCTTTTCTTTTGATTGCATTTACAACAAAACACTTTATTACAAAACCTGTTTACAATCTCAACCTTGCAATGAAGCGTACCGAACAGGGGAAATTAAAACCTGTCCATCTTACAAAATATAATGATGAAATCGGAAGCCTCCAACAATCCTATAACGAAATGATCTCTCAGATACATTCTCTGCTTGAAGCCAAAATCAAAGAACAAAAGCTACTACGCAAATTTGAGCTGAATATCATGCAAGAACAAATCAAACCGCATTTTTTATACAACAGCTTAAATGGCATTGCCTATCTGATAAAATCAAATCAAAATAATACGGCATATGACCTCATTATTTCGCTTTCTGAATATTACCGGGAAAGTCTCAGTAAGGGAAGCGAGTTTATTCCGCTCAAGACCGAGATTCATATTGTCCAGAATTATTTAAAGCTTCAGAAGATGCGTTTTCAAGATATCTTTGAGGATATCTATGAGGTTGAAGAGAATGCACTATCACTACAGATTCCCAAGCTTGTCATACAGCCGCTTGTAGAAAATTCTCTTTACCATGGGATACTGCCGACTGGCGGCTATGGAATTATAAGGATAAGAGCATATATTAAAGCGGAGCACCTGATGCTCCACATTTTTGATGATGGCATCGGTATGAATGAAACAAAACTTCAATCTGTTCTCAAATCCAATATCGATAACAACAAAAAAAGCTTTGGTCTGAGAAAGACCGTAGAACGTCTGCAGATTTTTTATGAAAGTGATACTGTTTACAAAATTATCAGCGCCCCCAATCAGGGAACAGAAATTATATTTTCACTACCACTGAGTGCAACGGAGGATTTAACAGAGAATGAATCATAACAATGTGACAAATAATTTAAACGATTCAGCTTCTAACAAAAATATTAATACACTAAAAATTATGGTTGTAGAGGATGAAAAGCTTGCCCGCAAACATCTGATTGACATCATGAACCAAATAAGCATGCCAATACAAATCATTGGCGAAGCCTCTTCTGCGCTGGAAGCGCTTGAATTAATCGAGGAGGATATTCCGGATATTTTATTTACTGACATCCAGATGCCTTATATGGACGGACTTGAACTCAGTAAGCTTGTTCTAAAGAAATCTCCCTATATAAAAATTGTCATTCTGACTGCCTACCGGGAATTCAATTACGCGCAAAAAAGCATCCGTATCGGTATTTCAAACTTTTTATTAAAGCCGATCAACCACAACGACTTAATAATTGTCCTTGAAGAACTGCAAAAGCAAATTCAGGAAGAACGCGACCAATTGCTCGAGTTCGATTCCCTCAAAAGTATCCTTAAAGAAAATCATTCCATTTTGCGTGATAAATTTTTATTAGAGCTTTTGGACAACAGCAACTCGGTTTCAAAAAAACAGCTCTCCTACTACTATTATCCAAGGCCCATTCCGAACTTTATTCAGATTGCACGAATCGAAATCCTCTCCTCCACTTTGCTTGATTATACAGAAGAAGAACATCTTGTACAGGATATGAAATATCTGGAATTTTTAAAGAACTTTTTATCGGCTTATTCAGATATAGAGGTTACAGTTAATCATAACCATCACATGATTTTATTTTCTTATTCGGAAAAAGTCATCCTCAATACAATCTGTGAACAACTTCAGCAGACGATCCATCAGTTGTCAGGGCTTGACTTATATTTTGGCATCGGGAATGCTTACAATGACATTCATCAAATGACACGCTCCTGCCAGGAAAGCCTTGAGGATTTAAAATTCAATCATTACGCACTCAGTCATTCCGCTGCTGTCTACAAATCAACGGGTCCTGTGGTCACTACCACTATCTCATTCCTGCCAGACTATGTAGATGATGTGAAATTCTTCATAAAGGCAGGGCTTAATGATCAGCTGAATGACTTGCTGCACAGTCTTTATTATGATACAAATGCAGGCCTGGCAGACATTGATCATACGCGTCTACTCTCACTTACTTTGTTATCTGCCGGTATAAATGCAGTAAATGAGGCAGGCATACCAGTCCATAACCTATTTGAACATGAAAAAGATTCTTTCCAGTCGATTCTGTCGGAGACAATAAGTGAAAACCTCTGTCATCGAACCTGCGTATACCTAAATAAGCTGTCAGCTGCAATTACGACCTATCGATCCAACAAGTGTAAGACGATTCTCTGGGAGGTCTTGCAGTATGTCCAGAAGGAAATGGCAAACCCGGAGCTTTCCCTAAACAGTATTGCAGAAAAATTTTATATGAATACCAGCTACTTAAGCCGTGTTTTTAAACAGGAATTGGGATTTACCTTTTCTAAATATTTAAACCGTCTGCGAATGGAACATGCATTGCAGCTTATTGACCAGACAGACTTAAAGGTTTATCAGATAGCAGAAGCAGTAGGCATACCAGATGCCTACTACTTTAGCAGTTGTTTTAAGAAGTACACTGGTAAATCAGTGCGAGATTATAAAAAGGGGATATAAAAAGAGAACTTTTTTAATTATAAGAATATCAAATTTTATCAGTTGAAAAGTCTAGCGCCGTATAACTGAAATAATCAAAATCTGCCGGAAGCTTGGTTCCCAGTCCATCTACGCTCATCATACCCACAAACGCTCCTGTAAACGCGGCATCATATACTGCCTTAATGTACTCATCCGACAATTTAGTTGAATCAAACTGATATGGAACTGCATTCCAGTTATTTCCATCAAATGAATAGAAATACTGATAGGAAATCTCACGGACTTCTACCTTGAAATATACATATTCTATATCGTCTTTAACTGGTATCGGGTGCTCCTGAAAGACACTTATGGTCTTGCCAAGATCAGTACAGACGACATCTATCACTCGTCCGTACTGTTCATTCCATGTCATTTGAATACACGACCAGTTCTGTGTATTGTAGTAACAGGTCAGCCCTGCAAACTGCTGGATGCTGCATGGTTCGTATGCCATTTTCACCTCTGCGTCAAAGTAAAAATCCTGCCATCTCCTTGCAATATGTGCCTGCTTAAAGGCAGAGGCCAGTGACTGATGCCCATACAGCCGCAGATGTCCGGGCCTGTCTTTTAATGATACGACATCTTCTTGTAATGGTATCCTTAGATTTTGAAAATTAATATTCAACACCGGATCATCAAAATTATCCTTTTGTTGCACATTCTGTAATTCTTCCGGTTCTACTACATTTTTTGGTGGATCTACTTCAACGAGTCCATTCTGGCCTCCTACAATGTGCGGCCAGCCGCCATCATCCCAAATAACTTTCTGAATTGCTGTCTCCCGGCCTAACGGACACCAGCCTCTCGGGTCTACCAAAGATTCATAGCTGTGATGTATCGGCCGCCCCATCAGATGTGCAAAATACCATTCTCCTTCCGGTGTACAAACAAGTGAACCGTGCCCCGCCTTCTGGATCGGATGCAATGGTGCATTGACTGTCGTTAAAAAGGCTTCTCCTGGCTGTGTCTCAAACTCCTCTCCCTTCAGGGAAACTGCCCGGGCAACACGTTCCTGATGTGCGTATACCGTACCTCCCTGTGCCACGAAAAGATAATAAAAGCCATTTATTTTGTACAAATGCGGTCCTTCTGTAAATTTTTCTACAGTTCCCCGGTAGATTACCCATGGCTTTCCAACCAAAGCCTGCTTTTCTTCCGAATACTCCGTACACATTATCCCATAGAACGGATGATGAAAGCTCCTCGGATCCCAATACTGGTTGACCAGATATTTTTTTCCATCGGTATCATGGAATAAGGAAGCATCAAATCCTGCCGTATTCAGTACAATCGGATCACTCCAAGGCCCCATAATATCCTCAGCGGTAATCAGATAATTGGTACAATCCTTAAACGAACCGTCAGTCACCTTCACATCCGTGTAGACAAGATAGAACTTTCCATTATTCCATGACAGATCCGGTGCCCAGATTCCCCCTGAATCCGGATTACCAGTCATATCTAAAAGACGCTTCTCATTTAGTGGGTGCGTAATCAGCTCCCATTGTATCAGATTATTTGATTTATGAATCTGAACCCCCGGCCACCACTCAAAGGTGGAGGTTGCAATATAGTAAGTGTCTTCTACCCGTATGATGCTTGGGTCCGGATTAAATCCTTTTAAAATCGGATTTTTAATCTTCATTCTATGTATCCCCCTTTTCTTAAAGCCAAAGCGGATGTTCCCAATCCGCTTCTCTGCCAGATCATAACCTTTAACCTTTAACAGCACCAGATACCATTCCACTCTGTATCTGCTTGCTAAAAATCAGATAAAAGACTATAGTCGGTGCCGTTGCAATAACAAGTCCAGCCCCCATTGTTCCCCAATCAGTCGTATACTTTCCAACCATTTGCATAATACCAACAGTCAGCGTACGATATTTATCAGAATTGGTGAACGTAATTGCAAACATCATTTCATTCCATGTAGAAAGAAATGTAAAGATTGATATTGTTGAAATTGCAGGCTTAACAAGCGGCAGCATTATCCTGAAAAATGTTTGATAGATTCCACATCCATCGAGATAAGCCGATTCTTCCATTTCCTTTGGAATCGTTTGAAAAAATCCGATCATAAAGAAAATTGCCATTGGCATCGCAAAAGCGATGTATGGAACAATCAATGCCTGATAAGAATCGAGCATCTTTAACTTTTTCAGCATGATGAATACTGGAAGCAGCACAGCATGAAGCGGAATCATCAGACCAAGAGAGAAAAAGGTTTTGATAAAATAGTTAATTTTTAATGTCATACGTGCAATCGCATAGGATACCATACATGCAAGTATGCCAGAGACAATGATTACAATAACAGTTACAAAAATACTGTTTAAAAGATACCGGCCCACATTTGCATGAAATAAAGCGTTTGCATAGTTTGACCAATGGTATTTTTCCGGAAATCCCATAATATTTCCACCATAGATTTCTTTGTTATCTTTTAACGAAAAGAAAAATAGAAAGACTAACGGATATAGCTGTATCATTGCAAATGCAATTAAAAATATATGTAAAATGCATTTATATTTTTTAATCTTTTTCATCGGCTCCCCCTTCATTTAGTATGAAATATTAACGGCTGAAAAGAACTTCTCGATCAAGAAGTAGAACAAGAAACACTCAAGCACAATAAAGATTGCTATTGCACAGCCACTCCCATATTCCATTCTTGTAAATATTGTTGTATACATCAATGTGCTTGGTACTTCCGTCGAATGAAGCGGTCCCCCTTTTGTTAATACCCAAATCAAGTCAAATAATTTCAAGGAACCGATAACTGCAAATGTTACACTTACTTTTATGGTATTCAAAATAAGAGGTATTGTAATTCTAAATGCGATTTGCTGCTCATTGGCTCCATCAATTTGTGCCGCTTCATAGATATCTGAGGGGACTCCCTTGATTCCCGTATATAAAATCAGCATATGATAACCAATATATTGCCATATAATTGGGAAAAATGCTGCTATAAGCGAAATTTTGGTATTACCAAGCCAGTCTTGTGGCTGGATTCCAAACATCTGTAAAAGCGCATTTAAAGCACCATAATCTGCATTATATATTTTCAGGAACAACTGTCCGATTACTACGGTAGACAGCAATACCGGAATAAAGAAAATTGTTTTGTAGATGCCCTCTCCTTTTAAATTTCTTGAAAGAACAATTGCAAAAAACAAAGCCGGAATCAGCTGTCCTACCACAGATGCAACTGCCAAGATCAGAGAATTTAGAACCGAAATCAAAAAATTCGGTTCTTGTATCATTTTCATGTAATTCTGAATTCCTACAAATACCTTTTCTCCTATTCCATCCCAATTCAACGTACTATAATAACCAGATATGATGATAGGAACAAATGCCATAATAAAATAAATCAAAAATGCCGGTATTACGAATATACAATACGCTTTTTTATTTTTTAATATTCTATCCATAAAATTTTCTCCTATTACCAGTTGAATTGATGATAGCCAGGTTGTGATGCACCAACCATTCCGTTGATGCATCCCTTAAGCCTATGTTTATACAATTACTCATTCATTTTCTGTAAATTTTTACAAAATTCCTCTGGCGTTTCTGTATTAGCAATTAATTTAGAAATTTCATCCATTAAAGTATCTGCTTTGGATCCCCCAGTTACGGAATCTAGCCAGTATACATATCCCGTTGCATCCTTTGTAAGATTTGCGATCTCTGAAGATAAGCGGTTTACTGCTGCCTCTCCCATATCAGCCTCCCATGCTGGCATACCGGAACCTGCTAAATATTGATCCTTAGACATCTTCTCACAAATATACTGTGCGACTGCTGCTGCCTCTACTGGGTGCTCTGTATTACTGCTCACCAGAAAGGTCTCACCAGAACCTCCATGGAATTCTTCCGAATTTCCCTTTCCGCCTTCAATGACAGGAAATTTGATAACATCGATTTTCCCTTTCACTGCTGCATCTTCTGCTTCGCAATCTCCGTTCAGCCAGCTTCCCATAAACATCATAGCTGCCTTCCCCTGCTTGAATGCTGCAACTGCATCATCCTCTGAAGTTCCCAATGCACTTTCGCCAAATCCACCGCGCACAGACAATTCCTGTACAAGTTTGGCTGCTTTTACAAGCTCTGGAGTATCATAGGATGCTTCTCCCGTCAATGCTGCATTAAATGCATCTGCACCTGCCATGCGAATTGCATGAATACCAAATATCATAAGCCCCGGCCATAAATCCTTTTCACCAAGTGAGATTGGTGTGACCCCTGCTGACTTGAATGCATCGACTGCGTTAAGAAATTCATCGTAGGTTTCTGGTACTTTCACATGATTCTGCTCAAACAGTTCCGTATTGATATATAAAGAAGCAACTGCTACACTGTACGGATAACCATATACTTTTCCATCAAAAGTAAAGTTATCAAGTGTTCCCCCAAGAATTCTGCTCTTGATGTCGTCTGTCATATACTCGTCAAGAGAAAGTACTAATCCTGCATCTACAAAGGGCTTCATCGTTCCTGATCCCCAGTTAAAGAATACATCCGGTAACTCGTTACCTGCCATCGCCGTTTTTAATTTTACCTTATAAGATTCTGACTCTGTTCCTTCGTGAACAACATTTATGTCTGGCATATCCGTTTTAATTGATTCTAGTGCATGATAGAATGCTGCGTAGTTCCCATCTGTGGAATTCGGATCTGAAAATTGTGACCAAAGTGTAATTGTCACTTGCTTTCCATCTTCTTTCACACCTGTTGATGCTGCATTTTTCTCTTGTTTATTCACACTTGTATTTTCATTACTTGCCGCTTTGCCTCCGCATCCGCCCAATGCCCCCAGGACTAAGGTTGTTGCTAACAATGTACTTAGTACTTTTAGCAAATTTTTTTTCATTTTTTTCTCTCCTTTATTAAGCTATTAACAGCAATTTGCTCATAGTCTTATTGTAACCTGCCATCTCATTGTTTCAAATAGAATAAGACTTACATTTTTTATGTTTTTTTTACTTCTTTGGAAAATGAATAATTTAAGATTGGATTTTACTCCATTACGGAGACTAGCAATTATGAGAGCAAAACGAATTTCTGCAGATGATTACTTTCACCTTTTGCATGACAAAGGGGCTGTCGCACTAATTCGTACGACAGCCCCTATTTTTAATACTATAATATCTGATCCACCATAGCCTTCACAGCCTCTCCCAGCTTAGCAGATATTTCATCTGCTTCCTCCAGAGAAGAACCCTTGATGCCATAGTAAAATTTAATCTTTGGTTCTGTTCCTGACGGTCTTACGCACAGCCAGGCATCGTCAGATAAATCGTAATAAAGCACATCAGACTGCGGAAGCCCTGTAGGTTTCGTTTCTCCGGTGACCATATCTTTTATGATATCAAGCTTATAATCTCTGGCAGAAAGAACCTGGTATGCGCCAACAGTCTTTGGCGTATGATTTCTCATGGTTTCCATCACCGCTTTGATCTTTGCCTGACCTTCGATTCCTTTTAACCCGATGGATATGACTGCATCTTTATAATAACCGTATTTCTCATACATGGCGATCATGGCATCCCATAAGGTCATGCCTTTGGTCTTATAATAAGCAGCGGCTTCACATAATGCAACGGAAGCCGAAACGGCATCTTTATCACGGGCATAAGTTCCAATGAGACAGCCGTAGCTTTCTTCCAGACCAAAGAGATAGGTTCCGTATCCGGTAGTCTCTTCCTTTAAAATCTGCTGGCCGATATACTTAAATCCTGTAAGCACCTCAATCAGTTCGGCACCATAGGACTTTGCTACCGCATCCACAAGATTGGTGGTTACGATGGACTTAATAACCTGTCCATCTGCCGGAATGGCTCCCCGCTCCTTTTTCTGGCTTAGTACGTATTCGCACAAAAGAGAGCCGGACATATTACCGGTTAAGGGGATATATTCTCCGGATTTATCATCCTTTACATAGACTCCAAGGCGGTCTGCATCCGGGTCTGTTGCCAGAACCAGATCTGCATTCTGTTCCTTTGCAAGAGCAAGGCCCAAGGCAAAGGCTTCTTCCGCTTCCGGATTGGGGTAACTGACCGTTGGAAAGTCTCCATCCGGCAGTTCCTGCTCCGGGACTACATAAACATGAGTAAAACCGATTTCCTTAAGCGCTCTTCTTACGGGAAGATTGCCCGTACCATGAAGAGGTGTATAGACAACCCTGATATCATCCTGCATGCGGTCAATGGCTTCCTGGTTCACCACCTGGGCCTTCACATGGGCGATGTATTTATCGTCCACCTCGGCTCCGATGATCTCATACCTGCCTGCTGCCAGTGCCTCTTCTCTGGTCATGGTCTTTACTGCAGAAAGATCGGTGATATCCAAAACTTCCTTTGTCACTCCCTTGTCATGAGGAGGGGTAAACTGGGCGCCATCCTCCCAGTATACTTTATATCCGTTATATTCCGGAGGATTATGGCTGGCCGTTATGTTGATTCCTGCAATACAGCCTAATTCCCTAACGGCAAAAGAAAGCTCCGGTGTCGGTCGCAGAGATTCGAATTTATATGCCTTGATGCCATTGGCAGCTAATGTCAGTGCAGCTTCCTCTGCGAACTCCGGAGACATGTGCCTGGAGTCATATGCAATGGCCACGCCTTTCATAGCGCCGCCCTGTTTTATAATATAATTTGCAAGCCCTTGTGTGGCTCTTCTTACTACATAGATATTCATCCGGTTGATGCCGGCTCCGATGATGCCTCTTAAACCGGCGGTCCCAAACTCCAGGTCCTTATAAAAACGCTCTTTTATTTCCTGGTCATCCTCTGCAATCCCCCGAAGTTCCTTCTTTGTCTCTTCATCAAAATATGGATTCAAAAGCCATTCATCATAAATGCTCCTGTAATCTTTCATCCCCAATTACTCCTTTCTCTCCATTTCTGTTATGGCTATTATAAAGCAAAACAGAACAAAAGAAAAGCGCATTTCCATTATTTTATTCTCGATAGAAAGGTGTTTCGGACGGACTCCTGGATCTCTAAATCCTTTAATTTTTCAATGTTTCGGGAAGGAATCCATGCTTTATTGGCATTATAATAAAAATTAATCTGCTTCCAGTACTTCTCCGGATATAAAAACAGATAGTAAAGGCAGGTTCTGTCTGCATCCGAAAGAGAGATTACCTTGGAATAGGTTTCAAGCATTGCCATGCCAAGCTTTAAGTTCCAATCATGCTTTTCCATGGCTTTACGCATAAAATGATATAAATCCTCCATCTGCATGCCCTTATGCATACGGTTGAATTCCACAATCGCCACATCATGAGAGCACATGAGAATATGGTGCTGGTTTAAATCTCCATGACAGAGATACTCTTCCTTGCTTTCACGAGTCTCTAAAAAGCTGGACATTCCCTTACAGGCCTCCATAGCCTGTTCATAAAATGTATCATAATTACCCATTACACAGAGTTCAAATTCAGATTTTTTTCTTTTATTGCGGATAAATGAACGGGCGCGCACCAGTTCCTTGTTGTGTCGTTCCATCTCTTCTGCCGGCTGCTGCACCAGAATAGAGCCTAAATTCCATTCCTCCTTAAATTCAACGCCCCGGAGAATCTTATGTAAATAAGCAATCCGTTCAATGGCGCAGAGAACCTCTTTGCTGTCCTTTAAATTACATTCCCTGTCCGCATACCAGTTCTTTACGATCCAACGGATTCCGTCCTCAGCGACAGAGAGGAGTTCTCCTTCTTTATTTCTGACATAACGATCCACGTTTATATGGCCGGCTTCTTCCATCTGTGAAAATACCTGATCTTCAAATTCCAGGCGCTTTAAAGTTCCTTTATATTCCCGAAGCAGTTTCAGACCCTGATTTGTCTCACACAACCAGGCGCCCCGGCCGCGCTTTACATTAAGAACTTCAAGCTCATACTGCGAAAGCACCTCTGTGTATTTCTCGTTCACAACCACCCCTCCAACTCTTAGCTCATCAGCTACTTCTAGGGTATGAAAGGGCAGGAAAAAATATGCAAAATCTGGTTGAAAGTTATAGGGGCCAAAGGCCCGCTTTTTATAACTTTTCAGCCAGATTCATCAGATACTCTCTTTTATTGCACTCCGGATTTTTTAAAACCTCTTCAAATAAAACATCTAGAACTGCCCCGATCCCAGGACCCGGCTTTCTGCCTGCCTCTATCAGCTCCCGGCCGGATACTGCCATATCCTTTAACCGGATGCAGTCTCCGTCTTTTATGATTTCTTCCGCATACCGCTCCACCTGCTTTAGCGTCTCCTGACAGGACTCCCGGCAGAATACCTTTTTAAAACATAAAAGATCTTTAAAAAGTTCAGGGGAAAGTCCGCTCATAACCTTTCGGATCACCGGTTTATCTGCAGGTATCTCCTGTTTCCACAGGGTCACAAGCGTCTTTACATGGCTGATGGTCTCATTATCCATCTTTAAATCACGAAGGATCAAAACAGCCTCTTCCGGCTTTTCATACCGTAAAAAACCGGACCAGCGCATGTGCTTTTGTGCCGGAAGAAGTTTTAACGTGCCGGTCTCTCCCATTCTCCTGCCGGCTGCATGAAAATGTTCTGAGATATAGGGAGCAATGCCGTTATCATACACCGCCCTTATTCGTTGGGGATGATCGGAAAGAAGAAGCTTATTAAGCTCCACCTGTATCCGCTCTTTGCTGACTTTCGCCATGTTGGGAGCAATGCCTCTAATGGCCATTTTTGTCTCCTCTTCAATCTCAAAGCCAAGCTGGGCAGAGAACCGGATGGCACGGAGAATCCGCAGGGCATCTTCCATGAACCGGTCTTTTGCATTGCCCACGCAGCGGATGATTTTCTCTTCCAGATCCTGCCTTCCATGAAAGGCATCCACAAGCCCTTCTCTGTCACTGTAGGCCATGGCATTGATGGTAAAATCCCGGCGTTTTAAATCTTCTGTCAGATTCCCCGTAAATTCTACGGATTTTGGATGGCGCCCATCTTCGTATTCCCCGTCGATGCGGTAGGTCGTCACTTCATAAGTTCCTCCATCCATAAGCACAGTAACCGTACCATGCTGGATTCCCGTATCCACCGTCCGGGAGAAAATTTCCTTTACCTGCTCCGGCTTTGCAGAGGTCGTGATATCCCAGTCCTCCGGTGTCCGGAAAAGCAGACTGTCCCTCACACAACCGCCCACCACATACGCTTCAAATCCATGAGTATTGAGTTGTTCTATGATTCTTCCTGCTGCTTCCGGAACCTGTATCTTCATCACTGTTTCTCCTTTTGACTGTTCTGTCTGATCTTTAATAAGCTCTGCCCCAGTAGACCATCTTTGCTGCAGGCTTTCCGCAGCAGATACAGGTATCTGCCAGCTTTTCCTGTTTAAATGGCATACAGCGGGAAGTCGCTCCCGTCAACTCCTTGATCTTATCCTCACACTCCTGGCAGCCGCACCACATGGCCTTTACAAAGCCCGGCTTTTCTTCCACGGTCTTTATAAAGGTGTCCATATCCACTGCCTCATAGGTATGTTCATCCCGGTGTAATCTGGCTCTTTCAAACATATCTTTCTGAATATCGGAAAGAAGCTGCTCCACCTTTTCAGCCAGTATGTCTAAAGAAACCGTAATTTTTTCATGGGTATCACGGCGAACTAAAACTGCCTGATTCTCCGCAAGGTCTCTCGGTCCAATCTCCACACGGACCGGAATTCCTCTCATCTCGGATTCACTGAACTTCCAGCCCGGGCTCTTGTCACTATCATCAACCTTCACCCGGAAATTGGAGAGAACGGTCTTAAGCTCAAAGGCTTTCTCAAGAACCCCCTCCTTCTGCTGCTGGACCGGAACGATGATGACCTGGGTAGGCGCGATCCTTGGAGGAAGCACCAGACCGTTATCATCTCCATGGACCATAATAATGGCGCCAATTAATCTTGTGGTCATTCCCCAGGAGGTCTGATGAACATACTGGAGTTTATTCTCCTTATCAGAATACTGGATTTCAAATGCCTTTGCAAATCCATCACCAAAGTTATGGCTGGTTCCTGACTGAAGTGCTTTTCCGTCATGCATCAGAGCCTCAATGGTGTAGGTTGCCTCTGCACCTGCAAATTTTTCCTTATCCGTCTTCTTGCCTCTGATTACAGGCATTGCAAGGACTTCTTCACAGAAATCTGCATACAGATTGAGCATCTGCTCGGTTCTCGCCTGGGCTTCCTCTGCGGTGGCATGAGCAGTATGGCCTTCCTGCCATAAGAATTCTCTGGAACGTAAAAATGGTCTTGTTGTCTTTTCCCAGCGCACCACAGAACACCACTGGTTATATAGCTTAGGCAAGTCACGATAGGACTGGATCTCCTTAGAATAGAAATCGCAGAACAAGGTCTCGGAAGTAGGTCTTACGCAAAGCCGCTCCTGAAGCGGTTCCAGTCCTCCATGAGTTACCCAGGCAACTTCCGGTGCAAACCCTTCTACATGATCCTTTTCTCTCTCCAGAAGACTTTCGGGAATGAACATGGGCATATACACATTTTCAACGCCTGTTTCCTTAAATCTTCTGTCCAGCTCACTCTGAATATTTTCCCAGATGGCATAGCCTGCCGGTTTGATGACCATACAGCCCTTAACGCTGGAATAATCAATCAATTCTGCCTTTTTTACTACATCCGTATACCACTGGGCGAAGTCCACCTCCATGGATGTGATTGCTTCTACTAATTTCTTGTCCTTTGCCATGACAATTCTCCTTTTTTCATATAATAAGAGTCTCACTTATCAGACTCTGACGCCGATAACATAAAGAAGAGCCATCCGTCCCCTCCGAAAAGGGACCGAACAGCTCGGCGGTGCCACCCAATTTAGCCAATGGATATCCACGGCTCACTTTTTAATCCGGTAACGCAGGATCTGCGCCGCAGTTTGCTGCGGGACTCCGAGGGAGGTTGGGTCATGAGGGGTATAAAGGCCTTCCAGCATAGGGCCTTCTCTCTGGAATACATCATCACTTATTAGTCCTCTTCAACGTCTTGCTTCTTTCTGTTGACGGAAAGATTGTATGGTTGATTTTACGTTATTTACAAATGTTTGTCAAGAGGAGGGCCTGGCTTTTCTTTACAGAAATGCTTTCATAGCAGCCAGAGCTGTCCTTATCACTTCATCGGGGAATTCATAATCTCTGGTGTGAAGTCCCGGACAACCTTCTCCAGCTCCCACGCCGAAGAACATTCCGTCTGCTTTCTTTAGATACCAGCCAAAATCCTCAGACCAGCGAAGGGGCCCGGATATCTCCAGGAATGGAACATTCTGATCCCTAAGACAGGTTTTGCACCGTTCCATCACCTCCGATTTATTGACTGTATCCGGGAATTCGTCTGTAAAAGATACCGATAACCCGACAGACTGCTCCGAAGCTCTTTTCTTTGCAAAAGATATAAGGGAAGCCTCAAACCGGTTTAAATCTTCCAGCTTTTCCGCCCGGAGGGTAAGAGAAATCCTCCCGTCTCCCGGGGAAACGCCAAAGGACTGGTCTCCCGCCTTTACCTCAATGATGGTTGCCAGAACCATACCGGAAAAATCAGGAGAAGCCAGTAACTCCGGGATCTTTACAATCAGTTCCCCAAGAATCCATGCAGGATTTATTCCCTGCTCCGGATATGCGGCGTGGCTCTGCCTTCCTTTAAAAGTAAGAACTACTCCCTTTGAGGCACAGGCAAAGGTTCCTTTTTTAAGAACCACAGTTCCCAGAGGGTAGCCGGGAAGATTATGAAATGCATAGACTTCATCAATCTTTTTTTCCGTCAAAAGGCTGCTGCACATTTCTCCTCCCTGTCCGGTCTCTTCCGCCGGCTGAAAGATAAAATACACCTGTTTTCCAAGCCGCTTTCCCTCAAGTTCCAGACAAAGTCCGGCCAGCACTGCGCTGTGCCCATCGTGTCCGCAGCCATGAAACAGCTTTCCGTCTTCTCCAAAAATCGCGTCCATATCCGCCCGGAAAGCCACCCTCTTTCCGGCCTCCGCTTCTTCATGCACCGCATAAAACCAGCCTTTTCGTTCTACGATTTTAAGAGAAGTATTGGCCTTAAGAAATTCCTTTAAGATCTCCATCGTCTTTGTTTCAAACCCTGACTGTTCCGGATTCTGATGGAGCCGGCTCCGCAGCTGCCGGATCTGTTCATATGTACGAAGTTCTGTTTCCACCTTTTTCCTCCATGATTAACTGTCTGCTGTCTTCCCGCACCTGATCCCTTAATTTCTTTGTCTGAGGAAAGCTTTCGCATATCTCATTCCCATAGGTCATGTTTAATTCGTATTCCAGAGGAAGCCAGGTATCTGTACCTGCTTCGTTATGCTGAATGAGAGTTTCGATCTTGTCCAAAGACTTTACAAGCCTGGCCTCTTTTGACTGTAACAGAGACATCTCTTCAAACAGGGACGAGAGCGGCGCTTTCAGAGACTGCGGCAGCCTCTCTAAAAGAGAACGGATTGCTTCCTCTTCTACCGCTTCATCGTTATCCGTCTTTACAAAAGCCGGAATATCTCCGGTCACCGCCTCGCCCCAGTCATGAATGAGACACATACGTATCACTTTGTTCATATCCAGATCAGAAAAATCCGGCTCCATGAGCATGGCCAGAACCGCCAGTCTCCAGCTGTGTTCTGCCACGCTTTCCTGTCTTTTGCTTGTCGTCCAGTTGTGCCGGGTATTGCATTTTAATTTTTCTAATATCTTTAAAAATTCAATTAACTCTTTTGGATTCAACGTGCTTATCCCCTTTCTTCCTTTTGGGTATCCTTTTTTCCATTATAGCACGTTCCACCGTACAGCTCCACAATATCTTCTATTATCAATAAGCCGATAGGACCCAGGATAAATCCCAAAAGCCCAAAAAGCTGGAGACCTACGAACATGGAAACAAGTGTTTCTAAAGGAGTAAGTCCTACCTTACCTCCCATAATTTTTGCTTCCATTATTTCTCTCAAAAAGTAGCAGATGATATAGATAATAATCAGACCAATGCCGTAGACCCAGTTTTTATTGACCATCGCCGCAATCGCCCATGGAATCAGAACCGTTCCTGTTCCAAAGATCGGAAGTGCATCGAGTAGTCCGATTCCTATCCCCAGCAATATAAAATAGGGATTGCCCATAAAAAACAGTCCGGCCGAACATATTCCCATGGTAAACAGCATAATGGTTCCCTGGGTTTTTAACCAGGCACTTCCTACTGTCATCAGCCGGTTCCCAAGCATGGCATATTCATAACAAAACATGGAATTGTCACGTCTGGTACGGATGTCATCCATTTCCTGAAGAGTTAATATAGTAGCAATAAATAAAATAACGGTCAGAACGGTCACCTGTACCAGCCATTTGATGATACTCATGGAATTCAGCATTAAAAATGACATGGCCCTGCTCTTAATCGCTGCTTCTCCTCCGGAAAGGATCTCTTTAACCACCTTAAGCATATACCCGTCAGGCAGCTTTAAAAACTCTTCCGCAAAGGTGCAGTTTTCCATCAGCCAGTTTTCTAAATCCCTCATGATCCGGGGCAGGTTCTGGAACAGCAGTGTGGCTTCCATGGTCAGCTTTCGTCCGCCGAAATACAATGCGATTCCAAATACAACCATCAAAAGAATAATTTCTACACCGCCGATCACAGCCAGAGGAACAGAAATCACCTTTTTCTTCACCGTGAAACGGGTCTTTCTTTCGATCCAAAGGGCTGACGGGCGGAGAGACAAAGCAAATACGTATGCAATCAAAAAGGGAATCACCAGGGGCAGCAGATATCGAAAACTCAAGTATACTGCCCCCGTAACTCCCAAAATCAATAATGTTTTCTTCAGTTTCCTGCTCGGTTTCTCCATGGACTCACCTGTTTCTGTTTTGTACTTCTTTTGTACATTCCCTATTATGAGCGTTCCGGATAAAAAGTATGCAGGTTCCCATTTAACAAAAAATTCCTTCTTTACTTTACCATTTTATATAGAAAAAAGTTCAAACATCTGCCCTTTTGGTTTTACTGTAAAGGTCATCTTCTTTTTTGTGACCGGATGGACAAAGGAAAGACCGGAGGCAAACAACGCAACATTTACCCGCTGCTTTTTTTGTTGAAAACAGGGGTTATACTTTTGATCTCCCCACAAGGGCGTTCCATGTCCGGCCATCTGGACCCGTATCTGATGATGGCGTCCGGTTTTCAGCTTAATTTCCAGCAAAGAGTATTCCTCTCCATCCTGCTGCACCTTATCCACGATCCGGAAATCAAGTTCTGCGGGTTTTGCACCTTTTATCCCCTTTTCCACAATTTTGGAATAATTATTTTTGCTGTCCTTCCACAAATAATCCACGTAGGTCCCAAAGTTTTCCACAGGTTTTCCACATACTACGGCATAGTAGATCTTATTCATCTGATGCCCGGAAACCTGCTTACTTAAAGACTCTGCGGAGTTTTTTGTTTTTGCATAAACCATAATTCCACCGACCGGTTTATCCAGCCTGTGGATAACTCCCACATATGGCTCCCCGGATTTTGGGGATTTGCTGTTGATATGTTTCTTGATTTCACTGACCATATCCGGCTCAAAGGATTTGGCAGACTGGGATTCCATTCCCACCGGTTTTTCTGCTACCAGTATTTCTTCATCTTCATATAATATGTTTATGTTCATGATTTTCTTATTCCTCTTTCTCTTGTATACCTATCCCTTTATTACGCTAATTATATGGGATGAAACCGGCTGTGGCAAACACCATTTTATATCCTTTGAATTTCAAAAAATATATTGCAAATTTTTATTTGAGCGTGTATAGTATATAAATATAGGATACATAGTATTTAATACTACATAACATATTATTATCAACTGTCAAGGAGGAGCCCGTTTATGAACACAAAAATCAAAGATCCCATCAGTGCACTTACCCACTTTATTGCAATGATCCTGGCATTGATCGCTGCCGTACCTCTCTTAATAAAATCCTCTTCTGCCGGAGCACTTCATATGACCGCCCTGGCCATATTTATTACCAGCATGGTCCTTTTGTACGCTGCCAGCACCATTTACCATACATTGGATATTTCACCCAACATCAATAAACTTTTAAAGAAGATCGACCACATGATGATCTTTATTCTGATAGCCGGTACCTACACGCCCATTTGCATGATCGTTCTCGGGGACCAGACCGGCTGGAGTTTACTTGCTCTTGTGTGGGGAGTCGCTGTTTTGGGAATCCTCATAAAAGCATGGTTTGTCATGTGCCCCAGATGGTTTTCTTCCTGTATCTACATTGCTATGGGGTGGATTTGTGTTCTGGCCTTCAGCAAGATCATTCAGGCACTTCCTGCTGCTGGCTTTGGCTGGCTTTTGGCAGGAGGAATCATATATACTACAGGCGGTATCATCTATGCCTTAAAGCTGCCCCTATTCAGCCCAAAACTAAAAAATTTCGGCAACCACGAACTCTTCCACCTCTTTGTCATGGGCGGAAGCTTCTGCCACTATATGCTGATGTACTGCTTTATTGCATAACGAGAGATCATTTTCTCCCCCAAGAAGCTTAAGCTTGTCCTTTCTGGATAGCTTTTTTATGGCGGCCTCTCTGCGCATAGCCTCTTCCTTTGTTGGAAATTCTTCATAATAGACCAAAAGGACAGGCCGCCGTGCCTTTGTATACTTTGCTCCTTTTCCATCGTTATGAGCTTTTAAACGTTTTTCCAGATGGTTTGTCCATCCACAGTAGAGCGTATGATCCGCACACTGTAATATATAAGTATAATTCATCTTTTTCTCCGCAGTTTCAATCCATGCTACTATGTAAACGGTAATAACGCCTTGCAATCACGTCACTACCGCCCAGGATAACCTGTTATCTATCTTAAGCACCAGCTGGATGCGTTTTGGCGCCATCGATTGTAGAATACCATAGCTGAGCTATAGTATATTATATAACAGGACAAACCGATATGTGAATAGCAATCTTTATATTGCCCTTTTTTCTTAATATCATTCATCTTTAAGCGCAGGTATGCCAGACAGAACAAATAATATCTGCCTGGCATCCCATTTTATGACAATTCTTTTACTAAAATCAGGCGGTCACCTGGTTTTACTGATTTTTCCGTTAAGCCATTGGCTGTCATAATGGTGTCAATGGTGGTGTGGAATTTTTTGGCAATTTTCCAAAGAGAATCTCCCGGCTGAACAATGTAGCCAACGATTCCGGGCAGCTTCTGTAAGTTATTTAAATCCATGGGAGCATCTGCCGCACTGATGATGATCTGTTCACAGATTGGCTGCAGCGCCAGCAAATCAAGGGATATGGTAGCTTTTACTTCTACCACTCCGCCTCCCATCATAACTGCACTTAACTGCTCCAGACCAGGATTTAACTGGCAGATGGTATCCGCATTGATTCCCGGAGCCTCGATAAGATAGTGGAACGGAATATCTTCCACTGCTGACTGAATGGGCTGGGCATCATCAGAGGTTAAGTAAAGCATTCGTACCTCTAAAACACCTTCCACATGAAGTCCGTCTTCCCTGACCTCTGTATCATCGATTTTAACCGTTCCCTCGCTATGGCAAATCTGTAGAATCCGGTCTGCATTTTGAAGCGTTACCTTTTCCACGATTTTGCATTTGCTCATATTCTTTGTCAGAATCTTATCAAAACACGCCTCCCCGGTCTGCAAGGTCAGTTCCCGGTTGGTGGAATATAAATCGCTTAACAGCTCCATGTTATCTTCCTTATAGAGCTTCATATCCAGTTCCAGAACGGCATCCATATCCATTTCCCGCATCTCTCCGTCGGCATCCGGCTTTGCTTCAATGTCTTTATGGATCAGATGCACCGTAACAGACGGAACCATATCATCGGTCACATCCGATACATCTAACTCTCCGTTAAACGGGATGCTCTCTTCGATCCACTGAATGGGGGCACCTTCTCCTTCTCCCTGATAGATTACAAAAACCATCAGTTCGCCATCCAGCATCATCTTATTATCCAATGGCCTTGTGGTAACCCCCCTCAGCTTCATCTCAGTCCATAAAATATGGTCGATGTTGGGCTTATTACCCGAAAGAGCCAGATTTTCCTTGATACGGAACGTATCCTTATGGCGAAGCGCAATGGAAGCCACGTCCACATTACGGCGAAGGATTTCAACCTGAGGAGAATCCGTGGTTCCAAGTCCAGTGTCCACTTCCACGGCAGCGTCTACGTCATAGGCAGTCTCCACCTTCACCTGAAGCGTAACAAGCGCCTTGACACTTAACTTTCTGGAATTGATGACTCCTGCATTCAGATCCTCAAGCTCCCACATCAGCTGGACATAATCATGTTCTTCTAACCCCGGCACATTAATAGGTTCTTCAAAATTGATGTTTCCGGAAAGGGTCCAAAGCCCGCCTTCTGCGCCCCGATAGAGAATGGTAAAATCAAGTTTTCCCCGCACCACTACCCGCTCCGCCTGGTTTTTCACAGAATCAATAGTAACTTCGCCGGAACTTAAAATAATCTGATCCACATCATCCATGCTGTCCGGTACAATAAAGTCATCATCAAGTGTTACCTGAGATGTGGCATTTCCTTTCCAACGATTCATATGTATGTTTTTCTTCAACAGCTCCAACATAAAATAGCACCTGCCTTACCTTCTTTATTCCTTTAAGAAAGTTTATGCAGGTGCATGTTTCAATATACTTTTTTTGTAGTTTTCCTATACTTCTATTCTCCGGCACTCTCTTTTGCACCGTCATTTTTATATGCCAAAAGCTCCTTTTGAAGGTCTTCGATGGTTTTTTCCATTTCCTTGATCCGGGCTTCCATCTTGCAGAAATTTTCCATGGCAACCTCATTTTTATCTACTTTGGGAATGGGGATCCCATCGATCTTAACCGGACGGGCAGGAATTCCCACGGCTGTCACATTGTTGTCCAGCTGCTTTAAGAGCACTGCATTGGCAGCAATGGTGCAGTTATCTCCCACTTCAAAGGAGCCCAAAATCTTTGCTCCGGCTCCAACGGTCACATTGCTTCCAAGGGTAGGATGGCGCTTACCCTTATTAAGCCCTACACCGCCCAAGGTGACCCCCTGATAAATGGTACAGTTGTCGCCCACTACGGCAGTTTCTCCAATCACCACTCCACAGCCGTGATCGATCAAGATTCCATGCCCCAGCGTTGCACCGGGATGAATCTCAATCAAAGTAAAAAATCTTGCCAGCTGGGAAATGAGTCTGGCAATGAAAAATAACCGGTGCTTATAAAACCAATGTGCAAAGCGATGCCAGATCAATGCATGGACTCCCTGGTACAAAAGAAGCACTTCCAGGGAGTTTCTCGCTGCCGGATCACGCGCTTTTACTGCTTTTACATCAAGCCATATGTCCTTTAATATCATTTGACCTTTCCTCTTTTCCTCCTGTTGACTTCTGTTTTAGGTAGTATATCATATGACAGCACAAGAAAAAAGAGGAATTTAAAAATAGCCGCTCTGCAGGCAATATACAGAGCGGCTGTTTTATTATCTCCTGTTACTGGAACACAACTGGAAGTTCTGACATTTCCGTCTTAATGACGATAAGCGGATAGGAAGCTTCCGAGCCTGTGACCTCTCCTTTTTCCGGCCCGATCAGTTCTGTTTTCAGAACGATGGAATTATCGGTCAGATATAAGTCATTGACGGAAATACTGTATCCGCCCGTAGACTGCTGTCCGTATCCAACCACTATGTAAAGATTCTGGTCATCACTGAAGGTCAGCTTAAAAGGCGACTGCTGTTTCTGCACAATGATATCTTTCAGTTCCTGCGGTATGTCTGTCTCTGCCACCACATTAAAATCCATATCCCGCACTTTATCTTTGCTGCCTCCTTTTCCAAGGCATCCGCTTAAGGTAAATACAACTAATCCCAACAGAGCTAATCCGAAGAAAACCAGCCGCTTTCTGCTAAACAGTTTTTTCATGGCACATTCCCCAACTGATTGATTATTACAATCTATATGGGGAATGTGCCTTTTTTATGAAAACATTATGCTTTTTTCATGACCGGAATCCAGATCTGGCTCCTATATGATTCCAAAGAAGGATCATCGTCAGAATACCATTCAATCTGAGGACCGCCCGTCAGCTCATACCCGGACTGGGGAAACCATTCGGTAAATATACGTTTCCAAACCTTCTGCTGTCCCTCCGGCAGCTTTCCCACGCATTCAAAAATCACGTAGGCAGCGGCAGGTACTATAAGCTCTGACATTCCTTCCAAAAGAGGGCTTTCAGACCCGGTGGCAATATAATAATCAAATTCATGATTGGAGCCGTTTGCACATACGCCAAGGCAGTAAAGCTCTTTGTTGTCATTAAGGTTTAAAAGTTTTTCATATCTGCCATCATCACAAACCTCATCCCATATCTTTGGTATCCGTTCAAAATTCTTTCCGTCCACCATGGACAGCCGCTCCTTATAGCCAATCAGACGAAACGGCTTCAACTCTTTTACATAATAGTTCATTGCATCTACTCCTTTAATGGTTATTTCAAATGAGATGCGGGAGTAAGCCTTTATCTTTGCTCCAGGCTTTTTTACTTCGCTGGGATTCATTCCGTGCATAGCGTAAAATGCCCTTGCAAAAGAAACCGGAGACTCATAACCAAACTTCAGCGCCACGTCTATAACCTTTGCATCGGTCGTCAAAAGCTCCATAGCCGCCAAAGTCAGGCGGCGTCTCCGAATGTAATCGGCAAGAGATACATCTGCCATATAAGAAAACATCCGCTGAAAATTAAAGCTGGAGCACACTGCCCTTTTCGCCGCCTCTTCCAACTGAATGTTCCCTGTCAGATTTTCTTCAATATACTGAAGCGCTTCGTTCATTTTAGAAAGACAATCCAAAAGTTTCTCCCCCTGCTCATGTGATAAGCCAAGTATAGTAGATACTGCTTCTAACCTCGCAACTATCTCTGCACAAATAAGTCAGTTCATGATTTCCCGGTAATTACTCCGTACTTCTCCGGCCTGCGGTCCCTGAATAACCCCCAGTTTCTTCGCTCTTTTAAAATCTCATCAAAATCAAAGGTTTCCAAAATAATACCTTCTTCATCTCTTCCCATCGATTTTACAAGAGCACCGGTGCTGTCCGTAAGAAAAGAAGAACCATAGAACCGGAGGGATGAGCTCTGGTTTCCATTTTCCGCACAGGGCATTACCACTTCCTCACCGATCCGGTTTGCAGCCGCAACAGGGACAATGTTGGAGGCTGCATGCCCCTGCATACATCTCCTCCAGTGCTCCATGCTGTCACATTCCAGAATCGGTTCACTTCCGATAGCCGTAGGATACAAGATCACCTCTGCCCCCATTAAAGCCAGAGCCCTTGCTGTCTCCGGAAACCACTGGTCCCAGCAGATGCCTACCCCAACCTTGCCGTATGCAGTTTCAAAGACCTTGAATCCCGTATCTCCGGGAGTAAAATAAAACTTCTCCTGATAATAATGATCATCAGGAATATGGGTTTTCCGGTAAATTCCCAGATTCGTTCCATCAGCATCTAAAACAGCTACAGAATTAAACATGGTATTGCCTGACCGTTCGTAAAAGCTGATGGGAAGAACAACCGAAAGTTCTCTGGCAATGGGTGCAAAATGCCTGACCGCATGGTTTTCTTCTACTGTCTCTGCATAGTCATAATACTCATACCGTCTTTCCTGGCAGAAATAAGGGCGCTCAAACAGCTCCGGAAGCAGAATTACATTTGCCCCTTCTCCCGCTGCCTGCCTTAGGAACCTCTCTGCGTTTGCAATATTCTCATTGACATTCCGGCAGCATTTCATCTGGACCGCTGCCACTGTTACCTTTCTCATGTGCTTCTCCTTTCGGAATCTGCTGGGTGATGCAGTGAATGTTGCCTCCACCCACAATAATATCTCTCGCATAAATGGGATAAATCTTCCGCTCCGGAAAACATTCTCCTAAAATCCTTACAGCTGCTTTGTCATGCTCATCTCCAAACTGAGGCACGATCACCCCTCCGTTTGAAATATAAAAATTCACATAACTTGCTGCCAGCCGCTCCCCGGCTTCTCTCTGATCCTCTCCCGGTTCAAAGACGAAACCGGAAAGCTCCTCTTCTCTGATGCAGACCGGAACTTTAGGAATGGGCAGCTTATGAATGGTAAAATGTCTTCCCTTTGCATCCGTCTCCTGCTCCAGAAGTGTAAGATCTGCCAGGGACATCTCATACTGGGGATCATTCTTATCATCGGTCCAGGCTAAGACAACCTCACCCGGACGGACAAACGCACAGACATTGTCCACGTGCTCATTGGTCTCATCCTGGTATATCCCATATGGCAGCCAGATAATTTTCTCTGCACCAAGATAATTCTTTAACTGCTCCTCAATCTCCATACGGCCAAGAGACGGATTCCGGCCGGCACTTAACAGGCACCTTTCGGTCACAAGAAGGGTTCCTTCCCCATCGGAATGAATGGCCCCTCCCTCCAGTACAAAATGCCTGGCATCGTAAGCCGGATATCCAAACTGTTCCAGAAATGTTCCTGCAACAAGGTCATCCCTTGCCCAGTCCGTATACAGTCCGTCTACCAGACCCCCCCAGGCATTAAACTGCCAGTCAATGCCCCGCACATGCCCGTGCTCATTCACGACAAAGGTAGGGCCCACATCTCTTGCCCATGCATCATCAGACTCCATCTGCACCACTTGAATCCGGTCAGAAAGCATTCGGCGGGCGGAGTCCATAACATCCTCCCCGGCCAGCATCACCACCTGCTCACTGTCTGCAATGGCTTCTGCAATCTGTGCAAATGCCTTTCTGGCTTCTCTGGCATCAAAAGGCCAGGAGCCGGGCCGTCTGGGCCATATCATGATACAGCCCCTGTGAGGCTCAAATTCCCCGGGCATATAAAATCCGTCTATCGCCGGTAGGCTTGTCAGTCGTTTCATCATTCATTCCTCTTTGCAGATATTTTAAGATAACCTGTGTTTAAAATCCTCGTAGCCAAACTCCTTTACCAAACGGCAGTCTCCATTCTTATCCATAACGGCAATGGACGGAAGAGGCATCCCGTTAAAGGTATTGTTCTTCACCATGGAATAAATGGCCATATCCATAAAATACAATTTATCTCCCGGCTTTATTTCCCGGTCAAAGGAATAATCTCCGATTACATCACCTGCCAGACAGGTGCAGGAAGAAAGCCGGTAGGTATAAGGCTTCTCCCCCGGTTCTCCGCTGTCTTTTAAAGGCGGCCGGTAAGGCATTTCCAGCACATCCGGCATATGGCAGGCGGCAGACGCATCAAGGATTAAGGTATGAATCCCATTTTCCACCACATCCATGACCTCTGTCACCAGATAGCCTGCATTCAGAGCAACCGCTTCCCCAGGCTCCAGATAAACATGAAGATCATAGGTCTCCTGTATATGTCTGATACAGGATTCCAAAAGCCCTATATCATAATCCGGTCTGGTGATATGATGACCGCCTCCCATGTTCAACCAGGAAAGCTCTTTTAAATAGGCCCCGAATTTTTCCTCTACCGCATCAAGGGTCTTTTTTAAATCATCGGAGTTCTGCTCACACAAGGTGTGGAAATGGAGCCCGGATAAATACGGCAGCCACTCCTCCTTAAAATGCTCTGCAGTCACTCCCAGTCTGGACCCGGGCGCACAGGGATCATAGATGGCGTGATCCTCCTGAGTGGAGCATTCCGGATTGATCCGGATTCCAACTTCTATCCCCTGCAGAAAGTCTTTGTATTTTTCCAGCTGGGAGAAGGAATTAAATACCATATGATCACAGATCTTTACCAGCTCTTTCACATCGTCTTCCCTGTAGGCCGGGGCAAATACATGGTTTTCAAGCCCCATCTCCTCTTTCCCAAGCCTTGCCTCATAAAGTCCGCTGGCGGTAGTACCGTCAATGTATCTGCCGATCAGGGGATATTCCGCATAACAGGAAAACGCCTTCTGAGCCAGCAAAATACTGCATCCGGTATTATCCTTCACCTGCTTTAAAATCTTTAAATTCTCTTCCAGCTTTCCCTCATCAATGACATAGCATGGGGTCTTTAAATCTTCTATTCTCATCGCTTATTCCTGTCTCCAGACAGTAACTGTTTCCGGATTTTCACAGACCACCCACGGAAGACCCCATTGGTTCAGTGCGTCCATATATGGATCAGGATCGAACTCCTCTACGTTAAATACGCCCGGTTTCTTCCACTGCCCGGTAACCACCATCATGGAACCGATCATTGCCGGTACTCCTGTGGTATAAGAAATGGCCTGAGATTCCACTTCTTTATAGCACTCCTGATGATCACATACATTATAAATGTAAATGGTCTTTTCCTTTCCATCCTTTATTCCGGTAAAGATACATCCGATGTTGGTCTTTCCAACCGTTCTGGGGCCTAAGGAAGCAGGGTCCGGCAGAAGCGCTTTCAAAAACTGAATCGGCACGATTTCCTGCCCTTGAAAGGAAACCGGGGAGGTTGAGAGCATGCCAACATTCTCCAGGCACTTCATATGGGTCAAATAGCTCTGTCCAAAGGTCATAAAGAAACGAATCCGCTTAACACCTGGTATATTCTTTGCCAGAGATTCGATTTCCTCATGGTGAAGCAGGTACATATCCTTTTCCCCAACTTCCGGGAAATTGTATGTTGACTTGAATTCCATAGGCTTTGTTTCCACCCAGCGGCCGTCTTCCCAATAGGAACCGTTGGCAGACACTTCCCTTAAATTAATTTCCGGATTAAAATTGGTGGCAAATGGATAACCGTGGTCGCCTCCATTGCAGTCCAAAATGTCAATGGTATGGATTTCATCAAAGTAATGCTTTAAGGCGTAAGCAGTAAATACGCTGGTTACCCCTGGATCGAATCCTGTCCCAAGAAGTGCCGTAAGCCCTGCTTCTTCAAAGCGCTTCTTATAATCCCACTGCCAGGAGTAATCAAAATATGCGGTAAACCCAAGGTCCCTGCAGCGTTTCTCATAGATGGCCCTCCACTCCGGATCATCTGTATTCTCAGGCTCGTAATTGGCCGTATCGATGTAATCAACCCCAGCTTTTAAACATGCCTCCATAATGGTCAAATCCTGATAAGGAAGAGCCACATTTAATACGGCTGCCGGCTGATAGGCATTCATTAAGTCAACCAGCTCATCCACGTTGTCCGCGTCAACTTTCGCTGTTTCAATTTTGGTATTTGTCTTTCCTTCCAGCTTGTTTTTCAAAGCATCACATTTTTCCTTTGTCCGGCTTGCGATACAAAGTTCTGTAAATACCCCGCTGTTCTGACAGCATTTCTGAATTGCCACAGAGGCAACGCCTCCGCATCCGATCACCAGTAATCTGCTCATTCTTTTTCCTCCTCTTCCAATAAATCTTCTACGTATTTCGGCAGCATAAATGCACCTGTATGAAGATTGGCCGTATAGTACCAGGTTTCTATATTTAACTTTTTCCAGTTATCCGGTTTAAAGTCATTGATGGGATGATATTTTTTTGATGCAAAGCCAAAGAGCCAGTAGCCCGACGGACAGGTGGGAATATGGGCCTGATAGACCCTGCTGATGGGAAAGGAACGGTACACCTTCCGGTGCATGCTCCGGCAGGCCATCTCATCCTCATCATAAAAAGGACTTCCATGCTGGTAGACCATGATCCCGTCACCCTTCAGCGCCTTATAGCAGCTGCCGTAAAACTCCTTGGTAAAAAGTCCCTCCGTATGGCCGAAGGGGTCCGTAGAATCATTGATGATCAAATCATACTCTTCCTTTTTGTTCCTTAAAAACCGGAGCCCGTCATCATAAAAGACCCTGACCCGTTCATCGTCCAGTCCGCAGGCCACTTCCGGGAAGATGTCTCTGCACACATCCACAAAAAGCTTATCCGTCTCCACCACATCGATGGATTCGATGGAAGGGTACTGTAAAAGTTCCTTGGCGACGCCGCCGTCTCCACCGCCGATGATCAGCACATTTTTGACACAGGGATGAACTGCCATGGGGACATGGGTAACCATCTCATCATAAATAAATTCATCTTTTTCCGAAAATACGATATCTCCATCCAGGGCTACGAATTTTCCGAACTCCTGGGACTCAAATACATCGATTCTCTGATACTCGCTTTCGCCGGAAAAAAGCTGTTTGTCTATCCGAACGGAAAGCTTCACATTGGAAGTGTGCAGTTCTGAAAACCAAATCTCCATCTCTCCCACTCTCCTCTCTGCCTGGAATTTTTATTTTAATACCATTAAGTGTTCCACTGCCGGGTCCTCTGTTCCCTGCATGGAGCATCCTTTTTCTTTTGCATATATGATGTATTCCACAATTTCCTCTGTGATCATCTCACCCGGTGCCAGAATAGGGATTCCCGGCGGATAACACATGACAAATTCCCCGCTGATTTCCCCTGCGGATTCTTTTACAGAGACCGAAACCTTGTTGGAGTAAAATGCCTTCTGAGGAGATATGACCACCTTCGGCGCTATGTATTCCCCCGAAAGCATACCTGAGCGGTCTTTTTTATAGAGCCTCTCAATATCGGCAAGAGCACCTACCAAGCGTTCAATATCCTGTATCCGGTCTCCGATGGAAATATAGGCCAGAATGTTGCAGATATCTCCGAATTCGATCTGAATATCATATTCATCCCGGAGAAGGTCATAGACCTCAATGCCTGCAAGACCGATTCCCAGGGTATAGACGGAAAGTTTGGTCACATCATAATCAAAGATGCTGGTTCCGTTGATTAAATCTCTTCCATAGGCATAATATCCGCCGATGGAATTGATCTCCCCCCTGGCATACTCCGCCATCTCCATTACCTTTAAAAAGGACTCTTCCCCCCGAAGGGCCAGATTCCTTCTGGAGATATCAAGGCTTGATAATAGAAGGTAGGACGCACTGGTGGTCTGAGTCAGATTTATGATCTGGCGCACATAATCTCCGTTCACACCCTTATTTAAGAGGAGCATGGAACTCTGAGTCAAACTTCCCCCTGATTTGTGCATGGATACCGCTGCCATATCTGCGCCCGCCGCCATTGCGGAAACCGGAAGCCCCTTTCCAAAATAAAGGTGGGTGCCATGGGCTTCATCAGCCAGAACCATCATCCCGTGGGAATGGGCCAGCTTAACGATGGAACGGATATCCGAGCAGATGCCGTAATAGGTAGGATTGTTTACGAATACCGCCACTGCATCCGGATTTTCCCTGATGGCTTTCTCCACCTGTCTGATTTCCATTCCCAGGGAAATGCCCAGCATACTGTTCACTTCAGGATTTACATAAACCGGAACTGCTCCGCATAAAACCAGAGCGTTGATGGCACTTTTATGCACATTTCTGGGAAGAATGATCTTATCTCCGGCTTTGCAGGCCGATAAAATCATGCTTTGAACCGCAGAAGTGGTCCCTCCCACCATCAAGAAAGCATCAGCTGCACCAAAGGCTTCGGCTGCCAGCTCCTCTGCATCCCGAATGACCGATACGGGATGACATAAATTATCAAGAGGCTTCATGGAATTCACATCAAGCCCTACACATTTTTCTCCTAAAAGCTGGGCCAGCTCCGGGTTGCCTCTTCCCCTTTTATGCCCAGGCACATCAAAAGGGACCACCCTTTTTTTCCGGAATGCTTCAAGCGCTTCGTAGATTGGCGCTCTTTTCTGATCTTCTTTGTTCATACGGCAATTTCCTCTCCTTCGTCACATTCTTGGGCAGCGCCTGGCGGGCGTTTGATGACACCAAAAAGGCAGGTGACCGTACATCACCTGCCTGAAAATTTCATGAATCCTAACGGAATGGGGTACAAAACCCTTCAATCCTTCATGACAATTATCGTTTTCGAGTCTACATAGCAAATATGTTGTCCCTGCTATTATTGATCGTTTCACAAGATGATGTGCATTTGCACTGATTATAAAGTAATCAACTTATAAAATTTGAGCTTCTAACTCAATCAATAATGTGGTTTCCCACGTTCGGCAGCCGACCCGCCTGTCCGTCTGGGCTTAACTTCATAAAGAAGTGGTCAATATTTGCATGAAAGCGATAATGTCTCTTCATACTGGGGTAAAGAATAACATATTTTGCAGATTCATGTCAACCGTTTTTTTGTAAAATCTTCATTTCAGAAACGAAAACAGCCCCCGCCTGAGAACGTCTACCATTCTTCAGACAGCGGCTGTTCCTCCACCCATTTGCTTACTGGTTTTTGTTGCTGCACATCTGCAAACGATGCTGATATTTCTCTTTGGTGGCAAGGCCGCCCCTGATGTGGCGCTCGGACTTGTTAATGTCCAGGATCACCCTGGCCCGGGCTGCCAGGGACGGATTGATGTGCTCTAAGCGGTCCGTTACATCCTTATGTACCGTAGATTTTGAAATTCCAAATTTCTTCGCTGTCTGCCTCACGGTCGCATGATAGTCTATGATGTAGTTGGCAATCGCAACCGCGCGTTCCTCAATATATTCCTTCAAGAAAATCCCCCTGCTAGGACGTTTTTACATACTTATGCAGGTTTTGCCGCAAGTATGAATGGGTTCCTTTCTATTTTCAAATCCAATCATATCTTTTAGTATGGCAAAGGATTTATTGGCCCTATCCGTTCCCTTTATGCCTCCATCTGGCCCACAGCCCGCCCTATCCTACTCCCGTTCACTGTCAAGATTATGCTTTCCTGTAATAAATTCCAGGGCAGATGTATTGACCTGCCCATAAGAAAAACCACCTTCTTTTTATAAAACCAATCGGAATCATCATACAACACAGCATTTCCCCCTGCTTTGAAAACAATCATTTTCAATTACAGAATACCTGTCTTTCCATTCCGGATTCTGACTTGCTGTCATGTAAAATTTCATTGACGCATTCATTAATTCCAACTATAATTTAATAAGACATAATGTTACATATTCCCAACTTTACAGAAAAGAAGGAATGTACTTAATACATAAAGAAGAGACAGCCATATCGTCTGTTGAGGTGAAAGAATTGATTTATCTTCCTATTGAGAAATTGACAGAGGGCATGGTATTAGCCCGAAACATCCCGGGAACAAATCCAATGCTTCCATTTGCAGTATCCGGTTACCAACTAAGCGAACACATCATCAACCGCCTGAAAACAATTGGAGTTCAAGGGGCTTATATTCATACAGCGCTTACAGAAGGCATTGAACCCGTAGACCTAGTAGAACCTGAATTAAAAGCCAAAATGCTGACAAGCATCCGACATGCCTTTGACCAAAACCTGAAAAAAGTGACCATACAGTCCAGCATGCAAACCTATGATGAACTTGCAGCGGTTTCCAAGTCAGTCGTTATGAATATTCTTAATATGGATGAATACCTCTTTCAGATGATTGACATCAGGGACTACGACAATTATACCTACTCACATAGCCTGTATGTAGGTATTTTAAGCGTACTGCTGGGGAAATTCCTGGGCCTTTCCCTTACGGAGTTAAACGACCTGGCTCTATGCGGCCTCCTTCATGATATCGGTAAAACAGATATCTCCCTGGAAATCACCAACAAATCCGGCCCTTTAAATGATGAAGAATATGAGATCATGAAGCAGCATCCCAGCCTGTCCTATGAGAAATTAAGAAAAACCAACATGTTCTCCCAGGTGATTCTGCATGGAATCCAGGCTCATCATGAAAAATTCGACGGAAGCGGATATCCATTCGGCCTCGCCGGAAAAAAGATTCCGCTATATGCACGTATTCTATCCATCGCCGATGTATATGATGCTTTAAGCTCCACCAGGCCATACCGAAAAGCCTGGCCTCCAAGAAGAATATTTGATTATCTCACCAGCTGTTCCAGTTCTCATTTCGATCCGGATCTTCTGGCTGCATTCCTTCAGTGTGTATCTGCATATCCCATAGGTACCATTGTTCAACTAAGTGATGGAAGTACCGCCGTGGTCAAAGAAAATACCCCAGGATTTACATTACGCCCTGTCATCCGTTTCCTGACCCCGTCTGCCATTGCCGGCAAAGACGTAGACTTATCTCATGAAGCACTGAACATTACCATTATTGACGATACCGATATATAATGAAAGGACTTAATCCACACGATACGGAAAAAGTCCTTTTTTCTGCTCTAAAATATGATCCAGCAAAGCTTTGCACCCTTCCAGAACATCATTATAGGTAGTATCAAAATCCCCGGTATACCATGGGTCTGCAATATCCCTGGGGTTGGCCCCAAAATCCAAAAGCCGTCTTACCTTCTCCTCCGGGTCTCCCCCCAGAATCCGCATCATATTGACAATATTCCGCTGTTCCATGCCAATCAGATAATCATAGTTGCAATAATCACTTCTATTCAGCTGAACTGCATATTTCCCTTCACAAGAAATTCCCGCTTCTTTCAGCCTTTTTCTCGTTCCATGATGTACCGGATTTCCGATTTCTTCCGTACTGGTGGCAGCCGAGGCAACATAAAACCGTTCCGTTAAACATTTCTTTTCAATGAGATCCTTTAGAACAAACTCTGCCATCGGAGACCTGCATATATTGCCATGACAAACCATTAAAATACCGATTGGTTTATACTCAAACTTCATCTAATCCAGTCCTTTCCTCTTAATTACCTAATAAAAATTATCAAATATATAATAAAAAAGCGCAAACCCATCGCTGGATCTACGCAAAATTCCTACCTTATGCAAAACATCTTTGCATATACCCTCAAAACCACACATTGTTATATATCTTCATCCGTTCTTTCCTCTT
>NZ_JBKVXF010000003.1:234636-353794 GCF_046972725.1 Lacrimispora sp. | reverse complement strand
CGGACAAACGGTTTTCAAGACCGCCTCGTTATGACCACTTCGATACCTCTCCAAATGCGCTTTTACATTTTAATAGAAGTCTGTACTTTTGTCAAGCACTTTATTCTATTTTTTCCAAATCTCTTGGAGACTGTTGCTGCTTGTTTTGTTGCTGCCATCAGAAGCAACTTGGATAGTTTATCACTGTTTATTTGTTCTGTCAACATATTTTTACATTTTTTTCAAATTAATTTTTTTTCCTTATAAATGCTCTAAAATTCGTTGTTTTGCTTCCTCGGCTGTCTTAAAATTCTCTTCGGTCCCAACAATATAATAAACCGCATCTTTCCATGCCTTTACCGGATATTCGGCAGCCGGAATTTGAGTTACTGCGAAACGGCAGCGATCTTTCAGCACACAGCCACGTAAATCTGACAGGTACATACAACCGGACTCTGCTGCAATCCGGTCCAAAAGTCCAGCCTTCATCTCCTGGTCGTTCTTCTCCCTGTTTTCTCCAGTTTTCATCTACCGTACCTACTTCCTTTCTTCGCATCTGATGCAGCAGCTGATCATATCCAGTAACCATGCAAACCTTATTTCGTATTTTATTGTATGATTATACATTAAATACTTTATATAACTAATAATATTGTAATGAATGCAACATGTCAAGTGATGGATTGCATTATTTACTACACATATTTCATTTAATGCAATACTATGGAATCAGGAGGAGTTGCCAATGTATATCGATTTCAATTTTTCAAAACGCCTCTCAGAGCTGAGAACTCAGAAAGGCGTATCCGCACGTGATATGAGCCTGTCTCTTGGACAGAATCCCACATATATTCACAAAATAGAAAATGAAATAGCTCTTCCTTCCATGATGGGTTTTTTCTATATATGCGAATATCTGAATATTGAGCCAGCCGATTTTTTCTCCCATAATGTAACCAGCCCGGCAAAGTTAAAAGAACTGATGGAGGATGCACAGCACTTAAACCGTGAACAGCTTGACCATCTGCATCTGATTGTAAAAGATCTTTTAAAATCAGGAGGAAAAAAATAAAAAAGGAAGCTGCGCTTACAGCATTCCTTTTATTTTCCCGTATAGATTCTGTTTAACAAAACACCGGCTATCTCCATGTCTTCTGGTGTGGTTACTTTTATATTGGTATAATCGCCCCGGATTAATTTTACTTTTTCCCGGGTCATGGTTTCGACTACCATAGCATCATCCGTTATTCCCTCCTGAAATGCTTCCGATGACAGGAGCTTTTTATAAGCATTGTAGACAAGTTCATATTCAAATGCCTGGGGAGTCTGGATTTGCCATAGGCGGTTTCTATCAGGTGTCATCTCTGCGTAATCATCTTCATCAGAAATCTTAATGGTATCCTTTACAGGCATACCGACCACACAGGCCTTGTATTTCATAGCGCCCTTTAAGGCACCTTCAATGACTTCACTGGTGATACAGGGCCTTGCTCCATCATGAATCAGAACGTATTCACAGTCTGAAGCTGCTTTCAGTCCTTCATACACGGAATGGTACCGCTCTTTTCCGCCTTCGCACACAGCGCTTACCTTGGTAAAACAATACCGGTCTACGATCTCCTTTTTACAGTAACCGGTTTCTCCTTGGCCGGTTACAAGAATAATGTCATCAATGGTACTGGCTTCAAAGGCTTTTATTGCGTAATACAGCATAGGTCTCCCAAGAAGCGTAAGATACTGTTTGTGTACCTGGCTTCCCATGCGCGTGCCTTTTCCTGCTGCCAGTATGACAGCGGCTGATCTTCCCATGATTCTCTACCTTTCACCCAGCTTTAAGTTCGGAACTGCATTTAAGTCCCAGCCGGATCTTGCGCCGTTGATATATTCATAGTAGGCTGCAGTGCCGATCATCGCTGCATTATCCGTGCAGTAAACGGGTGATGGATAATAAAATGCCATGCCTTCTTTTTCACAGGCCTTTTTCATACTTTCCCGCAATGCAGAATTCGAGGCAACGCCTCCTGCAATGGCAACCTTTTTAAAGCCGTATTCTTTGGCTGCTTCTACGGTATGGCTTACCAGTACATCCACAACAGCATTCTGGAAAGAAGCAGCCAGATCTGGTACATGGATCTCTTCTCCCAGCATACGGGCATGATTAATATGGTTTAAGACTGCTGATTTTAATCCGCTGAAGCTGAAATCATAAATGCTTCCCTCGACCTTTGCTCTTGGGAACTGAATGGCCTGGGGATTCCCCTCCTTCGCGGCCTTGTCGATCTTTGGACCTCCCGGATAGCCAAGGCCAACGGCTCTTGCCACCTTGTCAAAGGCTTCTCCTGCTGCATCATCTCTGGTGCGCCCCAGGATTTCAAACGCTCCGTAATCTTTGACTATGACCAGATGGGTGTGTCCTCCTGAGACAATGAGGCAAAGAAACGGTGGTTCCAGGTCTGGATGTTCTATAAAATTAGCGGATACGTGTCCTTCAATATGATGAACACCAACCAGAGGTTTTTTCGCTGCATAGGCAATGGCCTTTGCTTCTGCAACACCAACAAGAAGTGCCCCCACCAGTCCGGGACCGTAAGTAACACCGATAGCGTCAATGCCTGAAAGACTCATACCTGCTTCCAGAAGAGCAGCTTCTATGACCTGATTGATCTTTTCTATATGCTTTCTTGAAGCGATTTCCGGAACTACACCGCCGTATAACGTATGAAGGGCAATCTGAGAGGATATTACATTTGATAAGACCTCCCGGCCGTTCTTTACGACGGCTGCTGCCGTCTCATCACAGGAACTTTCAATTGCCAGTATATATATATCTTCCTCTGTATGATTCTTCTTCATTCCCATTCCCTCATTCCTCATCAAATTCCAGCTCTGCTGTCCAGGCATCTCTGGCCGCTTTGGCTCTTGGAAATATGTCCCGGACTTTATCCATAAATTCCTCTGGTCTCGTAAGTGAAGGACTGTAATGAGTAAGCCACATCTGTTTGGGCTGGGCCTCTTTTGCCAGCTTGGCAGCTTCAACGAATGTCATATGCTTATATTCTCTGGCTTTCGCTTCTTTTCCGTCTTCTCCGTACATGCCTTCGCAGATAAAAAGATCCGCCTCCTTTGCATATTCCGCAATAACAGGAACCGGTCTTGTGTCCGTACAGTAGGTGACTTTAAGTCCACGCCTTGGCGGTCCTAAAACCATATCCGGAGTTAAGGTCCTCTCTCCGTCTTCAATCGT
Organism: Lacrimispora sp.; assembly: GCF_046972725.1. NCBI lineage: Bacteria > Bacillati > Bacillota > Clostridia > Lachnospirales > Lachnospiraceae > Lacrimispora > Lacrimispora sp. The sequence goes on along the minus strand of NZ_JBKVXF010000003.1, from coordinate 350,571 downwards.
CTCTCCCTTTTGAAGCCGGTTCCAGAACTTCTGCGGTATGCCGGATTCCTTCGCCCGGTCTACATCAAAACGGCCTGTCCTTGGAATGGATATGGAGTAACCGTAGCAAACAACATTATGATTTACCCGGTAAGCATCTATTACATAGGGGCCAAGGTTTATCTGCTCCCGGTTTTCTGTAAGCTCTATAAACTTTAATTCAAAGGGAAGCTCCGGCGCAATGGTACGCAGTGCCCCTACCACCCTCTCCAGGCCCTTTGGACCGATGAGAGTCAGAGGCTCCGTCCTTTCTGCATTGCCCATCGTTAAGAGAAGTCCCGGCAGTCCGCTGATATGATCCGCATGGTAATGGGTGAAGCAGATGGTATCAATCGGTTTGGGGCTCCAGCCTTTTTCCTTTAACGCAATCTGGGTTCCTTCTCCGCAGTCAATGAGAAGACTGCTTCCGTCACACCTTGCCATCATGGCTGTAAGCCAGCGGTATGGCAGCGGCATCATTCCTCCGGTACCCAGCAAACATATATCCAACATAAAATTTCCTCACTTTTGCTTCAATCAATGAATGGCGGTCCTAAAACCGCCTCATAAAATCATAACACAAATGAGAGGCAATTAGCAACTATAAATATTCCAGCTGTTCTTCCACATCCACCGGTATTTTAAATTCCATAACCATAGCATCGTAACAGCTTTCGCATAAATCAAAATGATGGATCTCCCCATCTTTCTCTGAAAAGAAGTCCCAGCCGTGGTTGATACTTATCACTCCTTCTCTGGCAACGCCTTCTGACACAATAATCTTTTTGCCGCAACAGTTACAAACAACTGTTTCAAGCTGACCGCCATTTTTGTACTTTCTCATCTTACTCTCACCTTTCCTTTTTACCGCCAATGCTTTTTGTTTTGAGCATAATGGTATGCCTGCAAGGCGTTCCTTTTTCTCACTTTCCAGATCCGCCCTGATTTTACACCGTTTAACCGGAAGATAGAAAAAAGGGCATCCTAACTGGATACCCCTACATTATAAACGGTGTTTTCCCTTATTTTTAGTGGTAAATGTTTCATATCCTGCTGCACCACATGATTACGGCATTTTCACTTGGATTGTGGTAGTAATTTTTTCGGATGCTTTCTTCGGAAAAACCATAGGATTTATAAAGGTTTCTGGCGATTTCATTGCTTTCACGGACTTCCAGAAACATGGTTTTTACAGACCTTTTTCTGGAATATTCCACCACCTGGTCCATAAGTTTCTTAGCCAGGCCCCTCCCCCGGAAACCGGGTAACAGGGCAATGCGGAGAAGTTCCCCTTCTCCGGCTATAACACGAAAAACACAGTATCCCACGACCCGTTCATCCACAGAGAGAACCAGCCAGGTATCCAGGCTGCTGTTTAACCCTTCTTTTATGGAATTGAAAGACCATGGATCTGTAAAACAGATTTCTTCTGCCTTTGATACAGAAAGGACATCTTCCGCCCTCATCTCACGAACCATGGGGCTCTCCTTTTGCGTCCTGTTCTTCCCGTTCCCGCTCCGCCTGGGGTTTTCTTAAATAATCAGGAGCATGTTCTGCTGCCTCTACGGTTTTTCCGTCTTCGTAATACAGACAGCCAAGAGCTGCAACTGCAGCTGCTCTCTGCCGGTTCAAATGGGCCGGAGCAAAGGAAAACGGTATTGTCATCAGCTCTTCAAGCTGCTTTTTGTATACAGGGACTCCGTCGCCCAGGAAAATCACCTTTTGTCCTGTCTCATTTAACTCTCTGATTAAATCTTTAATATCTATTGCACAGGATTCCTTTATGATGGAAAATCCATGGCTATTATCATAGATTCCGGTGTAGACCTGCTCTCTTCTGGCATCCATAATGGGACAGACAATGCTTGCACAGCCGTAAAGATTATAGGCCATGGCATCTACTGTGGGTACGGAAACCAGAGTCTTTTGAAGGGCAAGACCAAGACCTTTTCCGGTGGCAGAACCGATTCTCAAGCCGGTAAAAGAGCCTGGACCTGCGGAAACAGCAATGGCATCAAGGGTATTCAAATCAAAATCCACCATCGTAACGATCTCATCAAGCATGGGAAGAAGGGTCTGGGAATGGGTCTTCTTAAAATTAACTGTGTATTCCGCTGTCAGCACCTGATCCGTCACAACAGCTACAGAAGCTACCAGAGACGAACTTTCAATTCCAAGTATGTTCATTTATAATCCCTCCACCGTTATTTTTCTGTAATCAAACCCTTTTTCCAGATCTTTTTCTATCGTTACGGAGATAACCCGGTCGGGAAGTATCTCCCTGATCAGTTCCGACCATTCGACCAGACTGACTCCGTCGCCATAAAAGCAGTCCTCGTAACCGATTTCATCCATCTCGCTCACATCCCCGATCCGGTACACATCAAAATGGTAAAAAGGCAGGCGCCCGTCATCATACTGCTGGACAATGGTAAACGTAGGGCTGTTTACTGCTTCTTTGATTCCAAGACCAGATGCAAAGCCCTGAGTGAAAACGGTTTTTCCCACTCCAAGTTCCCCGTTTAAACAGTATACCGATGAAGGCACCGCTTCTTCACCCAGTTTTTTTCCCAGTTCAAAGGTATCTTCTGGTTTCCAGCTTTCTATTACCATAATCTATATCCTCTTTCGCCTCTCAGGAGGCATTTTTTTCATGATCAGTGCCTGCAGCACCGGTTTGTAATTCCCAACAGCAGAATCGGGCAAAAGACAGAGCATATTCTCTTTCATATAGAAAACCATCATGCTGCCGATCTGCTCCACCCGATTAACATTCTCCCAGGACAGCTCATTTCCCTTATCTCCCCGGTAAGCACCGATTCCTGCTTCTCCAAACGACAGAATCAAATCTTCTTTATCTTTAGATGCTTCCACCTGCCTGTACGCTTTCAGATAAAGATATCCCGGCTTCCATACCATATAAAGCAGATAGCAGCCAATCAGGAACAAGCGGTAAACGGGGGAGATGGAACTCCAGGTAGTCACAATTACATAAATACCTGCAAAAACATAAACAAGACTGAAAATCCCATACAATCCCCGATACGACTGATACAGGGAAAATTTCCATAAATCCTGTACTGTCATTAATACTTTAAACATAAGCGGATTTTCCTCTTCCACAGGTTCCTCCTTCTTGTACGGTATCACACCGTATATGATTTATAACTTCATGGTAAGTGCAATCCTCTTTTTCGGAACATCCACACTTATGACCTTCACTTCAACAATATCTCCCACACTCACTGCTTCCAAAGGGTGCTTGATGAATTTATCCGACATCTGGGAAATATGGACCAGACCGTCCTGATGGACACCGATATCCACAAATGCGCCGAAATCAATGACATTTCTCACCGTTCCCTTTAATACCATGCCAGGCTGTAAATCCTTCATCTCCATAACATCTGTGCGGAGTATGGGCTTTGGCATCTCATCACGGGGATCTCTTGCAGGTTTTTCCAGTTCTTTTACGATATCTTTAAGGGTGATCTCACCGATCTCCAGTTCGGAAGCCAGAGACTTATAATCCACGACTTTTTTACTCAAGCCGCTTATACCACCGTGTTTTAGCTGTTCAGGTTCATAGCCCAGTTTTTTCAGAAGCTTCTTTGCCGCATCGTAAGATTCCGGGTGGACACTGGTTCCGTCTAACGGGTTTTTCCCGCCCTGAATTCTCATAAAGCCAGCACACTGCTCATAGGCCTTTGGTCCCAGCTTTGGAACTTTAAGGAGCTGGCTTCTGCTTAAGAAGGCTCCGTTTTCTTCCCGGTATCCAACAATGTTTTTAGCAATTGGCTTTGAAATGCCGGATATGTATTCTAAAAGAGATGCGGAAGCGGTGTTTAAATCCACGCCTACCTTATTCACACAGTCTTCCACAACGCCCTGCAGGGCTTCGCTTAAATGTTTCTGGTTCATATCGTGCTGATACTGTCCAACGCCAATGGATTTGGGATCGATCTTTACCAGTTCGGCAAGGGGGTCTTGAAGTCTTCGGGCAATGGAGGCCGCACTCCGCTGTCCCACATCGAAATTCGGGAACTCTTCGGTAGCAAGTTTGCTGGCAGAATATACGGAGGCACCTGCTTCATTGACAATAATATACTGAACCTGCTCAGGAATTTCCTTTAAAAGCTCTACAATGATGGCTTCGGATTCCCTGGATGCAGTTCCATTTCCCACAGAAATCAGAGAAATATTATATTTTTTTATAAGCTTCTTTAAGACAGCTTTTGCTTCTTCCACTTTATTCTGGGGCGCTGTGGGATAGATAACAACCGTATCAAGAACCTTTCCGGTCTCGTCCACCACTGCCAGTTTGCAGCCGGTACGGAATGCCGGATCCCATCCCAGAACTACCCGTCCGACGATTGGCGGCTGCATTAAAAGCTGTTCCAGGTTTTTACCAAATACCCGGATGGCACCTTCTTCCGCCTTTTCCGTTAATTCGTTTCTCACTTCACGCTCTATGGCAGGAGCAATCAGACGGTCATAGCTGTCTTCTATCACTTCCTGGAGCACTTTGGTTGTATGGGGGTTGTCCTTTACAATGATCTGCTTTTCCAGATATCTTATGATCTGCTCCACCGGAGCTGCAATCCGGACTGTGAGCAGCTTTTCTTTCTCTCCCCGGTTAATGGCTAAAACTCTGTGTCCGGCCGTCTTTTTTAAGGTTTCTTCATAATTGTAATACATCTCATAAACAGATTCTGCCTGTTCATCTTTTGCAAAAGACTGCAGGCTTCCCTGACTGAATGTGGCATTGCGGATATAGGTCCGGTATTCCGCATTGTCAGAAATCCGTTCTGCCAGAATATCCCTGGCTCCGGCTATGGCTTCTTCTGCAGAAGAAACTCCTTTTTCTTCGGATATATACCGGGCCGCTTCTTCTAAAAGGGGGGTCTTAATTATCTGAAGAAGGATCAAATCAGCAAGAGGCTCCAATCCTTTTTCCTTTGCAATGGTGGCTCTTGTCCTTCTTTTTGGTTTGTAAGGACGGTACAGATCCTCGACTGCGACCAGAGTTTTCGCTTCCAGAATCTTCTGTTCCAGTTCTTTGGTCAGCTTCTCCTGCTCTTTTATGGAAGAGATGACCTGTTCTTTTCGTTCTTCCAGATTCCTAAGATAGCGAAGCCGCTCGTCCAGATTCCGGAGCACCTCATCGTTTAAGGAACCGGTAACTTCCTTCCGGTATCTGGCAATAAAGGGAATGGTATTTCCTTCATCAATCAGCTTTACGGCTGCTTCAACCTGGCTCCGTCCAATGGAAAGTTCTTCTTGTAATGCATTAATTATATCCATGCTGTTCCCCTTACTTCTTATAGTTCGTTCAATTTAATTATTATAATTCATCAGACTTTGGTTTGCAAGACCTGTCTGGACAGACTGCCCGTTTCGTGCTACAATCATAAAATGCGAGAGAATGCGCTCTTTGCTTTTTAAAATACGCAAACGAGGTATAATTCAAATGGAAGATTATAACAAAAGCAATAACGGAATGCTGCCTCAGCTTCCTCCGGCAGGTTCCTTTCTGGCCTATTGGTCCGTGTTCCTCGGCGGTCTTGGTCTGGTGACAGACTGCCTTCCCTTATTTACCATATGGAATCTTCCCGCAGGACTGTTTTTCGGTCTGGGCGGTATCGCATGTGCAGTACTTTCCAAACACGGAAAGCCATTGACACAGCAGGCTCAGCTTGGTCTTATTCTGTCTGTTATCTCTCTTGTCTGCGGCCTGCTCATGACAATTTTCATTATCTTTGTCTACGATACCATGGATACCAATACTCCGTTGGGACAGTATTTCAGAGATGCCATTGAAACGACCACTCAGGCACTTATGCCCACCCGCGGATCAGGAGATTAACATCTACTTCATAACAGGAAGCAGATCCACACCTTTGATCACCAGCATATAATTCTTAAATATCCAGTTGACTACTACAACAGCCGCCCCTGTCAGAATAAAAAAACGGACTCTTTTGTTGTGATCCATGGGACGCTTGAAACACCTGGATAGGAATCGCAGGATTATTTCCAGAATAATCACAAAAACAGTATAAAGGACCAGCGGATGATACTGAAAACTCATCCGCAGGTCCTCCCGCAACAAGGAGCGGACTGCCCGTGTTCCTCCGCACCCAGGACAGTATAGTCCGGTAAGGGTATTGAACATACAGGGAAGTCCTAATCCTAATAATTTCTTTAACCAATTCATTCAAATCACCTGTCTAGTCTGCCAGATCAAAGGCATCATGCACCGTTCTCATGGAACGTTCCACATCTGCTTCATCAATCAAAACTGTTATCCGTATCTCAGAAGTTGCAATCATCTTGATATTTACATTGGCGCTTGAAAGAGCTTCAAACATCTTGGCTGCCACGCCTGGATTGCTTGACATTCCGGCTCCGATGATGGAGATCTTGGCTACCCCTTCTTCGCTGGTCACATCCTGGGCCGTAAGGGTCTCTTTATTTTCTCTTAACAGATCCAGAGTTTCCTTTAAATCCGTTTTTGCCACCGTAAAGGAAATGTCTTTTCCCTCTTCCCTTCCGATGGACTGTATGATAATGTCAACATTAATGTCATGCTTTGCCAAAAGGTTAAAAATCTTAAAAGCAATTCCCGGCATATTTCTGACCCCGATAACGGATACACGGGCTACATTCTTATCTGCGGCAACACCGCTGACCAGCATTCTCTCCATTTTCGCTTCCTCCTTGACAACCGTACCTTCTTCCCTTGTCAGGCTCGACCGGACAACTAACTGTACTCCGTAACGCTTCGCCATTTCCACGGACCGGTTATGCAGAACCTTTGCCCCCAGGGAAGCAAATTCAAGCATCTCATCATAAGAAACCTCAGGAATTTTTCTGGCGTTTGGCACTACCCGCGGGTCGGCAGTGTATACTCCATCCACATCGGTATAGATCTCACATGCATCTGCATGAAGGGCAGCGGCAAGAGCAACTGCAGTCGTATCTGAGCCGCCCCGTCCAAGGGTCGTTATATCGTCAAATTTATTAATTCCCTGAAAACCGGTGATAACAACGATCTTTCTGGCATCCAGTTCATGCCGGATCCGTTCTGTATCAATCCGTTTTAATTTGGCTGTGCCGTAAGCAGAAGTGGTGTGCATGGCTACCTGTGAAGCATTCAATGAAACAGCAGGAACTCCAAGAGTATGAAAAGCCATGGACATCAGGGCGACGCTGACCTGCTCTCCGGTTGCCAGTAGCATATCCAGTTCTCTCTTTGGAGGGTTGGGATTCATCTCATAGGCTTTGGCAATAAGGCCGTCTGTGGTCTTTCCCATGGCAGATAGCACAACTACCACCTGATTGCCTTTTTCATACTCTTCGATACAGCGCCTTGCTACATTGAAAATTCTGTCTTTATCTGCGACGGAGCTGCCGCCAAATTTTTTTACTACTAACATAGCTGCCTCCTGGCGAAAATTAAAATTCTGCGCGGATGCGCTGTCTGATTCCTGACAGTTCTTTCGCTTTCCTGCTGTATTCTTTTTCTGTCATCACTTCTGTTAAGAATGCAAATTCATCCATGTGGTCCAGTTCAATGCCTTCTACCTTACCGAACACTTCTTCCACTTCTTTTAAACGCTTTGCTGCAATTCCTTTAATTCTTACAAAGTAGCGGAAGGACATGGTATCCATGGATGAGATGGAAAGGCTCTGATCATCCCAGCCAAGTTCCACATTCCGGTCTTCATTCACAAGGGCTTCAATGATATCTGCGATGACTGCACTGGCGGTAGGAAGCTTTCCGGCTCCGCTGCCATAGAACATGGAAGTTCCCAGCATATTTCCTTTTACTAAAATGCCGTTATAGACATCACTTACAGAATACAGGGGATGGTCTTTGCCGATCATGACCGGAGCAACAAATGCGTGAGCAACTCCCTTTTCCATACGGCTGGAACCTAAGAGCTTAATGGAGGTCCCAAGACTTTCGGCATAAGCAAAATCCACATCCGTTATTTTTGTTATCCCTTCTGTATAAATATGCTCGTAATTCACTTCGTGTCCCGTTGCCATGGCTGTCAGGATGGCAATTTTTCTGCAGGTGTCATGTCCTTCCACATCTGCTTCCGGATTACGTTCGGCGTATCCTAAATCCTGGGCCTCTCTTAAAGCTGCTTCAAAGGTTTCGCCTGCTTTGTCCATTTTTGTCAATATGTAGTTGGTCGTACCGTTTAAGATGCCGGTGATTTCCTCAATCTCCTCTCCTGCCAGACAGGTATAAAGAGGACGTATGACCGGAATCCCGCCGCCTACACTCGCTTCAAACAGGAAATTCACATTATGCTCTCTGGCAATTTGCAAAAGTTCGGTGCCGTATGCGGCAACCAGCGCTTTATTGGAGGTAGCCACATGCTTTCCGGCTTCTAGACTTGCTTTTACAAATGCATAAGCCGGTTTCAGTCCTCCCATCGTCTCTATCACCATGGTTACTTCCGGATCCTTTTCGATGATGGAAAAATCATGAACGATTTTGTCCTCCACCGACGTACCGGGAAATTCCCTTAAATCCAGAACATACTTTACAGAAACCGTATCACCTACCTTTTTTGCAATGGTTTCTTTATTTCTTTCCAATATTTCTACTACACCAGAACCGATGGTACCATAACCCATAACTGCAACATTCTTCATCTTTTTCTACTCCCTGGCTAATATTTTTACGTAATGGACCCCATTTTTTACTTCCAAATCCTCAACCATTCCGGAAACGTTCCCGGTGGTCTCAAGAACTTCCACACTCAATGTCAAAGTGGCCACGCCATTGACAGGAATACTCTGATGGATGGTAAGGATATTGGCACGGTATACCGCTACAATATGAAGAAGATCGGACAGCAAACCCGGTTCGTCATCCATCTGCATCACAAGCGTAATGGTTTTCCCTTTCGTATTATCATAAAACGGAAAGATATCATCCTTATACTTATAAAAGGAACTGCGGCTGATCCCGACTCTGTCAGTCGCCTCCTGGACGGTGATGACACGCTCCGATTCCAACAGTTTTTTTGCCTCAACAACCTTTAGCAATACTTCAGGTACAGCTTTCTGCTTTACCACAAAATATTTACTTTTTTCTTCCATAAAAAAATATCTTCCCTTCTGTGTCCGCAACAGAGAAACATCTGTGCTCATAGGGAAGATATTAACATATTTACGATTGGTATGCAACTATTTTTCTATTTATTTTTTTCAATTTCTTTCCTCTGAGGGAAAATTTTCTACTCAGACTGGTCCTCACTTGCCTTGGCTCCAGTGCTCAGCCAGCGCAGATAGGCATACATAAACGGATCCAGAGCGCCGTCTAAAACGCTGTTGACATTGCCGGTTTCCGCATTGGTTCTGTGGTCTTTCACCATCGTATAAGGCTGCAGAACATAGGAACGGATCTGGTTTCCCCAGCCGATTTCAGTCACATCGCCCCGGATGCCGGAAAGCTTTTCTGCATTCTCCTGTTGCTTCAACAGATAAAGCTTTGCTTTTAACATCTGCATGGCCTTGTCCTTGTTCTGGAACTGGGAACGTTCATTCTGGCACTGAACCACGATTCCGGTGGGAAGATGGGTAATGCGGATGGCAGAAGAGGTTTTGTTGATATGCTGTCCGCCGGCTCCGCTGGAACGGTAGGTATCAATTCTTAAATCCTCTTCGTTGACCTCCACATCAAGGTCTTCTTCAATATCCGGCATAACATCGCAGGAAACAAACGAAGTCTGCCGTTTGCCTGCCGCATTAAACGGAGAGATGCGCACCAGACGGTGAACCCCCTTTTCGGATTTTAAATAGCCGTAGGCATTGATTCCGTTTACCTGAATGGTAACAGATTTGATACCGGCCTCATCTCCGTCAAGGTAATCCAGCACTTCCGTCTGAAAGCCCTTTTTCTCTGCCCAACGGCAGAACATACGGTACAGCATGCTGCACCAGTCACAGGATTCGGTTCCACCTGCACCTGCATTTAACTTCAGAATCGCATTGTGACTGTCGTATTCTCCGGATAAAAGAGTGCTTATGCGCATCGCTTCCAGCTTTTCCTTAAACTCTGCCAGCATCTCTTCCACTTCCGGAATCAGAGAAGGATCATTCTCCTCGTTCCCCATCTCAATCATCACACCGATATCTTCGTATTGCTGCTCCAGATCTTTATATCCCTGGACCGTATCCTTTAAATTCTTGGCAAGCTGAACGATCTTCGTGGATTTCTCCGGATCTTCCCAGAAGCCCGGTTCCTCCATGGACTTATCCAGCTCATCGATTCTCTTTAACTTATTATCTAAGTCAAAGTGAATCCCTCACTTCCACTAATGGTTTTTGAAACGTTGATAATTCATATTTGTACTGATCTAACTCTACCACTGTGTCACCCACTTTCTGATTATATTATTTATAAATACAAAATTGGGGTCCGCCCTTATGCAGATGCGAACTCCAATTTTATAAAAATACTATACTAATTTACGTCCGCAGCACTGCTTGTACTTTTTACCGGAACCGCATGGACAGGGATCGTTGGGATAAACCTTTGCCTCGATCTTTTTGACAGGCGCTTTCGGCCCGCTTTCATCCTTATTGGTTCCCGTCACCTTGGCAGCAGCTTCTCTTTCTACCTTCTGCTCTACCCTGATGTGGAACAGGACTCTTACGGTTTCCTCACGGATTGCCGCAGTCATCTCATCAAACATCTGATATCCGCTCATCTTATATTCCACCAGCGGGTCTCTCTGGCCATAAGCCTGAAGACCGATGCCCTGGCGCAGCTGGTCCATATCATCGATATGGGACATCCATTTATTATCGATTACCTTTAACAGAATGACGCGCTCGATCTCACGGATCTGTTCTGCATCGGGGAACTCTGCTTCTTTGGATTCATAAAGCTTGATGGCCTCTTCCTTCAGCATGTGCTTCAGTTCGTTTTTCTTAATCTTTTTATCTTCCGGAAGTGTTACAGGATTTAAGGGAATCACGGGAAGAAGAAGGGTATTCAGTTCATTTAGATCCCATTCTTCCGGCGCCTGATCTTCGCTGACGCAAAGATCCACTGCATTCTCCACAATATCAGTTACCATCTTTAAGATGACATCACGCATATTGTCTCCGTCTAACACCTTTCTTCTCTCAGCATAAATAACTTCACGCTGGTCGTTCATGACCTCATCGTATTTTAAAAGGTTTTCACGGATTCCGTAGTTGTTCGTCTCTATCTTCATCTGTGCCTTTTCAATGGCGTTGGACAGCATCTTATGCTCGATCTCCTCACCTTCCGGCACACCTAATGCATTAAACATGCTCACCAGACGTTCAGAACCGAAGAGACGCATCAGGTCGTCTTCCAGAGAAATATAAAATCTGGATTCACCCGGATCGCCCTGACGGCCGGCACGGCCACGGAGCTGATTATCAATACGGCGGGATTCATGGCGTTCTGTACCGATGATCTTTAAGCCGCCTGCTGCCTTTGCTTCGTCATCAAGCTTAATATCCGTACCACGGCCTGCCATGTTGGTAGCAATGGTGACTGCTTTGTGAATACCTGCATCCGCAACGATTTCCGCTTCCAGTTCATGATATTTTGCATTCAGGACTTTATGAGGAATGCCCCGGCGTTTTAACATATTGCTGAGCATCTCGGAAGTCTCGATGGTAATCGTACCAACTAAAACCGGCTGTCCTTTTTCATAAGCCTTCTCAACTTCATTGCAGACCGCCTCAAACTTCTCTTTCTTCGTCTTATACACGGCGTCTTCCCTGTCGATACGGGCAATCGGACGGTTAGTCGGAATGGAAATGGCATCCATGCCGTAGGTATTACGGAATTCCTTCTCTTCTGTAAGAGCGGTACCGGTCATACCTGATTTCTTTTTATACTTATTAAAGAAGTTCTGGAATGTAATGGTTGCAAGGGTCTTGCTTTCTCTGCGGACATTTACATGTTCTTTTGCTTCGATTGCCTGGTGAAGACCGTCAGAGTAACGTCTTCCGGGCATGATACGTCCGGTAAATTCATCTACGATCAACACTTCATCGTCTTTTACCACATAATCCTTGTCTCTGAACATCAGGTTATGGGCGCGAAGAGCCAGAATAATATTATGCTGGATCTCCAGATTCTGAGGATCGGATAAGTTTTCAATGTGGAAAAACTGTTCTACTTTTGCCACACCCTGCTCGGTCAGGTTAACTACCTTGTCCTTTTCATCCACGATGAAATCGCCGGTCTCTATGATTTCCTCTCCCATGATGGCTGCCATCTTGGAAAATTCACCGGAGGTCTCTCCACGCTCCAGCTGACGGGCAAGTATATCACAAACTTCATATAACTTTGTGGATTTTCCGCTCTGTCCGGAAATAATAAGGGGTGTTCTGGCTTCATCGATCAGCACAGAGTCGACCTCATCAATAATACAGAAATCCAGATCTCTTAAAACCATCTGTTCTTTATAGATGGCCATATTATCTCTTAAATAATCAAAACCAAGTTCATTATTGGTTACATAGGTGATGTCGCAGTTATAGGCAGCCCGTCTTTCATCAGAATTCATGGAGTTCAAAACAACGCCTACGGTAAGACCCAAGAACTCATGGACCCGTCCCATCCATTCCGCATCACGCTTTGCCAGGTAATCATTGACCGTAACGATCTGAACACCTTTGCCTGCAAGTGCGTTCAAGTACGCCGGACAGGTAGAAACCAGGGTCTTACCTTCACCGGTCTTCATCTCTGCAATACGTCCCTGATGAAGAACGATTCCGCCGATCAGCTGCACACGGAAATGTTCCATATTAAGAACTCTTCGTCCGGCTTCTCTCATGGTGGCAAAAGCTTCCGGCAATATATCATCAAGAGTCTCGCCTGCAGCCAGTCTCTCTTTAAAAAGCTTTGTATTGTTCCTAAGTTCTTCATCCGTAAGGGCAACCATAGCCGGACGAAGAGCCTCTATCTTATCCACAATGGGATTGATCAATTTCAATTCTCTTTCACTATGAGTTCCAAATATTTTTTGAACGAGGTTCATGTTTCATTCTCCTACTCTTCTTAACTAGATACACGGTATAATCCTGTATATTGTAGCACTAACCGCACCTTAATTCAATGAATTCATAAAAAATTAACATTCTGGTAATAATAAGACCATATCCTGCCAGCTCCTCCCTTTTTTTCCACGGCAAACAGCGGCAAAACAGAAAATAATTATGGTCAACCTGACACATTGCACAAAAAACATGTTCGATTCTTTGATTTTCCACATTATCCACATCCAATTGTGTATTTTCCCCCCATTTTTATCCCCACCATTTCCTCCCATAAATATTGAAAAAAACAGTTATACACCAAGTTATCCACATTATCCACATTTTTTCTCCACATATTCCCAGAAATTCTTGGAAGCTGCCAATGCTTGAGATTTTTGTATACTTGTCATAAAATTTCCTTTTTCGACGGAAAATTCCATTTTTCCCTTGACTTTTTTTAAGTCCCATCTATAGTTTTTCAATAAATTGATAAAATATAAGTAAATACATTTCACAAAAAATTCACATTAATTATCTTAAAACTTTACAATGTCATTGAATTATTCTCATAAATATGTTATGCTATAACTATCTTAAGAAAAAGGAGCTGATGACTTATGCGTTTTACAATTACAGGAAAGAATATTGAGGTCACATCAGGGTTACGGGAAGCGGTGGAAGACAAGCTTGGAAAATTAGATCGTTTCTTTGCTCCTGCAACAGAAGCTACAGTAAGACTCAGCGTACAAAAGGAAATCCAGAAAATCGAAGTGACAATTCCAGTGAAAGGACATCTTATCCGGGCAGAGGAATCCAGCACAGACATGTATGTATCCATTGATCTTGTGGAGGAGATCCTGGAACGGCAGTTGAAAAAATACAAGAACAAGCTCATCGACAAGAAACAGAATACCCCTTCCTTCTCCAAAGCATTTATTGAGGAAGAGAATAACAATGATGATCATGTAGAGATCGTGAAATCAAAGAAATTCGCAGTTAAGCCAATGGATCCGGAGGAGGCATGTGTTCAGATGGAGCTTCTGGGACACAGCTTTTTCGTATTTTTAAATGCAGACACAGACGAAGTCAATGTGGTCTATAAAAGAAAAGGCGGTTCCTACGGACTCATTGAACCGGAATTTTAACATAAAAAAGCAGCCAGGACAAAAACCTGGCTGCTTTTTAATTTGCCTGAATTCTCGTTAAATACCGTTCGACACTGGTAATCGCATTGGCGCCGTCAGATACTGCCGTCGATATCTGTCTCAACTGCTTGGTACGGACATCACCTACTGCAAAAACTCCGGGAACATTGGTTTCACAGTCTTCTCCTGCTTTGATATAGCCGTGATCCATCTCTACCAGATTGTTAAATGCTTCACTTTGTGGGTTAATGCCTACCGCAATGAACACTCCGTCAACAGCCAGCTTTCTGGTTTCTCCTGTATTGGCGTTCTTTATAGTCAGGGATTCGACCTGATCTCCGCCTTCGATCTCCTCTACAACCGTATCCCAGATGATCTCGACGTTATCCTGATTAAACAGCTGCGTCTGTAAGGTTTTTGCTCCTCTTAACTGATTTCTTCTATGAATTAAGTAAACCTTTTTACACATTCTGGCTAAAAAGATGGCGTCTTCAATGGCTACATCACCGCCGCCTACAACTGCAGCCACCTTATTGCGGAAAAATGCGCCGTCACAGGTCGCGCAGTAGGAAACGCCCATACCCGTCAGTTCTTCTTCTCCGATTACGCTTAATTTCCGGTGCTGTGCCCCGGTTGCAATGATGACAGACTTTGTCACATATGTCTTTTCTTCTCCCACTACGGTAAACTGCCCGTCAGCAGCTTCGATCCGAAGAACCTCATCGTTGACGAATTCTGCTCCCAGCTTCTCGGCATGTTCCCTGAATTTTATGCCAAGATCATAACCGTTAATGCCTGGAAGTCCCGGATAGTTATCCACTTCATAGGTATTAAGGATCTGGCCGCCGCTTGCCATCTCTTTTTCGATTACAATCATCTTGAGCTCAGCTCTTTTTCCATAAACTGCAGCAGTAAGTCCTGCCGGCCCGGAGCCGATAATTACTACGTCATAAATTTCGTTCATATTTATCTACCTGCTTTCTTAATTCATTCTGATATTTATTTGTCTGTATTCATTATATCTTACTGGCCATGAAGTATGCAATGCCTGATCCATGAGAAAACGAAAATGTATAAAAAGACTTTTTTGCCTTTCTTGCAATGTATCTGCCGATTTGATAAAATAACGGTATCAAAAACTGACAGAAAGGGGAATATTTATGTCCAGGAAAACGGTACTTATCACCGGCGCTTCCCGGGGAATCGGAAAAGCCATTGCCGTGAAATTTGCAAAAAAGGGTTATAATGTGGTCATCAACTGCCTGCACAACGAAGAACGGCTGCTGCAGACCAAAAAGGAACTGGAGACTTATCAGATCTCCTGCCTTTCCTATATGGGCGACATGGGTGACATCACACAATGCCAGGAACTGTTTGAACAGATACGCAAGCAGTTCGGTACTCCTGATGTTGTGGTCAACAACGCCGGAATCTCCTACATCGGACTGCTGCAGGAGATGAGCACAGATGCCTGGGACCGTATCATACGCACCAACTTAACCTCTGTGTTCAACTGCTGCAAGCTGGCTATTCCCGGAATGGTGGAAAAGAAATCGGGAAAAATCATCAATATCTCTTCCGTATGGGGTGTGGTCGGAGCTTCCTGCGAAGTCGCTTATTCTACGACCAAGGGAGGAATCAATGCTTTTACCAAGGCTTTAGCCAAGGAACTTGCTCCCAGCAACATTCAGGTCAATGCCATTGCCTGCGGTGCCATTGATACTGAGATGAATCAATTCTTAGAAGAAGACGAACTGATCGCTCTCATCGATGAAATCCCCACCGGCAGACTGGGCAAAGCAGAAGAGGTGGCAGACCTTGTTTACCATCTGGGCTATAAAAACGCTTACCTGACCGGACAGATCATCGGCCTTGACGGGGGCTGGATATAAGCTGACAACCCCTTACTAAATCATATGTTGCAATTGAAATGCTGTACACTGGACCGGCAAGACATACTATTTGCAGTATTGGTTTTGTCAAATTAAATTATATCAAATTAATATCATTTTGTCAAGCGTTCCGTACCTCCTGTACGGAATGCCTTTTATTGTACCGGGAAGTCCGAAGAACTTTCCTATATAAAAAGCGTTCGGATAAGAACTTCTTTCCCGAACGCCTTGTTTTTTATAACTGATTTTTAAACTTCTGGTTTTTCAACTTCAACCACTGCTGACTTCTGCATAGGAATCCTGCAGTTTTTGTTATTGCCGAACTCAACGATAACCGTATCGTCTGTCATATCGATGATGACTCCGTAAAAACCGCTGGTAGTCAGAACACTGTCACCGATGGCAATGTTTGAAAGCATCTCCTGCTGTCTCTTCTTCTCTTTTTTCTGGGGTCTGATTGCAATAAAATACATAAAGCCAAAGATTACTGCGATGTAAAGAACCCAGAAACCCATGCCCATAGTACCGCCTGTTGCTAATAACATAACCATTTCCTCCTTATATAGACCCGCCGCCTTGCGCGGTATCCTGTCCTACTTTTCGGATTGAGCTTCCATCATGCCGGCAAGCTTCTTCTCCTTATATTCCCCATAACGCTGATGATCGATTGCGTCACGAATCTCTTCCATCATTGTATTATAAAAATACAGATTATGCAAGACACATAATCTCATACCAAGCATTTCTTTTGCCTTTAACAAATGCCTGATATAGGCCCTGCTGTAAGAACGGCAGGCCGGACACTGACAGCCTTCTTCAATGGGTCTGCGGTCCAGTTCATATTTGCTGTTAAACAGGTTTCTTTTCCCCTGATTGGTATACACATGTCCATGGCGTCCGTTTCGTGACGGATAAACACAGTCAAAGAAATCCACGCCCCGCTCTACAGACTCTAAAATATTGGCGGGAGTTCCCACTCCCATCAGATAAGTAGGCTTATTTTCCGGAAGATAAGGAATCGTCTCTTCCAAAATCCGGTACATCTCCGAATGGCTTTCTCCAACGGCAAGCCCTCCTAAGGCATAGCCATCCAAATCCATGGCAGAGATGGTCTTTGCATGGGCGATCCGGATGTCTTCATAGGTTCCACCCTGATTGATTCCAAATAACAGCTGTTCCTTATTAATGGTGTCCGGCAGGGAGTTAAGCCTGTTCATCTCCACGCGGCAGCGTTCCAGCCATCTGGTAGTACGGTCTACACTGTTTTGCATGTATTCCCTGGTCGCCGGATGAGGCGGACATTCGTCAAATGCCATTGCAATCGTGGAAGCCAGATTGGACTGAATCTGCATACTTTCCTCCGGACCCATAAATATCCTGCGTCCGTCGATATGGGACTGGAAGTATACGCCTTCTTCTTTGATCTTTCTCAGTCCGGTCAGGGAAAATACCTGAAATCCGCCGGAATCCGTAAGGATCGGCTTGTCCCAGTTCATAAATTCATGAAGGCCCCCAAACTGCCGGATCACCTTATCTCCGGTGCGGACATGAAGATGATAGGTGTTAGACAATTCCACCTGGGTCTTAATCTCCCGCAGATCATCGGTAGATACCGCTCCTTTGATGGCTGCTACGGTTCCCACATTCATGAACACCGGAGTCTGGATCGTTCCATGGACAGTGGTCACCTCTGCACGCTTGGCACGGCCGTCCTTTTTTATAATCTTATAATTCATAGATTGTCCCTTACTTTGGTTTCCTGTATTTTCAGTTACTTCGCAGAATTGGGCCGGATCATTCTTCAGCCAGAGCTGCCTTTATCATAATTGCACATTCGATCCGTTTCTTCTGCATCTCGCAGCCGATATCGTAAGCGTCGGTAATGTTGCCATGGAAGTTAAAGGAATTGGCTGCACAGCCGCCGCTGCAGTAAAATCTGGCAAAACAATCACGGCATTTATCTTTTGCGTATACGTTGCAGAGCTTGAATTCATCGCGGATTTCCGTATTGGTCAGACCGGTATCCACATTACCGAGAAGGAATTTCTCCTGACCCACAAACTGGTGGCACGGATAAAAATCGCCCCAGGGAGTTACTGCCAGATACTCGGTTCCAGACCCACAGCCGGCAAGACGTTTTGCAACGCAGGGCCCCTGCTGCAGATCAATGTTGAAATGAAAGAAGTTAAAGCCTTTTCCTTCCTTCTTTCTCTTAATGTACTCCACGGCAAGTTTATCGTACTCATCAAGGATCTGAGGAAGATCTTCTTCTTTGATGGCGTAATATTCTTCCGGCTGGGCAACCACAGGCTCGATGGACATACTTTCAAATCCAAGGTCTGCAAATTCGAGAACATCTTTTGCAAAGTCCATATTTCCTCTGGTAAAGGTACCTCTGATGTAATAGTCCTTGTCTCCGCGAATCCTGGCAAACTTCTGGAATTTGGGGACAATCAGATCATAGCTTCCTTTTCCGTTGCGGAAAGGACGCATCTTGTCATTGACTTCTTTTCTTCCGTCAAGACTCAATACCACATTGCTCATTTCCTTATTGCAGAATTCCATGATCTCGTCATTTAAAAGAACCCCGTTGGTGGTCATGGTAAAACGAAAGTTCTTATTATATTCTTTCTCTTTTGAGCGGCCGTATGCAACAAGCTGCTTGACAACTTCCCAATTCATCAGCGGTTCCCCGCCAAAGAAGTCCACTTCTAAGTTTCTGCGGTTGCCGGAATTGGCAATCAGGAAGTCTAATGCTTTTTTCCCCACTTCAAAAGACATGAGGGCGCGGCGGCCGTGATACTCTCCTTCCTCAGCAAAGCAATACTGGCATGCCAGATTACAGTCATGAGCAATATGTAAACAAAGGGCTTTGACAACCGTCTTTCTCTTTTTAAAATCGACTATATAATCGTGGTACACATCTTTTGTAAACAGTTCTCCCGCATCGATCAAATACTGGATCTCCTCCAGTGCTTCCATCACTTCCGCCTCTCCATAGGTTTCCCTCAGACGGCTTAAAATCTCTTTCTTTGCGTGTTCTGATATTTTTTCCGGTTTCTCCATCTCAGGCACCAGGTCCTGTGCGATGGAAACCGCATCATACATCACAGGATCAACAGAATGGACCGAACCGCTGTTGACATCCATAATAATATGGAAGCCATTATTCATATATTGATGAATCACTTGTATTCTCCTTAATGAAAAGGTTTACACCTTTATTGATTTTGGCAGACAAGCGAAGGAACCCCTACTGTCTAACGACCGTAGGGGGCATCTGCTTCTCTGCCTTATGGCTGCTCTATACAGTTTTAACTAACGGTTGCTGTTCTCACAGCTCTGATTTCCTACTGTACAGGATGTCTTGCAGGCTGACTGGCAGGAAGTCTGGCATTCTCCGCAGCCGCCTTTTTTCATGGATTCTTTTAATGTACTGGAACTTAATGTTTTTACGTGCTTCATAAACTTACACCTCCTGTATTTTACATAATTCCATGAGATTATACCACATGTTTTTTCGTAGTGCAAGATGAAATGGAGGGGTAAGACAGGCAGGGATTCCTTATTTTAAGCCAAACATCTTAGAATATCCGCCATACCGGCAGAATATACTGAACCATAAGACAAGATGTGAGGTGTAATCAAATGGAAAAATCAAAGCTTCAGGTCACATTAAGAAACCTGCTCATCACCTACATACTGACCGGAATCCTGCTTGTTGTCCTGGCCTTAGCGCTTTATAGATTCCAGTTAAAGGAAGGACAGATCCGTCTGGGTGTGAATGGGGTTTACATTATTACCTGTCTCATCGGTGGAATCCTGATGGGGAAAAGCATACGGCAGAGAAGATTTTTTTGGGGGCTATTGCTGGGACTATTGTATTTTGCAGTTTTGCTGGTGGTATCCTTTATGCTGAACAAAGGGCTTAACGGATCTATGAATCAGATCCTGACTACCATGGCGATCTGCGCGGCCAGCGGGACTGCAGGGGGGATGTTAAGCTGAAGATATGAAAAAATGAAATCCCGGGGAGGCCGCGGGATTTCATTTCCAGCCAGCTTGATGGTGGAACGCAGGGCTTTAAGGTAAATTTATTGCAGACGCCATTCTGATTTTTTATTTAATTTGTTTATGAAGTCGGCGTAGACCTTTCCAAGGGCCAGCAGTTCTTCGTGGGTTCCCCGTTCGGTGATTTGTCCGTTTTCTACCAGAAGTATCTGGTCGGCGTTTTTTATGGTGTGGAGGCGGTGGGCGATGACAAGGAGTGTCTTTCCTTTGACGAGCTCAGTGATCGCTTCCTGGATATAGCTTTCGTTGTCGCTGTCTACGCTGGCTGTGGCTTCGTCCAAAATGATGATGGGGGCGTCCTTTAGTATGGAGCGGGCGATGGAAATTCTTTGTTTTTCGCCGCCTGACAGAGTTGCTCCGGCTTCGCCTACGGGAGTGTCAAAGCCGTTTGGCAGCCTTGTGATAAAGTCATAGCACCGGGCTTTTCTGGCAGCTTCGTATACCTCTTCTCTGGTTGCGTCTTGTCTCCCCATTCGGATGTTATTGTATATGGTATCTTCAAAAAGATACACTCTTTGAAATACCATGCTGATCTGGCTCATCAGGGTTTCCATGGAAAGCTGGCGGATATCGGTTCCTTTGTAATAGATGGCCCCCTCTTTTACGTCCCAGAATCTGGCCAGAAGACTGGCAATGGTGGTTTTTCCGGAACCGCTGGGCCCTACGATGGCTGTCATGGTGTTTTTCCGGAGCTTGAAGCTGACCTTCTTTAAAACGTTTTTCCCTCCGTAGGAAAAGCTGACATCTTTAAATTCAACCTCGCCTTGTGCATTATTTGCAAGGGGCAGGTTGTTATTTTTTGTGTCAGGCAGCTGGGGTTCTGAAAGAATCTGGTCCATTCTGTCCAGACAGCTGTTCATAATGCTCAGACTTGCCGACTCCTGGAACAGGGCTTTTAAGGGGTTGAACATTTCAAAAACAAATAACAGGACTCCGATCAGATATGGGAGGGACAAGGAATGATTGGTGTAGAGCCAGACGGAGGTTCCAAAAACTCCTGCCATTCCTAATGCATAAATGGTGCTGAGCCCCATCATCCAGGGAGCAATCCGCTCTTCAAAGGTAATGTTTTTATCTCTGGATTTTCGGAAGCTCTGGCTTAGCTCTTTTGATTTTTCTCCCAGCAGGTTATAGCTTTTTATGACAGATATCCCTTCAATAAATGACAGAACGGATTCTGTCAGTTCTTCGCTTTGCTCCTGCCTGATGGCAGCTTCCTGTGAGGATACATGGTTCATTTTTACTGCGGCAGCATATGCGGCTGCGGTTATGAAAAGTACGATAAGGCCCAGAGGGATGCTTAAGTAGAACATAAACAGGATCAGGATTATGGCTGAAAATAAATAGGTCATGATATTTGCAAGTTTCATCATGATGTTTTCTTCTATGAAAAGCATATCTGTTGCAAGGACAGAGCTGATCTTTCCGATGTTTCCCTCTGTAAAGTATCCCATGGGCAGCTTTCTTAAATGCTCTCCAAGCTCCATTCTTTTATCGGCAAACAGAAGATATCCGGCTCCGCTTTGCAGCCTGTCACTGATGTGATGAAAGATCATCTGCAGGCTGACCGTAAGGATCATGGCAATGCCTGCATACATGCAGTCCATCCCTTTCACCGTCCCATCATAAAATTTACTTAATATGACAAATGCATAGACGATGGGCATCTTTGCAAGGATGGCTTCCAGTATGGAAAACAGAAAAGCGGTCTTTATCCTTGTTTTGTATTTTCCTGACAGGGTCAGGATTCTTGACAGCATCTCTTTGATCATTTATGCTTCCTCCCTTCCAAGTTTCCAGTCTGCGCTCTTTTGATTGGCGTTCCATAAGGTCTGGTATGTTTTGCTGTGATGTAACAGCTCCTGGTGGGTTCCCGCCGCGGCTACTCTTCCTTTTTCCATGACACATATCTGACTGGCATGAATCACCGATGAAAGACGGTGTGCAATCACCAGAAGGGTCTTATGTTCCACAAGCCTTGATATGACTGCTTCCATCTTTTCTTCATTTTCCGGATCGGAAAATGCGGTGGCTTCATCTAACACCACAATAGGGGCATCTTTTAAAATGGCTCTTGCCAGGGTGATTCTCTGCTTTTCTCCGCCGGACAGCTGATTACCGCAGTCCCCGGCCATGGTATGAAACCCTTCCGGCAAAGCATTTATGAAATCCAGGCATTGGGCCTGCCTTGCCGCTTCTTTTACTTCTTCATCGGTGGCATCGGGATTTCCTATGCGGATGTTCTCCATCAGACTGATATTAAATAAAAAGTTGTCCTGAGAGACATAGGAAATCAGATTATTCAGGGCTTCTAAGCTCATTTGGCAGATGTCCTGTCCTCCGATACGAATCGTCCCTTGATTGACGTCATAATAATGGATGAGCAGTTTCGCCAGAGTACTTTTGCCTGATCCTGACTCCCCTACAAGAGCCGTCATGGTATTTTCTTTCATCGTCAGATTCACATTGTGGATTACTTCTGTATCACCGTATCCAAAGGTGACATTTGTAAAGCTCACACTATAATCGGTCCCTTGAAAGCTTTCTTTTCCTGCCTTTAACTCTTCATGTTCCAAAAGATTCTCCAGAGCTACGATCTTATACTGGATCTGCGGGGCCAGAGACAGAAGCGACATGGTTCTCAATAGAGGGATTCCTATGCTGAGGGAAAGGCACAGGATCAGAATAAACGCTGCCAGGCTGGAGTACCCCTTAAGGACAAAATAAGAGCCAATGGGGAGCGTCAGTAAAAGGGTGCTTGGAATCAGTACTCCATACCCTGCCATAAAGGGCCAGCAGGCACGGAACCATCTCAGGGTGAAATCCCGGTAGTTCATTACTGCTGTTTTGTATTTTTCATAGGATTCCCCGCTTTTATTAAATACCTTTACTACCTCCATTCCGTTGATGTATTCAATAATGGTGTTATTCATGATCTGTGCGGAACGGTAATAGTCATCCATTCTCTTTTTTCCAATGGCGTACATAGCCATCATGGACAGGATTCCAAGGGGCAGAGAGCCCAGCGTCAGCAGAGCCAGCTTCCAGTCGGCAAGAAACATGACAAGGTAAATGACCAAAACGCCCATGACATTTGATATGCCTTCCGGCAGTCCGTGGGCGAGAAGCAGTTCCAGGCTGTCAATATCGTCGACAAACATCTTTTTCATGACGCCAACACCTTTTGCCTGTATCACACCAAGAGGCTGCTTTTCTAACTTTTCCTGCAAGGATATCCGCAGGTTCATCAAAGTTCCGTAGGCTGCTTCATGAGATAACGCCAGACCTTTTCCATACAATACTCCCTGCAGAGTCAGACTTAAAAGCACTCCAAGGGTCTGCAGCAGGAGACTGGTTCCATTTATCTGTTCTCCCCGGATTGCCGGCAGCAGGATCTGATAGGCAAACAGAAACGGAATTACTCCCATGAAAATGGCTGCAAGCAGAATAAAAACTGAGCATACGGTTTTCTTATTATTTTCTTTTCCATAATAAAAGAGCTTTCGCAGCATAATACTTTCTCCCTTCTTTGTTCCATAAAAATTGGATTGGTTAGTTTTATCTAACCAATCCAATTTTAAGGTACTTCCTGTTTCATTTCTACCTGATATGGACACAAATACTCACTTTAGACATCTTTTAATCACTGCTGCTTCTGTACTGGCTGGGAAGAACCCCGTAGATCTCTTTAAAGGTCCTTGTAAAATTACTGGGATTTTCATAGCCTAATATTCTTCCGATTTCCAATATGCTCTTATCTGAATGCTTCAGGTATTCTCCTGCCTGATTCATTCTGGTGATTCTCAAAAACTCATAGGGCGGATACTGAAACATCTGTTTAAAGCACTGTTTAAAAATGGTGGAGGATATTCCAAAGTTCCTGCAAAGCTCCAGCACCGTATAATGCTTTGACAGATCCATTACAATCAAATCCTTGATTCTTCTTGTCTTTTCCATCTGTTCACTGGAAAAGACCCGCTGCTCATTCTCAATCCGAATGTCTTCCTGTATGATCTTATGGAAAAATTCCAGCAGCTTCAATTTAAGAAGCCCCAGTTCATGATTGTATAGATGCTTATAAAACTCTTCTGCTACCCCCAGGATTCCTTCTCCGCAGGCAAATACCTTCGACTGCTCTGACCGGGGCAGTATGCCGAGGAAACCGTTCATATCAAAATCAAATTCCCGGGACCACCATTCCATTAAGGTCTGGTCAAAATATTCGGGAAATAAGAGAATGCTAAATCCCTGCAGACCGTCTGTTGTCATTCTTGAATCCAGACTTTTCTTGCAGCTGTTTAAAATGACCACGTTTCCCGGAGATGCATAGCAGATCTCATTTTTTTTAAGCTGCGCCTGATAGACTCCGCTGCAATTGTAAGAAATCTGATAGACCCTTCCCTTCAGCTTCCACTCTCCGGACCAGACATACCGTTCCTTAAAATCACTGAGTATAATATCTATTCCAGGATATAAATGATATAAAATCATCCGGCTGCTGGAATTTTCCTTATTCATAGTATATATGATCTGATGGGAACTTTCATAAATGATCCGCAATCCTAAATCCTTGTCTATAACATTCATCTGGCTGCTCCTTTTTGTGGTGACGAATACAAGTTAGCCTTTGCTAACCTTATACTATCACGGCAATAAAAGTATGTCAATTTGGAAAAGGAATGCAAAAAAAGCAGCTGTCCGGGAAAACAGCCGCTTCTCATATCAACGTTCACGAAATGTTCTTATAAGTTCTACAATCAACAGGATCACAGCTCCCAGGAAGATGAATATATCACCCAGATTGAATACAACCTTTTTGAGCTTTCCAAATTGGAGGCTGAAATAGTCAACCACATAATGACGGAAAAGTCTGTCGTATAAATTGCTTATGGCACCTCCAAGTGCTATGGATAATGCAAGCTTTTCTGCCAGTCTTCCTTTTCTCTGGAGAAGCCCTGCCAGCATTCCACCGATAAAGGAAGACACGGTCAGCGGAATGATCTGGACCAGTTCCGGATGGTCTTTCAGATAACCGAACGAAAAACCCGGGTTATGATTCTTGTATAACAGGACCTTGCCGTTGGTTCCCTTCATTTCTTTGGGGAAATCACTGGCTTCCTGTTCTTCGATGGAACTTTTTATAAAAAGGTCCACGGCTGCCAAACATACGATGAGACCGATAAATATCATGGCGTACACTCCTTCCGAACTTATTATCTCCATCTTACTGTACTTTTTATGCTTCGTCCAGTAATTCCTTATCTAGGCTTAAGCATTCAACCCTCTCATCTGGATAAGAGGGCCTCCCTTTTTTTCCAGATAAGCCCGGGTAATGACAACGGAGCCAATATTTGGATCTTTGGGAATCTCATACATGATATCCAGCATGAAATTTTCGATTATGGCGCGTAATGCTCTGGCACCGGTCTTCTTCTGAAGCGCTTCCTCTGCGATCCACTCTAAGGCATCGTCTTCAAATACAAGCTCTACCTCATCAAGCTCCAGAAGTTTTTTATACTGCTTTAAAATAGCATTCTTCGGTTCTTTCAGCACACGGATCAGTAAATCCCTGTTCAGGGATTCCAAGGTGACCGTTATGGGAAGACGGCCTAGAAACTCCGGAATCATGCCAAATTTCCTTAAATCTTCATTGGTCACACGGGACAGAATATTCGCATCCTTCTCATACCGATCTTTTAATTCTGCGGAAAAACCAATGGAGGATTTTTCTTTCAAACGTTCTTTGATAATGTCTTCCAGGTCCGGGAACGCTCCGCCGCAGATAAAGAGTATATTCTCTGTCCGCACAGAGGTCATTGGAGTAAGTGCATTTTTCTGATTGGAGCCTACGGGAACCTCCACGGTGCTTCCTTCCAGCAGCTTTAACAGCTCCTGCTGCACAGATTCTCCGCTGACATCCCTGCTGCTTGTACTTTTTTTCTTTGCAATCTTATCGATTTCATCAATAAAAATAATCCCCCGTTCTGCCTTGTCCACATCATTGTCCGCCGCTGATAACAGCTTGGATACAACGCTTTCTATATCATCACCGATATATCCGGCTTCTGTCAATGAGGTGGCATCAGCGATAGCCAGGGGAACATCAAGAAGCTTTGCCAGAGTTTTTACCAGATAAGTCTTTCCGCTTCCTGTAGGGCCAATCATCAGAATGTTGGATTTTTCAATCTGTACATTCCCCTCTTCATCCTTCTGGTTCCCGTTCACCAGATAAACTCTCTTATAATGATTATAAACCGCTACAGATATGACCTTCTTGGCCTGTTCCTGTCCGATGACATACTCATCAAGCTTCTGGCGGATGATATGAGGCGCAGGGATATCCTTTAAATTCATCTCCGGCTTTGGTTCCTTTTCCGGCCTCTTTTTGATTTTCTGCTTTTTGGGGATATCAAGGTCCTGGTTGTTTAACTTTCCAAGATCACTGAAATTAAAATTCATATATGGCATATTGGGAATCTTGCTTATATCAAATCCGCCCTGAGTAACTGAATCAAAAGCCTTCTGCATACAATCATGACACAGATTCATGGAGCCTGGCATGGAAACCATGGGGCCTGTTACGCGTTCCGGCCTCCGGCATACATAGCAGACTTTTTCGTATTCATCCTCTTCCTTCTTCTTATCTTCTCCATCAGAGCCCTGGACTGTACTATCTTCCATCTTCTCCTCCAGTAAATCTTTATCGTCCAATCTATATTCTCCTTCTGTCTGTAGTTATATACTTCATACAAGAATATTATAAAGCATTTAAAACGCTCCTACAAGTGCCGGCAGGGAATTTAGACTTTTTTAATGAATGAAAGACTTCCCATGCCAAACACCTTTGACACAGGAAGTCTTCTTTTTATTAATTTTGAGGCTGAGGCTCTGCAGGCCGGTTGCCAAGTGTAATATTTACATTTCTTTCTACATACTGGCCATTTTCCAGAGACTGAACCGTAAGAGCCACTGTGGTTCCGCCTTTATAATATTTCAGCATATTTGTCAGATCGTCATAGGTCTTAATACTCTGTCCGTCAAACTTTGTGATAATATCCTTTTCTCTTAAGTCAGACTTGCTGGCTGCGCCGCCTTCCACGATCTTATAGATGAATACGCCCTGCGGCATACCGAGCTGCTGGCTGGTGGCGGCATCAATGTTCTTGCACTGGATTCCAAGATATCCCTGTTCTCCATCGGCTACCTGAGTCCTTGTGGTTCTGGTCATCAGGGTATCAATAATGGCCTGTGCCTTTGAAATAGGAATTGCATAGCCCATTCCTTCCACATCAGTAGAAGAGTATTTTGCAGAATTAATACCAATTACCTCTCCCTGCATATTTAAGAGGGCACCGCCGCTGTTGCCGGGGTTGATTGCCGCATCGGTCTGGAGAAGGTCCTGATTGGTCCCGTCCTCTGTCTGAACCGAACGGTCAAGGGCACTGATATATCCGACAGTCACCGACTGGCCGTAGCCAAGAGCATTACCGATTGCAACAACTCCCTGGCCAACCTTTAGGGTATCCGAATTCCCAAGAGAAGCAATTGCAATCTTTGAAAGGGTATCAGAAGCAATGTCTTTTAAAGGAACTGCTATCACTGCAAGATCGGTGTCTGCATCGGTTCCTTTGATGGCTGCATCAACAGCAACCTGGTCAATAAAAGTGACCTTTAATGCCTCTGCTCCTTCAACCACGTGATTGTTGGTTACAATCAAAAGTTCACTGTCATTCTTTCCTACGATAATACCGGAGCCGCTTCCCTCTCCCTCTCTCTGCATGGGGCCGAACCAGGTCTGGCTTTCATAGACTACCTTGCTGGTAATTGCGACCACCGAAGGCATGGCTTTGTCTACAATACCGGACACATCATTGACACCGCTGATGGCTGAGGTGTTGGAGGCAGGGGCTGGGGCCGTAGTAGAAACGGTTTCTGCTTTGTTGATCTCAACGGAATTTTTATTTCCATAGGCACCTGCGGCATAGTTGATACCGACCATAGTACTTCCGGCTATGACGCCAAATACAAGGGCTCCGCTGACAAGAGCTGCTGCTTTCTTTACAAAGCCTCCTTTCTTGCGCGGAGGCACTTCTTCATAAGCGGACGGCCCTGCTGACTTGCGGAATTGATATTCCTGATAATGGGGAATGTTCTGTTGCGCCGGCTTAGGGTCCGGATCCCTCATTACAAAATTTGTATTAACCGGATTCTCTTTATGCTCTTCAGGATTTAAGCTGCCTGTATCTTTGTTATCGTCAAACATAATATCTATCTCCTTTCCTGTATACTCATTATTTTTTTGATAATCACAGTCTATCAATGAATTGTGACCAATTTGTGATAAAAATATATTGAATATGTGAAAAGGAGCAGACTGGTACTGTTTTAACTTGCAGGCGGAGCAGGTACTATGGGTGCCTCTGTGTTCCCTCCGGCAGTTCCATTCCCCGGCTGTGGGGAAGTTATTTCACCAGGACCGGCGGAATTGCCTGTTGTTGTCTCTGCTGCCCTTGTCTCATGAGGAGCCGTGGTCTCGTGGGCAGTGGTTGTCTCATGGGCAGCCGTTGTCTCGTGGGCAGTGGTTGTCTCGTTTTTACCAGGTCCATGAGAACCGGAGGTTGTTTCTGTGTTCCCTCCGGAATGAGCCGGCCGGGTCTCTCCCGGTCTGGTTTCATAGGGCGAGGATTCGGTCGGTCTGGTTTCCTTTGTTTCGCCATTGCTGACTCCCGGACCGTTCTTAATTGGCTTCCCGTTGGCATCGGTCTCCGGTTCAGAGCTTTCCTGAGTGGAGGATTCTTCCGCTTCAGAGGTTTTTACATCTCTGGTTTCTTTCGTTTCCTCCGTTTTCTTCTTTGTGCTGCCTTTCGTTGTACTTGATTTATCGTCTGCATCGATACCTTCTTTGTACATACCGGAATCTGCAGCTATTTTGGCACTTATCTTTTTCACCATATCGGAAGGTTGATAATTTTCCTTACCAAAAAGGAAATTATGAAGTTCTGAAACATTAGTAACAAGAGTCTGCGGAATTACACAGTCTCCCTTCTTTCCCATCTTTAATGTTCCAAGTGTAAATGGAAAGCCTTTCGTTTCTCCAATATGATACTTGGTGATATCCATAAGAAGTTCTGTGAAATCACTAAATGTCAGGTTGGTTCCCACCTGTTCCACTTCCATTAACAGAATGCGGTTGAGAAGACCTAAATCTGATTTTTTTGCCTTTTCAAACGACTCCTTGATTATAAGACGCTGACGTTCCGTTCTCTGAAAATCCGTATCCATCTTTCGCAGCCTTGCATAAGCCACTGCCTGAACACCGTCAAGATGATTATACCCTGCTGACTTTAAATGGACAGAAGGTACTCCCGTTTTTTTCACTGTCTCGGTAATAAAGCCGTTAATATAACGAAATTCTGCCTTTGTAATATTTACATCCACGCCACCCAGCATATTGATGCCATCGGCAACAGATTTCCAGTTAAAGGTTACATATTCAGAAATATCCAAATCCAAATTTTTATTCAAAGCCGCCAGTGCCTGGGAAGGTCCGCCGACTGCATAGGCGGAATTGATTTTGTTATAAGTATTCCCATCATTGGTATTAAGATATGTATCACGGAATATGGATACAAGCCGGATCTCTCCGTTGTCCCTGTTAATGTTACATATCATAATAACATCGGCATTGGTTCCTTTATTTACATTCCCGTCGCGGCTATCCACGCCGAAAACGGCAATGGTCCGGTATCCGGTCATATGCTTTTTCTGCTCGGCAGACATCTCTTCATTCCGGACCTGCTTTTCATCAAAGTTATCCGGGCGCTGGATGGCTCCCATAATTCTTGCAACATATGCATAGGAAAAAATAAGTGCCAGAGTAAATAATTCGGCAATTGCCAGAAGAATGACCCGTTTGATTTTTCTTTTTCTGCCGTTATGGGAAGCACCGCGGCTGGACGCCGATGGTTTCTCCCTGGCCGGAATTCTTGACTGCTGTCTGGTGCCGCCGTCTCCGATCACAATCTGCCTTCCCGCTGCTGACCGGCTTCTGTTTTGTTGATTTCCAGATGCCTTGCCAGGGCGGGGTATCCCCTGACCTGCAGCACGGTTCCCTGTGGAGGATTCTGCCCTGTGGGGTGGTGTTTTTGCACCGCCGGTTTTTTCCTCTTCAAATTCTTCATAGTCATCATCCAGGTAGTAATCTCCATCGGACGGATCTGGTTTTGAATTATCCCCGTGTCTTCCCCTTTTTCTTTTCTCACGGTCTAATTCATCATCAAATTCATTTTTCATTTATTTATCCTCATCCTAATCGTCTCGTATCCAATATCAGTACGCGTTTTTATTAACAAACCCTTTGAATATTGTCAAAAACAGAATTTTAAAATCATATCCCAGGGTCCAGTTTTCAATATAATACAAATCGTGTTCGATCCGTTTTGTAATGGAAGTGTCTCCCCTTAAACCATTGACCTGTGCCCAGCCTGTAATTCCCGGGCGCACCTGATGTTTGATCATATAGCGGGGAATCTCTTCTTTGAATTTTTCAACAAACAGAGGCCGTTCCGGCCTTGGGCCGACCAGACTCATATCGCCCCGAAGGACATTGAAAAACTGCGGCATCTCATCAATGCTTGTCTTTCGGATAAACCGTCCCACCGGCGTTACCCTGGAGTCATGAGGGGTCGTCCATTTATTCTTTTCTTCTGATGGCGGCTGGACCACCATGGAACGGAACTTATACATTTGAAAGGGCCTGTTGTGAAGGCCTACACGGTCCTGCTTGTAAATAAGCGGACCCGGAGCTGTCAGCTTTATGAGCACTACGGTCAGCAACATAACAGGAGAAAACAGAATCAGTGCTACCGTTGCTCCTACGATGTCCACTGCCCTTTTTACCATTGCATTTACAGGGTCAGTGAGGGGCACCCGGCGGATATTGACCACCGGAAGTCCCTGCAAGTCCTCGATATAAGGTCTTGTAGGAATCATGTTATTATAATCCGGAATAAATTTGGTATGAACTCCTGATTTTTCACAGGAGGCCACGATTTTCTCTAAATTGGCATACTCGTCGATACTCAGGGTGATGGCAATCTCATCTAAGGAGTTTAAAGCCAGAATCTCGTCCAGATCCCGGATTTTTCCGATGACATTCACCCCCTTGTATCCGCTTCCCCACTCTTTTTTATTATCCAGAATGCCTTTGATCTGATACCCCCATTCGGGATTTAAAAGCACCCGGTCAATAAAGCCTTCTGCCGCACGGCTGTAGCCGATCAAAAGAATGTGCTTCTGGTTATAACCCTTCGAGCGCATGGACCGCAGTATGCTGCGGATCAAATTCCGTTCCGCCGTTTCCATGATAACGTTGACGGCAAAGAAATAAAATACCATCCGGGTGGAAAACTCACGGAAATAAGGGTTCTTCTTGACTAAAAATAAAAACAGGGTAAAGAGCAGTACTCCCAGTAAATTGGCTTTTAAAATATTGGCGAACTCATACCGCCTTGCCTGAACCCTTTTCGGCGCATACAGATGGAAGAAGCCGTAAAGCAGCAGGTAGGCCGGCAATAGTACAAGAAGCGCCGCAAAATAGTACTGTGGCGGCAGAACCCCCTTATTGGGGCTGAACAACTGGTTGCCGAGCAAAAGAAACAGCCAGGCAATGACATAGGAAAGAATAATGACCAATCCGTCCAGCACTACATGAAACCCGTTAAATTTTTTCTGATTATCCTTTATCATAGCAGCAAAACCTTCCATTCGTGCATTGCACCGTATTTCTCCATGATAATTCCCGTTTATTATACATGATATGTTGTTATAGTTCTATAAAATATTTCTTAATATGACCTGTCAATTTTTAGTTTTCTTCGTAAAAATTCCCAAACATAGAGGAAGGTTCCAAGAATCAATTCGATTTCAATTGTTACATAATTGAAAAACCGGGACATTTGAAACCGGACCTTTTTTGTGCTCCGGACCGTCCGCAGACCTTCCTTTAAACCAGCCAAATAATCAGATTCAAATCCGATTTTCCGGAAAAACAGATATTTCACAAATATTCCTAACATAAGCGGCGGCAGATTCAAAAGAAGCT
Organism: Lacrimispora sp.; assembly: GCF_046972725.1. Classification (NCBI taxonomy): domain Bacteria; kingdom Bacillati; phylum Bacillota; class Clostridia; order Lachnospirales; family Lachnospiraceae; genus Lacrimispora; species Lacrimispora sp. The sequence goes on along the minus strand of NZ_JBKVXF010000003.1, from coordinate 318,289 downwards.
GCAGAACAGGCATATTTTTATAATTTAAGTAAATATTATTTCTGGCGGCAAGTTTGACCTTAAAGGAATTGTACTTGGAACCGCTGGTTCCGCTTCCCACATGGTAAACCACCGCAGAGGGACAGTATACATTCTCATAGCCGTGGATCTTTGCACGGTAGCCGACGTCTATATCTTCCAGATAGGCAAAATGGGCTTCATCAAATCCGCCGATCTCATCAAATACCGCTCTGCGGTAGATGGCGGCCCCGGCACAGGCTGCAAATACACTTCTTGGCTTTTTATAGCCCCGGCTGCTCTGGCCTACGCCTCTTTGATATGCCCAGCCAAGCACGCTGTACATATCTCCGGCATCGTCCATCAGTTCCTTATGATGGAGCTGAATCATCTTGCTGCTTGCGGAAAATATCTTCGGAGACCGGTCCATCATGCGGACCAGTTCCTTTACATAATCCGGCTGCGGCTCGGTATCATTATTCAATAAGATGACGTAAGGAGTCTTTGCCTGGCGGATTCCTATATTCACGGCACCGGAAAAACCGGTATTTTCTTCCAGAAAAATCGTTGGAATCCTATGTTCCTTCAGCCATTCCACGCTGCCGTCTTTAGAACCGTTATCAACCACAAGAAGCTCAAAGTTTTTCTCACTTTGAGATTCGAGGGCTTTCATACAGGGTTCCATGAATTTTAATCCATTATAATTCGGAATAATGATGGTCACTTTTTTCTGCATCTCATACCTCAAGTTTATAGGGTTCTCCGATTTTTTCTTTCCGGAGGTCACGAAGGGCAAAGTTGGATTTACGCAGGGTCAGATTTGGATTGTAATAGGGGTCTCCGTCTCTTAAGATATCCGGCCATTTATCAGAGAATTTTTTGATCTCCCGGTTAAAGCGGGCTATCTTTTCCGGTGTATCCTCCAGTCCCCTTGATTTGGATTCATAATGATAGAACAAGGCATAAGGCGCATAGACCACCAATTTATTCAGGGAACGGATCTTCATGCAATAATCAATGTCATTAAAAGCGACGGCTAAATCTTCAGAAAAGCCGCCCACCTTGTCAAATAAGGAACGCTTGCTCATCATACAGGCAGCGGTTACGGCGCTGTAATTCCTGGCACACATGGCCTGGTTAAAGTAGCTGCTTTCCGATTTATGAAGCCCAATAAAGGTATGTCCTGCAATGCCGCCAAAGCCAACGACCACTCCGGCATGCTGAATGGTGTCATCCGAATAGAGAAGCCTTACCCCCACAACTCCCACGTCCTCCCGCTGGCAGAAGCCTAACATCTCGGTAATGCTATCCGGATTAATGATCTCCGTATCATTATTTAAAAACAGAAGATATTCGCCTTTTGCATAGGTGACGCCAAAGTTATTGATGGCAGAATAGTTAAATTCCTTCTCCCATTTCACCACATGGACAAAATCAAATTCTTTCTGGATCTTTTCATAATATTCAAAGGTTTCCGGTTCCGTACTGTTATTTTCCACAACAATGAACTCCAGATTCTTATAGGTTGATTTATCAATCACCGAGCGCATGCAGAGATCCAGATCGGCAGAATGGTCCTTGTTCGGGATAATGACAGATACCAGAGGATCTCCTGTGATTTCAAAGACCGAATGATAAATGCCGTAATCAATGCCTTTTTCAACAGACAAAGCCTTTACTCCGATCCGGTCATAATGGGCTTTTACCGCTCTCGCCCCTGCCTCAAAGGCATATAATTTGCTTTCCGGATTGCTGGCTGTAGAGTTCTGGTGGCAGCGCCAGTGATACAGTGCCTTTGGCACATGGTAAATCCTTCTGGCCTTTTCCGTACAGCGAAGAATAAAATCATAATCCTGTGCTCCGTCAAATTCTTCCCTGAATCCGCCCACTTCCAAAAGCAGTTCGTGGTTCACCACGAATAAATGACAGATGTAGTTGACGCTGGTTAAAAGATCAGGGTTAAAATCAGGTTTGAAATGAGGCTCAAATAATTCTCCCCCGTCTATATCAAGCTTGTCTTCATCGGTGTAGACAACGTCGATCTCAGGGTCGGAATTAATGGCTTTTACACATTCATATAAGGCATTGGGGGCCAGGGTATCGTCATGGTCCGCCAAAACGATAAAATCTCCGGTTGCCATCTCAATAGCCGCATTGGTATTCCCGGAAATCCCTTTATTCTCTCCAAGGATCAGATAGCGGATTCTTTCATCTTTTAATGCGTACCGCTTCAATACCCGTTCCACACTTTCTCCTTTCGGGCTTCCGTCTGCGATACACACCTCCCAGTTTGTGTAGGTCTGGCCCAGCAGAGAATCCAGCATGGCTGCAAGAAAACGCTCCGGCGTCTTATAGGCAGGGATGACAACAGACATTTTAGGATTGTAATCAAATACTTCTTTTTTCTGTGCTTCCAGTTCTTCCTCCGAAGGTTTTGTCAGCTCATACCATTCCGGATAGTCATAATCGCTGTCGATTCCCTGAAGCTTATGTCTGGATTTGAGCAAAAAGGCTTTGAGTCCGTTTTCCTTTAAGAAATCTGCTGCGGAATGAAACGTCTGCATATTCATCATGCTTTTCAGCTTTACCGTCTTTTTATGGGCAGAGCTGTTCTGTTTTTCGATGATCCGGGCATTTAATTTCACCCGGGCAGACTTTCCGTCACAGTGGATTACCAGAATCCGGTCTTCGTTATTCTCTCTGATATACGGAATCCTTATGTCAAATCCCAGGTCCTTTTTTGAAGTCTTCTTGAAATAGATCTGACTTACGTCGTCTCTGCGTACCGGAACATATTTGAAATCCACCATTTGCTCCTGACCGTCCAGGACTTCAAACCTTGCTTCCGATTCCAGTGTATTTCCGATGACCCAGCCATTTAACACGATGGAATTTTCACGGATTCTTGCTACATCTATCTTATATTTCATCTCTGTTCCCATCCTCCATAGAGGCTGCTGTTAGAAGCATATCCTCCTCCGGTTCATTTTCCTGCCCGGATGTAAAATTAATTCTTTCTTCTTCAATCACCAAAGGCCGTTTCATGATACGTGCATTGATGGAAAGAATGTATTCTCCCACCATACCGATAAAAAAGATCTGCACAGAACCAAGAAAGCACATGCCGATCAAAAGAGGGGCCATGCCTGCCGGGAAACGGTCCCAATACATCAGCTTCATAATCAGGTAAATCAGTGCCACCAGCATACTGGCAAAAGAACAGATGCTTCCGAATATGGTGGCAATACGAAGTCCTACCTTTGTATAGGAAGTGATACTTAACATGGCGGCATCATACAGGCGGTAAAAATTATTGCTGGTTTTTCCGGCACGCCGTTTGGGCTGTTCGTAGGGTATCTCCTTCCTCCGGAAGCCCAGCTCTGCCACAATCCCCCGCAAGAACGGCGTGGGATCATCAAGCTCTTTTAAAACCTTGATAAACCTGGCATCATAGAGTCCAAAGCCGGTAAAATGCTCGATCTGTTCCACATCAGAAAGCTTTTTGATGCATTTGTAATAACAGCTCCGAAGCCAGTACATAATCCTGTTTTCCTTGCTTGACTTCTTGATACCGATTACGATCTTATATCCATTCTCCCATTCCTTCACATACTTTGGAATCATCTCCACCGGGTCCTGGAAATCCGCTGCCATTAAAATGGTGGCGTCTCCCGTGGACTGGAGCATGGCATAATAGGGGGAGTTGAACTGACCGAAATTTTTTGCATTAAAAATTCCTTTTACCCCCTGATCCAAAGAACAAAGCTTCCTTATAATCTCTCTGGTCCTGTCCCTGGAATCATTGTCAATAAAGATGATCTCATAGCAATACTCCGGCAGTTCTTTCTTAAATACACCGGATATGGCCTGGTGCAGGGCCTCTACATTTTCTTCCTCATTGTAACAGGGAACTACGACGCTTATTGTTTTCATACGTTCACTTCCAATCTATCTGTACCATAACTTTAATCAAATCCCTGGGCTTTTCCTTCATCATCTGCAGGGCTGTCTCCACTGCATCAAGTCCAAAAAGGCGATGGGTCACCAGCTTCTGCGGATTGATCCTTCCGTACCGGACCATCTGAAGCAGTCTCCCGATTCTTACCCTGCCGCCTTTTGCCAGCTCCGTATGAATGGTTTTTCCAGCCATTCCCCGTCCGCCGGAAAATTTAGGGAAGGAAAGGCTTCCGGTTCCGCCGTAATAGTTTACATTGGAAACAGTTCCGATGCCATACCGGACCATGTCAACCGCCTGGGTAAAAACTTCATCTCCGCCGCCGCAGATAATCACACTGTCTGCCCCAAGGCCCTCCGTCCGCGCCATCACCTGCTCTACCACATCCCCGTCTTTATAGCTTAATACTTCTGTGGCACCAAATTCTTTTGCAAGCTCCACACAAACCGGACGGCTGCCTACCGCAAGGATTCTGGCCGCGCCAAGATGGCGGGCACCTTCCACTGCCATAAGGCCGATGGGACCGATTCCCAATACCACCACCGTGTCACCGATCTTAATATCCGCAAATTCTGCGCCAGTAAAGCCGGTAGTCACCACATCCACACACATGAGCGCCTGTTCCAGTGTGACTCCTTCCGGAATCTTTGCCAATGTGGTGTCCGCATCCGGAATCAAAAATTTTTCGGCAAACACCCCTGGCATGGAGCGCCCCAGCTGATGACCGGAAAAAGGTGCGGAGGCATGCTTATAATTGCCTTCCTGGATTCCCATGGCTCTCCAGTCCGGAGTGATGGCAGGAACTGCAACCACATCCCCCGGTTTAAAATCCTGAACAAGCTCTCCGATTTCCAGGATTTCAGCAACGCATTCATGGCCCAGGATCAGATTAGGGGCCTTTCTTGAGCCGCCGCCGTATACGGTATGGACATCAGAGGAACAAGGGGTTACAGCAACTGGCCGGAGAATGGCTCCGTATGGAGTGAGCACCGGTTCCGGCGCATCATGCCAGCCCACTTTTCCCGGTTCGATTAAAACAAAAGCTTTCATAGTTTTTTCTTATATCCTTTCCAGATGATTGGATTTCAATGCCAGAATCTCGATATTCTGTCCAAATTTTTCCTTTATGGTACCTGCGATCTCTTCCGTGTAGCCGGGAGCCACAATTAATATGGCATCCACAGGATGACTGTGGTAATGGCCCGGAGGCACAATAAGAAGATGGGAGGCAGGTGCATATTTTCCCTGTTTGAAGGGAGCGGAATCTATCATATACTGAGCAAACGCTCCGATTTCAGTGGTGGAGGCAAGGGTAAAGCCCTGATGGCTTGCCCCCCATACAGCAAGGGTCTTTCCCTGGTCCTTTAATTCCCGGATCAGCCCGCTCATCTCCCGTGCAATGGTGTCCTGGCTTTGTATCAGGCCGGATACATGGATTTTTTCTGTTCTTCTTTCATGGCTTTGCTGCCCGGCCGTCCCTTTTCTTTTTCTTACAATTACGGACAGGGTATCCCGGTTGACCATCTCCTCTTCCAGAACTTCAAAGCCGGCTGTTTCCACCGCATAACGCAGAGTCTCAAAGGTGTAATAAGCCAGATGATCCCGGATGAGTTCGTAATAGCCGTCATACTGAAGAATGTACTCCAGACTCGGGACCGTAATCAGGCCGACACCATCTTCCGTCAGATTCTCTGCAATGCAGCGAAGCATGGAAACAGGCTGTGGCTGATGCTCCAGAAAATTAAAGGACAAAAAGCCGTCATAGGGTCCGCCTGCACTTCCATCTGCCGGGGCAAGGACCTGTCCTTCCTCCGCAAACTGCTTCCAGACCTTAAGGCCCTTTTCCTTTGCCAAATCCACCAGGCTGTCCCGGTTCTCAATCCCGTAAGCATTCACAGGAAATTCTGACAGCACAGAAAGAAATTCCCCCTGTCCGCAGCCAACCTCAATCAGTTTCTTTCCTTCTAAGTGATACGTATCTATAAAATGCCGGTACTGGCGCCTTCTTAACTCCACCATGGTGGTGCTGAATCCCCCGGACCGGATGACGTCTTTATAATATGCCACCGGCTCACAGTCAAACTGTACTAGGCCGCATGCTTCACACTGGTGAAGACGGAGAGTGATCCCTTTCTCTTCTGCCAGGTCCTCTTTCTCCGGAATATCCTGTGCGGAAGCCGGCATGTGATCCAGAATCATTAAAGGCTTCTCTCCCAAAGGTCTGCCGCATACAATACAAATCCTATCTCTCATACCACAAAAATCCTTTCCTGTCAATGTTTTTCTGCCTCGTAAGTTCTCAAAATCCCCTCAGCAAAGGGTATCTCCGGCTCAAAACCGGTTGCTGCCTTCAGTTTCTTTATATCAGGAATGAGATTGGCCGGTCCTTCCGCATTGGGCTTTCGTCTTCCGAAGCTGTAGCTTCCGTGAAATCCCAAAATCTCATACATCATCCGGATATAGTCCCTCAGAGGCCTGTTTTCCTCTTCCGGTCCTGCTACATTATAAATTCCGGAAACCGATTCCTTTTCCTGTTCCATCAAAAGTATCAGCGCCCGGATGCAATCATCGAGATATAAAAAGTTCCACATTTGTGTGCACTCTCCCAGAGAGATGTATTCTCCCCTGGAAAATGCCCGGACACAGCTTTCCACCAGGGACCAGGGATGGTCCCCAGGCCCGTAGACACTGAAAATTCTTGCATGGATATACTCCATGCTGCAGATTCCTTCCTGCCTCCATTTCCTTGTCTGTTCCATTGCCTGTTCCAAAAAGGCAAGCTTTGCCAGCCCATATTCGGAAACAGGACTGCATGGTGTCTCCTCTGTCATGACTTCCTTATGGATTCCGTACTCCGCCTGGGAGCCGCTGAAAAGAAAGCGCCTGCATTTTAAGCGTCTGGCGCCCTCCAGAGCCTTTAAGGAATCCTCTGTATTCTTCTGCTGTACCTCCCGGTTCAAACGGTTCTCACTGCCCGAACCATCCCAGCCAAAATGGTAAAATGCCTGACATGGTTCTTTTATTACTTCATCAAGCCTGTGGAGTTCTTCCAGGTTCCGCTCGATCCGTATCAGTCCCTGCCGCCCCGTATCAAGACAATTAAGGTTCTTTGATCCGGGACGGACAACTGCATATACTTGATTGCCGTCTTTTAATAACCGGTCAACCAGTGCTCTTCCAAGGAAACTGGAAGCCCCTGTTACAACTACGTTCAATGTCCTTCCTCCCAAACTTTACTGACGGTATATTACCCTTTCACTCTTGGTATGATCATGTTGTGCTCCATCTCCTCCTCTGGAAGAAACGGAGATAAATCCTCCAAAGGCGGAGATACCATGGTTCCGTCCGGAAGACGCTTTGCCGATGACTTTGGTTCAAAGTTCTGGTCCCTGCTTACAAATACCTCACAGATCACAGGGCCCTTTGTGGCAAATGCCGCTTCAATGCCCTGCTTCATCTCTCCGTTATGACGGATGGAAACATAGGGATATCCATAAGCCGCAGAAAGCTTTTCCATACTGGGAAAGCTCAAATCCCTGCTGTCCTCTCCCACGCCCACCAACGGTTCTCCGAAATAGTTCTTCTGGGTCTGACGGATGGAATGATACCCTCCGTTGTTGATCAAAAATATCTTAATCGGCATCTGATGATGGATAATGGTCTGCAATTCCTGTAAATTCATCTGAATGCTTCCGTCACCAGTCACAAGGATGATATCCTTGGAAGAATCTGCCATACAGACTCCGATGGCTGCCGGAAGATCATAGCCCATGGAGGCTACCGCTGAATTGGTAATAAAGCGCTGTCCTTCCTTCACAAGATAGGCATGCCCTCCTACTACACAGGCAGAACCGTTCCCAACCACCGTGATCTGCCCTTTTTCTCCTCTGCTGCTGAGTTCATTGATAAATGCATAAATATTGGTATTCTCATCGTCTCCCTGCCGGTAATGCCTGGGAAGAACGACCGGGTACTTCTCTTTCCACATGCGGCAAGTCTCATTCCAGCTCATGGAATCAATTCCTTTTCCGCCTTTAAAAAGGGGTGCTTTTGCAGTTGCATGATATTCTGAATCCAAAACTGCTTCCAAGGCCGTAAGAAGATCCTTTACATCTGCATGGACCCGCATATCTGCATGGACCGACGGCTTTTTCAGCTCCTCGGGATCAATATCATTCACGATCACATAGGCACCTCTGGCCCATGTTTTATAGTTATAACCCACCTGCCGGATGCTTAAGCGGCTTCCCAGGGACAGGACCAGATCACTGTTTTGAACGGCAAAGTTGCCGGCACGGTCGCCCATGCCTCCCCCTCTTCCGGTGTAGAGAGGATGCGTTTCGTAAATACAGTCCTGGCTGTTCCAGCCGGTAACCACCGGAATCCCAAGTTTTTCTGATACGCGAAGAAATACTTCATGGGCCTGTCCGATCCGGATTCCGTTGCCGGCATTGAGGACCGGACGGGAAGATGCTTTTATCTTCTCAAGAATCTTTCTGGCTGTATCTGCTGACACAGGCTTTGGCAATGCCTGACGTTTTTCCCCGTAACAAGCCTGGTCTTCTTTTATCTTTGCCTCACTGGCAGCGGCCCAGCCGTCACCTCCCTTTTCATAATCCTCGGGAGAAAAACCGATCAAATCTTCTGTCTCAATGTAAGCGCCCTGAACATTGAGGGGAATATCCAGCCAGGTGGGACCGGGGCGTCCGGAGAGGGCCAGATATATGGCTTTTTCCAGACAGTAACGGACCCTCATGGGATCAATGACCATCTCGCTGTATTTGGTCATACAGCCAACCGCTTTTACTATATCAAATTCCTGATCCCCCATGGCACGTATGTCCACACCGGACCATCTGGCTGTGGTGTCATAGCGGACTTGTCCGGACAGAATCAACATGGGAATGGAATCCAGCCAGCCGCCAAGCACTCCGGTGATGGCATTGGTCCCGCCAGGGCCCGTGGTCACGCAGACCGCAGCAAGCTTTCCCTGAATTCTGGCATAGGCTTCTGCTGCTATGGCACATGCCTGCTCGTGGTGATTATACAGACAGTTCAATCCTTTTTCATGGCCAAGTGCATCATTTAAATGCATGGCGCCTCCGCCTGTGACCGTAAATACCTGGCTGATTCCGGCTTCCAAAAGCTTTCCGGAAATATAGTTGGATACTTTCATTCTCATGTTTCATCGCTCCTTTTTAAGGAATGTTTTTTCTGTTTGTGATTATACCACACCAGTCTTTATTTTCCTATTAAAGTTTTCTTACTTTCTGCCGGCATTGTACCTGTGGGAAACCCCTTGGAAATCTCATCTTTTTTCTTATTATGTTATCTCCTTCCATATCTGCCATGAAACCACACTATCTTTGAACCTTTCTGATGGGTTATAATCGCAGAGTAATGCAACTATGGATTTTCGGCCACGATAAAACTTATTGCAAAAAAGGAGAGAACATATTTATGAAAAAGCACTTAAAATTGATGGCTGTATTATCCGCTGCCGGTGTAATAGCAGCCGCAGCTCCAGAGCTGGGTTTCTTAAGCACGGCTTCAACTGCCTATGCAAAGGCAATTGGCTGGGTAGAAGAAAACGGTTCCTGGAAATTCTATGAAGAGGGTGATTACTATGCAACCGATTCATGGAAAAAATATGGTGATGACTGGTATTATTTAGACGAAGACGGCGAAATCGCAACAAGTCAGGAAATTGAAGAGTACTACGTTGATGAAAGCGGAAAAAGAGTCACAAATCAGTGGATTTCTGTAAACAATGATAACTACTGGGACTCCCCTGACGCTCCGGAAGTTTTCTGGCATTATTATGGAAAAGACGGCAAGGCTGTTGAATCCAAATGGCAGAAAATCGATGATAAGTGGTATTATTTTGACGAGCAGGGTCAGATGCTGACCGGTAAGGTTGAAATCGACGGTAACACCTATTATCTTGGAGACGAAAACGACGGTGCCCAGAAAACCGGCTGGTTTGAGCTTGACAGTGTAAACGAAGATTCGGAGAACCCTCTCTCCTGGTACTACTTTGATAAGGACGGCGTTATGGTAAAAGATCAGGTTGATAAAAAAATCAACGGTGCTTACTATACGTTCGTAGACGGAGAAATGCAGACTGGTTGGTATAAACTTCCGGTAAAAGCAACCTCATCAGAAGCGGCCGAAAATACAAGCGACAATGCAGATTCCGCAGCAGGATACCAGTACTATGATCCTGATAACGGCACAAGAGTGGAGGGCTGGAGAGAAATCGAAGGCATTTCCGGTGTCAGCAAAGAAGATGAACTTCACTGGTTCTTCTTTAAAGACGGTGCTCCATACTATGCGAAAAAGGGAATTGAATTATTTACTGTAAATTCTCAGAAATATGGATTTAATACAAAAGGTGAAATGCAGACTGGTCTTAAAGTCGTTACTCTGGAAGACGGAAGTGTTGCAAACTTCCACTTCGCAAGCAACGGTACCATGGATACAGGAAAGCAAACAATCTATAACGAAGACTTAGATGAAAACGAGATCTGGTATTTCCATACTTCCGGAACCAAAAAGGGACAGGGCTATACCGGTATTCTGGACAAAACAGTTTATGAATACGGTTTAAGAAAAGAAGCATCTTCTGATTTAAGACTGGCTTCTGTATCTCTTAACGGAGTAAATTATCTGGTCAATACAAGCGGTGTTGTTCAGACCGCATCTTCTACTTCCAAATCTGTTGTAAAGCCAGAACTGGGAGCAGGATACAAGGATTATAAAGATAATAACGACAAAGTATTTGTTGTTGATGTAAATGGTATTATTCAGTAAGATAACAATTAATTAAAAATTACAAAAGATTCATCCGTTCAAATTAAAGAAGTCCGCACGCTCTTACGCGCAGCGGGCTTTTTTTGTATGTTCTTTATTATATTTTTTTATAAAACTTACAATTTTGCGTAACATTTTTCTCTAATTTACGTTATATATTATAGAAGTAGGCCATTTTTATACTAAATCAAGAAAAAAAGGAGGAGACTAATGAGAGAATTGTCCGTGTACTACTGTTCAAAATGTGGTTACTATGGATACTATCAGCTTCAGCGCAATGCAGTATGCCCCAAATGCAAGGTTGAGATGACCGCCCTGTCTGTCAGCTACCAGGATTTCATGGACTTATCCTGTGAAGCAAGGGACGAGTTACTTTCCCGGCATATTATTGAATCTTCTTCTCCTTATGTCCAGCGCCTTCTGGCGCCGCACAAGGTTAATAATAACCGGGAGATTATCGCCCGTATGGGTGAGCGCATTACCGAATTAGAAATAGAAAACGAAAAGCTGAATCAGACCATTGAATGGATGCACCAGACAATATGGGAACTCGTTCGCAAAAATAAGGGACTGGCTCCTGATGACACAACGAATTTCAATGAAGGGACTGACCCCTGACGGGGATATTTCGGGGAGTGCCCCCGCACTCCCCGGCTATCCCTGCTCAGGCAATCCTGTCAACGCTTATGTAACGGCCGAGCAATCTGTTCAGCGTTTGATTCAACCTCTCAATCACTCTATGGAGCTTCATGTTTTCTTCCATTAACCTCTCATTCTCCATCTCTATAACCCGCAGTTTCTCGGCGTCTGTCATATAGAAAACCCTCCTTTTTTTCTGCTTTTCTAGTAACCACTATAAGCTGTTTCCAACTGTTTGAAAAGTAAAATTAATCGCAAAATTCGACATTTTTTTGTATAAATTAGTTAAAATGTTCAAATTTTTTATAAAAAGAGAATTAAAACACTACATCTATTGAGCACGCAAAAAACTGGTACAAGATGTGCCATTTCCATTGTTATATTATTGTCGATGAAATTTGTATAAAAAATCTTTTTTTTCGAACTATATTTCACTATTTTACCTTTATTTTAAATTGAGAAGATTTTCAACCTAATTGATACATATCACAGAATGAGTAAAACGCATGATAAAGGTATGGCAGTTGGATTTGCCATACCTTTTATGTTTACCGGACCCAGGCTCCGTCCGAGCCTACTTTGTATCCATCTGGTGTCACAGTATTTTTAAGCATGGAGCCCATGTTTTTACCTTCCGTTTTGTCAAAGTAATACCAAACGTTATCAATTTTCTGCCAACCAGTCAACATGCGGCCCTTCGTTCCGTCACTGACTGGATTGAGATAAAATTGCTGATTCCCGTATTGCAGCCAACCAGTCAGCATATAACCGTTTTCATCAAAGAAATACCACTCATCTCCATTTTTTTCCTTAACCAAAGCCCAACGGTTTTTCGGAAAAGTCCCGTCTGTACCTTTCAGTCTCCAACCAGCCTTATCCTGTATCCACGTTCCATAATAATACGCAGGTTCCGGCACCGGACGGCCCGAATGATAATTATCTTCATCATCAGAAGTATCGCCAGGTAACGCAGGAGTGCCAACATCTTTATCTTCAATTACATTAACAGTAAATGAATCGGTAAATTTCTTTTCTTCTCCCCGTTTATCCGTACCATAATAAATAACCTTGACCTTCCGGGTTCCTGAGATTGAAAAATCGTATTCCGTATCATATTCTTCTTCTGACAGAATATGTTTTCTCACTGCATTGGAGGGACTGGCCTTTCTGTACTCCGTAACCTCCATTCCGGATCGATCCAAGTCTTCTCCAACTTTATATTTTATCTTTCGTGGTTTCCTGGTAACACTGATTTTTTTCGTATAATATTCCTCTTCAATCAGTTTTTCCTGTACGGTCACTATAAAGGAATCGGTAAATGTTTTTTCAGTGCCGTCCTCATCCCATTCGCTGTAAGATACGGTAACCTTCTTTTTCCCAGGCTCTGAAAAATCATATTCCACTTCATAGTCGTCATCCTCCAGAACGACTTCCCTTACTGCATTGCTGGGACTGGCCTTTTCATACCTCCTTACCTCCATACCCGTTTTATCCAACTCCTGACCAACCTCATATTGTTCTTTAATAGGCTTCTGAGTGACCTTAATATTGGTTGTATGATAAATATCCTCTTCCGGAAGAGCAGCTTCTGATCTTTCATTGACTGCGATCCAGCTTATGACAGGATCACTGTCTCCGGTTTTCCTTACCCGGAATTCAATTATCTGATCCATTGGTATGACGATATCCGTTTTAGGTTTTAATATGGCTTCTTCGGGTTTTGATATGGTTATCTTTCCAAGGGAAACGGTCATCATCTCACCAGTTTCATTCTCATAAACCACATATGCCTCCATGGGACGCTTTACGGACCACCACTCATAAAAACCACCCGTAAACTGATATGTTCCTGCCTCCAAAGGAAGTTTATACACGATTTCTTTTCCTTCTTTTGCCCACCAGCCGGTCTTACTGCGGCTGTCACTTCCTTCCCCCATGGGACCTCCCAGGCTCTCCCGGTCTGCATATCCCCAGGACTGTCCGTCTGACATTTTGTCAGGAAGTTCATTTAATAGACCTCCAACGGCCTCATTTACAGCGTTATAAAAGGATGATTTTTCATTCTCAGTAACTCCCGAGTCAATAAAATAGCACAATTTTTCAGGTATGACTTCTACAGGTATGATTACCGGAAGATTTATTCCGGCTACTTCACCTCTGATGTTTACGGATGTCCAGGGTACACTGAAATCACTTTCTTTCCTTTTTTTCCAGTCAACCTCCAGCTCTTCTCCATTCACCATAACCGTCTCCGGAAGCTTTGGAAGCTTTCCCTGCTCCGTAATCAAAACAGCCGGAAGCTCTGCATCAGCTTCTCTGGCTACTGCAAGCCAACTGATTAAATGAATTTTTGTACCGGCATTCCTGATCCTGACTTCTACCAGGCCATCGACAGGAATTTCCGCTGTCTGGCTGAAAGAAATATTGTTATCTGAAACGCTAACGGTCACAGTTCCCAATTCCACTGTTTTCTTTTCGCCATCGGCTGTTTCATAGCGCAGTTCAACCTTTCCGGAGTGAGTCTCATCCCAATAGGCCTGTGCGCCCACCATAAACCTGTACTTTCCTGCTTTCATGGGAAGCTTGTATATAATGTCTGTATCTTTGTTATGATCTACGTAAAGTCCTGTATCATAGATTCCCGTATTGTAGGAGATACTGCCGCTGCCCTTTACCGCAACATCTTTATCATCCACATATCCCCAGGAACCTTCTGTATACCTTTGATCTGCTCTTTTGTTCTCTAATTCAACAGAATCTGCAATAAGATCATAGAACAACGAATGACCAGCCTCACCTTCACTGTCCTCCACGTCTGCAACCCCGCTGTCTATAAACCAGGTCAATCCATAGGGTATCACTACAACACTGGTACTGAGTTTAAATCCCGTTTCTTCAATTTCGCCACTTACTTCAACCGTATCCCACAAGGTTCCAAAATCTTTATCCTCAATCTCCCAAGATACATTCCTTAAGCTCTCTTCACCAGCTGCATTGATTACGGTTACCATATCCGGCAATTCTGGGATACCATTTTGAACCACCATCTTTGTTCCTAATTCTTCTTTAATACTTACAATCGTATCTGACGGAACTACCCTTATAAATGCATTTCGAAGTGCAATCCTGGCCATATCCACGTCTTTTTGGCTGGCATCTTCTGCCAGTACCTTCTCTGCGCCGGAAAGTGCAGCCTTTACCTGATTGATTAAAGCTTCCGGATATTTCACAGAATCAAATTCATGTTCCTTCACATACTTGATCATATCTTCCAATTCTTTTGTATGTAACTCATTATATCCTGTGTCATCTTCTGCCAGTAAATTAATCCCATCTACCTGATAGGTCCCCTCAGTAACCTCTATTTTAACTTTATGCTGTCCGGCTGGTAAATTCTGTTTCCAAAACGTAGTTTCCCTGTCTCCTCCGTTAAGAGTAACTGCATCTTCCTCCTGGCCGTCAACCGTCACCTTAATCTTCGCCGAACCTGACTTTCCGAAAATATCAAATCCCGTTCCGTCAGGAACTATAAATTCCATACCGGAGCCCGGAAGCATCACCGTATAACTGCGGTTATAAAAAGCAAAGCCCTGACCAATATTATGGGTCACCTCTCCTGTCCACCGGATAAGCGGTGATGTATCGTCGGGTTTTTCAGATGCATAAGCGGCTTTTCCTTCTATAGGAGTTACAGTAAGGTTGTCAAATGAGGTATTCCAGAAGCCACTCATGAGAGAAACACGCCCAGTCATTACCGGACTGGACTCATCTGTAAAGCTTCCGGCTTCTTCTCCATCGATATAAAAGGTAATTGTATTCTCATCTGCCTTAAGCTCCAGCCTGTGCCATTGATCAGGAATGAACTTTTCCAGTTTTCCGGACTTTTGAACTTTATTAAAGCGCAAAAGTTCCCAGCTTCCATTGTCATATATCTTTGCCCTATAAGCAGCACCGGAGGAATGCACTACTTCTCTGACTCCCAGAACAGCAAAATTATCCCCATAACCTTTTCCTTTGGTATCCAGCTTCACATCAATTCCTGCTGTGTAATTGGCCCATCGGTGATCCCCAAGTACGGTCCACGGAACAGCGGTTGTCTGACTGCTCTCGTCACTTCCGCTCCCCCAAGGATTCCAATTGTAAGGGCGGTTTTCTCCATTGATCATCTGTTTCAGAACATACCCGGTATCCTCTGATCTGCAGACCTCAAATGCCCCTTCCAGATCTGTCGTAAAGTAAGGAGTCCCTCCCCTTTCTTCGATGAAGGAATCTTCATAATCAAAATTATCTCTATAAGGCAGTCCAAGTACCTTTCGTTCCACACCGGAATCATTCTGCCCGGCAGTATAGCTCGTTCCCCGGCCGGTCAGACTGGTCAGAGTTACTATGGAATAGGGCTTAACCACCAGTTCAATTGCAGTGGTGCCATCTCCGTTATCATGGGGCTGACTCTCCTCTGCAATCTTCTGAAACCAGTTTGCATCATATGCTTCTCCATCATCCGGACCTCTGGTCTCCCATATATTATAAGAATTTTTTACTGTTTTCAGGTTCTTAAGCGTCAGATGATACTTCCGTTCCACTGAGGTATTATTGGCAAATATCACAGAATAATCATCTGTTACGGGATCCTTGAGCGCAAGGCGGGTGTCCGTCGAGCTGTCTGCCACAATATCACCGTCTCCTGTCTTTCCATCGGAGTAACATGCATCGGGAAGATAATTCCAGTCATTGTCTGCAAATTTCATAAAATGCTCTGCCATCTGAATTCCACCGTCGGCTTCATAATAACCGGACCATGGATCAAAGGCTCCAATCAGCTGTTTGGGGCTATATGCACTTCCTTCATAAAATGCACCAATGGCAGGCTGGAATAACAGTTCTGTCATATGACTTGTGTATCCATCTGCATTCTTATACGCATAGGCGGAAATCAATCGTTCTGCCATAGCTGCAATCCCTGCGGAACCTCCGATTCCTCCACGAAGCGGGTCCACATTGGCACGATAATTGGCATTGATCATGGGAGCCGTGGATTCCCCATACCAGACTTCTTTTCCATACTCCTGATTCAGGATATCAAGATTCCTGCTTCCCAGCCAGATCTGATAATGATCAGAAATCACATCCACCAGATCCCTGAATTCCTGATCTTTCATCATATAGTCTACCGTAGTCCCCATACCACGATACAAATCTGCTGCCACAATCTTAATCTCCCCATAATCAAAGGCACCGACTCCATTCTCTCCGTCTTCCTTAAACCTTTGTGCACAGTATTTGATCCACGCAAAGTTGTCTGGATAATCCTTCCTCCGTTCATTCTGTCCGGGACTTACTTCCGTAATCTTGTATCCATACGTTTCATAAACCGCATCGATGGTTTTGCGGTACCACTGATATCTCGCCTCAAATTTAGGATTGTCATACTCTTCATAACCAATTCCTTCCTGCGTCCATTTTGGTTCTCCCCACCGGAGAATTTCTACGGAAATATCAGGATTTATGGACTTGGCATCTGCCGCAAACATAAAGCCAGCCCCTCTTCTTACATTCGGTGTCTCATCAGGGGAACGCATGGTTGCCGGTTCGGTTCCTGATGAGGAATTTACATCAGCCCCCAACTCAATTTTTACGTGATTTAAACCGGCTCCCTTTTCTCTGTCAAATAAAAGCTCCATCATCTTCCAGTACTGTTCCTCATGAAGAGCTTTATAGTCCATAAGAAGCCTTGAGGTATTATTACAGGTAACGGAACCAAATCCACCAAATGTGTTAAATTTATCAATCTTATCCCCATCTATTGTAACTGGAATATATTCGGCATCAGGAAGTTCCTCTTTGGCTTTTATAACGGTAAAGCCTGACAATACCGCCGCTTCACTGGTTCCTTCTTTTCTCTGGAAATCAAGCATCACCTCCTGCCCATTGTCAATGGTAAAGCTGCCCACCGCAGTATCCGTACTTAACCTGGCTCCCAGACGGGCTGTGTCCAATACCTTTGTTACTGCTTTTCCGCTGCTGTCATTATAGGTAATCTTCATATCCACTGTTCTGCTGTAATTTCCCCACCATTCAGCAAATTCAGCAGCTACTATGTAGGTTCCGCTTTCCAGAGGAAGTTTATAAGAGATTGCCTCCCCTCCTTCGGTATAGTACCCGGTATAGCCTTTCGTATCCTTAAGTTCCGGCACGGCACCCTTTTTCCTGGTATTCCCTGTACCTCCCCAGCTCCCCTGAATGTATGCCTGGTCAGGAACGGTGTTCTTAAGAAGAGAGGTGTTCCCCTCTACCTTATAACGCTTAAAATCTGCCGAATTCTCCGGCTCATAAACATTGGCATCCACAAGATACACAACATTTGCCGGAACCGCCAGTACCGTAGCAGTTACCTTCTGCCCATTTTCTGTAATTGTCCCTGTAACCTTTACATTACTGCCTGCATTGTAAAAGGACCCACCCTCTTCTGCTTCCCAGGTAATATTCTTAGGTGTCTGAATTGATGCTCCTGCTTCAACACAATTCACTACAGACGGTAAGTCTTCAAGCGAAGATGCTTTAGCAGGAATCTCCCCTTCCTGTATTACATACTGGGCAGCCAGACCGGTTACCGGTCCTGCACCAGGCAGCCCTGTCAGAAGCATCGCTGCACTCAACATAAAACAAACTGTTTTTTGAACCAAATTTCTGGTTTTCACTTTTTGTCCCTCCCCGAACACTCATCTTACGTATTAGTTTCACTCCTGCCCCCATCTGCAGCCACGGCTTTCAATCCCCGACGAATTAACTCTTTCATCATCTCATTACGGGTAACTTTATTAAAATAAGTTTTCCTTACCACTCTCAGCTCAGCCTCCATATCAGCCGTCAGAGAGATTGTAAACCGTTTCAAGCCTGAGTCCATAAAATCCTTCTCCTTTCTTTTTAGTGGTTCACTGAACCTTACTTTCCATTATATTGGTTCACCGATTCACTGTCAATACCTTTGTTTGATTTCATCTTTACTTCTCTGGTTCACTGATGTATAATTATATTACTTTATAGTATGAGGTGATTGATATGGCTACGAACAAACCAAGATATACGGTTTCTGTTGATGACGAACTGTTCAGGCAAATCGAAGATTTTCGCTTTGAAAACCGATTCCAGACCAGGTCTGAAGCTACGGTAGAGCTAATCCGTCTGGGACTCAGAGCACTTCGCAAAGAGAGAGAAGACAAAAAGATATGATCTCAGCTTCAGACAAAAAATACCTGCCGAAGCAGGTATTTTTTGTCAGTCATATGATATTTTTAAAAAATAATCCATTACATTTTACTGATATCCGGGGGGTATATTCCAGGAGCTGGACTGCAAGTATGACCAGACTTTCAAGCGAACGCTTATCAAGCTGTTTTAACCGTTTGGGACTGATTACTTCGGCATACATGGCTCTATGATATAGTTCTCTGGCTGACAGCACCAAAGTTTCAGCCGGCTTTTGTACAGGGAAACCAGCTTCTGTGCACTCAAAAGACCGTCGGGGTCAAAGTCCCCGGA
Organism: Lacrimispora sp.; assembly: GCF_046972725.1. Classification (NCBI taxonomy): domain Bacteria; kingdom Bacillati; phylum Bacillota; class Clostridia; order Lachnospirales; family Lachnospiraceae; genus Lacrimispora; species Lacrimispora sp. The sequence continues at coordinate 299,346 of NZ_JBKVXF010000003.1, read as the reverse complement.
ATAAAACATAAACACACTGCCTTTTATAAGCAGATCCAGCAGAATGAGTACCGAAAGGCGGAGCTGGCCGCCGGAGCAGATACAGGCGCATTCCTTTCCCTTCTTTTTTACAATCCATACACTTACGATTTTATTTATACTAAGAAGATCGTTCTTTTATATATTTTATAAGTAGCTGCGTAACAAGGCAAACAGAAATTATCTTCTCCCAAAGCACCAGAAGCATCTGAAACTTTAATAAATCGAATCAGAAAATATAATGTAATACTACTCTGATAGCTCCTTATCCCTATTCAAATATCTTTTCCAGTTCCTTTGCCATACTATTTTCTAATTTTTCAGCTTCTTCCCGATTCTCAGCACTAACAGAAAGATATACTTTTATTTTAGGTTCAGTACCAGATGGTCTTATAACGATGGAAGCTTCTCCATCAAGAAGATATTTTAATACGTTAGATTTAGGAAGATCATCAATCCCCTTCTGATAATCCTTTACTTCAATAACATTCCTGGATCCAATCTGCATTAAAGAGGATTCTCTTAAACTATGCATAATTGTCTGCATTTTCTGAAATCCTTCTGCACCTTCAAAAGTATAACTGTGTAAGGTATTCAAACAGTAACCATACTTTTCATATAAACCAGTTAATACCTCCACCAGACTAAGACCCTGCGTTTTATAATAAGCAAACATTTCACATATCATTAAAGAACCAACTACAGCATCTTTATCACGTACATATCCACCAGTCAAATAGCCATAGCTTTCTTCAAACCCCAAAATAAAGCTTTCCTCTTGACCATTTGCTTCCAGACGCCCTATCTGCTCACCAATAAATTTAAAGCCCGTCAATACGTCAATTACTCTTACTCCATAATCGCCGGCAATTTTGGCAGCCATATCAATAGTAACTATTGTCTTCACCAACACTGGATCCTTTGGCATTTTACCAAGCGCAATTCTGCGCTTACAGATATAATCCAAAAGAAGCATCCCTACCTCGTTACCACTTAAAAGCACATATTTCCCATTATCAAGTACCGCTATGCCTACACGGTCACAATCAGGGTCTGTAGCAAGAAGTAAATCACTTCCCAGTCTTTTTGCTTCCCTTAATCCTAAGTCCAATGCCTCCTTCATTTCAGGATTCGGATAAGGACAGGTTGGAAAATTTCCATCTGGATTTTCCTGTTCTGGAACTACCGATATATTCGTAAAGCCATTTTCCTTTAATACTTGTGTAACACACTTTAACCCTGAACCATTTAATGGGGTATATACAATGGATACTCCCTTATTGATTTCATTTCCACACAATGTTTGTCCGGAAACTGCATCTAAAAATGCTGTAACTACCTTTTCGTCAATGTAAGATATTTTTTCTTCTAACAGAGCTTTCTCAAAAGAAATACTTTTGATATCGTTAAAGATATCAAGTTTTTCTATCTCACACAAAATAGAGGAAGCTGCTTCTGTTGTAATCTGACATCCATCACTTCCATATACTTTATAACCATTATATATTGATGGATTATGGCTTGCAGTAATTACAATCCCTCCCGCACATTTTAAATATCTGACAGCAAAGGATAAAGAAGGTGTTGGCATTAACTCAGGATATATATACACACGTATCCCATTTGCCGCAAATACCTCTGCTGCCTTTTTTGCAAACAGATCTGATTTAATACGGCTATCATAGGCTATGGCAACAGAAGGAGACTTCATCTGTTTTTTTAAATAATTGCTATACCCCTGCGTTGCTTTTGCAACAGTATATATATTCATGCGGTTTGTACCTGCACCAATAACTCCTCTTAAACCTCCGGTACCAAATTCCAGTTCTCTGTAAAAGCGGTCAAAAATTTCACTTTCATTCTGTTTGATACTATCCAGTTCATTCATCAAATCAGGATCAGCTAAATTTTGTTTTCTCCATTCATTCCACTTACTGCTTATCTTTTTATCCATGTTGTTTTGCAAATTCTCCTTTTCATTGACTTATCAAAAAATATCCTATATATTTTAAATGTTAATGTTTATAAATGCAGAAATTACTTATTTATTTGTTTAATTCAGTTCTCCAATAGTCTAGAGTTTCTTTTAATGTTGTATCCAACGAAATATTTGGAGACCAGCCAGTACATTCTTTAAGCTTTGTTATGTCAGCTTCTATTATTGGAACATCAATAGGGCGAAGCTTATCTGGGTCTACTTCTATAGATACAGAAGTCATAGAAAAACTTATTATCTTATTCAAAATGTCTTTAATTGACACAGACTGTCCAGATCCAATATTATAAACCTCTCCTGGTTTTCCTTTTTCAATAAGCAATACATATGCTCTGACAACATCTCTAACATCAGTAAAATCCCGTCGTGCCTCCAGATTCCCAACCCTAAGAACCGGGTCACGAAGACCTTTTTCAATCTCCGCTATTTGCTTGCAAAAATCTGGCACTACAAATACAGGTATTTGATTCGGACCGATATGATTGAATGCCCTAACCATCATAACATTCATTCCATATGCCTTTGCATAAATACTGCCTATCATATTTTGACAGGCCTTTGTTACAGCATAAATGTTTCCCGGTCTTAATGTATTATCCTCACCAATCGGTATTTCATTCTTCTTTACATGTCCATATTCCTCTCCAGATCCGATAAGAAGAATTGCTGGTTTATAGTCTAACTTTCTTATACAATCAAGAACATTCAGAACACCTTTAATATTTACATCAACTGTCAGTCCAGGTTTTTCCCAGGATAATGCAACAGAACTTTGTGCTGCTAAATGAAAAATATAATCCGGTTTAACTTCTGTAATTAAAGTTTCTACCTCTTCATAATTCAAAATATTTAAATCCCGAATATCAATATCAGTATTATAAATCTCTTCATGCTTCATCTTCGTAACTATAATAGACCATACGCAGTTTTTCTGAATATGGTCTATTAAATAGTTTCCTACGAAGCCTGCAGCACCTATAATTAATGCCTTCTTCATAGTACACTCCTCTATATTTACTTTATACCTGCAATTTTAATTTCTTTCTCGACCAATTTCATATCATTATCTATCATCCTCTTCACTAATTCAGAGAAAGAAATCTCTCTTCGCCAACCTAACTCTGTTTCCGCTTTCGCAGGATTTCCTAACAGAACCTCAACTTCAGCCGGACGGAAAAATTTAGGATTTACCTTTACAACAGTCTTTCCAGAAGCCTTATTAATACCAACCTCATCAACTCCGCTTCCCTTCCATTCTACATCAATACCAACGTGGGAAAATGCTGTTTCAACAAATTCACGTACCGTTCTGGTCTCATTGGTTGCAATCACATAATCATCCGCATGATTCTGCTGTAACATAAGCCACATAGCTTTTACATAATCTTTAGAGTGTCCCCAGTCACGTTTTGCATCCATGCTTCCAAGTTCCAGACATTCCTGTACACCTAATTTTATTCTTGCAACTGCATCTGTTATTTTTCTGGTAACAAATTCCAACCCCCGGCGTTCACTTTCATGATTAAATAAAATACCGCTGCATGCATACATGTCATAACTTTCACGATAATTTTTAGTGATCCAATGACCGTAAACTTTTGCTACACCATATGGACTTCTAGGGTAGAAAGGAGTTTTCTCTGTCTGAGGCATCTCCTGTACCTTTCCAAACATCTCACTGGTAGATGCCTGATAAAAACGTGCTTCCGGTTTTATAGTTCGAATCGCCTCCAGCATGTTTGTAACGCCAAGAGCATCAATATCTGCCGTTGCTAAAGGCTGTTCCCAACTGGTTCCCACAAAAGATTGAGCCGCCAGATTATAAACCTCATCTGCCTGTGAAATTTTCATTGCATTAATCAAAGAGGCGATATCTGTCATATCAGCATAAATAAAATGAATCTTGTCCTTAATATGTTCTACATTCCCATAATCAACAACACTTTTTCTTCTCATAAGACCGAAAACTTCATAGCCTTTTTCTAATAGTAATTCTGATAAATAAGAGCCATCCTGCCCTGTTACACCTGTAATCAATGCCTTTTTCATTGCTTTATCTCCTTAGCTTTTTATATATATTCTTCACGATTGCATATCTTCAGATTCTCAAGAACCTTTTTAATATCACCGGCATGATCCTTGGAACAAATTAATGTGGCATCTTCCGTGTCAACTACAATCATGTCTTCCAAACCAACAGTCGCTAACAGCTTTTTTTCTCCCTGAATAATGCAGTTATGAGTATTTACTGTAATAATATTTCCATTAACTACGTTACCGAACTCATTGGTCTTTTTTATTCGTTCCACTGCAAGCCAGGAACCTACATCATCCCAACCAAAGGTTCCTGGAAGAATGTAGATATTATCCGCTTTCTCCATAATGCCATAATCAATGGATTGGGACTGAATTCCATAAAATTCTTTTTCCAGAACGGTCTCTTCCGTTTCTGTTCCTATAACTGCCTGAATTCTTTTCAGGGCATTATAGGTATCTGGCATGTATTTTTCCATATTTTTTAATATAGAGGATACTTTCCAGATAAACATACCACTGTTCCACAGATATTCTTCTGAAGACAAATACTCTTTCGCCACTTCCAAACTCGGTTTTTCTACAAATCGGTCCACTTTATATGATCGTCCCTCAGTGACCTGCGGATCAAATTTAATATATCCATATCCTGTCTCTGGGTAATCTGGAGCAATACCAATTGTAACTAAATTATCATTCTTTTCAGCCACATCACTGGCATCTTGCAATGTCCGGATAAACATTTTATTGAATTTAATTAAATGATCTGACGGAAATACAAACATCATAGCATCATTATACTTTTGTGCTATATGCATGGCCCCAAGTCCGATACATGGAGCTGTGTTGCGTCCCACAGGTTCACAAAGGACATTTTGTTCTGGAAGACCTGGAAGTTGTTTTAAAACCAAATCTTTATAATCTTTGTTAGTAGAAACGTATACATCTTCCAATTTTACCATTGAAGAAATACGATCTACAGTCAACTGGATCATTGTTTTTCCGTCATCTGTCAGAGATAAAAACTGTTTTGGCATATTTTTACGGCTTTTAGGCCAGAAACGTTCTCCACGCCCACCGGCCATGATAAGGGCTGTTGTGTTCACTTATACGGTTCTCCTTTTGTTTCATCTTATAGGTATTGTACTATGTTAAAATCTAAAAATCAAATTATAATTTTCTTAAGCAATAACTATAGATATAAAGATGTATAAACCAAAAAAATATATTTAATTATCATTGAAATAGTTGCAAATCAACCTTTCAGCCAATGAGACTTACTTTGGGCTATATTGGCATTTAACATCGTATGTCTGGATCAAATAATACCTCTCAATTTTCTGTAAACACCATCTCTCTGATTGAAATCCCTAGATTTCTTGTATCTTCAGACAATCCAAGCTTTGCAGGCGACAGTGAATCAGGTAAAAGTATTGTCATATTTACAATTCTATTCTTGGGATTTTCAAAAACAAAATTAATTTCTTGTTCACCTTCAATTGTATTGCAAAACACTTGATTTTCATTAATAAAAATTGTCACCTTTTGTGGCTGATAAAAAGTCCCCATAATATCAATATGTCCTTTTATCATGGGCGCAGAACTATTTAACAGCATACTCATATTAAATTTATCAGCATCTGTCCATGACATTCGTTCTTCTTTACCTGAAATACCTGATTGTACATAATTATCAGCATTATAATTTTCGGAGAAAAACAATATCTTATCGCCAAGTGCATATTCATTCAGATGCCGATAATTATCTTTTACATTTATATATCTATACTGTCCTTCATCAACGCTTTTTGATTTTAATTTGTTTTTATCTACACTATTACCTTGCGAATCAACCAACATCCAATTTTCCGAGTAGAATACCTCCTCCGCTTCTTCGCTGAGTAGAATTTTCCTAATATATCCATCATTGTTAACATACACCACTGGTTCAGATGATTCATATAACTCCACTCCAGTAGTTCTTGAATAGAAAATGCCATGTGTAGGATTATACAACTCTGGAAAATTATTCATGATTGCTTTTGTCCATGGAGCAAATTGGTTACTCGAAAAATCCCCTCCTCCCCAAATAATATAGCCAACAATTGCTGTTGTAAACACAGCTTCCGACAAACAAACAGCAATTAACCTCTTTCCATTATCTTTGTCTATATTTAGATTCATTCCAATAAAAAAAATCAGCACTGGTATTATCCAAACATTATATCTCATAATATTTTGCATTCCGCTGTTTATCTGCAATTGATGTGCAATAATATACAACATTCCAAAAACACCCACTAAATTTATAATAACGGATCTCATATTATTCTTTAATCCAGTTATAGCCATAACTATAAAGCTAATGAGAACAATTGGTTCGTAAGGTAAAATTCCTAAATTTAAATCAAACGCATAATCTAGGGCTTTATGAAGTAAATATTTATTTTCCATGGCAACATCTGCCACAAGATTATATGTCCCAAACCTAACATATGTTGAAATAAGTGGAAGAAAAGCCGGAATATAAAAAATTACATAAGGTATAACTTTTTTCCAATATAATTTTGCAAAATTAGCAAAATCAAACTTTTTATATTCGCTTATGTATCGCTGTATACACTCAACAATATAATCAATTCCTACCATCATAGCAAAAGGTATAACACCTAGATTTTGTGTGGCTGCTATTGACAAAAAAAAGATTGATCGGCCATATTGTTTATTATAGTAAAAAACCAATCCCATAACCACAAATGCAAATATGTACACCTCACTATGCGACCAACACAAATAAAAAATTATTGGATTAAAAATCAAAAGTGCTAAAATACATAATTTTCTTTTTGCATCGGTTCTTAGACAAAAAAATATCACCAAGATGGCCGCCAGCCATAAAATGTAATTAGTAATACTGAATGCCCATAACGGATATATTCCCAAGGCTAAAATAACCCTCTTTACAGGCGTTACCAAGGCAGAATAAGCACCATAATGATTGCTGTACCTTGCATTGTCGCTTTCATGCATATGAATTTCATTATTATATTCTGCTTCAAGAGCCTCTGCTTCGTTGTAAAATTCTTCCTTTGCGTTACTTAAATCTTCTTCTGTAATCCCAAATGAAAAATGATTTTGAAAAGCTACAGTCTGCATAATATATTCTTTACCATCACCTTGAACACCTGGTGTAACAGTGAGTAAACGCAATGCCGCTCCGATAACAAAAACAACAATTAATATTACAGAATATTTGTTGCTCTTAAGAGTTATTTTCATATGTTCCCTTGTATGATAATTAGGAAGTTAATTATCACACGTTCCTTTCTTTTTAATATCGTGGTTATAATACATTCAGATACTGTGGACTTTTGATTTTTTCCTGTAGCTTTGACTACTCAACTGGAGTGTATTGCCGCTACCTTTATCTGAATTGTTTATATGCTGGATGTACCGGAGCACTTTGTTCCAATGAGTACTTATTTCAATCAAGTCTACGATGATAATCGCTGGTGGATATCACGGTATCAGATCTTACGAAAGGGAGGTACAACCTCATGATTTACGTTGGTATTGATATTGCCAAACTTAACCATTTCGCCGCTGCCGTTTCTTCGGAGGGCGAGATACTCATTGAGCCGTTCAAATTCACTAATGACGCTGATGGCTTCCAACTGCTGATTTCCAAAATCGAATCATTCGATAAGGACAGCACCATCATCGGTCTTGAGTCCACGGCACACTACGGTGACAACCTTGTTCGATACCTTGTTGCCAATCTTTACAAAGTGTGTGTTCTCAACCCTATTAAGACGTCTCAGATGCGAAAGAACAACATTCGCAAAACTAAGACAGATAAGGTCGACACTTACGTTATTGCTAAAACTCTAATGATGCAGGATTCCTTACGGTTCGTCAGCTTCTATGATCTTGATCTGATGGACTTAAAAGCTCTTGGACGCTTTCGCCAGAAAACGATAAAACAGCGAACCCGCCTTAAAATCCAACTGACAACCTATGTTGATCAGGTCTTCCCGGAATTGCAATACTTCTTTAAATCCGGTCTGCATCAGAATGCTGTCTATGCCCTTCTTAATGAAGCACCTTCTCCTAACAAGATTGCTTCCATGCATATGACTCATCTGGCAAATCTGCTCAAAGTGAAGTCTCATGGTCACTTTACAAAGGAGCAGGCCAAAGAATTAAGAGTTCTGGCACAGAAGTCTGTCGGTGCAAACGACAGCGCTATATCTATTCAGATAACCCAGACCATTCAACAAATCGAGTTACTGGATAGCCAATTAAATAAGATTGAAGCAGAGATGACGGACATCATGAATTTCAATGAATCAGTCATCATGACCATTCCTGGTATCGGATACATAAATGGCGGAATGATTCTTGGTGAAATAGGTGATATTCACCGTTTCTTAAGTCCTAACAAGCTGCTTGCTTTTGCTGGTTTAGATCCGTCCGTATATCAGTCTGGAAACTTTCAGGCTAAACGAACTCGTATGTCCAAACGTGGCTCTCGTGTACTGCGATATGCCTTAGTAAATGCAGCTTGGAACGTTGTAAGAAACAACGACACCTTCAAGGCTTATTATGATGCCAAGAGGGCAGAAGGCCGAACTCACTATAATGCCCTTGGGCACTGTTCCGGCAAGTTAGTCAGAATCATCTGGAAGATGCTCACTGACGAAGTTGAATTTAACCTCGAATAAGAGGTCTGTATACCAATATCGATAGATTTTGAAAAAGCACCCTCAGGGAGCTCTATTAAAGTTACCCTATTTTACCATCGATACGAAATAGAATTTTTTGCTAATTTATGATTGACTTTTCATAGCTGGTCTCCTTTAATAACTGCACTTATATTTTTTTAAGTCAGAAGTTTGCTTGCAACATGATTAGGTATAATGCCCAAGACATTTGCCACTATTTTCACGACCATAACATTGATAAGCAGTCTTTCTCCCCCACATACACAGCCAATCTACTATTCCTTAGCCCGTTCTGCATGCAAAGAATGAAATGGGTTCGTGCATAAGTACTTTTTTAGTTGAAGCCGCACTTTGAAAAACCTTTTTTCAATTTATCACATAGACAAAGAATACTGCTATCGCACAGACAATAATAGTACTAACCATTGTGCTTGCCCCTAACAGATGATCCATCACCCAATATACAACTATATGCACTACCGTTATGCAAGCACCGAAAATAAATAGGGAATAATATCCTTTTATTTTTAATATAACTTTCATATATTCATATTAATCACGTATTTCTTTATTAATCACCCAAAAATCTTAAAGTGCCTACTGGCCAATTTTAACAATTCGGGGAACATTTATTAAATTCACATCTCCTTGTCTTAGTCTAAAAGAAATATCAACAAATTTCATTTTTTTAAATCAGAAAATGGAGCATTTATATCAGGTATCTTAACACAAAATTACAAGTGCAAAAGAAAGCATACGATACGCTCCACATATGCTCTTCAATCTCCACGAGCAGCACATTTTCTGATAACTGCATTGCATTCCGTTCTTATTTTCCAAAACACTTTAAAATCTATTCACTTTATCAGCCCATTGGGATCAATCTTAAAAATATAATCTGCTTCATTTTAAATGACTAATCATCGTTATCTAGACATTATCACCTCATCATTCTTCGTTCCCTCTCTATACTTATTTTTTTTCTTAAATATAACAAGCTTGCTTGCCAAATAATTCAAGATAATCACAACTATATTAGCAACAAGTTTCACTAAAACATCATCCAACACGAAAATTTCTACGAAAATGAACATACAAGCCCAGTCAAAAACACCTGTTGCTAATCTGCAACAAAAAAAAGAAACCATTTCTCTCAAAATTCCACAGGTTCCTTTTACTTCACTATAAAAAACCCATTTTCTATTAGTGACATAAGCAAATAAAACTGCTACAATCCAGGAAATTATTGTACTGAGCATAGTTGAAGCGTTCAACAAATGTGCTATCAACCAGTAAATCACTACATTGACTAGTGTTGTACAAATTCCCAAAAGCAAATATGGCATTATATCTTTGTATTTACCATAAATTTTTTTAATATCCATATTGCTATTTTATTCCCTTCTTAAGTAATTTGAAATCTCCTAAAGATTTCCAGCCTATTTTCAAAATTTTAGGAATATTAATTGAATTAACTCCGCCCTGACGAGGTTTAAAGGTAATTGTCTTAAATGTCATCTTTTCTTTGTAATATGCAAAGTATGTAGTCATCATAATATTAGGCAAATTATAAGTTGATGGCATCTTGTACAAATACTTCTTTACGATATTGGCCTTCATCAAACGAAACGGTGCATTCGCATCCGGAATTTTTACTCCAAAATATATTTTAAGCAAAAAGCATACAACATGTTCTACAAAGGCTCTTGATTTCCCATCACCTCTAACAACACGTTTACCAAATATACCATCATAATGATTTCTCATATTCCAAAACGCGATAAACTCATCAGGATTTGTCTGTCCATCAGAATCTGTCTGAAAAATATAATCTGCCCCCTCTTTAATTGAATAATCATAAAGAGCAATCACTTTGGGTCCATGCTGTTTTCCTGTATCTGACAGAATAACTAATCTCGGAAATTTTTTTTGTAGTCTAAGCAAAATATCATGTGTTAAATCAAGACTTCCACTATCTGCAATAACTAATCTCGACTTTTCGTTCTTTCCCTCTAATACTGTATACCATGACTTAACAGTCTCCTCAATATTCTCCTCTTCATTATAAGCAGGCATAACCACATACAAAATATCCATTTTATTTCCTCTCTCTCATTTCTTATGACACTTGGTTCACATTTATATAGTCTCTTTTTGAAAACATGGGTTGGGAAAATTGAGTAAATTAACTTTTAATAAAATCCAAATACTTTTTTGTTATCACTTCCCAAGAATAATTCTCCAACACAAATTTTCTCCCATTTTCTCCCATACTATTCGCTTTTTCTACATTGTCTATCAAATAATTTACACAGCCTTCAAATTCAAAATAATCTTTAAAATACAATCCTCCCTCTGCTTGTTCCGCAAAATAACTGGTAACATTACAATCTTGATGTACAATAATCGGACGACTACATAACCAGCTTTCCATAATAACTAAGGAAAAACTTTCATTCTTAGAAGGTTGACATAAACATAGTGAGGCAGTAAAAGCATCATATTTCTCCTGCATACTTACAAATCCTAAATCAATAACATCCGATCTTATATCTTTAGAAATCTCAATTTCTCCACCACCAATTAAAATAAGTTTAAGTTCATTTATATTTCTTTTCTTATATTCATTAAAATATTGCACTAATGTATCAACATTTTTTCCTTTATCTTTACGGCCTGCATACACAATAAACGGACTATTTATATTATACTTTTTTCTAAAAGCCGTTTCACTACCTTTAACATCCGTATAAACGCCTTCACCTAAAACTGCTTGTTTCACATTTTTAAAATTGAATACTCTATTTGCTAAATCATATTCAGGTTGAGCATGATAAATAATCCCTTTAATATGCTCAAATACATCTTTATATATATCTAAGTACAAATAACTCTCATCATGAAAACATGGAATTAAAATAGCTTTCTCTGGACATGCCTTGCAACCATAATATGTGGTTCCAAACATATACGGAATATAAATAAATGCATCATATTTATTACTGTTTTCATTAATATATCGGTACATTTCTGGAGAGTTTATCATTTCTTCTATATATGTTTTTTCTTCCGCTTTACTTATCTCTATTTGATTCATCAATTTGTAGTTAACTTGATCAAATAATCTAACATTTCTTTTTCTTACAGGAAAACGTCTTACTGGTATATCATATACAAATTCTATACCTTGCTTATAATAATTTTGATTCCAATCACTATTAAAATCCTTTACACAAGTTGTAATTACCTCAACATCAATATTGGCTTCATGAAGGTGTGTTGCCAGACCTCTAAGTTCCATTTCAGCACCTCCTGGTATATTTTCACCAAACCAAGGAGGTACAAAAGCAATTTTCTGCATACTATCACTCCCTTTCAGTACTATGTTCATTCAGCTCTGATATATAGTTTATAAGCTTTGTTAATTTACTTATAATAATATTCCATTGATAGTTATCTGCAACATACTTTCTTCCATTAATCCCCATATTACGTGCAATTTCTGAATGTTTTAAAAGAAAATTCAAACTGCCCTCAAACTCAAAATAATTATTGTAATAAAGGCCTGCATTACTTTTAATACAATGACCTTTTAATACATCACACCACTCATTAACCAAAACAGGAATTCCTAAAGCCATAGCTTCCAGAACCACTATAGATAAACTTTCAAATTTTGATGGCAATATCAATAATTTTGCGCCACTAATACCATTAAACTTCTCTTCGTCGCTAACATATCCCAAATCTAAAATATCTTCTCTTTCTGGCACATTAATTACACTTTTTCCCATCAAAACCAATTTAACATTATTCAAATTCCTTTTTTTATATTCGTTAAAATAGCAAAATAGCTCATGACAGTTTTTTCCTTCATCTATTCGACCAACATAAATGATGTATTCGTCTAATTGATATTTATCCTTAAACTGTTTTGAATCAACCTTATTGGGAATTTCAATCCCAGCACCCCCAATGTCACTTTTTATATTACTATTTTTAAATTTTTCATTTACTAATTTTTTTTCTTCAATAGTATTATAAAAAATTGCTCGGGGAGATTGGAATAATCTATTAACTATATTCATTTTTAAAAAAGGTTCATCATGCGCATCTGGAACTAATATAGCTTTATCTTTAACAAATTCAAGTCCAAAAATAGTTTGATAATAAAGATATGTGAAAAATACAAATACATCATATTTATTTCTGTTTTCAATTATATAATTCAATAAATCCGGTACTAGTGGACCCTGTTTTTCCATCCAATCTTTTTCTTCATCTTCCGTTAAACCCTGATATAAAAATCGTCCATTAATTTCATCAAACTCTTTTTGATTCCGCTGACATTTAACTGAAAAACGTCTTACCATTACACCATTAATATATTCCAATTTATGTACGTATTCATCTTTCCATGACATATAATCAATAGCCTTCGTTGTAATGACTTCAAGTTCAACACTTTCTTTTATATGTTCTGCAATTTGCCTACAATGAAGCTCTGCTCCCCCATTAACTTCCAAGCCATAACGCTGAACTACAAAACAAACTTTACGTTTCATTTCAATCCCCTATAAATTCTTTCAAATAGTTCATAAATAATTTTTCTACTCTTTTATTTGAAAAATATTCTAATCTTTCTTTTTGATTCATAATAATTCTACTTTTTAAATCAGTATCCTTCATAATTTTATTAATTAATTCAGCCGTAATTATCGGATCCTTTTCTTTTAATAATATCCCCCCCCCTCCTAACGTTTCTCCAATTGCACAATTATCATAAGCAATAATCGGGATTTCAAAATACATGGCTTCTACGAGAGGAACACAAAACCCTTCATGCTCGCTCATACACAAAAACAAATCTGCAATTTTATAGTAAGCTAAAATCTCATCAAATTTGACATGTCCTGTAAATATTACACCATCTAATTCTAAAAGTTTCACATATCGTTTTAGTTGTTTATCATAATTCTCTAATCCGTTACAGGATCCAACCAAAAATAATCTTGACTTTTTATTAATATAATTATGATAATAATAAAAAGCTTTAATAACGTCTTCTTGTTTTTTATTAGGTGCCATTCTCCCAGTAAATAAAATATTTATATATCCATCGTCTTTATATTTATTCAGAATATTGTCATTAGGCTTTTTGTCATAATCTTCGAAAGGAATAATAATAGGTAAAACATCAATATTCATCTTATATCCCATTTTTATCAATTCTTCTTTATTAAATGACGAATCAGCTAATACATATTCAACTTTATCATTTAAATATTCTGTTTCTTTTAATCCTTCTCTGCATAATTGTTCAAGTTCAGAACTATATCCACAAAAAAAATGGGAAGGAGTAATATTATGGTATATAACAATTTTTCTCGCTGAAAAAGTTTTTATCTTATAATTAAGTTTCGTTCCTGTAGATAAATGATAAATGATTATATCATTTTTAGTAACCTTTTTTAATTTTTTGATTGGATTCACAATAGTAGGAGACAATCTTTTATCAATATTTTCCGCATAAACTTCTGTTGAATAACCACTTTCAATTAATAAATTTTTAATGGCTAATACATCATTACTTACAGCGTCTCCATATGAAATCGTAGGTAATAACTGAATAATCCTCATCATTCTTTCTTTACTCCTAGTTGCTTTCATCTTTTTGATTAGCCATATAATTATCGATTTGATTCAAACAATTAACAACATATGAATTGAATAACTTTTGATCATTAATTATTGGGCGAAATATAATATAATATCCTTTCCGTACAATCCTTTTTAACACCTTTTTTATTCCCACACTATTATTACAAGAAGAATTATTAGCACTTAAATTAGCCATGTATAAATTATGTTTCCATTCACTTAATAAAAACTTATTTTTCTCCTCTACTTTTTCAATAACTACATCCGAAAAACTTAATATACTTTTATTATAACCTCTTTCTTGTATCTCTTTTCGTATCTCTTCCATTATTTTTTTTACATCAATTCCATTATCTTGCATATTCTCCCCTGTACCTTTCCATTAAGATATGGTTTGGCTTTCCTCTCTTAAAAAGTAACAATATAATTTTATTTTCTCACAATTAAAGTGTAATCGCAATATCCAAAAATATTATCATTGATTTTCTTTATGCTTTGATTAACATCTTCTAAATTTTCTATACAATTACTAATTACTTCAGGTATCTGAAATGGAGTTTTTGAAAATGGATTATAATATCTTTCTATTTCTTCAAATCCCGCTATTGTAAACCAATATTCTGCAGTAAGAATGTGAGTGGGCTTTATATGTGATGCATCCAAATAAAAATTCCAATACGTACTTAAATTTTGAGAATTTGGCGTTTCCATTATAAAGTAACTTCCCTTTTTCATTTTTTCGTATGCTTTTTTAATTAAAGAAATTGCATAATCGGTAGATAAATGTTCGATAACTTGAGACATAAAGATCCCATTTAAAGAATCATCTTCTAAGCTATTTAAATATGAAAGGGCATCTCCATACACCACATGAAGTCCCATATTATTACAGTAATCTACAAAAGGCTGATAATTATCAATCCCTACAGCTTTTACACCATTTTCTTTCAATAATTCTAAAAACTCTCCTCGTCCACTGCCAATTTCCAAAACGTTCCCAGAATCAAACTTAGTATAAAATTTAACATATTCTCTTTGACTAACTTTAATTACTTCCCTACTTCCTCTAAACTTATTTTCAAAATCAAAATAATCTATTTCCCCTTGTTCCAAAAGCTTTAAATCAGAAGAAATGTTTAATCTATTTTTGACATACTTTAAAACAGCATCTTGTTCTATTTTTTCTTTTTGAAGAAAATCTAGTTCCAATTTCATTTTATAAAATTGTTGTATCATTGAATCTATTATTTCATAATCTGTCTGAACCAGTTTTTCTAATATCTCAATAATATCATTATTATTTTTCCACCTTCCCCTCCATGGCATAAGTAATTTATGTGAGATAAAAATAAAAAATTTATTAATAAAACACTTATTAGAATTAAAACCTATAACCTCATTATTTTCTTTAACTTTAACAGCTTCTAAATTTTCCAAAAGATTTTCTAGTGTTTTTTTATATTCAAGGAAACCTTCAATATCTTTTTGCATTCTCTTCCTCCAACATATTCCAAGCATGATTAATTCGAAAGATTCCAACATCACTCAAAACAGAATATATTTGAATTTTATGTGCTGCTTTAAAATAATCAACAGGCGTTCCCATATCACTTTCAATTGCAAGATCGATAATATATTCCCCAGGTAATAATGGAACTTGAGAAAGTAAAATTTCAAAGCAACCCTTTTTTTCCAAATCAAATTCTGCCATGTTATCAATCCACGTATTAGTCCCATAACAATGCACCCCATCACTTCTGTAGATACCAATACCAAAAACTGCTTTTTTAACCTTTTTTTTAACTTCATACTCTATTCTTATACTAATATCTTCCCCAGTGCAAAAAACATTCTTTAAAGAATGTTCTTTATCATAACTATTAATTTTCACAATTCTTGCATATCCATTTCCCCATCTTTGTTTCTTATTCTCAAGAATTTCACTCTTATTCATTTCTTTTTCTTTATTTTTATTTCGAAATTTTTCTTCTAAATCTAATTCTTTTATCTCTATAGTATCGTTCCTCTTTTTTCCCATAAAATCCATATATGCAAAGTGTACATCTCTCGAAATTCCAGCCTGTACCACTCTACCATCCTGTATCCAAATACTCCGCTCACAAATTTGTTCAATTTGTCCTAATGAATGAGATACAATTACAATAGTCGTTCCATTTGCCTTTATTTCTCTCAATTTATTAAAGCACTTAGCTTGAAAATTAGTATCTCCCACCGCAAGAATCTCATCAATTAACAAAATATCCGCATCAACATTTATCGCAACTGAAAATGCCAGTCTCATATACATTCCTGACGAATAAGTTCTTACTGGGTTATCAATAAATTCTTCTAGTTCGGAAAAAGCTATAATATCATTTAACCTATCATCAATTTCTTTCCTTGTCAAACCAAATATAGAAGCATTCGTATATATATTCTGCCTTCCACTCATATCAGGATGAAAACCAGCGCCAAGCTCAATCAGACTAGATACTCTCCCCTTCATCTCAATGCTTCCCGAATCAGGGTACATGATTTTTGTTAGTAGCTTTAGTGTTGTACTCTTTCCGCAACCATTATGACCAATTAAGCCAACTGCTTCTCCTTTCTTCACCTCAAAGCTTATTCCCTTTAGTACTTCACGTTCCTCATATCTTCTACGTTTACTAAATAAAGCTATTTCTTTTAAGGTTCTTCCTTTATCCATGTATATTTTAAATTTCTTTGTTATATCATGTACTTCAATTGCATTCTCTGGTTTCATTATAGTTCCTCCGCAAAATGTCTTTTTAGTTTGGAAAATGTCACCAATCCAATTAATAACAATGCCAATCCTAAAAACCATGCATGTGCTAAAGTTTCTATTTCTGGTGCTTTTTTATAATATAAAATATCGCGATAAGCAACTATTATAGGTGTCATAGGATTCAAATTAAATATTGTACGAAATTTCTCTGGAACCATATCAACAGAATACATGACTGGAGTTAGAAACTGCCATGCCATAGTAACAATTCCGAGAATATACTCCACATCCCTTAAATATACTGTTATAGCAGAAGAAATCAAAGCCACACTCAAAGAAAGTATATACTCCACAATCATAATAATAGGTAGATATAAAAGCGCTATAGGATTAAGTCCTTTTCCAGAAAGAACTAATACTGCAAAAATAACCAAAAAGCTTAATAGCATATTTACGAATTGGCTTGTTACAAATGCTATAGGAAGAACTTCTCGTGGAAAGTATATCTTCTTCACCATTTCCTTTTGAGACCAAATGCAACTGGCTCCACCTGAAAGAGATGTATTAAAAAATATCCAGGGAATTAAAGCAACAAATAAAAATAAATAGTAATCCTCTATGCCACTTCTCATGATAACCGAAAAGACCATAGTATAAACCCCTAATTGCAGCAAAGGGTTAATAAACGTCCACAAAAATCCTAACGCAGATCCTTTATACCTTCCATTCAAATCTCTTCGAACTAAACTAAATATCATTTCTCTATAAGCATACAACTCTTTTAAAGTATTCATAGCATTTCTGTCCCTCTATAATTCTATCATTTCAATATATTTTTCAACAGTTTTATCCCAATTATAATTCTCTCTCACATATCGCTTACCTGCGATCTGCATTTTTTTATACTCCGTTTCATTATCAAGCAAAAATTCAAGACCGCTTTCAAATTCCTCATAAGATTTGTAACTAACCCCCGCCTTGCTCTTATTACAATGTCCTACAAGGACCTCACATGCTCCGTTTACAAGAACCGGAACGCCCATGGACATAGCCTCCAATACCACAAGAGAAAGGCTCTCATGCTCTGATGGCATTATTAATAATTTAGCACCGGCAATTGCAGAACATTTCTCTTCCTCACTAATAAATCCCAAGCAATGTATCCTTTTATCTTCCGGCTTAGCTATCATCATTTTTCCCACAACAACCAGTTTCAAATCCTTTTGTTTTGCTGTATTAAATCGAGAAAAAAAAGAAAACAGTTCATCACACTTCTTACTTGTATCGACACGCCCCACATAAACAGCATAATTAAAATCTATATTATATTTTTTTTTAAATAAACTCCCATCTACGTCATCACAAATATCAATACCAGCTCCTGCTACTCGATGTGGTATTTCTTCATTTTTAAATAAGCATTCCACAAACGTTTTTTCTTCATCAGTAAGATATACAATTCCCTTAGGGCTTTTAAAAAGCTTCCGGTATGTATTAAAATAGATGCAGTACTCATTATGAGCAGTAGGTACAAAAACAGACTTATCAGCTACTTCCGGTAACCCAGCAACTGTTGTATAATACAAATATGTGACAAAAATAAATACATCATAATTATTCTTTTCCTGCTTTATATACTTAACCAGTTCTGGACAATATGGACCCTGTGCTCTAATCCAGACAGGTTCTAATATTTTCCAAAGTGCCGGAAGGCTCTTAACTAACTTATTAAAAAGTTTAAACTCCAATACATTACGAGGTTTTTTCACAGCATATCTTCGAACCAACACCCCATCTACAATCTGAGTACCTTGTAAGTAATAGGGTGACCAGGTATCATAATCCAACGACGTAGTAGTTAATACCTCAACATCATAGTAATCTTTAAGATGTTCAGCAAGTTTTTTTGTATAATATTCAGAGCCTCCGTTAACTTCTGCACCATACCTCTGATTTACTATAGCAATCTTCTTTTTCATTATGCATCATTCCCTATATATATTATCAATCCTATTATTGATAATTTCTACTGCCTGAGCCATATTTAATCGTTTTTCAATATGTGCTTTAGCCTGTTTAGCCATCTTTTGATAAAACTCCGGCTTTTCATAAAGTTCTTTCATATAAAAAGCGGCCTGTTCCACATCAGGTTCCGCCCAATGATTTCCTTTTCTAAACAGACCCATATCTTGTTCTAATTCTATTAATTCGAAATCAACTAAACATGCGGTATCCTTTGTCATAAACTCCGTATTCGAAGACCAATTTGTAGCTATAACCGGAGTTCCCAAAGACATTGCCTCCGCCAGTACCAGACCAAATCCCTCTGCCCTATGAAGTGACACCACAACATCAACACACTTGATAAGACTATTCACCTGATCACGGTTCAAAACTTCTGTAATAAAATATACATTATTATAATTTTCCAACTCCAGCCTTAGTGCTTTTTCCTCTTCAGCCGTACAGTTATTTATCTTGATAACCAATCCCGTCCGATTTTCTTTACTAAAAGCCTTTTTATAAGCTTCTAATACTGCTCCCGGATTTTTCCTTTCCGTCATGCTTGTTCTGTCATACATCATTAAAAACAGAAATTTGTCTTCTGGCAAAACAAAATCTGATCTTTGATATTCCTTTTCCACCTGCACGGATACATGATATGGAATGGTTATAACCGGCAAATCTGTCTTTTTACGAATACTCTTACTAATAAATTCTGATGGTGTCCACACTTCATCTAATAAATGAAAACATGGCACCCATTCATCTGGAAACTCTTCCAGCTCCCAAAGCCAAAAACCTATATTGTACCTCTTATCCCAAAAAGATCGGTCCATTTGTAAAAATGCCAATCCCAGTTCATGTGGATTAATATGGATCAAATTAATATTATAAGGCAGATTATTTATTATTTTGGAATCGAACCTTGTATTAGTATTAGACATAAGACCCAACTGATTATATTGATAAATCGAATATGGCAGTTGACATTCCTCCAATTCGTCTGCAACCAAACGGCAACTCTGTCCCAATCCCGTATCGGCTTTTATATTACCAATTAAGTTAATACCATCTTTATATTCTCCTCGTTGAAAAGGCTTCCGTTCTATCTTCAAAATCTTTTTATAACTATCCTGTATCATCTTCCTCTTCATATGACGAAGCATCTCATACGGAAAAATTCTTAGAAGAACTGGTTTTAAATAGCCCGTCACATCCAGTAATACTCTCGATATATTCATATAGTTTCTCCATCAATCTAATAATCCATTTAAAACCACATTTGCTGTAGGAAAACACTTTTATACATATGCTCTTTCATCTATATCATTATGCTTTCAATAACTCCTCATATAATTTTAATATTTTATCAGACATAACATTTATTGTATAACAGCTCTCCAGCCTTTTTCTAGCTTCCTTCCCCATTATACACCGTTCTTCTGGATGATTTATAATCCATTGCATGGCATTTCTTAAATCCTGAACGTTTCCTGGCTCTACTGTCAAGCCTGTGATACCGTGAATACTAACTTCAGGAACCCCACTAGGTAGATTCGTATTAATCACTGGCTTGCCGTAAGCCATTGCCTCCAATTGAACCAAACCAAAAGCTTCACTTTTCTCTATTGAAGGTAATACAAATACATCACAACTTGAAAATGCATGGTAAAGTTGTTTTTCTTCAACTCTACCAAGAAAATGAATGCGGTCAGACATACCATGCTCATCTACATAACACTTTAACTTATCCTCTAGATTTCCACTGCCAATTACTGTCAGTTCTGCATCTTTTACCGCTGCAAAGGCCTGGAGTAAAATATCAATACCTTTATAATATACAAGCCTTCCAACAAACAAAAATCTGCAATATTTAGTCAAATTGGGAGCAGCGTCTTTTAAGTACTGTTTTCCTTTTTTTTCAATCTCATCATTAACGGCAAATGGAATTGTAATGCACTTGCTCTGATAAGGTTTTAAATAAGAAGATCCCTTAATAACCCCATCCGCTCCAACAATAATAGCATCTACCCGTTTAAGGAACAGCTTCATAATTGGCCGATATAAAATCATCAGTTTTTTTTGTTTTACTACATCACTATGCCAATATAGCACTACCTTTCCTTTGTAACTGGAAAGTAGAAATGCCAAATCCCCAAGAGGAAACGGAGCATGAAATTGAAGAATATCTTTTCCCCTTGCCTCTTTTCGCAATTCCCATAAGAAGCTAAAAGAAATTGGTAAAGAAAAAAGGATGCCAAAGCTTCCACAGCGGTGTACGGGAATACCATTAACAATTTCTTTCTTCCCTATCCCTTTTGGTTGACAGACCAAAATACTCATTTCCGTTTTTTCTTTCAAAGATTCTGCTATATGCTGAACAGTCCGTTCGATACCTCCAATATCCGGATAATATAACTTATTAACTTGTAATATCTTTATCTTCTTCACCATATTCTCCCGGAACTAATGTAGCAGTAGTTTGTCCTTCTGCCACCCCTTCTGTGCTATCCTTCATAAATATAACCTTCAATGTCATTAATATTAACTTTAAATCCAATCGAAAAGAATAATTTTCTATATACATTAAATCCATCTTTAGTTTATCATAGGGTGTTGTATTATATTTCCCATAAATCTGTGCATAGCCCGTTAATCCCCCTTTTACCTTTAAACGGTAATCGAATTCCGGCATATATTCCCGATATTCCGCAGCTATTTGAGGGCGCTCTGGCCTTGGGCCTACGAGAGACATTTCCCCTTTTAATATATTAAATAACTGCGGTAGTTCATCAATGCGGGTTCTTCTTATTAGCTTTCCAATAGGTGTTATTCGAACATCACCTTCTGCTGACAAACGAGCTATCCCATCCTTTTCTGCATTCATAATCATACTGCGGAATTTATATACGTCAAACTCCCTCCCTCCCATGGTGAGGCGTGTTTGTTTGTGTATAATTGTGCCGCCATCATATAGCTTAATCAGAACAGCCGTAATTAACATAATAGGAGAAGTTACTAAAATCATCAAAATTGAAAAAGCAATATCAGTTATACGTTTCAATAACTTCTGTTCAAATGTAAAACCATTATTTCTAGATATAAGTAATGGAGTATCAAATATATGCATGTCATCTGAACCTCTAAGAATAATATCAGAGATTTTAGGGGAAAGGTAGGTTCTAATTGATTTTTCAAAACAGTACTTCATTATTATATTTCGATATTGCGATGGAATATCACCGATAATAACCGCTTCATAATTTTCAACTCTTTTAAATATGTAATCCATGCCTTTCTTTATGTCTACAGTTTCACAAATATTGTATTTATCATTTCGAGTATTAATCTTAGCTTTCAATCCAAAAACGGATCTTTCCCCATAGATTAACAACATTTTCTTTGCCGGAAACACGAGACTATATATCCATTGAAATAAGTTTGTCCAAACAGTAATAATCATAAATTGAACAATTGTTAGAATTATAAGAGGTACAACATTTACAAAATGGCGATCCAGCAAACAAATCTGTAAGTATGTAACAGCATTTAAGCATATACCAGAAAGCACCTGCGAATAAATAATATCACCTTTCTTTAAATACCCTACCTTAAAACCACCATAGGTATTTGTAAAGAAAAAATACAATGCTCCATATAAAGTTACCATCAACCAATTTCCTTTGCGAAAAAATGGTAATTCAATATTTTCATTATAGCATTGTAGCCATACAATCCAGAACAAAACCATCTGTAATGATATGGATACCGCTGAAAACAAAAACTTTATTATTCGCTTAAACTGTTCTTTTTGATTCATATTTTTTAACCTCTATCCTTACGCTTACCTCCGCGACTCTAATAGTATAACATAACTAACCAGTTTAATACAATCTTCTCCATAACAAAATAGGATGTTATTATTTAAGAATTTATGAATATTCTTCCTCCAAAAAACTCAAGGTAATCAATGGATTACATAATATCCATCACATGCCTTGAGTTCACTCTTAAAATATATATTTGTTTCAATAAGAAGTCTATAAGTTATATTCATTCATATATCCTTTTATTAGCACTTAACCCAATTAATAACCAAAATACAGGCGTAGTTATAGGAAGGTTAAGATTAACAAACGCTTGAACGCTATAGCAAATAATTCCAAATACAATAGCTATAACAACGGGATTATTTTTATTTAGCCTTAATGAATTGACTATATTACTAACAATAAACATTAAATACGATCCTAAACCTGCAATACCGACGGTAATTAACAAATGTAAATACTCATTATGTGCACTATCAAATAATTCATTATATGGATTATTTGCAGTTCTCTGTAATATAAATATGCCAAACGTTTCAGGCCCAAAACCGATAAGTTTTTTAAAAAAAGAAAGTTCTGAAAAACGTTCCATTGCATTTCTCCAAATATATCCTCGATGAGTTCCCCAATCATCATTAAACACAAAATAGGAACTTAAATTACCATACTTTGTTGAATTATCCAGAATATTTATATCATACCAAATATACAATATGCTTATTAAAACAATTGCTAAAACTAAGAGCCAGATATATTTAATGGCATTTCCATATGTCTTATCATCTTTGTGCAGTTTAATATCCGCAACTTTCCAAATAAATATAACCACCCATAAGACAATCACTATAAAAGGTAATTCAGGTAGGTTAATAACCATATTGAATGCACTTTTTATACCTAATACTCTATCTCCCAAAAACTCATTTAGAAAACCGATAATTTGTACTACTGTAAAAAAGGTTGCAATAATAACCAAATACTTCCTTATTCCATTTTTACGATGAAACATGAAAAATGGCAGTAAAGAAAATAATGCTGCTAAACTGAGATATGCATTATCACTTACACCCATAATAATAGAAAAAAAACCTATAACCATACAAAAATAATAAAAAACAGATCTCTTGAATTCTTTATTCAAAGCAAATAATACTGTTGATATTGCCACTATAATACCTACGTAAGCAGTATAAGTATTAATATTACCAATTGTAGAAGTAAAAATTGCTCTTTGTTCTGGAACCATAGGAGCTTTAAACCCAAGAATATCCATTTTAAAGTAATCTGTAATTCCAAATAAGCATACAAGAATACCTGCTATAAGAATTATATCTATATGACCTGTTTTTAACTTCCACAGCTTACTCACACAAAAATACGACACCACATACCAAGTGATTAAAAACAACCCAGTAAATCTGCCTTCATTTCCCCAAAAAGCTTCATATACATAATCTGATGTAATAGTTGATAAAATGGCGATTAAATAAAATGCTAGAACAGAATAATCTGCAAGTGAAAAATTCATAAAAATGCTTTCAATAAAACTCTTTCCCGATAAATAGCCCCTTTTAATTCGCTGTGCAGCAAAACAACCAACGACTATAATAAACATTGTAATGGAACATATACAATAATAGTAATATTTAGCGGCAAGAATATCAAAGTATTTATCTCTTACAAACAAGGGCAGTCCTGCACCAACCAATATAACATACGCACTTATAGCAAAAGAAACCAAGGTATCACTTTCACCTTTCCTGTAATCGTTTCTATTGAATTCCATCATAATTTATACCCCTTCTACAAAGCCATATTTTTTCACTAAACATTTTTCATTTAGTAAGTATATCATTTCCTTATCTATAAAACAACATGACATTTTCTAAAATATACTTACAATATCTTTAATCATTCATTCCTAATGGACGTTTAGCCAATATGCTAATATTGTAATTTTATGATCTTGTTTCACGATAGTTCTCATCTTAGATTTGTACCATGGAACGCATACTAACCGAACATATAGCACATGCATAAAATTGAATAGAGCAAAACTTGTTCTATAATGAATATTGGGGTTTGCTTGAAAAGCATACTTTTTGTTATATTACAATACTTCTATAAGAAGCCTCTTAAATTTATTATCCCAATGAAAGTTTAATGATAGTGGAAGCCTCCCCTTGTAGATGTATCATAATTCTACAGCTAGCTCATATGAGGAAATATGTTTTTATGGCATCTGCCAGATGAATTCTTATCACGGACAGGAACAAGAATTCGATGACCGGATTTCTAATGCCAGAGGGTTTGCATTTCAGAATTCAAGAAATGTAAAAAATCTTCAATTTTTCAAGGAAAAACAGAGTGGGATCCAAAGAATCCCACCCCAACTATTGGCAAAGAGCCATATTAACAAAGAACCCGTTAAAAATACGGATAGACGCAGAGCAAAAGCTCCAAATCCCATATAGATTTGGAGCTTTTAGTTGTAGTAATTATTAGCTTTCTACAAATACTCTCTTGATCTCTTTATTAGACTTAACTTCATAGCAACGATCATCGCCATCTTTAGCTTTGCTCTTGCCCTTCTGTACTGTACCAGAAACATTCACAAGTCTATACTGAGTTGTTATAGTACCATCAGTGTGATCTTTTGCCAAATTCTCAACATCATAGTATTCATCATAATCTTTGTCTTTACCAGCAGGAATCACAGACGTAGCACCAATATCATCTAAGAATTGTTCTGTAGATAACATTTTAATCTCTTTGAATTTATCGCCGTCTTTAGTAATCTTAATCACGGAATACTTATCGTCTTTATCCGCTTTCATGAGCATACCACCTAAGTAGTATTTGTCATCATCAATACCGAACTTGCCCTGTCCTTTTGAACTTCCGGACTTATTAAACAGGAATGAGAAGCTATCGCCATCAATACTTACAGTTTGTTTGCCAGTTTTCATAGAACCGTCATCACTGCTTCCGAAATAATAAAGTCTGTAATCCATATTGTAGATATTAGACATATTTGCTTTAAAATCATCTTCAGTGTCGAAGTGATTATCAGCAATCTTATCGCTCTTCTTAATGTCCTCAATCTTAGTTGTGCTTCCTTCTACAAACTTAACAGCTCTTAAGCCATCCTGCATTGCACCATAATGATCAAATGCATATTTCTTACCATTAATGGTTTTAATCTCAGATGCAACCAGCTTACCATCTTTGTCTGAATAGTACCAATTGCTTGAATCATCATCATAATCACTTTCATTCAGGTAAGAATCAGGAACTACCTGGAACCAGCCTTTAGTAACTCTTGCACCGTCTTCTGGGCTTCCGTAATATCTGAAAGCAGTGGTATTTGTTGCAATTGCAGCTCTGTTTATAACGTTGCCATTTTCATCTTTTATTTCTGCCTGACTAGCAGTTGAAGGTGTAGCCTCCCAGTTTACCCACTCGGCATTCATACGGCCATATTTATCAAAGCTGTATTTTTTGCCATTGATGGTTTTGCCTTTTTCGTCAGTCATCTTCTTACCATTGCTCTTGAAGTAGAACCAACGTGTCTGATTTTCATCATCAAATACATTCTTGCTGGAGCCACCCTTCATGGCTTCTTCATAATCATTGTCTGTGATTTCTATAGAAACCCAGCCAATTGCCTGTGCACCATCATTTTCATCGCCACAATAGTACACACCATTCTGCCATTCATCTTCTTCAGTAGTTTCTCTCTCACCATCAGAATTGATCCAGCCATAAAGCATCTTGCCTTCATCATCAAAGATATATTTCTTGCCATTGATTGTCTTGAAAGAAGCACTTGTGCTTGTATCTGAGCTCTTATATGCCTTACCATTAGAGCCAAAATAGTACCAGTGATTTGCTGGTTCTTCATCATCATCGCCATAATCTTCATTCTCAACGGAAACCCACTTGTTGGTTACCATAGCACCGTTCTCATCTACATAGTAGTAGTTATCGTTGTACTCAACGATAGCATCGGTAGCCATCTCGCCATCTTCGTTTAAGTAGAACCAGTTGTCACCGGATTTCTCCCATTTCTCTGTTTCTAAATCTCCGCTCTTATCATAGTACACCCATGTACCGTTTTCTTCCTGCCAGCCTGTTGCTGCGAAAGAAGACATGGAAGCGCCTACTGCAAGCAGTGCTGCTGTAGATAAAACAGCAACTAATTTGGTCTGCTTTTTCATAATTAATGCACTCTCCTTTTTCTTTTTGATATACTTTTTGAAATTCCTAATTGCATTACGAGGTAATTATACTTCCTATAATGGAAATTATCAATACTTTTTTTACTTTTTTTGCATATTTTTCAAAAAGCAAAAAATATTTACATTTCCTCCAGAAGCTATCAATTCCTCCATCACATGGAACAGTATAATACATTTTTCAGGAAAATACTATAACATTTCTCTGTTCATTTTCTTACATAATCTTTACGAAATTGGATTTTATATGTAAAATTGTACTTTATTTCATACATGAAGGGGATTTTGCCCTGGATATGTATATTTTAGCAGGTTAAATCACTTTTTCTATCTATTTTTTACTATGCAAAACAGCTGTATTCCTATATTGCTTTTTACCTGCTGAATGGTATAATGTTCACATAGATCTTATAAGTTATTGATTTTGAACACATTCATTTTATATACGGAGGGTTAATTCTATGGACCGCAATGTCATTATCTGCCGCTCTATTTTGGAGAATCCGGCTGTTACACAGAGAGAGCTGGCAAAGGAGCTTCATGTTTCTCTTGGAACGGCCAACAGTCTGGTAAAGGAGTGCCTGGAGAAGAATCTGATTACAACCGGAAGGAAAAAGGATTCCTATGAGCTCCTGCCTAAGGGACAATCTTTATTAGATGAGAATAAAGTAGATGGGGCTGTTATTATTGCCGCAGGCTTTGGTTCCCGCTTTGTTCCCCTGACGTTTGAAATGCCAAAGGGGCTGCTTGAAGTATTCGGAGAGCGGATGATCGAACGTCAGATCCGCCAGCTTCATGAAGCCGGAATCACGGACATTACGATTGTGGTGGGATATTTAAAAGAGAAGTTTGAATATCTTATGGATAAATATCAGGTTAAGCTTTTGTATAATTCTGAATATTCAAAGAAAAATACGCTGGCAACTATTTATCATGCCCGTCACCTTCTGGAGGGACGGAATATGTATGTGCTCTCTTCGGATAACTGGATGAGACACAACATGTACCATGCTTATGAAAGCGGTGCCTGGTATTCTTCTTCTTATATAGAAGGGGAAACTTCTGAATGGTGCCTGAATTATAACAAAAAGGGACGGATCCTTGAGGTATTTGTCGGGGGGACCAATCAATGGGTGATGTACGGACCAGTGTTTTTTTCAAAGGAATTTTCCAGACAGTTTCTTCCCGTACTGGAGGGCTATTATCATCTCCCCGGAACAGAGCAGTTTTATTGGGAACATGTATATATGGAAATGCTTTCCGGAGAAGCTGCAAAAAGACTTCCAAAGCTGCCCCAGGCAAAACAGGAAATCCATATGTTTATCAACCGCAGACCGGCAGACGAGGTGTATGAATTTGAAAACCTGGAAGAGCTGCGCCGTTTTGACATTAAATATCAGCGTCATTCGGATAATGAAGCGATGGAACTGGTTGCCAGAGTGTTTGAAGTGCCGGAGTCAGACATTACGGAGATCCGGTGCTTAAAGGCGGGCATGACCAACAAATCATTTTTGTTTAAAGTTAAGAATAAACATTATATCTGCCGGATTCCGGGTCCGGGAACTGAGCTTTTGATCAACCGGCAGCAGGAAAAGGCGGTTTACGATGCACTCCATGGGATGGATATTACGGAAAAGGTGATTTATCTCAATGGGGAAACCGGTTATAAAATCGCAGAATTTTATGAAGGTGCTCATAACGCGGACGCGGAAAACGAAGAGGAAATCAAAAAATGTATGGCTCTTGTCCGGAAGTTTCACGGGTCCGGGTTAAAGGTTGAACATTCCTTTGATCTTAAGGAACGGATTGGATTCTATGAGAAGCTTTGCAAGGCCCAGGGGGATATTTTATTTGAAGATTACAGCATGGTGCGGCGGCAGATGTCAGAGCTTTTGGAACGGTTAGAGGGGCTGGGGCATAAAAAGGTTCTTTCTCACTTAGATACGGTGGTGGATAATTTTCTTATGCTGCCTGATGGATCGGTCCGTTTGATTGACTGGGAATATGCCGGCATGTGCGATCCCCTGGCTGACATTGCCATGTGTGCGATCTATTCCTATTATAATGAAGAACAGACTGACCGGCTTATGGAGATT
Organism: Lacrimispora sp.; assembly: GCF_046972725.1. Classification (NCBI taxonomy): domain Bacteria; kingdom Bacillati; phylum Bacillota; class Clostridia; order Lachnospirales; family Lachnospiraceae; genus Lacrimispora; species Lacrimispora sp. The sequence goes on along the minus strand of NZ_JBKVXF010000003.1, from coordinate 269,999 downwards.
TATTTTGAACGGAAACCTACTACGGAAGAGCGTTTTACCGTTTATGCCCATATGGCTCTCGGCGGTTTTTTATGGAGTCTTTGGGCGGTCTATAAGGCAGCGTTAGGAGAGGAATTTGGAGAATATACCATTATCATGTACCGGTATGCGAAAAGCTATTTTAAAAAGTGCAGCAATATTGTATTATAATGGCATTTTTGGAATTTTGTCTGCAAATCGTAATAAAATATTTAGGTATTATTACCTTTCCTATGCTATAATGGCATTATGTGTAAAAAGTAACGCTAGAACAGGAGGAAGAAATCGGTATGCGATATGGAAAAAAGGCGGCAGCTCTTTTGCTGGCAGGACTGATAGGGACTGCTTCCCTGGTACCAGCAAATACTGCCTGGGCGGCAACCGGATGGGTTTCGGAAGGATCTCAGTGGAAGTACCTTGACCAGGATGGGTCTGTTCATAAAGGATGGGTAAAGACATCAGACGGCACCTTTTATTTCCTTGATCTCTCCACTGGCTATATGGCTACCGGATGGAAACAGATCAACGGGAACTGGTACTACTTTCATTCCAATGGTGCCATGGCTACCAAGTGGATACAAAATGGCGGAAAATATTATTACCTGATGGATGATACCGGAATCCTTGTAAAGGGCTGGTTAAAGATCGGTAATGATTATTATTATATGAAGGGCGACGGCTCCATGGCCACCGGATGGCGGGAAATGGACGGCGGCTGGTATTATTTTAAAGAGAACGGAACATGTGTCATCGGTTGGGGGAAGGTTGGGAACGATTGGTTCTACTTCGGTTCTGACGGCAAGATGGTAACCGGATGGAAACAGATTGACAATTCTTATTATTATTTAAACGGGGATTCTAAGACTGTATTAGGAAAGATGCTGACCGGGTGGCTCAACGACGGCACCAATAAATATTACATGGATACCTCCAATGGGAAGATGGCTCATGGCTGGAAGCAAATCGACGGTTCCTGGTATTATTTTAATGATTCCGGACATATGATGACCGGCTGGATCCAGCTTTCCAATGTTTACTATTACCTTGATCCTTCTACCGGGAAGATGGCTGCTAACACAACGCTTACGATTGACGGAAAGAGTTATACATTTGCTTCTAACGGAGCATACCAGGGGAATGGATCGGTCCCGAATGCTGCTTCAGGAAATGAGCCTACGCCGTCTTCTACCCCTGCAGGCGGGGGGACAGGTACTGTACCGGGTGGCTCAGATTCCACAGGTTCCGGCAATTCCGGTCCGGGCGGGAGTTCCTCCGGCAATAATAATTTAAGCGGTACTCCTGGAAGTTCTACTAGCGACACACCGGGCGGCGGATCATCCAATCCTTCCAATAACGGTGTGTATCAATTGTCTCCGGGACTCACGACAGGTCCTGGCTGATCGAACTGATTGTTTATCTGTGTGGGTATCTGCACCTCGGCGCAGATATCCGCATTTTTTATTTCTACATTTTTTATTTCCGCATTATTTACTTAAGAAAAATGAAGTATAAAATAAACATTGTTGATAAGGAGGTTTCATTTTGAGACACAAAAAGATAGGGATGCGGTTTGCCGCAGCAGCGTTATACACCTTTATTGGAATATCGGCCGGATTCTATCCTGCTATGGATTCCTTTGCGGCGGCTGGTTACGAACGGGTCAACGGTTATTACCAGATGAGGGACGGTACTGTTCTTGACCGGGTCATTGCAAGAGGAATCGACGTTTCCAGGTGGCAGGGAAATATCGATTGGTCTGCAGTAGCGGCAGATGATGTCAGCTTCGTTATGCTGGGCACCCGTTCAAAGGGGATTGTAGACCCTTATTTTCACACCAATGTGCAGGGAGCTTCTGCGGCCGGACTGAAAGTGGGAGCCTACATCTACTCTCTGGCCACCACTCCTGAAATGGCAAGAGCGGAAGCGGATTTTGTTCTGGATCTGGTGAAGGAATATCCGATCTCATTTCCTATTGCATTTGACGCGGAGGACAGCGCAACACTTGGCACACTGCCTCCAAGCCAGGTAAGTGAAGTCATCAACGCATTTTGCAGCCGGATCGAAGAGGCAGGCTACTATCCCATTGTTTATGCCAATGACTACTGGCTGAGCAACAAGATCGATTTATCTCAGATGAATTACGATGTATGGGTCGCCCGCTATGAGGCAATGCACAAATATGCTGACCCCATCATGTGGCAGGTGACAAGTACCGGTTCCATTCAGGGAATCAACGGCAATGTTGATATCGATTTTCTTTATAAAGATTTAACGCCTAAGCTCCCTGGCAATCTGTGGAGGACCATTGGCAACAAAACCTATTATTATCAGAACTATTCTATCCAGAAGGATGCATGGATCAATGACGGGACCGGATGGTTTTATATGAATGGAGACGGCCAGAAAACAACGGGATGGTTTGAAAAGGATGATCAGCGTTATTATCTTGATGAAACTTCCGGACGAATGGCAACAGGCTGGAAGCAGCTTTCTGATCAATGGTATTTCTTTAACGGAAGCGGTGCCATGAACAAAGGCTGGCTTGAGGATAACGGCTCCCGCTATTATCTGAATTCTGATGGTTCCATGGCCTCCGGCTTTATGACGATCGACGGACAGCGTTATTATTTCAACGAATCCTCCGGCCATATGGCAGTGGGCTGGAAAAACCTGGACGGAAAATGGTATTACATGCATGACAACGGAGTTATGGCTACCGGCTGGCAGGATATTAACGGCAAACGGTACTTCTTGAAGGATGACGGAATTATGGCCACCGGCTGGCTGACGGAAGGGAATTCCAAATATTACTTATCGGACAGCGGAGCTATGACCACCGGCTGGGCGAAGCTTAACGACAGCTGGTATTACTTCCAGCCAAACGGAACCATGGCTACAGGTTGGATTAATGAAAACGGCACCTGGTATTATCTTGGAGCAGATGGCAGGATGCAGACCGGCTGGTTGGATGACCGGGGCACCAAATATTACTTAAGCACTTCTTCCGGTAAGATGACCGTTGGCTGGAGAGAAATCGACGGCAGCTGGTATTATTTCAATGAGGGCGGCGGTATGGCTACTGGTATGGCTGAGATCGGCGGCAAGCAGTATTATTTAAATCCGTCAGACGGTAAGATGGCTGCTTCCACTACCTTTGAGTTCAACGGCGTTTCTTATACGGCAGATTCTGATGGTGTCTGCACGGTAACACCACAGGAGACAGGTGATACAGGTTCTGCTCCGGCTTCGAATGAAACGGCTGCTCCTTCCGCACCTTCTTCCGATGAAGCTCCAAAGTCTTCGGAAAGTGCTGCAAAAGAAATCGGGCCTGGTATTCGATAAAAAAATGTAATAAAAAATACGATTTGAAAGGGTTTCTGCAAACCAGTCAAATCGTATTTTTTTCTTTACTTTTATTGCGGCATATGTTATATTTTATTTAGAGAGCAACCGCCCACAAGGTGGAAGCTTCCGGATGAAACTAATTAGCTCTCAAAGAGAGCCGCCTATCCTGCTGCTGACAGGGTAGGCTATTTTTTTGGCTTATTATCCCTATTATCTAAATAGGCAAGTAAAGCAATGAGGAAACTACCACCTAAAAACAATAATGTTAATATCTGATATGTATCCATCTGCCTCACCTCCCTTCTTTACCATGTTCCATATATGGAACACAGAAAATCCAGAAGGCAGCCACCCTGTACACGATTACTCCTGCCACTATTCTAACAATAAATTCTTAATATTACAATAAAAATCACTTCATTTTCTACCTTTTATCCTCTTCATCCACATTCATTGTCTCACCCACAATATAAATAGGCCTGTCTTTTAATTCTGCGAAAAGAATGGCGATATAATTCCCAATGATTCCTACAATCAGGAACAGGACTGAGAACATAAAGCATATCAGCACAATGGTGGTCGCATAGCCGTTGGGTGTGCCAATTCTGGCCCAGCTCCATATGGTATAGATCATCATGGCAAGGCCCATGATTCCGGCGCCACAGCCGGCATAAATACCCAGCTTCAGAGGGAGATTGGAAAAGCACATGATGGTATTTAAGGAAAAGGCAATGAGCTTTTTCATGCTGTATTTGCTCTCTCCTGCCACCCGCACTCTGGCTTCGTATTCAATGGTTGTGCGGCGAAAGCCGATGTTCTGCACATAACCGCGGAGGAAACGTACCTTTTCCCTGTAATTGTCCTTAAGCACTTTGCACGCCTTTTTCGATATTGCAAAAAAGTCAGAGGCATTGGGTTCAAACTTCACATCAGAAAGCACATTGATCAGATGATAGAAGGCAGAGGAAGCCAGATTTTTCACCCAGCCTGCAGATTCATTTTTAGTGCGGACCATATTTATGATATCATAGCCTTCTGTGAACTTCTTAACGATCTCCGGAAGATATTCCGGAGGATGCTGCAAATCCGCATCCATGCAGACAATGCCGTCTCCGGTGCTGTAATCAAGTCCTGCAATCATGGCAGCTTCATGACCGAAATTCCGGGAAAAGCTGATGACCTTTACGTTTGGATCTTCCAGGGACAGGCGGGTAAGCACTTCCATGGTGCTGTCCTGGCTTCCGTCATTGACAAAAATAAGTTCATAATCCCAGTCAAGTTTATTTAAAATACTGGCCGTTTCCTCATAGAACCGGTTGAGAGCCAGCTCTTCGTTGTAGCACGAGACTACGACCGATAGTGTTTTTTCCATATTTATGCTCCTCATGCAATGCCTTTTGTAATTCATCATTAAAAGGCCGCATCGTCGATTATTCTGCGCTTCCATCGGTGCGGAAGACACTATATCCGTTTTCCTTTAAAATCGTCAGCGCACTTCGCACCTTTGCACCGCTGTCTTTCCGGCCTGGACGGTATTCAAAATTTGCCCGAAGCTCGTCATCGGTATATTGTTCAAAATCACGGGCCATTGCTGCCCTTTTTTCAAAGTTCTCTAACCGGTAAGGGGCTTTTTTTATTTCGATATATGTGGTGTAACAATTCCCTGCCAGAAACAACGCACAGGCTCCGGCGGCGGCGAACCGCAGAAACGGAACGGCTTTCTTTCTTTTTACCGGAAGCACCAGAGCAAAGGTCAATAAAATTCCCAGAATTCCGGCCTGATACTGCAGTGCATATCTGGAACTCAGACCATAATTCTCCTTTAGGAATATCCATCTGGACAGTACGATGAGCACGTGATTGAGCCCGCCGGACACCAGGAGGATGAACGGAAGCACTGTCTTTTCATAAAGGCGGTATTTCCAGTTATACCAAAGAGCCAGCAGATAGAAACCTATGACCAGAAGTCCCAGTAAGAGAAAAGGAAAATTGGTATGAAAGATCTCTTCCGCCCGTTCTCCGCCGATGACCATGGAGGAAAAGGACTTTATAAAAAAGCGGACAAAAAATCCCGGGGTTTCTTTCAGCTGGTCGAATATCGAACCTGTGGCCGGTGCCGCATGATCCTCCACCGCGTAGGTATTGCTCCATAAATATAACAAAAGGGCAATCAGAGTGCTGATACCGTATATCAGATAACTCCCCTTTCCTTTTCCTTTTTTCATCAGAAAGAGAAATCCGCAGGCCAGAATGACAGTGACCGAGTAGATGGCACAGTATGGCCCTGCCACCAGCAGAGTGGTAACAAACGGAAGAAGAATTAGTATTCTCCGGTCCTTTGGTTTTTCTTCTCTGCTCCATACCCGGTCCAGAACCACGTAGTGGTAATAGAAGAAGGCAAAGGATAGGAAATGGGCCCAGCCGCTTCCATTGGTCAGCATCTCCCATTTATTCAGGCTGAATAATACCACCATCAGAACTCCAAACCAGAGAATGGAAAGATTTTTCCTGAAACAGTAGGCGGCCAGAACCATTCCCGATAATCCAAGGGCAAGAACACCTAAAACCCGGTCAAACATGATGTTATATCCGAAAAAGGATATATTGAGGATTCTTCCTATATAATTGACCGGTATCCGGGTCAGGATATCGGGCAGGAAAAACTTGTCCGGATTCCATACGTCAGGCAGATAACTGTTGACCAGGCGGACGTAATCAGAATAAATCCCGTCACAGGTAGCGGAAAAGACATACCAGAGGCCAAACACAGTCCCCAAAAGAGGGAAGAAATAATAAAGATATTTTCGATTCATGCCTTCACCTTCCGTCTTTTAATTTGCCGTTATATCAGCTACTACGGAAAGGCGGGTCTCCCCTCTCTGCTCCGTGGCTGCATCGTAATAAAAATTGCTTTCAAACGTTACTTCCGAAACCTGGGAGGGCGGTACATCGAATTCAGCGGTTACGGTGCTGGCATTGATGGGAATCACTCTCTGTTCACTGCCGTTGACCGTCACCACCATATGCTCCAGTCCGGTGATAACTCCGGGATAGTAGAATTTAAAGTAGATCTTTCCTTCTTTTCCTGCCATGATGCGGGCCTTGGCGCTCTGGTCCAGCCAGCCGTCTTCATAACAGCCATAGATCCGTTCAAACTTTAAGTTCCGCACAAAATCTGTAATATCCTGGAAGGCATCGTGAGCCGGATCCTCCCTTATAACCAGCATATTCGGGGTAATCAGACCGATGGAATTGATGGAGTCAATGAATGTGACTTCCGTTCCTTCTGCTGTCCTCTTTTTGTCAAAAGTCTTAAAAAAGGTCTGGGCGGTAAAGTCACTCATATCATAAGTATTGCCAAGGATGTATATCTTTTTCCCAAAAAGTTTTTCCTTGTATTTTCCGTAAGTCTCATCTGCAAGGGAGTTATAGCGGAGCTGGGAGGACCAGTAATACAGATTTTCGTATTTCCCCCGGTAAAAGCTCTCAATGGGAAGCATAAGAATCCCGTAAAGCAGAAACAGGCCGCAATACAAAAGGGGTCTGGTCAAATCTCCTGCTTCCTTTTTTGGTACTGTTACACCGCACATGTAAGCGGCAAACAGCCATGCAGCCGTCATGGATACATAGATCCATCTGGTTTCCACCCTTATGGTTACGCTTGAGGAGCCGATACAGAGTGCAAGGAATAAAAGGAACAGGCCAATGACCTTGAACCGTTTTTTCCGTTCTTTGCGCTCCCGGATCACAACGGCCAGGAAAATCACCGTCATTACAAGAAGAAAAAGGTCTGCCACCACCACAAAGACACGTACCCATGCAGGAGATGCGCTCCAGCTTAACCCATTTAGATGTTCCGGGCCTGCATTGATTCCAAAGATGTATAAGACCTGACTGAATGCATATGTTATAATGGATTGGATGCTGAAAGTGTCTGCCACTGTAGTTCCGCCGGTTCCGGCAGGAGAGATGCTTCCGATGGTGAAAAAACGGATGGCCTGAACGGCGGCAAACACAACGGTAATTAACAGCCACGGTGCTTTCCGGCGCTCCTTTTTCATAAGGTAAGCCGCATAAAAGAGAGGAAGGAGTACCATATAGCGTTCATGGATGAAGCAAACGCTGAAATACAGAAACATGGAAACAGGAATCAGGGCTTTTGGCGGCTTTTCCTCTGTCAGATAACGGTAAAGACAATAAAAAATGCCGATGGCCGCCCATAACGCCAGGCTTTCCATCAGGCCCCATACCTGGCTGATCTGATAATAAGACATTCGGGATAGCAGATATAAAATCCCACCCAAAAAGCCGATCGTCCATCTTCCGGACAGCCGTTTTGCAAACCGGTATACGGTAAATGCGATACAGACATTGATAAGTATATTTATAGGAACGAACCAGCCCATATGTCTGCCTACCACCATCAGCTCCAGCCATGCAGCCAGATTATAAACAAAACGGAACCGGGTGCTTCCTAAGGGGAAGACAAATTCACGGAACGACTGCTCTCCGTAACAGGACCAAAGATAGAGATCATCCATATAAAGCCCCTTTATCTCGATTCCCCGGTTTATGAAGAACGCAAAGGCCAGCAAAAGTACGGCTGCAATGACTTCGTCTTTCCATACCGCTTCCTTACCTATCCATTGTTTGTCTTTCATCTTATCCTCCTACCCGTAATTTAAAAAAACCGTTCTTCCAGCATCAGACAAAGTGCATGATAGATGGGAAGATGGAGTTCCTGAATCTTAAAGGTTTCTGTTTCCGGTACCACGATGGTCACACCGGCTGCTGTTTTCAGTTGTCCGCCGTCTTTTCCCGTAAGTCCGATGGTTTTCATGCCGAGAGCTTTGGCCGCTGCCATGGCATACATGACATTTTTAGAATTCCCGGACGTGGAGATTCCAAGAAGTACATCTCCTTTTTTCCCATAGCCATAGGTCTGCTGGGCAAAGATCAAATCTCCGTCCACATCGTTTAAGAATGCAGTGGAAAGGCCCGGGTGACCGGTCAGGGCAATGGCAGGAAGGCCGCCCTGAAGCTTTTGAGCCAGTTCTTTTCCCCGTTTGGGATCGGCTTCCATCAGTTTTTCTGCGAATTCTTCGGAAACAGCACGGCGTTTTACAAATCCCTTCATCAGCTCTCCGACGATATGCTCCGCATCGGCACAGCTTCCTCCGTTTCCGGCAATCAGAAGCTTTCCTCCGTTTTCATAGCAGGATTCCAGCACTTCATAGGCTTTTAAAATCTCAGCCCTGACACCGGTAAGGGCCGGATAACGCTCCATCAGTTCCTCCAGATACTTCATGGGTTCCATATGGTATTTCCTCCTTCTCGTAAGAGTATAAAATCAGCCGCTTCCTTCATGGAAGGGGCATAAAAATCGAAAGCCTTTTCTTTCTCTTCTTCCTTCATGGAGCCGTATAAATCCGCGCCATACCCGGTTCCTACCAATATGGAACTCACTCCATACCGTCTTCCGGCCTCCGTATCCAAAAGTTTATCCCCGATCATATAAGAATGAGCCTTATCCACGGAATAAAAGGCTTCTGCCATTTCAAACATTCCTGTCTCCGGCTTGCGGCAATGACATGCCTTTTTATATGGTCCGATTCCGTGTACCGGATGATGGGGGCAGTAGAAAAAATGGTCGATGGCAGCGCCTTCCCTTAAAAGATACTGATTTAAGGTCTGATGCAGGGACACCACATCTTCTTCCTTATAATATCCTCTTGCAACTCCTGCCTGATTGGTAACTACCACCAGCCGGAAGCCCTGTGCCTTTAAGCGTTTCAGGGCTTGTGCCACTGCCGGAAGGATCACAAGATCTTCCGGGCGGTGTAAATATTCCACTTCCTGATTGATGGTGCCGTCACGGTCTAAAAATACGATCTTATCCATAGCTTCCCGATTCTCCTGCTGCCTGATAACTTGATTACAGGTTAAAATGATATTCTCCGTCCGGTATCTTTACCCGGATATCCGGATAATCCCACCGGGTTTCATCAGTGATCCACGCCTGAGCTCCCCGGAGTTCAAAATTCCAGTCGGTCAGCTGTCCGCCCACAGCTTCCATACGGGCAGCCACCTTATGACGCACGTTATAAGGGCAGTATATCAGTAAGTATCCGCCGCCGCCGGCCCCTAACAGCTTTCCGCCGAGAGCACCTGCTTTTAATGCCTCCTCATAAAGTTCATCGATCTGAGGGGTGGTGATCTTGCTGCTCATACGTTTTTTGCTCTTCCAGCCATAATCCAACAGCTTTCCAAAGCTGTATAGATTCCCTTTCAAAAGCTCGTCCTTCATGGCGTATGCCAGTGCTTTTACTTCGCACATGGCATCAAAGGGATCTTTCTTTTCATAGTTCTTCACCTGATCCTTGATGATATTGGCAGACACGTGGATATTGCCGGTATAGCATAAAAGCAGGTTGTATTGAAGCTCGTGGATCACTTCTTTTTTGATTCTAAGGGGATTGACCACCACGTTGTTGCGTCCGTGGAATTCAATAAAGTTAAATCCTCCGAAGGTGGCCGCATACTGGTCCTGGTAGCCTCCGTCGATCTTTAAATCTTCCCGTTCCACCTTATATGCCAAGTCTGCCATGGCATAGCTGTCCAGCTCCACGCCCTTCCATTTGGCCATGGCGGTTAAAAGAGCCACCATAACCGTTGAGGAAGTGCCAAGACCGGAGCCTGGAGGTGCATCGCACTGGAGATATACTTCACAGCCCTGTTTGATGTCCATGGCCTTTAATGCTGCGGTCACAAGGTCCAGACGTCCGTCGTATACATAATTTTCATTGGTATTGTATTTGACAGTCATATCAAAGTCCAGGGAATGGACGATGATCTGGTCATCTTCTCTGGGAACGATGGAACAGTAGGCATATTTATTGATGGTGCTGCCGATGATGGCACCTCCCTGTTCTTCACAAAAAGGAGCTACATCCGTACCGCCTCCCCCAAAGCTTACCCGAAGGGGCGCACGTCCTCTGATTATCATACGATCACCGTTCCTTTCTTTATATCTTCCATGAACCGGTAATAATCCTCCGGCACGCCGATATCTATGAAATATCCGTCATTGACAATGCCTCCCAGCTTCTTTTCCTCAGCAATCCAGCGGGGGATCATGTCATGCTCTAAAGATACCTTTCCTTCCGGAATTGCATCGAGCAGGGAACGGCGAAGGTAATAAACGCCTCCATTGATGGTTCCCCGGCATTTTTCTTCGGTCTTCTCATCAAAGGTTTTTAACCAGCCATCTTCCAGTACAGCCTGTCCGTAACGGGATACATCAGGCACCTCTCTCAAAACAAGGGCCATATCAAGATCCCGCTCCTCACTGAGGGCCGTCAGCCGCTTGTAGTCAATCTGGTAAAAGGTATCTGCATTCAGCACGAAGAACCGGTCATCCGTCACCTTCTGTCCGGCATTCTTAATGGCTCCGGCTGTGCCCAGAAGTTCTTCTTCATAGGCATAAGAAACCTTAATCTCCCAGGGGGAACCGTCTTTAAAATATTCTTCCACCATAGAGCCTTTATAGCCAACGGCAAAAATGATCTCTGAAACTCCATGTTTTTTCAGTTCCAGAACAACATATTCCATAAAGGGCTTATCTTCAATCAGTGCCATAGGCTTTGGCCTGTCATTTACAACGGAACGGAGCCGTGTACCAAGACCTCCTGCCAGCAAAACTGCCTGCATACCAGTTTCCTCCTGTTCACCTTTTCATTGGTTCATTCAACGAAACATCCTTATTATATCACAGATTCTTTGTAACAATCTACTATCCTTCTTTTAGAAGTCTTCCCCAACCACGCTCCAGGCCGCATCCACGCTGTGATACCTGCGGATATAGCTCTGGGTCGCCCGGCTCATCTGCAGACAGCGGCCCCCATCCTGATACAGGGAGAGGACCTCCATGGCAAATTCCGCCGGGTCATCCTTTATGGCCATTACCTGTCCGGCATCAGGGATTCCTTCCGCACCGATGGAGGTGGTGACTACCGGAGCGCCGTGATACAACGCTTCTATGACCTTTCCCTTCACACCTGCACCGTAACGCAGGGGAACTACCACGATCCGGCAGCTGGCATAGAGTCTTTGAAGCTCTTCTTCAGATACAAAACCTTTTACCACGATTCCATTGCCCGGCTGTTCCAGGGCCTTGATTTCATCGGTCACCTTAGAGCCTACAATATAGAAATTCACCGGCATCCGTTCTCTTATCAGCGGGAATATATCCTGTGCAAACCATAACACGGCGTCGGCGTTTGGCGGATGGGCAAAGCCTCCCACAAACAGCAGTCCTTCCCGCTCTTCAAAATTCTCAGGAATATGGTTTAAAAACTTCTCAAATACATAAGCGACAATGGCTTTTACATGAATGGAGGGCTCGATCTCATGGATGGCATCCCGTTCCACATAAGACGGATAATAGGATACCGCGGCCTTTCTCATCAAACGCAGCTCCATGGATTTCCAGTACTCAGAGGCTTCCCTCTTTTCCGGATCTCCCGTCAGCTCGTATTCTCTGCCTTCCCGAAGGAAATGAAGGTCGTGACCGTAATAGATCACCTTCATGGCTGTCTTATTCTTAATGAAATCCACATATTTGGCGGCGATATGGGGACGGTTCAAATAGGCCACCTTGATGTCATCCCCATGTTCCTTTAACCAGTCCCAGATCTTTGCCTGATATTCTTTTCCATAGAGGATCTCGATGCCCATCTGCTGGAGCACCGTGGAATACGGCTCTTCATGCAGAAAGTTATCCCCAAGGAATTTAACAACATAGCCTTTTTCCACAAACATCTGCAAATACTGGAAGGTGGTCTTGGAGCCGGCATCCCGGTCATAGGTGGGTACATAGTGGTCGATTACAAGAATGATGTCCTTATTCTGGCTTCTCTCCCTTGCGCGGAAGGGGTCCGGATTTCCGTCATTCTCACTTTGTTTCTTGAATTCTTCTGCCCATTTTTCCCGTAACTTTAAGCTGTTTTCCACTTGATAGCGTTTTAGGCCGGAGCCGTTGACATCGGTGCCGTTTGAAATGCCCTCAAAGTGAATGACTTTGGAAAGGGGCTGGTAAACCACCCGGTACCCTGCTTTGCGCACTTCAAAGGCAAGGTCAGAATCTTCACAGTAAGCAGGTGCAAAACGCTCATCAAAACCGCCGATTTGTTTCCATAACTCATTGGATAAAAGAATGGCGGCACCGGAAATGTAGTCCACATCCTTGACATAGTTATACTCCGGCTTCTCCGGGTCATCCAAACGTCCGTAATTCCAGCCGGAGCCGTCGCTCCAGAGAATGCCTCCTGCTTCCTGCAAACGTCCGTCAGGATAAACCAGCTTAGAGCCTGTCATACCGATGGACGGATCCGATTCGATCAAATTCACCAGACTGGAAAGCCAGCCTTCTGTGACCTTGGTATCGTTATTGAGAAACATGATATACTTGCCTCTGGCTGCCCTGGCTGCCTGATTGCAGTTTTTTAAAAATCCCTGATTGGTCTCATTTCTGCAGATCACCACGTTTTCCGTAAACTTTTCCAGTTCCCTGGTCGCATCACTGGAAACGTCATCGGCAATGATCACCTCATAGACCACATCCTTTGTATGCTCCAGAATAGAGACCAGACAGGCATAGGTATAATGGATCTGGTTGTATACAGGGATGACAATGGAGACCATGGGGTGGCCTTCCCGGACAAAGCGAAGTTTGCCGTGGGTCCGGTACTGCTCTCCGATCTTCATATCTCCCTCGATCAGATTCCTTCCTTCCTCTGTGGTATAGAGACGGAAGGATTTCAGCGGATGAAGGAGTGTATTTTTCCCATAATAAAAATATTTCCGTTTTTTCGTTCCTTCCGGAAAACAGTCATTAAAAATCCGCTTTACCTTTCTTCCCACACGGTAGAACAAGGCTTCATGACGCCTTAAGCGGTCAATGATCTGCTGCATGTTCTCACAGTCCTGACGGAGCGTGTTTATGATCATCTCCTGATTGGTCACGTGGTTGTCTGTCAGCCGCTTGATCTCCTGCTGCTTTGTGATGGTCACATCCTTTTCATGGAGTTCCATTTCCATCTGGGAAATCCGTTCTTTGGTATCATCGATGATCTTAGAAAGCCGGAACATATCTTCCGGCAGCGCGTGAGTCTCATGCATGTAGTTGACCAGATAAATCTGCTGGTTCTCCCCGTGGACATACTCCTGAAAATGGTGTTCCATCTGAAGATAGGCCTGGGTCCGTTCTGGTTCCACACCGAATTCTTCTAAAAATGCCTCCATAGAAGCATAAGCCAAAATGCTCTTATACTGTTCATAAAAATAATAAAGCACCCGGAATTTTACAAAGGTGACCGGGACCGGGAAGGAAAATACCCACTCATAATCCAGACAGTAAGGGCCGTCTTCCGTTATCATGATGTTCTCAAAGAGACAGTCGATGTTGGAGGCCGTAAATGCCCAGTCTTTCTTGATGGATTCCTCTTCTTTGGAAAGTTCACCAAATACCTGAGTGAATTCGGGAGTGATATGAAACGGAAACATGCAGTCATCTTTTACACTTAAGATCATGGCAAGAGCATCTTCCATCGGTGCGACAGGCACTTTTCCATCGGTGATCTCTTTGCCCAGAAGTTCGGATAGGGTCTCTCCTTTTAAAAACTCAAACCGTGCCGTCCGGCCGTCGGGACTTACGGAAACCTCCGCTACCTTTAACCTCTGGTTTTGCTCCTTAAGACTTTTATATTTTTCTTCCAGGGATCTGATATGTCCGGTTCCTTCATCCCGCAGGGCTGTTTTTTCCACAAAGGGAATGCCGTTTTCTTCCACCAGACTGGTGCGGATCTGGAACGCTTCCCTGCGGGTCTTATTATATTTTACAAAGTTAATTTTCTTCATGGCAGCTCCAAATGGTTAAGAATGAATTGGCAAATGTTTCAAACTGTTTTCCTTCACATACCTCGTCAAACATCTTTCCTAAATCAAACCGGAGATATTTGGGATAATCATAGGCTAAAATGGCATGAGTCAGATCTCCCTTGGCCGGCAGATAAGCGTCGGAATACAAGGTTACCGGAAGTTTATAATCAGGCATGGGATAATAAAAAGAGACTTCTCCTTCTGCCTGTTCATTTCCGCATAACAGCTCCATAAGTTCTGTTCTTGACAGACGGATTTTATCCGGGACAGCACCTGCCTGATATTTCAGTCCCAGACGGTTGCATACAGAAATAATCAGCTTCCCGCCTGGTTTTAACAGGTTCTTTGCCTTTTCGATCTGTTCTTTTACTGGTTCTTTCAGAGAACCTGTCATGACCACATAATCAAAGGTTTCCTGGTGAATGGAGTCAAAATCTCCATTTACATACCGGATATTGTTACGGTCCTGATGGCGGAGACGGTTAAAGGAAAGGTTGTTCTGGTTTAAGTCAAGGACGGTCACATGGCTTACCCTGCGGCTGTATAATCCTGTAAGAGCGCCGTAATCAGAACCTGCCTGGAGCAAAGAAGCTGACGGTTCAAACGCATACCATTCCAGCAGATTTTCCCGGATATCTGACAGTGCATACAGATAGTCCGGATTGGGGTTTTCTGCCAGCAGCTTCTTAATATCTCCATTATATTTTAAATACAGATTCCTGATCTCAGGGCTTAAATCGTTCATCAATGCTTCCTCCTTACTTTCCTGCCCGGTGAAGCTCTAAGCTTACTTCCGGCTCCATATCGTAAACACCTACTGTATTTTTATTGGAAATGACCGTGATACTTACGATATCATACAGGCGGTGATAGACAACATGTTCTCCGTTCTCAAATCCGGTACAGCTCATGGAAAGCAGATACTCGCCTCCCTGAAGGGTCATTTTCTGTTTAAATTCCACCTCATATTCATCGCCGCTTTTTACCGCCTTTACATCGGCTGCCTCATACATGGTATTGGTTCCGGTCAGATCGGCTCCCCGCTTGTCCTTGATGGTATAAGTAAAAATAGGGGTCTTGATCTCTCCATGAAAGCGAATCCGCTCCCTGATGGAAAAATACTCTCCCTTTAATAAAAGGTTGGTCACATTTCCCCGCTCGTCAAGAAGACCGAAATCCACGATTTCCGCCTTCTTATCCCCATATTCGGTACGGTTTGGATTGACCGTAAGCTTTTCCTTCATAAGACCTTTTGGAAGGTCCTTTGCCGCCTCTTTTCTGGATATGGCCTTTTCCCCTGAAAAATCGTTTAGCTCCGATAAGTCATCCATCTGGTTGGCAAGGATCTTCTTATATAAATCCACCATTTTCCCAGGTTCTCCCTGAGCAATGAAATTTCCTTTATTGAGTACGACCACCTGGTCACAGTATTTAATAATCGCACCCATATCATGGGTCACCATCAGAATCGTGGTTCCATTTTGACGGATCTCCTCCATGCGGCGGTAGCATTTGGCCTGAAAAAACACATCTCCTACGGAAAGGGCTTCGTCAACGATCAAAATCTCCGGTTCCACATTGATGGCAAGAGCAAATGCCAGGCGGACGAACATACCGCTGGAGTAGGTTTTTACCGGCTGATAGACAAAATCTCCGATGTCGGCAAATTCCAGGATATCCTCAAGCTTTTCATCCATTTCTTTTCGGGAAAATCCCATCATGGTGCCGTTCATATAGATGTTCTCGATTCCGGTATAGTCCATGTTAAATCCGGCTCCCAGCTCCAGAAGGGCAGAAATGACACCGTTTACCTTAAGGCTTCCGGACGTAGGTGTCAGCACTCCGGTGATGATCTTTAAGATGGTGGACTTTCCTGAGCCGTTGGTACCGATGATTCCAACCGTCTCCCCTTTTTTTACATCAAAAGAAATGCCGTTTAAGGCATAGAAATCCCGGTGATAGTTTTTATGGGTGGGGCTTAAAGTCTCTTTTAAACGGTCAATGGGCTTTTCATATAACCGGTATATTTTTGTTACATCACTTACTGTTATTGCATTGTTGTTCGATTCTACGGACATTGAATCCTCCATACTAAGCAGATCACAGCACATCAGAGAAGTGCGGACGCAGCTTTTTAAATACTTTTAATCCTATGAGCATCAGGACAATGGTCACGGTCCAGAAATACAGGCCAAGGGTCGGCCGTTCCACCAGCCAGTGCCCGGTCAGCATGCTGTCTCTGTATCCTGCCACTACATAATAAAACGGATTTAATTTAAGCAGGGTAGGCAGCCAGGAAGGAATCTTCGGGAACATCTCCGGTGCCCACATAATCGGTACCAGCCACATGCCAAACTGAAGAAAGATTCCAATGATCTGAGCCATATCCTTAAAAAACACCTGAATGGCGCTGGTAAAATAAGAGATGGCCAGACCAAGCATGGAACTTGCAAAGGTATAGTAAAGAATCTGGATCCAGCTTGCCTTTGGAAAAATTCCGTAGCAGAAAAATATTGCAATCATGATCAGGGCAAATATTCCATGGACCATAAGACAGGAAATCAGCTTGATGACCGGAAGGATCTCCACCTGAAATACCACCTTTTTCACCAGATAATTATATTCCTGCAGACAGCCGGTTCCCATATTCAGCACTTCACTGAAATAGAACCAGGGCACGATACCTGGAATCAGCCACAGCACATAGGGATAACCCGGTACTGGGGGTACGCTCTTAAAGCCCATCTGGAATACAAAAAAGTACACCAGTACCGTAGCCATGGGCTGTAAAAACATCCAGGCGATGCCGAAATAAGAGCCAACAAACCGTTTCTTAAAATCTGCTTTCGATAAATCCAGGATAAGTTTTCTTTTTGAAATGATTTCTTTTAATAAGGAAACCAGATAATTCATGGTTTTCTCCTCTCACTAAAATTTAAAGGTTTCCCGGATTCCGCTCCACTTCTGATCTTTCTCGGAAATAATCAGCTCCATGCCATCTGCAATCGGCCATTCAATACCGATCTCCGGATCGCTCCATAAAATACCGCCTTCATCCCCCGGATGATAGAAATCCGTACACTTATATGCAAATTCTGCTTCGTCAGACAGAACCAAAAAGCCATGAGCAAAACCTTCCGGGATATAGAACTGCTTTTTATTTTCCGCAGACAGCTCCACACCGAACCATTTTCCATAAGTCTCAGAAGAAGACCGCAGATCCACTGCCACATCAAATACGGTTCCTTTCACCACGCGAACCAGCTTTCCCTGGGGAAACTGCTTCTGGAAATGAAGGCCGCGCAGAACTCCCTTTACGGACATGGACTGGTTATCCTGTACGAATACCATGTCAAGTCCGGCCTCTTTAAAATCGTTCTGGTTATAAGTTTCCATAAAATAGCCCCTGGAATCAGGAAATACCGTTGGTTCAATCACATAAAGACCTTCTATTTCACAAGCTGTTACTTTTATCTTTCCCATATTTTCATGCTCCTTTACCTGTCAAAACATTCTTTTACCTGTAGCATTCTACCACAACTTGGTACATATTTCTATGATATCAATAATTTTTTTGAAATTAAGAAGAAAACTGTAAGAATTTGCCTTCTAAGAGAAAACTGCAAAAGCAGCCCGGCCTTTCTAATGTTTTAAAAGCCGGGCTGCGTATTGATTTTATGTTCTTTTGTCTGAAAGGAAAGCATTATTCCAGTATGACTGGTTCATGGTACATTTCAGTATGAGCCACCGGGGCAGGGACGCATACCGTTTTCCCATGAAAAAGCCCAGATATTTAAAGCCGCTCTTTACCATAACGCCTGGAATCAGCCAGTATTTCTTTTGCTTTGCCAGCCAGGAGCAGGTATTTTTCACCAGACGGATTCCTTCGCTTTCCGATCTTATTCCTTCAAATACCTCCGGATGGTCCGCCTGAGAGACCGCAAGATCGAAATTCCGGTGAAACTGGGCCTTGCAGCCATAATTATGGGAATGGCAGACCTTTGCTTCCGCCACATAAGCCACCGCCTGTCCACGATATCTTACTGCATTGCCTGCATAGATCATATCTTCGTTAAAGATCGCTGGTTTTACAAATCCGCCGTTTTCCAAAAATACCCGCCGGTCATAGGCACAGCAGACGTTGGAAGCAAAGAATGTCTTTATTCCAAGCCGGGGCAGGTCTGCCATTGTCTTTACCCGGCTCTCATCCGGATAATTAAAGGAACGGGTATACTGCTCTGCCAGGGCACAGTCCGGATTGGGAAGCTGCCTGGCATAAGCCTGCACCACCGGTTCCCCATGTTCCCCGGTCTGATCAAGCCCTTTTAATAATGCCCCGATCAAATGCCTGTCCGCAGGAACCGCATCATCGGTCATGAAAACCATAACATCGGCCTTGGAATAACCGGCTCCAAGGTTCCTGGTTCCGCCATGATCAAATTCTTCCTTTGTCACATGGTGGACCTCCAGGTTTTCAATCGCATCAAACTCCCCGTCTTTCCAATAAGACTTTTCCGTATTGATGACAATGATCTTTTCTATGGGATAAGACTGCTTTTCCAGACGGTTTAACAGGCGTTTTAATGTATCATCCGGCTTATAGACCGGAATGATCACATCCACCGTCTTATTGTTCGGTTGTTTTTCTTCCATCTTCATTTCCCTTTCCGTCATAAACGCAGAGATGCCGTGGAGCAGATCCGAATCAGGGCATAGATGCTCACGAAACATTCCAGATACCAGGCACTTCTCCTTAAATCTGCCTTTATGGACAGGTTTTTATCAAATATTGTCAGCAGCACCAAAGGCAGAAGGGGAATAAAATACCGTCCCTGCACTCCGGTGATATAGGTCAGTTCCTTTGGGGTCCAGCCAAGCAGCATGGACGCCAGAACCAGACAGGCACTTAAAAATACCAGAAAAAGCAGAAACCATTTCTGCCCCGTCTTTAAAGGGACCTCCTCTCCTTCTCTTTTTAACACACTGATAAAAAGAGCATAACACAGCAGGAGCAGGCAAAACGGCGGAACCGTAAGGTTCGGATCCAGGTTTCCCAGAAAGCCGCCCAGCATGGTCACCAGATAATACCCCAGCTGGGTCACAAAGGTTTCATAGTAAACCATAAAAATATCATAAGGCCGGTTTATTACATCAGAAAGGGTATAACCTGCTGCCTCACTCCAGCCCACATAGCTTTCTGTCTGGGTCGCCCAGGCGGCAAGCACCAGTCGGTTTACCAAAAATACGGCCAGAAGCACAGCTGCCAGAACACTGAAGAAGGAAATAAAGTACTGCTTTTTTGACTGGAATTTGGCTGACGGGATAAACAGGCAGATTCCGGCCAGGGGCAGATACACGATTTTTCCAGGCTCCAGGAGAATCAGAAAAAGAGCCAGAAGTACCGTATCCTTTACCGTCACTTTATCCTTTTCAAACGCCAGATAAAAGCACCAGGAAAAGAACATCATGGACAGCCCGATAAATACGGCATCATAGGAATAAGAGGCCGCAAGGTGAAGCGTCATCGGCAGACAAGAGACTGCCATGAGTACCTCCTTTTTAAAAGGCATGACGCGGACTGCAAAGTAAGACATTGCCGCAAATGCCAAAAGATTACACAGCCGCCCCAGCATAACGAGGGGAATATATCCCAGCTGCAGAAGCCTTGCAAGAGTGATTCCTGCCGCCTGTGGCACATAGACCACCGGAGAGGTATTGACCGGGATTTCACTCCGCACAGTGACTCCCTGGCTCTCATCCTTGGAAAACAGCCCGGTAAGAACCATGTTGTAGGAAGTCTGCCCGGCTTCCGGGGTGAGTCCTGGGACATCATCTCCGCTTCTCACCAAAACATTGGCCCCGCGGCTGATCCGTTCTTTTTCTTCTTGTGTCGCATGGGAAAGGAATTCCTCATCAGCTACCGCCTGTTTTCCCATGATCTGGCTGGAAAGACGGTAGGCGCTTATAAAATGAGCCGCTTCATCCGGCGCAGTAAAGGGCGGAAGAACCAGAATATAAAACAGGCCCAGGAGCAGGATGGTCACCGGATACATCCAGTCCGAAAGTTTCTCCTTTATCCACAAAAGAGCGCCCAGACAGAAAAGAAATCCACAGCCAAACACGATCATCCACCAGTAGAACCGCCGGACCGGCTCAAATGCAGGAGAGGGAATCCTTATAATAGTTTCCTGATAAGACGACAGGAAAAGAAAAGCGAGAAGCAGGATGCTTCCCGCCGTAAGCGCCAATCCTTTTTTATTCCTGATGAGATTCACGTTTCACTTCCTCCTTTTCCCGTTCTTCTTCCCGGTCAAGTGCAAAGGCCTGGATCAGCTCCGTGACCCTCCGCTCCAGCTGGGAGATCTTGACAGACTGGAAAAACACCTTTACCAGCAAAATAAAGATCATAAAGGTGAAAATAAAATTTGCCGTGGAATAGGTTCCCACCATACGGGATATAAAATCCGCCAGCCGGGGGAATAAGCTGAACACCACCAAAAGCAGGGCAAACATGACCCAGAAGATGGAATCCTCGATCTTCATTTTGGAATGGCGGATTTTTCTAAGTACATAGCATGTAAGCAAAACGGAAACACATATCAGCACGCATCGAAGCAAAACCGTCATGACATTCTCCCTTCTATTATCTTCTGTCCCTGATGCGGAAGCTCTGTACCAGTAAAATGGAAAACAGCATCTTCCCCATATAGCGGGCCGCATTCCAAGGACTTAAATAGCTTTCTCCAAGAATCCGCTCGTCCATGACCACCGGAATCTCCGCAACCTTTGCGCCATGACGGATCAGATAAGATATGGTGTCCGGTTCCGGGCCATAGTTTAAACCGTCAGCAAATTCCTTGATCATCTTGTGGCTGAACATGCGCATGCCGGAGGTGGGGTCCTTTACGCCAACCCCGGTGGTAAACCAGATGGCGGCGCTCAGCAGACGGCTTCCAAACATCCGCAGGGAATGAGGCTTTCTCTCTGTCATAAACCTGGAACCGATCACAATGTCATAGCCCTCATCCATCTTCTCTTTCATGGGGAATATGTACTCGGGCCGGTGCTGTCCGTCACCGTCAAACTGTATGGCATACCGGTATCCGTGCCGGTGCGCGTATTTAAGACCGGTCTGAAAGGCTCCCGCAAGGCCAAGATTCACAGGCAGATCGATGATTCTCCACCGGTGCCTCCGGCAGATTTCTGCAGTATCATCGGTAGAACCGTCATTGATGATCACATAATCAAACATAGGGTAGTTTTCAATCACACCACCCACCACACGTTCGATATTCATGGCTTCATTATAGGCTGGTATTACTACCAGTACTTTATCCTTCATTATCGTATCCCTTTCTTTTCTTTCCCCAGAACAAAGACTGCCTGTCCCATAAAGCAAAGCATTAAAAGCAGCATGGAAAGCATATAGGAGAAAGCTCCTCCGTTAATACCTCCTGCCTTCACGAACCAGAAGGACAGAAAGAAGGACAGAATGCAAACCGGTACATAACCGAAAAATATCCGTTTTTGCCGTTTCATGATTACCAGTACATAGTAAAACAAATTCATGACCGCAAAGAATCCTCCGCCCAGCACAATGGCAAGCAGTCCGGATTTATACGGTTTCAGTTCCACATCAGAGATGGCTCCAAGAACCGGAACCCCAAGGACCCAGGCCCCTGCCAGTGCTATCACCGTAAGAAGCAGTATGATTCCTGTCAGCTTCCCTACCTCTTTCATAAAATCTCCATAGCTTTTCTCCTCCCACAAATAAGACAGCTTTGTAAGGAAGGGCCGGATAACAAAATTTGCCGCAAGATTAATGACTGAGGTAGGCATAAAGATTGCCACAAAAATGGCATTATCCGTGGAGGTCATCTGGGCATCCACCGCATATTTTGCCATGGCAAAGATGAGTCCGTCCAGAAATACAGATAAAAACAGCAAAAACCCATCCTGTAACAGCTCCTGTGCCTTGCCGGCCCTTTTTAAACGCTCTATTCCCGGAACCTGTTTTGCTGTCCGTTTATCAAAGAGTAAGATTCCGGCGCCCTGGGAAAGGACTGCAGCAACGCTTGAAAATACCAGATCCTTTGTAATTGCCAAAGCCGCCAAAAAGCAGCACACGGACAACAGGGTCCGGAACGTCATGGCCTGTCCCGTCAGATACAACCGGCCGTTCCTCTGAAATTCCGACTCATACACATCGGCAAACCCGTCCAATACCTTATATAATACCATCAAAAACACCACAAGAGCCTTTTCTCCCGTATAACCGGCTGCCGGAATGAACGTATTCCACAGGATATAAGCGATTCCCATAAGGACTGCGGCCTGACAGGTAATGTACCGGGCCTGACGGTATTCCCCAAAGGTATACGCTCTGCTGATATCCGTGCTCTGTAACGGTCTCATGCCAAAATAGGCCACCAGAAACATCTGCTGCCCGAAGGTGCTGAAGGCAAACCCAAAGATCCCGCCCTGGTCTGTGCCTGCCATATGATTCACAAGGGCCGTAAGGACCATACTGGAGCCTGCATAAATAAGGCTGCCGATCATGTTCCAGACCACATTTTTTCGTTCCATCTTTTTAAGTTCCTCTTAATCGCCCATACTTATAACAAGCTTCCCCTTATTCTACAATATCTGACGGAAAATGTAAACCTGGAACAATCCCCCTAATGCTTCCCCCAGCCAGCCGTCCGGCACAGATACAAAAATGCTTCCAGCCGGAACACCCAGGACAGCCCTGCATAAACCAAAACACCTGCCAGAATCTGTACCACAAGGGTGAAAAGCGTTCCTTCTATTATATACTGCACACCGTACACAACCAGGCCCATGGCTGCTGATACAAGCAGAGAGGGGAACACGTCCCTCCACTGCTCATAAAAGCTGTAATGAAGCAGCTTCTTGTTGGGATGGGCATTGATAAAGGTACAGATAAAATCTGTCACCGCACGCAGAGCCACCATGGTGTAGATCCCAAAAGGAATGCTTATGATCAGGGCGATCACACTCACCGCTTTTTTTATGATCTCTAATTTTAAGAAAATCTCACTTCTCCCCAGCGCATTGATGGCCTGCAAATTAGCCACGTGAAGAGGCCATGTGGCATAGGCCACGCAAAGAAGCCGGAGCATGGGAACACAGGGAAGATACTGATCCGTTAAAAGCAGCTTTACCATCGGTTCTGCCACCGCAATCAGCCCCGCCATCATGGGAAACACCAGATAGGAACTGGTAACAATGGACCTGCGGACCATACTCTTTACTTTTTCCCGGTCATCCTGACAGGCAGAAAAAGCAGGGAGCATGACCGACTGGATCGCCGCACCTAAATTATTGGCAATCAATGCTGGAAACTGGTTTCCTCTTGAGTATTGCCCCATCATGGCGGAATTATATATTTTCCCGATAACAAGTCCGTATACATTGGTGAATACACTGTCGATCAGGCCGGAGCAAAGAATCTTCCAGCCATAGGAAAACAGCTCCTTTGCTTTCTTGACGGAAAATAAAAGCCTGGGGCGCCATTTCACAAGCACTGCCAGAACCGCCATCAAAAAAAAGCTGTAAAAAAACTGCTGCATGGCAAGGGCCCACATACCGCCGCCCTGAAATGCCATCACCACTCCGATGACTCCGGAGCCCAGGGCTGCAAAAATACTGGCAAGGCAAAGCTTGCGAAACTCCATGTTTCTTGCCACTGCCGCAGACTGCACCGATGTGACCGCACCGAAGAACAGGGTCACTGCCAGAATGCGAAGCACCGGACGGAACAAAGGCTGTCCATAAAACCTTGCCACTGCCGGAGCAGAAAAAAACAGGATTATATATAAAACCGCTGCGATGCCTGCGCTGATATAAAAAGCAGAGGAATAATCCTCCTCATCCACGTTCTGTTTTTGGATCAGGGAGGTGTTAAAACCACTCTGGACAAACACATTCCCAATGGTTATAAATATCATGATGAGCATGACTTCCCCGGACTCCGCCGGGGTCAAAAGCCTTGCCAGCAGAACGGAGACGAGGAACTGGATTCCCTGTGTTCCTCCATTTTCCATCACTTTCCAAAACAAACCGGAAAGGACTTTATTTTTTAAATTTTCCTGATACATACTGGTCATTCCCCTCATTCTGCCAATTAACAATTCCGCCTTATTGTACTATATTACCCATTAATTGTAAATCGTCTCTAGCATTTTGCGTTTAATCATGATAAACTATCTAGGATTATATTCAATTTTTTAGTATTCAGGAGGTACATTATGACGCGTAAACAAATACACGGTCTGGCAGTATTCTTCCTGACAGCTGTTCTGATTTCCGGACAAGCTTCTTTTGCCTGGGCAGACGAGGCGCGCGGACCGGGATTTAGAAACGGCGTTCCCATAAGTCAGGATGACAGTCAGACGGAAACCACAGATCAAGACAGCAATCAAATACAGGAAGCGGAAACCGCTTTGGCGAATGCCGGCATAGACATCGGAAAAGAAGCAGAAGGAAACGGTGAGGATGGCGTTGTGGATGAAGCCGCCAAAGCGGCACAGGAAGCCTTAAAAGCCAATTTCCCGCGGCTTCAGACCACCGTTATGGTCGGTGACAGCAACTGGTCACAGCCCTTTGTAAACGATGCGTGGATCACCAACAACGGGGAAGGCTTCCATGGAATGTCCACCTTCCTTACGAATATTGTGGGCAACGTCCTTTACCGGACCTATACCTCAAGTACCGGCTGGTCTCCATGGGTCATGAACGGACAGCAGACCACCAATTATCCCAACGACGTGAACGTGGAAGCCGTACAGATGCGCTTTTCGGGCTACGTAAACAATCAGTTCGATCTTTATTACACCGCCCAGTTAGAGGACGGCACTACCATGGACTGGGCAAAGAACGGAACCGCCACAGGAACCATGGGAACCGGACATTATATTACCGGACTGCGGATGGCCTTCTATGCCAAAAATTCCCAATTTCCTTATGCCACAGAAAAGCCTCTTGTCTCAGCCGTTCCGGATGGAATGCAGCTGGTGGACGGAGCTCTTCGTTATGTAAACGGAGATGGCACTGCCTTTACCGGCTGGGCATGGTCAGGCAATGAACGGTATTATTTCGTTGACTCTGTCCCGGTAACCGGCTGGCAGTACATCGACGGCTACAAGTATTATTTTGACGAAACCGGAAGAATGCTTTCTGATTTAGAGCCTGTCATTGGCGCAAAGGGTCCGTTCTTGATCAGTATCAATAAGGAAATGAACACCATGACCATTCTCGCCAAGGACGGAAACAACGGTTTTATCATTCCGGTAAAATCCTTTTTGACCTCCACCGGCCCGGATACTCCTTTAGGAACATTCCAGACTCCGGCCAAATACCGCTGGAGAGATATGAATCACGGAATCTTCACCCAGTATGCCACCCGCATCTGGAAGGGATTTTTAATTCATTCCATTCTCTACAGCAGTCCCAATGGCATGACTCTGGACTCCAGTACCTACAATTATTTAAGCATTGCCGAGTCTGCCGGCTGCGTCCGCTTATTATCAGGAGATGCCAAGTGGGTGTATGACCACTGCCCTCTTGGAACAACGGTTACGATCTACAATTCTCCGGTTCCCGGACCATATGAACGTCCGGCCATTGAACAGATCATACCGGACTCACAGACCTGGGACCCGACGGACCCGAATATCGCCCGTTAATCCAGAATCTTCATGTACATAAATACGCCTTGATCCAGGCGGTAAAAGCCTGGGTCAAGGCGTATTTTCATGTGTTTCTTTTTGCAGCTTCCGGTCCTTCTTTTATGATTGTTTCAAAAACTTTTTCCTTAGAAATCCATAAAGCCCCGGTGTCCGGTACTCCATCTGAATAAAAAATCTGGTTCTTGGTGTCAGTTCTTTATAATATTTCTTATATTCAGGATTTAGAATCTCTTTAAACTGTCTGGTATTGACCATGGTGTGATAATAGGTCCGCTTGTCCGCACTTTGAATGGCGCTCCGAAGACGTCCTTTCGTTGCCTCATCATACATCCGGTAAACCTTTTTCATTCGCTGGTAATAGACCTGCTGTTTTCTTTCGTAGTCTCCGTTCTTTCCTTCCATGGTCCAGGAACCTGCCACTCCGACCCGGTATGCACTCATGGCTTCATCGAAATAATAGCCATAGCCTTCACTGGCGGCAATCAGCTGGATAGGGGTATCTCCTACGGGACACTCTACATAATAATCGGGAAGATCTTTAACGATCCGGGAAGGAAATGCCATGGAGGACATGGCGTAGCCAGAGGACTTATCCACAATCTCTTCCGGGGAAATGACCCTGTTTCCACAATAAGGGCGCATCTTTCCCTCGGTCAGTGCTTTTCCCACCAGTTCGATCCGGGCACTGTGGATGCAAAGGGTGCAATCGGGATGGGCCTCCATGTAATCCACCTGCTTTTGCATTTTATCCGGTGATATCCAGTAATCATCACCGTCACACATAAAGATGTATTTTCCTCTTGCACGCGGGAAATTAAACGCTCCGCTGATGTTGTCGATTCCCTGGGAGTACTGGTTCTCTGTCTGGATCAGAGGACGCACCTTTCCGGGGAACCTTTTTTCGTATTCCCGGAGAATATCTCCCGTTCCATCGGTGGAGGCATCATCGTGGACAAGGATCTCAAATTCAAAACTGGTTTTCTGCATCAAAAAACTGTCCAGAGCCTGACGGATATAATCTTTATGATTATAGGTGACACAGTTTACGCTGACCATGATTTCAGAATCCCTATTGCTGCTCATACCCTTTCGCCTCCTTCCCCGGTTACTTTTGTAATATATTCCTCATATTTTCTGGCAATGTACATGCCTGTGACCCCATGAAACGGTTCTATCTTCTCTCCGGCAAAGCATTTTACATGATTGGTCACACAGTCATAGCCTGCCAGACAGGAAAACTCCACGCCGCCGGAGAAACGGGGATTGCACTCCAGCATATGATACATGCCGTCTTCTCCTTCAATAAATTCAAAATTAACACATCCGCTAATCTTTAAAGCCTGAGCGATCTCTCTGCACATATCCTCTAACACCGGATCTAAAAATACCAGGACAGAGGTTCCGGCTCCATTGGCGGTGCGCAGCAATTCTTTCCGGCAAATCACCGCGCATTCTCCGGAAAACTCCTGTCTTACGATATCCACGGTGATGATGCTCCCTTTATAAAAAGGCTGCACCACATAGTCACCGGCATTGCTCAAAGAAAGGAAGCTTTTCATCTCTTCTATGGAGGAGATATAATGAAGGCCCTGACTGCTTCTTCCATTAAAAGGCTTTACCACCGCAGGGTAAGACAGCTTTTTTATATCCGCATTTTGTAATTCCAGGGTAGGAATGGGATATCCCATGCCTTTTTCCAGCAAAAATAAGCTGATCGCTCTCTTATCTCTGCATATGCGGATAGTTTCTTCTGGAGACAGGCAAAGGGTTACTCCCTGTTCCTTTAGTTCACTTCTCCGGAGGTTCCACACATCCACTTCTGCATCGGTAAGCACGATCAGATAATCAGCATGTTCCTTCCTGCAGATGGAAAGGAGCTGGTCAACATACCGTTCCTCGTCGGTGGCATAGGGAACCTGGTAAAAAGAATCCACCTGTTTTGCATCTGCAATCCATTCCGGGGGATAAATATCACAGCCCACCACACGCATGCCGTTCTTTTTTAAATTCTTAATCACGATATCTGCTGAAAATGACCCGATTGCCGTTACCAGTGCCGTATCCATAATAGCCTCCTGTCTGATATCTTTTTATGACTCCACGGTTTTTGCCTCATCACACGTTCTCATCTGGCATGGATAATAATCTCGCAGATCCGGTCCACCTGGCTCAGAGGAAGATCGGCATACAACGGAAGCGTCAGAACGCTGTCTGCCGCTTTTTTGGCCACCGGCAGGCTTACCTCCTGAAACAGTTCCTTGTAGCAGTCAAAATCTGTGATCAGCGGATAAAAATATTTCCTTGCAAAAATATGATGGGAAGCAAGAAGCTCATACACTTCGTTCCTTGTAAGGGAGAAGCCTTCAAAGGCAACGGGAAAATAGGCATAGTTTTCCCGTATGCCTTCCTTTTGCGGGTTAAGCCGTATGCCTGGAATCCGGGATAAGTGTTTCCGGTACCGTTCTGACACAAGCCTGCGCTTTTCGATATTATCCCTTACGTGGCGAAGGTTACAGATGCCCATGGCAGCCTGAAACTCATTCATCTTTGCATTCCCGCCGATATACTCCACCGATTCTTTTCCTGTGATTCCGAAATTTTTCAAATAATTTAATAAGACCTCCAGCGACGGGTCCTGAAAGGCGACTGCACCGCCTTCAATGGTATTAAATACCTTTGTGGCATGAAAACTGAACATGGAAGCATCTCCGTAAGTTCCGATTCCCCTGCCATGGACTTCGACCCCAAAGGCATGGGCCGCATCATAAATCACTTTTAAATGATGCTTCTTTGCGATGGCTTCGATCTTGTCCACCTCACAGACATTTCCATACACATGGACCGGCAGTATGGCGGTGGTTCTTTCGGTGATCAGCGCCTCGATTTTGTCCGCATCTATGGTATAATCCTCCTCTTTGATGTCACAGAACACAGGCGTCAGATTATTTCTCATGATGGCATGGGTGGTGGAAGCAAAGGAAAAAGGTGTGGTGATCACTTCACCGGTAAGGTTCATGGCCTGCAGTGCCATCTCCAGTGCCATATGGCCATTGACAAACAACAGCAGGTCGGGAACCTTCAGATAATCTGAAAGCTGGTCCTTTAACCGGTCATGAAATTCCCCCATATTGGTCATCCAGGAGGTTTCCCAGATGGGTTTGATCTCTTCTATAAATTCTTCATAAGAAGGCATGGACGCCTTTGTCACTAATATATCTTTCTCTTCCGGTACCATATTCCTTTATCCTCCGATTTCCATTCCGCCCAAGGCAGGTCAGATGGAAAGCATCTGGCCAAAGGTCCTTATGAGGGTGCTTTTATAAAATTTGTATTTCCAGATGGTGTGCATCTTTTGCATCCGGTTCATGCTCTGCAGATTGATGAATTGTTCCAGAGTCACCCGCTGCTCTCCGGTCATTTCCGTTCCGTAGCGGTCTAAAAACAGCTCTGCCTGCAAAAACATGTTTCGGTACTGCTGCCGCACACGGTCCTTATGTGTCAGCCTTTCGGCATACTGCCTGATGCCGCTTTTGGACCCTACCTGATTGCTTTCATGCTGCCGGTAAAGCAGCAGGGGCCGGTCAATATAAGAAATCTTCCCAAAGCAGCTTGCCACCAGCCCCAGCCACCAGTCATGCATCATGCAGGTCTCCGGGATATAGGACAGATAAGGAGAAAATCCCTGATTGATCATGACCGTATTCCCGGTGATGTTATTCTCCACCAGATAATGACTGAAACGGTTATCTTCAACAGCGATCTTCTGGTATTGTACCATGGACTTATGACGGATATTGCCGCTTTGGTCTGTCACGGACAAATCTCCGTGAACCAGCAGAGGTACTTCTTTTCCCCACTGCTTCTCCAGACGTTTCATTTCTTTTAATGTCACCTCTGTTTTATCCGGAAGCCATATGTCATCCTGGTCACAAAGCATGACGTAATCATCCGAAACCTCACGAAGGAGGCGGAAGAAATTGTTCTGAGGACTGCCGGATGCTTTTTCATTCCTAAGGCATCTCACCCTGTCCGGATGCTTTTGCTCATATTCTTTCAGGATTCCAGGGGTATTATCCGAAGAGAGATCGTCAGATATTACAATGACCAGTTCTTTATAAGTCTGGTTTAAAATAGAATCCAGCTGCTGTCTAAGGTATGCCTCGCCGTTATACGCAGCCAAAAGCACCGTAACCATAAGACGTTTCTCCTTTCCTTAAAGAAGGGACCAAACTACCAGGACAGTCCCACAATTTTTGTCAGAAACCAGATTTCAGCCATTAAAAATCCAAGAAACAGTTTTATAAGCATTTCTTCCAGACGGTTGATCTTTAAATAGGTTTTATAATAATGAAGCTTGCTTTCATGAAGCAGTGCCTGTCTTTTTAAAATGGATTCCACACTTTTATTAATGGATACCGAATGAAGATGGACATAGGACTGATCCAGTAAGAGCACGGTCTTATACCCTTTTTCTTTCAGCTTATGTCCCAGAATCTTTTCTTCATAGTAGAGAAAGACTTCCTCGTCATAAAGGCCGCATTCCATCAATGCCTTTGCATCTGCCAGAAATAAGGAGCCGCAAACCGCATCCACAAAAGCGTATTCCTTGTTTTCATTTCCCTTCCGGGTCATGTTCCTTCTGATCTCCGGCCTGTCATTGAGCCAGGGCTTAAAGAGCCGTCTTGTAATAAGTCCGGTATCAAGCAGGTCCAGGAACACGCCATGAAGTCTCCAGCTGGACAAAGCCACCTGCCCTGTGCCATCCCTTATAACGGCTGCTGCCACAGCCAGACGGTCTTCTCTGGAAAATACCTCCCTCATGGCATGAATGCATTCCTCAGAAACCTTTACATCCGGATTAGCGATCAATACGTGCGTGGCATGGAGTGTGTGGCATGCATAACGGATTCCAAGATTGTTTCCATAGCCATACCCGCCGTTCTTCGGCGCACTGAGGAAGTGAACCTTTTCATCCTCCAGTTCCTTTAACCGGACCGGAGAATCATCGGTGGAATGGTTGTCCACAACTACAATGGAATCCAGGCATTGATAATCCCGAATGGCATTTACCAGATCTTCTGTGGTTTTTGCATCATTATAATTGAGAATGATACAGCTAACATTCATATCCGCTCCTTCTTTAAGAACCCTTCCGGGAATTGATCATCCGCATGCCAAAATGCCTGCTTACAAAATCCCGGAACGGCGGACACAAAAATGTGCCGTAGTTCATCAGATGATAGGCAACCATATAAAGGCAGCTTCCCTTTTCCTTTGCCGTTTTGGCCCATGGGGTCAGTGAAAGATAATGGTCATAGGCCCTGCGGTAGGGATTAAGATTCCCTTTTTTCCAGGGCCGTTCATCTCCCATATAATGAACAATGACCGGGTGCCGCTTTGCCTCTTCAAAGGAGGCTTTTGATACTGTTTTATAGACCGGAGACAGCCTTACCAGATGACTGTAACGGAAATATTTATAGTTGGTGAAAAAATTATACCGGGGAGACAAGGGTTTGATCCGGCCTTTTAAGGCTCCGTTCAAGGTATCCTGATCTCCTGCAAAAAGCGTTCCTCCCATGGAGCAGTAAAAATCCAGAAGCATCTTCTGTACATCTGACTGCCTCCACTGTTTCATATCAATCAAAAGGACTCCGGAATTAAAATAGGGAGCTTCCGGCAACAGGCCGATCTCTTCCTTAACAGAAGGATAAATGGTAGGTTCCATAACGGCTCCCAGCATATAAGGCCCCAGCTCAGTTTCCCACAGCCGTTGTAAGGAAGACAGCACCACTGTATCACAGTCTAAATACAGCACCCGCTCCACTGTCTCCGGCAAAACTTCTCCTACGAACAATCGGGCCATAATGCTTAAATCAAAGCCTCCGGTGTTCACCTCAAAGGAAAACCGCTCCTTTAAATCTCCCAGCTCTATGATTGTTATCTCCCGCCCGAACAGTTCTCCAATGGCCAAAAGCCGTGTTCTTGACTCCGAAGAAAAACCCATGGACAAGATATAGACATGAAGCTCACCGGCTTCTTTGTTATGGTCCATAAGGGAATAGAGCGATACTCCCAAGTGTCTGGCATACTGATCGTTGGAAGCATATACAACCTTCATAGAACCCTCCGTTCCGTACCTTTTTTTCATACCTTTAACTCCGTAGTATTGTACTATATCTCACCGGAAAAGTAAACAACCTGGTGAACCGTCCCATTTTCCCTGCGCTGGCAGCGGAAATCAATAATGAGACAGTACACCAGGATTTTAATGATTATTTCAGTTCTTCGTGTGCCATCTTCATGGCTGATTCAATGACCTTGTCCATATCGTAATACTTATATTCTCCTAACCGGCCTCCAAAAATAATATGGGGTTCCTGCTCAGCCAGCATACG
The DNA here is from genome assembly GCF_046972725.1 of Lacrimispora sp. Classification (NCBI taxonomy): domain Bacteria; kingdom Bacillati; phylum Bacillota; class Clostridia; order Lachnospirales; family Lachnospiraceae; genus Lacrimispora; species Lacrimispora sp. The sequence goes on along the minus strand of NZ_JBKVXF010000003.1, from coordinate 237,592 downwards.
GTATTTTTGAAACAGCTCCTGATTCGTTTCGTCGTTGACCGGATAATACGGTTCCATGCCTTCGCTCCAGTCCTTTGGGTACTCTCTGGTTATGACCGACTTTTGCTGAGTACCGAATTCAAAATGCTTGTGCTCAATGATTCTGGTATAAGGGGTTTCCCGGTCCGTATAGTTTACCACCGCAACGCCCTGGTAATTATCCGTATCCACCGTCTCTGTCTCAAACTCCAGGCTCCGGTATTCCAGCTTTCCGAACTGATACCCGTAAAAAGCATCAATCATTCCAGTATAAATAGTCTTTTCTCCCAGACCGTCATAATATTCCCGCTTCTTTAGATAGTCTGTCTCCAGTTCCACGTCACAGCCTTCAAACAGCTTATCTATGATCACATTATAACCGCCGATGGGAATTCCCTGATAGGAATCATTGAAGTAATTGTTGTCATAGGTAAAACGGACCGGAAGACGCTTAATGATAAATGCCGGAAGCTCCTTACAGTCCCTTCCCCATTGTTTCTCTGTATAGCCTTTCACCAGCTTTTGGTAAATATCCGTTCCCACAAGGCGGATGGCCTGCTCTTCCAGATTTGCAGGTTCTCCGGTTACTGCATTCTTCTGCTCCTCGATCTTTGCCTTTGCCTCGGCCGGAGTGGCTACGTTCCACATCTTGCTGAAGGTGTTCATATTAAAGGGAAGATTATACATCTCACCCTTATAATTGGCAACCGGGCTGTTGGTATAACGGTTGAACTCCGCAAGCTCATTGACAAATTTCCATACTTCTCTGTTGCTGGTGTGGAAGATGTGGGCGCCATAGCTGTGCACATGAATCCCTTCGATTTCCTCGCAGTAGATATTGCCGCCCATATGGTTTCTTTTCTCTACCACAAGACACTTTTTGCCCTTCTGTCGGGCCAGGTACGCAAAGACACCGGAATACAGACCGGCTCCTACAAGCACATAATCATACGTTTTCATGGTTACTTCTCCTGTCATTTTATAAACTGTGCTTATTATATCATGTCCTATACGTTTCCACCAGCCAGAAAAATACGGTTATTTTGTGTGGATTCATAAGAAAAGGCAATTATATTGAATCTATATGTGGAAGAACATCCCTCCGGCCTTTAAAAACGAATGACACAACAGACAGCTGCGTGTCCCTTTTTCCCTGTATTTTCATGGCTGGGCTGGATTGGTCAGGAGCAAGAGCGGAGGACAGACTGCCGTATTTCCGCAGAAATTTCTTTGGTTCGTTTTATTCCCTTTTTCAATGCGGCATCAAGAGATTCCCCTTTTGACAAACTATTAACAATTGCCTCGGTCACTCCGCCCTTCGTAATCATTCTGTTTACATAGGACTCCTTATCAGATTCATTGGCAAACGATGGCAGCACCTTAGCGGCCCAGGAATACAGCTCAGGAAAAATCGGGTATTCTTCCTTGACTTTGTCAATGGCCATCTGCTGTTGTTTTGGATCTGCAGATTTTATGATAGCCGCAGGCATGCAGACACCTGCAGTAAAGACATCTAACTCCTCTTCACTTCTGATATTAAGGTACTTCAGATTCATTCTCTGGAGAATTTGCTTTAGTTGATGATTCTCCGGGTACATTGCTGTGACTCCTTTTTCGGATTTTATGGTGTCCGGCCCGCTGAGCATCATCCGGTATACGCTTTTACCAAGAATCTGATGAAGCAGGCTGATGGTAACACCTGCCATACAGGAAACAAGAATTGCTTTTCCGCTGGAAGCGGCCTCTTTTATTCTCATAATGTCCTGTGGTTTCAGTGTGATAAAAACCAGATCTGCTTCCCTGAAAATCTTTTCATTTTCCGAAAGACAAGAGGTCAATCCCTGATCTGCAAGCCTTTTTAAGGTAAGAGGGCTGCTTCCGGAGGAAATCAGCAATTTCTCTTTATCAAATCCATGGCTTAGCAGTGATTGTACGATTGCCTGTCCCAAATGACCACATCCCACGACCCCGATTCTTAAATGATTCATAAATTCTCCCGTTTCATTCATCATATCCTGTATCCTTTCAATAGGTCTTAACCAAATAGAAAAACGCTTATTGGTACACAATTGCTCTGCTCTACATACTACCGCAGGAATGAGAAAAAAGTCAATACCATTTACCATGGGCTTAAAGACCGTTCTTAAAAATAAAATGCGTCTTGTCCGGCAGCTTATAACAGCCAGTTTCAAGACGCATTTGTATCACCTCAATATTTTACATAGCCCGATTGGTCCAGATATTTTAATCATCTGATTTTATTGCTTTGCAGTTGATTTCTTTCATTTTATTAAATGTTTCCGGGCTTACAAAATGCTCGAACCGGCAGGCATCCTTGTGAGCATTTTCTTTTCCTACGTTGAGAATATCCGTTAGAAAGCTTTCAATCACTACATGGCGTTCAAAGATGGAAGTGGCATAATTTAAGCCAGCCTCTGTTAAAATAAGATTATGCTCCTTGTCCACAACGAGCAGACCCTCACTGCAAAGTTTCTTTACAGCGGCGCTGACACTTGGCTTTGATACACCAAGTTCATTTGCAACATCAACGGAACGGATACAGCCGCCCTTTTGATGCAGTAACAAAATCGCCTTTAAATAGGTTTCTATAGATTCACGGCTTTTGATTGGTTCATGCGGCTGCATTTGACCGTCTCCCTGTAATTAATTGGCTCCTGCCGTACACAGACAGATCACTTCTCTTCGTCCTTATCATGCCCGTCTCCATGAAAACCTGTCCCGTCTTGTTCCACTTTGCCACTTTGTTCACTCTGATTTCCATTGTCGGCATAATCTTTCTGGCCGCTCTGATTTCCATTGCCACCAAAGCCTTCTTGACCGTTCTGGCTTCCATACCCGCCATATCCTCCAAAGCCTTCTTGACCTCTTTGATTTCCATGACCTCCATATCCTCCAAAGCCTTCTTGGCCGCTCTGAT
>NZ_JBKVXF010000003.1:183629-234536 GCF_046972725.1 Lacrimispora sp. | reverse complement strand
TTCCATGACCTCCATATCCTCCAAAGCCTTCTTGACCGCTCTGATTTCCATGATCTCCATATCTTCCAAAGCCTTCTTGACCGCTCTGATTTCCATGATCCCCATATCTTCCAAAGCCTTCTTGACCGCTCTGATTTCCATGACCTCCATATCCTCCAAAGCCTTCTTGACCGCTCTGATTTCCATGATCCCCATATCCTCCAAAGCCTTCTTGACCGCTCTGATTTCCATATCCTCCATATCCTCCAAAGCCTTCTTGGCTGCTTTGATTTCCATATCCGCCATAAAATCCATAGCCTCCATGACCGCCGTGACCTTTTTTAAAGTGTCCAAAACCATGCCCGTAGGAAGACATAAACTTTTCCATATATTTACGGCGCTGCTCAAAATCCTCATCCGGAAACTGTTTCTCATACTGTTTTATAATTCGTTCCAGATAATCACTGAATGCAGACAGTTCCTCTTCATTGAGACAGTCAAGAACTTTTAAGGCATCCATACCGCTATCTTCCGTATCACCGACAGCCTTTTCACCCTTTTCAGTCAACTGGATTGTCATTACCCGTTTGTCATCCTCTGATTGCTTTCGTATAATATAGCCGCCTTTTTCCAGCTTTGCAAGCAGCTCTGCAACTGATTGCTTGCTCATATTGAGCAAGTGAGTAAGCTCCTTCTGGCTGATTGCAGGCTTCATCTTAAGAATTGCCAGGACCCTGCCCTGCCCTCTGTGGGGATTGTACGCTTTGCCATAATGATAAAACATCGTGCGGTGCATCAGCATTTGAAGCTGCTGCAGCTGTCCATTTACAGTATTCTTTATTTCACTCATTATTATTTCCTCCTGTGATTTTATCTGCTATTATATGTCAGGTACTTGACTATGTGCTTATAATAGCACTTAGGCATTATAATGTCAAGTACCTGACTTATTTTTTTTACTGCTGTTAGTAATACGCCCACTCTGGGCGGACTACACAAAAAAAGAACCGCCTATGAAAGGCGGTTCTCATATTTATGAGTAAAATAACCGGTTTACTGCGCTGAAGATACCCCGAATGGAGGATCTGGTAATGTTGGAGCTGATTCCCACACCATAAGTTGCTTTTCCTGACTTCACGTCAAGCAAGTGGATATAGGAAGCCGCTTTTGCACCAGAACCTGAGGTAAGTGCGTGCTCGTAATAATCAAGTACCCGGATCTCAATGCCAAGTTCTTTTTCAAGCCCTTTCTGTACGGCATCGATAGGACCGTTTCCAACACCCTCGAAGGTCTTTTCCACGCCATGGTCCGTATAACGGACTCTGGCAAAGGTGGAGAATTCCACATCCTCCTCTGCCTCTGTAATCTGTGCTTTGAGGAAGTGAATAGGTTCTTTTTTCTCCGTGTAATTGGCCTTGAATTCATCAAGAATCTGTTCCGGAGCAACCTCACCCTGTTTCTCGGAAATCGCCTGAATCACATCTGCAAACTCCTTGTGCATTCCCTTTGGAAGCTTGAAGCCATAGAAAGTATCCATAACAAATGCCACACCGCCCTTGCCGGATTGGCTGTTGATCCGCACCACAGGCTCATACTGCCTTCCGATATCGGCTGGATCAATCGGCAGGTATGGAACCTCCCAATAAGGATTCTTTTTATCCTTCATGGCCTGAAGCCCTTTATTAATGGCATCCTGATGGGACCCTGAGAAAGCGGTAAATACAAGCTTTCCGGCATACGGATGCCTTGGACCCACTTCCATCTTGGTGCAGCGCTCATAAACATCAATGATCTCCCGGATATTCTCAAGATGAAGTTCCGGATTGATCCCCTGAGAAAACATATTATAGGCAATCGTTAAAATATCCAGATTACCTGTCCGCTCACCATTGCCTAACAACGTACCCTCTACTCTTTGTGCTCCTGCAAGAAGGGCAAGCTCGGCGGCTGCAATACCGGTTCCCCGGTCATTATGAGGATGAACGCTTAAAATAATGCTGTCACGGTCTTTAAAATGAGTATTCATCCACTCGATCTGATCTGCATAAACATTGGGCGTGGTCATCTCCACCGTACTTGGAAGATTAAAAATGATCTTCTTCTCCGGTGTGGCACCCCAGGTCTCCTGAACAGCAGTACAGATATCCAGAGCAAATTCCAGTTCTGTTCCGGTAAAGCTCTCCGGAGAATATTCAAGAACCACTTCTCCGTCGAAATCCTTCATGTACTGTTTCACCCATTCCGCACCCTGGACAGCAATGGCTTTGATCTCCTCCATATCTTTATGAAAGACCACATCCCGCTGTAAGGTCGAGGTAGAATTATAGATGTGCACAATGGCCTTCTTAACTCCCTTTAAGGCTTCAAACGTTCGTTTCACCAGATGCTCTCTGCATTGTACCAATACCTGGATCACAACATCATCAGGAATCAGCTTGCGTTCCACCAGTTGTCTTAAAAAATCAAATTCAATCTGGGATGCTGCCGGAAAACCGACCTCAATCTCTTTAAAGCCCAGCTTGACTAAAAGAGAAAACATCTCAATCTTTTCTTCCACTACCATCGGCTCTGTCAAAGCCTGATTTCCATCTCTTAAGTCCACACTGCACCAGACCGGTGCTTCTTTAATCTCTTTGCCGGGCCATTGTCTCTCCGGATAGTTCAATACCGGTACTCGCTTATATCTTTGATAGTTCAACATGTCTTATCTCCTCCATAATCCTTCAATCTTCTGTCTGTTCCAGTCTCATGCCGATTCATCATGAAACAAGGCATCTGCTTTAAGTTTTCTTTAATAAAACTATTGCAGGCTTTGGAGTCGATAAATCACGCTGTACTTCTTGACAATGAACAACGTGGCTTTTATAGGTCTAACCCCATCTTCATCATTCCTTTTCATTAAAATCACAAGCCGCGCACGCATAATATGTCACGGGAAAGTGTTATGTTATTATAGCACGACTAAAGAAGGCTTACAACAGAAAATTGATTTTTCTGCTGTAAGCCTTTTATCCTGCTATTTGCTGAGCTGCAGGAGCTTATTTTTCAGTTCGCCTTCCATACGGGCAAGCTCTGCCTCCGCTTCCCTGCGCTTTTGCCTTCCTTCTGACTGGATCCGAACCACTTCATCTAAAGTAGAAATCAGAGATTCATTGGTCTTTTTAAGGGTCTCCACATCCACGATTCCCCGCTCTGACTCTTTGGCGGTCTCTATGGTTGCGGTCTTTAATACCTCTGCATTCTTACGGAGAAGCTCATTGGTCATATCCGTCACCTCCCGCTGGGCTCTGGCCGCTTCCTCGGAATGGTTGATGCCGATGGCAAGCACCATCTGGCTCTTCCACAGAGGAATAGTATTCACAAGCGTGGACTGGATCTTTTCTGTCATCAACGTATCATTGTTCTGGACAAGGCGGATCTGCGGTGCCATCTGAATGGAAATCATTCGGGTCAGCTCCAGGTCATGTAGCTTCTTTTCAAAACGGTTCAGCATGGCTGCCAGATCGTTGGCTGCCTGGGCATCCTCAGGAAGTGCGCTTTTTGCCGCCCGCTCCATTAGCATGGGAAGCTCCTGCTTCTGCACCTTTTCAAGCTTTCTTTTTCCAGCCATAATATACATCGTCAGTTCCTTAAAATACGTGGTGTTTAAATCATACATCTTGTCCAGCAAAGCGATATCCTTTAAAAGCTGGATCTGATGACTCTCTAAAACCTTGCAGATTTTGTTTACATTCGCCTCTGCTTTTGCATACTTTACCTTCATGCTTTCCAGGCGGTTAGCGCTTTTTTTAAAGAAGCCGAAAAATCCTTTTTCTTCTTCCTCAACTTCAAAACCTTTTAACTCCACCACCACGTCAGAAAGCATCTGCCCCACTTCTCCCAGGTCCTTGGATTTTACATTCTCCAGGGCAGTCTCGGAAAAATCAGCGATCTTTTTCTGCGCTCCGGCACCATACTGGAGGACCAGATTGGAATTCTTAAGGTCAATCTTTTCTGCAAATTCAGACACGATCTTTTCTTCTTCGGGAGTTAAATCTGCCTCCGGTGCCAATGGGCTTTCCGCCTTAAGCAGTTCCTCCTTTTGTTCCCGGACGGGAATCACAGCGTCTGAAAGCGGTGTCAGAGTCAATTCCGGTGTTTCTTTCAACATCTCTTCAATATCCTTACTCATTCTACTTTCCTCCTGTAAAATCGCTTTCTGCAAAGCCATCCTTTTTTAACATGGTCTGAAGCACCGATGCATCTGTGGTAACATCAAGGACCGCGTCTTCATATAAATCGTCAAGAAGCCGTTCAAACGCTTTCTGTATGGTATCCAGGGTCTTTTCAATCTCTTCTTTGGCAGATTTTACATTTCCTCCCGTTGTCCCTGCACTGTCAAAATCCCGGTATGCGTTGACAAGCTTTACTGTGGTAGGAAGGTAATACTCCATAAAACGTTCCATTTCCTTCACCTGCTCCGGATGCTTTCTCACAGATTCAAAGATCCGCCTGATGACATCTTCCAGCCCTGAGATCTTCTGCGAGATAACTTCACCCAAAATGGCATCGTTTGCTTCCTTTAATATCTGCAAATAATTCTGTCCTGCTGCCATCATCTGCTCAAGCTCTTTTGAGAACATTTTCTTTTCTTCTCCGGAAGCATCCTTTAACGCCTGCTCTGCTTCTTCCTGTTTTCTTGCCTTTAATGCTCTCTGGGTTTCCAGATACTGCCTGTACGTGTCTTCGCTTAAGATAAGACACGTCTTCTGCTCATCGAAGTACGCCCGTGGAAAAACATTCTGTTCAATCATCTTCTGAATGTCCTTTCGGACAAAATCCTTTGATTTTCCCACCAAAGGGGCCAGTTCCTCTATGGTACAGTATAACCGTTTCCCTGCCTGTTTTGCATAAAGTCCGGCTCTTTTTAAACGGCTGCCGATGGAAATTCCGGCCCGCAGCATGAAACCAAATGCAGCGCCCAGTCCTGCAAGGACCAAAGAAGCCCCTCCGATCACCCATGGCTCCGGTCTTGCAATCAAAGCGATGATCCACATGATTAGAAAAATCACGATCATAAGACCCAGGCCCAGACTGCCGAACACCGTCAATAAGACTCCTGCCACCCGTCCGCCGTTATTTATTCGGACCACCTCGTCACGAGGTTTGGCAAAACGGTCAGAGCCTGTCTCCCTTCGGCCTTTATAACTGGTCTGGAATGCCCGGTAGCCCGGTTCTTTTTCTTCCTTTGGCCCCGGATTCCTTTCCATATCTGTATTATCTTCTTTTCTTTCATTGGTACGGCTTCGGTAGGAACGTGTGTAGGAAAACCTTCCCAGATCCGCATGATTTTGTATATGGTTTCTGGCTTCATCAATGGCCTCATTGACAGTATCAGAAATGGTTCTGTTCAATTGTTTAAAATCCATGGAATTAATTGCATTTTCTACCGAATCCAGGATCTTGTCTCCTAAATTTGACGAATCTCTTTTATCCATTTTTCCTGATCTCCCAAAATCTTTCTTTTTGTAGCATTAATCATATCACGAAATATATGAATTTACAACGAAAGGGATAGGTAAAAAATATGGAAAAGCAAGACGTCTCTGCTCTGACTGAGCCGTCTTGCTTTCTTTTAGACCATCGTTATGCTACACAATCAAATGCCCCTTTTTTCCCATCACTTCAATCACCTGATCCACATATTTCTCACAGGTTTCCAAATCCGCTGCTTCCACCATCACACGCACCACCGGTTCTGTACCGGACTGGCGCAGCAGAATTCTTCCGCTGTCCCCAAGGGCTTTGGCAACCTTCTCTACTTCTGCCTTAACGGCTTCATCCCCCTGTGCAGCCGCCTTATCGTAAACGCGGACATTCTTAAGGACCTGGGGGAATATCTCCATCTCGGAAACAAGTTTTGCAAGACTCTCCTTCTTCTCCAGAATGACCTCCATGATCTTTAAGGAGGTGAGGATCCCGTCACCGGTGGTCGCATGCTTGCTGAAAATGATATGGCCGGACTGTTCCCCGCCCAAGCAGTTTCCATATGTTACCATATTTTCATAAACATACTTATCGCCTACTGCTGTCTTATCGTAATCAATGCCTTCCCGTTCCAGAGCTTTATATAGACCAAAATTGGACATGATGGTAGTAACGACTTTGTTGTTCTTTAAAGTCCCCTGCTCTTTCATGTATTTTCCGCAGATATACATAATACCGTCGCCGTCGACCACTTCACCGTTCTCATCCACTGCAAGACAGCGGTCGGCATCTCCATCATAAGCAAACCCTACGTCAGCGCCCACTTCTTTTACAAACTTCTGAAGCTGGCCGATGTGGGTGGACCCACAGCCTGTATTGATGTTTAAGCCGTTCGGCTCGTTGCTGATCACATGGGTTTCCGCTCCCAGAGCGTCAAATACATTCTTAGCAATGGCAGAAGCACTTCCGTTTGCACAGTCCAGTGCCACCTTTTTATTCTTAAAGGATCTGGTTGCGGTGGAAATGAGATAACCGATGTAGCGGTTTCTGCCTGCCGCAAAATCTACGGTGCGGCCGATCTTATCCTGTGTTGCCAGGGGAAGTTCTTCCACCTCTCCATCCAGATATTGTTCAATCTCGGAAATAACGCTTTCTTCCAGCTTCTCTCCCTTTTCATTGATGACCTTGATTCCATTGTCATAATAAGGATTGTGGCTGGCAGAAATCATGATTCCGCAGGAAAATCCTTCGGTTCTTACCACGTAGGAAACGCTTGGTGTTGTAGTGACGTGAAGCAGATAGGCGTCGGCACCGGAAGCCGTCAGACCTGCTACCAGCGAATATTCAAACATATAGCTGCTTCTTCTCGTGTCCTTGCCGATTACAATTCTGCAAACTTCCTCCGGATTTTTCTTCCCATAGTACCAGCCCAGATAGCGGCCTACCTTATAAGCATGTTCTACGGTCAGCGTAACGTTTGCTTCACCACGGAAACCGTCAGTTCCAAAATATTTTCCCATATATTATCTCCTTTTTACGAGTCTGCAGTTGCTACAGAATTATATGTAATATACCACACCGCTGCTTATTTTTCAACCTAGGGTACCTCGCAGGCATAAAGATTGGTTCTGGCATCCGGAAATTCATAGCTGCAGGTCACAAAAGACCAGATTCGCTCCATAGAGCCCTCCGGTTTCTGGTAGAACAGGCCGTTCTCTGTCATCTTTTCTGCATATGCCTTAAAATCTTCTTCCGTATCGAATCTGGTCCTTCTGCGTTCTCCGGAAGCATCCGTATAAAGAACGGTGACTGGACGCAGATCATATTCCCGTTCCGGGGTGTAAACGGTGATTTTCTGATGTTCCTTATAAAATGTCTCATCCTTATATTTTACGATGTCCTTAAACATGGTGCCGTTTTTCATATGGTGCCCGTATATAATATTATGTCTGCCGGAAAAATCAGGTTCACTTTCAAAATCAAGATATATGGCACCGGAAGCATTTTTCTCTCCTTCAAAGTCCGTTTTCAGATAAGTTTCATTATTATCAGTCTGGACAATGGGATAATCGATTTCAGTACCATCGATGCGAATCCAGCCCACAATATCCGGATTTATAGCTCTTAATTTATCGAATTGAATGGGGGAAACGTAAGATGCTTCCGTTTCACTGATTGATTCGGAAGTTCCGGCCTCAGATTCGGATTCACGTTCTTCTTCCGTACTCTGCCTTACGATTTCCGAAAGACTTTCATATTTTTGTTTTTCCCTGTTTTTATTTTGAAAATCTGAAAAAAGCATCGCTGCTCCTGCGCACAGACATACAAATGCCAGTATGAGAATTCCAAGGGCATATTTTCTTTTTTCCATGAATTTTCCTTCTTTCATTTTTTCCTGTTTCTTCCTAGATTATAGTTTATCTGCAAAAAAAACACAATCTTTTGTAAGCTGCGCTAGACTTTTTCCTTATTTTTCTATATACTTTAAGGTAAGAAAATGTCATTTTGGAGATGCTTATGAAAAATCAGGAATCTGTCATCTATGTGAATATGCTGGGAGGATTCTCCATATCCATCGGAAACAAGGCGATTGTGGACCAGAACAACCAGGCAAAAAAACCGTGGAGCCTTTTAGAATATCTTATTACGTTCCGGGGCCGGGACATTCCGGTAGAAGAACTTATTGATTTATTCTGGAAAGACGAAGCCAGCAACAATCCGGCAGGAGCATTGAAAACTCTTATGTTCCGTGTACGCAAACTTTTAGAACCTCTTGGGTATCCTACTCAGGAACTGATTTTCCAGAACCGCAAGGCCTATGGCTGGACAAAAGACTTAACCACCATTTGCGATACCGACCGTTTTGAAGATCTGTGCGTCCAATCAGAAGCGCCGGATCTTCCCCCTGAGAAACGTCTTGCCCTTTGTATGGAAGCCTTTTCTCTCTATAAGGGAAACTTTCTTCCAAAATCCGAATGGGAATCCTGGGTGGTTCCGATCCACACCTATTACCATACCCTTTATCAAAAGCTGGTCAACCGGATCCTTAAAATGCTTGAGGAAGAGAAGGACTACCCTACCATAATCGACGTCTGCCAGCAGACCATCGCCATCGATCCTTATGGGGAAGACGCCCATTATTACCTGATCTGCGCCCTTTACCAGAGCGGAAACCAGCTCATGGCAATGGAACATTACCAGCGGGTCAACGACATGTTTTACAATGAATTTGCCATCACCCCTTCGATCCGCTTTAAAGAGCTTTATAAAATGATCAGCGATAAAAAGCATGGGATCACCATGGATTTAAGCACGATCCGGGAGATACTGCTGGAAGGCGGAACGAACAAAGGCGCATTTTGCTGTGAGCCATCGGTCTTCCGTGATATCTATCAGCTTGAGACCAGAGCCATCGAACGAACCGGCGATTCCATCTTCTTATGCCTTCTGACCATCAGCAATCTAAAGGGAGAGCTTTTAAAGCCGGCAGTACAGACAAGGGCCATGGACGAGCTTGGGGAATCCATCCGCAACTCGCTGCGCCGCGGAGATATTTTCAGCCGCTACAGCGTAAGCCAGTATTTAATGCTTCTGCCCACCGCCACTTATGAAAATGGGGAAACCGTTTTAAAAAGGATCATACAGAACTTTAAAAAGGAATATTCAAGAAAAGATCTATCCATTACCTACTCTTTGCAGAGCGTTACGCCGTCTTAGGCTTAAGTCCTGAAAGGGACAATTATTTACTTATAGGAGGAACAGGATGTTACAGGACGATTTTATCACGCTTACCCTTGAAAAGGAAAAAAATATTGCGCTCATCGCTCATGACAATAAAAAACATGAACTGATCGGCTGGTGCAAGGAGCATCTGGAGATTTTGAAAAAGCACACGCTTTGCGGCACCGGCACCACTGCCCGTATGATTACCGAGCAGACAGGCCTTGTGGTAAAAGGATATAACAGCGGACCCTTAGGCGGGGACCAGCAGATCGGGGCCAAAATCGTAGAAGGCCGGATCGATCTGGTAATCTTTTTCTCAGACCCTTTGACCGCCCAGCCCCATGACCCGGATGTTAAGGCGCTTCTGCGCATTGCCCAGGTATATGATATTCCCATTGCCAACACAAAGGCTACCGCTGATTTCATCATCACCTCACCGTTGATGGAAAGCACCTATGAACACGAGGTTGTAAATTTCAATAAGAATGTTCAGGAACGTGCAAAAAGCTTATAAAATCCGAATTATTAATTTTAATTATATAATAAAGGCAGAATCCCGGATCAATGGAGATTCTGCCTTTGTTCTTTATTCTGCTATCCAAACACCAATTTGCACAATGCCTTATATTCCACGTAAGCCGGATATTCTTCCATTCCAGTCAGGCGGTCTGCAACTCCCTTATAGTACCAGGCATGCTCAGATTTATTCTTTACATTAAAGCGCTGCCAAACTTTATCTCCCATCAGATAATAATCTCTTGCAGTGGTGCGTAAATTGCTCAGCTTGTCCGCCAACGTCAGAATCTTACAATCTTTCGATGCTTTTTCCAGATGAAGGAGCGTGGCATTTTTTCGTTCTTTCCAGCTTTTTGATTTATCTTCCGTTTCTTCCATGACCAGACTGGCCACACGGGGGCCGAATTCTTTCAAAAGCTCTGCTTCGGTGACTCCGGCGTCTTCCACTACATCATGCAGGAGTGCGGCACAGACCAATTCTTCATCTGACACCATCACGGAAACAATGACTGCCGTTTCTAACGGATGGACGATATAGGGAATTTGCGTCCCTTTGCGGTAGGTTCCTTCATGGCACCTGGCTGCAAATACAGCCGCTTTCTCGACCATACTGATTCTCCTTTTGTTGTTTCTTAATATATTAACACAATTTTTTCTGATTTAACAGTCAATCTTGCGTGATCAAGGATGAAAACTTTTTTAAAACCAGTTTTTCCCTTTTAATTCCTAACTGTATATGAAAAAAAGGGGAATAATAGGAATGAGGCTTTTCTTCCCTTTCAGAAAAACCGGCACTATATGACTTAGAAAATAATCAAATCAGGAGGTGGCTTATGGGAATTATCGGTTGGCTCATCATTGGTGCTTTGGCTGGTTGGCTCGCAAGCATGGTTACTGGAAATAATGAAAAGATGGGTGCATTGGCAAATATTGTGGTGGGTATTATTGGCGGCTTTATCGGTGGATTCATTATGAATCTGCTCGGCGGGACAGGCGTTACCGGCTTCAATCTTTGGAGTCTTTTGGTTGCTTTTATAGGTTCTTTGATCTTTTTGTGGATATTTAATAAAATCAGAAAATAAAATTCACAATATATTTTTATTGGCTCTGAAAATATTAAGTGACAATGAAACCTGGCGGTAAGATTATTTTATTTGATTCTTCCGCTTATTATAGCATCTGCTTTTTCGTAATCAACTTTTTTTACAAAAATCCTGTATTGATATTCTAATGAAAGGTTTTCCCCAAAGGTTCCCGTTCTTGCCCTGGAACCAGGAAATATTGGGGAAGGGCTCTTTCGGTTGATAACATGAAGGGAATATGGAATTTTGTATTGATCCAATAAATCACGGACCTTTACCTGCATTTTTAAATCGTAAGTGGTAAGCAGCTCTTTTCGGTTGAATATTGTAATCATCGTTTTTCTTCTTTCTTTAATGGTTTCCTTTTACGGAAGTTTTAAAGCTTCCAAAAAGACTGACTGCACATGAGCGCGCCTATCCTGTTCGCGGCAGGGTAGGCTATTCTTAACTCATCTATGTAAGTCAGTGATGACCGGATAACTGTTGCAAATAAAAGAACGTCTGCAAATGAAAACATATTACCATACACTTCCAGCATAGACAATCATTATTTGCTCCCCTGCAGTTCCTTAATCCATCGTTATTATCTTCCCTCCGCTCGGCCAGTTCTTCCCTTACAATAACCGTCCTTTCCCTGGAACTGATCCAGGTCACGTTAAAACAGCCAATCCCATTTCCGGAAAGATCCATGCTGTAGATTCTCTTATCTTCCTGGAGAAATGTCAAAAGGCAATTCCGCTGCCTTCAAACACTCCTAAACAGGCTATTTCGTAAGAATAAATTAAATTATTACAATTTAGTGGTTCATCTTGTAAGATCCCCTGATTTCTGCTATGCTAGGAAACGTAAATACAATCAGGAGGAAAGTAAATCAGTATGAACCAGTATAACAATCAATCAAGGCCAAGCCGCAGACAGTCAAACTCCCAAAACCGACGAGATGGGAGAAGACATGGTTTTCTTTCGGTCCTTCTGTTTTATGTGCTGCCTTTTATCGTTATCAATGGTCTGATCTTTTTTGTGGTAACGGAAAAGCCGAAGGCTGATGTGACCATTGGTGAAAGCAGCGATTATATTTCTACTACCATGGAGCTTAAAATCAAATCTCTCCTTCCGGTGAATACCATAGCAGTGTCTTTAGATGGAACACCTGTGGAGATTACAAAAACAGGATCAAGATCCTACCGGGCTGTTTTAAAGAATAACGGCGTGCTGGAGGTAAATCTTACCTGTTTCAATAAAATGAAGACCATTATGTATGACCAGGTCAATGTGCTGGATGACACACCTCCGGCGATTAAGGACAAGGTCTTTAAGGACGGGGTTCTTTCCTTCCGTCTGGAAGACAGCCAGTCCGGAGTGGATTACGGTTCGATTACTGCTTATAACGAGGACAAGCCTGATATTCTTCCGTTATCCATCGACAGAAGTACAGGGCTTGTAATGTTTGAGATTAAGAAAGAGAATTTGACCATCTCAGCAAAGGACAAGATCGGGAATGAAATGCATATTACATATAATCCGAAAGGACAAAATGTGGAGGATGCAGAGATGGAAAGCGTAGTGGATGGAGATCTGGAGCAGACGGATACAGAAGATGAGAAAGAAACATTAAAGAATTGAGAAAACAGAGACTTTTAGGACTGCCGGCTGCCGGCGGTTTTAAAAGTCTCTTTGATTTACCTTGAACGCCCGTACAGATGAGACAGTTCACTGGATCTGCCTAGTATTTCTTCGGTCACTTCACCGGGAAGGAGGCGCCAGCGCCAATTCCTGCCCAGGGTGGAAGGCTCATTGATACGGCCTTCAGAGCCCAGGCCTAAGTAATCCTGAACGGGAATTATGGCCAGGCGGGCTACGCTTGAGAGGGCCAGACGGATGTAGCTCCAGGGAATCTGGTCTTCGCTTGTGGCTGCAGTATTTATGTTTAAGTAGTTGTTTGTATAGGCCCGGTCTTCCGGTGACAGATTTTGATACCAGCTTTTTAAGGTATCGTTGTCATGGGTCCCGGTATAAACGACACAGTTCTGAGTGTAGTTATGGGGAAGGTAATCGCTTTCTTCCCAGGAATTGAAGGCAAATTCCAGTACTTTCATGCCAGGATAGCCGGTTTCCTTCAAGAGGGTTTTAACCGAGGGGGTGAGAAATCCCAGGTCCTCGGCGATGATGTCCAGATTTCCAAAGGTTTTCTGCAGCTCCTGGAATAATTCGATTCCAGGGCCTTTTTCCCAGGTTCCGTTTATGGCAGTTTCATTACCGGCTGGTATGGAATAGTATTCGTCAAACCCCCGGAAATGGTCTACACGTACCACATCGTAGAGAAGAAAGCTGTATTCCATGCGCTTTTTCCACCATTCGTATCCGGTTTCCCTGTGATATCCCCAACGGTACAGGGGATTTCCCCACAGCTGCCCGGTAGGTGAAAAACCATCTGGCGGACAGCCGGCTACGGCTATGGGATTTTGCGTCTCATCAAACAAAAACAGTTCGGGGTGGGACCATGTATCTGCGCTGTCAAAGGCAACGTAGATAGGCATATCTCCGATGATCCGTATGCCCTGACTGGCGGCATATGCTTTGAGTTTTTCCCATTGCTCTTTGAATTTCATCTGGAGAAAGCCGTAAAAACCGACTTCTTCTTCCAGCTTCCGTTCGTAACCGGCAACTGCTTCCGGGTCCTTTACCCGGATATCCTGGTCCCAGTAGATCCAGCTTTTTCCCTCAAAATAATCTTTGATTGCCATATAGAGACAATAAAGAGACGTTTCTTCCAAAAGGGCGGCAGCCGGTTCCTTTGACGTATGACCCTGTTCTCTCCAGCGGCCGTAGGCTTTTTTCAGCAAAGGAAACCGGTTGTGATACAGCTTTTCATAATCAATCTCCCGGGGATCGTCACCAAAGTCTGTCTGCTCACATTCCTCCTCTGTCAGAAGACCTTCCTTTATCAGTTCCGTTAGATCGATAAAATACGGATTTCCTGCAAATGCGGAAAACGACTGGTAGGGAGAATCTCCATAGCCTGTAGGACCCAGAGGCAGAATCTGCCAGTACTGCTGCCCTGCTCTTTTTAACTGATCGATAAATTCATATGCTTCTTTTGAAAATGCTCCGATTCCGTACCTTGACGGCAGACTTGCAACCGGAAGCAACATACCGCATTCCCGCATAAGTAATCTCCTTTTCCTTCGCATAAAATGCTGCTGATCATCATTATGGCAATTGAGAAAGCATGCTTTTGTTAAACAGTAACACGTAAGGGAGAGAATTACAATTGGTTTCGTAATTAAAACCTATGAATTTTGATATGGAATGTTAAGAGAAAAGAAATACAATGTCTGCATTTTTCCTGTAAAATAATGGTATAAGGAGGGATTTAAAATGAGAAAAATTAACAAACCACTGGCCGCCATTTTTGTTGCTGCCTCCGCACTGAGCCTTACGGCATGTGCACAGACACTTCCAACTGCAGCATCTGCTGCCAATGTATCCGTTGATAATAAAGCCGCAAGTACCATTGAGGTACAGAGCACAGAAGAAGTAAAGATTACGCCTGACATGGCGGAAGTCAATTTTGCAGTTTCCACTCAGGAAGCAGACCCGAAAGCCGCTCAGGAGAAGAACAGCCAGGACTTAAATAAGGTCATTGATTTCTTAAAACAGTCCGGTGTGGATGAAAAGTCTATCCAGACTTCCAATTACGGGCTCGAGCCGATTTATGACTATACTTCCGGGCAGAAAATCACAGGCTATCAGATGCGCACCAGCATCCTGGTTTCCGATCTTCCTATCGATAAGGTGGGCACTCTGGTTTCCTCCAGCATCGATGCCGGAATCAATAACATTGACCGCATCTCCTATTTATCCAGCAAGTATGACGAAAGCTATCAGGAGGCCCTGAAAAAGGCTATTGCCTCTTCAAAGACAAAGGCCGAGGCCATTGCAGCCGCCAGCGGCACTTCACTTGGAGATATCTTCCACGTGGAAGAGGTCAGCACCTATAACGATACCCGTTATGTTGGCTACACTGCTGCAGAAAATGCGGATCAGAGCAGCCCGAAATCCATGGTAGTGGAACCGGGACAGCTAAAGGTCCAGGCACAGGTAACTGTAACCTACAAAATCAAATAACGTTTGTGACTAACATTCCTGTTGCGGAGCGCTCTCCTGTCGCTCCGCTTTTATTGTTTTAATCCCAAAGAGAAAGAAAACAATGTGAAACAGCCAGACAAAAGCCAGAATGATTCTTCCGGCAGGGACCTGGCCCATAAAGAAAAAGCCTATGGACATGGCAATCGTCAGGCTGGTCATCAAAGTGAGCTTTGTTTTCACCGTCATTGCACGCTGCTTCACATAGCTTTCCAGATTATTTTTATACAGTCTGCTGTTCATAAACCAGGTATGGAATTTTTCGCTGCTTCTGGCAAAGCAGAACATGGCCCCCATTAAAAATGGAAATGCAGGGAGCAGCGGGACCACTGCCCCTACGGCTCCAAGCCCTGTAAGAAGAATTCCCAGGGCACATAAAATTTTCTTTTTTATCTTCATATCAGCTTTTCCCTGCCTTTTTCGTTTCTATCATATGCCGGGAGACCATGACCGGATGCCGGAAAAATAACCTCATCCCTGAAAACCGCATGACCTCCCGGATTCTTTCCCTCATATCTGTCCGGTAGCAGTGTACCTTGCATTGAGAACAGAAGGTCTTTGTCTCTGTAAAAGGACAACATGCCGTGCGGCTGCGCGCATAGGCTTCCAGTTCTCTGCATTCGCCGCACAAATCCTTTTTCGTTCCATGCTTTTTCCTGCAGTATAAGGCAATCATCTGATATGTAATCTGCATTTCACTTTCTTTCTTTTCCTGAATATTCATAAGTCCGTTCACGTTCCTTTCCAACAGTCAATACCACTCCGCACCGGGCCGTTACTTCTCAATATTTACTCCGTAAACAAGCCTTTCGTCACCAGTTTATTTCTCATTTTATTTAAGCTGTCATTGCTGATTACATGCTCCATTTTGCATGCTTCCTTTGCTGCCAGTTTCTCCTCTACTCCGCATTTTATGAGCAAATGAGTAAAAAAACTGTGTTTTTCCAATACCTGCCTTGACAGTTTTTCTCCCTGAGCAGTAAGTTTTAAATAGGTTCCCTCCTTTTCAAGCAATCCGTTCTTCTTAAGTATTGCCACGGCATGGCTGACACTGGCTTTTGAATAGCCCATATATCTTGCCAGATCAATACACCTGATATCTTCCCGGACCTGCCTGAGAATCAGAATCGCCTTTAGATAATTTTCACTTGATTCCCTGGAATTCAATTCTATCACTCCTTTAACGTTCCGGCCATTTTAATATTCCTGTGGCTTCTGCCAGCCTGCCTGCTGCCTTCATTATCTTTTTACAAATCACCGGAATCCTTCCCTTTCTGTGTTTCCCTGTTTTATGAAATCCTGGCTCCATCCATCTCCCAGATTTCGTCAGCAACGTTCATGGTGGAGGCTCTGTGGGATACGATAACCACGGTCCTCTCCTCCCTCTCTTCCTTCAGGGCCTTTAAGATAATGCCCTCATTTAAGCTGTCCAGATTGCTGGTAGGCTCATCAAGAAGCAGCAAAGGGGCATTATGAAGAAAGGCTCTGGCAATACCGATTCTCTGGCGTTCTCCGCCAGAAAGCCGGTCTCCCAGTTCTCCTACACTGGTATCATACCCGTCTGGAAGGGAACTTATGAAATCATGGAGGGAGGCTTTTCTTGCTGCCTCCATGATTTCTTCTCTTGATGCGCCGGCTCTGCCCACGGAGATATTATTTGCGATAGTATCGCAAAACAGCACCGTATCCTGAGTCACGTAGCCTTCCATATTCCGCAGATCATTGGTATTGATATCTTTTACATTTCGCCCTGAAACAAGAATCTGTCCCTCCTTTACATCCCAGAACCGCATGAAAAGCTTTAAAAGGGTGGATTTTCCAGAACCGCTTTTCCCATGGATTCCAATGATCTTTTTTTTCGGAATATCCATGGAGATATCATTTAATACGGTCTCTTCTTCATAGGAAAAGGTTACATGATCGGCCGCTGCACCGAAAAAGCCTGTTTCCGGTTTTCCGGATACCTGCCAAACCTCCGGTGCTTCCTCCAGAACAGACAATACCCGTTCTCCACAGGCCAGGGTCTGGTTTAAATTATTGGACAGACCGGACAAAGCAATCACCGGACCAAAGGAACTCATCGTGGCAACGGTTGCCAGAACAGCCCCATCAAAGCCGATGGCTTCCTTTTGATTCAGCCACAGGGTCAAGAACAGCATGATAAAGGAAAAGCCTGTCATGCAGGCTCCGGTAACTGCCGCAGAACTGCCCTCCAGCTTTTTTAAGGTGCTCTGGCAGCGGGATAACTGTTCAGAGCCTTCCTCCAGCTCCATCAGCCGTGTCCGTTCCTGGCCGTACTGAATGGTTTCCCTAAGTCCACGCAAGCTATCCAGAATAAAGCTGTTAAGCATTCCAAACTGACTGCGGTATTCTACCCCTGCCAAAGACCCCCGCTTTGAATTCCAGACAGGAAGCAGGACTCCAACGGTTACGTAACCTGCAAAAGCCAGCAGGCCGCAGAAAGGGTGGATGCTGCCCATAAAAAGGACCATGAATAGGCTGGATAAAAAGGCAATGCAGACAGGGGAAATTGTATGTGCATAAAATACTTCTAATAATTCGATATCACTGGTGATCACGGAGATCAAGTTCCCTTTATCTCTTCCCTCCAGTTTGGCAGGACAAAGAGCCCTTAAGGCCTGAAAAACCTTTCCCCTGATATCTGCCAGAAGTTTGAATGCGATGTAATGGTTGCAGTCCTGTTCTCCATAATGAAGAATTCCCCTTAATAAAGAAAGAACTGCCATGACAATAAATATTCCTTTGATTGATGCCGGAAAGAAAAACGGCAGAGGAAAATCCAGAACCAGTAAGATTCCGGCGGCGGCATAAACCGTCAGAAGGATGGCGCATAAATACCCCGTAACTCCCAGGGTTACGGCAAAAAGCATAATAAGAATAAGGGGCTTTATGAGCCCAATTAACCGTCCCATGATTTTGATTCCTGATCTTCTGCTATGCATACCTTACTCCTTCTTCTTTCATTTGCCTGATCACTGCCTTTGAATCGGATTCTCCCAGCGCGTAAGCCTCCAGCTTTTTCTGCTCCAGATAAATCCCTGCATACACTCCGTTCTTTCCGATCAGCTCCTTATGACTTCCGGCTTCCGCGATTTTCCCTTCTTTTAAGGTATAGATCTGAACAGAATCCACAACATTTGCCAGACGGTGGGAAATCAAAAGAACCAAGCGCTTTTCTGCAAGCTTTTTAATGACTGACATAATCCGGCTCTCGCTTTCCGCATCAATATTAGAGGTTGCTTCATCAAAAATATATACGGGTGTGTCATGAAGCAGCGCTCTGGCAAGGGCAAGTCTCTGGCGCTGTCCGCCGGATAAATTAAGTCCCTGCCCGGTAAGTTCTGTGTTTAAGCCGTTTTGTTCCATAAGAAAGCCATACAGATCCACTTCCCTAAGCACCTCCAAAAGCAGCTCCTTTGAGGCATCCGGTGCAGCCATTCGTAAATTATCCTCTACCGTGCCTTTAAAAATATAGCTGTTATGGCTGACCAGAGTCACCTTAGATACAAGACTTGCCTCTGAAATCCCGGAAAGTTCCAGGCCGTTTAGCCGGATCTCTCCCCCGTACCCGCTCTGACCGCCGGAAAGAAGGCGGGCAATGGTGCTTTTCCCGCATCCGGAGATACCTACGAAAGACACCAGCCCCTTTTTATCAAGTTCTATGGAGACCTTATCCAGTATTTTCCTTCCAGGATCATAGGAAAACTCCAGGTCACGGACCGTAATCTCCACAGGTCCTTCTTTAAGCACTCCTTCTCCCTTTTTCCCTTCCGGAATATCCAGAATCTCAAACAGCTTGTCAGAAGCGGCCATTCCATTCATGGCAATGTGAAAAAAGGAGCCCAACAGACGCATGGGAATAAAAAACTCCGCAGACAACAGGATAATGGTCAGGGCTCCTCCTAAGCCGGAGGCTCCGGATAAATACCCTTTTACCGCAGCAATCATGCCGATGGCAGCTCCACCGTAAGCCACGACATCCATGACGATCATGGAGTTAAGCTGCATCATCAGCACTTTCATGGTAATCTTTCTGAAATGCTCTGCTTCCGCATTCATCTTCACCGCTTTATCTCCGTCTGCCTGATAAATCTTAAGGGTGGTAAGCCCCTGAAGGTTTTCCAGAAAACTGTCACCCAGCTCGGTGTAAATCCCCCAATATTTTTTCAGCAGCCTTTTTGCTGCTTTTTGTACGGCCATAATGGTAATGGGAATCATGGGAACACAGATTAAAAGAATGAGACTTGCCCTCCAATTAATAAAGGATAAAACGGCAAACAGGGTGAGCGGAGCCAGGAGACTGTAAAACAGCTGCGGAAGATACTTGCCGAAATAGATTTCCAACTGCTCCACACCTTCTACTGCCACCTGCACCGCCTGAGCAGTCGGTACCTTTTCGTGATACGAGGCTCCCAGACTGGTCAGTTTTTTATAAAGCAGCCTTCTTAATTCCTTTTTCACATCGCTTCCTGCAAGATCTGAGGCCAAAGCAGCTTTTCTGGTACAGGTCATCCGAAGAGCCGCACACAGCATAATTGTCACTGCAGACAGAATGACGGCTTTGAAAGTCAGCCTTTCCCGGTATCCCATTTCTAAAAGCTGTCCGGCTGTTATCATGATTCCTATGGACGCACAAAGAGCCGCCCATTGCCACAAAACATTATGGACAATATACTTTCTGGAATCCGCCATCAGACGGATAAGACGTTTTTTTATCATCATTTTCTCCTTTAATATGGTAACACTCTTTCTGAGGGCCTGGCAAATGTCATGGAAGACCAGGGCACTTGCCAGGGCCCCAGACCCTGGAGACGGCAGTTTTAGCCTGCCGCCTGGGTATTAACGGAAATCTTAACGTTCAGACTGGTACTCCTCTTTTTTTCTCCCCACTCCACTTAAAAGGGCTATAAGGACTGCAAAAACGCCTGCTCCCATCAGCTCTTTTACGGGAGTCCGGTCCCCGGTGTAGGGGATTACCCGTCCGGCTGCTGTCTGCAAAGAAGCGGAACCATTCCGGTCTTCTCCTGCTTTTTCATTTCTCGTGGTGCCTTTCTTTAATGAGGATTTAAGACCTTTACTGCTGCCAGAACCGGTCTTCGTTCCGTCTCCGGCTTTTTTATCCTCTGACATGGCACTTACCTTTGAGGAAGATGCTGCAAGTACATAATCGCTTTCTGCCAGGGCATAGAGGCTGAAATGGTCTACACTGGCTTCATAATAACTTCCGTTCATCTTGCCGCTTATCTCTTCTTTTTCGCCCTCGTCATTGATCCGGTAAAGGATCAGCTTTTCCGTATCATAACCTGTTGGAACGGGAATGCGAAGTGTGACTGACTCCTTTGGCTGTATGTAGCTTGAGCCGGACTTCAGTTTGATGTCATAGAGTACAAAATGATTGACCGTTTCGCTTAAGGCTGCCTGAGCTTTTTCATACTCGGTTCCGCTGGTCTTTTTGCTCACTTCCACAGTTACTGCAGGACCGCCTGTATTTCCCCTGATCCGGATTCCTGTCTCAGAGCTGATCAATTCAGACACACTGGCTGCTGTTCCGGTTTTGGAGGTATCATCCTTATCTTCATCTACATCACCGGATAAATCATCCCAAGCATCCTCTGTGGATTTGCTTATAGAACTCCAGTCAACCTTAAGCCGTGCCTTCACCGGATCACTGCCCATTACCTCTACCTGGGGGTCCACCTGACACTTATAATATTTACTGTCATCATCGGGCAGTTCAAATTCAAAGATCCACTTATTGCCTTCGGTTGATATCAGATCTGTGGTCTCATAATCCCCGTCATTATAAATATAAAAGTCATGGAGATGGGCTGTAATTCCCTGAAGGGACATTTTCTTTGTCTGAAGACGCATGGTAACATCGCCATCCTCAATCATCACGTATGCCGTCGGCAAAATGGCGGATTCTCCCAGGGAGGCTTTATCCATGGACGCATGCCACAAACGTACCTTTACCTTGTAATAGCCATCCTTACGTCCGCTTTTACTGCTACTTTTACTGCTACTTTTACTTCCCTTGTCGTCTCCGCTGCCTGTTGAAGATGAAGGATCAGAGGCGACTTCCAGCCCATTGATCGCAGTGCGAAGATTTTCCTTCTGCTCATCTACATCCTCTTGTACAACAGAATCATCCTCAAGCATAAGCACTGCTGTGTCGTACTCCAAAAGGAGCCTGCGAATGGATTCATCGGTGTATTTTGAGGAAAGTGCCAGGAATTCCTTGGATCTTGTTATCAAGGCTTTTAAGTACTTGTAATTGACAGTTCCAGTCTCTGTATCCGGTTTCTGCTCCTTTTTTAAGCTGTTGTAGGCCTCTTTGAGCAGTAAGGTCTGTTCATCAATGTCTCCCTGGGTGCACTGATTCCTGGCCGCTTTGATAAGAACTGATTTTGCCTCCTTAAGAGCAGACTCAAGGTCCTTCCAGCTTTCCCTGGTATAGTTTCCTTCTGTTTCTTTTTCTGCCAGACGGATCAACCGCTCAAGAACCGATGTGCTTAATCCATCTTCATCCTTGCCGCTGCCGCCTCCGGTCCGGTCGATGGCTGCGGTCAGGCTTAAAACTGCCTGCTTTACCATTCCCTCTGTCACATGATCCGCTTCCTGAATGCCCTCCGCAAACGTCCTGGCACGCTCCAGCTCTTTCCAGGCATTGATGCTGTAATCCGACTCTTCTGCCAGATAGGCTTCCATCAGTACGCTGCTTAAGTTCGACAGAGTGCTGTCGTCCGCCACCTTCACCAAAGCATCAATGCTTGCTTCCATGGCCTTCACCTGACTGTCTGCCATCTCCTGAGTCGCCAGACTGGAGGCTTTGATTTCCTTAGCTGTCTTTATGCTTTCGGTTAATACCTTCCAGCTGAATGGGGTATAGGCAGATTTCTTTGATTCCAGCTTTTCTGCCTTTTCTATGGCTTTTTGCAGTTCTTCCAAATCCAGGGAGGAATCTATATCCGTGGAACCATTGATATAGTCCAGACTGTCCCAATCCACCCGAAGCCTTGCATTCTGCGCTCCAAGTGCCATACCGGGTACATCTACTTCCACTTCTACCGGCAGGTATGTAAACTGCTTTCCGCTTTCCGGGGTAACGACAAAGCCTAAGAGATCAGGAAAATCTGACACGGTCTTTGGGTAATCCGCCTTCTGTGTCTTATAAGAAATCCCGTCCTCATTCTCCTTTAGGTCTATCATCTTTTTCATGGTTCTTAAGCTGCCTTCAAATCTATCATATTTCATTTTGTTAAAATGAATATAGAGCGTCCATTTACCATTGTCCCGGATAATCTTCCCAGGCTCCGTTCCGTAATCCATGGCAGGATTGCCCATGGAAGCCTTATTCTCATTCCATTTCCATAGATCATAATCAACGGAATAGGTTCCATCCTTTTTTGTGTCGGTGGAGTCTGGTGCTGTGAGAATGTATGTATTATTTCGGGAAATGCTGGCGGTCTTTACAGATTCTTTGGCTTGGGCAAATGATTGGGCAGCTGACTTAGTTTCTGTTTTAAACTTAGCTTCCGTCTCTGCCTTCGTTTCCGCTTTTGCTTTGTTTTCTGCATTTGCATTGGTCTCTGCTTTTGTCTTTGTTTCTGCATCTGCCTTTGTTTCAGAGTTTGTCTCAGTTTCTACCTTTGCTTTAGTTTCCGCCTCTGTCTTAGTTTCAGCTTTGGCCCTGCTTTCCGCCTCTGTCTTTGTTTCAGCTTTGGCCTTGCTTTCCGCATCTGTCTTTGTTTCGGCTTTGGCTTTGCCTTCCGCATCTGCCTTTGTTTCAGAGTTTGCCTTGGCTTCCGCTTCCTCCTCCGTCTCATCTGCACCGGTCTCTGTTCCCGGTTCAGACTCTGTCAATGGTTCTGTTTCAGACACAGTTTTTTCCGGCAGTTTGACTGTTTTCTTTTCCTCCAGTCCTTTTAAATCTTCCAGCTGAAGTTCAGGAATCTCCATTTGCAGACTCTGTGTCTCATTTGGTCCGTTTGCTTCGGCTTCACAGACTTTATCGTGAGCTTTTAGAGATTTTTCAAGCAGGGTTATTTCCTGATTTGTCAAATAACAGTTACCTTCTATGGCCAGTTCAGCCGCTTCCATAGAGGCTTCCAGCTGTCCGTAAGTCAAAAGACCTGCGTATTCACTGGAACGGTCTTTAATCTCTTTAAGAGTTTCAGCCAGGGAAGCCAGACGGTTCTCTGTGCCAGTATCTGCAATCAGCTTGTTTCTGGCTTCCAAAAGCTTCTGAATTGCTTCTTCTTCCTCTGTTTTTGTTAAGTCTCCTTTTAAAAGAAGGTCTTCTGCCTCACTCATTGACACCGCAAATTCATCCCAGGATTCTTTTGTAAAGTTTTCTTCCTTTACCCAGGATTCATAATCCTTTAAGAAGGATTTTAAGCTTCCATCGGTTTCAGTGTCATTTCCGTTATCATCGTCCCCTTCTTCCAGGGCAGCCATTTTTTCCTCAAGCCGGTTTCTGTAATTATCTGCATCTTTCTTGCTGACATCGTCTTCCTTCTGAATCTGCTTTTGAATCTCATCAATGAGAGACGTCAGGTTTTTTCTGCTTTTTTCCGTATAGTCCGTATTCCTGGAAGCCTTTACCGCCTGAACCAGATCTTTTTTTAACTGTGTCAAATTGGCTCTTTCCAAAAGACCGTCAATAGCCAGCAAAAGTGACTGGTTCTGATCATTGATTTTTGCCTGACCGGCATCAAATGTTTCTAAAAGAGCTTCTGTATTTTTGATTTCGTCTGTCAGAACCTTTTCGGTGCTGGTCGTATATCTAGTTTCACCGGACTTTATTTCTTTTGCCTTTTCAAGAAGAAGCTTCAGAGACGAAAGATCGGCACTCATACGCTTTGCATTGGCAAAATCCAATGACAGAACCAGTTCTTCTAACCCCGTCTTTACGGCAAGAGGCGCTTCTGTGTAGGGAACGGTAAAACTCACACGTTTTCCGTCCTCGGATACGCTTGCATCGGTTTGATAATTTCCATAATCTCCGTGGTATTCAACCAATGGCATGAGCGACTGGTCTGCTTTTTCAATCTGCAAGGTCATGTTTCCGTCTTTGATCATCACGTTTACCGGTGTTTTATAATCACTCCAATCTTCCTTATTAATTACCGGAATCTCATAGATTCCCTTTTCCAGAGTCAGAGAGTTGGCGGCAGCGTTTAAAATGGCCAGCGCATGAGCAACCCCTTCCGGCTTCTCCGTAACAACAGATCCATTTGCTATCTGTTCTTTTGTCTCCTGGCTGATCCTTTTTGCATAGGAAGCCTTATCATCGCTCCAGCCCCCGTTTTCTCCTAAAAAGCCAAGATAGGAAGCCCCTGCTAAAACAACACTCTGGTCATATACATGAATGGGATTTTCACCGTTTTCCACCTTTTCGATCTGGGTTAGCCGCACCTGCGCCGACTGCTCTGATTTTCCGCTGCCGGGCAATCCTCCTGCGATGGCATCCATTGCCGGAATGTAAAAGCTGACCCAGTAGGTATTGCTTTTTGTAGGATTCTTAAGGGGGAAGGCTACGCGCTCAACCTCAAAGGCCATATACTGCTTCTGGTCCGTATTGACACGTACATTTCCGGCATCATCTGTCCCATATTTTAAATAAGCAACCTCATTTTTTGCCTCGTTATTTTCACCATCCAGATAAAACATGTTACTTAAGTAGCCGGACTGGGTACCAAAGGAGGCGCTTCCCACATCCGTATACAAAGTAGCCAGGCCATCCTTCACTTCGATATAAGCATCTTTTTCTGCAAATGCAACATTCGATAAGGATACCCGCAGGGAATTATCTTTATGGCCGATTCCCACCTTGGTTTTGTATAGCCCGTCTTCCAGACCTTCGGCACTTTCTGCTTTTCCTGCATCATAGATAAACAAAGTACAGTTGTTATTACCAATGGTATTATCAGAAAAAACAAGTGCATTTTTTTCCTTATTTAAGTAATTGCCAGGTGACAATTCGGCCGATACATTATCTTCGCCGCGCCGTAAAATCTGTAAGGTTTCAATGTCCCATCCTTCCGGAATCGGAATGACCTTTTTTACCGGATTAACGGTATTTACCTTCTTTCCGCTGCTATCTGAAACTTTGATCGTATAGACTCTGTAATCCTTCGAGAAATTTACATAACTGTTGAACGTAGATTCTGTCAGATAATCTGCTTCTGCCGTTACACCAATCTCCGGAGTTCCATCTGGAAAATCACTTTTATAGTACACAACGGAAATCCCGGTATCTGCATGGGAATACGTTACCTTCTCCTCTGCCTCTCCTGCCCAGATATGTAAAAATACATAGTTATACTGATACTTTTCAGGCAGCTTAGTCTGATTGGCCTCTTGCATTTTCTTTGTGGAAACCCGCAATCCCTGGCCATATATTAAATCACGCACAGGTACCACTACCTGCCCATCCTTGATTTCAAGTTCCTCATATTCTGCATGATACTCTGACAGTAGCTTTTTCACATTGCTAGCAGTATATCCTTCATTATCAGAAGTATTTCTTCGTACTGCACGTTCTATCTTTACTATCTGGTTATCATTACCTTCTTCCAGCTGTTTTATTTGAAGCGTTGCAAAAACAGCTCCGTTTGCGTCAACCTTTACCGATACGGCATCTGTAATTCCTGTTGAGAAAAAATTATCCGCCCCTGCCTGACTCACACGGGTATGACTGATAGACGTTATAGTTTCATTCAGCTTATAACCCATCCATTTAAGTCTTTTGGAATAAGTTCCCTCTTTCAGAGTCTTATATTCCATTGCACTTTCCGGCATTAATGAAACAATCTGATTTACAGGCAATTCCTTGCTTGGATTTGCTGCTTTTCCGTAAAGACTGGAATATGTCTTTACTAAAATTGGCTTACTTAAATCACTTACATGGATTGTTACTGTTCCAGCATCCATATCAGAATCTGCCGAACGGTCTATTACCATCTCATCTTCTGTATAATAGTAATCATTGTAGCTTGCATCCACCTTTTTTCCATCAACCCAAGCTTGATATGCCTCTTCTCCTCCTTTCCAAGGAGTAAAAGTGCCAGCTGGAAGCTTGGAGAGCTTTCCTCCAGTCACAGCATTGTTCACATCAAGCACCTCATCTACCTTTTCTTCCTTTACAATCTGAAGCATGTCAAGAAGCTGGTATGAACCGATGCGAAGTGTAACCTTGTAGCCACTTCCCTCTTCTTCAACCAAAGCAGTTTCACTGATTTGGTTTCTTATCGTTGTCAGTGATTTCCCCTCTGAATACAAATTAGTTCCATTGTAGATTCGCAGCGGCACAATCTGCTTTTCTTGCGTTTCTGACTCATTATTCTGTTCAAAAACACTCGCTGAAACGTTTGTACTTATCTGAGCCCAGACAGTAGCAGGCAGAAGAAACAAGGCTGATACCAGAACGATTTTTAAAAGTTTGCTTTTCATTTTTCACCTCTACAATTGTGCTCTCTGCACGTCTGCACCTCCTTTTGACACCAGCCCCCTGCAAGAAACTTCTACCGGGGGCCGAGTTCAAAAACAGATAATATTAATTCAGATCCGGAATATAGACACTGAATGTCTTAGTCATAGCGGAATCCACATCAATTGTTATGGTGAAGTTTGTATAGCCAGCAGCGTCTGGATCCTTATTGTATACAATCTGATTTCCATTTTCGCCTTCTCTAAACAGATCTAACTCAGAATCCTCGTCAAACACACCATTTCCATTATCATCGATAAAAGCCTTGACAATGTTACCAGTATAAGTCTGCCCGTTGCTGACATACTTTGCTTCCTGTAGATTGAGGGTCACTTCGTCACCGGAAACGTCGTAACTGCCAACACAATCCTGTCCCATTGGGGCAGCTACATAGTTTCCGCCTTTAAGTAAATAGAAATAAGCATCTGCGGTGTTTGCCATTGCGGTCATAGCGCCGCCTGCCATCATGACTGCTGCGGTTAAACCTACTGCAATTCTTTTTAAGTTTCTCATAAACTGATACCTCCTGTATGTTGTCCCTTTCCGGGAAGTTTATAGTTTTTCCTGTCCATTCCAGGACAGCCTTGTGTTCTTTTATCTGATCCGGTATTTCTACGGGCGCCCGGCATCCACATTTCCAGGCTTTGTCAGACCGTAAGAACAAACTTTTGGTGTTCCACTTCAACCACAGGGAGGCGGATTCCGTAAAGCCTTAAAAGAATTTCACTGTCGATCACTTCTTTTGGAGCTCCTTCTGCCACGATCCTTCCATGCTTCATGCCAACAAAAATGTCTCCGTATTCCATGGCCTGGTTAATATCATGAAGCACCATAATCACCGTAATTCCATAGTCTTTATTCAGCTTTTGCACCAGCTTCATGATCTCGATCTGATACCGGATGTCAAGATAAGTGGTGGGTTCATCAAGAAAAAGTATCTTTGTTTTCTGTGCAAGTGCCATGGCGATCCAGACTCTCTGTCTCTGTCCGCCGGAAAGCCGGGAAACACACTGGTCTTTTATGGACCATAAATCCGTTACCTCCAAGGCCCATTTGATGATGTCCTCATCCTCTCTGGTGCCTGCTGTCTGAAACGCATTCAGATAGGGTGTCCGGCCATAGCTTACCAGCTTACTGACCGTTAAATCCGCAGGTGCCCTGTTGTTTTGATGGACAATGGCAACGTGTTTTGCAAATTCTTTCCGCTTCATGTCTTCAATGTCCCTTTCTCCAAGTAAGATCCTGCCCTGATCGGGAATCAGATTCTTTGTCATCAACTGAAACAGCGTGCTTTTTCCGCAGCCGTTGGCTCCCATTAATACTGTGATTTTCCCCTGCTTTACAGAAAGCTTTAGTTCCTGTATGATATTATTTTGCCCGTCATAGGAAAAGGTTAAGTCATCCGCCTTCATCAGTAATTCTTCACTGCACGCCATAGATTTTCTCACTCCTTCGGATCAGGATTATCAGCATGGGGCCTCCCACAATGGAAAGCAGAATGGAAGCTGATATTTCATAGGGGGCTGCAATGGTCCGCCCCAGGGTATCTGCCAGCAGCATGAGAAATGCGCCGCCCAGCATGGAAAACGGGATAAGTACCTTATGGCTGGAGCCCACCAGCAGTCTTGCAATATGCGGAATAATCAGCCCGATAAAGGATACCACCCCCATCTCAGCGGTGGAAATGCTGGCCAGCACCACAGCAAGGAAAGAAACTGAAATTCTGGCGGTGGTCACATTGACCCCCAGCCCTCTGGCTGTCTGGTCACTCAATGACAGCAGATCACATTTATAAAATGCTCCAAAGGCTAACACCAGCCCAAGCACCACATATCCGGAGATCATGTATACATCTTCCCAGGTTTTCTGTGAAATATTGGCGGTTGCAATGGAGGCCACCCCTGTCATACTGCCTCCTGTCATGGAATGAAAGGCCTGGGTAAGCCCTGTAAACACTGCATTGACCGCCACTCCCACAAGAATCACCCGCAGAGGATTCAGACCATTTTTAAATGCCAGCAGGTATACCAGTCCGCAGGAGAGGATTCCTCCGGCAAAGGCAAACAGGGGCGTTAAGAAATACAGGGACGGAAACATTCCTGCAATCAGCACCGCCACAAAACCTGCCCCTGCGCTGACTCCGATAATCCCCGGATCAGCGATGGGATTTTTCATACACGCCTGAAAAAGAACGCCGGATACGGAAAGAGCCGCACCTCCTAAAGAAGCAATGAAAATTCTCGGAAATCGAAGATCCCATATGACAGCTACATCGGGATCGTATTTCACAAAAAGGCCGGAGAGCAGCTGCTCCATGGAAATGTTCAGACTTCCCGTGTTTACCGATATGTAAACAGTGATAAGAAACAAAATCAGCAGTCCAAGAAAATATACTCCTTTATAGCTGCCTGTTTCAGCCTTTTTATGGCTTTGCACACTGATGTCTGTCATACTTATTCCTCCCCATAAATCATTGGCTGCAAAGTGTCCAGGGCCTCAGGAAAATTGAATTTGGCACTCATGCCAAACTGGTCATAGGGCAGGTCATAAACCTTTTTCTCCTGTACCGCCCGAAAATGCTTCCATATGTCGTTTGTTTCAAATTCATCCTTAAACATCTGCACTACATCTTCCGGCATGGCATGTGCGGCTCTTAGAATGATATCCGGATCCTTGGACTGCATATCCTCCGTATTGGCCGTAATGAAATTCTTTTCCTCCTCTTCATACACATTAATTCCTCCCGCAAGCCTTACCAGACTTCCCACATAGCTTTTGCCTGTGGCCACCACATAGGAACCGGGCAGGCCCATCAAGACCAACACTCTGGGGCTTTCCTTATGTTCATTCCCCCGGCGGTACTGGTAATAAAAGGCAGAAAATTCGTCTGTCATCTTCTGTGCCTCCTCCTGTCTTCCAAACAGTTCTCCAAGTTCTTCCACACTCTTATACAGTCCCTCCACACTTTCCAGATTAATGAACACTCCTTTTACGCCTGCCGCCTCTAGCTTTGGCTCCAGATCTGACTGGAGAGCCCCAGGGCCCACCACATAATCCGGATCCAGTGTTTTTATGACCTCCATGTCCGGGCTCATGGCTAAACCAATCCTGGTAACACCGTCATAACGGGCAGGAATCTGGGAAAGGCTGGATTCCGGCACCCCAACAAGTTCTATGTCAAGCCTTGCCATAATATCCGTAACCGCAGGAGAGGTGGCTACAATCTTAAGATTATCTGCACTGGAATTTCTGACCTCCCCTCCGGTCTGATCCACACAGCCGGTAAGAACAACGGACGCCGATCCAAGGATTCCAATAACCGTATTTATGATTCTCTTTATTTTCATTGTCTGTCTCCCTGCCGCTGTCTTAAAAGTCCCAGTCCCATATAAGCCGCCAGAACCGCCGATACTCCAAACAGCCCCATCATGACCTTCCGGCTGCTTCCGGCTTCTTTTGGTACCCGAAAGCCTTCCTTACCCTCTTTCTCCCCCGTTCCCGTCACCTTTACAATTCCAACTGCCTCCTCTAACATCTGCCTGGTCTGCATTCTGGCTTCCTCCACGGGCACCTGGGACAGGTCATAAGAGGTATTCAGATGATCTGACACTGCTTCTCCTTTATGGTTTTGTACCTCTTTTGCGGCTGTTTTCTTTGAAGATGGCTTTTTAGGAATTCCAGTCACAGGATCATCGGCTTCTCCGCTGCCGTTTCCGTTCTCTTCTTTCCCATCGGGGGAGTGTGCTTCCTCACGGAGTCCGTCATCAGACAGCAAGCTGTCATTTTCTTCTGCCTGAAATTGCCCGGTTGTCTGCACTTCCCCGCCTTTTGATTCCGTTTCCTTTGATTCCTTTGCATGTTCCGTAACAAAATCCCCCCTTCCTGCGACTGGATTCTTTGCTGTGAAAAAGAAAATGACATTTCTTCCTGCCGGTTTTATAAAGGCTTTGCCCCGGTATACGGAATCCAGACTGGTTATCTTCATGCGGTAATCCGTATATCCGTACTTATCCCCAATATCTGAAGCACCTTCCACAGCCTCCTTTGACTGAACCTCCTTATAGGACAATTCTGTAAAAGAACCTCCGTCTCTTTCTTCAAATGTCACATCACTGATAAACTGGGAAAGATAATACCGTACGGTAAGGTACATGGTTCCAGTGCTGTCTACCTCTAACAGCCCGGTGGACCCGCACATGCGCTCAGTCATTCCCTGTCCAATGGCCTCATTGTTTCCCGGATCTTCAATATTGCCTGTCTCAGGGTCCTTATAGCTGGGAGTAACCGTTACCAGATAGGTTCCTTCCTCTGCCGCCAAAACCGTCCCCGGACATACAGCCGTCATTCCTATTGCCAGCGCCATGGCTCCCGCCAGAAAGAGCTGTCCAGGATATTTTTTCTCCACTATTTTTTCTGTAATCTTCATTCTAAGAAATCCTCCTGGCCATTACCACCAGTCTTCCGTTTTCTATGCTGTAATCACAGGTGGAAAGGGTTAAAAAATCATCTCCATAACCGATCTCAACCCCGGTATCATAGATAGAATTTTCTTTCATCGCTTGAATGACCTCCTCCGCTTTTGAATCAGCGGCATTTGTAAATCCATAGGGAAGCTTTTCCAAATCATTGCCCGTCACCACACTGGCAATCTCATACATCCTTGTTTCATAAAGAGTATCAAGCTGAATTATGGAGTGTTCTTTATAGTAATCCTCAGCCTTATACTTTAAAAGGTCCGCGAACATGGAACCATTTTTCATGTTGTGGCCGTATATGATGATATTTCCCCCAAACTCTGATACGTCACTGGCTTCGTCCATAAACAGAAGCCCGTTTTTGCTCTTCTCCTTATCAAATCCTCTGTGGCTGTAATATTCCGGGTCCTCCGGAGTCCACATGACCGGGTAATCCACCCTGGTTCCTTCAATGGTAAGCCAGCCCTCAAGGTCGGGATTTTCAGAAAACAGGGCCTGATACTCTGCCATCACGTTGCCCTCACCGACCGTCAGGGTCTCCCCTCCTCCGGCTTCCTTTGCGGCTTCCTTTGTCTGCCGAAGCTGATTCACCGCTTCTTCTGCCCTGCTTGTCTCCATATAATATCTTCCAAGGACCACAGCACACACGACCGCAGTTCCAATGCCTGCCCTTTGAATTACGGTTTTATATTTTCCCTGCTTCCAGTTCTTCCGAAACCGTCCAAACTCTTTTTCAAGATTCATATGAAACGATCCTTTCCCGCACAGTTAGTTTAAGCTAACTTATTGATAAAAAAAGAAAACCACTAAATTTCCCTTGCACACCAGCATTATATACATACGAAAAAAACACTGTCAATATTCATTCAATTCTTAATTCCGAACCTATTGTCATACGAAATAAAGAGAAAAAACCAATAATTATTGGTTTATTTTTCCTTTTTTATCAAATACAGCACCTTTTTATCAAGAAATGTGTGTACCTATTGTCATACGGTTTTTTACGAAAATGGCATGATTGAACCAATTTGTACCTTTGGATCGTGGCTGAAACTGATTTTCATAATAGCCGGACTCTTTGGCATGTGTATGATTCCGGCTGTGCATGTGGCATAAATCCGAAGCTCCCCTTTCAGTTCTAATTCATTTCTGGAACAGGACCACTGAATATGGGAGGCCTTTATTCTCACATAGTCCCCCTCCACCTCTGCCTTTTTTTTCTTTCCTTCTACCACATACTCCATGGTTTTGAGCATTCCGCTGATCAGATTATTTTTCCGGTAAGAGAACTGAACCACCCGCAGGCGCTTAAGCTCAATGACGCTGTTTCCTTTTGCAATGATCAGTCGGGCCGGCTTTTCAAACGCGCCATCTGCCATAGACGGTTCCGGAGTATTTGCTCCATCTTTAACAAATTCCACGTCAACATGATAAATTCCTTCCGGCAGGTACTGGGATAAATCCATATCAGGACCTTCCTCAGAAGTCTTTTCTGCAGACAGGACCTTACAGATGCTGCAGATCAGACAGTTCTTAAGAAGCATATCCACTACAGGATCTTCCGTAACGGCCAGCCAGGTATGGGCGGTGGATTCCGCCAGCTTTTGGTCAATGTCATGAAGCAAAAGCCAGCCAACCAAAGACCGGTGCCTTGGCAGATACCAGTTTACATACCCCTCTCCCTCCGGGGTCAAATCATACTGCTGATTTAAAAATCCCCGGTTTACCAAAACATTAAGGGTTCTCTGAACCGTTGATTTAGATACATTATTTTTAATTGCAAGATGATAAAAGGAGCGTTTCTCCTTTTTTTCTCCGATCCAGGAGAGAAGATACTGCATCTGTGCCTTTGTCAGTTTTTCCATATAAATCTCCGCCTTTCCCATGTTCCCCCCAGCACAGGCATTTACATGAAACTGCCGGATGCCTGTGAGGTTAGTCATGACTAATCATATATTAAAAATAAATGGCATGAAAGCTCTCGCTCTAATGTCCATTTTTCTCCGTCTATTCAGAAACGGCCAGCTTATTATAACAAAAAATGGTCAAAAAGTCTTGAAAAACAAACTTTTTGACCAAATATCTCAAAATGAAACTTAACTTAACCTTTTATTTCATGTAAGCGGAAAAGGGATTACAGGGAATCTCGATCCCCTCCTCTTCCAGACGCAGCTTGATCTGTTCTAACACTTCTGCACGGACACTCCAGTAATCCTCCATACGTGTCCAGCCCCTGACTCCCAGAATCACCCCCTGGTCGGTCAAATCGCTGACAAACACTTCCATGAGCTCTTCTTTTAAGATACCCGGATGGCTTTTGAGGATTTTCTCAAGAACGTCTTTGGCTTTTTTTAGATCCGAGCCATAGCTGATCCGTATCAGCACATCAAGCCTCCGGCTTTCCATGGCCGTTACATTGGTGAGAGCCGAATTGGACAGGGTTCCGTTGGGAATGACCACCTGCTTATTATCGGCAGTGGTTAAAACCGTATAAACAAGACCGATGGTGCGAACCGTTCCCTCTCCGTCTTTGGAAACGATATAGTCTCCCACCCGGAAGGGCTTCATCATCAGAATCAGCACCCCTCCTGCAAAATTCGCAAGGCTTCCCTGGACCGCAAGACCGATGGCAATACTGGCAGAACCAAGAAGGGCCACGATGGAAGCAGAGTTGACTCCGATCTGACCTGCGATAATAAAACCCAGAAGACAATACATGCCTGCATTCAATACGGACAGAAGAAACTTACTTAAGCTGACCTCCATGTCCATCTTCTGAAAGGAACGTTCCAGCATATGATAAAAAAGCCTTATGATCCTGGAACCGATAAAAAAGATCAGCAGGGCGATCAAAAGCTTGATCCCAAAGGCGATCAGATCCGGTCCCCATCCTTTGATTGTATCAAGGAGGACATTCGGCTTAAGCTGTTCTAAATTTTCCTGAACCTCCTGTTTGATATCTACAAACGCCTCATCCGCTACCGAACTGGTAAGGGTAAAAAATATCATTTATAGTCTCCTAACTCCACATATTTTACCAACTGGAAATCATTTTACCATTCCTTCATGGATTTTTCAATATCCACCCCTGGCCTCCATAACTTTCGACCGCTCATAGGCAAGCATCAAATCCACCATTCTGCCATAGCTGTCAACACCGTCCGTCTGGCTGTTCAGCTTTAAATAGCTGTCGTTGAGCAGATTGGAGACTTCCGCAGTCTTTCCTTCATATTGGCCCCAAAATTCCGTATTATCCCTTAGATCTGCCCAAATCTGACCGGAAAGCTGTCCAGAAAGCTCCGAATAAGCCATGGGATCAGACTTAGCCAGGGCATTGGTGGCATAGACCCAGCCGGTCAAGTAGCCGCTGTAGCGGAACGCCTCATGTTCAGAACCGATGCAGGCCAGATACCCGATAAAATTAGCCTCATCCTCTCTCATGAAGCCTCTGAAATGAGACAGCTCGTGACAGACCGTATGGGGAATATTATATTGGGGCATAGAACGGTTATAAATGGCTTCTGCCGTAAATGGAGAATATTGGCCGCAAAGCTGCTGAACGGAAAAAAGATAAGAGAAGGCCAAAGGCTTGGGCCTGGGGTAAAACCCGGACAGCTCCGGATAGACCTCTCCCAGCTTTTCCATGGAGGTTACACTTTCTGCCTCCAAAACTGCCTTGTCAAACTTCCCCGGTACTCCCTGTTCCGACATCTGATTTAAAGTGTCCGTCAGCTTCTCACATAAGTCCCTTAGTTCCTTTTTGGAGGACTTTCTGATATCCAGGCCCGAATAAACAGAAAAAGGGTACCGGTAATAGTTGATGCCGCAGTTTATGGTAAATAAAAAAAAGAAAAGTGTAAGAAGGAACAGGCTGCCGATGAGGATCTTTTTCGTTTTCCGAAAATATCGGATCAAACAGGCGGTACAAAAGAAAATGAGAATGCAGGCGGTAATTTCCATTAAAGCAAAAGGAAACAGGCCGGACAGTCTTCCCAGGCTTCCGACAAAAACGGGATAAACAACTCTTGCATACCACTCGCCAAATCCAGGTACGTTCCTTGCCATGATCTGCAGGAACAGAGAAACAAAAAACAGGATTGCAGATATAATAAACAAACCATTTTCCCTTTTGCCTGTCTCTCTCAAAAGTATTCCCCCTTTGTGCCGTATTTTATGAATTTATACTACCAGTCTAATATGGCGATTCCGTGGAGCGTTTGTGAATATTTTCTTACCATTTTGTGAACTCCCTTGCGTTATGCTCCAAACTCATATACACTCAGTAATGGAACCACTCAGTAAAGCCAAAAAGAAAAATGATATGAAAAGAGACGAAAACATGCCCAATGAACAAAAGCCGTTCAACTGGAAAGAAGAACTTATCAGCTGGATCAAAATTATTATTACTGCAGCTGCCATTGCATTTGTGCTGAATAATTTCATCATTGCCAACAGCAGAGTGCCAAGCGGCTCTATGGAACAGACCATTATGACAGGTGACCGAGTGATCGGGTCCCGGCTGTCCTATTATTTTTCTGAACCGCAGCGGGGAGATGTTGTTATCTTTCATTTCCCGGATGATCCCACGGGAAAAACCTATTACGTGAAGCGGATCATTGGAACTCCCGGAGATATCATTGATATCCGCAACGGGAAAGTTTATTTAAATAATTCCGAAACTCCTCTTGAGGAACCATATCTGCCGGAGCCTATGGAACCGGAACCGGATGCCCACTTTGAAGTTCCGGAGGATTCCTATTTTATGCTGGGCGACAACCGTAACTTTTCCGCAGACGCCAGAAGATGGAATCATAAATATGTGAAGAAGGACAAAATTATTGCAAAGGTCTTATTCCGTTATTTCCCATCCATCAAGAAAATACAATAATCTTGCCATTGGTAAGAATAAAAATTATAAAAATGCAGATCAGGATTTCGTTCCTGACCTGCATTTTTTTCACCACTGGTAATATTTCACCAGTGCCTGAGTCCCCTCATCTCCGTGACCTTCCGCTGCCATAGTCTCATACATGGACAGCACGTATTCCAGGACTCCAAGATGGAGGTTTGCATCCTTTGCTTCCTCTGCAGCGATTTTCATATCCTTGATGAAATGCTTGATAAAAAATCCCGGAGCAAAATCTCCTAAAAGGATGCGGGGGGCCAGAGCCTTTAACTGGGCACTGCCCGCGGCTCCTGTTCCAATGGATTCCACCATGGTCCTTTCATCCAGTCCATTGGCTCTTGCATAAGCCAGGGCCTCACAGACACCGGATAAAGCGCCGGCAATGGCGATCTGGTTGCACATCTTGGTATGCTGGCCGTTCCCCGCTTTTCCCTGGTATTTGATTGCCTTTCCCATGGCTTCAAATACAGGCAGACAGCGGTTGAAATCTTCCTCATCTCCTCCGGCCAGTATGGTAAGGGTTCCTTCCCTTGCCCCGGTATCCCCTCCGGTAACAGGCGCATCGATGGCTTTTAATCCTTTCTTCTTCCCTTCCTCATAGATGCGTACGGCAAGCCTGGGGCTGGTGGTGGTCATATCAATGAGACAGGTTCCCGGGTCAGCACTTGACAATATGCCCTTTTCTCCAAAATAAACTTCTTCTACATCCGCCGGATATCCTACGATGGTGATCACAGCATCTCTGCCCTTGGCACAGGAGCTGACATCTTCACACCATTTGGCCCCCTCCTTTATGACCTCCTCAGCCTTTTCTCTGGTTCTGGTATAAACCGCCACTTCAAAGCCTGCTTTCATCAGATTGCGTACCATTGACTTTCCCATGATTCCAACACCAATAAATCCGATCTTCTTCATCTGCTGTTCCTCCTCTTCCTGAATGCTGCAGGTATCTTGTAAATCTTCCCCTGCTCTTTTCTCTGATTGTAGCATCTCAAAAACAGGTTGTACAGAGAAAACCAAATTTCTTGTGGCTGCTGTCAATAATTTTCACAAACAAACACTACTTTTTGGAAAATATTAACAAAAGAAAATCTTTTCTTATGGGAATAGTTCACTCAAACTGTATTTTTTTGTTCTGTTTTCTAATAGAAAATATAGAACGGGTGTGATACAATCACAGACAAATCACACAATTATTCCATTTCAGACATTTTGTAACCGGATCTTGTCAATGAAATAGAAGCCGCATTCCAATTGCACGAAAGGATAATAAGATGAATTACAAAATAGGAAAAAGCAAAAACAGCAATCCAAAGACAGCCGTAGAGGAGGCCGCTTCCCAGCTGCACAACCCTAAATTAATCCTCTTTTTTTCCGGAGTCGATCAATTTAAAGAATATGCAAGGGAAATCAGGGAACGTTTTCCCCAGGCCATTTCCATGGGATCGACTACCTTTGCTGCTTTTTGCAAGGAGGGAGCATTTAAGGAAACCCTGATGTTAATAGGGTTTGAGGATGGCATCCGGTGTGAAGCCGGGCTTTTACAGGAGGCAGATAAATACTCCCTTAAGTACGTAGACCAGGTAACCCGCTGTGCTTCCCAGTTCAATAATCCGGAAAATACCATTTGTCTGGAATTTTCCAGTGCTTTGATCCGGTGCGAGGAACTGGTGCTTTCCACGATAAACGCGGTTACGGCAAAGAAGAGAATCCCTGTGTTCGGAGGCTCTGCCGGAGATAGGGGCAAGGCGGAAAAAACCATGATCGCCTTGAACGGTCAGGTCTATCAAAATGCCTGTGTCTTCGTGATGATAGAAAATCTGGGCGGAAAGATCCATTTGTACCGGGAAAATATTTACAAGCCCACGACCCACTATTTCAAAGCCACTAAGGTTGATGTGAGAAAACGAATCGTGTACGAATATGACAACAAGCCGGCAGCAAAAGTAATGGCAGATGCTTTGGGAGTATCCATATCCCAGCTGCCCAAGTATCTGGACCAGTCACCTATGGGAAGAATCATCGGAAATGAAATGTATATTGTGGCAAATAACACCGTCGTCAACGGTTCCGCCATGGAATACCATGCCAGAATCTATAACAATTCTCAGGTAGTCCTTCTGGAGGCAGATAAGTACCAGTCTGTCATTGGAGAGACTTTAAAACAGGTAAAACGGGAATGCAGCAGGCCAAGCCTTACTTTAATGGTAAATTGTCTTGCCAGG
This sequence comes from Lacrimispora sp., assembly GCF_046972725.1. Taxonomy (NCBI): domain Bacteria; kingdom Bacillati; phylum Bacillota; class Clostridia; order Lachnospirales; family Lachnospiraceae; genus Lacrimispora; species Lacrimispora sp. The sequence continues at coordinate 196,506 of NZ_JBKVXF010000003.1, read as the reverse complement.
TCTCTTCTTTTTGAAGCGGATGGCTACCTCAGTCAGTTCGCTACCACCGTAGGAAGCTCTGTAGGAGATTATATCGGCTTTGCAGGTTACGGAGAACAATTAAACGAACAGCATTTTAACCAGACAATGGTATTGGCTGTATTTGAGTAGGAGGAACGTACCATGGGTTTGTTTCGTAAAAGGGAAAAAAATCAGCAGAATTGGGAGAGCCCCCAGGAAAACAGTGAGGCTTCTGTAAAACAGGACAGGCGGATGGAAAAAAGTCTCCAGTTCGGAGTCCTGCACATCGAAGAAAAAATCGAGCAGCTGATGGAGGAAGAAGCAGAGGTATCAAAATATATGGAGGATATTACAAGGACCTACGAACAGATTGCCTCCATCAATAAAAAAATCAATGAGATCAACGACGACTTCAAGAAATTCGGTTCTTATGCCAATGAAATCAATGAGGTCATCGACCGTTCCAACGGAGTGATCGCAAACACCACACAAAATGCCAACGGACTGACCGATAATATCCGGGGAACCAATCAGCAGCTGGATGCCATTGCAGATGTCTTCCAGCGTCTGGAACATGATTTCTTTAATATTCAGAACCTGTCCAATTCCATTACCGGCATCGCTTCCCAGACCAATCTGCTGGCTTTGAATGCTTCCATTGAGGCAGCAAGGGCTGGAGAAGCCGGCAAAGGGTTTGCCGTTATTGCAGAGCAGATCCGTCTTCTTTCCAAGTCCACCAAGGATCTGGTCGACGGTATTGACGAGAGCATCCACACCCTGTTTCAGGGAATCAGCGATGTACATAACGAAATCGAAGCATCAAAGGCTTCCAGTTTGTCAAATCTGCAAAAGGTTGACGAGGTACAGGAAAACATCCGCCAGGTCAGCGCCTGTACGGAGGAAATCAAAAATTTCAGCAAACAGATCATTACAGATATTGATGCTACAAGCGTCCGCATGCACGGTGCCGCCCAGGGTACGGGTGCTATCTCCGATGTGGTAGATTCCTTTGGAGAAAAAATAGAAAATCTCAATCTGAAAATGAGCCGGAAATCCAGAATCATCTGCAGCATTATTGATTTTCTTCAGCAGATGGAGAATATGCTGGCGGATATGGTAAAAGACAAATAATCCCTTAAAAATAAAAACCGGAGCCGTCATGGTCTTTCCTCACGGCCCCGGTAAATCCTGAAATCAATTCAACCTGCTATCTGTTCTCAATATCCATCACCATATCTACACGGCGCTGATGTCTTCCGCCTTCGTAAGCGGCATCTAGCCATTCTTCCGTGATCATCTTTGCCATCTCCACGCCGATGACACGTGCGCCGAAGCAAAGCACATTGGAATCGTTGTGCATTCTGGAAAGCTTTGCCGTGTAAGGCTCGCTGCAAACACAGGCCCGGATTCCCTTTACCTTATTGCAGGCAAGAGAGATTCCCACTCCGGTCCCGCAGATGGCAATTCCAAGATCAGCCTCTCCGTTTGCCACCGCACGGCCTACCTTTTCGCCATACTCCGGATAGTCACAGCTTTCCGTTGCATTGGTTCCAAAATCAATGACTTCGTATCCCTTGCTTTCTACAAACTTTTTGATCTCATTCTTCATTTCTATGGCCGTATGGTCATTTCCCATTGCAATCTTCATGTTTTTTCTCCTGTCTCTATAAAAGTATATGCGGCATTTACCATATCATAAATACCGGATTTTATCAACATTCTATGTCTTCACTGAGTGTTCTGCTTTCACACCCATAGAAAGAGACAATATGATCCATTCTTGATGCCATGTTGGCAAGAAGCAAGTCTGCGGTTGTAATGGCTGCCATGGCTTCCACCACGACAACAGCTCTCGGAACAATAATAGGGTCATGGCGTCCCTTGATCTCAATCTCGGTCTCTTCTCCCTGCCTTGTCACCGTCTTCTGGGACTTGGCAATGGATGGGGTGGGCTTAAATGCCGCACGGAATATGACTCTGGAACCATCACTGATGCCGCCAAGAATACCGCCGGAATGATTGGTTGCCTTTTCCACTGCATTTTTGGTGCCTCTTATAAAACTGTCATTGTTCTGGGAACCAAGGGCACGGGAAGCAGCAAAACCATCTCCGATCTCAAATCCCTTTACCGCTCCGATGGACATGACCGCTTTTGCAAGCGCCGCATCGTATTTTTCAAATACAGGATCTCCAATTCCGGCAGGTACGCCGTCAATGGTACATTCCACCACACCTCCGACGGAGTCCGTTTCTGCCATCATCTTTTCCAGATAGGCTTCGGCCTGGGCAGCTGTCTCCTTGTCCGGCATGTAGAGGCGGTTCTTGTCTCTTTCTTCTATACAAAAATGTTCCGGAACCGCTTCATAAGGCCCTACGGACCTGGTATAAGCCGTTACCGTTATGCCCAGCTTCTTTAAAAAAGCGGCCGCAATGGCTCCGGCAGCCACCCTTGCAATGGTCTCTCTTCCGGAAGAACGGCCGCCTCCCCGGTAATCCCGAACCCCGTACTTTGCATCATAAGTATAATCTGCATGTCCGGGACGGTAGACCTCTGCAAGGTTGCCGTAATCCCTGGAACGCTGGTCTGTATTCCATACGATCATGGAAATGGGCGTCCCCGTCGTCTTTCCCTCAAAAACACCGGAAAGAATCTCCACCTGATCCGACTCCTGACGCTTTGTGGTAAATTTGCTCTGTCCCGGTTTTCTGCGGTTTAAATAGTTCTGGATATCTGCTTCTTCAAGAGCAAGTCCTGCCGGGCAGCCATCCACGACCACCCCGATTCCCTTTCCATGGGATTCCCCCCATGTGGTTATCTTCCATATTGTCCCCAGTGTTGATCCTGCCATGTATGTCTTTCCTTTCCGCTTTCTAAATCGTTTAACCGCTGACCTTTACGATCACACAGCTGTTGGGTTCATTGACCTTTAATTCCTTGCCGTTCATGATGAGCAGTCCTTTTTCATAATCCACGGTAAAGAACGTGATACTGCCTGTCTCATGGTTGATGGAAGCGATATGCCTGTCATCCGGGAACACACAGATATCTTTGGGATAGCTTCCGCTGATGGGAAGGCAGCAGGAAAATGTCAGAAGTCCTGTCTTTGGATCGCGGTGATAGACCGTAACCGTATTATCTCCTGCATTGCCGCAGAACATGTGCGTTTCATCATTTGCCAAACGCATGGAGCAGGCGGCAGTCAACTGCGTCAAAGGGGTCTTTCCCGTTGTCTTGATCGTCTGGATCTTCTCGATCTTTGGCAGACGGTCTCCGGTTTCATAAGTAAATACATCGATCACGTTCTTTAATTCATAAAGCAGGTAGAAAAACTTCCCGTCGGAACTGAAGCGGAAGCATCTTGGCGCGGATTCCAGATCGCAGCGGATGGCATCCATTAAGATCATCTTCCCCTCTTTTTCATCAAAGCGGTAAATCTTCACCTGGTCGATTCCAAGGTCAGCCACCATAATAAACTTTCCGTCCGGTGTTCTTCTGGAACAGCTGATATGGGGGCGGAAGTTCCTTTCTGCCACGCTTCCCAGCCCTTTGTGGAACACGCCTGTAACGATATCTCCGACAGAGCCGTCCTCATTTAAATGAAGCACCGTGCATTTTCCGTCATGATATCCGGAAACAAAGAGGTATTTATCCTCTGCATCTGTTGACAGGTGACAGCCTCTCATTCCCTTAATGCCGGCACAATTCAGCCTTGTGATGGATCCGTTCTCATGAATACGGAAGGATACGACGCCTTCATCTGCAATGGAATAGAGGGTCTTTCCGCTGCTGGAGGCGACCAGATAAGAAGAATTATCTACTTCTACCTCGCATCTGGGAATAAAGCTGCCCTTTTCCACATCGACATCGTATACCGTAATGCCCTTTGCTTTTCCGTTGTAGGAATAGGAGCCTACATAAGCCATATATCTGCCTTTCATCATAATATTTCCTCCTGGATTTTTCCTTGTGTAAACTAACAAATATCATATCATAAGATTCCTTATTTGTTAAGGAAAAAGTTGCGTAAAAAGTATTGACATAACAGGAAAAATAAGTATAATGTATCTTGCTGCCTGTTTATTATTACTAAACTTTTCGCTTATATTTATCGTCAGTTAGTATAAGTAAACTTTCAGCTTAACATAATAATAAGGAGGAGCATATGGACATCGGTACAAAATTAAAGGAACTGCGTGTGTTAAAAGGACTGACTCAGGAAGAACTGGCTGACCGTGCGGAGCTGTCAAAGGGTTTTATATCCCAGCTGGAAAGGGACCTGACATCTCCCTCCATTGCAACTCTTATGGATATTTTACAATGCCTCGGCACCTCCATCGGGGAATTCTTCAATGAGACCCCGGAGGAACAGATCGTGTTCGGCAAGGGCGACTATTTTGAAAAACACGACGGGGACCTTAAAAATGAGATCCGGTGGATCATTCCCAACGCCCAGAAGAATATGATGGAGCCTATCCTGCTGACCCTGGAAGCAGGAGGAGAAACTTACCCCGACAATCCCCATGAGGGAGAGGAATTCGGCTATATCTTACAGGGGAACATTTCCATTCATTTAGGAAATAAGACATATAAAGCCAAAAAAGGGGAATCCTTTTACTTTATATCAGATAAAAAACATTATTTAAGCAGCAAGGCCGGTGCCACACTCATCTGGGTGAGTTCCCCGCCTAGCTTTTGACAGGAGGATAAAAGGTCATGGGTCAGCCATTAATTGATTTACGGAATATTACAAAAAGCTTTGACGGTACCATGGTACTGGATGATTTGAATCTCTCTGTAAAGGAGAACACTTTTGTTACTTTATTAGGACCAAGCGGCTGCGGCAAGACCACGACACTCCGTATCATCGGCGGCTTTGAACGCCCGGGCAGGGGCCAGGTGATTTTTGAAGGCCAGGATATTACGAACCTGCCTCCCAACAAGCGTCAGTTGAACACGGTTTTTCAAAAGTATGCTTTATTTACACACATGTCCATAGCAGAGAACATCGCCTTTGGTTTAAAGATTAAGAATAAGCCAAAGAAGTACATCCAGGATAAGATCAAATATGCCTTAAAGCTGGTCAATCTTGACGGCTACGAAAACCGTACCGTAAGCTCTTTAAGCGGCGGCCAGCAGCAGAGAATCGCCATCGCAAGAGCCATCGTCAATGAACCGAGAGTTCTTTTGTTAGACGAGCCTCTGGGCGCTTTGGATTTAAAGCTGCGCCAGGATATGCAGTATGAACTGATCCGTCTGAAAAACGAACTCGGTATTACCTTCATCTATGTGACCCATGACCAGGAAGAAGCACTGACCATGTCAGACACCATTGTGGTCATGAACCAGGGCTATATCCAGCAGATGGGTTCTCCGGAAAGCATCTACAATGAACCGGAAAATGCGTTTGTCGCTGACTTTATCGGGGAAAGCAACATTATGCCGGGCATTATGCTTAAGGATGAACTGGTGGAGATCTTCGGTGCCAAATTCGCCTGCGTGGACAAGGGCTTTGGCGTCAACAAACCGGTCGACGTTGTCATCCGCCCCGAAGACATTGACCTTGTAAAGCCGGAGGAAGGCAGTCTTTTGGGAACGGTCACTCACTTGATCTTTAAAGGTGTTCATTATGAAATGGAAGTGACTTCCCCTGACGGCTTTGAGTGGCTGGTGCACAGTACGGATATGTTCCCCGTAGGCCAGAGCGTAGGCATTCATGTGGACCCGTTTGATATCCAGATCATGAACAAGCCCGCTTCTGAAGATGAGGAGGCAGTTGGAATCAATGAGTAAGAAATTATTATCCGGCCCATATATCATGTGGATGATCGGCTTTATTATCATTCCGCTGGCTTTGATCGTGGTCTATGGATTGACGGACCGGTCGGGTGCATTTACCCTGGCCAACGTCATATCCATCGTTACCCCAGAACATGCAAAGGCTTTATGGCTTTCCTTAGAACTTTCCTTGGTCAGCACCGTGTTATGCCTGATTCTTGCATATCCTCTTGCCATGATTCTCCGCTCCCGGGGAATCGGACAGGGAAGTTTTATTGTTTTTATATTCATCCTGCCGATGTGGATGAACTTTCTTTTACGGACACTGGCATGGCAGACGCTGCTGGAAAAGAACGGCGTCATTAACGGAATCTTATCCACACTTCACCTGCCCGCCCAGAACTTAATCAACACCCCGGGAGCCATTATCCTGGGTATGGTGTATAACTTCCTGCCTTTTATGGTTCTGCCTATTTATAATGTGCTGATGAAGATCGACGATAACGTGATCAGCGCTGCCAGAGACTTAGGCGCCAATACCTTTCAGGTCCTGTTCCGGATTCTGCTGCCCCTTAGCATTCCCGGCATCGTAAGCGGAATTACCATGGTTTTTGTTCCGGCTCTTACCACCTTTGTTATCTCAAACCTGTTGGGCGGAAGCAAGATCCTTTTGATCGGCAATGTCATTGAACAGGAGTTTACAAAGGGAAGCAACTGGAACTTAGGTTCCGGCCTTTCTCTGGTCTTAATGATTTTTATTCTGATCAGCATGGCGCTTATCGCCAAGTATGACAAGAACGGGGAGGGAACGGCATTTTGAAGAACAGAAAGATCGATATGATCAAACGCATCTTACAGGATTTTTATCTGGTGATCATTCTGGTGTTTCTGTATGCACCGATTGTCACCATGGGAGTTCTTTCCTTTAACAGTTCCAAATCCCGGACCCAGTGGGGAGGCTTTACCGTCAGCTGGTACACGGAGCTGTTTGCCAGCAATACCATTATGACGGCGCTTTACAATACCCTGCTGATCGCTTTTTTGTCTTCCCTGATTGCGGTCATCATCGGTACGGCAGCTGCCATCGCCATCAACAGCATGGAACGTGTCCCCCGCTCCCTTCTCATGGGCATCACCAACGTTCCCATGCTCAATGCGGATATTGTAACAGGAATCTCTCTCATGCTGGCGTTTATCGCCTTTGGAATCTCTCTTGGATTCCAGACCATACTGATCGCACATATTACCTTTAACATTCCGTATGTTATTTTAAGCGTCATGCCGAAGTTAAAGCAGACAGATAAAAGTACCTATGAAGCCGCCATGGACTTGGGAGCCACATCGGTTTCTGCATTCTTTAAGGTGGTGTTCCCGGACATCCTTCCGGGTGTGCTTTCCGGTTTCCTGCTGGCATTTACCATGTCCCTTGACGATTTTATTATTACGCATTTTACAAGGGGCGCCGGCATCAATACGTTATCGACTTTAATTTACAGTGAAGTGCGCCGGGGCATCAAGCCTTCCATGTACGCACTTTCAACCATCATCTTTTTAACGGTGCTGGTGCTTCTTTTGATCACCAACTTTGCACCCCGGAGAAAAAAATAACAGGAGAATAGGCACATGAAAAAAAGTTTAATTAAAATTGCGGCATTGGGTACATTGTCAGCGCTCTTCCTTTCCTTGCTGAGTGGCTGCGGAAAACAGGGCTCCCAGGCAGGAAGCGCCGGAGAAGTATACGTATATAACTGGGGCGAATACATTGACGAATCCGTCATCGAAGAGTTTGAAAAAGAGACGGGCATCAAGGTTGTTTATGATTTATTCGAGACCAATGAAGAGATGTACCCGGTCATTGAAGCCGGCGGCGTAAAGTATGACGCGGTCTGTCCTTCCGACTATATGATCCAGAAGATGGCGGAAAATAACCTTCTGGCAGAAATTAATTTCGACAACATTCCAAACATCAAGGAGATCGATCCCAAGTATCTGGAGATGTCTAAAAGCTTTGACCCGGAAAACAAATATTCCGTTCCTTACTGCTGGGGAACCGTAGGAATCCTCTATAACACCAGCATGATCGATCCAAAGGATGCTCCTACCAAATGGTCTGATTTGTGGGATGAGAAATTTAAAGACAATATCCTGATGCAGGACAGCGTCCGGGATGCCTTTATGGTGGCTTTAAAGTCTCTGGGATATTCCATGAATACTACAAATGAAGCGGAGATCCAGGAAGCAAAAGAGCTGCTGATCAGGCAGAAACCGCTGGTACAGGCCTATGTTATTGATCAGGTGCGTGACAAGATGATCGGCGGCGAGGCTGCCTTAGGCGTCATCTACTCCGGGGAAATGCTTTATATCCAGAATGAAGTCAAGGATTTAAACCTTGATTACTCCTTAGAGTATGTGATCCCGGAAGAGGGAACCAACCTGTGGCTGGACTCCTGGGTCATTCCGGCCAATGCCCCCAACAAGGAGAACGCGGAAAAATGGATCAACTTCTTATGCCGTCCGGAGATCGCAAAGAAGAACTTTGATTATATTACCTATCCCACTCCAAACAAAGGTGCCTTTGATCTTCTTGATCCGGAATTAAAGAACAATAAAACTTTGTTTCCTGATGAGGAAATGTTAAAGACCAGCGAAGTTTATAAGTATCTTGGGGATGAAGTGGATTCCCTTTATAACGAAGCTTGGAAAGAAGTAAAATCCAATTAAATAAATGAAGATAAAAGGGAAAGTTATGGTTTTATAAACCGGAACTTTCCCTTTTATCATGAACTTTACTCTATACCCAGGTTCTCAAACAATTCTAAATATGTATGATAATTTCTCTTATAAAGTGCTACTAAATCATGCCTTCCAACTGTTTGATAATCCTTAATGCCTTTATCAAAGGCTTCAAAGAGATTGACACGGTCTGTAAGCCCTGAGTTTCTTATTTCTGCGGGCAGAGAGCTAAGACCCAGTATCCGTTCTCCGATTCCGTAATGTGAAGCAAGAGATTGTAATTCCACGATGGTGGCATTTTCTGGATCTATGTCATTGACAGAAATCGTTTTCTCAAACTCATCTCCGTTCTCATCCACCCCTTTTGCAGTCACCAGGGGGTTCTCTTTCGTTGATCCTTCCGCATATTCTAGGTAATAAGATAATCCGGTTCCATTACCACCAGAATATAACGCCCCCTTCTTTAAGTACAGCTTATGACCAGAAGAATGATCCGGCACTTTGGCTGCTTTTCCATTATTAGGGCTATTAGAAGCAGTGACTGAAAAATCATTATTACCGAATCTATTATTTTTGTGACAGGGCCTATATATTAATGTAAACCAATCAGGTGATATCATTATAGCAAACCTCCAGATAAAGAATATTAATAGCTTGATCATAAGAAGCACTCATTTTTAAGTACGGTTGCTCCTGTGAAATAAGGTTTTTTAGGTAATTTCCAGATATTTTAAGTATAACCTAATTATTGCTATTTTCAACCGAAATACCAAAATTCTACGCTTTTAGTGCCAAAATTTGCAGTACCTTCTATGAAAATTATAATCTTTACTAAATTCAATAAAAAAACAGACTCCCGGAATCCAAATCCGTGAATCTGCATTTATTTTAATAATTGGTTATCAGCACTTCCACCGTGACCGCATTCCGCTCCTTGAACTGATAGTTGCAGTTAGAATAGGTCTTATCAATGTAATGGATCTGATATTTTTTGCTCCACTCGATCAAAAGTTCATTGGAAAGTCCCTTATGGTACAGCACATTGGACAAAGCAAAGCGTGTCCCTTTGGCCTCCAGTGAGTCAAGCAGCTCCAAAAGCTCCCGTTCTTCCTTTTCCTTCCAGTCCTTAAATCCCCGGTTGCCGTCGTTATAATTCCCTGTGGAAATCAAATACGGGGGGTCACAGTAAACCAGATCATCTTTTGAAAGACCGGAATAATCCAGTTCTGTAAAATCCAGATTGGAAAACTCAATGTTCTTTTTATGCAGTGCCTCACAAAACAGGGTAAGATTCTTTTCAATATTGCCATTAAAGGAACTCCGGTTTCTGCCAAAAGGAGAATTGAACTCATGGCTGTTATTAAACCGAATCTGATGATTAAAGGCATAGCAGGTCAGTACAAAAAGCCGGGTCAGATCCTTTGTCTTATTATAGTCTGACCGCAGGGCATAGTAGCCTTCTGTATTCTGCTGAGTCAGTCCGTAATGGTGAATCAGTCCCTTGATTTCATTTAAAAGTTCATTGATTTCCGTTTTTTTAAAAAACTTAAATAATTCAATCAGATATGAGATCTGGTCATTGCAGATGATCCGTTCGGCATCTGCGTTAATCCCCACATTAAAGCCTCCTGCAAATACATCCACAAAGGTTCCAATATTCTTTGGAAATGCCTGGAATACAGGCTCTAAGATCTTATACTTCCCTCCGGTATAGTTTAGAGGACTTTTTATATACATGGCGGCACCTGCTTTTCAATGTAGAACAAAAGCTCCTTTAACCGCTCTGTCTCCTTCACCTTCCGGCTCTTATATCTTCTGTAGGGAATCTCATAAACTTTAAAGGTCTCCGGCTTTCCACAGGCTTTCATGACTTCTTCGATCTCCGCAACTGTCATAAGCCCGTCCGTGCTGTAGCTCAGTATGATATGGGAAAACCTGGCATTGGCGAGAAGCTCTTCAAAGGCCGGAAGTACTTTGCCTTTCATGCAGAACTCTGACTTCTGCCCGCCATCGGGCCGCTGGCCGGTCACGCCCCGCACCTGAGGATAGTCATACCGGGCCGCTGTCTCAAGGACGTGGTAATTGGATAAATACTGGCGGGCATTATACGGGGGATCAATGTACAGGATGTCCCCTTCGATCTGTTTCAAAAGCTCCGCTCCGTTTAGGTTGTAGCACTTATTCTCTTTTCCGTTATGGGTGACGGGAAGACGGTAAAGCTCGTACCGTTTGTAGCTGCGCCTCTCCCAGGTCTTATGGAATGCACCGTAAGTTCCTGAAGTATTGGACACAAAAGGAATTCCCTCCACAATGCAGGCAACCAGATAATAGTATTCATGGTCGTTTAATAAACCGGCCTCTCTCCAGTCCTCCACGCTGCATCTGGCAAAGTCGATGCGCAGGGCATTCTCATCGTTTAGATACATGCGGCCGCCCTCAGGGGCATAGGTATTCTGAAAAAAGCGGCGCTCCTTTGGAAGCTCCTCCAAATGTTTTTTTTCTCTTCCGTTAAGATACTCCACCGGGTCTTCAATACCCAGGATATCCTTTAACTGAACAAACGCAGGCATGGTGTCATTCTCAACGGTGGCCCGCTGCAGCACGTAGGAAAAGTACAGCAGGTCATTGGAACAGACCTGATACCACTGTTTAAAATATCTGGCAACCGCAGCGGTTCCGGAAAATATATCACAAAAGCTTTTCGCCTCTGGGGCCTTGTCATCAATCACCTGTTTGATCTGGTCCAGCAGCAGTGTCTTGCTTCCAATAAATCTCATTCTTTTCTTGCTCCCATTTCTTTTAACCTGCATATCATTATATAGGAAAACCGGAAAAAACACAAGAAAAGATAAGGGTCTAAATCACACGGTACTCTTTCTGTTTATTTGCTTCCGTGCCCTTTTGAAGCAGTACATTTTTTCATCTGCCCTTTTTATAACGTCTTCAGAAAGAACATCCGTTCCCGCTTCAACGTATACCACTCCGTAGCTGATGGACATAGGATATTCTGTTTTCCCATCTGCTAAATTCCGGTCAATGGCCGCAAGTTTCTCGACCGCATCCTGCTCGCAGCAATCCTTGTAAAGCACCACAAATTCATCCCCGCCATACCGGCAGGTAAAATCCTCTTCACCGGCTGACTGTTTTATTTCCTCTGATACCAGTTTGATATAGTCGTCTCCGTGTAAATGTCCGAACTGGTCATTGATTTGTTTTAAATCGTCAAGATCGATCATACAAATGGAAAAAGGAACGCCTTTTTCCATGTAACGGTCAATAGTCTCCAGACAATTCCTGCGGTTGTTAAGTCCCGTCAGCTCGTCTTGATAGGCCATGACCTCCAAAAATGCTTCATTTTCTTTCTGACAGGTAATATCTGTAATGATATGAACCACTGCTTTTTTATCCTCCCAAAGCAAAGTATATGCTTTAACCTGAAAAATCTTATTATGGAAACACTGAAATTCGTACCGCTGTTCTGTCTCCTGTCCCTGGCAGGACTGGAGCCTTGCCATAAACGGGCAGTCTTTTTCACATACGATACTCCTGGTTTCCGGGTCATAAAACTGTTTTTTAGCCAGTTCATTGGCATAAAGGATTTCTCCGGTTTCTTTTTCCGTTACAATCACCCATTCCTTTAAACTGTCCATAATGGATACCAGAAGACGATTAAATCTTCTTTCTTTCTCCACCTGTTCCTTTAACCTTAAAAATGCACTTTTTACGTCTCTCTGTTGTTTGTAAACTCCGTTTATCACCTGCATGATCTGCCCGATGATACGTTTTATGGAAGTATGAAGCTGTTTTAACTCTTCTGTAACACAAAATTTCCGGTCCTGAGGCGGGAAGGAGAGATTTCCGTCTGCGGGACTGTTCCATATAATTTTGCGGATCTGCTCCAAAAGAGTGTTTGCATCTTTTTCCGTCATTTATTACACCTTCGCTCAATGATTGCTCTCTGCCTCAGACTGGTTCCCATGGAAAATAACTCTTGCTCATGTCTCACCATACCGGTGTGACATTTCCGTTTTTATGGTATACTCTAACAGCCGGTGCATCATTACAGGCATTTTCCCTCCAGGATGTTCCCGTCCGACTGCTCTATTTCCTATCGAATCCCAGGAGGATTCCCTCTCCTCCCCTGTTTGAAAGATATGAAACATAGGCTTTCTACCCCCCTTCTGAAACACGTTACTCCGTTTTCAGACCTTTTTTGCGTGGAACATTAAGAGAACTTTATGGATACAGATATGAGAAGTATGGGATATATGATTAATATATTCACAACCCCTCTTTGTTTTGTATGAATATTGGTATTTCCTTCCTGAACTCACTGTATTTCTTTCTGACAAAAAGGTGTACCTTTTT
>NZ_JBKVXF010000003.1:0-183517 GCF_046972725.1 Lacrimispora sp. | reverse complement strand
AAAAAGGTACACCTTTTTAGCAATACGGTATGCTTGTCTTATTTTAAAATCTGCGCTTTCTGCCATACTAGAAACGACAGGAGGTTTTAAAAACAACATGAACAATTTTTACGGCTATGTGAGAGTATCAACCCTTGACCAAAATGTAGAACGGCAATTGGTTGAGCTTATCAAATGGGGAGTATTAGAAAAAAACATTTATTGTGATAGATTGTCAGGTAAGGACTTTAACAGGCCTCAGTATCAGAAATTAAAGCGGAAATTAAAAGAAGGCGACGTACTTGTTGTAAAAAGCATTGACCGGCTGGGAAGAAATTATGAGGACATTCAAAGGGAGTGGAGGGAGATTGTCAAATTAAAAAGAGCAGATATTGTCATTATTGATATGCCGATTCTTGACACGCGGACCAATAAGGATTTAATCGGTACCCTGATTTCTGACATTGTCTTACAGTTACTCTCCTATGTCGCCCAGGCAGAACGAGAGAACATTAAACAGAGACAGGCAGAAGGAATTGCTATCGCGAAGGCCCAGGGACGGCATCTGGGGCGTTTCCCAACCCCTCTTCCGGAGGAGTTCTATCCGGTTTACGAAAAGTGGAAGCAAAGGGAATACAGCCTTAAAACAGCGAGTGCGGCCCTTGGAATCACAATCAGCCAGTTTCGTACCATGATTAAAAAACATAAAAGCAACGAAAAGAAGACCTGACTTGAAAATACTTGCTGATCTGTGTTAAAATAAGAATAGATTATGCGGAAAGAAGGTGTTGTTATGAAGATTCAAGAATCTGCTGAAAACTATCTGGAGGCCATTTTGATGCTTCATAGACGAAACGGTCATGTGCGCTCCATTGACATTGCCGGAGAACTGGATTTCTCCAAACCAAGCGTCAGTGTAGCCATGAAAAATCTCCGTGAGAACGGGTACATTGAAGTAGATGAAAATGGCTACATCTCTCTGCGGAAGGAAGGGCAGGAAATTGCAGAAAAGATGTATGAACGCCACACCTTACTGTCTGACTGGCTCATCACTCTGGGCGTGAACCCACAGGTTGCCGTTGATGATGCCTGCCGGATTGAACACGTGATCAGTGCGGAAAGCTTTGCCGCCATTAAGGAACATGTGAACAGAGATAAAAAGTCATAAAAAAACGTGTGTAAGTCTGGTTTTTACTTACACACGTTTTTTTTATTTTTCCTTCCATTTCAGCAGAAACGCCGAGTTGATGATTACAAGAATGGAACCGGCATTATGTACCAGCGCACCGAATACGGGGTTCAATACTCCTGTCATGGCAAGCAGGATGGCAATGAAATTCAGGGTCATGGAAAATGCCAGATTGCATTTGATGGTCTTCATCATCCGTTTGGATAGCCGCAGCAGATGAGGAATTTCCTTTATATCGTCATTGACCAGGGCAATATCCGCCGCATCCACTGCAATATCACTACCGATTCCTCCCATTGCAATTCCCACATAAGCCTTTTTAAGAGCAGGCGCATCGTTTACCCCATCTCCAATCATACAGACATTTTCTTTTCCCTGTTCATAGGACTGGATCCACTTCATCTTATCCTCCGGAAGGCATTCAGCGTGAACTTCATCGATGTGAAGCCGGGCGGCAATCTGATTGGCAGCATTCTCATGGTCTCCGGTCAGCAGTACCGGCAGAACCCCTGCCATTTTCACCTGATCGATCATAGAAACAGCCTCCTGGCGCAGAGTATCAGACAGCGCCAGAAAACCCGCCGCCTCTTCTCCAACCGATACATAGACCACCGTACAGCCTTCCTTGAGATACTTCTCTCCGTTCTCTTCCTCCTCTTCCTTCAGGCAAATCCCTTTTGTAAGAAGCAGTTCCTGGCTTCCAACCATAACCTCTTTTCCAGCTACGCAAGCGCTCACTCCCCGTCCCGGCAGCATCTCAAAGGACGACGCTTCCGGCACCTCCTTGTTAATAGTCTCCCGGTAGCAGCGGGCCACGGCTTTCCCCAGCGGGTGCTCGGAACGGGCTTCTGCTCCTGCAGCAAATCCGTATAGCTCTTCATCGGATAATTCCTTTAAAAAACTCTGAACATGAGAGACGGCAGGTGTTCCATACGTCAGAGTTCCGGTCTTATCAAATGTTACCTTCTTAACTGACGCCAGACGCTCCAGAGCATCCCCCTCCCTTACCAGGAATCCATGTCTGGTGGCATTGCCGATGGCCGCCATAATGGCAGTCGGGGTGGCAAGTACAAGGGCGCAGGGACAGAATACTACCAGTATGGTGACTGCCCGTAAAATCTCCCCTGTGACAAACCAGGTCAGAGCCGCCGAAACAACAGCGATCACCACAATCCAGGTGGCCCAGCTATCCGCAATTCCCACGATCTTTGCTTTTCCTGCATCTGCAGACTGAACCAGACGGATCATTCTCTGTATGGAGCTGTCTTCTCCAACCTTTACGGCTTTCATATCAAAGGAACCAAACTGGTTGACCGAACCGCTTAATACTTCATCTCCCTGGCTTTTATCTACCGGAAGAGACTCTCCTGTCATTACCGCCTGATTGACAGAGGTCTGGCCGGAAAGGATCACACCGTCCACCGGAATAGTTTCCCCCGGCAGCACCCGCAGAATATCTCCCACCCTGATCTGCTCTGCCGGAACGGTCTCTTCCTTATTTAAAACCAGTCTTCTGGCAGTACGCGGGGTCAAGTGCACCAGCTTTTCGATTCCGGCTCTCGCCTTTTCCACCGTCAAATCCTCCAGCAAGGCACCCAGCTGCATGATAAAAGCCACCTCACCGGCAGCAAAATGTTCTCCGATGATGATAGAAGCAATCAGCGCAATGGAAACCAGCACATCCGCCTTTATATCAAATTCCGTAACAAGACCGATCACGGCTTCCAGTATGATCGGAATCCCGCACAGGAGAATGGGAACCCATGCCGCATCAAACGGCAGAGGGACCAGGTCAAAAAGACTGATGAAGAGAAACACCGCAGAAACTCCCAGAAATACCATATCTCTCTTACTGCCGCCCCATTCCAAAAGCTCTTTTAACTTTTCCATAATTTCCTCCCTTATATACCCATAGGGGTATCTGTATACTTTTACTATACCAATAGGGGTATGCGTTGTCAAGAGGCAAAAAAAGAAAGCCGGCTGTTATTTCAGCTCGGCTTTCGCTTGGATTTTAAGTCATATTGGCAAAACGTTCCACTGCTTTTGTAAAGCTTTCAATCGTCTTATCGGCATCTCCATGCTCAATTCCATCTCTGACACAATGATTGATGTGGCCTTCCAAAACCACCTGTCCGACTCTGTGGAGCGCAGACTTTGCTGCATTAATTTGTGCCAGTACATCTTCACAGGGAACATCCTCATCAACCATACGGTCGATGGCCTGGACCTGCCCAATTATTTTTTTTAAGCGCCGGTGCAGATTATCGGCATCCATACATTTTTTCATGTAACACCTCCATATACCGCCAGGGGTATGTGTACATTATGAGGCATAATCCATGGCTTGTCAATACTCCGTCCCGGGACTTAAGAGTACCCGGACACCTTGATTTCCTTTGCAATCTCCTTGCCAATAGCTACCCGTTTTTCTCCCACTCCAAGAATCACATTCCCATAATATTGTCCCACCACACGAACGGCTATGCCTTCCTTTAATTCATAGCTTTGCATAATCTCTGCGGTATGAGGGTCACACATCATCCAGCTGATGGTGCAGGTATCTCCGATTTTTACATCCTGTAATGATTCCATTGGTATCCTCCGTATTCTAAAATTCAGAGTTATTTTTACCAATCAAACACAGGAAATACGCTTTTAAAATTTTTACTTTTGAAAAATTTACACCATTATTTTTTACAGTGTTTCATACGATCCCACTGGCCTTGAGACCTGAATCTTACTATTTTCCATTTTCCCATACCTCGTCTTTCATATTGCTCTTAATGTAAACAACCGCCCCGCCAAGGCATAATAAGAACATCAGGACAGAAAAAGCCGCTGCTCTCTGGTAATCCAGATAAGTATTCACCTGCTGGTACAGGAGGATTCCCATCATCTTTGGATTATTAGGTCCTGTCAGATATGGTATTGTAAATGCACCCACCTGTCCCATCAGGATAAACGTTGCTGCCACGATCAGATCTTTATAGGTAAGAGGCAGTATGATGTACCGCAATATCCCCCGCCAGGAACAGCCTGCGTCCCTGGCACTTTCCACGTAAGAATCATTGATGGAGGATAATGCAGCCGATAAAAGCATGGCAGAAAAAGGAATATTAAACCATAAATTACATAAAACAATGCCTTTGATATCGTAAAGGAGTCCCGGCTGGTACATAATTCCGAACAGCTGCAGAAACCGGTTGATAAAGCCCGAATCTTTTATTACATTCATCACCGCATATACGGCTGCAATTCCCGGAATAAAACGTGGCAGAAGATATAGCCTTCCCATGATCCTGCTGATTCTGCTTTTGGAAAATCTTAAATAAAGAGCCAGAAGAAAGCTGAAAGTAATTCCAAAGATCATGGTGCATAATGCCTCCGCCATTGTAAAAACCAGACTTTCCACTGCATCCCTGCTGGTAAAGAAATACAGGTAATTATCCAATGTAAAGCTATTTGAAGCTGTTGTAAAGGACTTAAGGACCGTATTACAGATAGGAAATATAACAACCAGAGTCATAACCGCAAATGCCGGAAAAACCATTACATACGGGAGCCAACCCATGCTCTTTTTATTCTTCATTTCCAAACCTCATTATCTTGCCAAACTTCCGATTTCTTCTGCCCAGCGTTCTCTCACTTTATTTTGAAGGGTACCGATAGAGAAATAACGGATGGTATCAAAGTCTGTCTCCGCCAGCCAGTCCGCATGTTCCAGACCCTCCAATTTTGAAGCATCCACTACCGGGGAAGCAAACATGGTATTCCAGTCCTGTTTCTGGGCTTCATAGCTTAAATAGTAATCAATCACAGAAAGGGCAGCTTCTTTGTCTTTTGCGATCTTAGGAATGGCAAACCCTGCAAGGCCTCCTAAAAATGGTTCCTTTAACTGTGTCAGCTTAATGGAATCAGGCAGCGTTCCCTCACTTTTCTGGCTGAGGACCATATTTGCAAATGCCGGACACATATCAATCTGTTTGTTGGAAAGCAAATCTAAAGTTCCCGCATTTTTCATGGGATACTGTACCTTGCCTGCGGTCTGGTAAAGATATGGATGAAGGTCAGCCAGAAGTTTAAATGCATTGTCCCACTCTTTGGTATGCTCTGTCATCCATTTTTCATCGGATGAGGTGGCGGCTTCTTCTGGAAGCTGGTTATAGATCGTATTTGCTGTAAATGAAAAACCCGAGTTTCCTGTGGACGGATCATTATAGGAAAAACGTCCGGGGTGATCCTTGATCCACTGGTATAACTCGTCCGCTGTCTTAGGCGGCTCAGGAACTGCCTCTGAATTATACGCCAGATAAACAGAAGTTCCGCGGTAGGGAATAAAGGTATCTCCTATAATATTTTTTTTAAAAATCAGATTCTGGTAATTGGGGATCTTAGAGGTATCGATGGTTTCAAAAAAATCCTGACTGGTTTGCGCCAGTATTCCTGCAATCGCACTGTCATCAGTTGCAATCAAATCAAAATCCGTATCTGTCTCACCCGCTTTATAAGCTGCTGCCAGCCGGTCCGGAAGGCTCTGTTCACTTGTACCTGATACGACAAACTGAATCTCCACTTTTGCTTTTTTATTATACTCCGGAGAATTATTGTAGCTGTCTGCAATAGCCTGCAGGGCTTCTCTTACTTCCTGTCCCCCATTTCCCCATATAGTAACAACAGGAACATCACCTTTCCCTGAATTGGCAGCACTGCTGCAGCCGCTTAAAGAAACAAGCATTGCTCCGGCCGTAAGAAGGCACATTCCCTTTTTTATTGTTTTTTTCCAACTCTGTTTCATGACACGAATCTCCTTTTTGTGTTTGTCTTTTCTGTTAAGAAGCTGCGAAGTTTTTCTGATTGATAAAATTTATAAGAACCGGCTGATTGGTTTTATAATTTCCGGCCTCTTCCTTTTGAATGAATGCCTTTACGATCTGATTTTCAGGTGTTTGTACCAGTATTTGAACATAATGTCCCAGGGGCATGATCTGAATGACCCTGTAATCACTCTCTTCCGGCTGACACGGCGAAAGCATGACATCCTCCGGCCTGACCGCAACCGTTCTTCCCTCTGCTTCCATAAAGTTCATCTCACCTATGAAACCAGCCACAAAGCGGTTTGCCGGGCTGTCATATATTTCGGTGGGCTGCCCGATTTGTTCAATGGTTCCCCGGTTCAAAACTGCAATCCGGTCTGAAATCGCCATGGCCTCTTCCTGGTCATGGGTAACAAACACCACCGTGATTCCTGCCTCCTTCTGGATACGCTTTAACTCCTCCCTCATCTGGCCCCTGATCTTGGCATCCAGTGCAGAAAAAGGCTCATCCAACAGCAGAAGGGACGGTTTTAAAACAAGGGCCCTGGCAATGGCAATTCTCTGCTGCTGTCCCCCGGATAGCTGGGTGGGATATTTTTTTTCACTACCATCCATATTTACCATAGCAAGCATCTCCATGATATCCTTTTGCATCCGGTCCCTGGGAACTTTTCTCAGCTTTAAGCCAAATGCCATATTTTCATAAATAGTCATGTGAGGCCACAGATTATAGCTTTGAAATACCATCCCCGTAGGACGTTTTTCCGGAGGAAGCTCCTGTATTTCCATGCCGTCTAACAGAATCGTGCCGGAATCGATTTTATGGAATCCTCCTACGGCCCTTAAAATCGTTGTTTTCCCGCAACCGGACGGACCAAGCAAAGTCAGCAGTTCATTTTCATAAACCGATAGATTGATTCCTTCCACTCCCTCTGTGGCACTGAATTTTTTTGTAAGACCTTGTATAACCATTTTTTCTTTCATATTTCTGACGCCTCCATTTTCTTCAACTACATCTTCAGACCATTTGACAACGTTTCTGCACTTAAATATTTACGGAATATAATCAACAGAATAATGGAAGGTATTAACAGGATCATGGAAAATACGGCTCCTGCTGTTTCCGGAAATGACATTATAATTCCATATAGTTCACTTGGCATGGTATGAATGCCAGGCAGACCAATGAGAAGCGTTCCCTGGGCCTCCTCCATGGAGCCTAAAAAGGTATACAAAGATGCTACCACCACTCCCGGCCAGGCCATTGGCATTGTGATCTGAAAAAATACCCGGAGCGGAGACGCCCCCACATCTCTTGCGCTTTCTTCCTGCTGGATATGAACGGTCCGGAAGGAACCGCTGGGGATCCAAACCATAAACATCATGGTATTTACGATATGCACCAGCACCACTCCCGGAAACGTCCCAATCAGCTTAAGCTTATAAAACACCACTGCCATGGCCGTATAGATTCCCATTTTGGGAAATGCATTGGTAAGAAGGAAACTCAGCCGCACCAGGCTTCTTCCTTTAAACGAAAATCTTGCAATGGCATAAGCTGCTGGCAAGCATATGATAAGAGAACATAAGGTTACCACAACAGCCAGCATCAGGGACATTCCGATCGACTCCACCATCTGGCCCTTTGTCAGGATATAATTCCACCACTTGAACCCAAAGGTTCTTGGAATTACATCAGGGTATTCATATTGGCCTGCAAAGGACAGAGTCAGCATATGAAACAGAGGTCCATAGAAAAATAGTAGGAAGACCGCAAACAAAAGGTATTCTAAAAATTTAGCTTTTCCAAGACCGTAATACAAACGCTTCATGTTATTCCATTTCTCCTTTCCATCTCACAGGAGCACCGACTGCAAGAAGGTGGTCAAAATCACAGACAGCATCGTACAGCTTGATAACTGCTGCACAGGTACCTTTTTTTAACGGTATCTCAAATTCCTGCTCTAAATCAGTTCCCCATTCATCCACCGTCTGGTCATTCCATTTTATCTGGAGCTTCGTCTGGTATTCTCTATAATGCCTGTCCCAGTTAAAATAGGTGGAAGTGTTATCAAAGCGGACCTTTAACTTGCCGTTTACAACCTCCGAAGAAAAAAGAGGACCTCTTGTTATGACCGTACTTTGACGGAGAATGGCTGATAGAATACTGTCTGTCAGGCTGTCCGGTTCCTTTTCCATCATTGCATAAGTAATAAATACAGGTTCCTCTTTTGGCATTCCATGGATATCCTTTCCTGTTACAGCAGCAATTTTATATCCCTGTAGCACAAGCTCCTCCCAAAGATATAAGGCCTGTTCATTGCCTGACATACCATCTGCCATGGCTCCCAGGCCAGAGGATGTATTAAATACTTCTATATAATTCACATTGCACCAGTTTCTTACCTTCATTTCAAACCGGCAGCCAATCATCAGGGGAGCACCTAAGCAGAACGGATGAGCAATCCCTACTGCCGTCCCTCCTTCGGCTTTCAGTTTTATAAAAAAAGCATCGGGATTATCGGGATCCAATTCTGTAAAGTCAATCATATGCTGTAATCCAAGTGCCAGTATATGTCCATAAAATGTGGTTACTTCTACTCCCTTTAATATGGCAATATCAAACTTATTCTTCCTCACTTCCTCATCCGCCTTTTTGTGGCCGGAGCAGGTATTATGATCTGTAATTGCCAGTACTCCAAACTTATGGTCAGAAGCATACTTAACCAGCTGTGAAATCGTCATAGTACCATCTGACTCTGTGGAATGATTGTGAAGTTCCGCTCTTTTATAAATCATGACCTTCTCCTTTCACCGTGAGGCTGTAATTTGTATCATCGTTGAGTACATTCAGTACATGAAGAACAATTCTTAGATTTCCTCCCTGTAATCTCCATAGCAAAAATCCTTCGGAAGAGCCTTCAGGCGAGATATGAATTTCCTTTAACAAAAGATTCCTGTGGGCACTTCCAAGACAAGCTCCGTTATGGAATACAGATACATTGATTTCACTCTTTGGCATCTTTAAAAAGCGCTGTTCCATGCTTTCATCCATTTCCAGATCCGGCATATTACATAGTACGGCCCTCATTCCCTGTTTTTTCAGCTCTTCCAAATTTTTTAAAGGCTCTCTCTTGTCAAACTCAAAGGAAATATCCAGAGCTTCCACACTTTTAGGTAGAAAAAAAGAATAAGCAATATGCCCCTGATATCCGGCAGAGAGCTGTCCCGATGTTTTGTATAATTCTTTTACAATCATATTGATTCCTTTCTGCAGACGTACGTAATTACTATCGCAGTTTAACGAACCTGCAGCCTAATAACAATATACAAGGGGTAAAACATAAGTAAAATAAACTTAATTTTGTCGAATTTTGTACAATCCTGACGGATTTTACGTGTTCTTTACTCGGAATTCATGTACGGAGCACTCGGATACTTTATAATACGAAATGAGGCACTTTATGACCCCTTCAAACACGTTCTGTAGCTCAACAGGAGGGAAAAGAATGATGAACTCATCAGAATTGAAAAAAGAAATCATTTACACCAAACACAAGGAACAGCAAAATACTCTGATCTGCCATAGGGCTGAAAAGTTTTTCATTAATAAAGGAATACAGAAAACAAGTTTTTCTGCAATTGCATCTGCCTGCGGTGTCACCCGTTCTACCTTATATAAGTATTACAAAGATAAAGATGAACTCCTTTGGAGCATCTACCATAAGAAGATGCAAATTCTAAGCGAGGGAATGTATCAAAGCTTTTCTAACTCCCGTCACACTACCTATGACCGCTTTCATGCCTATTTTCATTTTTTGCAGGAAAAATACCGGACTGATCCGGACTGGTTTAAGTTCTTCAGCATCTTTTATGACAGCTGGCAGCACGAAACAAGCAGACGTTCCTCCGAACATTATCAGAAAGTATTTCAAAAAGGGGACTTTGGATCTAAGGATACGGTTCGGTTTCTATGTAAAAATTTTAATGACGGTTCGGTCAGAGAAGACCTGGATGCGGAAACAACGGCCGTAGCCTTAACGTATGCAGGGCTGCATATTGTATTGGGACTGCTGCGCTCCCCTCAGGCATTATCCATAAAATACGGGATTCATTCAGAGGAAATGATAGATTCAGCCTTCCGCTTTATACTGAACGGCTTAAAACAGTAAAATGTTTATATATGAATGTTTTAACCCAATATATGGTAATATTTGGTAAATAATTTCCAGCAAAATTCGTCTTATAATAAATCATTATAAGTAAAAGGAGTTTTGCCATGCCAAGAAGAGGAGAAAACATTTATAAACGAAAGGATGGCAGGTGGGAAGGAAGGCGATTAAAAAAAGACGGAAAATACCAGTATTTTTATGATCAGACCTACAAAGGCGTAAAAGAAAAGATGAGAAACGCTGCGGAAACTGCTAGGCAGGAAAAGAAACTGCTGACCGGCGGTTCCCAGAGTGCAGCCTGCTTATTTAAAGAATGGCTGGAAGAAACTGCTTCCAGAGTAAAACCTTCTACTTTTGAAAGCTACTACCGCTGCATAACCAAGTACGTCATACCGTTTTATGAAAAGAACTGTTATGACCGGATCACGGAAGATTCGGTCATACGTTTTACAAAGCTGATCAAAGAGGAAACCGAGCTTGCGGATTCTTCCAAAAAGAAGAATCTGACCATCTATAAGATCGCGTTAAAGGAAATTTTGAAAAATTCTCCCCAATGTGCTCCCATGCTTGAACACATCAAACCTCCCAAACCGGCAGATAAGGAAGTGGAGGTATTTACCATGAAGGAACAGCGTCTGGTGGAACATACGGCCTTACATGACAGGGACAAGCGGGCCGCTTTAATCATTCTGTGCTTTTATACGGGCATCCGCCTTGGGGAACTGTGCGGTCTTAAATGGAAGGATATTGACATGGAAACCGGCACCTTAACCGTGAAACGCACGGTATCCCGTGTCCGTAACTTTGAAGACGGGGAGGACAAGACCGCTCTCTTTGTAGGATCTCCAAAAAGCCGCAAATCCTTAAGAAAGATTCCATTGCCGGGATTTTTAATCGGCATGTTACGGGAATGTTACAGACAGTCCGCAGAGAATTCTTATATACTTTCCGGCAGACAGACACCCTATGATCCCCGCCGTTTTCAGAAACTTTATAAAAGGATATTAAAAAAAGCCGCTGTTTCCGATCGGAAATTCCATGCCATCCGCCATACCTTTGCCACCCGGGCCCTGGAACTTGGAGTGGATATCAAAACCATAAGCGAACTTTTAGGTCATTCCAGTGTTTCCATCACATTGAATGTGTATGCCCATTCTCTGATGGAACAGAAAAAAGCGGCTATTGAAAAGTTCAACAGCTTATATTACTTAAACGAGGAGGAGGGCATGGTTTTGGAACCATCTTCGATTTCGGAACGTTTTACATAACGGAAGCAAAAAGACGGTCAATTACACATGGACCGTCTTTTTGCTTCCGTATTTAAAATTCAAACCCCAGATAAGTAAGGGTGCCATAGGCATAGCTCCGGTGCAGCAGCTTTTTCGTCTCTGTCTGTCCGCTGCCCATTGCAATAAAGAGAGGAACTATATGTTCTTCTCTGGGTACCGCGAGCCTTACATGAGGAGCGAGCGTCTGATAATTATACAATTCCTCAAGGCTTGCATGTTCTACCTTATCAATCAGCCAGTCATCAAATTCCACCGCCCAGGATTCCGGTTCCCTTGCATCTCCTTTTAAGGTTGCCAGATTGTGTACGGTGGAACCGCTTCCGATGATAAGGATATCTTCTTCAGGCAGAGAGCTTAAGGCTTCGCCAATGCAAAATTGTTCTTCCATGGGCCGAAATGGATTGATGGATATCTGAACCACCGGAATCTCCGCATTTGGATACATCATGGAAAGCAGGGACCAGGTTCCGTGATCCAGCCCCCTTTTTTCATCAAGATTCGATGGAATTTTTTTAGCCTCCAACAGCTGCTTTATCCTTTTTGCCAGTTCCGGGGAACCTTTTGCCGGGTACTGTTTCCGGTAAAGTTCTGCTGGAAAACCATAGAAATCGTAAATCATATCATAGGTTCCTTCAATGGAAGAAATCGCTGTGACCTCTGTTTCCCAGTGTGCCGTAAACAGTATTATGGCTTTTGGTTTATACTGGGTTCCAATCGTTTTTAATAAACGGGTAAATTCATTGTCTTTTAATACAAGGTCCGGTGCTCCATGACATAGAAACATAGGATGTATCATTATCATTCTCCTTTCGTTCCACAGGATAGGGCATACCGTGTATGCCATACTCTATTTATAACAGAATAATCCGACAATTTCAATAACACCCGGGCCTTTGAACGTTTTTTCCATTTCCTAAATCACAGAAGATATTCTGCCCATGACAATGGTATCATAAAAGCGGCCGTCAGAAAGAAGCTTATCATTTCTCAGCACTCCCTCCACTTTAAATCCCATATCCATATACAGAAGAATCGCCTTTTTATTGGTTTCCAGGACTTTTAATTCCATCTTTTTGATTCCGCTTTTATCTGCCCAGGCAATGGCCTGGCCAAGAAGGTTCTTACCGATCCTGTGTCTCCAGTAATCTTTCCTGACACATACCCCAAAAGTCACCTTATGAAATAAGCGTCTTAATGAACTGCCTTCGCATCTGGCAAACCCTATGGGTATATCATCCACCGCAGCCACCAGAAAGAGATGGTTTGGAGCCGCAGTGTCTTCTTTGATCATCTGGCTCCAATCGGCCTGACTCAATAAATTTTCTCCGGCTTCCCTGTCTAAAAATTCGGTTTCTCCGTCAATTATGACTCCCAGCTCCGGCAAATATGCTGCATCAGATTCTGCAGCGGACCGAATGGTATAGTCTAAACCGTGTACCTCATATTCCTTTGCTTCTATTCTCATACTTTGCCCCTTTTCTGACCGGAAGATCATTTGTCCGGTCCTTTTCTTTTGTTTATTTGATGATGCATGCCTGGTTGCGCCCTTTTTCCTTGGACTGATACAGAGCTTCATCGGCACGTTTTACCGCTTCACTATAATCTTTGTCCGTATCTCTGAAAAAAGATATGCCTACAGAAACGTTGATGGTTAATTCCCCGTTTGCATCCCCTACTTTTAAATCGGCAATTTTAGCCAAATATTTATCACAAAAATCAACAACTGCCTTTTCTTTCATTCCGTACAGGATCATAATGAACTCATCTCCACCCCAGCGGATAATCTTATCAGAGCTTCTTAAAAAATCTTTTGTCACATTGACAAATTCTTCCAGCACCAGATCGCCGGCTGAGTGTCCATGTTTATCATTGATGTCTTTAAAATGATCCAGGTCACACATCATGATTCCCGGTCCTTCTCCCAGCTTCTTATATTTGTTAAATGCCTCCTGCAAATCCTTCTCTCCGCTTCTTCTGGTTCCGGCTCCGGTCAGAGAGTCCACGTTCAGCTCCGATTCCATCAGGTGCTTTGTCTTCCAATGATATAGATTCTCAATCATGGAAACAGAACTCAGGCCAATGAAAAGAATGAGTACCAGCAATAATACCAGCAAAAATGTGAGCCTGGATACCATATCACCGCTTTCCCCGTCAATCTGCTCCAGATAAGGATCAAGATCATCAAGGCTTATGCCCATGGTGATGACCCAGTCATAATCCTTATACAATTTGGAATAGGCCAGTCTTTCCGATTCTTTTCCCTTCTCAAAATCATTGATCCGGTAGGTCAAAAAAAGCTCTCCGTTCCGGTTGATTCCCTGAAGCTCTGTCAGATAAGGAAAACTTCCCGTAACATCAGAAATATCTGTGGAAAAATATTTCCCTTCATTTTCCGGCATGTCCTGGTAGACCCTTCCGATTGCGTAATTCTTTCCTCCCCCGTAATTGAGGATCTCATTGATCCAGATATGGGAATTGCCGGCAAAGGTAATTCCTTTCACGGAATTGGAAATCTCCTCCTTTACAAGGGTTTCCGTATGTTCCTTTGTAACTCCGATGAGAAACCGGTAAGTTCCTTTTCTGGATATCTGGTAAGAGGTAAAGGTTTCGGAATTTTTAAAGACCGTATCTTCCCAGGTGGTACCGGAAATATTATGAGGATCATAGACCGGCTTTTTCTCTGCCTCATCCCATAGAACGGCTGTAATGGATTCATAGTCGGGATTGTCCATAAAAAATCCGGTAAAGAAATCTGCAAATTCTTTGTCCGAAAGATCCGTCTTCAGATGAATGGCTGCAAATGTCCGGTTTACCAACGCTTCCTCATATAAGGATCTGCGGATTCGCTTCGTATCAATTTCAGAAATCAGATTATTGACTGTATCCTTTAAAAAATCTTTCTTTATGCTGTAGATTGCTTCTTTCGATTTTCCAATGTATATTTCACCGACCTTATCAATGGAAAACAAATAAAAACATACCATAACCGCACAGATCATACTGCTGATTACAGTTAAAAGTATTGCATATTTACGACGAATAACAAATTCCCCCTTTCCCCTTATTCCCTGGTTCTAAAGGCAGAAGAGCCGTCACTTAAACCGGACTAATCAAAATCAGTATATCACATGGATAATCAATTGTCTTATGCTATATCAATGAAAAGTTCTTAATGTTACATCCAATTATGGAAAAAACGGGTACCGGAAACAAAAAAAGAGCATCCCATAAGCTGATATACTGCCACGGGATGCCCTTGTTTCCTCAATGCGTTTGGTTGATGGAAATATACTTCAATCATTCTGGTCATATTTTGTTAGTTATTTATAACAGGTGATCGTTTCCCCCTAAGACCGGATCAGAACCTCTCTCTGTGGACAGAGGACCGTTGCAAATCTTCCTCTTTATAAGGCGCTTTTTCTTCTGCCTTCCGGCCAAAGGCCAGAATATTCAAAACACCGTAGGATTCCGGTATATTTAACAGGTTCCGGACTTCTATCTCAGCATCAGCTGACGCGCTCTGGCGGTTGCGGATCTGGATCCAGACAGATCCCAGGGAAAGGCTTTCCGCTTCCAGCATCATCATCGTAGCCGCAATGGAGGCATCTTCCACCCATACGTCACTTTTCCGGCTGTCTGCAGTCACAACAATGGCGCAGGCCGCACTGTCTAACCCTGCAGTTCCCATATTTTTGCAGTTCTTTAATGCTTGAATGGTATGGGGATCTTCTACCAGAATCAGTTCCACCGGTTTTTTATTTTTAGAAGAGGGAGCCAGAAGACCGGCTTTTAATATTTTCTCCACCTCTTCTTTTGTAAGTTTTTCTTCCCTAAACTTTCGGATGGATCTTCTTCGTTTCAGGATTTCTAACATTTCGTCTGGCATTTTATTCTCCTTTCAATTCTCTGTTATTCATTTAAGTATTTGATGACCCCGCTCCACTGCTGGTCCGAAGCGGCATTATATTTTGCTTTGGGTGGTTTTTGATTTGCCTTCCGGCTCATGCTTTTTATGTCAAATCCATCTTTTAACACAGCCGATTTCATGACTCCCGGAACAATTGCGCTCCGGCTGCAGGCATAAATGCATTTCATGCACCACATGCACCGGAATCCAAATCCGGGCCTTCCGTGTTTCATGCGGATATTCTTTTTGGGACATTCCCGGATACACTGACCGCACTGGTTACAGTCTGAATTAGCGGTGAGCCTGGAGCCGAAAATCCTGGCTCCCATATGCTCTGCGATTCCAAATGCAGTAATCAAACGGTCTTTTCCCTGGGGCGTCGTCAGCCGTTTCTTTCCTTCCATCAAATCCTTAATAATCCCCCTTATCTTATCGGGAAGAACGGTAAAAAGAGCAAGGTTTATCTGACTTTCAGCCTGAGCAGCAAAATTAGACGGCATGACAAGCATTGCCTCATAAACAACATCATAGTTTCTTTTCTTCAAATGCTTTTTGCAGGGAACACGGCAGGCCGTATTGGGAGAGACTTCCCCGCCGCCGGAGACCGAAAGAATTGCTGCCGGCTTATGATTTCCACTGGGCAGCTTTTTTACCCATTGTTCCGTCAGTTCCGCCAGGCGGAATGCGTAGACCGGAGAAAGAATGATCAATAAGTCCCATTTCTCTTTGCTGATATCCGGATCTTTTGCAATATTCTTTTTCGTAACCTTGATCCCCTGCTCTTTTAGCTGGCGTTCCATGGACTCTGCCGCATACTCTGTTCCGCCTGTTCCTGAGAAATAGGCCAGCACCACCCTCTGATAACTCCTTTTGATTTTTTCCATTTAAACCCCTCTTTCTTTATTTTATCATGACTCTTTCAAACATTTTGTTTCATCCGCATATAATAGTACACAATTATTTGATACAGGAGCCGAATATGAGTGAAAGAAATAGCGATATGAGAGGAACCATAACCCAGGCCGGAGACATCATGCAGGCTCAAAATGTTCTGGTGGAGGAGGTCAATACCCCTGACAGCAGGACCGGTTATATCCTGATCTCTTACCTGGTCACAGGGGAAAACAATATGCATTTTACCGAGCTTCTCCAGTTAAATGTAGGCTGGGATACAATACTGACCAACCAGTTCAATGAACCCATCAGTTTATGCAGGATCATCAAAGGGATGAGAATCGATGCCTGGTTTTCCGCCTCCATGACAAGAAGCATTCCCCCTCAGTCAAACGGATACCGGATCGTGGCATTTTTACCTGCTCCCAGCATCCGTACCCTTACAGACCGTGTTGCTTATACAGATCCGGCCAGCGGTTTTCTCTATACCGGAAACCCCAACAACATTGCAGATCAGATCCGGTTCGTCATCTCCAACAGGACCCAGTTGATCGATCAAAGCGGCAATGCCATTTCCCTGGATTCATTTCAGCCCGGTCAACTGGTCCGTGTGGAATACGGAGATTTTCAGACCGACAGTATTCCGCCACAGACCCCTGCTTTTCTCGTTCAGGTACTCACTTTCTAGATTCCTGTTGAAACAGCCGGCCACTCCAAATACAGACAGGAGAAACGGCTGTTTCCGGTTTCTGTTTTGATTTCTGCCCCTGTTACCTTTCATTATAAGAGAACTTTCAGATTTATACAACCAGAAAGAGCAGGACACCGGTACGGCAAAAAAAGACCTACCGGCAGGATACCCCCGGTAAGTCTTTTACAGACATCTTTATGGTTTATTCCACATCAAAGCCTCTTCCGATGATGCTGTTGCTTCTGCTGGCGCAGATAAAGCTGTCATCCTGAAAAGATTTTACATAGTCTCTTATGGCAATCAGTTCCTGCTGGCTCAAGACAGACTGAATAAGGATTTTTTTCTTTACATTGGTAGTATCCATTGCCTGAATAAATGTAGCGCCCCGGTTCAATTCGTCCCGAATGAACTGGGTGATCTCCAGATACTGGTCCGACATAATGCTCACATTATAATACTTTTCAAATCCCATAATCAGCTTATCCGTTACCGCACTCTGTACAAATGTACAGATCAGTGAATAAATGATCATTGTAACGTCTCCATATATAATAGAGGAGCCAATGACAACGGAATTAATGATCATATAGTAGGTTCCTACTGAAATGCCCTTTTTCTCCTTTAGGTACAAAGCCACAATGGATTCCGGACCGTTGGCTACCCGCTGCTTCATAATAATTCCGCCGGCAATTCCACCTACGACTCCACCGCTGACCGCTGCTGCTATGGGGTCGGTATAAAGCGGCGGCAAATACCGGTTTACAATTCCCACATAAAAGGTAAACATAAAATAACTGAATCCGGCATAAAAAATCTGTTTTTTATTATAGCTAAAAAACGACCAGACAAAAATCGGCAACGCCATAAACACCAGCAGAAACTGGACATCTGCTCCGGTCAGCCGGTTGATGACTGCCGCAAGCCCCCCCAACCCGGTCGCTACTAAATTATTGGTATTTAGTATCTGACAATACGCACATGCAGAGATAAACTGCCCCACTGCGATCCAAAATAGCTTCTTCTTCATTGCTGCTCTCCTCATATAGTACCTATATTCTGTTTTCGTATCCTGTACTGCATGCCTCTACATCGCCATAATTATATAGAGTTCATACCAGATACGCAACAACATCTATTTGACATTTTTTGAACCATTTTCTATTTATATGAGAATAGCAGCTTTCATTTTCGGAATAATTTTCATATTGTTCTTTAAAATATGCAAAGTGGATGGGCGTTTCCGTTATAATAATCAAAAAAAGTGGTTATTCGTCACAAAAGTTTGTAAATATCGTCTATCCGTCATATCTCTACAAAATCCCCTCGTTTTTCCACGATTTCATAACCAATGGAAGAAACCCGGTTTCTTAAGCAGACATTGCATTCTGCGGCCTCTTCCCCGGTACAGATTTTGTTGTCATAAAGCTCATATTTTTTCCGTACTCCTATAGGGGATAAATTGGGCATCAGTACGTTGGAGCCGGAGAGAATGCCTTTTTCCCTTCCCTTTGGGTCCAGGGTTCCAAGGGCTGTGGTGGAAGGAAGCAGGGCATTGGGGAGCATAAGTCTTAATATTCCGATGAGAAATAAGGTTAAGTCAACGCTTCCCGCCGGAAAATCCCTAAATGGAGTGTCTTTATGAGGAATAAACGGCCCGATCCCCACCATATGAGGCGACAGTTCCCTGATAAATTCCAGATCCTCAGCAATGCACTCCGCCGTCTGATAGGGAGAGCCTACCATAAATCCGGTTCCCACCTGATAACCGATCTTTTTTAAATTCCGCAGACATTCCTTCCGGTTTGCCAAGGACAGGGAAGAAGGATGAAGCCTGGAATAATGAATCTCATCCGCTGTTTCATGGCGAAGAAGGAAACGGTCCGCTCCTGCTTCATAGTATTTTAAGTACTGGTCATAGGTCTTTTCCCCGATGGAAAGGGTGATGGCACAATCCGGATATCCCTTCCGGATGGCCTCAATAATATCCACCATGACCTCATCCGTATAATAAGGATCTTCTCCGCCCTGAAGCACAAAGGTCCGAAATCCCAGCTCATGTCCGCTCTTACAGCAGGAAAGGATTTCCTCCTTATTCAGACGGTACCGGTCCGCATGCTGGTTCCCTCTTCTGATTCCGCAGTAATAACAGTCATTCTTGCAGTAATTGGTAAATTCAATCAGCCCCCTGATATAAACTTCCTTATCAAAATATTTCTCACTATAGGTTCTTGCAAGGGAAAATAAATAATCGCTTGTCTCCTGGTCGTAATTCTCTAACAGCTCAATGAATTCATCTTTCTCCAGGTTATGTGTCTGATACAGTTTATCAATTATGTGTTTCATATTCTAAGCTCCTTGTTATAGAAGAATGGTATGTTTATACTACCATTTTATCAGCCATTGGGAAAGAGATATTTTACTTGTTCTTTCACTGGTATTATATGGATTCCAGTTCCTGCATCAATGAACAGCTCCAAACATATTTAAAAGAACACAGCCGGCGATGATTAAAATAATTCCGATCACACCTGCAAGCGAGACTCCCTGCTTAAACAGAACAGCGGAAATAACCGTAGTTGCCACGATCCCGATCCCGGACCAGGTGGCATATGCAACGCCTAAATTGAT
This sequence comes from Lacrimispora sp., assembly GCF_046972725.1. Taxonomy (NCBI): domain Bacteria; kingdom Bacillati; phylum Bacillota; class Clostridia; order Lachnospirales; family Lachnospiraceae; genus Lacrimispora; species Lacrimispora sp. Next base: position 163,951 of record NZ_JBKVXF010000003.1, on the reverse strand, counting down.
CTTATCAAGGGCTCTTGACAGTAAGTAAAAACATAGAATATAAGCCAGAATACAGCTTAATGTAGGGACCAGGCGCTTAAAACCGTCAGAATATTTTAATAAGGTAGTTGCCACAAGCTCCAGTGCAATGGCAGTTCCTAAAAATAAATAATGCATGGAAAATCTCCTTTTGCTGTTTTTTCCTTTTGTCCATAACGCTTTGCATCCACCTCTTTACCGGATGCAGTATTCTTTCATCAATTCCACTGCCGACCTGGCGATCTGGGCTGTCATGCCCCAAATCGTAACCGGACCGTACTGGTAAAATAATATCTCATGGTCCCCATTGGCCCACGGATATTTTTCTCCGCCCGGTATCCATTCATAAGGAAAGTCTTCCGGCAGTTTTTGGACCAGCTGGCTCATATAGGTTCTTGGCTGGTTGTTTATAAAAAATTCAAGAGGCACTTTTACGATTGCCTCCACTTCATCGGTACTGAATGTATCATGATAATCCTCTATCGTTCCGATAAATGAATGGATCATCAACTGAAACGGGGACAAATAAATGTCACCAGGTCCCATGACTTTAATCTGTCTGTAACGGACATTTAATTCCTCCACGGTCTCTCTGACCGCACAGGCTTTGAGTGATTCTCCCGGCTCCAGCTTCCCCCCCGGGAAGCAGATTTCCCCCGGCTGGTGCCTCAACTTTGGAGACCTTTTTTCAAACAAAAGATGGGGAGTCCCGTCAACATCAATGACAGGAACCAAAACCGCATACTTTTTAAATAGCTCTTCTCCTATGATTTCCGGCCTTCTGCCCGATAATCTTTTCTTTTTCAGAGTTGCAGCCTCCTTTCCTTCCATTTATGTTCCCATAAATTCTACCGCAAATCAATCCGGTTCACAACAGGTTCCGGCAGAAATTACAGGAATCTGGATTTTGATTACATACTCATTGGAATCCACAGCCGCCAGATGGCTTAACATATCATCCTCATAAGAATCTCCGTCAATGACCATTTTGCTTTCTTTTATAAAGGCCCTTAGCTGTTCATAAGACTTGTGCAACTCGCTATATGGTCCTTTATGGATCACAACCGCATATTTCCCCGCCTTCTTGACACGAAGACGCTCACTGTCAATATAGCTGCGTATCTTACTGGTATAATAGGCCACCTTCTGATACTGCTCCGATAGTATGTCTTTCTTTTCTATAATCGCGCCCAGTAAAAGTTCGCTTTCCCCGCTTAATTCATCACAGTACTCAAAATGCTCTTTCAGTTTTTCCAGTTCTTCCTTTCCGGAGGCGTATCCGGTCATCTTTATGACAATATAATACTCCTCCCTGCTTTCTTCAATATATGGAACACCATACACCGAATGCAAAGCTTTTTCCGTGGTATCAATGGTTGCAAGAATCTTATTTCTCATTAAATTCGTCTTTTTTATCTCCGCTTCCAGCTGCTTTTCCTTCTGCTTCAGTATAGAAAGGAAGTGATCCGGGTTATAATCTCCAATATAATCCTTGATTTCACGCAGAGAAGAACCTGCCTGCTTCAATATGTAAATCATGTCATATAAATAGAACTGCTTGAAGGAATAATAACGGTATCCGTTGGGTTTTACAAATTCCGGTTTCAGAATACCGATTTCATCGTAATGGAACAACGTATGTCTGGTGACTCCGCATAACTTTGCAAATTCATTTGTGGTAAGGTATTGATTATTTTCTCCGGACATGGATGATTTGCCCTCCTGTTATTATACTATCATTTCGATTTCCTAAAATGCCTAAAATCCTCTTGACTTTCGGGTTACCCTATACTTTATAATGACATGGCTGTGTAAATTCGTCAAGATATGATTATAGAACAGGAGGACGATTATGATAAAATTACTGCATTACATGAAGCCGCATAAAAAAATGCTGGCAGGTGCCGTAATATTTCTATTTTTTAATAATTTTACTGCCATGCTGCTACCTACACTGACCGCAGAATTAATCAATGTGGGAGTTGCAAACCGTGACATACCATACATATACCGTATCTGTGTCATAATGCTTGCAGTCGCGGTTTCCGGAGGGCTCAGCTCCATCGTTTCCGCAATCATGGCTTCAAAAGCAACGGCAGGCTTTTGTAAGGAGCTGCGGGAAGCCGTGTTTATGAAAGCACAGCAGTATTCCCTGACGGATTTTCAGACGATTGGCACCGCTTCCATGATTACCCGCTGCACCAATGACATTAACATTATCCAGAGATCCGGAATGATGTTTTTAAGAATTCTTCTTCCGGCTCCTTTGATGACAATTGTAGGGCTTACCCTGGCCTTTAGAACCAACGTGCGCATGGCCTTTTTCTTCGTTGCCGTTATTTTATTTTTCGGCATAATGGCTTACCTGATCGGGCGGAAGGCCATTCCTCTCTTCCAGCACATTCAAAAAAGAATGGACCAGCTGACTTATGTGCTCCGGGAAGGAATTACGGGTGTCCGGGTGATCCGCGCCTTTAACCGGGAAGAGTTTGAGAAAAAACGTTTTGTGGATTCCTGTCATGATTACCGTGATGTTGCAGTAAAGACCGGCAGAGTCTTTGCCATCTTACTTCCTTCCCTGTTTCTCATTCTGGACTTAAGCGTTGCTTCTGTCATATGGTTTGGCGGCATCCAGGTAACCGCCGGGTCTATGGAGATCGGAAGCATTTTTGCCTTGATTGAGTATTTAACCATTATTTTATTCTGCGGTGTTATGGCAGTTATGGGCTTTATGGAGATTCCACGCGCCTTAAGCAGTGCAGAGCGGATCAATGAGGTCCTGAACCTGACTCCGGAAATCAGAGATGAGCCGGCGGCAGATATTAAAAGCAGCTTAAGAGGCACGCTGGAATTTCAGGACGTTACCTTTATGTACGCCAATGCAGAGGAACCGGTCTTAAGCCATCTTTCCTTTACGGCAAAGCCGGGAGAGACCACCGCGATCATCGGCGGCACCGGCTCAGGAAAATCAACCATTGCCAATTTAATCCCCCGCTTTTACCAGATCAATGAGGGGAAGATTCTGTTAAACGGAATCGATATCAGACAATATCCGCAAAAGACCTTAAGGGACCGGATCGGGTTCATCCCTCAAAAAGCATTCTTATTCCGGGGAACCATTGAAAGCAACATCCGTTTTGGAAAAAATGATGCTTCTATGGAAGAAATCCAGGCTGCTGCGAAAGTGGCTCAGGCTCATGATTTTATTGAAGGGCTGGAGAATGGATATCACTCTTATGTGGCTCAGGCAGGTTCCAATCTTTCCGGCGGCCAGAAGCAGAGAATCGCCATTGCCCGGGCACTTGTGAAAAAGCCGGAAGTGTATGTCTTTGATGACAGCTTTTCTGCCCTTGATTTTAAGACCGATTCCATGCTCCGGAAAGCATTAAAGGCGGAAATCAAGGATTCTTCCCTCATCCTTGTGGCACAGAGGATCAGCACCATTTTAGATGCAGACCAGATCATCGTTCTTGATGACGGTAAGGTGGCTGGTATTGGGACCCACAAAGAGCTGATGAAGACCTGTGCCATATACCAGCAGATCGCTGCTACCCAGTTAAGTGAAAAAGAATTGCAGGGAAAGGAGGACCATGGACATGAATCAGCGTAAAAAAGGAATCATCCGCAGGCTGCTGCCCTATTTTCACGGAATGGAGCTAATGATGGTGTTTATCATCACCGCTTCCATACTAAGCTCTGCCTTCTTTATTGCCAGCCCTTTCTTTTTGGGAAAAGCGCTGGACCAGCTGGCGGAAGGAATTAAGTCCGCAGTCACACAGGGAACCCGTTTTCAAGTGAACTGGGAAACCATGGGCGGGATCTTTACCGTTCTTCTTTCCCTTTATGTCTTAAGCTTCATTGCCAATTACTTTGCCAGCTATATGATGGCAGCCGTTACAGAGACTGTGACCTTAAATATGCGTGAAGCCCTGATGGATAAGCTCAACCGCCTTCCGCTCCGCTTTTTTGATGCTACGGAACGGGGAGATATTTTAAGCCGTGCCACCAATGACGTGGAAAAGGTGGCTGACTCTTTAAGAGAAGGCTTCAACCGTCTGATCGGCTGCACCATTTCCATCATCGGCGCAGTGACCATGATGCTTGTTATCAGCCCGGTCTTATCTCTGGTCGCATTCCTGACCATCGGAACGGCAACCGTACTGACCGTACTGATTTCAAAAAAGTCAAGGAATTACTTTTTTAAATACCAGACCTCTCTTGGAGAATTAAATGCCAGCATTGAGGAAGCCTTTACGGGGCAGCTGGTGATCAAAGCCTTTAATCAGGAGGATAATGCCTTAAAAACATTCCGGAAAATCAATGAGGATCTATACAGGCACAGCAGTTCTTCCCAGATCGCCCAGTTTATCGTGGCTCCCTGTGTCCGTATGATCAATAACTTCGGATATATCCTGATTGCAGTTTTTAGTGTTATTTCCATTATACAGGGACGGCTTACCATTGGTGTGGTTCAGGCTTTTATCCAGTATTCGGATAAGGCTTCCGAACCTGTCCTTGAATGTTCCCAGATCATCAGCTCCATGCAGTCTGCATTTGCCGCATCTGCAAGATATTTTGAAATCATGGATCAGATGGAGGAAGTTCCGGACCATATCTGTGAAGAGGTTCTTCCGGATACCAGGGGCAATGTGCGGTTTGAGCATGTACGGTTTGGGTACAGCGATGACCATATCTTAATGAAGGATATCAACATCAATATCAACGCCGGGGACCGGGTGGCCATCGTAGGGCCTACGGGAGCGGGAAAAACCACTTTAGTCAATCTTCTGATGCGTTTTTATGAAATACAGAGCGGCTCCATTAAAATTGACGGCATGGATATCAAATCCATGTCAAGGGCAGAGCTTCGGAGCAAATTCGGCATGGTGCTGCAGGATACCTGGCTGTTTGGCGGTACCATAAAGGACAACATTGCATACAGCAATCCAAATGCCGGGGAAAAGGAGATCATTGCTGCAGCAAAATCTGCAAGAGCAGACCACTTTATCCGCACTCTGCCGGAAGGATATGACACCATTTTAAACGAAGACGGTTCCAATGTATCCCAGGGACAGAAGCAGCTGCTGACCATAGCCAGAGCCATCTTAGCTGACCCGGCCATTCTGATCCTTGATGAGGCTACTTCCAGTGTGGACACCCGGACCGAGGCTGAGATCCAAAAAGCTATGAATAACTTAATGAAGGGCCGCACCAGCTTTATCATCGCCCATAAATTATCTACCATACGGGATGCGGACTTAATTCTTGTGATGGATCACGGTACGATTATAGAACAGGGTACCCATGAACAGCTTCTTGCGCAAAATGGATTTTATGAAAAGCTTTACAACAGCCAGTTTGCCCAATAAACTTTCTCAACAAAATTCATCCTTCCGGTAGAAAAGAGCCTGTACTTATGATAGGATAAAAACATAAAAATCAGGAAACGGAGGCATACAGATTGAAGACCATTGGTTTAATCGGCGGAATGAGCTGGGAAAGTACGATGACCTACTATCAGCGGATCAATCAGACCGTAAAAGATCAGCTGGGCGGGCTCCACTCCGCCAAAATCTTATTATACAGCGTTGACTTTTTTGAAATTGAGAAACATCAGTCCAGAGGGGAATGGGAAGCCTGTGCGGATATCATGTGCGCTGCCGCAAAAAAGCTGGAACAGGCAGGCGCGGATTTTATTGTGATCTGCACCAACACCATGCATAAGGTGGTTCCTCAGATGGAAGAAAGCATAACCATTCCGATTCTGCATATTGCAGAGGCGGCTGCCGAAGCCTTAAAACAGAAGCACATCACAAAAGCTGCTTTGCTTGGAACCAAATATACCATGACACAGAACTTTTATATCGACAAATTGCTTGATTCCGGAATAGAAGTTATGGTTCCCGGCCCGAAGGATATTGAACTGATAAACCGGGTCATCTTTGAGGAACTGTGTCTGGGAATCGTTTCGGAAGAATCAAAGAAAGAATACCTGCGCATTATCCGCGAGCTGGGAGACCAGGGCGCTCAGGGCGTTGTACTGGGGTGTACGGAAATCGGATTGCTGATTGGCCAGGAAGATACCCAGCTTCCAGTATTTGATACGGCACAGATTCATGGAGATAAGGCGGCACTCGCTGCCTGTAAATAAGGACAAACAGAGGAGCCAGAGGCTCCTCTGTTTTTATAAAGACCTCTTTAGACTACCCGTGTTCCCACGGTCTTTAACTTCATGGTCCTTATCTGTTTTAATCTGTTAAAATTATCCTCAAAGGAAATATCACCGGCATGCCGGAGGCCTTTGGCAAAATCCTTCTTATAATTGATCATGGAATCCAGATACAACCCGATGACATGAATCTGGTTCCAGGCAGGTGTACCTTCCTTTTGATCATAGACGAAGACTGTTTCTAGAGCATAAAAATTGTAGCACCAGCCTTTATTCTCCATAATGTATCTCATAGCCGGTCCGTTATTGTGTTTCATAATGGTCTGAAATTCCATAAGGTGATCCGGGAAAACATCCACATATTCTACGGCGAAAAATGGTTTTGTCCACCTTCTTTCCGCTTTTCCCCCCGGCTCCGGATAGGTACTTTCCGGGGTGGTATTCAACAGTTCCATGCGGACAGGCTGATAATCAAAGGGCAGTTTTTGTTTTCTTAAGATTTCCGCTGCCTGATCTGCCGATTCCTGATTCTTTACAGGGAAAAGAATCAGATAGTCCCAAACCGGAAAATCCCCATGCTTTTCTGCTGTCTTTCCCAGATGATAGGCACAAATGCGGTCTGCCTCCTCTGGTCTCAGGCAATTGCTGAATACTCTTTTCAGCTGATCCTTTAATTCTTCTTTTATATATTTCCTGCTGTTCTTCCCCGCACTGATGCTCCATGCAAAGTAACAGACAGCATTTTGAGGAGACAGCCTTGGTCCGCTTAAATTGATTTTACTGCTCATTGTTCTTTTCCTCCCTTTCATACCTTGTATTGCAGCAGGAATGACCGCATGCCATGTTTCCCTCTCTCTTAAAGCAAGTCCCAATCTGAGGGCATAAGCGGGGAAATAAAATATCATCTCCGTAACAGTTTGCCATGCAGGCCTCCTCCGGCGCAGTTTTTTTCATATATTCATAAATTGCACAATAGGTAATGTCAAATTCCAGACAGTCACCACTGTTCTCCCGAATCACATAATCATGGATTCCCGCCTTTTTGCTTACCCGGAACATCTCCAGAATGTACTCTTTAAATGCCCCAAAAGCATCTCCGCCGGAAGCAAAGTCTTCCGGCCTGGGAAGTTCTGTCATTGCCGTTTCATACGCTGTGACATCGGCAATCTCTTTCATGATGTCCATGGCCTTCTGATTATCGGTCAGCCTTGCCAGGGCACAGAACATGGCTGCTTTCCCGGAAAAGGATCGTTCCAGCATCCGTGCCGTATTCTGCTCCATTTGATGACTGGCCGGAAAGGGGATGCGGCAGATCCGCCTCTTTTCTTTGGCAATCAGATAAAGAAGAACCGGCATGTTCCATATCCCCACCTGCTTTCGGATGGCAGTCATTGCGGCTCTTTTTGCCTCTTTTACTGTTTCAGGGTGATTTTTGGGAATCTTTTGAAACATCAGATTCATTTCCACCCCATAATTTTTCAGTTCCTTTATTTCCATAATCCATCACTCCTGTTATGAATGCCAGCTTTTGATTTGCTGATTGTACAAAAAAATATGCCACAAGTTAGTTTAATCTAACCTATAGCATATTTTATAATCCATTTGTATTGTCAGCAACTCCATTTATACCGAAATCAATCCAATCATTCCGGTTTATTTGTATTTATTTTCTTTCCTGCACTCCTGAGGCGTGAGTCCGAATCTTGATTTGAAGGAGGCTGTAAATTTGCTGGCATTGGTCCAGCCCACCTCTCCGGCTACCTCCGTGATTGTGCTGTCCGTCTGAAGCAAAAGCTCTTTTGCTTTTTGAAGCCTTAATTCCTTTAAATGGGCGAATGCCGAGTGATTGGCATAGTCTGTAAACAACTGGTTTAACACCTTTTTGGCAATGCCCATTTCTTCTGCCAGTTCCTCCATGGTAAAGTCATCGCTGATGTGGTATTCCATGTACAGAACAGCCTTTTCAAACATGCGGTAACGGTTGGTGCGGGATCTTTTCTCTTCCTGGTTTTTTCTGTCTTTTTTTATACAGTGACTACTGATCCATATGAGTTCCAATGCTTTTAAAAGCAGGTATTCTTTCTCATAATCAAACGGATTTTCTGCAATCTCCAGGAATACCGAAGTTAAATTCCCGTTACCGAAGGTCAGAAGCAGCCGCTGCTCCTTTGCAATCTCTTCCTGCAGCGTCTTGAAGGTCACGGATTTAGCGCTGAAATACCGGCTGATGACCCCATCCGCATCTTCTCCGTCCAACAGCAGGCTGATCCCCTTTACACTGCCTTTTTTTAACCGTACCTCATCGGGACAGGAATTAAAATCATAGATGCCAATTCCGTTTTCTTTTAATTCTATGGTATTGCTGCCGTATTTCATCTCCACACTGCCCTGAAGACAATAAAAGATTTCCAGAATATTTCCCTTTTCAAAGTCCGCCATGACCTGGTCTTTTCTCACATGATAATCAAAGAAAAGCATCTCCATTCCCGCGGCCAGTTCACAGCGGATAATGGTTCCGGTGGCATATTCTTCTTCCAGAAAATATTTTGCGATCTCTCCGTTGTGCCTGATGCTAGTGGCATAACGGTTCATATATTTTTGATGGGTACCCATGGCTTTCTCCGAACATTATTTAAACTTGGTTTCTACATTCAATCGTTTCATATCATTGTTCCTATTATACGGAACCAGAGTATAAATATCAAGCCGCGGTGTGAGCATAAAAGCCATTCCTTCCTTAAGTCATATCAAGCTGGGGAACCGGACTGCTGAAGAACCGGGTTACGCAGACCAGATATAAAAATCCGGCTGCAAGCCATAAAAATCCAACCAGATGGGCATTGACTCCAAGGTTAATAAAAATCCACAGAGTTACAAGAAGACCCATAAGCGGACAGATCAGATACTGGAGAACGGCTTTTCCCTTCCGTCTTTTTCCTGGCTCCTGATCCTGAATAAAAAACTTTAATATGACCGCACAGTTCAGCAGTATAAATCCAAAGAGGGCGCCAAAGCTGACCATGGTGGAGATCAGTCCCAGGGAGCAGAAGATAGAAATGGGGGTAATAACGATTCCAACGAATATGGTAGCTACAAACGGGGTGTGATATTTCCTGCTGACATAGGATAACTGTTTTGGAAGGACTCCATCACGGCCCATTGCAAAAAGCACTCTGGAAATGGCCGTATGGGACGCCTGTGTGGTGGCAACTCCAAAGGACAGAACCAGGGTAAAGGAAGTAAGGGCCGTCAGCCATTTGCCTCCTACAAAACCAATGACATCAATGAAAGCCGTATCCACGTTCAGTTCTTCATAATTGGGATATGCGATTCCTGCAAATAAGGTAATGACAATGAAGATCGCTCCAATGATTAAAATTGCACAGATAATTGCTTTTCCTACAGCTTTTTCCGGATTGATGGTTTCTTCTGCCAGCGTGCTGATGGCATCAAAGCCTAAGTAACTGAGTATGACGATTCCCGTTGCCCGCAGAATGCCGGATATATGAAATTTCTCAGGGTTGTAAAAGGAAAGAGTATTAAAATGAAGGGTTCCATTCATCATTAAACGGATGGTGCAGAATACAAATGCAAGAATAACAACGATCTGGAGGGCGAATAAGATCCAGCTGCATTTTGACATAATATCCACACCGATGATATTGGTAACGGTACTGAACGCGATGAACAGGATCACCCATATCCAGGCAGGAACTGCCGGAAGCATGGCGTTGGCAAAGGAACTTCCGATGATAACGACTGTGGCCGGAAGCAAAATATAATCAAGCAGTATGGACCAGCCGGTAAGGAACCCGAAGGCAGGAGATATTCCCTTCTGTACGTATACATAGACGGAACCCGCCAGGGGATATTTCTGTGACATGAACTTATAGCTTAAACCAGTAAAAAACATTGCTATCATTCCAATCAGATAACAGAGTGCCACCATTCCTCCTGCGGGAGCCAAAAAGGTGCCGTACATGGCGGCCGGCGCCAGAGGAATCATAAATATTAAACCGTAAATAATCAAATCTTTTGTTTTCAGTGTCCGTTTCAGTGTTGTCCCGACTCCTTGTTTTTCCATATCCGATCCTCCATCACATGTTTTATGAGAATACAAAAAGCGTCTACTTCTGCCGTAGACGCCTTAGTCACCGTAGGTATTGAAACCGATTTATCTGTTGAGCCATATCCATGGAATCCTGGTACCAGTCCGGTTATAGCTTTGCTTTAAATCTGTCATACCGGAAGGAATCTATATCAAGCACCGTGTCTTCCCCAACGGCAAGCTGGGAAAGCAGGGTACCAACGGTAGGTGCAATTCCAAAGCCGTGTCCCGAAAAGCCGCAGGCAAGAATCAGCCCGGGAACCTCTTCTACCCTGCTGATCACCGGTACATGATCCGCACAGACATCAATCCAGCCGGCCCAGGTCCTGACAATGTTGGCATATGCAAGACAGGGAAAATACTTCATGATTCCTCTGCAGATGCAGGAAGCGGTCAGACTGTTCGTTACCGGGGTTCCATTGTCCTTATTCACTCCTTCAAACCCGGAGGAGCCGCCAAATACAAAGGACCCATGAGTGCTCTGGTGGCCGTAAAAGTCTGCCATGGCCGTTCCTAACATCTGATAAAACATAGGCGGCTGGGCTTCCGTAACCAGAACTTCCAAAAGAGCCTGGGTCATAGGAACATCAACGCCTACGGTTGCTGCGATTTTTCTGCTGTCATAGCCTGCGGAAAGAATAATATTCTCAGCCTCAAAGCGCCCTTCCGACGTCATGACTTCTCTTGCTTTTCCTCTGATTTTGCGGATTTCAAGGACCTCTGTACCAGTGATGAATCGAACCCCCAGCTCTCTTGCCTTTTTATAATAAGCCAGAGTCGCCAGCATGGGATTTGCGTGCCCATCGGTGGGACACCAGCTTGCACCTGCGACTTCATCGGAAAGATAGGGACAGATACTTTTTGCTTCCTCACCGCTTATCATTTGCACATCCAGCCCCAGGGAAGAGGCATTGTCTGCAAGACCTTTTAAAATCTTCATATGACCTTCGGTCTTGCCCAGCCGGAGATTGCCCTTCTGATAATACTCCACATCCATACCAAGTTCTTCCGAAAGGACAGGCCACAGATGCTTTGCACCGTACATGGCCAGGGGCAATTCTCTCTTATCACGGCCCGACTGTCTGACACCGCCTCCATTTCTGCTTGATCCGCCATTTCCCATATGATCGCTTTTCTCCAAGACCAGGACAGAACAGCCTTTCTTTGCCAGATAATAGGCGGTGGCGTTACCGATGATTCCTCCGCCGATGATGATGATATCTGCACATTGTGCCATATGCGTCAGTCCTCCTTTCTTTCGTTTCCAAGTACCTTCATTTCCACCGGCCGCATAGGGGCCCTGGAAGGAGCAGGTTCTAATTCCAAAGGAGAGACGGAAAGTTCTCTTGCTACGATTCTTTTTACCAGAGCCCCGCAGGTCTGGCCCTGGCAGAGGCCCATTCCTGACCGCAAATAGCGTCTGATCTCTGTCAGGGTAAACATACCATCATGGACCGCTTTCCGGATCTCCCCTTTTGTCACTTCCTCACAGCGGCAGATGATCATTCCGTCATCCGGCTCCTGTATAAATTCCTTTAATGTCCTGGACCGGTCGTTGCTCTTACTCATACTCCTGCCTCCTGTCTGCGAAAGAATCTGGCTTTCATTGCCATATCTGCGGGCACCTTTATGGTCAATAAGCTGGTATGGTCGTATACCTTCTTTGACTTCACCTCTAAAACCTCTGCCAGGCAAACGTTTGCACCGCTTCGGTCAAGTGCCGCTCCTTTATCCCCCGGTGCAGGCAGAGGAAGAAACTCATAGGGAAGAGTAATGGCTGCATAGCCAGGTTCAAAGTCTTCATCAATGAGAAATATGGCCTGACCGGAGCATGCGGACACACATAATCCGCAGCCCGTACAGTCCCGTTCCTCATCCAGTGCGGGGAGTGCAGTAATTTTACTCCCAATGACAATGCATTTTCTGGGGCAGGCATCCTGGCAGGGATTGCAGGGAATATTCTGGGTACATTCGATTACCGGATGAATTCCCTTACGTCTTGTGACTCCCGGGAACCTGCCGATTTCAGACTCTGCCACGTAACCTTTCCTTAAAAGATTTTTGGAAACGTCAATTCCTTCCTCCGTCTTTTCTATGTTCTTCCCCCGGTTTTCCGGTGCAAACATTCCTTCCCGGAGACTTAATAAAGCCTTGTGAAGCTCTTCTGTTTTTTCCGTCTGCTCTTCTTTTTTAAGAAAGCCCAGGTATTGTGCGGCACTGATTCCTGCAATCCGCCCTTCGATCATGGCGGAACTGGCTTCTTCAATGCCGGATACATCTCCTGCCACAAAGATTCCGGGTATGCTGGTGGCTCCTGTCTCGTCGCATTCCGGCACATATCCGGTGGGGGTGTCCTTCATCCTGCAGCCTGCCATTTTGGTGAGCTGGGACATGGGGGATAAGCCAACGGCAAGGCAGATGGTATCCACTTCAAAATGCTTGCTGCTTCCGGGAATGATCTTCCAGTCTGCATCCACCTCACCGATGGTTACACCTCTCACCCGGTCTGTTCCTTCCGCCTTCACGATGGTATGGGACAGATAAAAGGGGACTCCGCACCGGGCCACCTTTGCCGCATGAACCCCGTACCCGCCTACCTTTGGTGCCGCATCGACCAGTGCCACCACTTCACACCCTGCCTGTAACAGCTGAAAGCTCACCACAAGACCTACGTTTCCGGAACCCAGCATCAATACTTTGTTCCCGGGTCTGACACTGTGAAGGTTCATCATGGTCTGGGCCGCTCCTGCTCCTATTACACCAGGAAGGGTCCAGCCATCAAAGGTCACCATATTTTCAGAAGCACCTGTGGCTACGATGACCGCATCCCCCTTATAGTGCCTGATTTCCTGTTCTACGGAAACCGTCACCTCCTTATCCAGATAAAGTCCCACCACAACGGCATTTAACAAAACTTCCACGCCGTTGTCATTTGCTTCCCTTAGAAGATCTTCACCGATTTTAAAACCTCTGATCTTGGCCTTATGTTCTTTTGAACCAAAAAATTTATGGATCTGTTTAAAAAGCTGTCCGCCGGGCTTTGCATTTTCATCGAAAACAATTACCTTTAAGCCGCTCTTTGCTGCTTCTATGGCTGCTGACAAACCAGCGGGACCTGCTCCTATAATGATTAAATCATATCTTGTCATCCTACCTGCCCTCCATTTTAATTCTCTGCCAGCGCCTTTATTCCTTTGCTCCTACGCCGTACTGGCTCTTCACATCCATCCCTTCCTTTAAAGGGGTGATGCAGGTCCTGACATTGGGTTTTCCGTCAACCACCATCACGCAGTCTGTGCATCTGCCGATTGCACAGAAGATTCCTCTTGGTTCATGATACTTTTTCGTATACCGGTGGATAGAGATTCCCGCCGCTTCCAGCGCAATGGCAATGGGTTCCCCTTCCTGACCGGATATGGTGTTTCCGTCATAAGTAAATGTAACCACCCGTTTCTCTTCCGGTTTTCCAAGGATTGGATGTTCTTCGATTCTCATATTATTAACCTCCGTCTCTTTATGCCAAATAAGGGGTCTCCCATACATTCAGTCTTTTCCCGATTCCTTTTTCTAAAGCATTGCGGTAGACAATGGTTCCCCATGCAACGTCTTCAATGGGCATTCCTCCCACGGAGTAAATGATGATTTCATCATCATTTCGGTGAACCGGAATCTTTCCTGTAAGCACATCTCCCAGGTCATCGATCTGCTCCTTTTTCATCTTGCCTTCCTCAATCAAATCCATGCAATGCACCGCCGGTATGGGAATGGTATGGTATGCCTTTTCGCCAATTTCCTCTTTCCAGGCTTCATACAACTGGATATTGTCCGTCACCATTCTTGCCCGGTTCCGAATAAAATCATCATCAAATCTTGCTGCTGCCGGACAACAGAGGATTGCACCCGGTTTGATCCATGCTTCTTCGATAAACGGATAGTCGCTGATGTCTCCGGTGGGGCTTGAGGTTGCAATATGTACAATATCTGAATCTCGAACCGCTTCCTCTTGCGTTTCCACGATCCGGATGTCCTTCACCTGGGGATATTTATTGTTAATATACTGAATAAAGTTCTCAATGGACTTGAGGCTTCTTCCTTTAATTTTAACGGTTTCGATTCCGTGTCTCACCGCCATGGTTGCATCAAGCGCCGTTTTGCTCATAACACCCGGCCCGATGACGCCGATGACCTTGGCATCTTCTCTGGCAAAATACTTGACGCCTACTCCCGGAACGGCACCGGTACGGAACGCGCTCAATACATTGGCCGACATATAAGCCAGGGGCGCTCCCGTATCCTTATCGTTTAACGTGAGCATCAGAATGGATCTTGGGAGTCCCTTTTTCCGGTTCTCCGTATTGGAACCGTACCATTTCATGCCTGCCATATCGAATTTGCCGCCGAGGTACGCAGGCATTGCCATAAATCTCCGGTCAGGGCCGTCCGTAGGCATATTGGGGAATGGGGATTCCTGGGGAAAAGTCATCATCACTCCGTGAGAATTTCCATTAGGGCCTCCCATACGGAAATCGCCGGATTTCATTAACTTGAACATCTCTTCCATGGCTTCCACACAGCCTGCCATATCCGTTACACCTGCCTGTATCATTTCTTCTTCACTGAGATAGATAAAATCAACTTTTGCATCACTCATTATTATTTCCTCCATTCCGTTTAATCAGGCTCCGGGTTCTTAAGTTCTTTTTATTTCTCACAGCCGGTAACTGCTTGAAGTTCAATCTCCACCAGTTGGGAGGGGCGGTTCAGCTATGCATCTGCTACTTCACACTGTGCCGTCTGGTGTCACGGAAGTGGTACCCCCAATGTAGATATGCTCCCCCACCTTTATCATTCTGGAATAACCTGTGATTTCTTCTAAGGGTGCTCCCGATGAATAATTGATTCTTTTCACTTTTCCTGCCTCCTTACGCAAAAGAGGCCCTGTGATAAAGATTATCACAAGACCTCTCTGTCCTTCATTTCACTACATTCTACCGTTATGTATCACGATATAATTGTAAAAATCGGAACTAAATGATATTATTTTTTCATTACCAGAATCATACTTTCGTAATTACCTGCAGCTTTTCCCTATAGCTGTTCTGCATTAATCCCTTTAAATACCTTGTAGGCGTATAATTGGTAAATTCCTTAAAGTCCTTTATAAAATGAGACTGATCATAATAGCCCGCATCAAGTGCCGCTCGTGTCATACCAGTCTTACTCATGTTTTTGGTCAGTTCATCAATGGCATTTTGGAAACGGATGATCCGCATCAGCTCTTTGGGGGCCATACCGAATTCATCGGTAATGATCCGGTTTAAATAGCGGAGGGAATAGCCTGTTTTTTCCTGTAGCTCTTTTAATTTAATATTGCCACCCGACGCTACAATCTCCTGTCTTAACAGGGACTGGAGATTATGGGCTTCATACCGTTCTGCATCGTAATGCTTTAAATAAAAATCTGTGAATATTTTAACCTTCTGTTCAAAGCGTTCTTCCTGCCACAGCTTTTCAAACAATTCTTCCTGTTCAGAAAGCTCATCAAACATATCTTCATATTTTTCTTCCCTGCCGACCAGCTCCGACATCTTTCTGTGTTTTCCCACAGGATTAAAGCCCGGGAGAAATCGGACGCCAAAGTGCCTGCAGCGGCTGGCTGTCTCCACCTCTGTTTTGGAAAGCAGCGTCCCGGCAACTCTTGATTCCAGCCTGCTGCCGTTGCTGCAGAAGAGAATGTCCACACAGGCATCAGGGATTCCGGTCATAAGATCACTTTCCGCTTCAAACTGATAGAAATGAGAGATTCCATATTGCATGACATTATATTTTTTGTATTCACCAGTCACTAAAACAAAGCCCGGCTGTTTCGGATGCAGAAGCTCCGCTTGATTTCTTCCATTCATAGGCAATCCCTCTTTCCTTAAAAAGCTGGTAAATGGGTAAAAAAAACGCAACAGAGCCAAGGACTCCATTGCGATTGATATCTAAATTTATACTATTGAAATTCCGGTTTGTCAATACAATCTCTGCTTCCAGATAAATCCTTATTGGGATTTCTTAAACAGAACTGTTTTTTTCCGTAAGAAAGTATACAAATGCAAGCACCGGCAGGCTAAATCCGATCATGGAAGCTGTCCCCCAATTTCCCTGTGCATATGACCAGCCTCCCAAAGCAGAGCCGGCAGCACCGCCTATAAAAAATACCGCCATGAATAATCCGTTGACTCTGCCCCGTATCTCATCACCCAACCCATAGATTGCCTGCTGCCCAAGAACAAGATTGCCGGAAACTGCCATATCAAGAAGAATTGCGGCAATGCAGAACAGAATCAGAGAAACGGTAAGATTGCTCTGCAACACATGGGTAAGGGCAAACGAAGAAGCGGCAATCACAAAAGCAGCTCCTGTGAGTTTTTTTGTAAAGCCCTTGTCTGCCAGTCTTCCGGCAATGGGCGCTGCCACCGCTCCGGCCACACCTGCAAATCCAAACAAAGCAATTTCTTTTTGGGTCATCTGAAAATGCTGGGACAAATGTAGGGGCACAACGGTCCAAAACAAGCTGAAGCTGCCAAATAAAGCGGCCTGATAGAAGGCTCTGCGGCGTAAAACAGGGGTCTTTAAAAAGAGATGCCACAAGGATTTTATAATTGCAGGGTAACTGTCCTTTGTCTCCGGATTCCGCTTCGGAAGCAGAAAGCTTAACAAAATCAACAGGATTCCCATAAGGGCCGCCGACAAAAAAAACACTGCCTTCCAGCCCAGAAAACCGGTAATAAGACTTGCAGTCGGTCTTGCAAGCATAATCCCAAGAAGCAGCCCGCTCATTACATTGCCAACGATCTTCCCTCTCTCGTTTGCAGGCGCTAAGTGGGCGGCAAATGGGACCAGGATCTGAGCGGTCACAGACCCGGCTCCAATCAATATGGTCGAAATGAAGAAAAGATAAGGATTTGCTGCCAAAGGTGCTGCAGCCAGTCCGATAACCGCTGGAATCAGTGTTATAACTGCCAGTCGCCTGTTTTCCAGTAAATCGCTTAGTGGAACCAGAAACAAAAGACCTGCGGCATACCCAAGCTGGGTCATGGTAACAATCAGTCCGGACAGCCCGGCTGAGATTTTGGTATCTTTGCTGATAGGACCCACCAGGGGCTGCGCGTAATACAGATTTGCAACAATCAATCCGCAGGCACCTGCAAGTAAAAATACCAGCCAGCGGGAAATCTTCTTTTCCTCCGTTATTTTAGTTTTCATGTGTGATATCCTCCATTTATTTTGTATACTAAACGTACCGTTTATAAATATATAGTAAACGCAGCGTCTTGTTTTGTCAAGCCTGTTTTTTTATAAACAAATATGTTATAATAAACGCAACGTTTTTAAATTGTTCTATAGAATCATCAAAAAGGAGAATCCTATGGATAAGAAGACAGGACGTCCCCGCAGCGAAAAAACAAGACAGGCCATTCTCACTGCTTCCTATGACCTGCTACTTTTAAATGGTTTTCATTCCATAACGGTAGAAGGCATCGCTGAAAGAGCCGGGGTCAGCAAAGCAACCATATATAAATGGTGGCCAAACAAAGCCGCCGTCGTTTTAGATGGCTTTTTTGAAGCTACAGAATCAATATTGGAAGTACCGGATACCGGTTCTTTAAAAAAAGACCTTCTGCTTCAGGCAGGCAGCCTTGCAGCCTTCCTTACCAGTCCAAAGGGAAAGGTCATTACAGAACTGATTGCAGAAGGGCAATCCGATGAAAATGTGGCGGAAGAATACCGTAACCGGTATTTCAACCCCCGCAGGCTTATCTCAAGGCATATTCTGGAAAGAGGGATAAAACGAGGGGAATTAAGAAAGGATTTGGATATTGAACTGAGTATTGATTTGATTTTTGCACCGATTTTTTACCGGCTGCTAATCACCGGGGGCGCTGTAGATCCTGCGTTTGTGGAACAGCTGATTTCTTATGCGCTGGCGGGATTGATTTCAGAACAATGATGTGAAACTTCTCCCCGCTCCAGCGGATTTACGGGATTTTACCTGGAGCAGTGGAAATGAAATATGCAAAAAGCTCCCTTTTCAAGGACAGTCTTTCTACGGTTCTGCCTGTTTAAAAAGGGAGCTTTTAAAATGCCGCAATTTCAGCCGCCCGAAACTGCTCAGACAACATGACGGGTTATTCTATTATATAAGCTTTGACGATCTCTCCGTAATATGCGGTATGAAAATCCCTGTTGGCCCCGTGGAAGGAACCGTCTACATCCTGAGGATGAAATGCCTTTTTATTTTCTTCGGTAACTGCATGCTCATCCTGCTTCTGCTTATAGATAACCTTGCACTCAAGGGTCAATGGCAGTTCCTTGATTGCCGGAACAGAAACAGCCTCAGAAGGTTCCAGCGTTAAGTTCAGCTTCTTGATCTTATCCACCGAATGACCCGTTTCTGTTCCGCATATCCCCAAAATCTTTTTATCAAAATCACCGTATGGGATATTGATAGTAAATTCTCCGTTCTTATCCAGCTGCTGCCTGGTAAACCGGTGCTCTCTTACAAAAACCGTAAATATGGGCTTGCCCCACTCGATCCCAAGCGTCCCCCAGGAAATGGTCATGGAATTCACCTTTCCATCTGCCTTCGTAGTCAGCAAAACGCCTTTGTTTACCGCTTTTAATATCTCATTGGCATAATCAAATACTTCTATCTCCTTTTTCATTGCAATCTCCTTTACCGATAATTGTTGTTTTTCTATCATATAACAGCAAATTATTTTTATCAAGTATGCACCTTTGGGATAGATACTAACTAAAACGAAAGTATGGATCATTCGCAGATTTTACGAAAATATGTCTTGCTATTGGACTGTAAATGTTTCCGATTTAAAATTACTATAAAACCTGCCGCTTTCAGCCGTAAACCGGAGAACGCAGTAATCAGGGTCTGTGACTCCCTTGGGATAGTACATGGAATCACCTTCCTGCCAGATCATCTCTTTGCTGACATTATCCTCCAGTACCTCCATGGTTCCCTTCAGCATTACCCCGCGGAAAAAGCGCTTATCGCAAAAATAAATACAGGCCTTTGGATTGATTCTATACTGTGACGCTCTCATGGAAGAGGCATTCGTTGTAAAATAGAAGGTCTTTATGCCTTCTCTCTTTCTTGGAGGAAGCATCGCTTTTGTATTGGGGAATCCGTCCGCATCAACGGAGCTGATCAGTGCCGTACTTTGCTTATCAATAAGATTACCTATTGTCTGATTTTTATCTCTCACGTTTATTTCCACCTCACCAGCTCACTTAAGGGCTGTCTTGTCTTTTCATGACGCGGTTCCTCTCCCCGGTATCCAAAACCGGCCATAACGGACACACCGAAGTGTTCCGGGTCCATAAGTCCTTCTTTTGTCAGAAGTTCTTCCACCTCTTCCCGGTTAAAACCTTCAATGGGACAGGAATCAATGCCAAGATATGCTGCAGCTGTCAGCATATTTGCCAGTACGATGTAGGTCTGCTTGCTGGCCCAGTCAAATAAGGCACGGTCACTCTCCAGCAGGTTAAAATCCTTTTCCTGAAATCTCTGAAAAGCATTCCGCATACCTTCCGCCACATCATCGGGAAGTTTTTTTACATCCTTCATGATATGAGTTAAGTAGTCGGAGCTGTACAACAAATCATTTTTTCTGCGGGCCAGAAGAATAACGAAATGGCTGGCACCGTTTAAGCTGTTCTGTGCTCCCCAGGCCATGGGAAACAGCTTCTTTTTCAACTCTTCATCCTGTAAAACGATCAGATTCCATGGCTCGAATCCAAAAGACGTGGGAGAAAGACGGGCCGCTTCCAAAATGGTCTGAAAGTCCTCTTCCGGCACAATTTTATTGGGATCAAACTTTTTGCAGGCATAGCGGAAACGGAATGTTTCCAGTAATGTTTCATTTCTGTGTTCCATGAATTAGTCTCCTTTCAATCATGTAATAAATTAATAGTAATAAATTTATAGTAGCACATCCGCCGCCCATAGTGAAGAGTGAAAATAATCATATATGGATCTCAAAGGAATGATCACGACTTAAAGGATTCTTTTGATTTCAAAGCCCTGCCGTGTTATGATATAGCTGAAAAATACACTTTTCAATCTGAGAAAGGAGGAATTATGGAGGTCCATCCGCTTATTGGATTTCCATAATTACTTAAACATGCGTAAAGTTCCGGCTTATATGGTAATTCATGATTTAATCAAAAAAAGCATTCAAGATGGAACCTACCCTGTCGGGGAATTACTTCCCACAGAACCAGAGCTTGAAAAAATATATAAGGTAAGCCGCACCACCATAAGAAGTGCCATGGAAATGCTGAAGGAAGAGGGCTTTGTGGAAATCAAGCAAGGCAGAGGGACCATGGTCCTGGATCACCGAACCATCCAGGACTTAAACAAAGTCACATCGGTAACGGAATCCTTAAGAAGACGGGGCTATAATGTCCGTACCAAAAGTATGTATATCGATATTATTCCTGCAAGCGAAAAACTTTCTGAAGAACTTCATTTAAAAACGGGAGACTCCATCACCCGGGTACAGCGGATCCAGCTCATTGATGAAAAGCCCATTGCCATCATGAAAAACTACCTTCCCACCTTCCTGGTTCCGGGACTGCCCCAGTTTACCAATAAATTCTCCGGGTTATACCAATTTCTGGAGGAGCATTACCATCTGGAAATCGATGGAGCCGCCGATAAGATACTGGCAAAATCTGCGGACTTTGCGGAATCGGAAATGCTGGGCGTCCAGCCAGGTACCGCACTTCTTTGCATCCACCGCATCTGTTACAGACACAATGAAGCCTTCTGTGTGGATGATGTCTCCATTCTGGGAGACCAGTACGAGCTTGCAATCTCTACCAACGGACGTTATAAATAACCTTCTCAATTGCAGAAGCGGCCGGAGCCAAACACCGCCTGACGGGTATTCCCGTCCTGGTATCTCCGCCGCTGCTGGCCGATATTCATAATTATCTTTCAATTCTCTCCCCATGTTTTTCTCCTAAAATTCGTCAAAAATCCACAAATACATTATATAATCAAATATGAAATACGAATTGACTGCCAAAACATTATGATGTATAATAAACATAGCTTTATTTGTTAATAAAATAACAAGCAAAAATAAAAAGGAGATGTTCTTATGAAGGGTTTTGCAATGATAGGTATTGGTAAAACAGGTTGGATTGAAAAGGAAAAACCAGTATGCGGACCGATCGATGCGATTTGCCGCCCCATTGTTCTGGCACCATGTACTTCCGATATCCATACGGTATGGGAAGGTGCCATCGGGGAACGCCATAATATGATTCTTGGACATGAAGCTGTTGCTGAAGTGGTGGAGGTCGGAAATCTTGTAAAGGATTTTAAGCCGGGGGACAGAGTCATTATACCGGCGATCACACCGGACTGGAATTCCCTGGAATCCCAGGGCGGCTTTCAGATGCATTCCGGAGGAATGCTGGCCGGCTGGAAGTTCTCTAATTTTAAGGACGGAGTATTCGGTGAGTTCTTTCATGTAAATGATGCGGATGGAAATATGGCTTTACTGCCGGAAGGCGTGGACCCGGTGGCAGCATGTATGCTTTCTGATATGGTTCCGACTGGTTTTCATGGAGTAGAGCTTGCAGACGTGCAGTTTGGTGACAGTGTGGCAGTGATAGGAATCGGACCCGTAGGACTGATGGCCGTAGCAGGGGCAGCCCTTCACGGTGCTTCCCATATCTATGCCGTAGGTTCCCGTCCTAACTGTGTAAAGCTGGCCAGAGAATATGGTGCCACAGATATCATCAATTACCGGGAAGGCGATATTGTGGAACAGATTATGGAAAAAACAGGCGGAAAGGGCGTGGACCGTGTTATTATTGCAGGCGGAGATAACGATACCTTTGCCCAGGCCATCGCCATCTTGAAACCGGGCGGAAAAATCGGTAATATCAACTACCTTGGAGAAGGCGATTACATAAAAATTCCCCGTATCAAATGGGGATGCGGCATGGGACATAAACAGATTGCCGGCGGACTGATGCCTGGCGGCAGATTGAGAATGGAAAAGCTGGCTTCCCTTCTCTCAGCCGGCAGACTGGACCCTGGCAAGCTGGTGACACACCGGTTTGAGGGCTTTGACGGCATTGAAGAGGCTCTGATGCTGATGAAGGATAAGCCAAAGGATCTGATTAAACCGGTGGTTATCATCCATTGGTAAAGGCAAACCGATACCTTATAGTCCTTCAAACGGAGTACGCAATATATTGCTCCGTTTGAAGGACTATAGGTTATCCTCTCAACGTAACCGGCTGTCTTATTACCGTCTTCCTTTTCTTTGGAACACATTTACGGGGATCGCTTAAATATATTTCATGGTGGTACCGGTTTTCAGAAATATCAATCTGATAACCTTCCTTATCAGCAAACTTCTCCATTCTTTCAATGGTTTCCGGTTCCTCATCAAAGGGACCCACATGCATGCACTGAACACACAGACCCTCGTTATATGTCAGAAATTCAACTGCCGAAAAATCCATCTTTTTCTTTTCATTGGCTGCCTTTTTCGCCCAAAGAACATCTTCTTCCGTAATAAAATCAGGCAAGCGTATTAAGGATATCCACTGAAACCCATCCTTTGTAGCTTTCTCCTCCTGCCACCAGAACCCTTCCAACGGGGGAACCACATATTCAAAGAATCCCCTGATGTTCCGCCCTCCCTTATGACTCATTTTCAAGGTATATGAAAGCCCATATAACAGCTTGATGGATCTCTGGTAATCTCCATCTTCTGCATTCGGATTCCCTTTTCCCTTAAGGGCAAGGAATTTCATTTCCGGTATATTGATTATGACTGGATTCTTTGCCGGGTGATAATACTCTTTATATTCCTTTTTAAAATCAAAAGCCATGACTTTCGCCTCCTTCTTTCTCCCCACAGATCAGTAATAATTTATATGCTTTTTCTTCCAGCTCTCCGATCTTTAAAAAATACTCCGGAATGGTCTCTAATGAGTCTTTGCCCTCACAAAGAAAGTCTGTGATCTTATTTGTGATTGTTTCAAAATACTCTCCGGTCTCTATGAATAAACAGCCTGCTTCTGTCCAGTTTTTTTTCTGGAACTTATTGCCGAGAACAACCAGAACATTGCCAAGCCGGTCGCAATTGCCCTTATAGGGAATGTCCGGGCCATTATTTTCTATTCCTGCTAATTTATCCGGAAGCTTCGGAACCCTGCCAAAAAATTCTGTCAGGGACATCAGTGCATTTCTATATTCTTCTTCCGGCATTTTGCTCCTCCAGGCCGGGAATTCACAGGCGATTTTTCGGAATGCACGGACTCCGGCAAATTCAGGCTTTTCTCTCAGCTGTTCTTCTGCCTTCCGCCTGAATACACGGGTTGCAAGGTCATACTGGCTATTCATTGGTTCTGATAAGGTAAACCGGATAAATCCGTTCTTATCGCCTACAGAGTTTTTTTCTATCTGCCATGCCCGGTGCAGTTCTTCATAAGGCAATACCTGGATTTCTGTTCTTCCGCAGTCATATACATAGACACACCGTTCCTCCTGGTCATAGCCAACCATCAAAACATAGTGCATGGGAATATGATTTTTGTGATACATCTTTAGATAAGGCAGATAAAACATATCAAGAGGCCCTATAATCACCGGATTTCCATGATCGATCTCCCTTTTGACAGATTGAAACGCATACGCAAAAGTCCTGCCCTCTGATATTTTATACTGCAGGTCAATCTCCCCTTTTATTTTATCATAGGTCCTTTTTGTTCTGCCATCACAGACACTGAGCATAACCGGGCGGTTTCTGTCACGAAACTTTAAATACACATTTTCTCCGTAGCTGCTAAGGGCAAATAGAAATGCTTCCGGTACCTCTTCCCCTGACTGGTTGACGTAAATATCTTCTATTCCGCTCCACATACAACAGCCATCACACATGTGATGTTTCATTTCAATGATCTTTTTACTCATATCATCTTCTCCATAAGCCTTCCTGCTAAAAGTTTCACGGTTCCTATAGGAAAAGTATAAACCCTCACATCATCGAAGAGTCAATACCTTTTCCGGCGATTTAACCTTAAGAATGAGTCTGGCTCGTCAGGTGCTTGAACTTTCCTATAAAATTAAAAACAGAGTAACACGCCTCAAGACCAACTGCCCTGACGTGTGCTACTGTGTTTTAACTTCCTTAACGAAGGATAATTGAATCCTTATTTTCAAGCTGTATCTCAACTTCTCCACCCAATGTTCCATTAGAAGATAGGTAACTAGGTCCCGACAAACTTACCATTAACTTCATTTGGTCAGATATATCCTTCTGAATAGAAAATAGTCGATAAGGTGTTATCTGGATAAAGTCCATCAAAATTATTTGAGAGAAATGAGCGTTGTTGACAGACTTTGGCTGATATCGTATAAGAGCCAAACGAATAAAAGGATAATGTGCCAAATTTTCAGCTTGATACGGAGTTCTGTCTACCAAAGAATTACTCCGAGTAGTTCACCTGCTCCTGAAGAATACCATGGTCTGTCTAAATAAATTTGTAAACCACCACCTTTCCTCTTGATTTTTTTCCTTCAACTTCATGTTTACACTCCCAACCAAACGTAGGAATGGCATATAAAACCTTCGTAGCAGCATGTGGGGACGAATTATAAATATCCAGGCAAAAGGGTTTCTCAGAAGATATTGTGATTGGACCAGGGAAATAAGAATATTCAACATTAATTGTCTCTACATCTCGAATTGTGCCAAATGGAGTTCGGATAATAGTTCCCTTAGCGTAATCAATTGTGTAATCCTTATTTCGTTCGTACAGGGGCTTGTCCGCACTTCCAGTTGTTGATAAAAACATGTTTATGAAAAACTTAAGCATACATTAATATGTAATTAGAAAAGAGAGAATTCAGGACTTATTTGTCGATTTCAAGACAAAATAAGTCATATTTTTATAAAGTGTGATAAAGTACTAAAATATAATCAATAAAAAGAAGAGGAGTATTATGAGTAAACAGAGGAAAAAGAAACTTTGCGTAATCATCTTATTATGCTTTGTTATTATCATGATGGTGAGTGCATGGGGTTTAACCATTCAAGAGAAAAGTAACAATAAACAGAACAAAGGTCCGGATGCAGGTTTAGAAGTAAGTGAAAACAAAATGTCCATGACGCAAAAAAGAACAATAAAAGTTTCCTTTGAACTTCCGAAAGAAGTAAATGTTGATGATTTAATGTGGACTTATGGAGGAAAGGCATTGTCCGAATGGAAAAAGATGGACTTAACAACCGGCGAAGACGGAGATGCTTTTATTACGGTAAGTGAGATAGAAGTAAAAAAGAACAGAGCATATGCCAGTGTTACATTCGATCTGCCATATGATACAGAAAACCTGGCAGATGGTCCGCTTTTTCAGACGGTGCCATATGTGGATATGATAGGAACGTTTGAACTTGCAGTTGCAGATAAAAATCATGTAATTGCGGCAGCGCCAATTGAATTACTACCATATGACAGTTACTGTAATTATAAGATGCTGAAGTCTAAAATTGAGGAGATTACAGAGCAGGCAGGTACTGATAGATATATTGAGACAACAACAATAGGAAAGTCAGAAGCCGGACGTGATATTTATTTTACAGTGATTGCGAAAGATAAGAAGGCTGTAGATAACTATGAAAACGATATTCTGCCGTCTATGATGAAAGAACCGGGAAGATTACAGCAGGATATTCAAAATGGAAGCATTGATAATTATCAAATACCAATTTTTATTAATAATATTCACCCGAATGAATCATCTGGTGTTTCTGCAATTGTTGAATTATTAAGAACAATAGCATTAGAAGATAAAATAAGTTATAGCGATAAGAACCAAAAAAAGATTGAATTAGATATGGATGATGTACTGGATCATGTGTTTTTCTTACTGGTATATACAGATAATCCAGATGGCTTAGATAATATGACGAGATTCAATGATAATTACTTTGATTTGAATCGAGACAATGCAGCACAGATACAGCCGGAAACGCAGTGTGTAACAGAGCAAATAGCAAAGTGGTGTCCAATTACATTATTAGATTTACATGGATTTGACAAAGGATTCCTTATCGAACCGTGTTCGCCGCCCCATAATCCTAACGTAGAATATGACCTGCTGATGGATAACATGTTGGAGCAGGCTCGGAACATGGGAGATGCCGCTATCACAAATACCAAATATGAACAGTATTATATCCCTTATGAAGAGTTTAAGAAAACAGTTGAGGATCCTTCCTATAAAAGTGATGCAACGCAATTAAACTGGGATGATGCATCAGCGGCTTACACAGCGACATTTGCAATGAATCTCGGTACAATGGGGCATACCATAGAGGTGCCTGAAATGAATGAGGAATCCGTAAACGCATTACTGTATTGTATAAAAGCAGCAATAAATTATACCATTACAGATAAAGATAGGTTGTTTTTGAATCAGTTAGAAATATATCGTCGTGGAGTGGAAAATTTGGATAAAACATCGGTTGATGCTTATCTTGTAGACGATCAGAATATGGTAATTGGAAGGGAAAGGGGAGACAATCAAAACTTTTTCCCGGAATATTATGTATTGCCAATCGATAAGGAATTACAAAAAAATCCGCTTGAAGTCTATAAAATGATGGAATATTTTTTGAGAAATGGCATAGAAATTACGCAGTTAACTTCTGATACTACAATAGCAGATATTACTTACAAAGCTGGCACTTATGTTGTAGACATGCATCAAGCTAAGAGGGGGTTGGTGAATCTGGTACTTTATGATGGTGTTGATATATCGAATGCGACATATGTAACATCTGCATTTGTTCAGGATTTTCCTGTGTTGAGAGGATTTAATTGTTATAAGGTAAGGGAGAACGGAATATTTGATAATAAACTAGCGGCAGTAACGACTGTCTCAATTCCCCCTGTAGTAAAACAGGGTGAGAGTGAGTACATTATTATCAGAAATACAAATAATGATGCAATTAAGGCAGTAAACCAGTTGTTATTAGAAAACAAATGCGTAGAAATGGTTGAGACAAGTGAAGAATCATATAAAGCAGGTGATTTTTTAGTCAAGACAGAGGACTTAGAACCGTTACTGAATCAGTATTATCTTGAAACGGAGATGTGTGTGGACAACATACCAAAAGGGAAACGGCTTGCCAGCAGCAAGGTGGTTGCCTGGGGTGATGCGGCATACGTGCTGAATAAATTGGGTTTTGAGGTAACACAGAATACTGACGAAGGAGATATTTTCATCAATGCATTAGATGTGGAAGAGGAAGTGAAGAAGGGAAAACCATATATTGCTTTTGGAAATATGGGAATGAATAACATTGAAACATTGATTCCCGACTTTCAATTTGTAGGACCAGAATGGCAGAATTATGAAGGTGTATTTTTGGCAAATGTTAATCAGACACATACAATCACAGCACCGTATAATAGTAAAGAGTATTTCTACTCAACAATGGCATCTTACATTACAAGAGTTCCCAAAAGTGCAGAAATTCTTATGACTATCAGTGAAGATGCAAATTTTTTCAAAGAGGGTTGGTGGCCAGGTCATGATGATGCCCGTGGCCAGATATTAGCATTTTCATATCAGGAAGAGAAGAAAAAAATAGTTGTTTTCGCAAATGATCTGGTGAATGAAGCACGTTCACAGAGTCAGTATCGCTTGTTGGCAACTGCTATTTATGATTTACAAGTGTTATCTGTGGAAGATGGAAAATAAGTCAATCTTGTGACAAACTAAGGTTTTTAAAGGTCTTCTATGATAAAATATAATCATAGGAGGCCTTTATTAGTACACAAAGTACAAATGACAGATGGAAAGCGTAACATCATCCGGCAGCTTCTTGAGGAGTATAATATCCAATCTGCTCAGGATATTCAGGAGCACCGTAAGTACACGGAAAAATTCATGTCGTCTTATGGACACGGTTATGAAAACTGGCCGGACGCCGGGTTTGGACGCGGTACCGGGCATTTCAAAGGGCTTGAACATTTTTCATCTGGAATGGGACGTTCGCCATTCAAAAAAGGAGGAATTGAAAATGACAAAGACAATAAGTAAAACCCCACCCGTGTGCGGCAATGATAATTTATCCGTGTCGCCTGATATAAGGGCTACCCTGCCTGATATTATGGTTAACTACCTTTGGGAGCTTACGTTAGGTAGCGATTGGCAAAAATACGAAAAACAGCCCTTTATACAGGAAGCCGGGGAACTAAGCGGACGGGGCATACAGGACATATACCATGTTGGTGATGACAGCAATTTAATGGATAAGCGCAGAACCAACAAAAGAGTATGGAAGAATGTAGGAACTCTAATAGTTGTTTTTCGTTAGCCATGATAGATGTAAACAGTTTTAAACGCGTAAATGATATTTATGGTCACACCGAAGGAGATAGGGTATTGCTTAATTTGGCACATATCCTGAATATTAATAGCAACATATCATTTCTTCCTGTATCTGACTGTAAGACCCTTTAAGAAAGCTCTGGCATACCGGTCTAAGCATACTTTATAATTGCGCTGTCCTTCTCTCCGCAGAACCGCACTTAATTCACCGTTTGATAAATCGATTCCCCCGTCTTTTAATATGGCAAGCATGTCCTCGCCGGTGAGAGACAGAGCGATTTTAACCTTCTTTAGCAAAACGTTATTTACAGCTTTATCATCTTTTATCATAAATATCTGCTTTTCTGTTTCACCTGGCTTTGATTCCTTCTTTCCTCTTTTATAAATAATAAAACCGTTTAAAAAGGATTCAAACATGCGGTTACTGCATACCGTTCTATTATCGTCAGAGTTCCTCTCCTTTCTGGGGGAACCGGTAACGCTGCCGTCATTCGACTTTACTAACATCGTCTGCAGTTCTTCTTTTGCTACAGTAACTCCACCCAGTTTAAATATCTCCACCATCTCGGTATCCTTCATATCCAAGGCATACCTTAATCTTATTAATATATCATTGTTATCCATGTATTCCCTCTTGAAAATTAAATTTTTTAAAGATCCATTCCTTACTATACCACTTTATCCCCGTTTATCCAATGCTTCCGTTACTTTTAATTGCTTTCCGTTTACCGTCGTTTGTTTCATTGCTTCTAAAACCAGGGGGCCTTTGCCGTTTAGTATCTCGATATAGGTAAGGGTGTCCTGAATGGCTATAATTCCGATATCCTCGGCACTCATCCCTTCCAGATTGGATATAACTCCTACAAAGCTGGCTGCACGAAGTTTCTTTTTCTTTCCGCCGTTAAAACGCAATTTCATAATATCCTTATTTAATTGCTCACTTTTCATCTTCTTTATGGGAGGTTCCGTTTTCATTTTTTCAAGAAATGCATTCTTTTTATCGGCCACCTCCTCTTTGGAGGGCTTCTCCAGCCGGGGGATATGAAACCCGATCAGGGCTTCAATATCATGAAGATATCTGTCCTGAGCCGGAGTAACAAAGGATATTGCCTTTCCTTTTTGCCCGGCCCGTCCAGTTCTGCCTGTCCGGTGGACATAGGTTTCTTTGTCCAGAGGAATGTCATAATTAATAACCAGGGAGATGTTATGGA
The DNA here is from genome assembly GCF_046972725.1 of Lacrimispora sp. Taxonomy (NCBI): domain Bacteria; kingdom Bacillati; phylum Bacillota; class Clostridia; order Lachnospirales; family Lachnospiraceae; genus Lacrimispora; species Lacrimispora sp. The sequence goes on along the minus strand of NZ_JBKVXF010000003.1, from coordinate 134,009 downwards.
TGTCGATTCCTCTTGCTGCTACATCCGTGGCCGCAAGGTAACGGTATTCTCCCCTTTTAAAGCGGTTAATGGCATCTAACCGGTCCGGCTGTTCCATGCCGCCGTGAATCTTTTTACAGCCATACCCTGAATCAGCCAGACGTTCACATACCATATCCACCCGGTTCTTCGTTCCGCAGAAGATGATACAGCTATCCGGGTTTTCAAGGATCGTAACATCTTTAAGAAGACTGAATTTATCTTCTTCCGGTACGAAATAAAGAGAATGTTCAATATCTGCCCCCATAACGAATTCCTCGTTTGCATCGATCTTTAAGGCGTCTGACATATAACTGGAAGCCAGAGTAACCACCTCCTGGGGCATGGTCGCAGAAAACAGCATGGTCACCCGTTCTATGGGCAGCGTCTTAATGATTGCTTCTACCTGTTCCATAAATCCCATATCAAGCATTTGATCCGCTTCATCTATGACCAGATAATCAATCTTTGCCAGCGGCAGCGTGCCTTTTTCTATGTGATCCATGACCCGTCCCGGCGTTCCCACCACTACATGGGTCTTTTGTTTCAGTTCTGCTTTTTCTATGGAATAGGGATGCCTTCCATAGACTGCTGCTGCTTTGATCCGTTTAAACCTGCCTATATTGGTAAAATCCTCTTTTACCTGAACGGCAAGTTCTCTGGTTGGAGTGAGAATCAGCGCCTGGGGTTTATTCTCAAGCCATGCGACAGATTCACAGATGGGAATGGCATATGCTGCCGTTTTTCCGCTGCCTGTCTGGGCTTTGACGATAAGGTCCTTTCCCTCCAGCGCATATGGAAGGACCCTTGCCTGGACGTTTGTAGGGATTTTATACCCCAGTACATCAAGGGCTCTTCCTATCTCTTCCCCAATTTTATAATCTTTAAAATGTTCCTGACCCATTTCTATGCCTCTCATTCCACCTGTAATTTCGTATCGCTCCTGTCAACTGATTTACAGGAGTTTTTTCCACTTCCTGACCTTGCTGCGGAATGTTTTAAAGGGTGCCACGGTATTGATGTGTACCCATTTCCATATGGGCCATTTTGACGGTGTGGAGGAAGCCCATGTCCGTATCTCCTGTCCAAACAAATCCTCCTCGGAAAATAGCTCCAGCCACTGGATAAGGGCAGCCACACAGTCCCGGTACAAGCCCCTCAGCCCGCAAAGCGTGCAGTCCTCATACTGTCTATAAAAGCTTTCATATAATCCGCCAAGCCTGTTCCATTTATAACCGGCAGCAGGAGTGACCACTTCTTTTCCGGCCAGCTCATCCCGGTCCCAACCCATGAGCAGATTCATCCAGCCTAATTGATAGGCGATCATCTGTGCCGGGCTGCGGTCAACTCCTTCCAGAATTTTATCTTTATCCGCTTCCTCAATGGAATCAAATTCCATAATAAATGCGTCTGCTGTTTTTTTAATTTCCGCAATCAATTCTTCTTTGCTTTTATACTCCTGCATCCTTTACCTCTTCGTTCATACCATGGCCTGTTCCAATTGAAGCAGAGCCTTCTTCCGTTCCAGTCCCCCCGCATATCCGGTAAGGCTTTTACTTGTCCCAACCACCCGGTGACATGGAATAAGAATGGAAACAGGATTATGCCCCACTGCTCCGCCCACCGCCTGGGCCGACATGGTATTTTGCCCTCTTGCAGCAGCGATCTTTTTTGCAATTTCTCCATAGGTCATGACACTGCCATAAGGAATTTGAAGAAGGATTTCCCAGACAGCTTTTTGAAAGTCAGTCCCATTTGGCTGAACATCCGGAAGGGTTAAATTTTTATTTCCTTTAAAATATTCCTCAAGCCACTGGTGAAGGCTTACAAAAACCGGATGCTCCGGTTCATATTTCCATGCATTCGTATTTTGGGGAAAGTACTTTTGTCCATGGAACCAGAGTCCGGTAATTTTGTGATCCTCTGCGGCTGCAGTCATGGTACCGAGGGGACTGTTTATGTTTGTATAAATCATTTTCCATTTACCATCTCTTTCGTATTTATATATAAGCCTGGGGCAATTCCAGATATTACACCTTTGTATCCGGACGTTTGATCAGGCCCCGTCTTCAGACATTTCTTATCCACAAATATTACCTCTTTATTTAAAATAACATGAAAAAGGGATGTCTGCCAGCTTTTTTCGGAAATATGCATGATTTGGCATATCCGCTCCATGGGGATGGACTGCAAAAAGCGGGGCAGGATTCGTTAAAATCCTGCCCCGGTTCCCCGGCAGATCCTATTCCCTATGAATTACTTCTAACATTTCCACAGGCACGGTCCGCTGCTGTATTTTATACAAGTCTCAGCCCAAATCCTTTTTGAATAAAGGCCAGATATTTTCTATCCTCTTCACATATCTCACCAATCAGATTGAGCCGCTCCTCAAAGGGAAGGTCTACCCGTGCAATCTCCAGTTCCCCCATATACCGTAAATACTTCTTATTGGAAATGCAAATGCTTCCGGCTTTTCTTATGGCCGTATTCTTCCACTCTTCCGGCACAATCTCCTGACGGTATTGTCTGGACTCCTGGGAGCGGAAGATCCAGTCACTGGAATCCGGCCGGTCATGGTGTATGGTATTTCTTATAAACTCATACTCCTTAAGGATCTCTGCTTTCAGCTCGATATAACCTTTGCTGAAGCATTTCAACCCCTTCCAGTCTTCTTCTTTTACAGCCACATCACCGATGAGCACCACATCACAGCCTCCTGTGCAGAAAAGCTCCAGCATATTGAGGCACACCTCATCCCGCCGGTTCCGGTGCTCTTCCACGGTTGGAAGCCCTTCATAAAGGGGCCCTCTCAGCTCCAGATTGCCAGGAACAAATGCCATGGTATCAAATCCCAGATATTTTAATCTGAGATTTATTTCTTTTACCCGTTTTATGGACAGTCCGGTGAATTGCTTGGGATAAAAATTGTGACAGGCCGTAAACTTTTGAAAGTCCGCTCCTGACCTTTTCCACTGTGCAATCTCTTCCTCTGTGATGGTAGAAGCATTGAATACAACATGAAAACTTTTGGATATCTGCACCACCGCATTGGCATCAAACCCATAATCAAGCCTTACATGGGTAATTCCAAGCGCTTTCAGCTCTTCGACCGTTCCTGCGCCGAGCATTTCTAAGGTTTCCGGCCCAACGTCTACGATCACGTTTAAATCTTCTTCTTTGCACCGGGTCAGCAGGCGGTAAATATCCCGGCGGTAATTTACTCCGGTTTCCTCAGGGATATGGAGTGAAGTAAACACATACTCCGCCCCGTTTTCCGATGCCTTTTTTATCAGCGCTTCATTTTTCTCCATACCGCTGGAGAAATAGAGAGAAATTCCTGTTTTCATTTATTCTTCCCCGTATACTTCATTGATTCTGTCTTCATCTACTCCAAAGAAATAGGTAACCAGAAAACCGCCTGCATACGCAGCAATCATAGCAATTAAAAATCCGATCTGCTGCCCCGGCTGAACGATCAGAAGTCCGAACAATCCGGAAACTCCCTGAGAAACGGTTCCAAGGTGTAAAAGTGCTGCCAATGCACCGCCAAAGCCGCTGCCGATACATGCAGTGACAAAGGACCGGCCAAGAGGAAGCGTCACTGCGTACATCATAGGCTCCCCGATTCCCAGGATTCCAACGGGAATAGAATCCTTTATGTACCGCTTCAGCTTTTTGTTTTTCGTCTTCATATATAAAGCAAGACCGGCTCCTACCTGGCCTCCCCCGGCCATCATAAGGATAGGAAGCAGATAGTTGATGCCACCGGTTGCCCCCGCAGGATCATTTAGCATGGTGTGTATGGGTGTCAATGCCTGATGCAGACCTACCGCTACCAGAGGTAAGAACCCTGCGGATAAAAGATACCCGCCTGCTACGCCCATTTTTTCATAAGCAAAGCTCAGAACGGCAAAAATCACTTTCGTAAGTCCGGCACCCAAAGGCTGTATGACCAGCAAAGCTACGATTCCGCCGATGATCAGCACCAGCAGCGGGCTGATAAAGGTGTCTATTAAATCCGGCATATGCTTTCTGATCTTCTTTTCCAGAAGAGCAAAGAACATACCTGCGATCAGCGCTGCCAGAAGACCTCCGGAAGCAGGATTGAATGCTTCATTGGTAATTGGCAGTATGATCTGCTTTTCATTAACCGTCGCAAGCAAGGGCATGGCTGCATTGGAGATGGACATGGCTCCTGCAATAGCTCCCAATACACCGGACCCGCCAAATTCTCTTGCTGCATTGTATCCTGCCAAAATCGGCAGATACGCAAACAATGCCCAGCCCATGGTGCGGATGCAGGCATACCACCAGACTCCGGACAATGCCCCGTTGGTGGAAACATTGATTACGTTACAGATGCCGTTGATCAGACCTGCCGCAATAATTCCGGGAAGCAGGGCCACAAATATGTTGGCGATCTTTTTTAAAAATCTCTGGACCGGTTTATCGTATTTTGCCTTTTGAAGTGCCTTATTTTCTTTTGCCACTTCATGGATATCCTGTCTTCCTGCCCTGTCTCCCTCTGCCTGGCCTTTTGAAAGTCCGGTGAGCTTATGGAATTCTTCCAGGACTCTGTTTACCTTTCCCGGGCCGAAAACGATCTGAAGGGTATCGCTTTCCACAACGCCGAGAACGCCTTCCACCTTCTTTACCTTTTCGATATCCACCTTGGACATATCCTTTACCCCGACCCGAAGCCTTGTCATGCAGGCCGCATTGGAAGCAACATTTGCTCTTCCTCCAAGCAGCGTTAATAGTTCCTCACTGATTTGCTTGTAATCCATACGGTTTCCTCCTCAACTTTTTTATTTGGATGGCTCAAATGAATTTGCTGCAGCCGAAACTTTATTTATTTATTTATGAAAAGCCTTCCGGATATTTCCTCCGGCCTGAATCAGCCTTTGTCTGGCTTCCTTTGCATCGCAGTCCGATAAAATCATAAGAATGGCGGTTTTTACATGGCCATCTGCCTGAGCCAGAGCCGCTTTCGCTTCTTCCCTGCTGCATCCGGTGGCTGTCATAAGAATATTCTGTGACCGGACAACCAGTTTTTCGTTGCTTTGCTTTACATCTACCATGAGATTTTCATAAACCTTCCCCACTCCTACCATACTTCCGGTGGATATCATGTTAAGAATCATTTTCTGTGCGGTGCCTGCCTTTAATCTGGTCGACCCGGTCAGCACCTCCGGTCCGGTCACCGGCTCGATGGCAAGTTTCGCCTCTTTTCCGATTTCAGATCCCCGGTTGCAGGAAACAGCAACGGTCTTGCACCCTGTGGCATTGGCATAACGGAGCCCGTAGATCACGTAAGGAGTTCTCCCTGATGCGGCCAGGCCGATCACAATGTCTTCCTTTTTAAGTCCTGCTTTTTTTAAGTCCTCTTCACACAGGGTATGACTGTCTTCCGCACCTTCTACGGCCTCAGCAAAAGCATTCGCTCCTCCTGCGATCAGACCCACCACAAGCTCTTTCGGCACCCCGAAGGTAGGCGGACATTCCACCGCATCAAGAAGCCCCAGCCGGCCGGATGTGCCTGCACCGATATAGATGATCCTTCCTCCTTCCTTTAAGCTCTCCGTTGCCCATTCTATGGCTGTGGCAATCTGTGGAAGCACTTCTTCTATAGCCGTTATGACCTTTTGATCCTCCCGGTTCATGACCCGGGCGATTTCAAATGGGGTCATTTTATCCAGCTCCATGGTGTTGGGGTTTCGCAGCTCTGTTGTCAGCTTTGATAAATCAATCATGTATTAAATTCCTCCGTCCTTTTGTATATGAGTCCTTCCAAACTGGCTCATGCAGAATTCATAATTCCGGTTTACATAAGCAGTAAAAAGAACGTCTACCACGTTTAATTGGGAAATCCGTGATGACATGGCTCCGCTTCGATGGATCAGTTCCGTTGCCGCAACCGGCAGAACATAATCGGCTTCTGCCGCCAGTCTGGATTCCACGGCTCTGGTAATGGCAATGACCCTGGCACCGTTTGCTTTGGCTTCTTTTGTACAGGTCAGCATCTCTTTTGTAAGGCCGGAATAACTGATGACGATTGCCAAATCATCTTTTTTTAAGTTCTTTGCAGTTAAGAACTGAGCATGCCAGTCATCACACACATTACAGATCACATCTGCGCGAAGCAGCTTTAAATACAGATCTCTTGCAACCAGAAGGGAGGTGCCAAGACCAAATAAGGCAACGCTTCTGCTGGTTTCCAGCAGCTTTACACATTCGGTTATGACCTTTGGTTCCAATAGCTTTCTGGTGGTTTCCAGGGACTCAATGTTCTTTTTTGTCACCTTATAAATAATATCCTCTACGGTATCATCCTGCGTGATCTTCTGAAATGCGATCTCCCTGCTTTCCCGAAACAGGGCCACCTCATAAGCCAGGGAATTCTGAAAATCCTTATATCCGGCACACCCCAGCTTCCTGCACAGCCTTACGATGGTAGCCGGAGATGTATAAGTCTCTCTGGCTATCTCCTTGATGCTTTTTCGCAGCACCGATTCGGGATTTCTCTGCAGTCTTTGGATCAAGACTTTCTCTGCCTCACCGGCATTGTTAAAATAATCATCAATTCTTACGAGCAGGCCTTTCATCGTGGGTTCCCTCCTGTTAAGCCAGAAGAAACAGATCCTTTTTTTACTGTTCTTTTGAATCTCATTCTAGCTTTTTTGTATATAATTTTCAATATTTATCGGATTCTATGAAACTTTGTTTCATTATATGATAACTTATAATGGGATGAAAGAGGGGGATGAAAATTTTAAAACCTATCGCATTTCACCCGATAATATTTCATTTGACATCCGTATTTCTTTCTAGTAATATATCTTTAAACAAAAGGGAGTAGTTGACACCCGTCTGGTGTTTGCGATTGCATCAATCCGGTTATATCTGCCCTGTTAAGCATTTATAATCTGCATCGTAACTAAGTAACAAGACTTTTGCTGTAAATCTCATTTTACAATAAGGGTCTTTTTTTGTATGGTTTTAACAAACATTTTGCAAAGGAGTAAAAATGGAAGAATCGTCAAAGCAATCTCATATTTCAAAATTAACACTCGGAGGAATTCTGGTAACATTAGGTGTGGTATACGGAGACATCGGTACCTCACCTCTTTATGTGATGAAATCAGTGCTTTTCGGAAACGGAGGAATCCAGCAGGTCTCAGAAAACTTTATTCTTGGAACCTTATCTCTGGTATTCTGGACACTGACGATTTTAACGAGTATCAAATATGTCTTCATTACACTGAAAGCGGACAACAATGGAGAAGGCGGCATTTTTTCACTTTTTACCCTTGTCAGAAGCCGTTCCCGGTGGCTGATCATTCCTGCCATGATCGGAGGCTCCGCACTCTTAGCGGATGGAATGCTGACACCGGCAGTAACTGTAACGTCCGCCGTTGAAGGGCTGAAGCTGCTGCCTGTCTTTCAGGACCTTTTCGGCAGCAGCCAGAAAAATATCGTTTACCTTGTCATTTTCATCATCTGCAGCCTGTTTTTTATCCAGCATATTGGTACGGAATTCATTGGTAAACTGTTTGGGCCCATTATGTTTCTGTGGTTTTGCAGCATTGCCTTTTTCGGTATCATCAATCTGGCCGGGAATCCGTTCCTGCTGCGCGCTTTGTCCCCCCATTATGCGGTGAACATCTTATTCAGCGACGACAACAAGCTTGGCTTTTTTATTCTTGGAAGCATATTTTTATGTTCTACCGGTGCAGAAGCACTTTATTCTGATCTTGGACATGTGGGAAGAAAAAATATTTATGTTACATGGCCATTTGTAAAGATATGTTTATTAATCAACTATTTCGGACAGGGTGCATGGATCTTGTCTGCAAAGAATCATCCTGCTCTTGGTATCATGGAAGACTTAAATCCATTTTATCAGATGATTCCCCGCTGCCTGCTGGTCTATGGGATCGTTATCTCAACCCTTGCTGCCATTATCGCATCACAGGCATTGATATCAGGTTCCTTTACGCTTGTGTCCGAAGCCATCAAGCTGAACCTTTTCCCAAGGCTTCACACCTTATATCCTTCTTCGATGAAAGGTCAGCTTTACATTCCGGCCGTCAACCGGATTTTATGCATTGTCTGCATCGGTATCGTCCTTTTCTTTCAAAGTTCTGAGAAAATGGAGGCCGCATACGGTCTTGCCATCACCGTTACCATGCTCATGACAACCATTTTGTTATTCAACTATATGAGAAAGAAAAAGACGCCTGTTGTACTTTCAGTCATTATGCTTGTTTTCTTTATGAGCTTTGAAATTTCTTTCTTTATTGCAAATATTGTTAAGTTTTTCCACGGCGGATATGTTGCTATAATTATCGCTTTTTCAATTTTATTTATTATGTATCTCTGGGACAGATCCCATATTATAAAGATGCGGTATCAGGAATACGTTCCCGTTAAAAATTATATTCAACAGCTTAACAAGCTGCGTGAGGACCCGGAAATACCAAAATACGCCAGTAATCTGGTGTGCTTAAGCAATTGTTCCAATCCAAAGGAAATCGAACGGAAAATCATGTATTTTCTTCTGGATAAGCGGCCGAAAAAGGCGGATGTGTACTGGTTTGTGAATGTAACCGTGACCGATGAACCGTATCAGGCAGAATATGCCGTTGAAAAGTTTGGTACCTCTCATATTATAAAAATACAGCTGAAACTCGGCTTCCGTATTGATCAGAGACTGAATGTATTTTTAAGGCAGATATCAACGGATCTAGTGAAAAATAAAGAGATCGAACCCCAGACAAGCATATACTCCATGATTCCCGGCCGTAATCTGGGAGACTTTCGCTTTGTGTTTATCCAGGAAATCCTTTCTCATGAAACTTCGCTTTCTTCCTGGGATGCGCTTCTGCTAAGGACCAAATTCTTCATACAGAAGTTTACCGCCTCTCCCTCCAACTGGTTTGGACTGGATACCAGTGATGTTTATATTGAAAAGGTCCCCATGTTTCTCGGCCATTCAAACCGCGTTGTCTTAAAAAGAAACGACGGGAAAAAGGCTTTTAAGTAAAAAAAAGGTCTCCTATGAAGTTCCATTCATAAGAGACCTTTTTTGTAATTACAATACAGATACATATTCGTTATCCTTAATATAAAATCTCCAGGGATAGTCCCTGGCTTCCTCCGCATAGTCAATGCCCACCCGCTTTGTGGTCACTATGGTGAAATCCTCGCCTTCTCCCTCCTCCAGATACAATTGGTTCCCGCATAAGTCCTCACCGTTGACACTCCGGTCGATGGATAAGGCACCGCATAATTTCCCGGGACCGTTCGTAAGTCCTTTGCGCTGGCTTTTCGTCAGTTGTTCGCAGGACTTTCCAAATCGGTTTTGTGACATGCGTTCTATACCCTCCAGAGGTTCCGCAGCCCTGACCAGTACTGCCTGGGGATTGCCAGCTTCATTGGTTACGATATTAAAGCAGGAATGAATTCCGTATATTAAAAATATATAAGCAAACCCAGGATTCCCGTACATGACTTCTACTCTGGGCGTTCTTCTTCCACCATAGGAGTGTGCCGCCTTGTCCCCTATCCCCATATATGCTTCTGTTTCCACAATTTTTACTGAGACCTTCTGACCGCCTGACTCGTATACAAGTACCTTTCCCAGAAGTTCCTTAGCCACGGCAATGGAGTCCCGGTTATAAAACTCTCTGTTCAGTTTTTTCACTTCTTAAGTCCCTTCTTCATCATACAAAATGTATCAAAATCTTACCAGCACCATTCCGCCCTTGCGCTCATAACCGGTATTCCACAGTTCATGGAAAGACAACCAGCTGGTTCCACCGTACGTTGCAATCTTCACATAGAAGTCATCTTCAAGCTCCTCATAACCTACCAGCATGAACCAGTGCCATACCAGATCCTTGAATTTACCGTCTTTATGTTTCAAAAGCAAAAAGGGAATTGGAATCCCCTGATCAATCTGAGTTTTAACTTCCCCGGCCGCTTCCTTTGCCGGAACCTCTCCATGGCAGCCGGTAAGCGTTATCTCCTGCTCTCCGGCATCACTTAAATACTTCTGAAACCCATCCATAAATATCTCCAGGGTATCGATTCCGTGCATTCGGGGTCTTAAATAGGGCTTCATCTTCATGGCAAACTTTATATAATCTTCCTTGCCGAGGTTTTGAACGTCGTAGGGATATAAGTGTGCTTTCTTGTCATGGAGCGCCGTATTGATACAGACATCGCAGGCCGCCGCCGCACCGCACCCGCCTAAGTGCATCATGGGGTCACGGAACCAGTCCTGATTACCGCCAAAAGAATCTTCAATTTTAAAATAAGGCAATTCTTTTTTCATTTATCCCCCTCCTTTTTTGTGTAATATATAGAGATTATAATACCAGTGTTGGAATTCGTAAAGAAAAACAGTTTTATTGGTAATGTACTTATGAATTTACAGGATTTGGTAATCATTCTTTGAAAATGAATATTATGTTTCGTTTCCTTGATTATAAATAGAGTAAATTGACTTTTTATATTATAGCAGATAATAATCATTCAAGCGATATCAGGAAACTGGTAATTGCTGGTACCTGATAATATATGACAGCTGACAAGCCTTGTTACCGGACAGGCTTGCCGGGTGTGAAGAAAAAAAATGCCGCTGGACCCGGAAGATCCTTTACGGCATGGCAGATTTTAATAAATCATCTATTGTGATATTTTATGAGTTCTTGTAAATTCAACACCAATATTTTTATTTCTCTTCTCCACTTTACCGGAACCTATCTTTTTTTCGGCCTGTAAAAAACCGTTTTTCATTTTCTTCTCTTCTAACAGTTGTTTCATTTTTTCTATATCATTCATTGACATTATGTATTTCTCCCTTCCATTGCCTGTCGTTGTGTTAAATCATTTTGGAATAACTGGCGGTTACGCCCTCTGCATTTAAGAGGCTATCTGTAATAATACCACAAATCGTCAATAAATAATACCTGTAAACATCCCAATACTGGGCTTAATACCCATTATCCTTTCACAGCATACGAAATCAATCTTCGGAATGACTCTTCAAAGTGCTTATCGTCCTGGGACGTTCTTTTTCCCGGCCCACTGAGGTGATTTTTTGATTTGGCTCTTCTTGCAGCCTTTGCCATGTGCCGTTCCATAAGAAGCTGATCAATATTGTCGTTGGTGTACCATCTTCCGGATTGATGAATGGCATAAGCCCGCTTTCCCAGCGCCATTGCTGCCACACCATAATCCTGTGTTACCACAATGTCACCTGGCTTACAGAAGTTTACCAATGCAAAATCAACCGCATCCGCCCCTGCACCTATAATTTTTATCTCACTGTAATCAGACCGTAAAACATGATTTGTATCGCACAGAAGACATACTTCTATTTTATTTTCTGCTGCTGCTTTTTCCACGATTCGTACTACCGGGCAGGCGTCGGCATCTACATATATTTTCATATCGTTCCTTCTCCTCACGTCTATAAGCATGGGCTGCTTCACGTTTCCAAATACATTTTTACCATATTTACAAACTATAAGTCATTGATCATTCCATTGTTTTACGCCTTTCGGGCATTGACATTCTGAACATGTAAACAGATATCAGATTTCCTGCTGTCCATAACAATAAATACAAGGTTTACAAAAAGAGGAAATGCAGAAAACCATATACTATGGACACCGAAGAGCCTCCATAACAGATACCCGGACGCTACACCTGCATAAAAGCTGAAAAATGTACTACCGAAAAACTTAAACTTTTCCAGCTTTTCTTTTCTTTCCGGATCATCCCTGGGCAGCAGAAGATACTCTACTGCGGAAACCGTCGTTTGCTTTAAATTATTCGTACAAAAAATAGTGGCACTCACATATCCCTTTGCGCCTTTGAAAACGCACCATTGAAATGCGGTTGCAAAAAAAACGGGGTAAAGGGCAACCACAGGGTCCATGGTCAGGGGGAAAAAGCCAATCAGGACCGCAGCCACAAGGTCAAGGACAACAGCCAGGTATCTTAAATCCCAGGTTGTCCGGTTATCCAGAACAGTGGCAAATATCATACCTGCCATAAAAAGCAGAGCCGCTATTATCCGCAGCATACCTTCTGCCGGATTTCTTCCCAGAATGCTGCATATTATTTCAATCACATTCGTGGTTTGGGCCTGACCCAGATTCCCCAGACGGCTTAACATCGCGTATACCGCAAACAGACCGCCGCAAAAAGCTATGATATAGTGGATGTATACATCAAGGTGTTTCCTGCTTTCATATGGGTGTTTCATTATAAGTCTCCTTTATATATCGGTTATTCAGATTTACATAATATGATTGATTCTCGCAAAGCCTGATATGGCTTTCCTGAAACACTTTGATTTTAACACAGTACATTAAGATTTAATATTATAAAATCATCTAAAAATATATATGTATATTTTAATAGAAAGGGCAATAAAGCGAAGACATTCATAAAATGCAGCTTTTTATAACAATAAAGTAATTGTGATCCACTAAAAACCAATCTTTTTTTACGTATTTACCTTTCAGATATAAATAAAGAAACCGATTACCTTCAAATATTTTGAAAATAAGCGGTCGGTATCTTTATAAATTTTAAATTCTATTTTCCATCTACTCGGTGAATGGGCTGTCCGTCAGAAAATGCCCGAATATTATCCCGGATTATGGAAACTAAACGCCGTCTTGTTTCCAATCCCCTCCAACCCATGTGCGGAGTAATAATAACATTATCCATTGTATACAATGGACTTGCATCATCTAACGGTTCTACTTCCTGCACATCTAAGCCTGCCCCTGCAATCACTTTATTTTCCAGTGCCTCAATCAAAGCTTTTTCATCAATTAAGGCTCCTCGTGCAGTATTGACTAAGAATGCCGTTGGTTTCATCAGCCCTAAGGTTTCTTTATTGATCATATGTCTTGTTGATTCGTTTAAAGGACAATTCAGGGAGACAAAGTCACTTTGCTTTAAGACTTCTTCCTTTGTTGTAAAGTGAATCTTCTCCATATCTTCTCTGGGCGTTCTGGTGGATACTAAAATGTTCATTCCCATGGCCTGTGCTACTTTGATTATTTCCTTTGCAATATTTCCGTAACCGATAAGGCCCAGTGTTTTGCCATTCACTTCCACATGGTCTACCATTAAATGTTTATGAAAATTATCATGATTTCCTTCTGAAAGCATACGGATCTGTTTTTGCATGGAGCTTGCCAGGTTTAAAATCATCAGGATGGCTGTATGGGCCACCCGCTGGCTGCTGTACGCCGGAACGTTGCATAATATGATTCCTTTTTCACGTACTGCCTCCAAATCAATATTATTATATCCGGTTCCGGCTTCACAAATCATCTTTACACTATCAGGGAACTTTCTAATAATGTGGCCTGGGACCTTCATCTCTTTTGTTACCACGACTGTAAAACCGTCGACCCGCTCTAATATTTTATCCTCAGGCGTTTCATCATAGATTACCACCTCTGATGCAATTTGAGAGTAATCAATATTTCCATCATAATTCACCAAACCGGCATTTAACACTACAGTTTTATCATTCATCTTTTTTCTCCTTTTTCCATCTAATTTTATAACCATTTTAAGGAGGTAAAAGGCAGTCTTTCCAGCCTGTTTTTTATCTCATAATTGTTCTCCATTCATTTACCCGGACAGGCGCGCATTGCTTCATTCCCTGTCGGGGAAAAAGCTGGCCTTTTTTTATCATAACCTCCCGGGGGGATTTTTTCAACCACACTTTTTTAAAATAATTACATATTGACGTTTTTCGATTTGACATTTATAATAATCATATCGAAAAATATAGATGTGAGGTATAACTATGGAAAACAATCAGGATTATACAAAAGTCTTTAAAGCACTTGGTGACCCCAAAAGAGCCATGATTGTAGATATGCTCTCTTGCGGGGAGCTTTGCGCCTGCATGATTTTAGAAAAATTTGAAATGTCCCAATCCACCCTGTCCCACCATATGAAGCTTCTGTGTGAATGCGGGCTTGTCAGGGGTCGAAATGAGGGGAAATGGACGTATTATTCCCTGGACCAGGAAAGGATCGATAAAACAAAACAGTTCTTCTGCAGTATCACCAGCAGTAAGGAACACTGTATTTGCAAAGAAGATACCGGATGCTGCAAAGGATGTGATGACAATGAGTAAGGAAAAAAACACCGGAATCGGTTTCTTTGAAAAATACCTGACGATTTGGGTCTTGATATGTATGACGGCGGGTATCTTAATCGGCAGGTTCCTGCCTGGTATTCCTGAATTTCTAAGCCGTTTTGAGTATGCACAGATATCCATTCCGATTGCAATACTCATCTGGCTCATGATCTACCCCATGATGATGAAGGTTGATTTCCAGTCCATTAAAAATATCCGCAAACATCCCCAAGGGCTTCTTATCTCCAGCGGAACCAGCTGGCTGATAAAACCGTTTTTGATGTTTGGGCTTGCCTCGTTCTTTTTTTACGTTGTGTTTCAGGCGTTCATACCAATCGAGCTTGCACAAAGCTATGTTGCCGGAGCCGTCCTGCTGGGAGCAGCTCCCTGTACTGCCATGGTCTTTGTTTGGAGCAACCTGACCAAAGGCGACCCTGCTCATACCTTAGTGCAGGTGGCAGTCAATGACCTGATTATCCTTGTTGCCTTTGTTCCCATCGTATCCTTTCTATTAGGTGTGACTAATATTTTCGTACCGTGGGATACGCTGATACTTTCCATCGTTTTATTTGTTGTCGTTCCTCTTGCGGGTGGTTTTTTTACCCGGTATTTCATGGTAAAAAACAAAGGGGAAGAATATTTTACAGAAAAGTTTATCCCTAAGTTTGATCATATGACAACCGTTGGACTGCTTCTGACACTGGTAATCATCTTTTCCTTCCAGGGGGATGCCATACTGAAACATCCTCTGCACGTTCTTTTCCTTGCAGTCCCGCTGATACTGCAAAACATTCTCACTGCCGCCTTTGCCTATTGGATGTGCAAAGTGACCAAACAGCCTCATAGCGTTGCAGCCCCTGCGGCACTCATTGGCGCATCGGACTTTTTTGAGCTGTCGGTGGCAGTCGCTATCGCACTTTTTGGGCCTGCCTCTCCGGTGGTGCTGGTCTGCACCGTTGGCGTTCTGACCGAAGTTCCGGTTATGCTTTTACTTGTACGGTTTGTGAATAAGACAAAACACTGGTTTGAAGACCCTAAGACACCAAAGTAAGTTATTTATCAGGGAGCCGATCATGAATAAAATAAGAAAGAAACCCAAGGTAGCATTTATTTGTGTTCACAATTCCTGCCGCAGTCAAATTGCGGAAGCACTTAGCAAGCATCTTGCCGCTGATGTGTTTGAAAGTTATTCTGCCGGAACAGAGACAAAACCGCAGATCAATCCGGATGCCGTTCGCTTGATCCGGCAGCTTTATGGCATTGATATGAATAAAACGCAGCGTTCCAAGCTGCTTACGGAAATCCCTCCGGCAGACATTGTTATCACCATGGGCTGTAATGTGCAGTGTCCTTTTTTGCCCTGTAAACACCGTGAGGATTGGGGAATTGATGACCCGACCGGCAAAGGCAATGAGGAGTTTATTGCGGTTATACAAATAATTGTCCAACGCATAGAAGAACTGAAAGCAAGAATCAAAGCAGATTCCTTATAAGGTTACCGCTTCTTCCTGAGACTATGAATATTACTCTGACCGTGCTATACTAAAACAGTAAATACATTTGTTTCCGGGAGGCGATTATGCTCTACATTATTTTAATACTTACCAGCTTTATAGCCGCTTTCGTTTCCGGGGCGGCAGGCTTTGGAGGCGCTCTGTTGCTGCTGCCGGTGGTGACCGCCTGTGTGGGGGCGGAAGCTGCCGTGCCGGTGCTGACGATTGCACAGCTCATTGGAAACCTCTCCCGCATGGCATTCGGAATCAAGCAAATCGACTGGAAACCGGTTGGATTGTTTTGTGCTACGGCTCTTCCCCTAGCAGCTTTGGGGGCCTTTGGATTTTCTGTACTGCCAAAATCGATGATTACCCGCTGTATCGGCGGTGCTTTGATTATTCTTGTACTGATTAAAAGGATTAAGAAGCTGGAGTTTAAGAACAGTAAAAGGGCTATGCTGATCGGCGGCGGTGCTACCGGACTTTTGTCCGGCCTTGCCGGAAGCGGCGGGCCTATTGGGGCCGCCGTATTTTTAACCCTTGGGTTGCCTCCTGTTGCCTACATAGCCAGCGAAGCAGCTACCGCTACAGCAATGCACCTCTTAAAAACAGCCATATACAGCAAACTGGCAGGGCTTGATGGTCCGGCATTGCTTACGGGGCTTTTTATGGGAACAGCTATGATCGCAGGAACATTTGCCGCAAACCATATGATTAAAAAAATGGAGAAAGGGAAATTCCAGAACTATGTTGCAGCCTTACTCTGCGTTGCAGGCGCTTACATGCTGATACTCGGTGGATAACGGCAGAACCTGAAAACAGTCTTCCATATGCAACAAGATCGCATACATTGCTTTTTAGAGTCTTTGTGTAATTGGGATAAATTTCAGCAAATCAAGAAAAAGAACGGAACAACATTTTCCCTATAAAGTTATTTGTGTGAATTTTGCGCCCAAATCATATGCTTTATTGCAATATACCGGGAATTCCTTTTCTCTTACCTCTGCCTTTTTTTCACCATCAAAAACTGTCACCACGTATTTGGAGTAATCGTCAAACTGATAAGTATCATTTACAATTAATGATTCAAAATAGCCAAATACTCTCTCTAAACTCATTTCTGAAATATTCAGCCCCTGTGCATAGCCTGATTTGTCCATTTGCTCCCTGGTTACGTTCATTGTATAGATAAATCCAATTGGGATTTTACGGCCAAATATACTATATTCATCGGTATACGTATGATACGGGAACAGCAGTCTTTCCATAAAAGACCTCATATTGCCTGTAACCGACCCGAAATATATGGGAGATGCCAGAATGATCCCATCTGCATCTGCTATCTTTTCAAGAACCGGTGTTAATCCGTCTTTAAATGCACATTTTCCATAGCTTTTACCGCCTTTTAATTTACAGGCAAAACAGCTGATACAGCCTTTATAATCAAGATCATAAAGATTTATCAGATCCGTTTCCGCTCCCCATGATTGTGCACCTTCCAATGCTTTCTTTAGCAATGTTGCAGTATTTTTGTTTTTTCGTGGACTTCCATTGACCCCTATTATTTTCATAACATGTTCCTTTCCGGGTGTTTAATCTTGACTTTCTGCTGTAAAGTATATATGTTAATAAGAAAGTGTTCAAGTATGCACATATTTGTTATATACTAACCTTTCAGTTAGTAAAGGAGGCTTGTATGATCGATTTTGAAAGTAAGTATGGGAAATGTCCAATGTATTACACAATGTCAGCAGTGGAAGTGAAATGGAAATGGATTATATTATGGGAAATTTATAAGGCCGAAGTGATAAGATACAACAAGTTAAGGGAAAAACTGCAGCCAATTGCACATAAGACCTTAAGCAAACAACTAAAGGAATTGGAAACAAGTAAATTAATTCATCGGGAGCAATATAACGAGGTCCCTCCAAAAGTCGAATATTCCCTGACTGACGAAGGGAAAACCTTAATACCGATTCTTGATTTAATGTATCAATGGGGAGAAAAGCATATCCCAACGGAAGAATAAACATCATTGCTATGCTTCTTGGCTCAGCTATGGTCCATTGATTTCCGAATCCACTCTCTATAAACAACCAGATCTTCTTCGGTGTGAAAATAATGCTCCGAATTATCGGAAACGGTAAGATTACAATGAAAGTCTTTGCAAAAGTCTGAAATTGTATTATACTCGCAAAGTTCATCTTTTTTTCCATATAAAATGGATGCAGGAGTGTTCCATTTCATAATTGGATTTTCCATAACGTATTGATAATAGTCCCAATACAGCGTCTGGCCAACAGGCGTAGCCACTTCCTTTTCCCTGTGCAGCCGTTCTTCTGTCACAGCAGACCATTCCATCATATTTTGGATTAACCTTCTCATATCCACGACCGGAGAAAGAAACAGGCTCTGCTTTAATTCCTCATCCCTGTAAGCCAATAAGCTGAAATAGGCACCTATACTGTTTGCCCATAAGCTGATTGATTTTGTTTTTGTGGATGCAAATGAAAAAATCTTTTTTAAATCGGAAACACAATTATTCGCCTTACAGAGTGTCGGCTCCCCCTTCCTGTCCCCATGCTCAGGCAGATCAAAGCTAAGTACCTGATAACCGAGCGGAACTGCTTCTTCCGCAAGAATGCAGATCGGTATGTCCGCTTTGGAGGACCTATTGCCGTGTACCGCAATCAATAACTCGTCTTTTTCCTCTCCCCATAAAAGTGCAGGGATTCCTTGAATCAATATATTTTTCTTTAACATTTTTCCATAAGCTCCTGTTTTCTTGCCGATAAGAATAATACGGTACCAGATACGTAAGTCTGAATATCTGTAAATCCCGCCAATTCAAAAATATTTTTTAATTCCTTTTCACTATATACTTTCACATCACCCTTTTGGGAGAGGGGAAATACTACCGTATTGGCAACCCACCGCACCAATGGAGAGAAAAAGGGTTCGGCCATGAAAACTCTTCCGTTCTTTGTCAATACCCGCATACATTCACGTGCAAAAGCCTGTGGTTCTTCAAAATGATGGAAGGCACAGGACACCGTTATAACGTCCATACTTGCGTCTTTAAAACAAAGCGGAACACAGGGGTTCACTGTAAACACACCGTCCGGATGCCGCTTTTTGGCAACTGCAATCATATTCTCGGAAATATCCACACCATACGCATTGATGCTCGCTTTTTTTGATAGTTCTCCAAGCAGATAGCCATTGCCGCAGGCAACGTCCAGAATATTATCGCCATCTTTAAGTGCAACCGTTTTAATCAGCTCCGCTTTATGTCGTCTTGTATAGTGGCCCTCCGGGGCTGAGTCATATTCTTGTGCCATTTCGTTATATACCTTTTGAGACTGTTCCGATTTTCTCCCCATATGAAGCTGCTCCTCCGCACTTTACGATTTTATGTAAATTTTTATTTCTATATTAACAAATACAGCCCGTTGTTCTTTCCTCTAAATTTATCCCCCAAATCATTAATAATCTCTCTTTGCTTGATTGACAAATTATGAACGGTTACAGGCATCAACATTTAAAACCAGTATAGCACAGCTATGGGTAATTTGAACAGGTTGGAGACTGCAGAATATCAAAATAATTCCATATACGAAAAAGGCTGCCGCACTATTTTCTTTGTGCGCCAGCCCGAATCTCATAAGCTAAATACATTTTTATACGTACCGTATTTACATTACATCTTCCTTTTCCACATTATGCACAGTAAGATACCCGCAAATCAGAGAAACCCCAAACAGTAAGACCGGAAGAATCGTATTCTCTCTTAAAGTCAAGTCTCCTATGGTTCCATCCATAACAGAAAACAGTAAAAAGGAAGAGATAACAGCAGCCTTCGATGACTTCATCCGTTTTCCGATATACAAAGGAATAAAGGCCAGAGTCACTGTAAGAACGGTTTTTAAGATGATCTGTATATGAAAACTGACACTTGTGATATCATAGCCAAGGGGATAACCGTCCATGGTTACTGAAGTCAAAGCCAGTAGCAGATAAATAATCAATTTTCCCAGGAGAAGAGCTGCCCCGCAGAAGATCCATACTGCCATCATTTGAGTAATAATTATTTTTTTTCTGGAAATGGGATAGCTGAACATAAGGCTCTGGGTTTTATTTTTATACCCTTGAATAATAAAGGAAGACAACATGACTGAGGTAAAGATCAAAAACGAGAGATTGGTAAGCAAATCGATCTGCATTGCCATACTTCCTATCTCCTCCACGGTATCAGTCATTTCTGTTTCAGCTTCCATGGGAATGTAATAGCACATGGAAAATAACAGAATTCCAAGGACTGCAATTACAATTGCCTGATAGATCATATATTTTCTTGTATTGTTTTTCTTCCATTCCAGACGAATTAATTTCCACATTCCCTCTCACCTCCTGTAACCTTCAGAAAATACTCTTCCAAAGACTCTGAATGGGAACGGAACCCCTGAATTTCAATCTGATTCTCCGTCAGCGCCTTCATAATCTCCTGGGACGTGGGCTGTTTTGCATAAACCCGGATATGATTGTCGTTTATTACCTTGAAGTTTGAAATATTAAGACGGTCCGTCAATATATAAGATGCTTTTGCTGTCTCCGGCGTTGTGATTTCCAGATACTCAAGACCGCTGTCCGTAATCTCCTTCATCGATATTTCTCTTACCATCCTGCCGTTATGAATGATCCCTATGGTATGTGCAATGCTTTCGATCTCAGAAAGCAAATGACTGGAAATAAGAATGGTCATTCCATATTCTTTGCACAGCATCAGGAACAGGTCACGGAGCTGTTTCATGCCTGCCGGATCAAGGCCGTTGGTCGGTTCATCAAGCACCAGAAATTCCGGCTTAGTAAGAACGGCCCTTGCGATCCCAAGCCTCTGTTTCATTCCCAGTGAAAATTCCTTCACCTTTTTCCCTCTGGTATCTGACAGCGACAGCAGGGACAATGCCTGCTCCACACAACCGGGGCTGTAATAGCCCATGTACTCACAGTGCAGCTTTAAGTTTTCTTCCGCCGTCAGTTCGTTGTAAAATACGGGAAATTCAATCATGCTTCCCACACGTTTTAAAAACGAATACGAATCAGGGAGCAGCTTTTCACCAAATAAAAGGATATCTCCGGAAGTTGGTTTCCACTGGTTGGTGATCATCTTCATCACCGTTGTTTTTCCTGCACCGTTAGGGCCAAGAAAGCCATAAATCTCCCCTTTGGTGATATGCATGTTCAAATCGGACACAATGGGTTCTGCACCAATTTGTTTGTTTAAATGATCTGTTGTTAAAATTGTCTGCATTCTGTCACTTCCTTTCCATATCCAAAATTTTAGCATGTGATTTCTTCAAAACTCTTGAATAAATCTTACGAATTCCTTTCGCGGGAAAACATTTAATAAATAAACTGCTGGAGTTTTAAAGTAAATACCGTTTCCTCATTCCGAATACTTTTTAAAGTCAGTGTACCGTTGATTTTTTCTGCCAGACTTTTTGCTATGGTAAGCCCCAATCCATTGCCCTGGATCTCCCGGTTCCGGGAATCCTCTAAGGTATAGAGACGGTCAAAGACACGTGGAATTTCCGAATATGCAATGCCTTTTCCATGATCAATGACATCCACGAATACAAAGCTGTTCTCTATGCGAAGGGTCAGTCCCAGGTAATGTCCTGCATCGCCATAGCGGACTGCATTGCTGATCAGGTTATTTAAAATACGTCCCAATGCTTCCCGGTCCCCATAAACGAACACCGGCGGTTCAGGAATGTTTATGTCCACTTCAAATTCTTTCTCCGTTAAGATATTATAAAAATCCACAATGGTTTCCCGGCAAAATTCATTTAAGTTTATTTTGGTCATGGTCAGTACCGTATCGCCGGCTTCCAATTTGGCCAGTGTGAAAAACTGGTCAATCTGCTCCTTTAATTCGTTGGCCTTATGAGAAACTTTCTTTATCATGCCTTTTTCAGGGGTCTCCTGCATCAGAAGCATGTCCAAATAACCGATGATAACGGTAAGGGGCGTCTTCAGATCATGAGAGATGTTAGAAAGCATCCGTTTGGTATTTGCTTCCGATCTGCGGTAACCGGCATTGGCATTCTGCCTGTCCTCCAACGTACGGTTGATCTGTTCCAGAAGATATTTGATTTCCTTATCTTCGGTAAATGCCATCACTTTTTCATCTGTATCTTCATCTAAGATTCGTTCCAGTTCATGGGCAATCGTTTGAATTTGATTTAACAGCCCTTTATTTAACAGAGACATGGGTTCACTCCTTTGGACTTCCCAGTTTGTATCCGATTCCCCAAACGGTTAAAATATACTTTGGTTTTCTGGGATCATCTTCAATTTTAGTGCGCAGACGGCTGATATGAACATTGACGGCGTTTTCATCACCCAAATAATCATCCTGCCATATGAAGGAATAAAGCTGTGCCTTGGTATAAACCTTTTTGGGATTGGAAAGGAGCAGGCGAAGAATTTCATATTCCTTTGCAGTCAAGTCCACTGCCTGCCCGTTTTTGTGTACTGTGTGACTTTCCAGATCCATCTCCAGATCTCCCAGGCAAAGGCAGGCAGAGGCAGCCTCCCCGCCGGAAGAATACTGGTTGGTACGCCGCAGATTTGCTTTCACTCTGGCAAGCACCTCCGTAAGAGAAAATGGTTTCGTAATATAATCATCCGCTCCCAGTCCCAATCCAAAGATCTTATCTGATTCCGTATCTTTGGCGGACAGAATGATAATAGGAACCACACTTTCCTGTCTGATCCGTTTCATCACCTCCAGCCCGCTGATTTTCGGCAGCATCAGATCCAAAATCACCAGATCATAGGACCCGCTGACAAATGCCTTTACCGCCTGCTCTCCATCAGATGAACAGTGGACTTCAAAGCCCTCCATCTGGAGAAATTCCATTAACATCTCACGGATTTCCTTATCGTCTTCTACCAATAATAGTTTCATCTTCCATTTTCCTCCCTGAAAAGTACAGAATAATATCAGAAAAATGAAAGTATTCTGTGTAAATAAAATTATTGTTTCCATGTTTATGATAACTGATTCTATGGGATTGTTCAAATGTTATTCAAAGGCATTTAAAACTGCCTGCAATTTCGTTCCGTTTGATTGATTTATAAAACAGATTTTTTAGCGGTCAATGATTGCCACTTTCATTTGTATGGGTTATAATCAAAGCCCTCCACTATAACACCAGACTTTGATTTGGTGTTATTATAGTGCATAGAATGGTGGTGAAAAAATGAACACTTACAGTACATCCGAAATTGCACACAGCATTGGAATCCATCCCAATACCGTGCGGCTATATGAAAAGCTTGGACTAATTCCCAAACCGGAGCGTAAGGAAAACGGTTATCGTATCTTTACGGATTTTCATATGGAGCAGATCAGATTTGTGAGAATTGCATTCAAGATTGAAATACTGCAAAATGGTCTGAGAAAGCAAGCAATCGATATTATTAAGACCTCTGCGCTTGGATCATTCAGCAAAGCAATTTGCCTGACGAAGCACTATCTGGAGCAGATAAAAAATGAACAAAAAAATGCCGAAGAAGCTATAGAGATTACTAAAAAGCTGTTATCCGGCAGCAATCAGGAAGCAGGCACTACATTTTTAACCAGAAAAGAGGCCGCCGGTTACCTGCAGCTATCCATAGACACCTTAAGGAACTGGGAAATGAATGGCTTGCTTACAGTAAAACGAAAACAAAATGGCTATCGTGTTTATACCGATGAAGATATTCGGCGGTTAAAAATCATACGCTCCTTACGTTGCGCCAATTACTCTCTTTCATCCATTCTGCGAATGTTAAATACCCTGTCTCGAAACCCCGAAGCGGACATACGGCAGGCGATTGACACCCCAAAGGAAAATGATGATATAATTTCAGTGTGTGATAAGCTGCTGACATCATTACACCATGCGGAACAAAATGCAATTGTTATGCTTTCTCAGCTTGAGAAAATGAAAAAACAATTTTCGGAAAACCCTACACTTTAACACCAGACTTTGTTCTGGTGTTATTCTTTTTATGCAAGGAAAAGGAGGGATTTAACCGCATGGAAACAACGATTGAAGTAAAAAATCTATGCAAGTCTTACGAGCATATCAAAGCAGTGGATAATATCAATATCTCCGTTTGCCGTGGAGAAGTATTTGGTCTGCTGGGTGCAAATGGTGCGGGTAAAAGCACCACAATTGAATGTATTTTAGGAACAAAAAAGCAAGACAGGGGAACCATATCCGTTTTGGGAATGGATCCGCAGAAGGAACGGAAAAAATTGTTTGAGAGAGTTGGGGTTCAATTTCAGGAAGCGAACTATCAGGACAAAATAAAAGTAGCCGAACTTTGTGAGGTCACGGCTTCGCTTTACAAAACTTCTCTGGATTATGGCTCTCTTCTAAAACAATTCGGACTTTCTGATAAGCGGAAAAGTCTGGTCAAGGAGCTTTCGGGAGGTCAGAAGCAGCGGCTTTTTATCGTGCTTGCATTGATTCCCGATCCTGAGGTCATATTTCTTGATGAACTAACCACCGGCCTGGACCCTAAAGCACGGCGGGATGTGTGGAAAAGCCTTTCTGAATTAAAAGCGAAAGGAATCACCATCCTGTTAACCTCTCACTTTATGGATGAGGTAGAAGCTCTGTGTGACAAAATCATGATTTTGAAACAGGGGGAAAAGGTTTTTTGCGGGACAGTACAAGAAGCGACTGCTGCAAGCCCTTATGAAAAATTTGAGGACGCATACCTTTGGTACACAGACGGGGAGGTAAAAAATGAAAGCATTTAAAACTTTACTAAAAACGGAAATCCGGTTATCCCTGCGTGGAATGGACATGTTCATTTTTGCTATCTGTATGCCTGTTGTCGTGATTATACTTCTGGGAGCCGTGTTTGGAAATAAGCCTGCTTTTCACGGTGCGGAATATACCTTTCTGGAACAGTCTTTCGGTGCTGTATCAACCATTGCCATATGTGCCGGAGGCGTAATGGGGCTCCCCTTAACCGTATCTGATTACCGAAACAGAAAAATACTAAAGCGGCTTAAAGTCACACCTGCCAGTCCTTCTCTCATCCTGGCAGTACAGGTTGTCATTTACGCACTTTATTCGATGTTTTCACTTATCCTTGTCTATGCAACAGGGGCAGTATTTTTCGGCTGTCAGTTATACGGCTCATGGCTCCAGTTCTTAGGAGCATACTTACTGGTCATGCTGTCAATGTTCAGCATTGGACTTCTGGTGGGAGGAATTGCGCCGAATATGAAAATGGCAAGTGCCGCTGCCAGCCTGCTGTATTTTCCAATGCTTATCTTTTCAGGTGCTACTCTGCCTTACGAAGTAATGCCCGCTGCACTTCAAAGATTCGCAGATCTATTGCCATTAACCCAAGGAATAAAACTTCTCAAGGCTGCTTCACTGGGTTTGCCAATAGACCGTGCTTTTATTCCTGTAACTGTGATGATTGTAATTGGAGTGATATGTACTACTGCTGCTCTTTGCTTTTTTAAGTGGGAATAAATTTCCCAAAGGAGACTGAATGTGGGCTTTTGATGGCCCTCCTGTGGCGGTAATGCGGTTGGAGGGTCATTCAAAGCGCCAATACAGAGAGAAACAGGCGGCATTTCTCCAAGGCGAGTCATAGGACATTTTGCCGCAAAGCGAAAATGGTACGAATTGGATACCTCTATTTTTTCTAATATTTATGATAACTATTTGGTAAATACACAGCAAATTGTATCTTCCGTATCCGTAAATTCCTTCCCCGAAACATCACCGTAAAAATCATACCCACGAAATCCCATAGGCTGAGCTTCTGATATCAGCTTTTCTTTAGTGAAAAAATGATCCCAAATATTATAGCAATGCACCGCATTTTCATCAAATACAATGCTTTGCCTTAATTCCGTTTCATCACAGTCATCGTATTGATAAACGGATTCCAAGCAGATATACGGCTTTTCGCTGAAGAATCCACCTTTTTCTTTAAAATGCCATGTATGGCTTTCGGGTTTCCTCATTTTGTTTGTAAATACATCAAAAATAAATTTTCCATTGGGTTTTAACGCCTGATACACTTTTTCTAACAGTATAATTCTATCAGCAATGGATAACGCGGCATAATCACAGTATATCAATGTTATTACATCAAAGGAACCGACATCGCTAATTGTCAAATAATTTTTGTAATGATACTCAATGTTACTTTTATTAAGCAGCGTTTGTTCTTTTGCATATTTAATTGAACGTTTGGAAAAGTCAACTCCTGTCACAGAGTATCCAATACTGCGAAACCCTTCGGCATATAATCCGGGACCGCACCCTAAATCCATTAATTTCTGAAATCTCTTTGGGGGAGCTATTGAAGCGATCCATTTCACCGACGTATTTAAGAATTCGTGCTTACGGGTAGCAGCATCCATGTCTGGATTGAGATGTGCCTCGAGCAGTCCTTTTGATATATGATCATCATCCCAAAAGGTACCCGTTCCTTTAGCGTATAATTCTGGTCTTGCCAGATGATCTTTTAATTGATCAAACATAATTTCCTCCAGTTGATAGGGGGAGATAAAATATTGCCTCCCTCCACATTTTATTTCATACATGAACTTGATTCATATTCATATTTATCAGCTCCTTTCAAAAATTTATGTTGTGGAAACAAATTAAAAACATCTCATTTTTTTTCACGATTATACAGCATCGTTCTCAACTTCTGTAGAAAGGGCGTACTTATATAACACTAAAGCGGTATGGTTCACTCTTTCGAGGACTTTTTATATAAACCTGTAATCTTGTCTAATACAAAGCCGTTTTTCTCAAGCAGTTTAATTGAATCGGTATTTTCAGGAACAGGGTCAGCTACAAACTGCACAGGATTTTCCTGCGTACGGATCAGTTGACACAAGTTCTGAATGATAACACTGCCGATACCTTTTTTTAAAAACTGTTCTTCTCCGATCAGGTAGTCTATTGCAAACGTACCTTGGGGTTCCTTTGCCCATTCAAAGCCCTCCGGTGTCTTAGCGCAATCATAATATTGGCAAAATCCAATGGGAACGCTCTCATACATGACAATGTAATGATTGAGCCAACCAAACGCACCACTGTCATTGCGCATCTCCTCCATCCATTCTTCCGGTTCACCATACCACTTTTTTATATATTCCTTATGAAGCCATGTTTCTATAAGCGGATAATCAGTCGCTTTTGCCGGACGCAAAAAAACATTGTCCTTCTTTACAACAGAGTGATTCATGTTTTTGCTCTCCCATCAATTCCTAATATAACCAAATTATACCATCCCTCCGCCGCATACACACCAAAAATATAAAAGAAAAACACCATTGCCACCGGCAAAGGCCAGTTGACGGGATAAAGTTAAGATTTACCAGCTTGATTTTATTCGTTGCCGCGTATACACTAAAAAATATAGATTTTTATGGAGGAATATAAATACTTGATTTTTTATCTGTGCAGCAGGCTTCTGATAAATGGTGGATTTCCATGCGAAGAAACAGAACTGATGGATCGGTTCGCTTTGGTCAAGCATGGGCAATTCCCAAGGATGCAAAAAAAGCCTGCGGATGGGAAGAAAAAATCTTATTGATTTAAATGAGGAGAAGGAAAATGGAAAAATGTATTCTTTTGATAGATGACGAAACAGGAATTTTAGATATGTTGGAAATTGTTTTGAAGAAAGAGGGATTCCACAATATCAAAAAGGCACAGTCAGGAAAGGAAGCCTCACAGATGATTCTGGAATTTGATCCCATACTCATCGTATTAGATATCATGCTTCCAGACGTCAATGGACTGGAATTTTGTATGGAGCTGCGTAAAAAAACAGATGTCCCGGTACTATTTTTAACAGCCAAAACATCAGATTACGACAAGCTTACAGGCTTTGCTATGGGAGGTGATGATTATATTACGAAGCCTTTTAATCCAATGGAGGTAGCCGCACGAATAAAAGTACAGCTGAAGCATCAGCATATGTACGCCCAAACAGGACAAGTCAACCTTTTGGAGTTTGAGGATTTTAGCATCAACAAGGATTCCTGCGAGGTCAAACAAAACGGAGAGGTCTTGGAGCTTACTGCACTTGAATATACCCTGCTGCTTTATTTCGCAGAGCATCCAAACAGAATCTTTACGACGGCACAATTATATGAAAATGTATGGGGGCAGATAAATCTTGGGGAGGAAAAAACAGTGGTTATGCATATTTCCAGGATACGTAAAAAAATAGAGCCGGAAGCAGATAAAGTAAAATATATTCACAACATTCGAGGATTGGGCTATAAATTTATTCCTCACAAAAAGGAGACGACGTAATATGAAACATGCAGTTAAGACAGCTGGGAAAGTCCTTCTGCTCATGATTACGCCTCTGGCCGTATATCTATTCAGTTTTCGTGTATTTCGGGGACTATTTTCCCTGACAAGTCTTGCAAGTGAAGAAATTATGCATCTCACAGCTGTTTTTCTTTCAGCAGTACTTGCTGCCAGTATCTTTTTTATCTTTGTATTGCGCCCCATATTATATGTTATTCATTGGATTCAGTCATTATCGCAGGGGGTTTTTCAGGAACCCGCTATGTATGATCAAGGGAGAAAAGTTTTTCCAAGCAGAGGTTCGCAGTTTCTATACAAAGAACTTTTGGAACAAATGCAAAGTTTAAGTAACCAGTTAAAGCAAAGTGAAGCCGACCGGGCTGCACTGGAAAAAAGCAGACAGGACTGGCTTGCTGGAATTACACATGACCTAAAGACTCCATTGACCTATATTCAAGGGTATGCCTCTATGATTTCATCTCAGGAATACAAATGGACAGAAGCAGAGGTGCTTGATTTTGGAAAGAAAATTGAGGAAAAGTCAAAATATATCAAAGATTTGATTGATGATCTGAATCTTTCCTTTCAATCCAAGGATGGCAAAATTGCTGTTCATAAAACGGAAACGGACGTGATTGCATTTATACGTAAATGCGTATTAGATATAGCAAATTCCAAACAATTTTATAATTATGGATTCTCTTTTGAAACAAATATAGACCGCTTGCCTATGGTTCTAGATACCGGTTTAATACAGAGAGCATTACAGAATGTTCTTATCAACGGAATTGTGCATAATCCTCCCGGAACAGAAATTACGGTGTCCGTTCAAAAGCAGCCACAGAAGATTTTGATAAAAATTGAGGATAATGGAAATGGAATGAATGATGAAACAAAACGAAACCTTTTTGAAACCTATTACCGCGGAACGTCGACAGACCGCCCAACAGGGGGGTCTGGCCTTGGCATGTCTATTGCAAAAAAATTTATTGAGCTGCATCATGGATCAATTTACGTAGAGAGTGTCACAGGACAAGGCAGTTCTATTTTTATTGTCTTGCCTGTTTGACCTGTCTGTACGATTTTATCTATATTTTACTTTTGTTTACCGGGCTGTTAGAAGAGTCGTGTATACTCCTGTTATAAAGAAAATACAGGAGGATTTGCTATGTCTGAATATATCATTGAAACCAATGGACTGACACGACGGTTCGGTAAACATGTTTCCGTAGATCATATTGATTTGCGGGTACCAGAAGGAAAAATCTATGGTTTTCTGGGTGCAAACGGTGCAGGAAAGACTACAACAATCCGGATGCTTCTCAGCTTAATTCGTGCAGATGAGGGCTCTGTCCAGATTATGGGAAAATCTCTGCAGCACGAACGCGAAAAAATTTTAAGAAATGTAGGTTCTCTGGTGGAAGGTCCCTCTTACTACGGACATCTATCAGCATATAAAAATCTTAAAATCATCTGTAAACTTATGGATTTGCCTGAGAAGGATATCGATCAGGTTCTTGACATTGTACGGTTGGCTCCCTATGCGAAGAAAACGGTAAAAGACTACTCTCTTGGTATGAAACAGCGTCTTGGTATTGCTCAAGCATTAATTCGCAGGCCAAAACTTCTGATTCTGGACGAACCGATTAACGGCCTTGATCCGGCCGGAATTCAGGAAATCCGCAATTTAATGTTATCGCTTTGTCACGAGCAGGGAATTACCATTTTTTTATCCAGCCATATCTTGAGTGAGATTCAATCAGTTGCAGAGGAAATAGGCATCATCCAAAACGGGAAGCTGATTTTTCAGAACAGCATAAAGGAACTGGAAAATAAAAGACGCACAAAGCTTTTAATAGAAACTGAAAATCAACAAGAGGCCTTCCGCGCATTGTCTTCTGCCGGTGCAGATGTCGTTTTACAGGATGGGAAATTGCTGATATCTTTAACAGAGAAAATGGATCAGTCAAGAATTTTTAATATTCTTCAACCTTTCTCCATACAGCACATGCAGGAATTAACTGCTTCTTTTGAAGACATTTTCCTGACCTTAACAGGAAGGGATGGCAGCTTATGATAAAAAGGCTATTATCTGTGGAACTTCATAAGACTCGAAAGATTTGTTATATTGTCCCTGTTTTTAGTGCCATAGTGTTAATTCTATTCACTTGTATGGAGTGGTATTTGTACTTTCGGCAGGGAGAAGCAGGAATTTATGCTGGTTTCAATATCATATATATGTTTCTGTCGTTTACCATGCTGCTCACAATCTCCTTGCTCTGCAGTATGGTATCTGAAACGGAGCATCAGGCACAAGGTCTTAAATTCCTTTTTGCAACACCGGTTGACCGGGTAGCTTTTTACTTCATCAAAGCAGTTTGGGTAATCATTTTGATGATTGGATGCAGCGCATTGATTATAGGCGGATTCTGCATGGTATGGATTTTATATACAGATGAACTGTTACCGTTTGCAGTTCTGGTAAAACAAACCTTCGGCTGTTTGGCGGCTTCTTTTCCTGTGCTCTCCATTCAACTGTTTATTTCCCTTTATTTTTCAAATCAAACGATTCCTCTGGGAGTGGGTGTGACCGGAGCAATATCCAGCCTTTTTTTGCCCCGAATTACCCAAAATGTATTATATATTCTTCCTTGGTCCTATCCTTCTATGGCAAGCCCGTTTATCGAAGGATATGTAACATGGATTGTACTCGGTATAGGATCAGGTTTGGCTTTACTTGCTGCAGGTGCGCTGTGGTTCCGAACTTTAGAGATAAAATAGGAGAAAGAAAGATGTATCGATTACTTCATTCAGAATTTCAAAAAATAAAATGGCCCGTGGTTCTTGTTATGATTCTATTGGAAGGTATTGTCACATGGGGTCTTGCATCCGGAAATACAAAATCTTTGTCCTACTACTTCCCCTATAATTGGACAACGCTCTATTTTCAGGCAGTATCTTTTCACGGGATGTTTTTTTTACCGCTTTTCACAGGAATTTTCGCTTCGTTCCTATGCTTTTATGAACACAAAAACGGAGCATGGAAGCAATTACTTACATTGCCTTACCCGCGTTGGAAAATACTCCTATCAAAGTTTTTGACTTTAGCTATGTTAATTGCCTTCATGCAAATCCTTTTTCTGGCAGAATATTTAATTACAGGACATATTATTCATGTAGAAGGTATGATTGCGTGGAAACCGATATTGCAGAAAATTGCTGGCGGATGGTTGGCCTGCTTTCCTCTTGCCATGTTGCAGATTTGGCTGGCGACCCGCTTCCACTCTTTCGGCATTGCACTGTTGCTTTGTTTTTCATCTGTAATTCCTAATATTGTTCTGACTGGGCTTCCTGCTTCACTCGGGGCATGGCTTCCATTTACTACTCCGTATTACGCCATGTTCCCACAAGGAATAAATCTTTCCCCACAAGTGGAGCTGACTTCATTTATATTGATTCTCATGCTCACATTTATCATCTATCTTATATGCGGCATACGATCCTTTGTTCATAAAGATTGGATATAATAAAAAATATCCGCAGTTAATTTCATGATTCAACCGTGATACTTGAACTTGCAGCAGAAATACAAACGCAATAACAAATCAGGAGAGATTTCTGCTGTTTTAATAAATGGTACTTGGAGGGGCGTTCTGAATATCTGTTTATTTAATACATCCTTCCAAGCTTTTAAAGTTTGGAGGGATTTTATATGTGCTGGTCTATAGTAATTCACCGCTGCACGTTTGCTGCAGTAATATCAGGATGGCGGGGTGAGGCGGATAACCGGTTCATGGGTGGCGTCTGGAGGCTCACGAGGCACCCAGATTCAGGGTATGTGTTGCCGCAGATAAAATGCTCTGCTTTACACTTGACCACCGGGGGGACAAACCTATCAAGGAATTCCTGTATTTGGATTTTTTTTGATAAACTTTTAGAATTGTTTTTTTGCATGAGAATACTCCTTGTAATTTTTAAATAGAAAAATGTCAGTAATAAGTAAAAACATGCAGTTATATAATGTTAAACCGTTAAAGGGAAGAACCTCATTTATCGATGGTTACCTTTCCACTTTATAGTTATTGCTGTGTTTGTTCGTGTGGCATTGACATCCTAAGATAATAATTAAGCTGTTCTTAAGGGAGACAATCATATGTGAAAATGGTTTAATATCCTGCTCTACGGCATATGCTTCCAGCACGTTAAGGTACTTTTGACGTTTTTCCCTTGCAATAGATATGGGTAAAAAACATGAGCCAACAGTTGATAGTTCATATTTGGCCGGGATATTATATTCTGCCCTTGTTATCTTCAATTGGGTAAATTCTTACAAGCTCTGCGTGTGTCCAGGCTGCAAACTGCATTACATCTTTTTAGGTTTCAAAATCCACCTTTTGCTCTTAATTTTAAATTCAGGCTTATATTTAAACATATTTTTTAACGTTTTTCATATAATTTATAAAATTTATATTTCTTAGAGGAAACATGTTTAATTACAATAACGATTCTTTAAACAGCATGGATAGCAGCCACTTTAGATCTCGGCCCTTACCGGCAACCGATTACGGGCCAAATCCGTTTACTATCGATATTAGTAAAGCCGCCATGAATAATGACACTTTTCGCACAGCCTTATGGACAGGTGACCATTTACAACTTACTTTAATGAGCATCCCGGCCGGTGATGAAATAGGATTAGAGATTCATCCGGATGACGACCAGTTTTTGTATATTGAATCCGGTCACGGGGTTGTTCAAATGGGAAACCAAAAGGATTGTTTGTATTTTCAACAGCCTGTCTTTGCTAACAGCGCAATTTTTATCCCTTCTGGAATCTGGCATAATATAATAAACATTGGTGAGATTCCTCTAAAATTATTCTCCATTTATGCACCTCCCCATCACCCCTGGGGCACTGTCCACCCAACGAGAGCAATTGCAGAAGCAAATCATTATTAATTATTGCCCGTCAGTTCTTTTAAAGGATTGGCGGGTTTTTGATATTTTTTAGTTTTATTTGATCTCAGTTTTATGAATTAATCATATTGACTTTTTTATATAGAAATTACCAGTCTCATTCTGATAGTTAGTAATTGCCTCTTTATATTTGACTGTTTTGTTCATAATCTTGCATTTCAAGAAAGTATATAAAATAATCAAGTTATGATCAGGGGCTAAAAATTTTATATTCTTTACACCTCATGGTCAGGGGCTTCCATGCAGACTAATTCCCTGAAGTTGGCAACTTCCATTTGGTTGCTTAAACGCTTTAAAACTGTTTTTTGGTTCGGGAAATTTTACTGATATTAAAGTAATAATAGAATGTTGTTCTGCTCTCATGCTTACTTCAATAGGAATAAATAAAATGTACATTCTGGAGCATATGTTGATAGACCAATATTAAACGCACAAAAGTGACTTTTGTAAGTCACTTTTGTGTAATGCAGTTACTTAATAACATACAAACTCATTTGAATTAAAACCGGTAATATTGGAAGATGTCTTTTTATACGTAAAAACATTGGGACTTTTGCATTATGAGATTATTTCAGGTATTTAAGGTAAGCTTTATTTTTTAGTGATGATAATAAAAACTCAAAATTGGTAGACTCTGTGTCAGGATTTTGAATAATGTTCTTAGAGGATAATGTTTGATCAAGTTTATATTCCTCAATACTGTACCCTCTTTTTTCAAGTATATTATATATCCGACTAATTCCTTCATTAAGAGTTTGTGTTAATCCATTTGTTGAATTAATAACTTTATCAATTTCAGCATAAATATTAGATGCTTTGGAATTAACTTCCCAATTAGCGTCTGATTTAATATATTTATTTTCCCCAAATACGTTATTCATTGTACGATTAAAAAAGTCACTCTTATATATGTCCCATTTGTTTATTTTTTTTATTCCATCTTCAAAATATTTATCGCGCTCTTGTTGCGTTTGAATTAATAAATTATTAATTTCATCCATAGTAAAACCATCTGGTATATCCTCAGTCCCATTTTGGATAGCGTAATATGTTTGAAGTTTATTATCAAAAGACTGAAGTTTTTCTTTAAAAGAACCCAACTCCTTTTCATGATCATGGGATAGCGCAGAAAGAAACTTAAGACTTCCTGCATAATAATAAAGTAGTTCCGAGGGTAATTTTTTCAAAGATTCAGAAGTTTCAATTTTTGAATACGTATCTCTGTTTAATTTTTCCGTATTTAATTGGACTACACGATCTGAAGCATTTTCTTGTTTTCTAATGGACTTATCTGCAACCTTGTTAAGTAAGTTGTTTAGTGGATTTTCTAAACCAATTTTTTTATGAAACGTATTTTTTTTATTTATCTGCTGAAAAATATTATATTGATTTGATATATTCATAATGCCATATTTACCTTTCTCATTATTTATAATACCAATTACCTTCAAGGTACATCAAATTACCTACTATTGGAACTTTGGTGTAACCAACTGAAAAGGTAATCTCTTCTGAGTAGGTTTTTCCTCCTGCTGTAACAACTACTCTTGTTGGGTAAAGGTAGTTTGTTTCTGTAGAAGAAAAACGGATATATTGAGTATATAGACCTGAATAATCACCTACAGCTCTGTGGTCATAATTTCCATCAATTAAGTATCCTGTATCATACCAAAATTGGGCTTAAGTTGGTTTGTATGAAAAATAACCATTACTATCTGTTAGTATAGTTTCGTTTATTCCTCGGCCTAATGTTAGTGGCATATTAATATTAACGCTTGCATTAGTTATTGGGGCTCCCGAAGGTGATAGTAATTGTCCTGAAACTTCAAAATTTACTCCATCTACAATTTTATCAGGTAAAGAAGATGGGAAGTTATGAGAACCAAAATGTTCAAATAAATAATCTGCTCCACCTTGGCTTGCATCTACATTTGTATTAAGTGCTTGGAAATTATCTACTCACCAAGCTGAGGTGCTTGTCGGTTCATATATGCCATTTATCTTTACCTCGGCTATAGAAGGAGATTCTACATTAACTGTAAGAATAGTCCAGTCTGACCATGTGTTCTTTGTATCACTGACTCGAAACCAAATTTCATAATTACCGACTTCTTTAAAAGATAAAACACAATTTGTTTGATTAAGTTGTTTCACATAATCACTTAGTGGTGTTGTTGAACCGTACTTAATTACCATTCCACCAATACTGTAATTTCTCTCTGATTTCAACTGTCAGGCGAACTTATGGCCGTTTCTGCGTTGCTTCATAATAATAGAAACTTCTAGGGATGTATAGGACTTTACACATTGTTGATACAGAGAATTTGTGAGCATTTGCCTTAATCACATCTACTTTCGTCCTAAAAATCAGCGCTGCCACCCTTGGTGTAAAATGTCGTTCTTCATCTTCAATTGTTTATTACGTTTACGTAGTTCAATTAATTCCTGCTATTCTGTGGAACGATTATTTTTCCCGTAGAAAGAACCAGAGGTGGCAGACTTCTTAAGACAATTATCAAAAAGTGAGGTAGCGATATCATGTTCACGGCAGATATCAAATTTTCTTTATCCATTTTAATACAACTGAATTAACTGTTGCTTAAAGTCATCTGTATAGGAACGGGACTTTTTCTTTCGATCATGGCAGTAACTCCATTTCTACTTTCTATTTTACATGACCTTAAAATTTTTGTCCAATATATTGTAGCCTAACCAAATTTTGTCACTCTCAAGGTAAGTACAATTATTCTTAATAAAATCAATAACCATATTTTTATCATCAAAATCATACTGAATAAAATCTAATCGCTTATATCTTTTCACATTATAAAACTCAGATAACAACTTAAGCCTGAATTATTCCGGCTCACATTAATTTTCCGATTTCTATCGTATGAAGATACTTCTGGTACGGTTCAAGTTCAAAATACTCCGATATTTTTGAAAACCTCATGTCTCCAATGGAACATGCACCCAGCCCCAGTTCATATGTCTGCATCTCAAGATATGCAGATGCAAATCCTGCATCAAGTATTGAATAATAATATGCCATATCCTGATATTTGGGCATTGAAACAGCGGCGTTAAAAAAGATATAAATTGAGAATGCAGAGGACTCATAAGTATCTTTATTAACTGCAAACTGGAATCCTCTATCAAGTAGTATCTTGCTATTTATCGTATAAAGTTTCCTTTCCACAGGATCAAATCGATATAAACCCTGAGGTATATTTTCAACTCTTCCCGCTTTTACAAGAAGATAAAAATCCAATGGATAAAGTCCACCAGCGCTCGGGTAGACATACTGTGCCGGTATTTGATTTTCTTTACCTTTTTTATTAAGCGGACATAATATTTCAAGACAACAACTGAAGGTATCCATATCTATTTCAGTCATATCAAAATTTCGCATGCTTTTTCTCGTCTTATAAATTGGATTGAGCTCAGCCTTTTTTAGTTTAATTATTCCTTCCTTCGAGTGTTCCGTAATTCTGAAGCTCTGCTCAAAACGATATTTTTCAACATTTTCTTTATTCATAAAAAATTGCTCATCTTTTTTTTCACCCTGACAGAATATAGCTGCTTGTCCTTGAAATATATCCACAGGTGATTGTATTTCAGAAACCAGTGCCCCTAGATCTTCCAGATCCTTTAAAACTCTTTTTAAAAACATAGGATTAGTTTGGGTTAATATTATCGTAAGCTTTTCATATGTAGTTCCATTCACGCATAATTCATAGAGTTCTGGAAAGAGCTCTGCTACTTCCAGAGAAAATGTCGTTCCATTTACGATCAATTTATCTTTTTCTTTCTTCCAGTTATAACTGGGTGCCCAGTATATACCCTTATTCATCTTATCACTCCTCTTTATTACTGAAGGTATAAATTTTTCTCTATAAAGTCAGCTGTTCTCTTGGGATCATCATAAAAATAAAAATGCCCTCCGTTAAACAGTTCCTTTTTAAATGTTCCGGTTATCTTGTTTGACCACTGTTCTACTGTTTTTGACTCGAAACTTTTATCTTTTTTTCCATACATCCAAATCATATCTGTCTCAATCTTCATGACTTTTTTCCTTGAATCATAGGAGTTCATAAGGTGAAAATCGCTCCTCAGCCTGGCAAGCAGTGTTTCAAGAAATCCGGCATCACTTAAAAGACGATTATCTGTTCCTCCCATAAAATGTAAGTATTCCATCAGGGCTTCGTCTGTATTAAATTCTTCTATACAAAACTCCGGTTTTGGGGAGGGTTCTCCAGAAATGAATACCTTAACTGGAGGATTGTCGTAAATATACTGCATCTGATATGCCACCTCATACGCTACATAGGCACCCATACTGTGCCCAAAAATCACATATTTTTCATCTTCTATAAATTTATAACATTGATTCAGGCAGTCTTTTACCATAGTCTTAAAATCTTTGCATTGGGTTTTTCCATCTCTTCCTTTATAATCACAGGTCATTGATTCTATATTATTCCAGTATTTTAACAATATATTGTAGCTGGCTTTCGTACCTCCAGCAAAAGGACATAAAAAAATTTTCACCCTGCCCCCTCCATTAATTTTATAATCTTTTCTATATCTGTCATACAAACCTTATTAAATACATGATATGATTTTTCACTACAAATGGAGAGAAATAAGTCACTCTGCCTTTTAGTTTCAATAAAAAGACCTGTTCTTTGATCTGACAAGATACCTGTTTTCCCTCCTAGTTCCAATTCCTTTAGATTACCCTGTAATCCTAGCGACTTATATTTAAGAACACTTTCCTTTTTGGTCCAGGCCGCCGTAAAATACTCATCTTTATCATTTTTATTTGTTAAACGCTTCCATTCGTTTATCTCAAGGCAGCCAAGCACTAGCTTGGCCATACCTTCCGTACATTCCGTGACTTTTTGAGCATCGATACCTATTTCATTTTCAGATATAGCGCAGGCAACAAAATTACCCGAATGTGTAAAGCTGAATTTTAATTTTATATCCTTTAAAATAGGTCTGTGATATTTTGTGTATTCAAACTGCACACGTATAAGTGAACCACTTATTTTGTGCAGTGCATAGACAAGAAGCCAGTATGCTACAAGTGACTGCCGTTGATGTTCTTTTTTTTTCATTTTTATTATCTTCATTTGCCGCTCCTGTGGCAAATAATGAAGCAGACTATCGAACAAATCATCCGGTAACTCATTTATTTCATTACAATAATAAATCATACTTCTATATCCAACCGCAGATATCCTTTCCCAATTCTTCTTCTTTACCAAAAATATAAAAATGATTCCCAGCATAAGTAGCTATGTCAAAATGCTCATTCTCTAATTTTGTCCATTCTTCCAATTTTTCCTCTTTAATCAAAGGATCCTCCAATCCATACAACACAATTAATTTTTTAAATGGCTTAGTCTGTTTGTGACATTCAATGTACGAATTAATTAGAAGAAAGTCATTTTTTATTATATTCATATACATCTTTTTCAAGGATTCCTTTTCTACTATTTCTCCGCGATTTTTATTAAGAACCTTTAAATAACGCATAATATTTTCATCATTCATTTTATTGACATCTATCTTCTTGAAATTTGGCGATGTGAGTCCGGATACAAAGAGTGCATTTACATTTTTACCTTCATTCATCATGTATTTAGCCACTTCTAAAGCAATATAGCTCCCCATACTATGCCCGAAAAAAATATAATTATCTGCCGGGAAATTCTTATATATATCTTGATGTATACTTTCGATTGCTGCTTTAAAATCAATAAATGCCGCTTCCTTTTGTCTTTCTCCCCTTCCCGCATATTCATAGACAGACGTTGATATCCCCGTATTTTCTTCTACTTTACGCGCAAGCTTAAAATACGAATATGCAAGCCCTCCCGCATGAGGAAAAAATATAATTTTTTTAACGCAAGACATTGACTACCCCCTTATCTCCATCTACTTCAACAAGAATACCGTCATATAGACGTTTTGTGGCATCTCCAGTTGCGAGTACAGCCGGAATACCAAATTCTCTCGCAACGATTGCGCTGTGAGAAAGCGGACCACCTGTATCTGAAACAACTGCCGATGCTATTAAAAAGAGAGGCGTCCACTCCGGGTCTGTATAGCGGCATACAAGAATTTCCCCTTCTTGAAGCTTATCAAATTCAAGAATTGACTGTATAATCCTTACCTTACCTGTTACTTTTCCTGAGTTACCTGAAACTCCGTTTAATACTGTAACGGTATGATCTTCTCTGTGAGCTTCCAGATTTTCCCACATGATCTGATTCTTTTTCCTGTTTACTTTTCTAAGTGCAATTTTATCTGCCATTGAATTTATCTGATTCGGATTTAAAGTACATATTTCTTTTTCCGTAAGATACAGTGCATCTTTATAGCTTAAAAGCCCCTTAAAGCTTCCGTCCATTAACCTTCTGAGAAGGATTCTACTGTATCCATAACAGGTTTCCAACAAATATAAACTTTCTTCTCGCAGAACATGATATCTGCGATTATTTTCTATCTTGGTTTTAAGTTTCGCAGCCTCTTTTACCGAAAGTTTGCTATCAATATCCCTTATAATTGAAATATATTTCGTTTCGTCCGATTCTATGGAAGATTCGGCTTTTACATATACATTCAAAAGCGAAAATAATGAGGCTTTATTTTCATTCCAGGAGGTTGTACTAAATGCAACATAGCTGTTATCCGACTTCCAGCCGAAATCATTTAGGAATGTATTTATTTCGACGCTAAACGCCTCTGATGCTATTTTCATCTCCTGTAGACAGGATTCAAAATCTTTAGTTGCCATTCCCTTATTAAATATTTCTTTAAGATTTGAATCATCTTTAATCAGCCTTGTGAGCTTTGCAAGCCCAGTATTCATATCCCTGGTCTTATAGGAAAGACCGCACATGAGATCGTAATTGCTAAGTTTTGGATCAACTTTATGAAGTGCTTTTTCCATAAATTCAGCTTGCAGTATATATGGGAAGATCGCATATCGAAATCTAGAATAGGAAAGGTTCTTTGCTATGTCAAGAAGCTTTGCAATTGTCTTTTGAATGCTCTCTTCGGGAACCTTATAAGGATCAATTCCAGCGAGTTCATTTTTTGCAATATCCAATGACTTTTTACTTTCGGCAATATTTAAGTCATAATCAAGGAATCCTTTTACTTGAAACGGAATTTTTACTACTGATAACTTATATTTTGGTTTTTTGACATTTGTTGTTATCAGCCCATTATCATCCATAAGAATCACATCATCTTGTACGATACCAAAGTCATTTAAAATAATTTGTTTCGCATTCATTACTGTCATAAGCGGTCCAAAATCTAAAGGATATGGAGTTATCGGACAATGCTCTATAAGATTATTCATTTGCATTCTGATGGCTTTTTTCTGTTTATCATTATTTGCTGCCTGCTCTGCTACCTCTGCCTGAGGCTTCAAATGTGTTTCCTCTCTTACATTAAGCGTGGTAACTGCTCTTGCCTGAAGTATGTAAAGTTTTCCGTTCTCATATGCCCATTCAATATCCATGGGCATTTTGTACATGTCTTCGATTTTTTTTGAAACATCTGAAAGCTCTATGATCTGCTCATCCGTCAGAGAATATCTCTTTCTTTTTTCCTCGGCTGTCTCAATAGTATCTGTCCCATTGTGCGCATTCATATATATGGATATCTGCTTAGAACCCAGTGTTTTCATTACTATTTCATTCTTGCTTTTACTATAGATAAATATATCTGGATTTACCTGTCCTGATACAATACTCTCTCCAAGTCCGTATGAAGCATTTATCATTATTTCATCGGAATTTCTTCTTACGGGATTCTCAGTGAAGCTTACACCGGAAACATCACTATTAATCATCTCCTGAACAATAACAGCAAGTGCGACATCCGTACTATTGAATCCCATTTTTTGACGGTATAAAACCGCTCTTGCATCGTAGAGAGAAGCGAAGCATTCTTTAATCTTATTAAGAAGTTCATCGATTCCACAAACTCCCAGATAGGTCTCCTGCTGTCCTGCAAAACTTGCTTCCTTAAGATCTTCAGCTGTTGCAGAGGAACGAACCGCCACTTTCTTTCCTTCAGGCAATTCGTTGTACAGACTCTCTATTTCAGCTCTTAAATCCCCGGGATAGCTTCCAGTTATTATTGCATTTTTCAAAGCTTCTATCTGTTGGCTTAACTCCGTTGTTTTATCATCTTTAGCCGCATTCACAACCCTGTCAATTTCATTTATTATATTGTTGTACTTCATAAACTGCCAGAATCCGTCACTATTTACACAGAATCCTCCTGGAACCCGAAATCCTCCTCTTAAAAGTTCTCCCAGGTTAGATGCCTTTCCGCCTCCGGTTTTGACATCATCTTTTTTCAGTTCCTGCAGCTTAGTCAAATATTTCATGCTTACCCTCCTTTTATACTTTTCCTAAAAACTTTTTATTATGTCTATTTATATATTTATATGTAAGAAAAATCATTGCTTTTTTGTAGTTTTAGTTTTTCATCAACTAGTGCGGCAATATCTTCGATTGTACTCTTCTCAAACAGCTCCTCTGTCGAGATCTCTACATTAAATTTTTCCTGAATATCCTCAAGTACTATATATGCTGTAAGTGAATTCCCCCCTAATTCAAAAAATGAAATATCAGTCTTTGTCTCTTCTGACTCAATATCCAGATTTTCACACACTATTTCTTTAATTTCTTTTATTATATTCATGATTTTCTCCTTATATCTATAAATTTACTTATATAACTCAAACTATATTTCTCAAAATTTTCCCTGAAATATTAATTGGAAACTCCTGTGCTCTAATAGAAGTTTTCTGTATCCTGCTGAAAACAGGCAGCGTTTTATTGATTTCTCTTGTGATGTTATCCGCTTCTACCTGTTCCATTCCTCTGGCACAATAAATTACAGCTGTAATTAAATCGCCGTCTGCCTTAACAATTACTTCACTCACCTGGGGAAAGGCTTTATATTTTTCTTCTATGTATTCTGGTGAAATATTTTCTCCTGAAGATGTGATTATAAGATTTTTTACTCTTCCGGTAAGGACTATCATATTTTTTTCATTCAAATATCCAATATCTCCAGTCTTAAACCAATCTCCGTCCCACATGTCTTTCCATTCTTCTTCGTTTTTATAGTAGCCCAAAGCTATTGTCGGCCCCTGGAGCTGTATTTCACCGTCTTTAATCCTCATTTTCAAAGACTCAACTAACATACCGTCTGCAAACGGATTATCAAATCCATTCTGATTAATACTTATTACTGGAGAAAGCTCTGTCATACCGTATCCCGGACGGCAGTTTATTTCATACTGAGCAAGCTTGAGTATTGACCTGTGATTGTTCTTTGCTCCTCCACACCCTATAGCACGTAACCTGCTTCCTGTTACAGATTCTTTTACCATCGCTTTCCTTGCACCTGGTATTTTATCTTCGACCCGAGAGAGCTTTGCCGCAAGTAAATCGACCATCATAGGTACCATAATGAGTACCGTTGGCTCTGTCCTATTAAAGCCTTTAAAGGCGGCTGCCGTATTCTTTTCAAATACAAGTTCAATGCCCAGATATGTTGCAAGCAATACTTCGACATTAAGTCCAAATACATGCGACGGCGGCAGCAGGCTCACAACCCTGTCATCGATGGTATAATCAGTTCCATTATGTAGATCAAAAACGTTTGTTACAAGATTTTTATGAGAAAGCATGACCCCTTTCATCTTTCCTGTTGTGCCTGATGTAAATGCAATAACAGCCATTGCTTCGGGTACGAGCTCCGATATAAATTCTTTTCCCAAATATTTTTGTATCACATTTGTGATACAAGTGACAGATTCATAGGTGCTAATCGCTTTAAGCTTTGAATTCATATGTTTTTCTATATGTTCAATTCGTAATACATTTATGTCATATACAACTGCAAAAGTCTCTGTCGATAAAAGAAGTTCGGCTATCATTTCATCTGGTAGAGCAGAGTTGATTATTACGGTTGTTTTTCCGCTTCCTATGCAGCCGAAAAATCCAACCAGGAATTTATAAGTAGTACTACATAGGAATGCAACCTTATCTCCTTTTATATTTTCTTGAATATATAAAGCCATTGCCTTGCTGTCTTTATATAGATCCATACGATCATGAGTCTCATCATTTTTTAAATCTATATACTGCTTGACACTTCTGTCTTTGTCTTTTGCAGCATCTTCAAGCAAATCCCATATGGTAAGTATATTATTCATGAATACTCTCCTTAACTCCAAAGATCCTGCTGCTTCTCATATTTTCAAAAAGCTTATTGCCGTTTTCACTCCATTTTTCCAGATTTACATCTTCCGGATAGCTTACAGCCTTTTGCATCCATTGATAACAGTACGTACAATATTTTGTCTGCCCTTTAGGAGGATCAACGTTTTCTGTCCAGCACGGCTTTTCTCTGCATGGATATCTTCCTAAAAAGTGATTTATAAATCCGTCCAGCTTTTGATTATCAACAATGACATTCGGCAGCTGAGTAAAGAATTTAATGTACTGATTAATGGATTTAGCATCCATCTTTCCCGATAAAATCTCCTCCAGAAAAGCCTTATTATCTATGTTTTTGTTTACCACATTTCCGGTATCCGCCCAGTTGAAAAGCTTTCGCAGATTTCCCTCATATTTTTCATCAAGGTATGCCTGTAGTACTTCTGAAAGAAATTCTGTACCTTTAGAACGCTCTACGAGCTTAATTATAAGATTATGATTGCCCGCTCTGTCGCAAAGTTCGTCATAATAATGTACATCTTCAGGACGGATCCAGTCTGAACATATAAGATGAGTTGGTTTAGTAACCTTACGGAAATAACAATTGATAATGTTATAATCTATGTATTTATCGTTGCCTTTTCCATCCTTTGCACTAGAATGAGAGACTCCACTTGCATGATGTATCGCAAATGGACAGTCATGGAGGCACGCATTGTTTGCAATTAGTCTGAATTTCACATGAGTATCCTTAAATGCCTTTAGTACATGTTCAAGCATCTCAAAATCACGGTTCATCGAGTGAGGGAGAGTAATCTCGTCAGCTCCAAGCGTAATCCAGTTATTAATTTGCTGTATTCCATTTACCATTGCATACAATCCAAGTGTTACCCACATATCCGGGTAATGTCTCTTAATGACCTCGCATAGGTACGGAGAGTTAACGGTAATCGCCGGGATTCCCATCTCTCGCAGTTCATCAATAAACATTAAAATCTCTCTGTGTGAATCACTTATTAGATCCTTATTTGCTATACAAAGTGGATTCATAAGATAATTAAATTTAATTCCAAGCTGATTGCATTTATTTACAATTGTTTGAAGTTCTTCTTTGGTTACCTCAGGAAGCGTAACAGAGGAACGTCCTCCTCCGATAATATCTTCCTTTAATTTGCCAAACATCGATGTCACTTGATG
Organism: Lacrimispora sp.; assembly: GCF_046972725.1. Lineage (NCBI taxonomy): Bacteria > Bacillati > Bacillota > Clostridia > Lachnospirales > Lachnospiraceae > Lacrimispora > Lacrimispora sp. The sequence continues at coordinate 89,503 of NZ_JBKVXF010000003.1, read as the reverse complement.
TTTTATATCATTTTTTTCTATATAATTTAAAAGTTCCATATCAAAATTCATTGCAAGATCGTAATTCATACTATTTTACCCCCATATTTTCTACCTTTTATTTACATTTTTCTTTATTATTTCTGCATTTTTTTTGATAAACGGTTCCACAAGCATAAGAGGATGAAAACCGAGCCCCTGCTGCATAAAAAATGTTCCCGTGGTATTTTGAACCCACGCTTCAGGTACAGATTCAACCTTTCCAAATTTGATATACGGTGGCTCACTCTTAACAAAATAAATGTCTGCATGAATCTTTCCTGCAGTATTGGCGGTTAACAGAAGGTCCATATAGTTGTTCATACCCTCCTCATCAAAATCAATTTGATTATTTCTAATAATCATTTGCTTAATCAGGATTCTGAAGTTACGTTTTAGTTTTTCGGTATCGTACTGCTCTATATTTTTGAAATAGAAGCTGTCCAACATTATAAGTGCTTTAATGGATACTCCGTTTTTTTCAAGATAGGCAGCTACACTATATGCTAAATTTCCTCCTGCCGAATGTCCTCCAACAATAATGTCACGGCCTTCTGACAATGCCAGTATCTTTTCGGCATATACTTCTGTGGCCTCCTTAAGTGACGAAAAGATTCTATAATTAAAGAAAGTCATCGGTACATCGGGCATGTGTTCCGCCAGAGGCATATATGCAACCGCAGAGCCTACAAGAGGTGGGAGTAAATATACATTGCTCATCTTATCAGGATGAGTCTCTATATATGTGATATCTTCTTGTTTTTCCTCAGAATTCTCAATCACATCAGCCATTTCTTCAATCGTTTCTATATTCTGCATTAAGCTAAGCGGAACTGATACGTGAAATTTTTTGTTAGTCTCGGAGATTAACTGAAGTGCACGTATTGAATCGCCACCAAGATTATAGTAGCTTTGATCTATCCCTATGCTGTTTATATGAAGGACTTTCTTCCATATTTCGCAAAGATCCTTTTGTATTCTGTTACATGGTGCTTTCAGTTCTTTATTCCCTTTTTCTGATATAAGATTTCTAAGAGCCTTTCTATCGATCTTTTGATTAGCAGTAAGCAGCATTTTGTCTAAAACTATAACACCCGATGGTATCATATACGAAGGAAGCACCTTTTTTATCCTTTTTATAATTTCTTCCTCTGACTGCTGAGTTCCTGCCACAAACACATAAATATGCTTTGAGTTATTAATTTCAACCACATCTGCAACTGCCTCGTTTACGCGCGCCGCGTCACATATTGCGTGCTCAATTTCTCCCAGTTCAACCCTGTGTCCATTAAGTTTAACCTGTCCGTCCTTACGGCCGAGAAACTCTATATATCCTTGAAAAGTCATACGGCCTCTGTCGCCAGTTTTGTATATACGTCCAAAACGTTTATCCTCTACAAATGCAGCCTCCGTCTTTTCCAGATCATTTTGATATCCTGCTGCAACTCCCTCACCTCCAATCCAAAGGTCACCCTCTATGCCCACCGGACATGGCACTCGGTTTCCGTTAAGCACATAAAAGGTCTGGTTGGAAAGCGGCATTCCGTACGGTATACTCTTCCACTCTTTACTCACCTGATTTATAGGATAATATATAGACCATATAGAGCCTTCTGTAGCTCCGCCAAGACTTATTAACTGTGCATTTGGTTCATATTCACGTATTTGCTCGGGAAGAGTAAGCGGTATGTAATCTCCACTCATCATTACAAGACGTATTGATTCAAGTTTATTCTTTTTTTCTCTTTTTTGGTAAAAGGTCATCATTTGAATGAGCGCCGGTACAGAATTCCACAAGGTAATTTTTTCATTATAAGCCTGCTCATATATCTCAGCCGTATCATAAAGATCCTTTACCATGACGAGCGTCGCGCCGGTACTCATCATTGCGAACACGTCATACACCGATAAATCAAAATTCATGGCTGAAAGACCAAGTATGACATCCTCTTGTGTTACTTCAAATCTTTGATTAATATCAAACACCGTATTCATAACTGCTTCCATTGTGATGAGGACACCCTTTGGTTTACCTGTGCTGCCTGATGTAAATATTGTATATGCCGGTTCCGATCTGCCAGCACCCTTATGCACTGTATTCGATTCTGTTATTGCGTTATCCACCAACCAATTGCTATCAATGATCGCCTTGCTCCTGCTCTTCTTAAGTATTTCCTGTATACGTTCTTTTGGATGGTTCCGTTCTACAGGTACATATGCAGCTCCCGCTTTCAGAATTCCCAGAAGCAGAGCTATTGTTTCTATATGACGGTCTCCTATGAGCCCAACAAAATCACCTCTTCCAATTCCCAGGTGCGTGAGTCTGTCCGCAACACTATTACTGACCTTATCAAGTTTATGGAAAGTATAGCTTTTTTCAGTATCTTTGACCGCAATCTTATATGGCATTTTTTCAACGATATGATTAAATACCTCTACAATGGTATTTTTCGGAAGCTCCTTTGAAGTATTATTATATTTGTTAATAAGTTCTACTTCTTCTTTACTTAATACAAATGCACTTTCCGGATCTCTGTTTTCCAAGAGTAGATAAATTGAATTTATAAAGGTCGAGAAGATATTCTTCATCATATCTTTATCAAACAGCTCTACTACATAATCCCATGTAACAGAAACATCTTTTCCACTGTACATGATCTGACAGTCAAGATAAACCTGCGAGGTCTGGCTGGCACTATATATTTCTTCGCCGAACTCAAGTTCCTCTGTCTGTGATCCCAGTGTACTGGTAAATACATAAGGTACTACCCCCTGTTTTCTAAGGTTTCTCATTTTTTTCAAATCACGCCCAACAGATATACCTGTATACGCTCTATGCTCAAGTCCTTGAATAAGATCTTCCTGGATTTTTTTTGCATTGTTGCTAAAATCCCTGTTAATGCCATCAACAGCAATAAGCATTGTAGATGTAAAGTCACCAATAAGGGTATGAATGTCCGGATGCATCGGATATTTATTAAATATAGTAACATTAATACCGGTCTGCTCCTGTCCACTCCAGAAAGCAAGGCATTCTCCGTACAATGTAAGTAAAAGTACAGAAGACGTAACCCTCATTTCTATTGCTATTGAATTAAGCTTCTCCATATCCGGTGCAGATATCTTTGCAGCAACCCTTTCAAAATGCGGCTGAACTACATCTTCTGCTGACATTTTTTGTAAAAGCGATGGAGCTATAGGGAAGTCCTGAATCTTCTTTATCCAATATTTTCTGTCTGCCTCAACCTTTTCAGGTGGATTGATAACTGAAAGATTGACTACAAAGTCCCTGAAACTGAATTCGGATTCTTCAACCGGAGCTTCCGGATGAAGGTATGTATTCATGACCTGTGTCTTGAACAAACCTACACTGGCAGCATCCATGCACAAAAGATCCGCACTGAATATAAGAATGCTCTCTATGTTGTTCCTCCTTACTGCCTGAAGAGAAAACAAAGGCCACTGAGATACATCTCTCATTTCTTGCTTTACTTCTTCTCTTATAGATAAAACGAAAGCATTGAATTCTTCCTCCGAAAAACCACGCGCATCGTTAATCTTCATCTCATAGTAAGTTTCTTCTGGTTTAAGAAAATGCTGAAGCCCGTCTTGATTAATGACCATGCGAAGCATTGGTTGTGCAGCTATTACCCGGTTAATTGCCAGATTAAGTCTGTCCAAATTTAATTCTGTTCTGTACTCGTAATATCCATGGGTTGATACACTTGAGATTTCATAAATATCATCTCGTCCCATTAAATAGGCTTTCTGTATATCGGTAAGCTCAAACGGATCATATCGATTTTCTTTATCGGGCGTTATTTCTAGTTCTTCTCTTTCTACAAGTCTGTTATCTGGCAGTACTCTTTCTACAAGCATTGCACACTGTCTAATATTTTCGGCTTCAAGCACCTGAGAATGAGTTAAATGTATATGAAAATATTCATTTAATTCTGATGTAAGTAATACAAGCTTAAGCGAATCCCCACCTGCATCATAAAAATTCTGTTCAATCCCCACCACTTCCAGCTTAAGAACATGTTTCCATATTTCGGCTATTGCCTTTTCAAATACGGTTTCTGGCAGCTCCAACTTAAAATCAATTTTAGGTATATTCTCAAGTAGTTTTTTCCTGTCGATCTTCTGGTTTCCTGTAAGAGGAATGTTATCGATATGTATTATTTTTTCTGGAATCATATATGACACCAGAAATTCTTGAAGCTGTTTTAAAATCAATTCCTCATATAGCTCTTCACCTGTATAGAAGGCATATATCCTCGGAGAAAACTTCCTGGAATTGTCAATCACCGCAGTACATTCCCTTATTCCTGGTATCCTTAAAATATTGTTCTCTATCTCCCCAAGCTCGATTCTATTTCCTGCTATCTTGATTTGACCATCATAGCGACCACAAAATTCCATATAGCCTTCACGCCTCATGCAGCCTCTGTCACCAGTCCTATAGATTTTTCCTAGTAATGAGTGAGATACAAACGCCTTTTCAGTTTTTATAAGGTCGTTAAGATATTCAACCGCAACTCCTGCGCCGCCGATCCAGATATCCCCTTCCGCATCTATGGGGCACTGTTCAAGGTTATCATTGAGTACATACATCATTTGGTTTGCTAATGGCATTCCATAAGGTATGCTTCTCCAACCCTTTTCCACCTTGCGGATTGGATAGTAGATTGACCATATAGATGCTTCTGTGGCACCACCCATGCTTATGATCTCCATTCCAGGAAGTACTCTCTGTATCCGTTCTGGAAGATCAACTGGTATCCAGTCACCGCTCATTATCATAAGCCTTATGGCATTGCTTGAAGCATATACACATTTATGCCCCCTGTTATCTTCAAACTCCTCCTTTCTTTCCAGTTCTGAAATATACATCTGTACGATAGCTGGAACCGAATTCCACACGGTTATTCTTTCTCTAATTACTGTTTTTGTAATATTGCTCAAATCATAAAGCTCTGGCACCATGACTAGTGTTGCCCCTGAAGACATTGCTCCAAATATATCATATACGGAAAGATCAAATGCCATAGATGAAAGCCCGATTATCGTATCCTTTTCTGTTATAAAATATGTTCTGTTAATATCATCTATGGTATTCATAGAACTCTTGTGGGTTATTACAACTCCCTTTGGCTTTCCCGTACTACCCGATGTATAAATTACATATGCCCTCTTTTCCGGAGATGCAAGATCTATAGTCTCTGTGGAAGGCTGAACATCAAATAAATAAGCTGTTGTTATAAGCATTTTTGAGCCACTGTCAGAAACAATTTCATTTCTTCTGGTTTCAGGATTTTTAATTTCTACCGGAACATACGCTGCTCCTGCTTTTAAGATTCCCAGTATAAGCGCTATGGATTCTTTTCTCCTTTCACACAAAACAGCAACAAAATCATCTGGCTTAACACCGTCACTTATAAGCTTTTTAGCAATACCGTTTGAAAGCTGATCCAGTTGCCTATACGTATATAAACTTCGTTTATCCTTGATGGCCGTCTTTTCCGGGAATTTTTCAGCCGTATCTTTAAATGCAGCTGTCATTGTACGAGGCTTCCATTCTACGTATGTACTGTTATATTCTGAAAGCAGCTCTCGATCCTTGCTCAAGAGCATAGGTACCTGAAGTGGGTCATTGTTATTTATAAACGAAGTAATCAGCTCATGCATGCGATCAAGGAGAGTGGATATATATTCTCTGTCATACAATTCCTTGACATAATCCCAACTTATAAGCATTTCTCCATCAGCTCTCCACGAGGCCTGACAGTCAATATAAACCTGAGTCGTCTGGCTTGCAGCATATGAAAGCTCTCCAAATACAACAGGGAAAGCCTCACTTGTTCCTAAAGTACTTGTAAAAATATATGGAAGTGAAACAGAAGTTCCGGTAAAATGGTTTAATTTTTTATAATCTCTTCCCTGTTCAATTCCGCTGTAAAGTCTATGTTCTAAATCGCTATATACCTGTACCTGAAGCTCTTTAAGCATTGCTGCAAAGGAACTTTCCCTTTTGAATCCTACATTTACAAATATCGTAGATGTAAACTCTCCAAGCAATCCATCTGCTTGTCCACTATTTATATATCTGTTAAATACTGTAACATTAAGACCACACGAACCTCGTCCTGTCTCGTAAGCTAGAACCCGTCCGTAAATAGCCATAAGAACTACGGAAGGAGATACCCCGAGTCTTTTTGATTCTATAGTAAACTTCTCTACATTTTCCTTGCTCAGCCTAAACTCTACTCTATCAAAATGGGGTTTTGATATTACGGAAGGAGAAACCAGCATTCTTAGCATTCCTACGGGGGGGAGATCAGCCAATTTTTTATTCCAGTAGGTTTTATCTTCCTTGTAAAGCATTGTTTCAGCCATACGGTCCATATCAATTACATAATCACGAAAGGTATAGGAGCTCTCTTTATATTCCACGTCCGGATCGTCATAAGCTTTTGCAACAAGTTGAAAGAACATTGAAACACTTCCTGCATCAAGAGCAATAAGATCAATTGCCGCACAAAGAATGCTTGTTACTTTTGATATTCTAAATGCCTTAAAGCGATAAAGCGGCCAAGCTCCGACACAGACAGTATCCTCTCTGACTTCCTTCCGAAATGCTTTGATTGCATTTAACATCTCAGCCCTTTCAAGGTTAAACACATTCTCTTCTTCGATCGTAAATATTGTTTCCTCTTTCGGAAGAAAGCGCTGCATACCCTTTTCGTCAATGCTCAATCTAAGAGCCGGCTGTGTATCTATTACCTTCTGAAACGCTCTTTCCAATCTTTTAATATCTGCATTACAGTCAAACTCATAATAAAGCATGGTCCTTAAATTTGAAATATCAAATATTTCGTCCTGACCTATTAAATATGCCTGCTGCATTTGAGTAAGATGAAATGGCATATTTTTTTGATAAGGATCCCCCAATCTTTCAGGAAGCTGTATATAACTTTTTTCCTTATATTTTCTTATCAATTCAGCAAGTTTTTCATCGTTATCAATGGATGCAAGTTCATGAAGTGGTATTCTTACATGCTCTTTTTCCAGAAGATCGGCTTCGAGTCGAATCAATTCAATAGAATCTATCCTTTTTCCCCAAATATTATCTTCATTTAAGCATGTCATCAAAAGACGTCTGTTTTTCTTCCCGCTTGCTGTTTTTGGAATTTTGGGCAGTGTATGTAGTGAATCTATAACAAGAGAATAATTCTTATAAACCAAGCTTCGTATCTTTTTTACTTTCTGTTCCGAAAGAATGGTTTCGTCATCAGTTTCAACAAATAAAAATATGCTGCCATTTCTATCATCTGATACCAGCGCCAGATCATATCTTTTTCCCAAAATAGCTGTTGAAATATCAGCCTCTATATCTCCCGGATAATAATGCAGACCATTAACAATCATCATATCATCAACTCGTCCTATAACATAGAGCTCTCCATTTGACATTACTCCCAGATCTTTTGTATGGTAATATGTAATGTTATCTTTTAAATTTTTCATATTACCAATGCAATTAACACTTATCCCTATTTCACCTGGAATATTTTCCTGTGTAATCAACTCGCCGTTCTCATTAAGAAGAGCAATATATCCATTTGCATTTGTTCCTGCATTTGCTCTGCCCTTTACAACTGTATAAGATTCCGAAGCCATCTCTTCAATCTTTCCCATAAAAGGCGAAAGATCCAATGTATTGTATTCCTCCCTGCCAGCCATAGTCACACAGGAAAGACATTCAGTCATTCCATAAAATGTACGGATCGCAGTTGTGTTGTATTTCTTCTGTACCCTGTCAATAAGAGAAACATCCATTACCTCTCCGCACAAAAGTATGTTTTTTACTCTGCCAAGACTCATCTTCTCTTCATCAGTTACAGATATCTCGGATAACGTACGCAGCACATAATTCATACCGTCTATATCAGATACGATGCTGTCTTTAAGTACTTCAAATAAAAGCTTTGGATTTGAAACAAATTCTCTGTAAGGAATTTGTATCTGATCAATTCCAAGTTGAACAGGTGCAACATAGAACATAAAAAATCCTATGACATGAAATAAAGGAAGTATATTTAAAGTAACATCTTCATCAACTCTTCCTATTAGTGAATTTATTCTCTCCATTGACGAAACAACCTGAATATTATTAAACTCGATTCTTTTTGGTTTCCCTTTGGTACCACTTGTGTAAAGTGCGAATGCCGCATCCATTTCATCGAATTCAATTGTACTTTCTTCTTTCTTGGGCCAAGCTTCACCATTTAAAAGATTATTAATGTTACAAATAAGTGTATCAGCACTTAATATATTGATGTTCTCTAACCATTCGGAGCAGGAAAAGTCAGCTTTATCGCTGATAAGAATCTTTACCTGCGATTCTGCAATCAAGTTTTTACCCTGAACCGAATTTTCAAGTGCATCGCTTTCGAAAGGAACAAGTTCAATAACGATACCAGCATATACAGATCCCCAAAATATATCTGTAAACTTAATCATATCATTTATACATATAAATATATGATCTCCCTGTGAAATTCCCTCTTCTTTTAAAATTACGGCCATGGCTTCTGCTCTTCTGTATATTTCACCATACGTAATTCTATTTTTTTTACTACCATAAAAGCTAATACTCCTGTTAGTAAAATTTTCAGAAGCATTTTTCAAAACGTTTATAAGGATTTTATTCTCTTTCATTCCCATGTCATATAATCCGCTTATTCATTAATGTTTTATAAAAGGATTATATATTTTCCTTTCTCTTTATAGGTTATAGCTATAGATTCATAAACACAGATGTCACGTTCTTAGATTTTACACACTCGGACTACTGTTAAGAATTCAACGCTAAATTCCATCAGTTCACCTGCCTTTTTGAACTTAGTATTGGGAGAGCCTCTTTGTGCTGCTCTTAATCATATGGCTCAGAGGCCAGTTGGGGGTAATTATGCTGTGAAAACAAAAGATGTAACTATTGATGCTCAGACTATTGCTGATTAATATTCAACAAAAATATTAGTATGTTTTTAAGAATGTTTTGTGTTCCAATTAAGTAAGATTTTATTGGATCTGTGTCAATAACGCAGACACAAATAATTTAACTTCTGCATCATAATGTTAAACCATTATACAATAATCATCCAATATTTTACATTACATGTAAGAAATGCGACACAGCGTGTCATTTTTAACTTGCTTTCTATGGTATATTTTCTGGTAACAGGATATTGCTTCCTTAAATATCTTTAATTGCACCTTTCATAGCAAGAAGCATTCGTGTCTGTAGCTTATTATTTAAGCAGAAGGAGGATTCAAACCGCTGACCTCTTGAATATCTTTCAAGCATTCTCTCTGCCAAGCTATCCCTTGCTTAATACCTAGAATCATTTAAAACACAGTCCTTGTATGACATACGATTTCAACCATTGTGTTACTCCATCTTCATTATTGCTCCCTATAATTCCTGTAGCTACTTATTTTAATTCAGGCACTGCATCTGATACTGCATAGCATTCATCAGAGACTTGAAACATCGGAATATCATTTATTGCATCACCAAAAGATATTACCTAATCGCATCCACATAGTTTTTTCAACTTAAGGATAGCTTCTGCTATTGTTGCATTCTTTGGCATAATTTCACAATCCAATATATAAAATTACCATGTAAAATGCGCTATAGTATCACCAATAAAATTTATTAAGCTGTGAGTTATCATGCTCACACCAATACTTCTGGAACGCCATACTAATAATCCCAAAATTAACGATGAAATTGATATGCTGATACCATTCTCTTCCATAAATTGGCCATAGGCATCTGCCGTTACAACTGCGCCCAGCAGTACCGGGAAACCGGCACGCACCATCTCGTTCAGGTTTGCGCCTTTGCCGCCGGCTATCACAACATCCTGCTTCCGTATCTCACTAAAGCGTAAGACATATTCCTCCATTTGTTAGACTCCTTTTTCATTCAGATATTTTCTCCACACTCTCGTTCCCACAACAAGCGAGAATAGGAATGCGCAAACACTTGCAACCGGTTTGCACAAAATTAGCCCATCAAAGCCAAACAGGAGCGGCAAAATCAACACCGCAGGAATGAGAAAAGTTCCGTTTTCCGCTATCGTTACAAGCGTTGCTGCTCCAAAGTGCCCGATGTTCTGTAAGAGCATCCCGATCAAAATATAGTAGCCCATAAATGGCAGGACAGTACATTGCGCTTTCAAAATACTGGTCCCAATCTCCCGCACAGCATCTTCACTTGAAAACAGGGATAGAAGGCTATCCGCCTTGAATACAATCATAATTGCCGCGATTATTAGAAATGCGGTTGCGGTGACAAGAGCATCACGAAACGCTTTCTTGATGCGGCAATATTTCCCCGCACCGTAGTTTATGGCGCATATCGGCTGAAAGCCTTGACCAAAACCGATTACAAGTGCATAACCCATTGCCAGTATTCTAAGCGCTACGGTTACGCCTGCTATTGCGGATTCTCCAAAAGCTCCCGCCGCCAAATTTACAAGGACGGTGGAAACGCTACTGATTCCCTGACGGCAGAAGTTAGGCGCGCCGCCCGTCAGAATTTCTTTGAGATGACAGAAATCGAATTTTGAATTGCATATATTGATTAAGACATTGCCGTTCCGCCCAGTGAAATACCACAAAAGGAAAAAACCGCAGACTTGCCCAATCAAACTCGCAAAAGCCGCTCCAGCAACGCCCATATCAAAGACAAGTATCAATATCGGATCGAGTATCATATTGATCAACATCCCGACCATAAGGCCTAGCATGCTGTCTCTGGCGCTGCCTTGCAGCCGCAGTTCATTATAGAGCACATTTGCGGCAAGCATAAACGGGACGGAAATGAGTGTGATCCTCAGATAAGAAACCGTAGCTTCCATCAGTCCGTCCGATATTCCGCCGCCAAGCAACAGTACAAGCGGCTCCAGAAAAATCAGCCCTCCAAGGAGGATAATAACACCTACCACCACGGAAAGCACAAGCCCAGTGGAAGCCATGACCTCCGCCTCTTTCTCGTTTTTCTTTCCAAGCTGCCTTGATATGTAAATTCCAGAACCATAACCGAACCAAAAGCCTATCGCCTGAATAATGGAAATGAATGAGAACACCACACCGATAGATGCAGTCAGTTCCGTCCTGTCAAGCATGCCGATAAAGAAGGTGTCCGTCATACTGTAAACGGAGCTTACTATCATACCAATCATAGAGGGAAGTGCCATCTGCCACAGCAGCGGATATATTTTTGCTTCCGTTATCCTTTTGTAGCGCTCCTCCTGTTTGGATACATTACTCATTTTCTCACCTTCAGAAAAGCATTGATCTCCGACACGCAGAAAATTTTATAGATATCTTTAAAATACTTATCGCTAATTAAATGGGCGTTTGAAAACAAGATGCTGGCAGCTCGTATCGTATTCATGAGGGCGTCAATATCCGCGTCCACTCGGTATCCGTGCTCTCGCCAAAACTGAATCATCGTTTCAAAAGCATCTTTGTAATGATTGCTAATCCTCTCGTTTACTTCGGGTTCTGCATTGTAAAACAGCTCAAGCGTTCCGCTTATCATGTTGTCAAAAGCTTTGTTCTCTTTCAGGTGCATACCCTCCTGATAGAAAATCTCGGCGATATAACCGACGGGGTCATTGAGCGAATCCGCTTTCTTTTCTATCATGATCGCTAGTTTTTCTGTAATCCTCAATTTGATAAGGTCGATCAAAAAATCCTCCTTATCCTTATAAAAGGTGTAAAAGCTACCCTGAGCAATGCCTGCTTCAGAGGTAAGGTCGCGTATCGATACTCCCTTAATCCCTTTTTCTGCGAAGAGTTTGAGCCCTATGCGCCGCAGTGTTCCCTGCACATCGGCCCTCTCTTTATCGGTAAATGCTTTTCCCATAATATGGTTCTCCTTATAAGTCAATATGACAATCAAGCGTTTCTATGAACATATTAATCTTATGTTCACAGTTATAATATTCTTTATTTTGCTCTATGTCAATAAAGATAATAGAATTGTATCACAAACGACTGCCCATCCTGCTGCTGATAAGTAGAGCATCTCTTTGCTGCAAGTCTGTAAACATATAGTAAAAGGTAATGATATGTCAAAAACATAGGATATTAACAATAAAGGCTTTATCCAAATCGGATTTAAAAACGCATATTATCGGAAAATGAATGAAATGACCGTAAACACATAGTCTAAGGGTGGATTTTAATTATTGCCATTTATCACGTAAGTACTCCAAAACAAGGCGTCATTCCATTTAAGGTTTAAAAATGGTATTCTTCCATAATCTTCTGTTTAAGGTTGAAGAAGAAATAGAAAACCTCTCTTTTGAAGAAAAGAAAAAGAAGCGTCAGGAGGCGTCAAAGCCGAACCTTAATGCATTTTGGTCGTGGATTGAAAAGAAAAAAGACTGCAGCCATGCATACAACAAATGAGAACCTGACCAAGGCTTTGACCTATGCAGTAAATCAAAAGAATGATCCATCCTTTGTAATATGGAGAGGGAACTCACGATGAGACCGCCTGTGCGTACAGATCAGCCGGTTGTACTGATCGCAGATCCTGATTTCTGATGGCGCTGCCTTCAGAATTGCAGGCTTTCCACAATAAGAGTACAATACGGAGTAGTAGTGACCGTCATACTCGATGTGGTAATTATTGGGGACTTTGGTGACAGCTTTGTAATCACAAGTCGTGTAGCATCCGCCTGGCTTCATATTTTTCAAAAGCATACTGTCTTGAAAAAGCCTGTTTTTGAAATGATCTAGAATTGAGGGTCGCTACTATCTTTTTGATTTCAGCATTCAATTCATCAAATGATGTATGGATCTTTTCTTTGAGTTTTTCTACAAGATGTGTCTCGAGGTATCGTACGTGGTTCTCAACTGTAGGTTTCCCCTTTGGCTTGCGGGCTGGCGGGGGAAGAATGATGGTTCCATAAAAATCTTCCAGATCTGAAAAAGTAGACTGCATGTTTCGGTTTACGGGCATGGAAGCATGCTCACCACCGTAGTTCGCTTCCACGAACTTATTATAGTATTCGTAGAACTGTGATTTTTCATATCCATCGACACTGAAAGATTCGCAGCCAGAAGAACGCCGGAAACAGCATCTTGAGCGGGAACGGCCAGTACTCGATGCATTCTGGAAATGGATCAATGGGATGAATGCCCTTGGCGGATCAAAGCTTGTCAAGGCAATTAATTATGCCAAAAACCAACACCCTTACATGGAGAACTATCTTCAGGATGGACGGTGCTCCATAAGTAATAACGCAGCGGAACGATCTGTAAAAATCATATGTCATGGAAAGAAAGAACTTCTTATTTCATGACACGGTAAAAGGTGCCAGATCAAGTGCAGTAGTCTATACTCCTACAGAAACAGCAAAAGCAAATGGATTAAACATCCGTCTTTACCTGGAAACAGTAATGGCCAAGATGCTGGACTACAAAAATGAGCCCAATAGTATCTTAGAAGAACTGATGCCATGGTCAGAAGCAATGAAGCGATCCTGTAGCTTGGAAAATGGTAATTTCTGATTTTTTCATTGAGATAAAAAATCAGAAATAGTAATACGTTATTTTATGTAGTGCTTACTCTTTAGCTTATATTTTAAGTGAAAGTGGACCTCTTAAATGCCATTCAAGTGCTCTCCTTGCCGATGAATATTTCCTCCTTTTTCCTATCTCTAATAGCACTCTGAAAAGATTTTGCCTTTAACTATCCAATGTCATCCGTGGAAGAGCCAAAAAAGCGGGGCTAAAAATCGCTTTTCTTAGCCCCGCTTTTTTCTCATATTTCAGTCACAACTACAACATCTTGTGGTCTAACCCCTATTTTTCTTATCCATACCACAATACGTCATCATTATCACCGCTTCCACATGTGATAGGGAGGCTAAATTTACAGGACAGAATAGATGTCAAAATATATGCATATTATACAGATAAAACTCTATTTCACCTCAATAAATGTTTGCATTCACTAATTTTATGCTGCTTTTAACAGTGATTCCGCTCATGAGGATGAGAGGTTCATTTTGATGTCAACAACTGCAAGCAAAATAACTACTCCTGTTTCTCCTGCTTTGAGCTAAAATGCGTATCTTTCCGTTTTGTTTTGCCGTTGACAACTTCTGTATTGCTTCTGCGTTGCATCTCAGCGTGAACCCGGTCAAACATTTCCTCTTTAATAATTGGCTCGTGGGCATTCTTCATCAGGAACTGTTCCTGCTCACCACGATTTTTCCTCTGCTTATTATTGGGAAAATCACCGGAGTAGGTCTTGCCAACTAATACGTGCCCTGCATACTTCTCGTTAGTCAATATAGTTTGGATCGAACGCTTCGACCAGGTGTCCTTACCCTGTGGTGATTTTATGCCTTGGCTTTCAAGCTCCCGGATAATCGAAACAATACTGCTGCCATTTAAATATAAATTATAAATCAAACGGACAACTTGTGCTGCTTCCTCATCAATGATAAGATCGCCGTTTTCGTCCTGCTGATAGCCAAAACACTTGCGTGAATACAGCTTTGAATTCCCGGAAATAAATCCGCACTTTAAACCCCATTTGATTGCTTCCCCTGTAGACTCGCTCTCTGCTTGGGCAATGGCACTTAAGGCTGATATCAGAATATCATTATCTGTTTCGCTGGTCCGGAGGTTCTCCTGATGAAAAATGATTTCAACCCCAAGGCTCTTAAGCCGGCTCACCGTTTCAAGTAAATCAACAGTATTCCTGGCAAAGCGGCTGATGGTTTTCACCACAACAATGTCAATACGATTTTCATAGCAGTCGAAAATCATCTTCTGAAACCCGTAACGCGCTACGTTGCCGCCGGAATCCTTGTCCGTATAGACCTCGTACAACATCCATTTTGGATTGCAGGCCACATATTGCTTCAGCGTTTTTATCTGGATATCCAAACTCTCGTCCTGCGATTCGTGCGTCGTGCTGACGCGGCAGTAAATGGCGACCTTTTTCAGCGTCTGGCGAGCAGCCGGTATCATCGTCACGTTTAATTTCGGAGTTTAATCTGACACAACTTCACCTCCTTATCACGGTATCTACAGATGATTGGTGGTTGTATATGTTTATCATAGCATAAAGATAAGTGCTATATAATAATCAATTTCCGTCTTTGCGTTAAACTCATTTCGGCTGACATACTTATACTTTCATCGAATATACAAGCAATTGTAACTTTTTATAAGAGGCCACACTTCCATAGTAATCAGAAAATGTATGTACTATCTTCATTCTTCTCTGTTCAAAAATACTGCACAATTCGTCGATGGAATAAAGACGAGTAGGGTCACCGCCAGGAATTTGAGGTTTTTCTGCAGGCACACCATACGGTATATCATAACCAGCAAACATCATTCTACGTGTTTTTTCGTCCCAATCGAATTGAGCCAAAGCTAATGCTTTCTCGCAAATCTCCCAGTTCGTTCTGGGAAAATAATGTTCCGCATGTTCCGCGTTACACACATCCATAAAGTGCTTTCCACCCTTTTTTAACGCACGCGAAATTACATCGAATATTTTTAAGTTTTCCTCATCGGTTTCTAAGTATCCGATTGCCCCATCGGCTAGATTCAAAACAACATCAAACTCATTTACAAAATTAACATCACGGATATCAGCTTGTATAAATTGTGCTGGTAATGAATTGTTCTTAGCATTTTTTATAGCATCATCAATATAATCCTTTGTAATATCCACACCGACTACAGAAAAACCTCTTTGTGCAAAAGAAAGCGAATGGCGTCCATAACCGCAAGCCAGATCAAGAATCCGTTCCTTGCCAGTCAGTTCAAGTGTTTTAATTATAAAGTCGACTTGATTTTCAGTATCTTCTACCCAAGATTGATTTTTAATATCCAGAGTCCATCCATGTTTGTACCAATCAGAACCTTTAGCTTGCATGACAACTACCTCCTACTATTTAAAAGTTACCAACACATAACAAGGCAACTTATTATGACATTATTTATCCAAATATTGTGGTATTATCTGTTAGAATGTCTGTACGTATAAGTACTATAAAACACGAATGATAAGTAGTCAAAATCGCTTTTTAAGGCATTATTGACTAAAAATCTTGCTATAAAAGGAGAGCAATATGCCCTGTTTTTGACCTGTTCCCACGCACACCTGAAAGCCATCAAAAACATCTATCCTGTTCTCTCACAAAGCCCAAAAATGACATAACATCTATCCTGTCCTGTCGTGAAAACCTGTTATCAAACCTGTCCTCTCGCACTTAGTACAGCTTTTTGGATTTGTTCCCACGAGACAGAAATCAGTGGTCGAAAAAACCCTGTTTTCGACATAAAAGACTACGAAAAACGCCTTTTTTACTCCTATTTTTCAACCCTTGACATCAATGCCACGCACTCAACGTGTGTTGATGCTGTAATATGGATTCCTGAAAGACGCACTTTGTCCTTGGCGTAAACAATAGATTGACTATTACTTATAGAAAAACGATACCGTTCTGAATCATATATAACAAACTATCTCTCAACAAAGGTACTTACAGTTTCCTTAGCTCATCACTGAACTCTTCGAAATCTTCGTAGCTAATTGCGCTCATTGCAGTTACTGCCACCAATGCTTTATTTCTGCGATTCCAACATCCCATACTCTAGCGTTTCCAGTGACTATTATTTTCAAATCTTTTAATTTTGCATTATAAAACGTTTTCACTTTAAACGTATTTTTACCTTCATCTTTATCACTGAATAAAAACAGCTCTTCCCCGTTGACCATAATCGTAACTGAGCCTTTATATTCTACCCCGTCAGGAATACCAATATTGGCATAGATCCACGGATTTTCCTTGCCTACATTAAATAGATACTCTTTACTTTTCTCATCCCTACTGCTATATAAATTTAACGTAGGATCTATTTTTTCACCTTGCACCGTGAAAGACGAAATTTTTTCGCTTACTGGTGCATCTGCACTTATTTCGTTTATTGCTTGAATAGGTCCTATTGTTTCATTTACATGTACACCATAATCAATTGCTTCAGAAACAGTCATAATCCCAAGAAATAATATAAGAATAGTTGCTGCTAAAGTAGTAAACTTTTTAAAGGTAATCCCTGTGGTAAACGCTACCTTATAGGCAACAAATCCTATGATTGCACCCAATGTATTCGATATAATATCCATCACATCAAACGTACCCAGGAAAGTTAAAGACTGAAGCACTTCTAAAAAGGTAATCACTAATATAAATAACGGGATAAACTTTTTAAAACAGATTCGATACAGCAATGGAATTATAATACCAAATGGAATAAAAGCAGCAATGTTTCCAAAATCGAATAACCATGACATCGTCAGTTTTGGAAACCTTAGTGGAACCCTATCCGGGACAAATATAAATGTATAAATATTATAATCAATTTTATCGCCTGTCCTATTAAACCCTAAGAACATGAAGTACAAAACTAAGACTGTATATATTATCATTCCTGCAAGAATAAATCTGCGAAATTTAGTGTTGATAGCCTGCGAATTAGGCGATAACATTTTATTGGCATTTAGTATTTCTTTTTGTTCGCCTTTCATCCTTAGAGCCTCCATTCAAAATATATCATATTTTTTTGCCTCTTCAATATATAATATCTGTCATAGTTCATTCTAAAATTTATATATTTTACGCCCTAACACTTTTTCTTTAAGAGATTAGCACTAATAATTTAAAACCATAACTATTGCAAAGCTTAGCACTTTCCTCCAAATCTGTTAGTTCAATTAAAATTGGTATGCTAAATTCAATGTTCAATACGCCCTCCTTATTTTCGACACAATTTGACAATTGTTTCTGTATGTGTCGTCTGCGCAAACATATCACACCCCCGCACCCTCACAACCTCATACCCTCTCTCCCGCATATACTTAAGATCCCGTGCCAAAGTCGCCGAATCGCAGCTTACATACACCACCCGTTTCGGTGCCATCTTCACAATGGTATCAAGGCACACCTCGTCGCAACCCTTTCTGGGAGGGTCTACCACAATCACATCTGCATACACATGATTCTTCTCATACTGCTCCGGCAGCACCTCTTCGGCCTTCCCCACAAAAAACTCCACATTCCCGATCCCGTTTAATTTCGCATTCTCTCGTGCATCTTCAATGGCCTGAGGGACGATCTCCACCCCATAGACCTTTTTCGCCTTCTTAGCGAGAAACAGAGAAATGGTTCCGATGCCACAGTAAAGGTCCCAGACGGTTTCATCCCCAGTAAGACCCGCATATTCAAGGGCTGTTCCATAGAGCTTTTCCGTCTGCACCGGATTCACCTGATAGAAGGACAGAGGGGATATCCGGTATTTCACATCACCGATATAATCGGTGATAAATCCCGGTCCGTATAGATTTTCCACCTGGTTTCCCATAATCACATTGGTTTGTTCCCGGTTGACGCTAACAGAGATACTGGTCATGCCGGGGATCTCCATCAGGCAATTCACTAGCTCCCCGCTGTGAGGAAGACTCTTTCCATTGATCACCTGGCACACCATCAATTCCCCGGTCTTAAAGCCTTTGCGGATCAGTGTATGGCGCATTAATCCCTTGTGAGTCTCCTCATCATAAGGACGAAGTCCATGGCACTCCATGTGGGCCTTGATCCGTTTTAAAACTTCCTGATTTTCTTCTATCCCAAGCAAACAGTCTTCGCACCCGATAATGGAATGGGTCCGTCCTGCGTAAAAGCCGGTAACAATATTCCCCTCTTTATCCGTTCCCCAGGGAAACTGCGCTTTATTCCGGTATCTCCAGGGCTCGTCCATTCCCATAACCGGAAGCATGGGAACATCTGAAAAACCGCCGATCCGTACCAGATTGTTATATATCTTTTTCTCTTTATACAGAAGCTGTTCGGCATAATCCATGGCCTGGAGCTGACAGCCGCCGCATTGTCTTGCCACCGGGCATTTGGGGACCACACGATTTGGGGATTTTCTTTTGATCTGTTCCAATCTGGCAAAACCATATGATTTTTTAATCTTCATCACCTTTGCCTCTACATGATCTCCAATCACCGTATCTTTAATAAACCAGGTAAATCCATCGGTCTTTCCGATGCCTTCTCCGGTTTCACTCATATCTTCTATGATCACTTCGATCTTGTCATTTTTCTTCCACTCTGACATAACATCCTCCATTTGTATAGAACCGCTTTTTAAAATGGTCAGTTCCTCCATTCCTTTACCGCTGATTCTTCTTAACTTATTGTATCTTTTTTTCCGGGAAGAAGCAAGAAAACCTTTTCCTGGTTGCCTTTCCTAACATGTTTATACTATAATAATAACCAACTGCATGTTACCGCAGCAGCAGCAAAATGTCTATCTATAAAAATCAAATGATAATTAAGGGGAATGATTATGAAAAAATTAATAAGACTACCGCTTCACTGGTCTTTCATCCTTCTCGGTCTCTGCTTTTTATGTGGCTCTGCCTATCATCTCATAAAGGTAGTTGACCTCTGCGTCATAAAGGATTCTAAAGAAGTTACCGGAACCATTGACGAAGTCCGGACAACAAAGGTTCCCGGAAGATCCGAAGCTCATGATGTCTACGTTTCATTTGTCACTCATAAGAATGAAACTCATGTTTCTCTTCTGGATACTTATGTGGAAGGCATGGCAGCCGGGGATAACATTGAGATTATTTATAATAGGAATAACCCTGATGAAATCATGTTAAAATGGTCTGGCATATTGTTGGTGCTGTTCTTTGGGGTTATTGGGTTTTCTTTGATTGGGGGAACGTTAATCGTTCAAAAAAGATATAAGAGAAAAATCATTCGCTTTAGCGAATCAAAAGCTTACCGTTAAAACTAAATCTCTTGCTCCCGATTAAAATAAACAGCCGGATTTTGGACGCTTGTACCGGAATGCAGTTGCTTTCCCAATGATACTTCCCTGATGCGGAGTGGCATCCCAAAAAAGTCTTAATCATACCGGACAAACTTACCGGATAATAAAAACCGGGAGCTGAGCGGGAAAAAAAGGTCATACCTCTATTCCCCCGCTCAGCTCCCGGAAATTTATCTGCTTTTTCCGTTGGCTTTTTCCATATGAATATTTTTGCCTTTGATCTTTACATCTTTCATGGCTTTCAGCACAACATCTGCACTTTCTCTCGGAACCTCTACAAATGTATATTTGTCATACATGTCGATGCTTCCTACCATTTTACCAGGCATACCGGATTCTCCGGCAATGGCGCCAAGAATGTCTCCCGGCTTTACGTTCTGGTTCTTTCCGATATTGATAAAGAGACGTGCCATATCCTCTCTTTCTCTGGAAGAATCACCTCTTCCCCGTCCGTTTGCGCTTCTCCCGCGCCCGCGGCTGTTGTTTCCAAAGAAGTTATCCAGATCATCAAGAGAACGGGGCTCTCTGGTATCGATCACATCTTCATTTTCCTCACCCATCATCATCTTAAGCAGTGCTGCTGCCAAATCCAGGGAGGTATAATCTTCTTCTAAAAGCTTTTTCTCAATGATGTTCACCGTCTTGCTTAAATCGGTATCACCAATGGTATCGGCTACACTCTCTAAAATCTTATCTACCTTAATGGCAGTCACATCATTTAAAGAAGGAATGGCCTGAGGTACGATCTTGGTCTTGCAGTAACGCTGAATGTCACGAAGCTTGTATACTTCCTTGCCTACAACAAAGCTGAATGCAATGCCCTCACGGTTCGCACGTCCTGTACGGCCGATTCTGTGTACGTAGTACTCATCATCCTGGGGAAGGTCGTAATTGAATACCGCTTCTACGTCGTCTACGTCGATTCCACGGGCTGCTACGTCTGTTGCCACTAGAATCTCCGTCTTACCGTTACGGAAGCTGTTCATGACCCTGTCACGCTGTATCTGCTTTAAGTCACCATGAAGCCCCTCGGCAAAATAACCGCGGCCCTGAAGTGCCTGTACCAGCTCATCCACCTGTTTCTTGGTGTTGCAGAAAGCAACGGAAAGCTTTGGTGCATACATGTCTAAAAGACGGCACATTACTTCTACCTTGCTCTTTGGTTTCACCTCGTAATAATACTGGGTTACTTTCGGAACAGTCAGTTCCTTCTTTACAACTTTTACAGTCACCGGTTCCTGCTGGAACTTTCTGGCGATCTCCATAATTGCGGACGGCATGGTTGCGGAGAACATCACGGTCTGACGTTCTTCCGGAAGCTGGCTTAAGATGGTTTCCATGTCTTCTAAGAAGCCCATGTTTAACATCTCATCTGCCTCATCCATAATTACCGTATGAACAAAATCAAATTTCACCGTTTTGCGGCGCATATGATCCATGACACGTCCGGGAGTACCGATGATGATCTGAGTACCGTCCTTTAAGGAACGAATCTGTTTCACGATGTCCTGTCCGCCGTAAATTGGCAGGACCTTTACACCGTGCATATATTTACCAAGCCTGCGTACTTCATCTGCTACCTGAATAGCAAGCTCTCTGGTAGGACAAAGCGCAACTGCCTGAAGCTTTTTTACCTTTGGATCAATTTTCTGTAACAGGGGAATACCAAAGGCAGCGGTCTTGCCGGTTCCTGTCTGAGCCTGACCGATAATATCTCTTCCTTCCATCTGGACCGGAATTGCCTGGGCCTGGATAGGAGACGCCTCTTCAAATCCCATATCTGCTACAGCCCGCAGAATTCTTTCATCTAACTGTAATTCATCAAATCTCATTGTTTCCATAAATGATCAATTCCTTTCTCATGGCCTGCCGGGTTCCCATGTTGCCGACGGCCGCACACACACTTTCGCAAACAAAACGAGAGGTATCAGGCACGTTTCAGACCTTCATCCTCTCGTTTCACACGAAAGTAAAGTATAGCAGATTATTTTTTGAGTGTCAAGGGTCATTCCTCTATTTTTACTTATCATTTTCAAAAAACTGCTGGAAAGATGAAAAAGGCCCTCCGGCAAAGATCCGGACTTTCGTCCCAATCCCACTGGAAAGGCCTATTTAATAGGAAACTTCTCATTCTCACTCATTCCCGTACAGCTGATGCACCACTCCGGCAATCAGCTTTGCCGTGCCTGTAACTCCAAGGAGAGAAGAGTCAATCATAAGATTCATATGTTCCGGATCATTTGGAAGATATCCGGAGTATTTTTTATGATAGGCATTTCTTGCCTTGTCAACAGACTGAATCATCTTTTTCGCCTCACCTGCTGTCATACCGAACGTATTCACACAGTTCTCCACACGCTTTGCATAAGGGGCGTAAATATAAATGTTAATGTTATTCTTTTTATGTTCCAGGATGTAGTTGGAACATCTTCCCACAATGATGCAGCTGGAGTCTTTCGCCAGATCCAGTATGATATTCTTCTGCACATCAAAAATAATATCCTGCATGTAGTCTTCATCGGTTCCAAGGGGAAACATGTGGGATAGGAAAAGGTGTTTTGTCTTTTCCTCCTCATCGCTTATGGTGGAAACAGGCAGATTCAACTTTTTTGCAACCTCTTCCACAATATCGCGGTCATAAAATTTTACTCCCAGCTCTTTGGAAAGCTCCCTGGCAATGGGGCCTCCCATGCTTCCAAACTCACGGGCAATTGTGATTGTAAACTTTTCCATTCAGAAAGTTCCTCCCTAACCAGTAACAATGGTTTTCTGATAACGCCTTACCACGCTGCTCAATGCAAAGCAGATCGTAAAATAGCAAAGGGCTTCAAAGGCAAACAGCATGATCATGCCCCGCACATCGTAAATACTTCCAAGTACAACAGAGCTGTTTCTCATAAATTCCGCCACGTCAACCATCTTTAAGAAGGATGTATCCTTGATGATCGTGATGACCTGGCTCAAAAGGGCCGGAATCACTTTCTTATAAGTCTGGGGAAGAATGATGTACCAGAGAGTCTGAATAAAACTAAATCCCTGAGACTGGGCACCTTCAAACTGACCCTTGGGAATGGAGTTTAAGCCTCCACGGAATATCTCCGCCATAACGGCTGAAGTGAACAGCGAAATCGCGAATACCGATACTCCTATCTTATTCCCCTTGACAGTAAAATAGATCCAAAGGATCCATAAAAGGTTTGGCGTACATCGGAAAAATTCCGTATAAACCGCCACCAGGGCCCCTGCCCATTTCCACCTGCCTGTGGCATAGGTTCGGATCAGGGCCAGAACCGTACCGAAAAACATGCTGATTACCGTAGCCAGAATGGCGATCATTACCGTCATCTGCAATCCCTTTAACATGAAGATCACATTTGCCGGAGTAAATATCTGGTAAAATAATTCTCTCATGCGACCTCCTCATCTGCTGTAATATCAAGCTTTTTTGCAGTCGGCAGCCGCATGGAACGAATCTCCAGGTAACGGGCAAGCCTTGCTAACGGGAAACAGATGATAAAATACATGAAAGCACTGGTAAAGTACGCCTGTGCAAAATATCCGCGCTCCGATCCCCAGGAATCGGTAAAATACATAAGATCCATACCGGCTACCATAGCCAGAATGGAGGTATTCTTTACCAGACCCAGCGCCTGATTGGCAAGGGGCGGAAGGATGATCTTCACGGTCTGAGGCAAAATGATGTGATACATGGTCTCCAGATAGGAAAATCCCTGAGAGGAAGCAGCCTCAGACTGACCCTTAGGTATGGCTTCGATTCCGGTTCTTATGACCTCTGAGATATAGGCACCATGATAAACCCCCACACCGATGACACCCAGAATGAACTTGGGAATCCGGTAGCCGGAACTGGAAAAGAGCATGGGCAGAATCGAATAATAGCACACGACCTGCAGAGCCAGAGGCGTATTCTGAATCAATTCCACATAAATTCGTGAAAGAATGCGAAACAGCTTTAGTTTTGCCGTGGAAAACACACCAAATACCACTCCCAGGACCAGCGCTAAGGCCAGTCCCACCAGTGATATTTTCAGCGTCATAAGAAAGCCTGGTATATAGTAGTCTGGAAATGCCTGAAACAGGGCATTCCATCGTTTTACATCAAAAAGACCTTTTATCATGTCAATTTTCCTTTACATATCAGCTTACTGTAATTCCCATTTGTCCTGAAGTGCTTTCAGGGATCCGTCGGAAATCATAGAAGTGATTTTTTCTTCTACCAGAGCCGCAAGACCTTCATTTTCCTTTGCGGAGGCAACACCGTAATCCTGCTCTGCAAAACGGTCTTCCAATATCTGGTTCTTCTCATTGACATATCCGGATAAGATGGCACGGTCAACAGAGAAGCAGTCGATCTGCTTGGTCGCTAACGCCTGAGCCAGAGCAGGGTAACCGTCAAATTCCTGGAATTCAGGGTTTACGTTCAAGCCTTTTTCTTCTACATACTTCTTAAAGCCGTCCTTTGTAGTTGCTGACTGTGCAACACCTATGATCTTACCGTCAAGTCCTTCGATGGAGGTAATGCCGGAATCCTTATTCACCATAAGACCAACCGCATCGGTATAATAAGGGGTAGAGAAATTATAAGTTTCTTTTCTCTCATCGGTGATGGTAAAGGTAGCAATAACCAGGTCGATCTCGCCGTTCTCCAAAAGAGGACCTCTGGTCTTTGCGGTAACCCCCTGGAATTCAACCAGCTTCTTTTCTTTCGCTTCCTCAGCGGTAACACCAAAGATAGTACCTGCGATCTCATAAGCCAGGTCATCTTCAAAGCCTTCGTATTCTCCGGTCGCCGTGTTCTGCAGGCTGAACTTTGGAATATCAGATTTACAGCCAACCTTTAAGGTTCCCCGGTCAATAATCTTCTGAACATCTGCGGTCACACCTTCGCCCGCCGCACCTGCTGTGGTTTCTCCGGCTTTTGTTGTTTCTTCCGGGGCTGCTGTCGTTGCCTGTTCCGGTTTGGATCCGCATGCGGTTAAACTAACCGCCATGGCGATGGTAAGTGCAAGTGATAACATCTTCTTCATATCTTCGTTTCCTCCTCAATCTTATTATTATATTAAACAACACCCTAATGCAGGATTTTGCTTAAAAACGCTTTGGTTCTCTCATGTTCCGGAGCTTCAAAGAAGTGTTCCGGTGTCCCCTCTTCAAGGATATAGCCTCCGTCCATGAAGATGACACGGTCTGCCACC
Organism: Lacrimispora sp.; assembly: GCF_046972725.1. NCBI lineage: Bacteria > Bacillati > Bacillota > Clostridia > Lachnospirales > Lachnospiraceae > Lacrimispora > Lacrimispora sp. Next base: position 64,301 of record NZ_JBKVXF010000003.1, on the reverse strand, counting down.
TGACGGGCAAATCCCATCTCATGGGTCACACAGATCATGGTAATGTTCTCATGGGCAAGCTCTACCATAACATTCAATACTTCCTGAACCATCTCAGGGTCTAAAGCAGAAGTCGGCTCATCAAATAAAATGAGCGGCTGTTTGGTGCATAAGGCTCTGGCAATTGCCACTCTCTGCTGCTGTCCGCCGGAAAGCTGAATCGGATAATTCCCGGCCTTTTCCTTTAAGCCTACCCGCTCCAGGCATGATATGGCATTCTTTTTAGCCTCTTCCTTGGGAACATGCTGCAGTTTGATGGGTGCCAGTGTCAGATTTTCTAAGACAGTGAGATGGGGATATAAATTAAATTGCTGAAAGACCATGGATGAATATTTTTTTGCCATTTCCAACCGGTTCTTTTTTGTGACCTCCGTACCTGCTACGGTGATTTTTCCACTGGTTGGTTCCTCCAGGTAATTGATACAGCGGATAAAGGTGGATTTCCCTGAACCGGAGGGTCCGATAATGACCAGCTTCTCTCCTTCTTTCACGGTAAGGCTGATATCTTTTAAAACCTCCAGATCTCCGAAGTTCTTTTTTAAGTTCTCAACTTTCACCATATCTGGCATGATTTCATCTCCTCTCTAATTAAACAATCCTTCAATATGCAAAAAAACGCCTAAGGGTATGAACTCTTAAGCGTCCTCGCTTAGTTTCGTTTTTTAATTGTAGTAATTATAAAAAGTTTTAAATGAAAAGTCAAGAATTATTTTTCTAACGTTTATCAGCCTTCCTGCCGGATTTGTCAGATACAGGAGCATGCCACGAAGTGTCCGGGGGATAGTTCCCGCATGACCGGCACCTCCCTGTCACAGCCATTTTTTGCACTCCCGCACCGGGTATGAAACCGGCATCCGGAAGGGACATGAAGGGGACTTGGCAGCTCTCCCTTCAGCATGACACGGCTGGCACTTCTGGCCATTTGCGGGTCTGCCACAGGAATGGCAGAAAGAAGGGCCTTTGTGTAAGGGTGAAGCGGATTTTCATAGAGTTCGTCACTATCTGCGACCTCCACCAGCCGTCCCAGATACATGACTCCGATCCTGGTGGAAATATGTCTTACCATGGATAAATCATGAGCCACAAACAGATAGGTCAGTCCCATTTCCTTTTGAATATCTTCCAGCATATTTACCACCTGTGCCTGTATGGAAACATCCAATGCAGATATGGGTTCATCGCAGAGCAAGAACTCCGGTTCCACGGAAAGAGCCCTTGCGATCCCGATCCTCTGACGCTGTCCGCCGGAAAATTCATATGCATATTTATACATGTCATCCGGCTTCATTCCAACCTTTTTTAACAGTTCCACGATCTTGTCATCCATGTCACCGGCCCCCATCTTACGGGCGGCACTCATGGACTCTCTGATGATCTCACGTACATTCAAATGAGGGTCCAAAGCAGAATAAGGATCCTGGAAAATAATCTGCATCTGACGGTGGATGGAAAGAAGTTTTCTCCCTTTCCAGCCAGTGATATCCTGTCCCTTAAAATGGATGGAGCCGCTTGTGGGATCATACATGCGGATCAGGGTTCTGCCAAGGGTGGATTTTCCGCAGCCGGATTCTCCCACCAGGCCAAAGGTTTCTCCTTTGCGAATGGCAAGATTGATGCCGTCGACCGCTTTCACCTCCGCTTTTTTTCGTCCGAAAAAGTCTTTGGAAGGGAAATATTTGCACAGTTCCCTGGTCTCCAGTAAGATTTCCTGGGTTTGCTTCTCCATATCACTGCACCTCCTTTTCCATTGCAAGCAGTTCCTCGTCTGAAAAGACGCACATGGACCTCTGGGTTTCGGAGTAAACCAGATATTCCGGGATTTTCTCCTGACATTTATCACAGGCGAACTTACAGCGCTCTGCAAAGGGACAGCCGGACGGCGGATCTGCCAGAGACGGTGCCATTCCAGGTATAGATTCCAACCGTTCCCTGCTTCCTGACCGGGGCTTTGGAATGGCTCTTAAAAGCGCTTTTGTATAGGGATGTCTGGGCGAATAAAAAATCTCATCCGTCAATCCTTCTTCCATAATAAGCCCTCCGTACATGACGCAGATGCGGTGACTTAAGCTTGCTACCACCCCCAGATCATGAGTGATCAGCACGATGCTCATGCCGGTATCTGTCTGCAGTTTCTTTAACAGCTCTAAGATCTGGGCCTGAATGGTCACATCAAGGGCTGTGGTGGGTTCATCCGCAATCAGAAGCTTTGGCCGGCAGCAAAGAGCCATGGCGATTAAAACTCTTTGTCTCATGCCGCCGGAGAATTCGTGGGGATACTGGTTCAGCCGTTTTTCCGGCGAGGAGATTCCCACCTGCTCCAATACGGCGGCAGCTTCCTTTACGGCCGCTTTCCCTGTTATTTTCCGGTGCCTTTTCAGTACCTCCGTCAAATGAAATCCTATGGTCCTTAAGGGATTGAGGGCTGTCATAGGATCCTGAAATACCATGGCAATGTCTTTCCCCCGCATTTTTCTAAGCTGCTCCGGAGTGATGGTCTGTAAGTCCTTATCCATAAACCGTATCCTGTCGGCTGTGACCTCAGCATTATCAGGCATCAGACCCATGACCGACTTCATCAGCACGCTTTTTCCGCTGCCGGATTCCCCTACTACAGCTAAGATCTCCTGATTCTCTACGGAAAGGCTGACGCCCCGAACCGCCTGCACCGATTTTCCATGGGTATGAAAGGTGGTGTGAACATTTTCAACAGACAGGATTTCTTTGTTTTTTTTCTTTGTTTCTTCCAATTCCTGTTCCCTCACTTTACTCTTTTTCGTCATTCATAACCTTTGGTTCCACATAAACACGGAGCAGGTTCCCAAGCTTATTGAATCCAAAAATAGTAATTATGATCAAAAGGCCCGGGATCAGAGCCATATAAAAGGTATTCTGCATGGTACCCTGAGCGTTCTGCAAAAGACTTCCCCAGGATGACATGGGCTGCTGGATTCCCACTCCCAAAAAGCTTAGAGAGGACTCTGTCATGATAGCTTCCGCCATGCTGGTGGTCGCCGCCACAATGATGGTCGGGAATACGGAAGGAATAATGTGGCGGAGAATAATGGTAAACATATGGACTCCTGAAAACTCCGCATAAAGAACAAATTCCCGCTCCTTTAAGGACAGGGTTTCCGCACGGACCAGTCTGGCAATCTCCATCCAGGTGAACAGGCCGATCACCAGTATGATGGACTTAAGACCCGGTTTTAAAAAGATGCTGACCACAGTCACTAAAATCATCCATGGAATAGAATGGAGGATATCTACGATCCTCATAAGTATCATGTCCACCACCCCTCCGCAGAAGCCGGATATGGTGCCTACGGCCACGCCGATGGTAAGACTGGTCAGCATGGCAAGGAAGCCTACCAAAAGGGATACACGGCCTCCGTAGACCACTCTTGCGAAATAGTCCCTGCCTACTTCATCGGTGCCGAACCAGTGCTGAAAGGACGGCGCTTTTAAACGGTTTGCAACGTCTGTGGCATTGGGGTCCACAGGGAGAAACGAAGCCACAAGGGCAAACAGTATGATCACTCCCAAAAGAATCAGTGACAGGACCGCTGCTTTGTCATGCTTCAATACCAGAAAGACGCTGTCCATTCTGGTGGATCTGACTTTTTTCTGATTGTTTTCTTTCCTTATCATATCCGTCACCCCATTTCCCGAATCCGCGGATCAGTGATGCAGTAAAGGATATCCGACAGTAAATTTCCGATAATGACCAGAGTGGAGGAAAGAACCAGCACGATCATGACAATCGGATAATCCAGCCCCTGAATGGCCTTAATGAAGAAAGGGCCCACCCCCGGCCAGCCAAATACCGTCTCTGTAATAATGGCGCCCGTCACCAGATAAGGAAGAGCCATTCCAAGCCTTGTGATAATGGGCAGAAGGACATTTTTACACACATGCTTAAACATAATCTCTCCTTTTGATGCGCCGAAGGCCCGCTGCACCAGCACATAATCCTCAGAAAACTGGGTAAGGGTGGAGGAACGGACAAACTTTATGTTGGCGGGCAAAAAGGTAAAGACCAAAGCAATATAAGGCATGATGTAATGTCTTAAAAAGTCCGTAAAGGAGGCTTCCATCCCGACCGAATTCATTCCCACAAAAGGGAGGAGCTTTAGCTTGTATCCGAAGATAAAAATCATAAGCATGGAGAACCAGAAGGAGGGAACCGCAATTGCTATGGAAGAAAATCCGTCGATCAGCTTATCCGCCGCTTTGTTTTTATGGGAACCTGCAAGCAGTCCCAGGATGACAGCCAGAAGATAGGCAGTCATATAGGAAGGCAGTACCAGTTTCATGGTATTGGGGATCCGGACTGCCAGGTCTGCCGCAATGCTTTGTTTGGTTACGATCGAATATCCGAAGTTGCCATTTATCAGTCCATCCAGCCAGCGGAAATACTGAATAAAAAGGGGCTGGTCATAACCATATTTTACCTTGATCATATCAATCGTCTGCTGGGACATTCTGGGATTGGTCATGGCATCAATGGCGTCATAGGGCGCAAAATGCATGAGGGAAAAGCCCAGGACGGTGATCAAAAGGACCATGGGTATGGCTGTCAATATTCGTTTCAATATATATTTGGCCATATTGTTTCTCCTTATAAAAAAGGGGCATCTGCCGCAAGGATTCAAGCAGCAAAAAACCCCCTTTTTCTTTCTTTACAATGATTGAACCTAAAGCAAATTACTTTATCTTTAGTTTGGAAGTATCCTCAAAGGTATAAACAGGAACCAGCTTTGCATCCTCGATGCCTGAGATCCTTTTTGATACCACTAAAAGACGTTTGTTGGAATACAGGGGATAAAAGCATCCGGTGTCCTGTATTTTCTGCTGAAGCTGTGTATAGATCTCTTTTCGTTTTGCCTGATCCGTTTCCTTGCGTCCCTGAGAGAAAAGGTCATTGATCTCCGGATAATCATAGTGCATGTAGTTGCTTGGTGCACCGGTTTCAAACAAGCTGCCGAAGGTATCCGGGTCAATCCCCATGATATATCCGCCGAAATACAGGTCATAGGAGTTGTCCTCTTTTTTCATCTGCTGGCTGAGGGCCGTGGCATCGACACCGGATAAGTTTACCTTTATGCCTGCCTTTTGAAGCTGTTCCTGAACAAGAATGGCAGTCGTTGACTGGATGCTGTCTGTGGCGCTGTATGCCAGGGTCAGTTCCGGACTGGGATTGCCGGAAGCTGCAAGCAGTTCTTTGGATTTTTCTAAGTCCTGCTCATATTTTTCTACATTTTCTGTAAAGTATTCACTATTTGGCGGCATAAAGCTCCATGGCAGTTCATAGTTGGCAGAATCCAGGAAAACAGCATCTGCAATGGCCTTTTTATCAAGAGCATAAAAAATTGCTTTTCTTAAATTTTCATCGGGCACACGCTTTGCATTCACCATCATATAGCCCACACGGCCTTCCTGATAAGGAATTACCGTTAAGTTATTTGCCTCCAGATTCATCTGCTCCACCTGTGCCGGTGTGCCGATCCAGGCATCTACCTCGCCGCTCTGAATGGCGGTCATGGCAGTGTTTTCATTTTCAATGATCCGGTATACGATGTTATCGATGGAGGGGGCTCCAAGGAAATAATTTTCATTCTTTGTAAACTTCACATAGGAACCTGGGGAATATTCAGACATCACATACGGGCCTGTTCCCACTGGTTTTGTGTTCACCTCGTTGTTTTCAAAGCTGGTCACATTCTCATACATATGCTTTGGCATAATGAAGATCTGGGAAAACAGCTCTTCTGCAGCCGCATTGACGAAAGGCATGGTGAAGGTTACGGTATAATCATCTACCTTTGCCACCTTTACAGCACCCTCAGGAAAGACCAACTGGGAATATGCCCAGCCTACGTTTTCTTCCTTTTCCATGGCTTCAAAGGTAAATACCACATCATCTGCGGTAAACTTTTCACCGTCAGACCATGTTACGTCATCACGCAAATGTACGGTATAAGTCAAGTTGTCATCGGAAGCCTCTATACTCTTTGCAAGGAAATAGTTAATGCCATCGGCATTATACATATATAAAGGAGAATAGATCATCTTAAGCGTCATCAGGCCAAAGCGGTCACTGGTGGTAATAACGTTTACGTTGGCTCCCGGATCACCTGCAATGGCATAAGTGAAGGTGGAAGCAGTATCTCCTGCTTTCGTTGTTTCCGCGCTGGCGGCAGAGGTGGTCTCGCTTTCTGCACCCGGGTCTTTCCCGCCGCATGCAGTAAGCCCGCCTAGCACCAGGAAGGAGGTCAGCAGAACTGCTGCACCTTTAGTAAATAATTTTTTCATAATTCTCTCCTTTCTTTTTTTGCAAACCATGGCGTACATAATATATTTTTTTCATTGGTATACGCCCATCTGCTAAAAAGTCAGATTTTATTATATACACAATCCTGGTCTTTTTGCAACTGGTTTTGAATAAATTCCTACTTTTTTCATAGGTATACATGTTATTCATGTAGTACCCATCTTTTTCCACCTGTTTTAATGACCGGTCAAGCGCTCTGGCTGAAAGTAGAATTTTCTTAAAAAGAGCCATAATAGTTGTGAAAGAAATGAGATGAGTATATAATAAAAGCTATTAATTGTTTTTCGGACATAAGTTTTTTGTATCACAGTATTTCCCATAAGTGAAAACCCATAAAAACCTCAAGCCCATACAGGTGAACATAATGATATATATTAAATCCGTTTATTTTAATAAAAGAATGCCCCATGACCCATCAATGTATGAATTTAATATACCTGCAATAAAATATTTAATGGAACAAAATGAATTATCATTTCCCAGTGATGTTACCTTTTTTGTGGGTGAGAACGGAGTGGGCAAATCTACTCTTCTGGAAAGTTTAGCCATTGCATATGGCTTTAATCCGGAAGGTGGGACAAAAAATTTTAAGTTTTCTACTAAAGATACTCATTCTCAGCTGTCAGAGCATTTGATATTATCAAAAAGCCACGTTAAGGCAAGGGACGGATTTTTCTACCGTGCTGAGAGTTTTTATAATGTTTCAACCAATATTGATGAACTTGATGATGATTTTCCATTATTGTGCAACTATGGAGGTGTTTCCTTGCACAAACAATCACATGGAGAAGGTTTTCTCTCTTTAATAGAGAACCGGTTTGGTGGAAATGGACTTTATATTTTAGACGAACCAGAAGCTGCACTGTCACCTTCCAGGCAGATGAGTTTGATTTGCATGATTAAGCAATTGATTGAGGAAAACTCACAGTTTATAATCGCAACACATTCTCCAATTTTAATGGCATTCCCCAACGCTGTAATCTACCAATTTGATGAGAATGGTATTAAACCTGTGAAACTGGAAGAAACAGATCATTTCATTGTTACAAAGGCATTTACAGATAACCATAAAAAAATGATCCATAACTTACTTGAATAAAGAACGCTTATTAAACACATTGAGAAGGAGCGTATGTTTTTTGAGATTATCGAATCACCAATCCAAAAAACATACGCCCCTTCTGCCCTATCCTGATGGTAAATCTGTTAGCTTTAACCTTAATTTATAATAGGAAAGATTAATTGCATAACGTTTTGAAATGCGCCAAATTATTTTCATGCCTTACGGATGGAAAAAGTCCTGTCATAAGGCGTATAGTCATTAAAATAAATGGTATATCCGGTATCATTTACCTCTTCCCCGGAATAATGTCCCCCAAATTCATGGGTTCCATAACCCGGACCGATCAACAGCTTCTGGTTTCCATGGGTCAAGGTGACAAATCCGCTGCGAAGAACCATTTCTTCCCCTTTTCCTGCCTTTAAGCGGAAATGTTCATTTTCCAAGATGCTTCCTGCAGGTACGCAGATCTCCACCCGAAGCGGTACATGATCGAGTCCTTCTGCTTTCACGTTCACTTCCATTCCGTCTGCAAGCTCTTTTAATGTAACGGTCATGCGGATTTCACTGCTGTTTAGGATCTCCCGCTTTTTATGATCCATCTTCCACCAGTCTGACGTGTCCTGCTTCTCCTTAAATGGAAGATAATACCAGCCCTTTGCCACGGAAGTAAGCACACAGACACCGTCTTTTTCCTCAATGGTCTGGGGAATAAAGTTGCGGATATCGCCGTAGCTCTCCCCGATTTTTAAATATATCAGGGTTTCCTGGAACTTAAGAAATAAAAATGCACTTTTCCCCTTTAATATGCTGTAGCCGTATTCCGGCGTCTTTGCCCGGATCACCCCTGCTTCCTTAAAATATTTATGATAGGTATCCAGAAATCCATAGCCCTTAAATTCATACTCCGTCATAAAATCATGGAGCATGAGAATATGCAGACACTCCGGTGCCATGTCTCCCCGTTCCATATTGTCCTTAATGATCTTGTGGGCTGCCCGGTCAAAGACCGGCTCTCCGGTTTTGGCCGCCATATAGAGGTACTGGTAAAAATACTTGTCCGGGTGTTCCGCTTTCCCCTGATCCTGTCTTGTGGAATTCTGGGTAAAAATCGTATCATCGGGGTCAAAGTAATAAAGCATCATTTTCAAATTCCGTTCCACATAGCCCAGATAAGCTTCATCGCCGGACTCTTCATACATGGAGATCATGGCATTGTTGACGACTGCATTGTAATTACCGGTGGAACGTTCGGCATATTCCCCTTCCGCATTGCCGTCGATGCCCTCTGCCAGATACTGCTGCGCCCGCTTGGTAAGCGTTTTTGCAAGCTCCGGCCGCTCCTCCCTTACCAGATTGGCTCCCTGCATAAGAGCGGCCGTGATGCCCCACCGGTGGTTGGGAGTATGAAAACCGCCGGTATAAAGTTCCTCCAGGGCTTTTTCAAGGACCGAACGATAACCTTTCTTTAGCTTCTCAAGTTCCCCTTCCTCTGTATATTTTAAAAATAACCGGTAGGTCGCAATCAAACGTTTAAAGCAGAAGGAAGTATCCGGTGCGGATTTAAAATTGCAGGTGGGATAATCAAAACTTCCGTCTTCCCTCTGGCAGTTCATAATAAAAACAAGAGCCGCTTCCATGACTTTTTTAAGAGCCTCACTTTTATAATACCGGCTGTTTTCATTCAAATAGACAGAAGCCGCATCTGCCATAGCATAGACAGTCGGCTTAACATCTAAAACCGGCTGTTTCATTCCCCCGTAAAAGGCATCTTTTTCATCTCTTACCTGTATGTTCAAAAAATGATCTACTCTTTTTTCTGCAGAGCGTATCATATGTTCCATATACCGCTTCATATCTATCCTCCTTACTCTTTTAAAAGCGCCGCGCCGATCAGGCCGGCATCATTATCCAGTTCAGCCACAGCAAGTCTTGTCCTGACCCGGGAAGTCCTGGCATAATCTTCCCGGTCCACGATTTCCTTAAGGGGCTTTAAAAGCAGATCTCCGGCTTTGCTGATCCCTCCTCCGATGCAGATCAGTTCCGGCTGAAAGATATTGATCAAATTCACCAGCCCGGCGGAAAGATACTCAATATACCGGTCCAGAACTCTTTTTGCCGTCTTATCCTGCTTTCTGACTCCATCAAACAGAGTCTTGCCCTCTACAAGCCCCGGATCCCCCCCGCAGAGCTCCCAAAGCAGGGAATCCGGGTTCTCCTTCATCGCTTCCTTTGTCTGGGCAATGAGAGCCGTTGCAGAGGCATACGCCTCAAAGCATCCCTTTCTCCCGCAGTTGCATTCCAAGCCGTTCCGGTCTATGACAAAATGTCCGAATTCTCCTGCGGCGTAATTGACTCCCTGAAAAATCTTGCCGTCAAGAATGATTCCTCCTCCGATACCGGTTCCCAGAGTGACCGCAAGCATGGATTTACTTCCCTTCCCGCTGCCGGCCAGATATTCTCCCCAGGCGGCGGCATTGGCATCGTTGTCAAACCGGATGGGTTTTCCGGGAAGTTCCTCTTCCAGCATGGGAACAATGGGTTCCTTATAAAATCCCAGGTTGTTGGCATACTCCACCATTCCCGTATCCCGGTTGGCTGTTCCCGGAACTCCGATTCCCACCGCTTCAATGTCTTTCCAGTCAATCCCATAAAGAGCTGCTGCCTTCCTTGCAAGACCTGCCATATCCCTTACGATTTCACAGGCGCTCCTGCCGCTTTTCGTAGGAATGGACAGATGGTTTTTTAAAGAGGCATCCTCTCCTACCAGCCCAGCGGCAATGTTTGTCCCTCCAAGATCAATTCCAATATAATACTTCATAAACCCTTCTCCCTTTCTGATTTTCTCTTTTGCATCCACCGTTCCAGTCTTTCCCCGTCCGCATTTATAATCAGTTCCCGGGGGAAGTTTATGCTTTGAAGCATGGCAAGGGCCTGATTGAAAATTCCTACCAGCCTGCAGAAATGTGCGTCAGAATTTACGATCACAGGGACCTCATATGCCATACACAGCTTAGCGATTCTCTTGCAGTTATCCACTGATGACTTACGCACATGAAAGGTGGCTTCATTGATTTCCACCAGTTTTCCATGCCTTTTAAATTCCGGTATGACACGTTCATAATCATAGGAATATCCTGCTGTGCCGCTGTGGCCGATGATATCCACCAGAGGGCTGGCCGCAGCAGCCAGATAGGCGTTGGTGTGGTCGGCCCGGGTCCCCGGAGATATCACATCTTCATGAAAAGAGGCTATGGTATAATCCAGCCGGTTTTTTATCGTATCCTCACTTAAATCCAGGCTGCCATGAAAGTCTGTAATATTAAGCTCTGCGCCCCGGTAAACCCGGATTCCCTCCACCATCTCCGGTATCACCCTTAAATTCCGGAAATGGTCCTCCGGGGCACCATCCTCAAGCGCGGGCCCGTGATTGCTGATTCCCACATAGGAAAGCCCTGCTGCCTTAGCCCCCATAATATTTTCATAAACCGTACTGTAACCATGTCTGCTCACATCCGTATGGGTATGTAAATCTGCTGTCAGACTCATCTTCATATTGATCCCGCTTTTCTAATGTTTTATTATGACTGCATCGTTGCTTAATCCTATTATATAATCCTGCCGGAAAGGCTTCAACCGGTTCTTACGCTTTCCGGCAAAAATTCATCTGGTTTTCTTGTGCTTTTCTATCCGTTGATGGAATCCACCCGCTTATCATTGGACCATTTGATGATCAGTTCATTCTTTTCATATCCCGGCGGATAGAGAAGGTCCAGCTCCATCTTTGTGCCGTCCTTGGATTTTCCGATCTTTACATTTAAAACTTTGATCTTTTCTGCGTTAAAGGTATCGAATAACTCGGTTATGACAGCATCATAATGGGACGTGGTGATTTTTAAGACGCCCCGGTAAGGCTCCTTTGCCAAAAACGGTACATCATGAAGAATGATCTGGGTGAAAATCAACAGAAGGCTTGCACCTCCCCCTACATAGTAAGAACCGGCACCGATTGCCATGCCCACTCCCGCAGTGGCCCAGATTCCTGCGGCAGTCGTCAGTCCGCTGACGGAATTATTGCGAATGAAAATAACTCCTGCCCCCAGAAAACCGATTCCGGATACGATCTGGGAGGCTATTCTTGACGGGTCAAAATCAGGGATATCACGAAAACCGTATTTTGATACCACCATCATAAGGGCGGCTCCCATAGCCACAATGGCATGGGTTCTCATTCCGGCCCCCTTGTAGCGGCTCTTTCTTTCATAGCCGATCAGATATCCGAAGACTCCTGCAACAACAATCCGAATAAATAAGCCGGTCTGGTAAGCGAGATCGTACCTCTGTGCAAACCCAGCCAGCGCTATTTGAACATGATTCATTTTAAACTCCTTTTCTAAACGATCTGATACCTTATTTATATGCTACTAATTTAACATGTTTGGTCAGAAACGTCAGCCCGGAATTTGCGATTATTCTTTTATTTTCTATGCACTTTTTGTAATCTTTTCTTGCGCATAGACTTTTTTAATTGTATGATAACTTTGTATTAACAAAAAAATGATCTATATATCTAAATCCACAACATTAAATACAAAATTATCACCAAATTCATTGTATCAAATAATATTTATTTATAATGAAGTTATTATATAACAAAGGAGATATGATTATGAACACAGGCAGCTTTGCACGCCACTATGCAACAGATACCGGCTTCAAAGACAGTGGAAAAAACGACAATAACAGCACAAAATTTAAGGTCCTGGAAAGAACAAAAAGGTCATTATCAAAAAGCTACAGCTTAGGAGACGGAAAGTGAAAGAGTCTGTGACTGAATTTATCTGCAATTTTTTTAAGGAAACTGACATGTATATAGAGGAACTCGATGCGTTGTCAAAACAAAATGCCATTGAACTCTATGAAATGTATGGAATTATATCCAGGCACGCAACATTAAATATTGCCGAAATTGATCCTGAATTACGGGTTATACTTTGTGCCAGACAAGATATGATTTTAGAACGAATAATTGATATGGATTTTGCAACGCCGCAAATTGATATAAAAGGGATCTACACCCCCGCTGTACAAGGTTACAGAAGATGGGGAAATGTTGAACTACTAAAGGATAAATGTTTGGCTGGCTATATGCTTGCAAAAGAACTTAAAACGCATCCTGTAATGATGTTTGGTACATCTCCTGAGAATTATCCATACGCGGATCTCTTACCTGAACTTGAAATATTGTATTCAAATGTTGAACCGGGTAACCCCAATATTTATTTTGAGCACCTAAGTAAGAATTATCATTAGATGGATATAATGATTCTACATGGTATGTATAACGAAACAGTTACTTACCTTGATGCTTATCGTAAATTTCGTCCGGAAGGAAAAGTGTTCTGCGGTCTTGATATGAATAGTTACTGGATGAGTAATATTAATTGGAATTCTCCAGGAGTCAGAATTTTTTCCCAACAGTGTAATGTCATAGCCACCTCCTGCCTTGAGCTGCGAGATGCACTTAATCGTAATCCCAATGTCCACTTCTCTTGCCGATGGATTCCAAATGGGTTCTTAAACTCAACGAATATAACAATTACTGCTGATGCAAAGAAAAAGAAAAATATTATACTTACAGTTGGAAGAATTGGCAGCGCACAAAAGAATAATCAAGAATTACTTTTAGCTTTTGCTAAAGTACATAAAATTTTAAAAGAGTGGGAGTTACATCTTGTTGGAACTATAGACACTGAGTTCAAGCCATTTATTGATCAGTATTTTAAAGCCTTTCCAGACTTAAAGGGGAAAGTGATTTTTACTGGTGCAATTACGGATAAATCTAAATTATATAAAGAATATTCAGAAGCAAAGTTGTTTGTTCTTACATCAAGATTAGAGGGGGGTACTCCAAATGTGTATGCTGAGGCATTAAACCACGGCTGCATGTTTATCACGTCAAACATTGATGCGGCTAATGAAATAACAAATTATGGTGATCTTGGTCAAGTATATAAAAGCGGAGATATTGATGACCTTGCAGATTCACTTGTGAAAATGACCTCAAACGCTGATTGTGATGCTTTTCAAAAACACATACCAAAAGCGCTTCGTTATGCACGCAAGTATTATGATTGGAACCGCAACGCAAAAAAAATTGCATATATGCTATATAATTAACTTCTTCGTATTTTATGCCTTACTTAAACTTGAAAAACAGGAAGTATGAGGAAGAAATCAATACATCATGATATTTCAAAGAGGGATACTACCTCACTGGTTGGAATCTTCTGTGTGGGATATTTAGTAGACTTCAAGATTGTCTCAGTATTCATGACATGTTCCGGTATCTTCATTCAGGCTGGAATCTGCAATGTCCTCACAGAAGAAAACAACACAAAAAAAACAACCAGCAAAAAAGCCAGAAGCATTATCTTCCGGCTGATCTCTCAATGTTTGGACGTGCATCTCCGATACCCTTTGAAGATGCACGTCAGTATGATTCAATTTTAACCGGCACCATGCCGGAGTGTAATTAAAATTCTATATTTTCCGTATTCAAAAGTGTAACATCTTCTTTGTAGTAAGGTCTCATGGTATCTTCCACATTGATCTTTACGTGCTTAAACCGGATATCCCTTGCATAATCTGCATAGATGCCGGAAATCTTCGTACGAATCGCTCCATCCCCCTGGTACGGACGGATATCATACCCTTCGATTTCCCAGCGGGAGGTCTTTTGAAGGGTCAGGTGGATGTTTTCAAAGCTCACATCTTCAATGTAATTGTCTTCACTTCCCCGGAGAAATATTCCGTTTTCCCCTTTGCAGGTAATATTCTGGAAATGAACGTTGCGGACCTTTCCGGCCTTTACTCCCGGCTTCCGGTCATGGACCGTGATACAGACAGGTTCTGCCCTTCCCCACCATTCATGGGAGAACCGGCGGGTTTCAATGGTTATATTTGAAAACACGGCATTTTCCACATTTCCCCCGTCCCTAATCTGCAGGGAGATTCCCCGGTTGCTCCGGCTGATGGTACAGTTTTCCACCAGGACATTGCGAAAGCTGCATTCCCCTTCTGTTCCGAACTTAATGGCAGCGCTGGTGGAGATTAAAGTACAGTTGGAGATCACAATGTTCTCACAAGGCCCGTACTGGTTATAATCACCGGAATTCTTAAGGACAATGGCATCGTCTCCGCACTCAATATGACAGCCGATAATGCGGACATTGGTACAGTGATCCGGGTCGATTCCGTCGGAATTGGCCATCTGCAGGTTGTTGATCAAGCGGATTCCCTCAATGAGAACGTCGTTGCACCCAACCAGATGAACCGTCCAGAATGCACAGTTGACCAGCTTCACATCACGAATGGTCAGATGTTCAAATTTTTCCAGCAGCATCAGGGGGATTCTCGGATAATAGGTTCCCTCAATATGATAACCGGAGTCTGATCCGTAAAAGATCCTTTCATTGGCATCAATGGTTCCAAAGCCGGTGATCGCTACATTTTCCTGGTCATACCCGTAGATAAATGCATGAAACGGCCTGCCGTTGTATTCACTGTTTAAGAAGGAAGGAAGGCCGGATTCGTGTGCCACGATCTTTCCTCCGTTTGCCAGAGGATAATAATCGTTCAGGTCATCACTGGCTTTTAAGACAGCCCCCATCTCCAGATGAAATTCTACGTTGGATTTTAACAGTATGGACCCGCTGTTATAAATATGTCCCCCCGGCAAAACCACACGGCCGCCGCCTGCACTGCTGCATGTATCAATGGCTTTTTGGATGGCCTTCGCATCATTTACCGCTCCATCGCCTTTTGCTCCGAATTCCAATACATTGTAAGTCATAATTTCCTCCTGTCTCCGAATCGTATATTAAGTTTTTATCCATATTATCATGTGCCAAAATACACATATAAATCGGCCCAATTATACCAATTCTCTCCGTAGAATGGAAGATAAATTATGAAATAAACGGCGAAGGCCCCAAAAAAAGCTGTTTTTTATAAGCCTGCCGCCATTTTTTTAACCCTGGTAACCACAAACAGCGGATATAAACGGATAAATTGATCTATGTTAACTGGCATTAGTGCAGCGATTCCCGTACAATAATGAAGGATTTTCTCCTCATTTTTCTTTATAATCTCCATACTCTCAAGCTTCTCCATATCTAAAAATATTTGTTCTTTCTCTTGTAATATGTTATAATAATCCTAACACAGATAAAAAGAGGGTTAGCTATGAATGCAATTGCGCGTAAGCAATATATTATTCAAAAACTCCAATTAGAAGGCTACGTAGACACAAACCTGTTGGCATCAGAACTATCCGTTTCTTCCATGACGATCCGAAGAGACTTAAATGCTTTATCTGATGATGGTCTGATTTCCCTTCAGCATGGCGGTGCTGTTTTAAATAACGGATCTTTGTTCGAATTTAACATGACCATGAAAAAAGCCGATCATATGAATGAGAAAATGACCATCGCAAAAAAATGCATGGACTATATTCACGAGGGCGATTCCATTTATCTGGATGCCGGTACTACTGTCAGCTGTCTTGCATTGCTTTTGAAAGAGACGAGGAACATTATAGTAATGACACATTCTCTTCTTGTCATGAATCAACTACTTGATTGTAAAAATCTCCGGGTGATCATGTGTCCGGGAGAATATCGTTTTGACTCTCAAGCTGTCATGGGTCCACTTACTGATAATTTTATTTCACAGTTTAAAATCGATACTCTCTTTTTAGGAACAGAAGGCATTGATTTAAAGCATGGTCTTACTGTTCCCCATATAATTGACGGCACTACAAAACGCGCTACGATTAAAGCCTCAAAAAAAATAATTTGCATGGCAGACAATTCAAAGCTGGATACATCTTATTATTTCAGCATCTGTCCTTTGTCTGATATCAATCTGATCGTCACAGATCACGAAGCTGACCCAACCAAGCTGGATACATATATGAAAGCCAATATTCCAATTATTACCGCTTAAGTCTCTTTGATTTAGAAGTTCTTTTTTCACCGGTCCGCAGACTCCCATACCAGTGCCTGGTCCTTCTGACCCCCTCCTGCGACAGCCCCAAGCAACGAATTTTAGTTCCTTTTACAGTTACTGTCACGCATCATCCAAATACTACCATCATTGTGGAACCCGTGGTTCCGGAACCGAACGATATCCCCCTTACTTTTTACGATAACAGCCAGTTCTGACGATGCACTCATTGCGTCATACGTGTTTCTCTTCCAACCTCAGTCGGGAAGCCTCATGATTAGAATCAATTATCTGGACTTTTTCTCATCTCTGGACATTAAGATCTTTGTACTTGTAAATGAAACTACAATTGTCACAACTGCCACAATTGCACCAATGACTACGTAATACAAACTTCCGGTATCATCAATATACATAATAAAAGTCATCAGACCGGGACAACCTATCTGCACATATTTTTTTAAACCAAAGATCCCGGCAAGCAGGCCCCCGGCTAAGGCGCCACATGCAGTCCCCATCAAAGCCTTTGGCCTGGAAATCAAAGCGCCATAAAATGCGGGTTCAGTCACACCGCAAAGCGCTGTTATGCCAAATGAACTGTAAAGTCCCCTCATCGCTTTGCTTTCCTTTCCCTTTAACTGGGTTGTGGCAGCCAGTGTAGCGGCTCCTACTGCAATATTGGAAACAAATCCCATATTACCAAAAATAACGTCATATCCCTGTTCTGCAATCATTGCGATGCTGATGGGTGTAATTCCCTTATCAATACCAAACATAACCATATAAGGATAGGCTGCTGCCAGAAGAGGCTGAGTAATAAAGCCCAGAGTATTGGATAACCACATGCAGACCTCTGCAACTCCATTGCTTAAGTAGGTTCCCAGTGGCCCTAACACAATCAGCTCAATCGGTATGACAATTATCATTGTAAGAAGAGGGGTACCAAAAAATGTAAACATTTCAGGCATGATTTTCTTTACAAACTTATATACATAGTACATAAAGAATACACCAAGCATGACCGGAAATACGGTAGAAGCATATGAAACCTGGGGAATTGGAATCCCCAGGAAGCTTAATCCTTCCACACCATTGATTCGGTCACAAACCAAAACTGCTCCCAGAAAAGCGCCATATATTTCAGGCATCTTCAGCTGCTTTGCCATGGTATAGCCAATGTAAATGGGAAAATATGTAAAACCTGCCTGAAACAGAGCCATGCAGATATTCACAGTACCAGTACTGGTATCCAGACCAAAATAATTGATACCCACGCGGGCAAGTGCAAGTATCATTCCGCCTACAATCATGGCCGGAACTATCGGCATGAAAACAGGTGCCATAAATCCGGCCACTTTATCCAATGCCCACTTTGCATTATGAGGTTGATTTGCACCCAAATCTTCTACCTCTGCATTTGCATTCATCCCCGGTTTCCAGCCAGATAATGCAAGGAAATCATTGTAGGCATCATTAACCTTGGGGCCAATGATAATCTGAACCTGACGTCCCTTATCCACAATACCGGCTGAATTCGGCACTGTCTTCAAAGCTTCCAAATTGACATTACTTTTCTTTGCAACTTCAATTCTAAGTCTTGTTGCACAATGAGTAACATTGGTAACATTCTCAGAGCCTCCGATACTTTCCAGAATATACCGGGACATTTCATCATAATTTCCCATACTAAATTCCTCCTAATTGTTTTTATTAAAAATTGATGATCCACCATCATTCTTAATAGCATATAATGTTTAAAAATGTTGTTTTTTGTTTTTTATTATTTAACGTTCTATCATGTGGTTTTGTTTTTGTCAAACATAATGTTGCAATTTGATATTATTTGTAATTATATTTATTAAATCTTTTCATTTATCAACATTATTTCTTTTGTAAAATAATATTCTTAAACATATTCCTTAGTTTCAATGTTTGCCAGATTGTACTAGGCTGCCAGTACAACAGCTAGTTTCAATCAGGATATTTCCTGCTATTTTTTTAACTTTTAAAAAAAATAGCGGTATTTGCTTTTATGTTTTATTGTTGACTCTCCATAAGACAACTAAAAAACATTTCACAAATACCGCTGCTATGTATGATTCCACTAATGAATTGGACCCCTTACACGGATGAAAGCAACAGCCATTTACACAAGGGCAAATTGTGTAAATGGCTGTTACCAGAAATCTAAATATTTTTAAGTATTTTCATAAGCGCATCATAAGCCATGGTAAAAGCCTCTTCTCCGCTTAATTTCTTCTTTTCTCCCCCATTCTGTTCTAACGTGCGGAATCCTGCAAAGTCTGCCAGATGGGGTTCCAGGGATAAAAAGCCCTCATATCCGCTGCCTTTTTGCAGCTTCAAAATCTCTTTTACATTCCCGTCCCCATGTCCTGCCGGAACCACGCTTGCATCCTGATGCAACGCGTCCTTAACATGAATGTAGGCGATATACGGCTTTAACATCTCATAAGCGCTCAATGTGTCCTGCCCGCACTGGACAAAGTTTGCAAAGTCAAAAACCGCTTTAAAATTCTCCCCGTAAAACTCCTTCATAAGCTCCAGACACCGGTCCGCCACGTCTCCGTAGATATCCTTTTCATTTTCATGAAGAAGGGTGATCTGGCTGGCCCTGGCGTAATCCACAAACTGACCTACCTGACTCAGGACTTTTCCACGGTAGGGAGCATAGTCTTCGCCCTGTGGCATGAAAAAGCTGAACATCCGGATATAAGGAGCCTCCATCTCATGGGCAATCTCCACCGTATGCTTATATAGCTCCATATGAGGAAGAAAATCATCAGTAATTTTGATTTTCCCAATGGGAGAGCCTACGGAAGATAACCGGATTCCGGCATCAAAAAGCTGCTTTTTCAACTCTTTTACTTCCTCAAGGGTATATTCCACCAGTCCCTTTCCATTGACACCACGCATCTCTACATAAGCAATATCCAGCTTTTTCAGTACTGCAATCTGCTTGCTTAAATCCATATCGATTTCATCCGCAAACCCGGACAGTTTGATTCCATCCCACATCATCATCTCTCCTTTTTATCTGTTAATAGCTTCCTTCCGTATCAAAAACAACACCGGTTCCTTCTTTTTTCCGGGATGACAGACGGCGTTTATTCAGTTCTTCTAAGAACAGTTCTTCATCAAACGGAATCTGAATGTCTTTTTCCAGCCAGCTGGACAAATGCATGGCGTTTGACAGGGTCAGTCCATGGATTCCCTCCACACCTTCTGCCACCAGCATCGTCCCATGAAGGATCTTTCCGGCAAATGCCTTTAAAACCCCTATATGCTGCTCATTGAGTCCATCCGTCTCAACCTCTGTGACTTCACATTCCGGCGTTTCAAATCCGCCTTTTGCACGTTTGCAGAAGGTCCGTTCATTTTCTGCCAGTTTATAAAGCGTCAGCCTGTCATTTTCGCAGACCAGCTTCCCCATCTCCAGAGTGACCTCAAACCGGTTGGTTCCCGGTGCATCTGCGGTGGAGGTGACAAATACGCCGGTGGCCCCATTTGGATATTCCAGATATGCGGTGACGTCGTCCTCCACCTCAATGTCATGCCATTTCCCATTGTGGCAGAAGGCGCGGACCTTTTCCGGCATTCCGCAGATCCACTGAAGAAGATCCATGTTGTGAGGACACTGGTTTAACAGCACACCGCCACCTTCTCCGTCCCAGGTGGCCCTCCAGCTTCCGGAGTCGTAGTAGGACTGCGTCCGGTACCAGTCTGTCACGATCCAGTTGACTCTTTTTATGGCCCCCAGTTCCCCGCCGGTCACCAGCTCATGCATCTTCCGGTAGATGCAGTTGGTCCTCTGATTGAACATCATGGCAAAGACCCGGTCGCTTTTTTCAGCCGCTTCGTTCATTTCCCTTACCTGCTTCGTATATACTCCGGCGGGCTTTTCACACAGGACATGAAGCCCATGTTCCAATGCGCAGATGGCAAGCTCCGGATGCTGGTAATGGGGAACTGCAATAAGGACCGCATCACAGACCCCTGCTGTGATCAAAGCCTTCCCCTCTTCATAAATACCTGCTGTTTCCGGCAAATTTTCTTTTGCCCATGCTCTCCTGGCTTCACTCCGGTCCGCAATTGCAGCAATCACAAGCCCAGGGACCTTTCCCTCTAAGATGCTTTTGCAATGCCCGGTCCCCATATTTCCGATTCCAATGATACCAAGTCTCACCTGATCCATGTTTATCTCTCCTTATTTCTTGCAGAATCATAAATATCCATCATAGTATAAAATGTATTCTCAACCGAGGGCAGATCATTTCTATAAGCCGTTTTGTCTGCCAGGCACTTATAAAAGTCCCGAATGCAGGCTTCATGTCCGCAGCCCCAATAGGTTTTTCCAGGAACCGTCGTCCCCGCCGCCTTCCAGCAGATAAAATCCTCCTGCTCCCAGGTCCTGTAAAAAACAGAATTTCCTTCCAGACGTACAACGCCCTTTTCACAGACAAGCTCCAGAAGGACAGGCGCGTCATAGCCATACGCGGTGGTGGCATAAAAACTGGCTCTTACCGGATCTTCCCCTTCCGTAAATTCCATATAAGCCTCCACCGTATCCTCCACTCCTATTACTCCTTTCAAGTGGTGATTGCTCATAGCAGCTTCTGTTCTTACAGGTTTTCCAAGCCAGTGAAGCAGAAGGTCCAGGGTATGGATGGACTGATTGATGAGTACGCCGCCCCCCTCGGTATGAAGACCGCCTCTCCAGCCGCTTTCCGTGTAGTAAGCCGGGCACCGGTTCCAGGTAACAAAAGCCCGTCCCCCTTTTACCCTTCCTAAAGTCCCTTCCTTAAGAATCTGGCTGACCTTTTTCGTAGTCTCGTTATACCGGTTCTGAAAACAGATTCCAAGCCTTCCCCTGCTTTCCTTTTCCGCCGCCAAAAGCTCCTCAAACTGAGCCCTTGTTATGGCAGGAGGCTTTTCCATAAATACGGAAATCCCCTTCTTTAAGCCCATGACCGCCATGGGCACATGGCAGTTATGGGGCGTACAGATGTGGATCACATCAAGTTCTTCCATTTCAAGCATGTCTTTTAAAGCCCCGTAGACAGCCGCTTTTCCCCCGGTAAAGCAATCCGAGAACTCTTTTGCCCGCTCCCTTTTGATATCTGCCACCGCACAAAGGCATACGCCTTCCACCCCCGTTACGCTCATGGCATGAACCCTTCCAATATTTCCGCAGCCAATCACCCCGACCCGAACCATGATTCCATCCCCTTTTCTTTTTACTGTTTCTATGATAGATTAATTATATACTGCTTTTCACGCAATTTGTTTGCGTAGATTGACTGAAAACATGCATCAATTGCTTTTTATCAGGAGGATTTGATGAAAAAAGAAAGTTTATACAGTTACAGTGAAATTTCCGAACCCTTCAGCTGTGATTTTACCACCAGCCGGGCCGCAGGAAATGTGGATTTTCATATGCATAACAGCCACGAGATTTACCTTCTTTTAGACGGTCACATCCAGTACTTTGTGGAAAATGTCCGCTATGAAATGAATGCCGGCAACCTGATTCTTTTTTCCAATCACGAAATACACAAAGCGATTAATGTGAAAAATGAACCCTTTACCCGGCTGGTCATTCACGTAAATCCTGCTTTTATCCGTCCTTACTGCACACCAGGCACAAACCTTCTGGACTGCTTCCACAGAGATCCTGGCGCAAACAATCTGGTTCTGCTTTCCAAGCCAGAATATGAACGTCTTCTTGTCATGGCCAAAGACCTGAATCAGGCACAAAAAAATCACTGCTCCTACGGCAGTGATCTAACAGCAATTACAAATTTGATTCAAATTCTTATACTGATTAACAAAGCCTGGAAAAAGACCGGTTCCAAAAAGACTTCTCCAAGACCCCATAAAGCCCAGGCCATTATGCGATACATTGACAAAAACTTAACGGAACCCATGACCCTGGACTCTATCTCAAAGGCTCTATCTATAGATAAATACTATATCAGTCATTTATTCAAATCCGAAACAGAAAGCAGTATCTTTCAGTACATCGTGGTAAAGCGGGTGGCTCTGGCAAAAGAATTGCTGATAAAGGGCCATACGGTTTCAGAAGCCTGCCATCTATCAGGATTTCATGACTATTCCAACTTTATCCGTACCTTCCGCCAGATTACCGGCTATACGCCCGGCCGGTTTAAAAAGCTGAATCAATAACCGGCTATTTCATCTTATACACGGGATCTGCAGGATATCCCCCGCGGATCTTCTGCATTCCCCGCTGAACGGCATCCTTTGATTGCTTCCAGTCCGCGTCCTTGTTCGTATAATCAAACTTTTCAATGAACCAGTCCACATCTTCTGACACCCGTTCCATATTTTCCTCCATGATCTGAAAGAGAAGAGGGTAGAATTCCTTCCGTTCCCCGTCACTTAAATACCGGTCGGCCCCGCTGCATAAATCCCCGAAGTGGTGAAGGCAGAATCCCTTGCTGCTGCTTAACTTGGTACGGAATCCGGAATCATTTTTATACAAGTGGAAAAAGGTTGCCACAAAACGTTCATAGCGTTTGGAAAAACGGTCACAGATATAGCAGGTCTTTTCCTTTGCGGAGACCCATTCCGTGATGGGATTACTATTACCGGATTTTTTCGTAAGCCGGTCCTTTAAGGAGGTCTTTTGAGGAACAAAGCCTTTAAATTCTTCCTTCATCTCCTTGATCAGCTTTTTATAATAAGTCTTTAAAATCCAGCCGTTGCCCAGCGCATTGCCGTAATCAAACATTTTTTTTTGATGGGAGCGGCAAAATCCCTCCTTATCCGTACTGTCTCTGGTATCGCTTTCCATGTAGGAAGCACAGGAACCTAAAACAAAATCCATAAGCTCCTGTTCCACCTTCCGTTCCAGATAGCAGAAAGGACATTCCTCATCCGCATCCATGGCATCATTTAAGGGTATTTCATATAATTTTTCCTTCATTCCTGCTCCTTCCTTCCGGGTCAAAAACGGCTGTGTAAGGAAATCTTCCTTCACACAGCCAGACATTTAAACCTTAAACCGGTATCCCACGCCCCAGATCGTTTCGATATACTGAGGTTTCGCCGTATTAAATTCTATCTTTTCCCTGATCTTCTTAATATGGACGGTGACTGTGGCAATATCCCCGATAGACTCCATATCCCATATTTTATTAAACAATTCTTCCTTTGTAAATACATGATTGGGATTCTGGGCAAG
Organism: Lacrimispora sp.; assembly: GCF_046972725.1. Lineage (NCBI taxonomy): Bacteria > Bacillati > Bacillota > Clostridia > Lachnospirales > Lachnospiraceae > Lacrimispora > Lacrimispora sp. Next base: position 40,637 of record NZ_JBKVXF010000003.1, on the reverse strand, counting down.
AAATGTCAAAAGGTCAAACTCTTTGGTGGTAAAATTCTTCTCTTCTCCGTTGATCCATACTCTTCTTGCAGTCTTATCGATCTTAAGTCCCCGGATCTCAATGATCTCGTTATCCGGCGTTCCGCTGCCGATCAGCCGTTCATAGCGGGCCAGATGGGCTTTTACACGAGCCACCATCTCACTGGGGCTGAAAGGCTTTGTAATGTAGTCATCGGCTCCAAGGCCAAGACCGCGGATCTTATCGATATCTTCCTTTTTGGCAGAAACCATAATGATAGGGGTATTCTTGACTTCCCGCACCTTCCTGCAGATCTCAAAGCCATCCACTCCCGGAAGCATCAAATCCAGAATGAGCAGATCGAAATCCTCATGAAGGGCAAGGGTAAGGCCTTCCCTTCCGTCATTTTCAATCTCCACTTCAAATCCGCTGAGTTCCAGATAATCCTTTTCCAGCTCCGCGATGCTTACCTCATCTTCCACAATCAGTATTCTGCTCATTCCTGTATAACCTCCTGATATTTTCTTAACACAAAATGAATCTCGGTTCCAATGCCTTCTTTACTGGTGGCCCAGATTCTGCCTCCGTGGTCTTCCACAATCTTTTTCACAATGGACAATCCGATTCCGCTTCCGCCCTGAGAAGAATTCCTGGAGGAATCCGTGCGGTAGAACCGGTCAAAAATATTGGGCAGGTCTTTAGCCGGAATTCCCTTGCCATTGTCCTCAATGCCTACCTGGATAAAATCTCCCACATCCTTGATCCGGATGTTGATGATCCCGCTCTTCTTATCCATATACTTTACAGAATTGCTGATAATATTATTAATGACACGCCGAAGCTGTTCTGCATCCGCAATAATCACCACATCTTCATCCACGTAATTAAAATACCCAAGCTCGATGTTTCGGGCTTCCATCTCCAGTCCCACCTCATCCACACAGTCCCTGAAATAGTTGGAAACACTGAGTTTTGAAAATGTATAGGGAATCTTGTTGGTATCGATTTTAGAATAAAACGTCAGTTCATCGATCAGCTTATCCATATCATTGGCTTTGTTATAAATGGTCCGGATATAGCGGTCCAGCTTCTCCGGAGAAGAAGCCACACCGTCCATAATTCCCTCCACATATCCCTTGATGGCAGTAATGGGCGTCTTCAAATCGTGGGAAATATTACTGATCAGCTCCTTATTCTCTTTGTCATACTGGACTTTTTCTTCTGCAGATTCTTTTAAACGCATCCGCATCTCTTCAAAATCCTGGCAAAGCTGTCCGATCTCATCATCCTCCTCGATCTCCAGCGCAAAATCCAGATTGCCATCCCTGATGTTCTTCGTAGCGACTTTAAGACGTCCCAAAGGACTGATGACCGACCGGTATACCCACATCATAAGGATGGCATCGGTGAATACGATGATCATAATGCCTGCAAGAAGCATCTCCCACATCATGATCTTAATCTCCGGAAGAAGTCCATCCACATTGGAAATGATAAATACACTTCCTTCTCCTCCGTCAGGAAAAAGAAAATCGATCTGCTTTACCAGATGCTGTGTCTCTCCGTCCAGATACATGGCTCCATCCTGCCTGCTGTCGATCTCCTCATATTTGGGAAGCTGCTCATATAATCCCTGGGTCACGTGACTGTTCCCGTCAAATATGACCGTATCCCCCTTACGGACCAGCACATAGGCATACTTGGCTGACAGGGACGCATTGAGCTTTTCTAAATATTCTTTATCATTAAACTTACCGGGATCATTTTGCAGTACCTGGCTGACTTCCTTTAATTCCTGGCTGGTCAGGCGGCTGAAGATCTGAATGTTGTTGCCGGAAACAAGGTCTACCTGATCCGTCAGATTATAAGCTTTCCGAAAGGCATTCCGCTGATAACTGATAAGTCCTGTAACCACGCCGAATATGAGGACCAGCGGAATCACTGTAATAATCATAAACGCAACCACCAGACGGGTTTTTAGTCGAAATCTCACTTCTCTCGCCTCTCTCTATTGCAAACTGGAATGCATAACAAAAAAATTATATAATGTAATGGTATTATAACACACAACGTCAGGAGAATTTATAAAACAATTCTAAAATTTAAAAAGCTGCTGCAAATGGAAAAAGTTCCATTTTGCAGCAGCCTCTTATGATGCTACGACTGATTTTATAAATATTTCTTTAAAAGCTCTGTCTTATCAAGCTTTTCCCAGGGCAGATCCAGATCATTTCTTCCGAAATGTCCGTAAGCAGCCGTCTGTTTGTAGATGGGACGGCGTAAATCCAGCATCTTGATGATTCCTGCAGGACGCAGATCAAAGTTTTCACGAATGATCTCCACCAGCTTTTCGTTGCTTAACTTACCGGTACCGAAGGTATCCACCATAACAGAAGTGGGATGAGCAACACCGATGGCATAGGAAAGCTGGATCTCGCACTTGTCAGCCAGACCTGCCGCTACGATGTTCTTAGCCACGTAACGGGCTGCATAAGCCGCTGAACGGTCAACCTTTGTGCAGTCCTTTCCCGAGAAAGCACCGCCGCCGTGACGGGCATAGCCGCCGTAGGTATCAACGATGATCTTACGTCCAGTCAATCCGCTGTCACCCTGAGGTCCGCCGATTACAAAACGTCCGGTTGGGTTTATAAAGAATTTTGTATTTTTGTCTACCAGCTCTACTGGCAGAATTTCATCAAAAACATATTTTTTAATATCCTTGTGGATCTGTTCCTGACTTACGTCTTCATCATGCTGAGTGGATAAAACAACTGCATCAAGACGAATCGGCTTTCCGTCCTCGTTATATTCCACTGTAACCTGAGTCTTACCGTCCGGACGAAGGTACTTCAAGGTTCCGTTCTTACGGACCGTTGTAAGCTGACGGGCCAGCTTGTGAGCCAGTGCGATAGGATATGGCATATATTCTTCGGTCTCATTGCTTGCAAAACCGAACATCATTCCCTGATCTCCTGCACCGATGGCATCGATCTCCTCGTCAGACATTTTATTTTCTTTTGCTTCCAGCGCACGGTCAACACCTAATGCGATATCCTTGGACTGCTCGTCAAGGACTACCATAACGCCGCAGGTCTCGCTGTCAAATCCGCTTTTTGCACTGTCATAACCAATTTCCTTTACGGTCTGGCGTACAATCTTCTGAATATCCACATAGGCGTGGGTCGTGATCTCTCCCATAACCATGACAATTCCTGTGGTCGTACAGGTCTCACATGCCACACGGCTCATGGGATCCTGCTTTAACAGTTCGTCAAGAATGGCGTCTGAAATCTGGTCGCACATTTTATCCGGATGTCCTTCTGTTACAGACTCAGATGTAAATAATAATTTTTCCATGTTGTAATTCCTCCTTTTTTTACATGGGGGAATAACAAAAAGAAAAGTCCGCAGCAACGCGGACTTGATTCAACACTGTATCAAATCCTCTTATTGCTCGATTACTCGCTCAGGTTAGCACCTTCCAGTCTCATCTGACAGCGGGACGCCATCATATGACAGGGGTTGCCGTGACTTCATAGATCCTCTGTATCTCCATCACTCTGAATAAGGGATATTACGTACTTTTCATTTGTTATTCAATTGTAAGGTACTTGAATTGCACCTATATTCTAACCCATTCAGAAGCGGCTGTCAAGTATCTTTCCAATGCAAAACTACCGTTCTCCCCACAAGGTCTCCGGATAAAGACCGGACCGTTTCAACGCTTTGACCGCTTCCACTACGGCAGCTTTATCTTCCTTATAGGTAACTCCGTACCACCGGTCCGGACTCTTTAAAACAGTGACCTCCGCCTTTCCTTCTTTCAGCAGTTCATCCACCACAAACGGAAGGAAATATTCGCATTTCAAAGGATTTTTTTGTACTTCATTCTCCAAAAATGCCGTAAAACGGCTGGAAAGCTCCCTTAAGATGCTGCCGGTAAAGCCCCATAGGTTCATGGAAACAATGGTTTCCTTTCCAAGTTCTGTCCAGCTTTTTCCATCATCCTCCGTATATTCAGCGGTTTCTCCATGCTTTTCGATTCTGGTGCGCTCGTGAATATCCAACAGTCTGCCGTTTTTATCCATGGTACATATCCCTCTGGCTACGTGTCCATGTTCCGTCAGAGTATTGTAAAGCTCATATCCAATCATGGCATAATGATAAATATCATCATCTTCAGCCTTTGCCAGCCGGTTATATATGGTTTCAAAGGCAGCTCTTCCGTAGTAGTCATCCGCATTGATTACCGCAAAGGGTCCGTCGATCACGTCCTTGCAGCAAAGAACCGCATGACCAGTTCCCCAAGGCTTTATACGTCCTTTTGGCACTTCATAGCCCTCAGGAATCTTCGTAAGCTCCTGGTATACATACTCGACCTTTACATAAGCCGCCAGTCTGTCTCCGATGTTTTCCCTAAACTCTTTCTCAATGTCTTTCTTAATGATAAAAATAACCTTTTCAAATCCGGCTTTCACCGCATCATAGATTGAAAAATCAATGATCTTATTTCCATAGGCATCCACAGGATCGATCTGCTTCAATCCTCCGTAACGGCTTCCCATACCTGCTGCCATGATCACCAGAACCGGTTTTTTATTCCTCATTGTTACCTCCGCTCATTTACCGCCTGACACGCCTGTATACCGGCCTGTGGCAGCTCTCTTCTACAACAGCCATTTTAGCACGGAACAGGCTGTGCTGTCCATAGAGTGGCTGGGGCAAAACATGAAAAAGGCGGGAAAACTCCCGCCTAACCTACTTTTAATTTAAATTTTTTCGCTTCCTTTTCAGAATCCACTTTCTCAATCATGGCTCCAAGGCCCTGAAGCTTTTCTTCAAAGCATTCATAACCTCTTTGAATATAACCGATCTCATCCACTACGGTATATCCATCGGCTGCCAGTCCTGCAATCACCAGAGCTGCACCTGCACGAAGGTCAGGAGCATTGACATATGCACCGGTAAAGGAGTTTACTCCATCGATAACAGCTACATTGCCTTCTACCTTAACGTTGGCTCCCATGCGGGAAAGCTCATCCACATAGCGGAAGCGGTTCTCGAAAATACTCTCCGTTACCACACTGGTGCCACTGGCCAAGGCCAGTGTAACTGCAATCTGAGGCTGCATATCCGTAGGGAATCCCGGATAGGGAAGTGTCTTGATATCCGTGTGCTTCTGATTGCTCTTTCCAACCACACGTACCGCATCATCAAATTCCACCACTTCACAGCCCATCTCCAGAAGCTTTGCAGTAATTGCCTCCAAATGCTTGGGAATAACATTCTTTACCATTACATCTCCGCGGGTAATGGCTGCGGCACACATGAAGGTACCAGCCTCGATCTGATCAGGAATGATGGAATATTCCGTTCCGTGAAGTTTCCTTACGCCGCGGATTTTGATGGTATCCGTACCGGCGCCTTTGATGTTGGCTCCCATGCTGTTCAAAAAGTTGGCTACATCCACCACATGAGGCTCCTTGGCCACATTCTCAAGGATAGTCTGTCCCTCTGCAAGGGTCGCTGCCATCATCACGTTAATGGTCGCTCCAACACTTACCACGTCGAGATAGATATGGCTTGCAACCAGATCAATGGCATGAGCAATGACTGCACCGCGCTCAATCTTAACTTCTGCACCAAGAGCACGGAACCCTTTTAAATGCTGGTCAATAGGTCTGCTCCCGATGTTACAGCCTCCCGGAAGAGGGACCTGGGCACTTTTATATTTGCCGAGCATGGCTCCGATAAAGTAATAGGATGCCCTGATCTTACGGATATACTCATCATCCACGGAAACCTCCCGAATGGTTCCTCCATTGATCCGGACCGTATGTCTGTCGATCCGTTCAACCTTTGCTCCGATCTCCTCGATTGCCTCCAGTAAAACATTTATATCCCGGACATCGGGTAAATTATCGATAAGAACATCGTCATCTGTCATGATAGCTGCTGCCAGAATTCCCAAAGCGGCATTCTTTGCGCCCCCGATAGTCACTTCACCGGCCAGGGGATTTCCGCCCTTCATAATATACTGCTCCATTTCACACCTCTGATTGTCATGTTATCTATTAAATAATTCTTACATTTCTTTCATTAACCTTTAATGATTATAACATATCTTGCGGATTTGTAAAGAGAACAGACCTTCTTATTCCGTGAATAACCCGCAGACAAAGTCATTCCCCTGTCCCGTGAAGTAAGCAGAAGCATCATTGATGCCCATTTTCTGGCTGTCTCCGGTTTCCGGATTGAACAGCGTGACATTATACTGGTCATACCCGGAAACGAGAAGGTAGCCTCCCTCTCCGGTATAGGCTGCCACCGGACAGCCCTTTCCTACGAAATACAGGATCTGGTTTAAGTTACAGCCTCTGGCATCAATCATCAATACCCCCTCCCGGACCGTTCTTGTTCCATGAAAGTCAGCCAGATTGCGCAAAAAGACAGCTCCTGTTTTTAACGGATCCTTTATATTGCGGATAGGCGGCCGGTTTACCCGGGTCCATAGAATCTCCTGATTCTGGTCGGTTACGACTCCCATTTTGTCATAGGCGAGGGCAAGGGCATCGGTAAAATCCCTTCTGCTTCCGAGAAAACGTCCGCCGCCATAAGCATAATACCGGTTCTCCCGGGGCTTTTGATTGCCCTTTAGCTCTACCACCTCTGTGGCTTCATAGGCAACTTTTTTCGGAACCGTAATCTTTACCTCTTTGCTTTCCGTCTCTTTGTCCAGCTGGACATAATAAAGCTTTTTCCGGTCGTCGGAAGCATAAGAGCCCACCCCGGCAAGCTCTGCGTCGGAAAGCTCCTGGTTGCAGACAATGGTGTCCCGTCTGGACACTGCATAGGACTTATCCCCGCTCTTAATAGTCTGGGTCAAGTGAATGCGGCTGTCGTCAACGGAAACGTCTGAGATATAAACATTCTCCTGTTCATATTCCTTAACGATGGTACCCCTCTGATCCATGATCTCGATACGGTGCATAGGCACATCCATGATTCTTCCGTTCTGCACCCACACATCGTTATCACCGGCGATGCCGTAGATAAAGTCATCCCCTACAAATCCCAGGGGCCTGTATAAATCCTTTTCCCCGCCGCCGATCTCTCTTTTTATTCCCGTATCCAGATCCATAAGATGGATGGCACTGGCCCCATAGGCGTCACTGCCTTCATGCCATGCAAAATGGCGTTCCGTGCCGCTGACCGCATAACCGCCCTCCATCAGGGAATCTGCAAGGACCATATATTCATTGCTGTTTAAATCAATGCCGTATACCGACCGGTCAGCCATCAGATAAAGCATCCCATTGGTTCCCAGGTGAGCGAGCTGTTCCACATCTTCCTTTAACATTTCAAAGGACAAGGTGACCGGGGTAAAAAAATGTTCCTTGATCGCATTATCCTGACTGCTGTACTCATACATGGCAATTCCCATGGTTCCCTCATGAATTCCACGGTTCATATACCCGTATACCAGAAAATCCACGTCTCCGTTGTCGCTGACCGAAAGGATTTTAATGTCATGCTGGTCATAGCCGCTTCGCAGTCCGTCATCAACTTTGCTCCGGAAGGAAAATACCTTTACGCCATGCTTCCCTTTCTGGTCAAAGGTCCATAGATCCCTGTTGATCACATAGGCCACCTGGCTGCCGGACGGGCTTTTTGCTGTACGGATCTCATCCGGATTGGTAATTCCAAGCAGAATCCTTTTTCCGGAAAACAAATCCTTTTGTCCTGAGAATATCTGGTTGGTATCCCGCTCAAAATCCATTAAATAAATTCTTCTGCTGTCCCATTTCATGGTGAAATTTTCTTCCACCTCATAAAGCTCCTTTGTATCCCCTTCCCCTCCGCGGGACACCTGGTACTCCAGCTGAACACTGCACATGATTCCATTTAAATCCTTAAGGGTGACCCTGATATCTCCAACAGGAGTAACCGGAAGCCCGCCCCAGGTCAACTGGGAAAAACTTGACCGGATGGTAACATGACTAAGAGAACTGTTATCCTCGGTATCACTGGTTTCCAGATAGGTGGTAAGCTCCTTTGCCTGATCGTAATCAAAGGTCTTATTGGTGAAATCCACGGCAAAATCAATCATTTCTTTTGCGTTGGTGCTGTCCGTCCACATAATTCTTGTATAATAAAAAAGCTGCCCCTTATCTGAGGTGTCCAAAGTAAGCACCAGCAGATATTCTTCATCCTTTTTCAAAAGATTCTGGATGGGAAGTGTGGCGGTGATTCTGTTTTCTTCCTGATTCCACTGATCAATGGTTGTCCGTTCCACCAGGCGCTCCATGTCAAGACTGCGGACTTCATAGCTGATACCATTGATGCTGCCGTTGTAATCCCCAATCTCAATATTCATGGAACGGTCAGCAGGAAGGAGTGTCAACGCTTCTCTTGCTACAGTCTGCTTCATATCCTGGGTATAGCCGTGGAGCAGGTTCATCCTGCGCCCGAACATTTCCGTAGACACAACCGGCAGGGAAGCCTCATCCATGGAGGTATACACCATGACCTCTTTTTTTTCTGTACTTTTCTGGTTCCACATAAAATAAACTGCGATTGCTGCAACAAAAACCGCAGATAAAATTCCAATTTTCTTCAATAATCGACTCATATCAGACTTCCTTTATTTTTCCATTCTATCTTCTTATTGTATACAATTATGGACAAAACTACAATGAAAACTTTCTTAAACATTCGTTAATCCAGGGGGATAAAAGGTCAGTCCTTTCTTTGAAAAAAATGGAGCCGCGGCTCTATAGGCAATCAATTCCCACAGAGCAGCGGCTCTATTTTTTTATCTGCAGCGTCCCGAACCACATCTGCGGCGGTGCATTTCATTTAGCAGAAGTACGGAGATTATGTCATTTAACCAGCCTTTGTTATTCGGCGGCCTTTTGCCTGGTGGCCCCCATGGTTTATTGGGTCCCCAGGGCCGGTTAGGTCCCCACGGGCGGTTGGGTCCCCACGGTTTATTAGGTCCTGGCGGCGGGCCCCACGGCGGACCCCATGGCTGATTGGGTCCCCACGGGCGGTTGGGTCCTGGCGGCGGCCCCCACGGAGGACCCCACGGCTGGTTGGGCCCCCACGGTTTATTAGGTCCCCATGAAGATTTATTCTGCTTTGTAATCAGATTTCCGTCTTCCGTCACCTCTTCATCCCATTCTGCGCTCTCCGCTTCTTCACTGCCTGTATCATAGGTTCCGCTGCCGCTTATTCCTGTGATATCATCCTCCGTGATGATTCCTTCACTTTGAATCTGGCTGCATATGGAATCGCAGATCTGATTGATCAGGATACGGTCCGGATATTCATCGTACATAGGACTGTTCTTATAATCCAGATGATCACATGCAGAAATCACATATTCCTGCAGGCGTTTCATATGTCCAGGGTACATCCCCTGCAAATATTCCAAATCCTGAACCATAAAATTTTTCTCCAGGGGATTTCCTGACTGGCTCCTGTCGCCGTACAGCATATACGGCTCCTTCTGCCCCAGGTCATTGCCATAAGTATAATCCGGGTTATTTGGCACGTCTGTTTTCACTCCCTGCTATAAACTTATACAACACTATAGTATGCGTTCTCAGGTGTATAGGTGCAGATTTGACAGACACCGGCTGAGACAAAAAGAAAGGACATTCCTCTGATATCCGCAGAATCAGAAAAATATCCTATCCTAAATCAATGGTCTCCGTCAAATAGCGGAGTCTTATAAACACCTTCTGAAATCAGTTTTTGAATTGCAGCAGCAACTGCCGGCTTATCCTCTTTATAGGTTACTCCAAACCACTTATCCTTTGTCTCAAGGACTCTGACCCTTGCCTGGCCTGACTGTACCAGCCTGTCAATGATTTTGGGAAGAAGATATTCCGATTTCATATCTCCGGGCTTCAAGGTTTTTAAAAACTCCGGAAATCCTTTTTCCAGTTCCATCAAAAATTCCGGCGACAGCCCCCACATGTTCATGGAAACATTCTGTGCTAACGGCACTGTAACCGGCTCTCCGGCTTCGTTACGTCCCTCAGCCTCACCGGCATGTCTTTTGATCTCGTATGTCTCGGTCACTTCTTTCAGGATTCCGTTTTCATCAACCTGACATACCCCTCTGGTCACTCCGCCGTTCTCGCTTAAGGTATTGCCCAGAATAAATCCTCCCATGCAGATATCATAAGGCTTTGCAGCGCCGTCCATCTCATGGACCAGATACTCATGAATCTTGACAAAGCCCTCTTTCCCGTAGTAATCGTCTGCATTGATTACCACAAAAGGCTCTCCTATCACATCCCTGGCACATAAAATGGCCTGACCGGTTCCCCATGGCTTTGTTCTGCCTTCCGGCTTGCAAAACCCGTCCGGCAGATCATCAAGCTCCTGGTATGCGTATGCTACCGGTGCAATTTTCTCAATCCTTTTCCCAATGATTTCTTTAAAGTCTTCTTCCAGATCCTTTCGGATAATAAACACGATCTTGTTAAATCCGGCTTCCAGCGCATCATGGATGGAATAGTCCATGATGATCTCTCCACTTGGTCCTACTGGCTCCAGCTGCTTAATCCCGCCGCCGAACCGGCTTCCGATACCGGCTGCCATAATGACTAATGACGTTTCTTTCATGAATATTTACTCCCTATTTAGTTTTATCTGTTCTATAGTATATCATAAAAAATTACATTCTTCTACCGTCAATGGCCAATCCTTAGAATCTGGTAAGAAAAATCTACTTCTTTTTAAAGATATGGTGGATCACCGGCTGTAAAAATGTGCCTGCTTTCACACCGAAGATACCAATAATCAATGCAACCGGGTGGAACCAGCCGGAGTACTTTTTTACTATTACTGCAACCACCGCAAGAAGGATCAGATAGCGGGTCATGGAGCTTGTTATGCTGAAAACCGCTGCAAACTTCTGGTTCCCTGCTTTTATACAAAGCTTAAGAACTGCTGCCATGGATAAAAACATTGCCAGTGACAGACCCATCCCCAACAGTAATCCTGCAAAAACAGAAGGTCTGGGAGAAACAAACCATGCGGCCAGCATGGCTGCTCCTGCGAAAACCCCGATTCCAGCCACAATCTCAAGCGTCAGTTTTTTATCTTCATTTATCATTCGGTCCCTCCTGTTTTCTACTCATCACTGGGAATGCCTGATTCCGTCCCAGTGGCAGTTCTTGATTCTGTCACTTATATTATACCTGATAATCTTCCTTTGTCCATGATTAATCAAACGGATATATTGTGGTTTTATACACTAAAAAAAGAAAATCCAGCTTACAGGACGAACGTTCCTATACGAAAAAAAGCCTGGTTTCTTCCCCTAAAAAGGAAAAAACCAGACTTTTTTTTAATCAGATTATAATTCTTTTACTGCAGGAAGAATTGTTTCAACTTCTGCATGGGGACGAGGAATCACATGTACGGAAACCAGTTCGCCTACCCGCTGTGCTGCTGCTGCACCTGCGTCTGTTGCTGCCTTAACTGCACCCACATCGCCTCTTACCATAACGGTCACAAGACCGCCGCCTACGAATTCCTTACCGATCAAGGTTACGTTTGCTGCCTTTACCATAGCATCTGCTGCTTCGATGGATCCAATTAAACCTTTTGTTTCGATCATTCCTAATGCATCGTATTTCATATTTTTAATCCTCCTGATTATATAATAATTTTATTGATTCACTTATTTAACAATAGTAACACTTGCCGATCCGCCAAGCCCCATGGCATTGGCTTCCTCTGTATCTAAATGGCATTCCAGGCTGGAAGTATCGGTTACCCGAATGGCAACATGATCAAAGGTGCCTCCGCGGATTCCTTCTGTCCTTATGCTTACAGTCTGTCCGTCATGAACGCGGAATTTCAGCGCATCCGACGGGCTCATATGAATGTGTCTCTGGGCAATGATGAGGCCCTCTTTTGTCTCTACGGAGCCTTTTGGTCCTACCAGAGTGATTCCCGGCGTTCCGGCTAAATCGCCGGACATCTTAGGCTCTGCTTTTTTACCAAGCTTAAAGCTGTCTGCTGCCAGAATCTCAACCTGAGTCTGCTTTCTGACCGGTCCCAGAATACGGACCTTTTCAATGGCTCCCTTTGGGCCGCACACGGTCACTGTTTCCTTGCAGGCATACTGTCCAGGCTGGGATAACTCTTTCATATTGGTAAGTTCATAACCCTTGCCAAAAAGAGAATCCAGATCTTCCTGAGACAAATGCACGTGGCGGTTGGAAACACCTACTGGTATTTTGGACTCACCGTTACCGGAGCCTGATTTTACGGCTTCCATCAAAAGCTGGATTACTGCTTCATATTTATCCATGTCTGTTTCCTTTCCCAGTTGTGAATTACTGACTTTTCATAGCCAGCACGATTTCTTTTACAAGAGCTGCCAGCTTCTCGTTGTCATCACAGCCGGTCTGGCCAAAGGATACCGGGGCAGTTTCCTTTTTCTCAAAGGAAGCAACAAAATCAGCCGGGCTGCATGCAGCTTTTGCACCGTTATCCTTCCATGTAAAGGTAGGGTCGTCATCTACGATGGTTGCGCAATCCTTTAAGCCAAATGCAACGGTCTTAATATTGATTAAGTGCTTTGGACTTACATTCTCGGAAACAGAGCTTCCGCCGCAGGTTCCGCAGCCTAATGTGAAGGCGATTGGAAGACCTGTGCTGATTCCTGTTCCGCCCTGGCTTCCGCCTGTGTTTACAAGAATTCTGGACGCAGGTTTTGCAGCAAACTTAAGTACCTTATCACGATCCTGGGTATGGATGCTCATGGTATGTCCGATTCCGTTCTGTAACAGACGAATGCTGAGTCCGCAGGCTTCTTCCCAATCCTTCACGGTGTAGAACCCAAGTACGGTTGTCAGTTTCTCGTAGGATAAAGGATAGCCTTCACCAACGCCTTCCTGTCTGCCGATCAAAACCCTGGTTCCTTCCGGAATCTGGATTCCTGCTGCTGCTGCAATCACCTGCGGAGAACGTCCCACAAATTTTGCATTCATGCTATGGCCGTTCTTAAATAACAGCTTGCATACTTTGTCAGTCTCTTCTTTTGACATGAAGTAACCGCCCTGGCTCTTTAACTCGGAAACCACTTCTGCTTCATTGCATTCCTCGCAGATAATGGACTGCTCCGATGCACAGATAGTACCGTAATCAAAGGTCTTGCTGGCTAAAATAGTCTTTACCGCTTCTTTTACATTGGCTGTCTTTTCGATGTAGGCCGGAGAGTTTCCTGCACCTACGCCGATGGCCGGTTTTCCTGCACTGTAGGCCGCCTTTACCATACCTGGGCCACCGGTTGCGATGATGATGTTTACTTCCTTTCCCTTCATCAGCTCATTGGTGGAACCCATGGAAGGCATGGATACACAGCCGATGATTCCCTCTGGAGCACCAGCCGCGATTGCAGCATCACGCATCACCTCTGCTGCCTTTAAGGTACACTTTGCAGCAGATGGATGAGGGGAGAATACGATCGAATTTCCTGATTTAATGGCGATCATAGACTTAAAAAACACAGTGGAAGTAGGGTTTGTGGAAGGTACGATCCCCATGATAAGGCCTACCGGCTCCGCTACTTCAATGGTCTTATTTACAGGGTCTTCGGAAAGGATTCCGGTTGTCTTAAGCCCTTTGATCTGCTCATATAAAAGGGTGGAGGCCGCATGATTTTTATATGCCTTATCCATCACCTTACCAAATCCTGTTTCTTCAACTGCCATTTCAGCCAGACAGAGGGAATGCTCTTCTCCTGCCTTTGCCATACTTCTTAAAATTGCATCGATCTGTTCCTCGGAAAATCTGGCAATTGCTTTTGCTGCCGCTTCTCCGCTTCTTGCTAAATCCCTTGCTTCCTGGATGGAACGTAAATCATAATCAAAATTTTCCATGTTCCGGTTCTCCTTTTTTAAAAATCTCAATCATTTTGTCCATAATACTTCCCGAATTCTTCCAGCAGCAGGGTTTTATTTGCCTTGGAAATCTCTCTTCCAGCTATGCTGAATTCCGGATATTCGCGGGCAAGGGTCCTAAGCTCTGTTACCTTCATATCTTCAAGTATCTTCATTGTTTCTTCCGCCCCATTCTGCTTTATCCACACATCGACGGTTTCTCTTTTTATGATATCCACCGTTTCTGTCTCACAGGCAGGCGCTTCTTCTGTCACTGGTACAGATGGCTTTTCCTGGCTTTCCGGTACTGGTCCGTCCTCCGGCTCATCAGGAGTTCCTTCGCCTATGACAGCCGCAAGTTCCTCATGGGGCCTTGGAATAACATGGCGTGTGATAAGGGTGGCTCCAGCAATGCGTTCCACCGCTGCGGCTCCAGCATCTACAGCTGCCTGTACCGCTGCCACATCACCAGTCACCGTTACAGAGATAAGCCCGCCGCCCACTTTGGTTTTTTCCACCAGAGACACATCTGCTGCCTTTAACATGGCATCGGCCGCTTCAATCGCCGCCAACACACCTTTTGTTTCTATAAAGCCAAGTGCCTGCATCCTTTACCTCCTTAAACCAGATCTGCCCAGTTTGCCGGATAAGTTGCGTAGAATACCCTCGCTTTATCCGGGGAACCCCAGATCACCTTAGACCCTGACGGTACGAAAAGAACATCCCCGGCTTTTGCCGTATAGGTCTTTCCGTCAATCGTCACAGTAAGCGTTCCTTCGATGACATAATCGATTTCCTCATATGTCAGCTCCCATTCAAACTCTGAATGGTCGATCACAAGAAATCCTGCACTGATATGGGATTCCTCTTTGCTTACCAGTTCCTGATAGTAAGCCTTTACCGAAGGGTCCCCGGTATCGAAAACATCCATTTTTACAGAACTTCCGCGAACCACCTTTAAACCGTTTCCATGGCTTTCTGACTCATAAGGCTTTAAAATGTCATTTAACATTCCCTTTTCCATCAGTGCCTTCAGCACAATATAAATTTTCTCGCTGTCAATCTCCATGCCTGCAACGGGTGCCGGAGCCTGGGGCTTTTCTTCTGCCTTATGGCAGAATGTGATCCCGTAAGAATCCGCTGCATCCTTTGCAGATGGAGTGATAATGCATCCGCTTTCCATGTAGAATACTTTTTTGCCTTCTGCATGAAGTGTTTCCACATCCTTTGCGCAAATCAACTGCTTCAAATGATCACTTCCCTTCTATATAAATTGGCAATCTTCATCAATGATTCCGATCACGACTGCATCAATGGGAATATCATCGCTTCCCAGCATACGTCTGGCAGAGGAGCCGGTAGAAACGATCACACGGTCTCCGATTCCCGCACTGATAATATCCGCTACGATCATCCGTTCCCCCTCCCGGGAGCCTCCGATGACCTCTGCAAGCATGAATTTATATCCGTTTAAGGATTCGGCCTTTCTGGTTGCCCAAATGTTGTCGATGAGTCTTGCTGCTACCATTCCATCGCCCCCTGCTTCTCTTTTTGCCGTATCTCTTGAAGCGCTGCCTCTACCGATGCCGTATCTCCGATTATCGCCAGCATAATCATGTTCTGTGGGCAGCTTCCTCTGATATCCTCCACCGTTACACCAACTGCCTTTTCTGCTACATCAGCGGCACAGACCATCTCAATAATCCTGCCCTGAATGAGTCCTATAGCGTCTGCCGGCCCGATCGGCGTCGAGGTTCCGGAGCCTTTTCTCCGGTTTAAAATATCAAGGGTTCCTTTTGACGGTGATTTAATAATCCGGTATTCCATTTGTCCACTTCCTTTTTATGCCATTTCCTCCTGTGTACAGGAGAATGCGATTCCAAGAGGAGTTACAAACATTGGGTTCGCAGGCTTTCTTGTCCTGATTCCCGTCTGCTTTTCTATGATTCCTTCGATACCGGTCAGACAGCAGGTTCCGCCTACTAAGTAGATTTCATCTACGTCATGACCGATGATGTGGCGGCTGATGATGGAGGCCACTTTTTCTACCACCGGTTTTAACACCGGAAGAAGTTCCTTATGGTTTTCTTCCTTGCGCTTATAAACTTCTGCTTCCGGAAATGACATATTATATGCACCGGAAACTACCAGGGAAAAATGGGTTCCTCCTGTGGGCTCGTCAGCCACATACACCACTTTTCCATCCTTTAAGATGGAAATGCCGGTGGTTCCGCCGCCGATATCCACGACCGCTCCGTTTTCAATCTTTAATACCGCATTTGCTGCCGTCGGTTCATCAAGAAGGGCCGTGATCTCAAATCCTGCCCCCTGCACCACATTCTTAATGGCTCCTCCATCCAGAGCATCGGTGCCTGGAGGAATGGCCGCAGCCGCGTATATAAGCTCCGTATCCAGTTTTTCCTCAAGCTCTGCCTTTAGCTCACGAACGATACGGATGGCGCCGATGTAATCGACCACCATTCCGTCACGGACCACATCCGCATACCGGTAGGCGCCGGCCACAGGCTTGTAGTTTTCGTCAAGCACTGCCAGTACTACACAAGCCGTACCCAGATCGACTCCGGTATAGTACACTGAGGATGTCCCTTTTACAGGATGTTTTACCACTGCTTCAAACTGGCTGACCAGTTCATTGCAGCTATCAAATGTAATTACTTTCTTTGACATGCTTTTCCTCCATATGCCAGACAAATCATCTGTGATAAACGGTTAATGACCGGGTTAAAATTTTCGTCTTCTGCTTCTGCCGCCAGCTCTCTTACGCTGCAGCGGAGACGGTGCAGCAAAACGATCTCTCTTCCTTTTTCCGACTGGGCGTGAAAGCCTGTAATTTCAAAACAGTCAGAGAAAGGTTTGTGAAAATCTTCTTTATCAAATCCGGTACAGGACTCAAAGGCATTTTCTTCATCCGGACTTTCTTTCCCCACGAATGAAAGTCTCCGTTCCAAATCAAATACCTGTTCTGCCAGCAGCACATCCCGCTCCATGAATGAAAGCCCGGCTTCCAGAAATTGTGCCTGAAGGGTTTTTTTCTTCAACAGAAACCGCTGGTCCTTCATCTCCTGCTTCGTTTCTTCTTTTTTTACTTCCGGTTTTACAGTCTTTCGTTTTACCGCCATGGGATCATCAAGAAAGGAAATCTTTTTATCCACCAGAAACTGTCTTGCCCCCGGTGTCAATCTGGTTCCTTCCAAAAGATCATAAGAGGTAAAGGGTTCTTTGCGAAATAAAATCCTTAAATCGTCTTCTGTAATGAATTTCAATAAAAGCCCCCCTTACACAATTTACGGTAAATATCAGCAATATCTTTTGCCGTCGGCACTCTTGGGTTGGTCAATGTGCAGTTATCATGAAGTGCTTTTTCTGCCATTTCCTCTACAGCCTGTAAATATTCGTCCCGATCCACATTTAAATCTGTGATCTGCTGCGGTATCTTAATCTTATTCATCAGATTCCTGATATGACGCACCAGGCCGTGTACCGTGGCTTTTTCTGTTCCTGCTGCGATTCCAAGCATGTTTGCAATCTCCATATAACGGCCGCAGGCTTCGTATTCTCCTGCTTCTTCCAAACCTGCATTATAACTGATGACATGAGGAAGCAAAATCCCATTGCTTCTTCCGTGCGGAATGTGAAATCTTGCTCCCAGAGCATGTGCCATGCTGTGGCAAAGCCCTAAGGACGCTCCGTTAAAGGCAACGCCTGCCAGACAGGATGCATTGTGCATGTGGGTTCTGGCTTCCATGTCGCTTCCTTCGGCTACGGTGCGTGCCAGATAGTTCCAGACCAGTCTGACTGCTTTTTCCGCACAGGCATCGGTGAAATCACCTGCATTGGTTGAAACGTAAGCTTCCAGGGCATGGGTGAGAACATCCATTCCTGTATCCGCTGTAATATGAGGCGGAACCGACACCGTAAAGCGCGGGTCCAAAAATGCTGCATCCGGCACCATACTGTCAGAACGAAGCGGATATTTGGCCTGTGCCTCAGGATCAGAAATAACGGAAAAATTAGTCACTTCGCTTCCCGTACCGCTGGTGGTCGGAACTGCGATCAAATACAGCTTTTCATTTCCCATATGAGTGTAAATGTTGCTTGCCGCCTTTGCCGTATCGATGGCAGATCCGCCGCCAAGAGCGATCACCGCATCTGGTCCAAAGCACTTCATTTTTCCGATGGCCTTAGAAACCACTTCGATGGTCGGATCAGGCACTACCTCGGAAAACACTTCAAAGCTGCTTCCCTTTTCTGTTAAAAGATCTGTAATCATGCTTACCTTTCCTGACTGAGCCATAAAAGGGTCACAGATGATATAGGCCCTTTCTACCGGAAGTTCCTTAATCTTATCAAGACAGGAGGATCCCATATAAACCTTTGTGTTCATTACAAATTGCTCCACGTTACATTTCCCTCCTTTCCTTAAATTTGCCCTGTTTTATCGGGCATACAGGTATACCTTTCGGTGTTTCCTTATATTTCTTTTAAAACCTCCATCAGATCATCAAGGCCAGTCCCATCCCCCAGATTGACATGGTAACAGGGTTCTGACACTCCGGTCTTTTTTAACTGACGGGTACACCAGCCGTCATGATCCGGCCTGTCTCCGCTTCCGGTTATGACTCCGATGACCGGAACCCGGAACGCTTTCGCAAATCCCGGCGGATAGCATTCCCGGCACGAAGACTGGTTTACCAGCATCAGTACATGGGAGGCGTCCTGGGCTGCCCCAATGATATGCTTGTGCATCCATGGACTTTCCAGATAAACCCCCGGAACATCCAGGGTCCTTTTCCCATATACCATGTTCTGGGTCCGCCTCGCAGGGCCGCTGATGCCGTTTATGACATTGGCCAGTGAAGTTTTACCGCTGCCGGCCGGTCCGATGAGCATGATTCTCTTCTTTCTCATGTCTTTGTAACCGGAGGCACCGTATAACCAAGTACGCGTTTTAAGACATCGCATACCGCGGTTAAAGCAGTTTCCACACTATCCACGTCGCCTGCAATGATGACAGACCCGGTAAACCGGTCTAAGAAGCCCACTTCCACATCCGCCGCTTTTGCAGCAATATCTGCTGCAATGATGGCGGTTTCAAAGGGAGACAGTGTAAGAATCCCAATAGCACCAAGCTGGTCTATGCCCAGGCACTCGTATACTTCCCCAATGGGGGACGCAATGACGTGAGCGATGGTCACCTGTTTTCCCGGAACCGATTCCTCTATGACACGCTGCTGCATCTCTACCACGACGTTTTCCCCTTTCTTTGAGTATGTTTGAAACAAGCAGTTTCCAAACACACTCTAGTGTTTTACCACATTAACCGGAAACTGATATTCTTTCATCCATCCTTCGATCCGGTCTAAATCCTCTGCGCTTAAGCTTGGGTCTCCGCTGATGGGGTACTCCATATCCAGCTGGTTGTATTTGTTGACGCCCAGCTTGTGATAAGGAAGTAAATCAATTCCCTTAAAATTCTTATAATCACGGAACGGCATCAAAAATCTGATTACCGCATCAATCTCTTCTTTACTGTCATTGATTCCTTTGAGCATAGGCATACGCACCTTGACATTGTAACGGCGGTGGAGCAGTTCCCTGATATTGGTAAGGATCTGTTCGTTATTGACCCCCACCAGCTCGTTATGTCTCACCGGGTCCATATGCTTTAAGTCAAAGAGAAACAAGTCTACATACTCTGCTATCTTTAATATGGTTTCTGTCTTTGTATAACCGCAGGTCTCAATTGCCGTATTGATTCCCTCCCGCTTACAGGCCATCAAAAGGTTTAAGGCTGCTTCCGGCTGGGACGTCACTTCTCCGCCGCCAAGGGTTACCCCTCCGCCGGAAAGATCATAAAACGCTTCATCCTCTTCCACGATCTTCAGCAGTTCTGAAATGGTTTTCACCTCTCCGGCAATGCTAAGCGCCGCATTGGGGCAGACATTCTTGCATTTCATGCAGCCAATGCAGTCCTTTTCCCGCAAAATTTCATGTTTACCGGTCTCGTTGGATATCACATGGATTCCCACGGGGCATACTTTGGTGCACGCCCCGCAGCTTACACAGGAATTTCTTTTATACATCACCTGGAATTTCCGTTCCAGCCCTTCGGGATTGGCACACCATTTGCACCGGAGCGGACAGCCTTTGAAGAATACCAGGGTTCTGATCCCCGGCCCGTCATACATATTGTACTTCTGCACATTAAAGATTAGCGCCTTACGTTCAATCTCTCCTGTATTTCCGTGGTCCATTGTGATTTATCTCCGTTTCCTGATTAGAAATGTGTCAGCATGGTTCTGCTGATGATTTCATCCTGAACATCTTTACATAACTCGACGAAGAATGCACTGTAGCCTGCAACACGTACGATCAGGTCACGATACTGCTCCGGGTGCTTCTGCGCTTCGATCAGCGTATTGTTATCTAAGTAGTTGAACTGCATCTCACCGTTTCCGAACATGCAGGCGGTACGGAGAAGGGTAATTAAGCTTTCTTCACCTTCCGGTGTGTCAAGAAGTCCGGCCATAATCTTAAAGTTGTGAACCATTCCGATATTCATGGTATCGTTTGCCATCTTGGAAATGGACTTGATGATAGCTGTCGGCCCCTTGTAATCGGCTCCCTGGGTCGGGCTGATACCGTCAGAAAGGGGAAGCCATGCATGACGGCCGTTGGCAGAAGCTCCGGTCAGCTGTCCAAATGGGGTGTTGTTGGAAATAGATAATGTACCATGGCTTAAAACAGAATACAATGTTTTGTATTTTCTGTGCTCACGCTCGGTAAAGTCGATCAAATCGGCTGCGATTAAATCTGCATAATCATCGTCATTCCCGTATTTCGGAGCGTTAAGACAATCGGTACGGATCTGGTCATAACCAACGAAGTCCGCCTTTAATGCTTCATTTAACTGCTCTAAGGTATATTTCTTTTCATCGAATACAAGTTTCTTGATTGCCGCCATGGAATCTGCATATGTAGCAAGACCTGACCATACCACACCAGGTCCGAAGTTGTACATGGCTCCGCCGGAAGATACGTCTCTGGCTTTTTCCATGCAGCCTTCATACATGATGGACATCAGCGGCTTTGGAGCAAGCTCTCTATGAACCCGCTGGGAGATTACAGTTGCTACGTCGGTCCATTTTGTGATGAACTTGATTTCTTCTTTTACCGCTTCTTCAAATTCTTCATAAGTCTTGAACCTGCTCAAATCACCCATATCCGGGCATACCTGCTTGCCATACCATAAGGGAACCCCGTGGTTTAATGCAAGTTCAATACAGATCGGCCACTGGGTATAGGCCGTTGAAGTCCACTGATACAGACGGCCGGACTTCTGAGGCTCTACACAGCCCATAAGACAGTAATCACGGGCATCTTCGATGGAAACGCCCTTTGCAAGCATCATCTTGATGTGGGCATCGTCAAAATGGCAGGCAGGGAAGCCCATACCGGAACGAACCACATCTACGATCTTCTTCATGTACTTCTTCGGGGACTTGTTGTGGATACGGCATGCCAGGGATGGCTGGTAAATCTTTACGTGACGGACAGCATCCATTAAAAGATAGGTCAATTCATTGGTCGCGTCATGTCCGCTTCTAGTTACACCGCCGACACACATATTCACGAACGGCTGGTATCCTGCAAAGAATTTGGAACCGCCTTCGCTGGTGATCCACATCATCTCAGACATCTTGATGAGCATACAGCCTGCAAGCTCAAATGCCTGGAAGTCATTCATACGGCCGGATTCGATATCTGCTTTGTAAAAGGGGTACATATACTGGTCAACACGTCCGATGGACATACCGGTCTGGTTCTCTTCCACTACAAGAAGGGATTCGATGGTCCATACGGCCTGGATGGCTTCCCAGAAAGTTCTTGGCTTGTGAGCCGGAACGTGTGCGTTCACTTCCGCGATCTTATAAAGCTCTTCCTTACGCCTTGGATTGGTTTCCTTATCAGCAAGTTCTTTTGCGTAATCGGAAAGTCTCTTGGCGTAGATCATAACACCTTCAGTTGTATCAATGATCGATTTATAGAAGTAAATCTTTTCGATATCATCCGGATTCTCATAATCCAGTTCCTTTAAATGGTCCTTTGCTTCCTGCTGGATATCAAGCATACCTTTTTTCATAAGGATCACATCGTAACCCGGATTGGAATCTCCGCCGCCGTTGATGGCATGGTAGGAACAGTCCGATACGAACGATTCTCCTGACAATTCCCATACGCCTGCTTCCCGGTACTGATTTTCACAATACTCATCCACAGATTTGCCTTCCCAGAATGGAAAAAGCTCTTCTTTCATGATTTTCTTGTCTTCTTCGGAAATATAAAACGGGTCCTGTGGACGTGTTCCGATGGTGTCGATTTCATCAACCATCCATCTCCAGGCAATATCCGGGGAGAATGCACCTGCACGGGGAGCGCCGCAGGGAGCGCCTACGATCAGCTCGTTGTCCTGAATCACAAGGGGAGCCGTCTCGCAGCAGTAGCGGAAGCATTTTGCACGAAGCATGATCTTTGGCATACCAGGGTTCTCTTTGGCGATCTTAGTGATTGCACGGGCACGGTATGTTGTGATCGATGGCTTGTGGGTCAGGTAATTGTCTTTTAATCTCTTAAGTCTTGGCGTGATATCTTCTGGTATCTCAGTACCTTCCTCAAAGCTCACACCAGAAGTCTGGGGAGCAGATTCTTTTTTATTGATTTCGTCCGAAACGGTTTCAAACATCTTCATCAGGGAAGCTCTTTCTTCTGGTGACATGTTCTTCGTAGCTTCTACAAATTTATTAGTAAATTCACGAATATCCAATACGATTTCCCTCTCTTTCTATTATTTCTCGTCCAGTTCTTCAGACAGCGCCTTTAAGATCTGTTTTAACAGAGTCCTGGCGTCATCCGTACCGCCTGTTTCTTCCGGAACTGCTGCATGCCCCTGATCTGCTTTGTTTGTCAGCTTTAAGAACTCCTCAGCTTTGCGAACTCCATATCCCACTTTCCGGGTGTATATAAAGTTCATGGGAGAAACATTGTCTGCAGTCATTCCCGCACCTGATGTTATGCTTCCCAGGGTCATTGCCGGGAACAGATTTGTGGTCGCTCCCATGCTTCCTAAGGTGGCCGGAGTGTTCACAAGAACCCTTCCGACAGGCTTTTTTAATGCGAACTGGCGAATTACGTCCTCGTCCCTGGAATGAATCACCAGGGTGTGCCCATGGCTTTCGTTGACCAAAAGGCTCATACATTTCTCGCAGGCATGCATCCAGTCATGCTCGATGTAATAGGCAAGCACAGGACAGAGCAGCTCTTTGGCAAACGGATTTCTGTCAGAAATATATTTCTGTTCCGAAACCAGAACCGTAGTGGCCGGTGATACTAAAAATCCTGCCCTTCTGGCAAGCTCAAAGGCCGGCCGGCCCATAACCTCTGTATCCGCCTTTCCGCTTTCCAGGCAAAGAAGATCAATCAGTTTCTTTTCTTCCTCTCCGTTCATGAAATAGGCGCCGTTCTTTAACATCTCCGCTTTTACATCTGCTGCGATCACGCTGTCAACGACCATATACTGCTCTGCGGCCGACACGATTCCGTAATCAAAGGTGCGGCTGGCAATAATATCTTCCACCGCCTGTCTTACATCTGCAGACCGTTCAATAAACACCGGCCCGTTGCCCGTTCCGCCGTAGATATAAGGTTTTCCGCTCTCTGCTGCCCTGCGGCACAATTCCGGGACTCCGGTATTGACAATCATGGCAGCTGCCGGATGATGAATCAGTTCCAGGGCACCTGCTCCTGTCACTGTCTTTATATAACCGATGGCTCCTTCCGGCAGTCCACAGCATTTTCCCGCTTCCTGCATACGGTCAAGCAGCTTCCCGGTCACTTTCTTTGCTCTTTCATGGGGGGCAATCACGATAGGATTACCGGATTTTACAGCGGTGAGCACATTGGAAATCGCTGTGGAAACCGGACTTGTTGCCGGAGTCAATGCAGCAATCACACCGATGGGAACACCGATGTCCATGGTTTTAAGTACAGCGTCTTCCTGTAAGATTCCGACGCATTTCATATGTTTCAGCTGGTCCGGAAGAGTTTCACAGACAAATTTGTTCTTCACAAACTTGTCCTGCCAGCGTCCATATCCGGTTTCTTCTGCGGACATGACCGCCAGCTCCTCTGCCATTTCTTTTGCAGCGGCAGCAAGGACACCAACGATATGATCAAGCTTTTCCTGGGGGAAGGTCAGCATGCTTTCTCTGGCTTCTCGTGCGCTTTCCATTAAAATCCTGGCCTCCTGTATGGAGAGCAGGTCTTTATCTATAAAACTCATTTCCTTAAACTCCCTTCGTTCGGGATGCCTGTTATTCCTCTGCAGGAGCAGTCGGGATTGCGTATCTCCTTACGATCTTGGCAAGATCCGGATGAGGTCTTGGGATAACCACAGAGCTGTATACCTCGGCTCCCATGTTGTTCACAGCCTTGATTCCTGCTTCTACTGCAGTCTTGCAGGCTCCTACATCGCCCTGAACCAAAACGGAGATATAGCCGGAAGCTACGTTCTCATATCCAACCAGTTCCACTTCCGCTGCCTTACACATCGCATCAGCCGCTTCCAGTACGAATACCAGACCAAATGTTTCAATTGCGCCTATGGCTTCATATCTTTCCATATACTGTTTTCCTCTCTTTATGCATCAATATCATGCACGGATACAATGTCACCGACTTCTTTGATCGGTCTTGGCATAACATTTTTTGCCGTCAGCTTGCCGACCGCTGCGGCGGCTTCTGCTCCTGCATCTACCGCGGAACGAACAGCTGCTACATCACCCTTTACCATAATGGTAACTAACGTGGAGCCTACATTTTCATAAGAAATCAATTCAACATCCGCTGCTTTTAACATCTTATCCGCAGCTTCCAGTGCCGGAACCAGTCCGACGGTTTCCACAAGCCCTAACGCTTCATCTCCGTAATATCTCACCTTACGCAAACCTCCTCAAAATTATTTGTGACGGTACTTTTTGTCTACGTATTTATCAACAGCACTTCTTCCCTCGTCGTTGATTTCATAGCACATGCGCAGTTCTCCGCTCTTATCCAGATCATAGCTGCTTAAGTTTACCATTCCATTGGCTTCCAAAGACATCACATGATCCATATAGCGTTCTTTTGTGAACTGGCGCTCTCCGCCGTATTCTGGTCTCAATGCCTCCATGATCTGGTCAACATCTGCATTTTTCACTCCGTACAAATAGTTCAATACCGCTGTTCTTGCTGGTAATAACATACCTTTATTCCCCTTTCTTAAAGAAATCAAGTGGATTCATGGTTACCAGAATCGCACCCATTACGATCACGACGGAACCGATTACGATCGTAGGGGTAACTGCCTGTCCCAGAAAAAGGATACAGAAGAAAACGCCCCAGAACGCATAGGTAACATTTAAGGACATGCCGACTGCACAGCCTACGGTAGAATTGCTCTTATACCAGCAAAGGAAAGATACCGCTGCACTTAAACCTGCAACCGCAAGCCAGATTACAGGCATTCCTGCAATTAAAGTTCCTCCCAAAAGTCCAAGACCTCCAACGATTGGAAGTATCACAAATAAATCAATGATACCGGAAATCAACTGGCGCAGATTAACCGCTACATCCGTATCGATCATAGCTCCGCCGTAAGTGGAGCATACGCCTTCCAGCGCCCAGCTGATGGCTGCGATAAAGGCACAGATGATTCCCAATGTAAAGTTGGGACTGCCCTCCGGCTTTGCCCAGTTAATGATGACCGCTCCTGCCACACATACCAGCATTCCCACCATAACCCGTTTTGTGATCTTCTGTTTTAAGAAGATTCTTGCAAAAATCGCACCGAACAGGCTGCATAATGCAGAAATCGGGATCGCATAGGCACCTGCCATGGCAAGACCTACAAGATAAGCACCATTGGCGACCGGACCGCCAAGAAGAGAACCAAGTACAATCATTTTACCAGGGAATGTATTAAGACTTCTTCCCATCTCACGGATGCGGCCGCCTTTCGCATTATAAGCGGTAAGCCAGATTCCTGCAAAAAGGTCATTTAAACCGGAGCACACATACGGCCCTGCCAGAAGTCCTGCTGCACTCACAAGAGGCTCATAATACCCTGCGATAAGCACAAGAACGGTATAAATGCCATAAGTAAGTCCGGATACCGCACCGGTAGTCAAACCGGTCACTCTAAACCTTTTGTTGATCGCTGCCATTTTTTCATCCGCGGATGCGGCTGTCATTCCTTGGTTGCTCATTACTTAATCTCCTTCTTGTCTTTCGGAAGAATTGTCTCAACCTCTGCATGAGGACGCGGAATCACATGTACGGAAACCAGCTCTCCGACTCTCTGAGCTGCAGCTGCACCGGCATCCGTTGCCGCTTTCACAGCACCTACATCTCCTCTTACCATAACCGTAACGAGTCCGCCGCCTACAAATTCCTTGCCAATCAGTGTAACGTTTGCAGCCTTCACCATAGCATCTGCAGCTTCAATGGAGCCGACCAGTCCTTTTGTTTCGATCATTCCTAATGCATCATATTTCATTTTTTATTCCTCCTTTTTCCCTAACAATTCCAATGGGTTCACGGAAACTAAAATTGCGCCTAAAATAATAATAACAGAACCTGCAACAATGGTTGGTGTTACAGGCTGCTTTACGAACAGGATACAGAAAAGCACGCCCCAGAACGCATAGGTAATATTCAGAGACATTCCCACGGCACAGCCTACCGTACTATTTGATTTATACCAGCACAGATAAGAAACCGCAGCACAGAGGCCGGAAAGAAGGAGCCATGCAACCGGTGGTACAGACTGCATCGTATCTCCCAAAAGACCCATACCGCCTATAAGAGGCAAAATAATAAACAGGTCTACAATACCGGATAAAAGCTGGCGGATATTGATGAGCACATCAGAATCCAGCATGGCACTTCCGTAGGCAGCGAATACGCCTTCCAGTGCCCAGCCAACAGCCGCAACAAATGCAAAAATAATCCCAAGTGTAAAATTCGAGCTTCCTTCCGGTTTTACCCAGTTGATAACAATGGCTCCGATCACACAGATCAGCATACCCGCGCCTACTCTCGGTACGATCTTCTGCTTTAAGATGATTCTTGAAAAGAACGCTCCAAAAAGAATATACATGGCTGAGATGGGAATTGCATAGGCTCCTGCCATGTTAAGCCCCAAGATGTACGCGCCTGATGCAATCGGTCCGCCTACGAAAGAACCAACAAGTGAAATCTTACCGGGAAACAGCTTCAGGCTTCTGCCCAGTTCCCTGATACGGCCCGTTTTGATGTTGTAGGCAGTGAGCCATAAACCTGCAAACAGGTCGTTAAGCCCTGAGGTTACATATGCAAGGATAAGCGCTCCTGCAAGTCCTGGGATAATTTCTCCTGCTCCCGCCAGTGGTTTGTAATTACCCGCAATCAATACGAAGGTTGTATATAAGCCATACGTAAGTCCGGATATGATACCCGTTGTAATGCCAATCTTTTTAAATCTCTTTCGCGTTTCTGTCATTTTTTAATTTCCTCCCCCATTGGAAGCGTGCATGTTCATGCACTTCTCCTGTTTTTCTCTTCACGTTCAGCTGAAAACGCTTAGAAAACACTTTGCGCCAGTTAATGTTACTAATTTTTATTTACCGGCATGTGTTTTTCTATGCATTTAGTATAAGACTTACCCATATGGGGAATGTCAACCGGTTTTTATTTTTTTAAAGTCCGGCAGATGAAGCGTATAAATATCCACTCATATGCGTCTTACATATATGTAAATCGGATTTATGATTTTCATAAACCTTCGGAACTTAAAAACGCCTCCGCCACAAAATCCTTTTATTGAATTCTGTGTCAGAGGCAATTACTATCTGTAGATCGGTACATTAACCTCGGTAACAAATTCGTCCGGATCTCTGGTGGTCCAGTAGTCCACGACATACCGTTCATAACTTTCTGTTCCACATTTATAACCTTTCTTTGCGGCCCATTCCAATATCTTTTCATATTCCTTATCAATGGTCTCCAGTTTGCCGATGTGATAAACCGATGCCGCCATAAAACCGCCGTAAACCTGGCGGTTCATACAGTCCTTGCAGGGATGGATGGCCTCTTGCATGATGGTCGCACGCTTACAGTCCCCTTTCATCTTTTCTTCAAAAGACTGGAACTTTAAGATCACAGCTCCTGTAATCTCATTCTCTGCACTCTCTAAGTGGTTGGTCCATTCGATATTAATAATGGATTCCATGTAATTATAATCAAACGCCTGCTGCATGGAGCAGTAGGTGGCAGCCGGTATATACTTTACGGCAACATCGTGAACATTGTTCTCTCGTACCATATGGGCTTCCTGGATCAGTTCGTACCAATCCCTGACTGCAATATAACTGTTGTGAATCTGCTGCTCCTGCTCCCGGAGCTGCTCAATCTTGTTTCGGAAATTCTGTTCCAGATAATAATAGGTATTTCCCTCCACAAGCCCCTGCATTTCTTCCAGCTTGAATCCCATCTGTTTATAATATTTGACAATCGGGACGGTTAAAAGCGTTTCTTTGTTATAATACCGATAGCTGTTCTCCTTACAGATCATATCAGGCGAAATGATCCCGATCTTATCATAGAAACGCAAGGCTTTGGTTGAAATATTGCAGATTTTACTGACTTCTCCGATGGAGAATACTTTTTTTTCTTCCATATAACCCCCATTATGTTTACATCATCCAGCCCTTTTACCTTTTCCTACACGCCCTTATTGCATATAATACAAGTATAATCCTTCCTCTATAGGGGAAGGTCAACCCTGCTATGTAACTATTCTAATATAGATTGTCGAATTTGAAAAGTATAAATCACGTAAAAAAAAGCCCCGGGCAATTCTTCACACCGAATTGCCTGGGGCCATTGCAATTTATTACTTTAAATTGTTTATCAGTTCCATAATTTCCTTTTTTGATTTCACTCCGACAGACGTAGCAGCAAGCTTTCCGTCTTTGAAGATACCGACCGTTGGAATGCTCATTACTTTGTACTTTCCTGCAAGGTCCTGATTCTCATCCACATCGACTTTTCCGACCTTTAGATCCGGAATGTTATCCGCTGCTATCTCATCCATAACGGGAGCAAACATCTTACAGGGTCCGCACCAGGTAGCCCAGAAGTCCACCAGTACAATCCCTTTGTTATTCAATACTTCCGACTCAAAATTCTGTTGTGTTAATGTTACGATTGCCATATATATTCCTCCTTTTTCGCTTCAAATGATATTACATCACATGTAATTTGCTCATTTTATTAGTTTTATCATTATTGTATGGATTATCCGGTTTTTTACGATTAAATATATAAATATAAAAAACTGTAACTTTTGTAATCCCAGCCTTCTTACTGTTATTATAAAAGTTACAGTTCCATTTGTCAACCAATATTTTATTCTTTGAGATCAAAACCAAGAATCCGGATTTTCTTTATAAACAAGTCCCTGGCTTCCTTAAGGCTGTCATGCTCCGGCTGGCCTTCTGCGGAAACAAGCTTATCAGGCTCCATGGCACCGGAGGAAATCCTTCCGCCCTGGTAACCTCCGCTCAGTTCCAATATGAGATCGAAACTTCCGTTGTTATATGTAACATCCAACTGTGTAATCTGAAAAGAGCGTTTCCCCTCCGCTCCGTTTCCAAAATAGAGCTTTGTGTCAACGGAAAGGACCTTGCCGCCTAAAGAAACACTGCCCGCAAATGTAAGCCCTCCGTTCCCTTCAAGCCCAAGGGAAAGATCTCCAAGCCCCTCCACATGAACCTCAGAAACATTCATGCTTTTATCAATGACAAACGTGACCTTCTGGGTTTCTCCCTGAGTCTTTCTGTCCTTAAGCATTTGGCCCCAGTCTTTCATATCCTTTAGAGGTCCCTCCAGAACATAATCCCCGATCTTTGCCAGATAAGAATCGAACTCAGCGGCCGGAATCTCAGCTTCTATCACTACGCCGGCACTGTTTCGTTTGGAAAAACGGATCTGGCTTTTGCCCATCATATGAATGGTATCCTTTTCCAGCGTCCTGATCCGGTCAACCGCTTCCCTCTTCTTTTTCGGTGTCACCATAATTCCCAGAGTGTCTTTCAGCGTATTCTGTGAGGTCTCTGCCGTAATCTGGGTAATTCCAGGTATATGGAACACAACTTTGTCCTGATTTGCCCAGTAGCTGATTCCCTCCCGGATAGCTCCCAGGAAATAGACATTTAAGGTGCCCTGGGCAAACGTTTCATCCTGATTGCGCTGTTCCGTAAAAGATATCCCAAGACCTCCCGGAAGAAGAAGTACCGAATGACCGTTCCACTTTACTTCATCAGCCACCAGCTTTAGATAATCCTCGTAGGCATCGCCTTCCCCTTCGTTCTGATCCCACAATTTTCTAAGATGTTCTCTCGTCTGAAGTGCAGACCGGGTCAGGTAATACTTCGCATGATACACGGGCAGCACATACCAGACAATAGAAAAAATCACTGCAGCTGCCAGAACAGCAGAAACTGCCTTTAACACCCAGGGGTTCACACCAGGTATGTGAAATCCCTTTTTCTTTTTAAAAGATTCCCGTTTCACTAAGCTTTTCTTCAAAAAATTCATTCAGTTCCAGCACCTTCTTCCGTAATACAATTCCAACCAGCAACGAGATAGGAATAAAAATCACCACATTTCCCAGGTATCTCCAATAATCATTCTGATACATTCCGGCAACACATTCTCTCATCGCATTGATTAAATGGGTAAACGGGAGCAGAGGATTCACCATCTGGAAAAACCGCGGTGTTACCTGAATGGGGAACGTTCCGCCGGAACCCGCTACCTGAATGACCATAAATACAATGGCAATTGCTTTTCCCACATCTCCAAAGGAGATCGTCATGGAATAGATAATGCTGTTGAAAATAATGCTGGCAAAAATAGCTGCCAGAATAAATTTGCCCGGATGCAGACACTGGATCTTTAACAGGTAAAGATCTCCTAGCGCGACTACCAGTGCCTGCAGAATTCCAAACAGTAAAAACGTCATATATCTTCCCAGGTAAGTCTCATACAGCTTAAGACCCACTGCCCGTTTTTCCTCTACCTTGCACTTTAAGAGAGCTACCAAAAGCATACCGCCTACCCAGATTGCCAGAACAGAATAAAAGGGCGCCATG
The DNA here is from genome assembly GCF_046972725.1 of Lacrimispora sp. Lineage (NCBI taxonomy): Bacteria > Bacillati > Bacillota > Clostridia > Lachnospirales > Lachnospiraceae > Lacrimispora > Lacrimispora sp. Next base: position 9,477 of record NZ_JBKVXF010000003.1, on the reverse strand, counting down.
GCAGATCCATAGGTTTCCACGGGATAAATCTTATTCGTCACCATATCTGTAGGTGTTTTCATAAATTCACTGAACTGTTCCGGATCATTCTTCATAATATCCATGATTTTATTCAGCTGCTTGCTGTCAGCCACCTTATTGACACTTTCAATCATGTCATCGATCCGTTCCTGGCTTCTTCCGATCAGGCTCCTGGCACTGTCCAAAGACTCAATAAGGCTCTGGGAAGAGGCGGTGACGCTTGAGAGGGTTCCGTCTACCTGGCCTACTAAACCGCCGATGCTGTCTAAAGCTCCTGAAGTAACGCCTAATGCATCATAGGTTTTATCCAGACTATCCTTAAGGGGAACTTCCACTCTGCCATTATAAAAATTCAGGACTTCCGAAATCGTGTTATAGAGTCCGTCAAGAGAATTACCGATGTCCTCTTCCACATCATCCGGAAGATGCTTGGTTTGCCGTACGGTTTTTTCTGCGGAAGCAAGCTTGTTTATGACTTCCTGCTGCTGTTTTGCAAGCGCAGTCAGCTGCTGTTGGAGAACCGAAGCATCTGAAATCGGAACAGGGAGCGACTGATTCAGCGTTCCAAGAACCTTTATCACCCCATTGATCTGGTCTAAACCAGCCTGAAGCAGGCCCTGCATATTCTTTAAAGAATCCGCAACAGTATCGGCTGATGCATCCGTAAGCTTATTAACCGCCTGAAAGGTTTCATATACGGTTTCTTCTATCTTCATAATATTATCCAGGGTATCCTTAAGACCATCCGTCATGATCCCGGAAAAGCCTCTGGAGGCATCGATCAAATCCTTTGCACTGTCGGCCGTCTGTCCGCCGGAGGTGATCATCTTGTTCACATCCGGAAGTGTTCCCTTCACTCCGTCATTTAAGGTGTTGACCGTCTGCAGGGTGGACTGGAGCATGGTGATGGTGTCCACCACCTGATTTAGGTCCTTCTTTGCATCCGTAAGGGAACTGATAACATCGTTCCTGCCCGTTTCCTTATCCGTACTCCAATCCTCTGAGTAATTATTTAACACCTTGCTAAACACCTTGGAGGTGGAATTGATAAATGTTTCATTGATCTGCTGCTGGACCGTCTCCACACCCTTATCAGTGATCTTTGTGGCAATGGCATTCTTTTTTTCATTTACATAATACTGCAAAACAGGGCGCTCAATGTCGGTGGTAAGAACGCTGGATATCTTCTGGCTGAAATCCTCAGGAACAACAACGGCTGCATAATACTTTCCGGATTCCACTCCGTCAATGGCATCGCTGCTGTCTACGAACTGCCATCCGATCTGATCATTCTTCCGCAGTTCATCGAGGATCATCTCACCGATATTAATCAGGGAGTCATCGATATCTGTATCAAATATACTGTCTATGGACGCTCCTTTATCCTCATTGACAACCGCTACCTTGAGCCCTTTCGTATTGGAATAAGGATCCCAGCTTGCCGCAATGTTGAACCAGGCGTAAAGAGAGGGGATAATGATCAGTCCCAGGGCAATGATGATCGCAACAGGATTTAATACAATATGCTTCAGATCGTCAATAAAAATTTTCCATATATTCTTAACATGTATCATAACAGCCTCCTTGGTAATAATTTTAAAATTTGCAATTCCGTATTATATTATTTCTCATTCTTAAATGCAATGCCTGAATCCGTTAAAATAAAAGAAAGAGTCCGATTTTGGACTCCTGCACCGGAGTTTTTTTATCCTTAGGAGGAACGTTCCTGTATGATAAAAAAAGGATTCCCAGAATCTGGAAACCCGATATCACTCCAAAACAAAGAGCGCGAGGCGGGACTCGAACCCTATTATTCTAAAAAGCATGGTAACTCAGGGGGATTCAGAAATATTCTTCTGTACCCTACCCTACATTTTAACTTCTATAAGGATAGCTGTCAAGGATTACGTGGAATAGCACTGAAACCTGTCTGCCCATAAGCATTGGAAAAAACCATATATAAACATAGAAATAACTGGACAAGGTTTCTTTCCTTGTCCAGTTGAATGTTAAAACTTAATATAATGAGGTTCACCGTATTATTCCAAACTAAGCAATAATGCCATTTTGAATTTTCCCTCCGCCTTCACACTATGAAGTCCGTTTTTTTCAAAACGGAAGTTTTCACCCTCTTTTATATTATAACTTTTTCCTTCATAGTTAAGAATTGCCTTTCCTTCCAGTGCAAAAAACAGTGCATCACCAGGCGCTTTGTGTTCCGAAAGCATACAGCCGTCATCAAACGCCAGTATCATAAATTTCATATCTTTTCCGGACGCAAGGTCAATATTGACGATGCTGCCCTCCTCATAGTCTATCAGCTTCTTTAGATCAAATACCTCATTGGCTTTTAATATTTCGTTCATCTTATTTCCCTTCTCTAATAGTACTTCTGTGTATATGAGACCCTCTTCTCCTTCGGATTTGATTCCGCAAAATGTTCCCGCATGTAAAAAAATAACATTTTGCGATTTCATCACGAGCCTGCAATCACCGCCGCTGCCGATATGAAACAGCCCCCTTCCACTGGCTCCGATGTAAAGAACCGGATTCTCATAAGCTTCTGAACTTATATCCGTACCGCTGCCCAGTGAAAAGTGGTGTACCATAGACCTTTTACCTATTTCCGCATTTGTTGATATTGTCGTTCCCTGTTTTGGCATGTGCTTTTTTGAAATGGAATATACTCCTGTCTGCAAAATACTGCCTCCTATGCTTTTTTGCTGAGCTCATAGCAATCCATATAGGATAAATCCATTCCTTCCGGAATTGCAGCGAACGTAGATTTATAGTATGCTTCTTTATCTCTTACGGAAGCACTGAATATATAATTATATCCCAGATCAAACAGATATTCCGGACATAGTTCGGCGCTTGGACCATATATGCCTCTTATTTCTGCATTTTTACACGTGTGAAGAATATCTTTATAGGTATTATTCACGATTGTACAGCCAGTCATTACTACGATATCCAGACCTTCAAGTACCTCCTTATGTTCCAGCGCATTATCTCCAAGATGCCAGTGGATATGTTCCGGATACACCTTCGTTTCATTTCCAATTCTGTAATTTAAAATTCCCTTGGGATCCCGAAAATCAAACGCATGAAATTCCTTACACTTTCCAAGAAAAACCTCATTATACAGACCATACCCTATGATCCCAACCTTTTTATCCTTTACCTCATAGTCAAATACCCGCCCTTCTGTACGGATGATCCCTCTGTCTTTCAGCCTGTCTGCCGTGTTAAATGGCTTACTTAAGAGATTGCATAAACAAGCCGCTATGGTTCTAAGCTCAGGATCAGAACGTTTTATTATCTCATACACACAGTCATCTGCCGGTCTGCCAATGAAGGATTTCAATATTTTCTCATATTCTTCAAAACTTTTTTCCTGTCCCACCCGAAGGGACATGGATAATCTGTCATTGGTATCGGCAACCATAAACCACCGGTATCCCATGACAAATTCTTTTATGATTGGCACAGGTTCCTTATATCTTTCATAGTTTTTCTGTATCATTTCCAGTGCTGTACTTAAATCTGTCATAATCTTCCTCCTTTATGGTCCGTAATCGAAATTGGAACAATGCTCTTTACGATACGGTTGTCATATGAAAATTCATTGACTGCAACCTTTACATGGAATGCTTTTGATATATTTTCTTCATTAAGGATCTCTTTCGTCTGCCCAAATACATATTCACCGGTACTGCTCAGCATAAGGGTTTCATCAGAAACGGAAATGGCGTTGGTTGGATAATGGGTATTCATAACTGCACAGATTCCCTCCTCATGAGCCATACGTTCAATCAGGTCAAGCACCAGTATCTGATTGTGGAAATCAAGTCCTGTTTCCGGTTCATCAAGAATAATGAGATCAGGGCTGTTTATCAGCGCCTTTGCGATCAGCACCATCTGCAGCTCTCCCCCGCTCATATGGTTGCAGTCTTTGCCTGCCAGTCTTTCTATTCCTATCCGCTTCATTACTTCCTCAGCCATCTGAATGTCCCTGATGCCTGGCTGTTCAAAGACTCCAAGGTGTGCACTGCGCCCAAGAACAACCATCTCAAGACCTGTGATGGAAAATGCAAATGCGTGAGACTGGGGGATATAGGAAACCTTTGACCACAGCTTCCTTGCATTGATTTTTTTTATATCCTCTCCATATAGAAAGCTTTTCCCCTCCACCCAGTCCAAAAGCCCGACCATACATTTTAAAAGCGTTGTTTTTCCTGCTCCATTGGGACCAAGCACGGCCAGAATCCTGCCCTTATTCAATTTAAAGTTCATGTTCTTCAAAATCTTTTGCTGACCCGGATAGCCGAAGCTTCCATTCTGTACTTCAAGTATCAATGTAAGCCCCCCCTGTTTCTTTTTAACAATGAAATGAATACCGGTGCCCCAAGAATTGCGGTAAGAATGGACAGCGGAAGTTCAATGACGCTGATGCTTCTTGAAAATGTATCAATTATAATCATAAAACTGGCGCCAATGCTGATTCCTGCAGGAACCACATAGCGATTGTTGCTTCCTACAAGCATTCTGGAACAGTGAGGAATCAGAAGACCAATCCAGCCCACCTGCCCGCACATGGAAACACAGGAAGCGGTTATGACGGTAGCCGCCAGCACGAAGACCAGACGGGTTCTCTTTAAATCCATTCCGCTCGCTCTTGCCTCATCACTGCTCAGGGATAATATATTTAATTTCCATCTCATCAGATATATCACTGCAATGCCTGCAAGTATGAGGGGCGAACCTACCATAATCTTTTTATAGGAGGCACTTGTAAAGCTTCCCATCAGCCAATAGGTAATCGCCGGAAGTTTGTCCAAAGGGTCCGCCGTGTATTTCAATAAAGACCCCACTGCATTAAACAGGGCTGATATAATCACTCCAGCCAGTACAAGGAATATTACGGACTGTCCATTTCGATCTCCTGCCAGAACCATAGTGATCCATACAGCAAAAAGTCCAAACGCCAAAGCAAGCAGCTGAGTCTCCATAATTCCCATGGACATAATAATGGCTATGATCGCACCCACACAGGTTCCGCTTGTAACACCTAATACATCCGGTGTTGCAAGGGGATTGGAAAAAAGTGACTGAAAGGCATTGCCTGCACAGGTAAGGCCAGCTCCCACAATCACTGCCATGATGATTCTCGGTGCTCTTAAATTAATTACAATGGAATAGTTCTGGCTTTGTCTGTTGCCTTTTGCTGCATCAGATAAGGTGGTAAGAACCTCTATAACAGAAAGATTCATTCTTCCGATACACAAACTTATAAGCGCAGTAGCAATTGGTAATAGAATCATTGCCAGTATTGCGGCAACCGTGAATTTGTTATGTCTGACCCAAACTGTATTTTTCATCGCAATTGAAGCATTCCCTCCATTTCCTCCTCCGTAATTTCATATCCGTAAAAGTCCTGGTAATAATCACGTATTACCGTTTCCAGAGGATAGTCCGAAAATTCTTCCGGATAAGTATTATATGCAAGCCAGGCGAGCACAAGAGGCGCATCCGGATTAGGTGTAAACCAGTTCCACATTCCCAGGGTTGTGTTATATACACGTTTGTCTTTTACTGCCTGAATGGTTGAAAAATCCACACCCTCAACGTTATTATCTATCACATCCTGCCTGCTTAACTTTAACAGACCCGGGCCGTTAATAAATAATACCTGCGGATTCCATTGATATATCTGTTCAAAGCTAACCTGGGCAAACCCTTTTGTCTCCTCCGCGACATTCTTCACTCCCAGGTGCTGCAGCCAATAATCACCAAATACTCCCTTGCCGGAAACCTGAGGAACGCCATCCATCAGCTTAAATAAAATCATTGCACTTGGGCGCTTTTCCTCTGGAATATTACTGATTCTGGTTTCCACATCTTCAACGATCCGATTGCCTGCTTCAATGAAACCATCCATTTTCCCCTTCTCTCCAAACACCTCCTCAAGAAGTGACAGCCACTCCTTATATCTTTCGATTGGATCTGCAGGGGAATCTGCACCTACTGTTGCAAATCCTATGGCTGGGATTCCGCTGGAAGCCAATATTTGTGCATGCTCCTTATTATTTGCATTATAAAAAATCACATCCGGCTTCAGCTTAATGATTTCCTCTATGTTAAGCTCCGATTGTGCATACACGGTATCTGATGATTCCAGCAGTTCCGGTGCAATATTCTTTAAGGCGGTATCAGAAATCGTTTCCTTAAAGGAGCCGCTGTAACCTACAATATGCGGTGCCGAGCCTTCAAAGTATGCCATATATGTAGATAATATTGGAATCTGATCGATGACAATACGCTCTATTTTATCTGGAACCTCCACACGGTTTCCACCATGGTCCACTACGGTATGGGTTCCCGCAAGTCCGCTTTCCCCTTTAGAACCAGTTTCATTTTCCCCGGCAGCGGTTATTGCTTCCGACGCAGTTATTGCTTCCGATGCGGTCTCTGACGCAGACGAGGCAGCAACTTCTTTATTACTATTTGAAACACATGCAGTTAATAACAACATGGCTGCTGCTAAAAGTGAAGTCGTTTTTAGTCTTAATTTCATATTATCCTCCTTTTTGTTAGTTGTAACTAACTCATGTATAAGTCTATAAGAAAAAAAGGATTATTTCCATTGCAACGGCAACGAAAGTAATCCTTTTATTGATATTTATTTACTATAAATACATTTTTTCTATAATCGATAAGGCCTTCCTTTTTCATTCTGCTAAGTTCTCTTGACAATGCACTTCTCTCAACACCAAGATAATCTGCCATTTCCTGTCTGTTCATTTCGATCAGGCAGCGATTTCCTTCAAAAGGAGTATCCTTTAGCAGGGCCCAGATTTTATCCCGTATCGAACGCCTGCTCATAATATGAATCCTTCGATTCTGTTCCAGATTTGCAAGAGCTGTCTGCCTTAATAAATTAGCAGTTACCAGAGAGGCAAATCTGCATCTGATTGCTTCCTCACTAAAAAGCTTTGACATCTTTAAAAATAAAATTTTCGTTTTCTTACATGCAATAACTGTTACAAGGGAAGGCTGGTCTGTGATACAGGAGTGGGAGCACCCAAAAGAATCTGAGGGAACAGCCATCTTTATGCTTGAGTCATCTCCTGTCGCTCCCGGTACAATAAGCTCTGCCTTCCCCTCAAGGACGATACCGGCATTTGATATCATATCTCCATAATGATATATTATTTCCCCCTTGCCATAAAGCCTGACATGTCCCTCCAAACAGTAGAGGACATGTTTGATCGTCTCACCATCGGCCGATTGGAACAGATCAGATTTTCTTAAAATTTCATAATACTCTTCCATGTGCTCTCCTCATGCGGTTTGTTAGTCACCTCTAACTCTATATCATTTTATTTTCTTTGTCAAATAAATTAAAATGATTCCTTCAAGAGCCTTTGACCAGATCATTTAAAGTTCTTCCCGCCTTCCGTAAGGACCTGGCATATAATCTAAAATCGAAAAATCCCAAAGAGCCATCTGCAAAAAACAGCTTAAATTCAACCGTTTGAAAGTGCTGCATCCATTATGCGTTTAACGTGTATGTATGTAAAACATTTCTCGCTTCCTAATAGATGCTGTTACAACTGTATTATAAGGGGTCTGCCATATAAAGAAGCTAATTAATTGGTATGTTACCTTTGATAAATTATTAAACTGCTTTGACCATTCATCTTATACAGCTACTATAAACCTGTTATATAAGATGGTATTGAATGATTCACCATGGTTTTCACAATTCCCTTAGCCCCGTTTCTTTTAAAATCCCAGTGTATCAAATTCATTCCATTAACAAAAGAAAGGCTCTGGTTGCCCAAATCAGGATCACCGGCTTATCCAGTGATCCTGATTTAAGAAAATGAAACAGTGTATTTGCAGTAAATGAAATTCGCTACATTCAATCCTCAAGTATGGGTTCGATATATTCTCTAATAAGCTCTATTCTATCCTTAGCATCCGGTAGAAAAAGAGAAGCAATAGAAATCACTGTCTTTTTCTTTGTATTAATATAAATTACATTCCCACCATCTCCCAAGGCCGCGTAAATATGTTCTTTATCATCAATAACCCACCATAGGTAACCATAAGACAGGGAATTCCAACGGCTATGTTCCCTGGTGCTTTCAGCGACCCACTCACGTGGTACAATTTGTTTCCCCTGCCACATGCCGCCATCTAAATAAAGCTGTCCTATTTTGGCCATATCTGAAGGTGTTAGAAAGAGTCCCCAGCTTGCTGTATGAAATCCCTGTGGGTCTACCACCCAGCCAAGAGTATTCTTACCATTCATAACAGCCATATACTCTTCTTGACTATGCAAAACAATATTTTGAGGAACATTGATTTTTAACGGCAAAAACAAGTTTTCCGCAGCAAAGTCAAGTATTGATTGTCCCGTCGCTTTTGCCAGAATGCCAGATAAAATATGTGTGCCGCCAATAGCAGAATAATTGAACTCACCAATTGGTTTGTCTCCACCTAATAAATCAAGTGCATCCTGAATCGGATTTTCGCTTGTGAAGAACCTTTCATACGGTTCCGTATCATATTTATAAGGGGCGGTCATAGTCAGCATATCTTTAATTGTAATACGCTGTATCGTTTCTTCCCCCCTAACTACCATATAATCAGGGAAAAAGTCCAACACCTTCTGGCCGACACTTTTAATATTCCCCTTACAAATAGCAATGCCAAGCAGTGCAGAAAAAACGCTCTTTGTTATGGAATATACATGAGTGGCATAATTGGCTGTATACCCGTTAAAGTATTTCTCATACACCTCTTCACCATTTTTACGTATAATTATACCGGTAATATTGTTATAATCGCTGCTGATTATCTTTTCAAGCATTTCAATTTTTTTATGATTCATATACTATAATTTCCTCCTTTACGTTATGAAGGATATCCTTAAATAAAGCATAATTCCATTAAAAATTAATTGCAAGAACTTTTTTTAAATTTTTTACTTTACTGAACAATCTTATAAAAATTAAATTATTATAGACCGTGGAGGCCAATGATAATTAAATATCCTCATATCTTGGGAGCCCCGCCATAAAGAAAACCGCAGAACGCCTTTAAGCTGTGCTTGAATAAGAGAAAAATATACGAAAAAAGCTTAACAAAAAACCGCATTCATGAAAGAACCATGAAAAGAGCACCTTCCTATACAGAAACATAAAAGGTCGCATTCTTTACTTTAGGAAAAAACGGTCAGATAAAGCACTGGCAGGTATTATAGAAAATTAATAAACGTCTATCAAGGAAACATAAGAGTACTTTCAATATCTAAATATTCATAATTTGCAGTCATCCACAGCCTAAAACGCGCACAAAAAAACAGACCTCCAACTGGAAATCTGCTTCTTCTCTTCATATGAAGAGCGCGAGACGGGACTCGAACCCGCGACCCCGACCTTGGCA
>NZ_JBKVXF010000002.1:0-886816 GCF_046972725.1 Lacrimispora sp. | reverse complement strand
CAGTTGGTAGAGCAAACGGCTGTTAACCGTTGGGTCGTAGGTTCAAGTCCTACTCAGGGAGTTTTTACAGCAGACCTTACAAACCCCCGGATATATATATCCGGGGGTTTGTTAAATATATAAAAGCAATGTGTTACCTGTATTTCTCATTATTTTTTACAACATGGCATATTTTCTTTTTTAAAAGAATACTATTTAACGTACATACCTGTCAAGGTGGTACCAGGTGCCTTAGGACACCCATATTTCCGAGCGGAAAGTCTCCATCTCCTGTAGACTTTCCGCTTTTTTTCTATTATTAACAGCCGCAATCGTCATTATCATTGTCATTGTCGTTTCTCCACCTGCATCTTGGATTGTTACAACCATCACGAAAACCAGCCCAGTAAGCTCTTCTTTTTCTCTCTTCCCAGTCATTGTTGTCATTACATCTGCAATTATTCCAATTGCCTCTGTTATTAGAACATCTGCCAAAACAGCCCATGCGATACACCTCTTTTCTATTATTATACCTTATAATATGAAACCCTTAGACAACGTGTGAATCCATGTCCATCCAGTGATTTGACATATCTGGAAAAAGCCAATACTCAAAAGAATTTGGGCTGCAATTATCAAACAGTTATTGATTGCATTAACTGCATCCAACCCTTTTTCATATAATACTAATATCAAATAAATATAAAGGATGTAATCATATGCCTCCATTTCCCTTTAATACAAATCCCCCTGGTGGCCGGGCTCCGATGGGGCCTCCCCCTTCCAGAACACCGCAAAAGCCAGCCCAGGCACGTTCAGGTGCCAGAATGATAGATGCCGGCTCCATCAGGCAATGCATGGGACGTTTTACCTATATATGGATGAGCAACGGACAGGAATTCTGGTTTTTCCCCATTCAGATCTGGCGCAATAGCGTATCCGGCTTTCGCTGGGACCGCAGATTCGGCTGGTCATTTACCGGAATCTCTTTAAACCGCATCGATATGTTTACCTGTTCCATTTAACAATCCAAAAGATGAGCCTACCATTGCATAAGGCAGCGTTTAAATACCTGAACGCTGCCTTATTTTTTATCTTTTTTTATTTTACAGTAAAGTTTCATTGCATTTAATCACAGTCGTTATCATAATCATTACGCCAGCGGCATGGTGCTCTTCTGCATCCATCTCTAAAGCCAGCTCTGTAAGCTTCTCTTATTTCCCGCTCACAACGATTGTTATTTCCATTATTATTGCAGTCATTCCACCAATTATTATTGTTGTTACACCTGCAGCCACCCCAATTGAAGCAACCCATAAGTTTCACCTCTTTTCAATTAATGGTTACATTACATTATATGGATTGAATAGACAAGGTGTGAAAATGGTATAACCGTTCATAAATTTTGATTCTATTTTAAAGGTCCGGTAAAAACTGTTATTAATTCCAACTTATTTTATCAAAGTATAATAAGCCACAAATAAACCGCTTTTATCCATATCAAAGTATGCATATTATCCTTTGACATATAAATTTATGTGATTTATAATAACTTCATCAAACCAGTAAAGCAGCTCATTACTCAATTGCTCTAAGGAAGGAAAATAAAATGGGAAAATTTGAAAATGCAGAAAAAATAGGATTAAGAAACAAAGATACAGATCAATTAATCGTAGTATATCCTTTTAAAGCAGAAGGCAGCGATAAAGAAATAACCAAAAAAGTTACGGACTGGTATTATATGCAGCATTGCTCCGCAGAGGAAGAATTGAGGAATGCATATGTAGATATATTGACTGAAGCAGAAGCCAAATCTATAAAATAAAAGCTCATGAACCAAAACAAAATATCACGCGGCAGACCAATCCGTTGCATTAAAATGCCAGGGTCTTCTATGATAAAGCGATCAATCATAGAAGACCCTGGCATCAACTTATTTCCGGGCAGAAAAAAACCCCGTAAGCACCAGGTCTTCGGGGTTTGGATAAGCAATTAAGCTACTTTGGATTTTACCAGTTCAGCTAACTTTGCAAAGCCTTCAGCGTCATTCACAGCCATATCAGCCAGTACTTTTCTATTCAAGTCAACACCGGCCAACTTTAATCCGTGCATAAATACGCTATAAGATACTCCATTGATACGTGCTGCTGCGTTGATACGGGCAATCCATAACTGTCTGAACTGTCTCTTTCTTTCTTTTCTGCCTGCATAAGAACTTGTTAATGCTCTCATTACGGACTGTTTTGCTACTCTATATTGTTTGGAACGAGCGCCTCTATAGCCTTTAGCCATCTTTAACACTCTATTATGTCTTTTCTTAGCGTTCATACCGCCTTTAATTCTTGCCATCGGTTTTTCCTCCTTCTTAACTTAAGATTCTATAAATATGGTAAAATCTTCTTCATTACTTTTGCGTTTGTTGCATCTGTAACGATATCTTTTCTAAGGTTTCTTTTTCTCTTAGTAGATTTCTTAGTTAAGATGTGAGATTTGTAAGCTTTATTTCTTACAAGCTTTCCTGTTCCTGTAACCTTGAAACGCTTTGCAGCCGCTTTGCTTGTTTTTAATTTAGGCATTGTATTTTCCTCCTTGATAATGTTCTTTTAGCGTTTTGCGGATAAAAACATAACCATGCTTCTTCCTTCCACTTTAGATGGTTTGTCAATTGTAGCGATATCAGATAATTTCTCAGCGAAATCCTCTAAAATATATCTGGACTTTGACATATGCGCCATCTCACGACCTCTGAAACGTAAGGTTACCTTAACTTTATCTCCCTTTTCAAGGAACTTTCTTGCGGCTCCCATCTTTGTATTCAAATCATTCGTGTCAATATTAGGAGATAAACGAACTTCTTTAATTTCGATTACCTTCTGTTTCTTTTTAGCTTCTTTTTCTTTTCTTGCCAGTTCATAGCGATATTTACCGTAATCGATAATCTTACAAACCGGTGGTTTTGCAGTCGGAGCAATCTTAACCAAGTCGAGTTCTGCTTCCTTTGCCATCTGCAAAGCATCTTTGGTAGGCATAATACCCAATTTCTCTCCGTTCTCACCAATCAACAGAATATCTTTATCTCTGATCTGTTCATTAATCATTAAATCGCTAATTGTCGTGCACCTCCATAATATAGTGTGTGTTGGTCGGAATCCACGTTTCTTGCCCATAGGCATAAAAAAAAGTAGATAGACAAACGCTATCCACCACCAAAGTCTTTACACAGAACACCTATGTATCAAAGGCTATGAACCAGGGACACTTGCTCGTGCCATGGTGAGGCGGATACCTACTTTCCTGTCTGTTGTTTCCACAACTTAGAATATAATACTACAAGTTTGTTTATCTGTCAACATCTTTTTGTGGTTTACCGACATAAATAATATCTTATAATAATTATATCATATATAGCGCTGCAATTCTACTGTAATTTGAATGAAATCACGGATTTCATATCGTAAACTTTTGTATTCCTCTTAAACATTTGCATAAAAAGAGAAAGATACGCCAGCTGCTTTCCTGACGCATCTTTTTCTATTCCTATCTGGTCTTAAACGTAGCACATTCGGTATGTTCCGCTTTCTGTGCTCCATCTCCGGCTATTCCAATATGCTCTGCGGAACAGTGGCGGCCTTCATTGTAAACACAATTTACTGCTTCGCAATCCACCTCCAAACGGCTTTCCGGAGTTTTAAATAAATTGTGGAAAGAACCATCCCGGTTTTCATCAAAGCTGCCGCAACAGGTATCGTAGCTGTCCTTTGCCTGAGAACCTTCTACGATAATGGCTGATTTACAGCAATAATTATCAGAATTGTGGAGACAATTTGTTACATTGCAATCTAATTTTGTCATGACACGTTTCCTCCTGGCATTCTTATTGAGATTTTATTTCAGAAGGTAGTATGCACAACAGGGAAGGAAAATATTCTCACGAATACGATCCTTCCCTGCTTCAAAGCTGTTATGACAATTTTATTTTTTTTCTTCTGTTACATGAACCTTTTTGATTTCCTTTGTACGGATTTCACGGCAGATATCATCAATAAAGTCTTTTAACGGGCGCTGACCTTCATCGCCATTAAAACGGCTGCGGACAGATACTACGCCTTCTTCCTCCTCCTTCTGGCCAACCACCAGCATATATGGGAGTTTTTCCAGACGGGCTTCACGGATCTTATAACCGATTTTTTCTGCACGTTCATCCACAGTAGCCTGAATGCCGTTGTCTTTTAACTGCGAAACGACTTTCTGAGCATACTCATGATACTTCTCGGAAATCGGAAGTACGCGCACCTGCTCCGGGCATAGCCAGGTTGGGAATGCAGCCTCATATTTTTCAATCAGCCATGCAAGAGTTCTTTCGTAGCAGCCGATGGAAGTTCTGTGAATGATATAAGGACGTTTTTTTGTTCCGTCTTTATCTACGAAACTCATATCAAAACGCTCTGCAAGGAACATATCAAGCTGAATCGTAATCATGGTATCTTCCTTACCGTAGACATTCTTAGCCTGAATATCAAGCTTTGGACCGTAGAATGCTGCTTCTCCTACCGCTTCTGTATACTTGATTCCGATATGATCAAGAATCTTACGCATCATATCCTGAACCTCATCCCACATCTCAGCATTTCCCATATAATGACTGGCATTATCCGGATCCCATTTGGACATCTGATAGGTTACATCGCCTTCCAGTCCCAGAGTGGTCAGACAGTATTTCGCCAAATCCACACAGCCTTTGAATTCTTCTTCAATCTGATCCGGCCGGACAACGAGATGACCTTCGGAAATGGTAAACTGGCGGACACGGGTAAGGCCGTGCATTTCGCCGGAGTCCTCATTGCGGAATAAGGTAGAGGTCTCGCCGTATCTGCATGGCAGGTCACGATAGGACTTCTGGCTTTGTTTGTATACATAATACTGGAACGGACAGGTCATGGGACGAAGGGCAAACACCTCATCATCCTTTTCCTCATCTCCTAAAACGAACATTCCTTCCTTATAATGATCCCAGTGATCGGAAATGACGTATAAGTCTTTTTTAGCCATAAGAGGAGTTTTTGTTCTCATATAGCCTCTCTTTTCCTCTTCATCTTCAATCCATCTCTGTAAGGTCTGAATGATCTTGGCTCCCTTGGGCATCAGAAGAGGAAGTCCCTGGCCGATCACATCAACCGTTGCAAAAAGTTCAAGATCACGTCCCAGTTTGTTGTGGTCACGGTTTTTAATGTTTGCCAGATATTCCAGATATTCGTTTAATTCTTCTTTCTTTGCAAAGGCAGTTCCATATACACGTGTCAGCATTGCATTTTTCTCACTGCCTCTCCAGTAAGCACCGGAAGAAGAAATAAGCTTAAATGCCTTAATGGACTTTGTGCTCATCAGATGAGGTCCTGCACATAAATCTGTGAAATCCCCCTGGCGGTAGAAAGAGATCTCTTCACCTTCCGGAAGATCCTGAATCAGTTCTACTTTATATGGCTCGCCCTTTTCTTCCATGAACTTGATGGCTTCTTCTCTTGGAAGAGTAAAACGTTCGATCTTCTCTCCTTCTTTTATGACCTTTTTCATCTCTGCTTCAATTTTATCAAGATCCTCTCTTGAAAAAGAGGGAATATCAAAATCATAATAAAAACCATTATCAATGGAAGGTCCTATGGCAAGTTTTGCTTCCGGGTAAAGTCTCTTTACTGCCTGCGCCAGTATATGGCTGGCGGTATGACGGTAAGCAGAAAGTCCTGCCGGATCGCTCACTGTTAATATGCTTAAATTGCAGTCGGCATCAACGATTGTTCTTAAATCAACTACCTTTCCATCTATTTCACCTGCACAGGCATTCCTTGCCAGGCCCTCGCTTATATCAGAAGCGATTTCGATTACTGATAAAGCATGTTCATATTCTTTGACTGAACCGTCTTTTAATGTAATTTTCATTTACCATCAATCTCCTTTATTTTGTTGTGATATATTCTATTTCCAAACATGTCAGGGCCTGACTGGTCAGACTCTGTTGTTGATGCACTGTCACTTTAGCGACAGCTTTCCCTTAAGCGTCTTGTGCTTCCTGCAGGAAATACTTTAATTCTACAGGAGCATTCCTATAACTTTCCTATCAAACAAAAAAAGCCCCTTTCCATATGTTTCCATACAGAAAGGGACGATTAATCATAATTAATCGCGGTTCCACCCCAGCTTGAGTGAACAAAAAATGTTCAGACCACTTCATTTGATGATAACGGAATCACCGTTCCCGATTAAGGGACGCTCCAAGATGGTCTTCTCATAATATTCCGGTAAAACACTTTCACCAAACGTGTCTCTCTCTGGACTTTCCTATTATGATACTATTCTTGTCAATGCGTTTTCATATTATGCTTTCTATCTAAATTATAGCATGGTAAAACATTTTGTCAAGCATCATGAAAATATTTTTCTTATAAAAGAATGATCAGTGCTGCTGTAATCGTCACAATGCTTATGACTATGGACAGTGAATTGATGGCGCTGGCCATTCCCACATCCCCTTTTAAGGCTCCGGTAAATGCAGGAGCTACCGAGGAAATCGGTCCAAGGCTTACTATGGCTAAAGCCCTGCGGATTTCCAAGTCAAAGGGAGCCAGCAGATAAAAGAATACGGATACTAAAATTGCAATAAGATATCTGGCTCCCAGAAGCCTGATGATCTGAGCCATCTTTTCTTTTTCCATACGAATCTCAAAACCAATACCCAACATAAAAAGAGCCAGGAATGCATTGGCTCCTCCGGCAGTATCAGAAAGGCTGATGATTACGGCAGGCAGCTTAATATTTAATATGCTCAATATGGTCATAATGACATAGGTATCAAACGGTACAGAAGAAAACAGCTTTTTTATCATCTTTCCTATGGAGGGCTTTCCATTTTCCCCCAATACCATTCCTGCCAGGGTGTAAGTCATTCCCGTACACATTACAGAATTCCCTGCATCAAAAAGACTGGTAACTGCAAAGCCTGCCGGACTTAAAAAGCTCTGCACAAAGGGCATGGTAAAATTCCCGATATTATACCCTGACATATTGAGCATGGCAAAGGACTTGTCTACTTTTGATTTTCTTAAATTCATCAAATATCCAGCTGCAATCGTTAATAAATTACACAAAATCCCAATCAGGCATACAAACAAAAGAGAGTTTTCCATGGTGATCTTGCTGAAATTAGATATAATGGCTGCCGGAAGTGTAATCTTAATTACAATTCTGGAGATCAGATAAAAATCCTTCGGTTCAAAAAAACCGATCCGTTTGAGGGAATAACCTATGATAATGATTGCAACAAATGCAACCGCTTTCGTAATAACCGCCGCCATACCTAACATCCTTTTTCTTATATTTCCAAAAAAATCCGGTGGTGCAAAAGCCCCACCGGGTAATCGAAAGAGTTATTTTACTTCTACACTCCAGCCCTTTGGACCGTTTATCTTTCCAAGCTGAATGCCTGTGATGGTATCATAGAGCTTCTGTGTCAGTTCTCCGATTTTTCCACCGCCAATGGCCATCCGCTCCTCTTCAAAACGAAGTTCTCCTACCGGTGAAATAACGGCTGCCGTACCAGTTCCGAAGCATTCTTCCATCGTACCGTTCTTCGCTGCTTCAACCACTTCATCTACGGATACCTGCCGTTCTTCTACCGGAATCCCCCATTCTTTGCAAAGAGCAATTACAGAATTCCTTGTAACTCCAGGAAGAATGCTTCCGTTTAATTCAGGCGTGATCACTACACCGTTGATTTTAAAGAAAATGTTCATGGCTCCGACTTCTTCAATATACTTGCGGTAAACTCCGTCAAGCCACAGCACCTGAGAATATCCTTCCTCATGGGCTTTTACCTGGGATGCCAGGGAAGCCACATAATTTCCTCCGGTCTTTGCTTCACCGATTCCCCCCTTGACAGCTCTTACATACTCATCTTCGATCCATATCTTAACAGGATCAAGACCGCTGGCATAATAGGCACCTACCGGTGACAAAATGATCATGAACTTATAAGTATGAGAGGGTCTTACTCCAAGGAACGGGTCCGTAGCAATAACAAAAGGCCTGATATAAAGAGAAGTACCCGGTCTTGTAGGAATCCAGTCCTGGTCTGCCTTTACAACTTCCTTTAACGCCTCTAAAAACAGATCTTCCGGAATCTCAGGAATACAAAGGCGGCTGTTGCTGCGGTTGGCACGCTCGATGTTCTTATCCGGACGGAACAGCAAAATCCTTCCATCTTCCGTTTTATAAGCCTTTAAACCTTCAAACATTTCCTGACCGTAATGGAACACCATGGAAGACGGGTCCAGCTCCAGCTTATGATAAGGCACGATTCTCGGATCATACCAGCCTTTTCCTTCTTCGTAGTCCATCTCAAACATATGGTCCGTAAATATGGTACCAAATGTCAAAGGATTGTCTTTGCCTGGTTTTTCCTTCGGGCAAGTTGTTTTCTCAATTGTAATTTTCTGCATGTTATACTCTTCCTTTCCCACACCGGCATATCTGTCAGTTTATAATTGTTTATCATTATGTTCCAAAAAATGCAGACTGTCAAGGATTTTTACACCGAATCCCCTGCCGAATTGGAATTTAAAATATAACCCCAAGTTATAGTTTAAATTCCAATTCGGCCAGACCGTGAATAGCATGGTCACAAAACAGGCACCGCCTAAAGCATATTGATAAACGGTCACATGAAAAAGGCTCTCTGAATGGTCTTTAAACCACTTTAGAAAGCCTTTTCAAACATATTTACTTTTTACTGTACATACGGCTGCCAGATAATTCTGCTATTATCAACAATTACATAAGGGACCGGTAAAGGCTGATGATATCATCAAGGCTGGCTTCCTTTGGATTACCTGGTGCACAGGCATCTGCAACTGCAGATTCTGCCAGGAACTGAAGATCCTTTTCTTTTACGATTTCTTTTAAATCTGCAGGAATTCCCACATCTTTAGAAAGCTTCTTCACAGCTTCCACAGCTGCTTTGCGGTATTCTTCGACGGTCATCTTTTCTGTGTTCTCAACGCCCATTGCCTTAGCAATATCACGGTATTTTTCACCGGTTTCGCTGGCATTGAATTCCATAACCGTTGGAAGAAGAATGGCGTTTCCTACACCGTGAGGAGTGTCATAAACTGCTCCCAGCGCATGAGCCATGGAATGTACGATACCAAGACCGCAGTTTGAGAAGCCCATACCGGTAATATACTGGCCAAGTGCCATGCCCTCCCGGCCTTCCGGAGTATTCTCCACCGCACCTCTTAAGCTCTTTGCAATAAGTTCCACTGCCTTAATATTAAACATGTCCGTAATCGGATTGGCTCCCTTTGTAATATAACCTTCAATTGCATGAGTCAAAGCATCCATACCGGTTGCCGCTGTCAAGCCTTTCGGCATGCTTGCCATCATATCAGGATCTACCACTGCAACTACAGGAATGTCATGAGGGTCCACACATACAAATTTACGTTTTTTCTCCACATCGGTGATTACATAGTTAATGGTCACTTCTGCTGCAGTACCGGCTGTGGTCGGGACAGCGATGATGGGCACGCTTGGATTCCCGGTTGGTGCCACTCCCTCCAGGCTCCTTACATCAGAAAATTCCGGGTTAGCAATTATAATGCCGATGGCTTTTGATGTATCTATGGAAGAACCTCCGCCAATGGCTATGATATAATCAGCACCTGACTTTTTAAAGGCTTCTACCCCATTTTGCACATTTTCAATGGTAGGGTTTGGTTTGATATCGGAATAGATCTCATAATCCAATCCATTTTCTTCTAAGATTTTTGTAACCTTAGAGGTAACGTTAAATTTAATCAAATCCGGATCAGAGGAAACAAATGCTTTCTTAAACCCTCTTTTTTTAACCTCGCCAGGAATCTCCTGAATGGCACCTGTGCCGTGATATGAGGTTTCATTTAATACAATTCTGCTTACCATGATAATCTCTCCTTTTCTTTTCCTTCCGCCGGGGCGTACCATGAAACTTATCGCCCGGTTCTTTATGTTATTATTTTAACAAATTCTTTGTAAAAAAGAAAGTTACAATCCAGTCATTTTGTAACAAATGTTACACAAATTTAGGGTTGTAACTTTCATTCTGTACATATCTACTATAAATTATACCAGTCCTATTTCTGCAAATACGGCCGCCAGACCGGGAGGCATGGCTTCTGTCAGGCTTTGTGCCATCTCTTTTGGACTTTTCTTCATGCCTGATAAGACCCACTTCACTGTCATATAGACAGAACCTCTGCAATACATCTCCAAAAGAAACTGGATATGTTCCGATAGGGGTTCCCGCTTTCTGCGGGTCATAAGCTCTGTATAGAATCCTATAATCAATTCAAAATCATGCTCTTTTAAGGAATTGTGATCATCAGAGCGGAATGCTTCTGTGAAAAAGATCTTTTCCTTTTTAATGAATTCAAATTTCTCACACAAGCTCTGGCATACGGTTTTATCCACTCCAATCTGAGCAAAAGATTCCAGCACCAGCTTGTCAAAATACCAGTTGATCAAATCGTATTTGTCTTTAAAATTCCGATAAAAGGTTTGTCTGGTCATTCCACAGCCATCCACAATATTCTGGACCGTAATCTTATCTACAGGCTTGGTTTTCATGCATTCCTTTATAGAGTCAGCCAGACGGTATTTGGTTTTTTCATTTTTATTAAGGTTCTCTGCCATCATCCGCTCCTGCCCTCTTTCATTATGGTCTATTTTACCACATGACCGGTGGTTTGTGAACATGAATGAGAATGCAGTATCTTAATATGACAATTTTTCTGTAGTTTATTGTAAATACAACATATTATTCGTAGCTTTTATACGTTCTTTGATTTATGCTTATTCATGCACAAGAATCAATTACTCAAAAGGAGATAAAACATGTCACCCAAAGCAAGCTTATCCGCCAAGGATGAGAAATTCCGCAATTTTGCATTAAACGACAACATGTGGAAGGTTGTCCTCTATGTCGGTTTCCCTCTGGCCTTATACCAGAGTTTAAACCAGTTTTTTAAAATTTTTGACTCCATGATGGCAGCCCACATCAGTGCCAATTCTGTCTCAGCGGTGGCTTATTTATCCCAGATCAATCTAACCCTTTCCGCATTGGGCGGTGGTCTTGCCATAGGCTCCAGCTTAAAGATCAGTGAAGCCTACGGGGCCGGGGACTTTGAACTGGTAAAAAAACGGGTCAGCAGCCTGTTTGCCATGTGTGCGATCCTGGGAGCCGTTATTCTGATTATTTTAATCCCTGCTGCTCCTCAGTTTTTAAAGCTTGCAAAGACACCTGAAAGTTTTATTGCAGAAGGAACCCAGTATTTCCGGCTGGAGCTGGTCGGAATGGTCATCAGCTTTTTTAACAACGTTTACATCGCCATCGAACGTGCCCGTGGAAATTCTAAACGGATACTGCATTTAAATATGGGAGTCATTGCCCTCAAGCTTACCATGACTGCATTGTTTGTTTATGTGCTGAAAGCCGGAATCAATATGATCTCCATAGCAACCATTATCTCTCAATGCTTTCTTCTGGCTGCCGCTATAATAAATTTAAACCAGAAAGACAACGCTTTTGGTTTTTCCGCCCAAAGCATCAGCTTAAAGCCACTGGTCACAAAACCTATGATCACTCTTTCCATACCGGTCATCATTGAAAAGATGGCTTTTTCCTTCGGAAAAGTTATTATCAACTCCATGAGTACGGTCTACAGTGCTCTGACCGTAGGCGCTCTTGGCATCTCCAATAACATCGGGGGGATTACCACCATGCCTCAGATGGGATTTCAGGAAGGCGGCTCAGCAATTATCAGCCAGAGCATGGGCGCCGGAAAGCCCAAACGGGCCTTAAAAGCCTTTGGATGCATTCTGGTTATCAATATAATAATAGGTGCAGTGCTCATGTCCTTTTCTCTTTTGTTTTTAAACCAGATCAGTGCTCTGTTTGCAGGAAGCGATAAGGAATTCGGAAAAATGATTTCCTCCATCTACCGGTATGAAGCATATGGTGCCATTCCACTGGGAATCAATTCTTCCGTACTTGCTCTGCTTTATGGCTTTGGAAAGACCAAAATCACTTTAACGATCAACTTCTGCCGGGTTTTTATTTTCCGTGTGCCTGTACTCTGGATTTTACAGAACTTCACCGGTCTTGGCAGCACCAGCCTGGGGCTTGTAATGGCAATCAGCAATACTGCTACCGGTCTCATGGCCCTCATCATCGGATTTATTGAAATCCGCAGAATCTGCCGCCAATACAACCTTGCATTTTTCCAGCTTTCCTTTCATAAGAAAACAGTATCACAGAACGAATCTGGCATATAAGCCAATAAAACAGGACGTTTTGCCAAACCCTGCGGGTCTGAGCAAACGTCCTGTAATTCTATTCCCACAATACGGTTTTATTCAAAGCAAGAGATTCAGGAACTTTAATGATCCTCTGATTGGAGGACCCCTTAAACCGAAGCTTTAAATCTTTCTTTTCCAGCTGGAACTTTCCATCCACCATCACATGGAAGCAATGAATCAGCCGTTTCGTCTCCGGCAGTCTCAAAGCCATATCTCCTACAATATCCTTTTCAAAGTCATAGCCGGTATAACACCAGATGGTCTTCTCCGGAAAACGCTCTTTTACCTTTTCCACAAGAGGAAGCAGCGCCTTCTGGTTTAACGGATGCATGGGTTCTCCTCCCAGAAGGCTTAACCCGGCAATATAACTGTGATCCAGATACCCAAGAATGGTTTCAATGGTTTCTTCTGTAAATTCCTGTCCATATTGGAAGTCCCAGGCTTCCGCATTAAAACAGCCTTCGCAGTAATGCGTGCAGCCGCTGACAAACAGAGACACCCGTACTCCCGGTCCGTTGGCTATATCGGTTGGCTTTATAGCGGCATATTTCATGACCTGCCTCCTATAAGTGAAGAACTCTTGATTTGATTTCTCTTGTCTTCCCGGTATTCCAGAAATTTTCTCCAAGATACCCACAGGTTCTTCTGGTAACATTCATGCGGTTCTTGTCCTTGTTGTGGCACTGGGGGCATTCCCACTCCATATCATCATTAATGATGATTTCCCCGTCAAATCCACAGTCCTGGCAGTAGTCCGACTTTGTATTAAACTCTGCGTACTGAATATTATCATAAATAAATTTTACCACTTCTTCCATGGCTTCCAGATTGTTGCTCATATTCGGTACTTCCACATAGGAAATAGCGCCACCGGAAGAAATCTCCTGAAACTGACTTTCAAAGGTAAACTTTTTAAACGCATCGATATGCTCACGGACATCCACATGATAGGAATTGGTGTAATAGCCTTTATCCGTCACATCCGGAATGATTCCAAACCGTTCCCGGTCAATCTTGGCAAACCGGTAGCAAAGGGATTCTGCCGGTGTCCCGTATAATCCAAAGCCAAGGCCTGTCTGTGCTTTCCAGAGATCCACCGCTTCCCGCATATGGTTCATAACACGAAGCGCAAAATCCTCTCCCTCTTCTGTGGTGTGGCTCACTCCCTTCATAAGCTTAGTGGTCTCATAAAGTCCAATATAACCAAGAGATATCGTAGAATAACCGTCTTTTAACAGCTTATCTATCTTCTCTCCCTTTTTCAGTCTTGCAATGGCACCATACTGCCAGTGAATCGGACTTACATCAGAAAGTGTTCCCTCCAGGGATTTATGCCTGCACATAAGTGCTTCATAGCATAAGTTCAGACGCTCATCAAGGAGCTTCCAGAAGGTTTCCTCATCTCCATTGGCAAGAATTCCTATCTGAGGAAGGTTGATGCTTACAACCCCCTGGTTAAATCTTCCCTCAAACTTATAATTTCCGTTCTCATCTTTCCATGTGGACAAAAAGCTTCTGCATCCCATACAGCTGAATACATTGCCTTCGTAGTTCTCTCTCATCTTTTTTGCGGATATGTAATCCGGGTACATGCGCTTTGATGAGCACTTCACAGCAAGCTTTGTAATATAGTCGTATCTTCCGCCCTTTAAACAGTTGTTCTCATCAAGCACATATATCAGCTTCGGGAAGGCGGGAGTCACATATACACCAGCTTCATTCTTAATTCCTTCCAGTCTCTGACGGAGAACTTCCTCTACAATCATGGCATTTTCTTCTATATATTCATCCTTATCGTCAAGGAATAAAAACAAGGTTACAAACGGTGCCTGTCCGTTCGTAGTCATCAGCGTGTTGATCTGATACTGAATGGTCTGTACACCGGATTTCAATTCGTCACGCAGACGGATGGTAGCCATCTTTTCCACTACCTCTTTCGTCACGGTATCTCCGAATTCCTCTTCGATCTGCTTACGGAATTTATCGTTGCTCTTTCTTAGATATTTTCCTAAATGACGGATATCGACAGACTGACCGCCATACTGATTACTTGCAACTGCTGCAATAATCTGTGTCATAACAGTACAGGCCACCTGAAAGCTCTTAGGGCTTTCAATCATCTTTTCATTCATCACGGTTCCGTTATCCAGCATATCGCCGATATTGATCAGACAGCAGTTAAAAATCGGCTGTACGAAATAATCTGCGTCGTGGAAATGAATGGCTCCCTGCTCATGAGCAAGAGAAATCCGCTCCGGTAACAGCATTCTTTTTGTTAAATCCCTGGATACCTCACCTGCAATATAGTCCCTCTGGGTCGATGCCAGAATGGTATTCTTGTTGGAATTCTCTTCTGCAAGTTCTTTATTTTCATTCTTGATCAGCTTTAATATGGACTCATCCGTAGTATTGGCTTTTCTAAGCAGCGCTCTTTGGTAACGGTATATGATATACTTCTTTGAAAGGGTGTATTTGTTCTTATTTACAAGACCGCTCTCAATCATATCCTGAATGGTCTCTACATTAATCACATCCCCTGCGTGATCTTCAATATAATCCAGAATGGCATGAATCATCTCTTCGCTGGCCTGCTCAGAAAGTTCTACTTCCGCATTCGCTTTCTGTATTGCCTTAATGATTTTCTCCCGGTCATAATCCACCATTCTGCCATCACGTTTTTGAACTTTAATCATTCCTGTCACCTTAACCTCTTCTATATTTTGTATACACAATTTCATCAACACAACATGTAGTGCTTTTTAATTATACACCACGAAAAAAAAAAGTAAAGAGGATTTTCAAATCTTAGCGAACAAAATTTGTCCATGTCTTTTCTTCCGGTGACGGAACGCTGATTCCTGCGTTTTTTCCTGCTTCCAGACATTTTAACAGCCACGCCATATTTTTCCCCAGAACCCGCATGGTCTGAAGTCCTTCCAAATCCTGTTCCACATCAGAGGCATCTCTTCCATGAACCATATTCCAGTAACTGGAAGAGACAACCGGCATCTGTGCAATGGTAAAATACTTATTCAATGCATCAAGGGTTGCTGTTGTTCCTGCACGGCGAGCGGAAGCAACGGCTGCTCCCGGCTTATAGGCAAAGTTTTTTCCCGCATAGAAAAGCCGGTCCAGCAGAGCAAACAAAGAGCCATTTGCAGAAGCATAGTAAACCGGCGAGCCCACAACGAGCCCGTCCGCCTGCTCCATTTTATCAAGGATTCCGTTGACCGGATCATCTTGAAACACGCATCTGCCGGTTTCCGCACATTTCCCGCATGCGATGCAGCCATGAATGGCTTTGTTCCCGATCTGTACCAGCTCCGTTTTAATTCCCTCCTGGTTCAGCGCTCCGGATACTTCTTTGAGCGCACGGTTGGTACAGCCCTCTTTATGCGGACTTCCATTGATCAGTAATACGTTCATCTCTCATCCATCCTTTCATTCATTTAACAGACCCAGTAAATCTTCCCGGCTTAAATTACTAAGGGAAACCGTTCCCTCCGTAATAATCTGTTCTGCCAGGTCTTTTTTTGACTCCTGCAATTTTAAGATATTTTCCTCAATGGTTCCTTTTGTAATGAGCTTAAATACAGATACCTGCTTTTCCTGACCGATCCGGTGGGCCCGGTCTGTTGCCTGGTTTTGGGCCGCCACATTCCACCACGGATCAAAATGAATCACAATATCTGCTGCCGTTAAGTTAAGACCGGTCCCCCCTGCCTTTAAGGAAATGAGGAACAGAGGAATCTCATCCTCCTTAAAGGAGTTGACCATACGGAGACGCTCCTCTTTCGGGGTTGCTCCTGTCAAAATATAAAACGGGATTTCTTCTTTCTTAAGCCTTTCGCTGATAATCTCAAGCATAGAGGTAAACTGGGAAAAAAGAAGAATCTTATGGCCTCCCCCTACTCCGTTTCTCACAAGATCAATGCAGGTCTCAAGTTTTGCAGATTCGCCGCTGTAATCATTGTAACAGAGATGGGGATCACAGCAGATCTGCCGCAGTCTGGTAAGCTCGGCAAGAATCTGAATATTATCCCTTCCCGTTTTTCCTTCCATCTGTTCCAGTTCCTTTTTCAGACGGAACGCATTCGCTGTATAGATATCCTTCTGCTTTTTTTCAAAAGCAGAATAAACCACGGTTTCCAGCTTATCCGGAAGCTCTTTTAAAACATCCTTCTTCAGCCGCCGAAGGATGAAGGGTCCGATGAGCCGGTGCAGCTTTTCCAATACGGCCGGCTCCTGAGTTTTGACAATGGGCGTTTCGTAATCTTTTTTAAACTTTTGATAGCTGAATAAAAATCCTGGCATCAGATAATCAAATATGCTCCATAACTCAGACAGCTTATTTTCAATCGGTGTACCGGTCAAAGCAAACCGGCTTTGGGCGTCGATTCCCTTAACTGCCTTTGCACTCTGAGTGGAAGCATTTTTGATATACTGTGCTTCATCAATGATCTGAAACCGGAAGGCCTTTCCTTTGTAAAGCTCTATGTCTCTCTTTAATAAGTCGTAAGAAGTAATGAGCACATCATAATCCGTCATTTGAAAAAGAATCTCTTCCCGCTCAGCGGCCATACCGGTCACAGTCCGGACTTTAAGCTCCGGCGCAAAAATACGTATCTCATTCTCCCAGTTGTACACAAGGGAAGCCGGGCAGACAATTAAGGATACTTGAGAATCCCGCTTTTCTTTTTCATCAAGAAGCAAAGTAATTACCTGTATGGTCTTTCCCAGTCCCATATCATCGGCCAGTATGCCTCCAAATCCATAATGGTCCAGGGTCTTAAGCCACCGGTATCCCGTCTTTTGATATCCTCTTAAAATCTGCTGCAGAGATTCTGGTATCTCAAAGTCACTGTCCTCCACACTCTTCATGCCGCGAACCACCGCTTTATAAAGCTGATCCCGGTAAAGAGAGATGCCACTGCCTTCTTTCAGCAGTCCGTCCAGATAGAGCGCCCGGTATTTTGGCAGACGAAAGGTCTTATTTTCCAGATCGGAAACAGATACCGACAGATCTTCTACAAGCTTCGCAACCGAAAGAATTCCCTGGTCATCAAGGCTTAAAAATTCTCCGTTCTTCAAACGGTAGAATTTTTTCTTCTTACTGTACTCTGACAAAAGCCGGTTCAATTCTTCTCCGGACAGTCCATCCGTATCCACCTGAAGCTCCAGCCAGTTTCCGACGCTGCGGATGCCTACCGATACCTTTGGCGGAGCCAGTACTTTCAGCTTTTTAAAGGACTCCGAAAAATAAACCTCCCCATAGTTCATAAATTCCCGTATTCCTTCCGTTAACAGACGATATACCGCTTCTTCATCATTGCGGATGGCCGGATATGAAGAATCATATTCCCTGTATTTAAAATATCTGGTGATCAGCTGGCTGATCCGGAACTCTCCCGGAACATCCCGGCATACGGTGCGGGGAAGCCGTTCATCTTCCACCGGCTGGAAGGAATAATCCCCATAGGACAGCGTAGGCTTTAATACCAGACTGTTTGGTCCGTCGGAATCAAAATCAAAGCGGGCTTTCAGCTCTTCCGGCTTATACATTTCCAAGTCCAGATCTCCGGAATCAATGGTGCAGTAAGAAGCAATCTTTTTTAAGACGCGCTCATAAAAAAGAGGCATATCCTTGTTGTTGACCTCTATTTCATAATTGGTGCCATACCCTTCCATCATCTGTTTAAAGAATACCCCCAGAGTCCCGCTGCAGGACTGGTCACAGCAGTAAAGGCACTGGGCATCTGCAAAATACAGATGATGTTCTCCTTCAAATACCATCAAATCCCTGTCTATGGATACGGATACCCCTTCTCTTCCTTTTCGTCTGACCGTTACCGTCAAGTCAGGTGCATGTTCCGTAACCGCAACCCGGCGCTTCTGCCCTTTGTAATCCTCAATTTCCAGAGTACTGCCTTTTATGATTTCAAAAAAGCGGTCAATGTTTGTACGGCTCAGATTTAAAAAGCGCATGACCGGACTGGCGGAAAAAGAGCCTTTCTGAAACTGCTCGTGATGTTCTAAATAGGTATTTACAACTTCCATGACAAATTCCAAAAGAGGACGGCTTTCTTTTCGAAATACCGTAAGGCTGTGATGGAAGGATAGATTCTTTCCGTATTCCACATAAGTCCCGTTTGCCACTGCTTTTACAAAAGCAGATAAATCCTTGATCATATAAAGCCGGTCTTTTCCCAGCTTAAATTCCAGCTTCACGTCCCTGCGTCCGGCCATCATGGCGACAGAAAGTTTTATCTGCTCTCCCTCTTCTTCGCTCATGATTCGGGCCACCTCCCGGTTGGTATATTCCCGGATCATGGCTCTGGCCTGCTGGGATGTGGTTACAAGCCTGCCCTGGTTTTCCTTCTCATGCTCCTTATAAACGGAAAAAAGAGCCTGACAGTGGGGACACATCCCCCGGTAGGAATTCCCCTGGGCGCAGGAACAAGAGTAGTCAATTACCTGACTACCCTTGATATGCAGACTTGCCTTATATTCATTTCCCTGATCCTCAACTACTGCTCTGACGCCTGATTCACCTTTCCAAAAGGTATTGACCGTCATATGTGATACTTTCATTAACCCTCACATCCGTTCGCCGTTTACATTCGTTCCGGTGCTTCAATTCCTAACACATTGATGCATTCATTCAACACATCCTTCGTAAGGCTGATCAAGCGAACCCAGGAAGCCTGCTGTTTTTTATTTTCTTCGGAAATAATCTTTGTGTCATGATAAAACCGGTTAAACGCATTGGCAAGCTCATAGATATATTGACATATTTTATGGGGTGCAAGCTCTGTAAAGCTTGTTTCCATAATTTCATTGTAGCGGGAAAGCTGCAGCATCAGATCCTTTTCAGCCCCTGAAACCGGCGGAAGAATCTGCGCTTCCTCCTCATACTTATCTTCCAGGCCCTGGTATTTTGTAAGGATTGATTTGATCCGTACAATGGTATAAAGGATATAAGGTCCTGTATTACCCTCAAAGGACACAAAACGCTCCATATCAAATGCATAATCCTTAGAGGCCTGATTAGACAAATCGCCGTACTTTAGAGCCGCGAGTCCTACAATCCTGGAAGTCTCTCTGGCCTCATCTTCTGAAACCGTTCTGTTTTCCACGATTTTTTCATAAGCTGCCTGGCAGATATCCTCAATCATGGTCTCAAGACGCATTACACCGCCGTCTCTTGTCTTAAACGGCTTTCCGTCTTTCCCATTCATGGTTCCAAAGCCAAGGTGGGACATCTTCCTGTCGGGAGCTGTAAAACCTGCCTTTTTTGCCACACGGAACACCTGTACAAAATGAAGTTCCTGACGCTTATCCGTGACGTAGATGTACCAGTCGGGCTTAATATCCCGCTCTCTTTCAATAATCGTTCCAAGATCAGAGGTAGAATAAAGAGCCGCACCATCGGACTTCCGAATAATACATGGGGGAAGTTCTTTGGTATCGCCTTCCTGAGCAATGTCTACCACCAGTGCTCCCTGGCTTTCATAAGCAAGTCCTTTGTCCTCCAGTTCTTTGATCAGTCCCGGAATATATGGCTCGGCATCGCTTTCTCCCTTCCAGAGATCAAAGGAAACATTAAGACTGTCATAGTTCTTCTTTAAATCTGCTACGGAAACACGAAGAATATGCTGCCAGATGGCGCGATATGGCTTATATCCGTTTTGAAGCTTTAAGGTCGCATCATGCGCTCTTTTGCTGAACGCTTCATCTTTCTTTGACTTCAGGCTTGCAGCCGGGTAAATTTCCTCCAGCTCGCTGATGGTAAAGGGCGGTTCTTTGGGGTACTCTCCTTCAAAAGATTCATCAAAATAAGGAAGCTCCGGTTTTCTGTCCTTTAGTTCTTCGATAATCAATCCCATCTGCAGACCCCAGTCTCCAAGATGGACATCACCGATGACATGATGCCCCAGAAAACGTCCCATTCTCTTTATGCTTTCTCCAATGATTGCAGGCCGTAGATGGCCTACATGAAGAGGCTTCGCCACGTTGGCTCCGCCGTAATCTACCACAATGGTCAACGGATTTTCCACCTTTTCACATCCGCACTGGTCTTCCCCTGCCATTCCGTTCATATAGTCTGCCAGATAGCCGGAATCAAGCTTTAAGTTGATAAATCCCGGCATCACCGCATTCACTTGCGCAAATACACGGCTGTCAGCAAGTTTTGCCACCACTTCTGCTGCAATATCAAACGGTTTCTTTTTATATACCTTGGCTGCTGCCATGGCTCCGTTGCACTGGTACTCGCAAAGATCCGGCCGGTTGGATAAGGTAACCTTCGCATAGGCTTCCTCATATCCACAGTCCGCAAATGCAGCCTTCATCTCTGCCGTAATCAAATCAAGAATCTTTTTCATCCGTTCCTGGTCTCCTTTTTCTATATCCAGATATTTCTAAGCTAAATACTAATTATATTACAATTAAGGTTAAAAATCAAATTATTTTGCATGGTTTCTCCGCCATTCTTTGATTTCCTTCCAACGTTTTCCTATGGTTTCTTCCTGTCCCTCTTTGGTGGGATTATAATACTCCCTGTCTGCCAAAGAATCCGGAAGGCACTGCATTGCTGAGAGTTTTTCCACCCTGTCATGCGCGTATTCATAGCCCTGGCCATAATCCAGTTCTTTCATTAAATCCGTAGGCGCATTCCGGATCGCAAGAGGGACCGGCTCTGCCAAGGTTTGATACGCATCCTCTTTGCATCGGTTATAGGCCAGATATATGGAATTGGATTTGGGAGCCATGGACAGATAAACAACCGCATGAGCCAGATTCACATTGCATTCCGGCATTCCGTTAAAATGGCTGGCCTGATAAGCGGAAACTGCCACACTGAGAGCCTGACTGTCTGCCATACCAATATCTTCACTGGCAAACCGGATCAAACGCCTGGCTACGTACAAAGGATCTTCTCCTGCTTCCAGCATACGTGCAAGCCAGTAAAGAGCCGCATCCGGATCACTGTTTCGCATCGACTTGTGAAGGGCAGAAATCAGATTATAATGTTCCTCTCCATTCTTGTCATACAGAAGGGACTTGCGGCTTATACACTGCTCCAGCACCGCTTTTGTTACAGTAATTTCTCTGGCACTTATTTCACCGTTTAGCACTGCCATCTCCAGCGTATTTAAAGCGGTTCTTGCATCACCGCCGGCAAATCGGGCAATGGCATATAAACTGTCTTCTTCGATACCGATTTTCTGATCTCCAAATCCGTCTTTGCTTTTTAATGCATGACGGAGCAGTTCCACCAGATCCTCTGTGGAAAGTGCCTGCAAAACAAATACCTTGCATCTGGAAAGCAAAGCGGCATTGATTTCAAATGAGGGATTTTCCGTTGTGGCTCCAATCAAAATGATACTGCCCTTTTCCACGTATGGCAAAAAGGCATCCTGCTGGGCTTTATTGAACCGGTGGATCTCGTCCACAAAGACCAGGGTATGAAGGCCCACTTTCCGCTCCTTTTCTGCCTGCACCATCACTTCCTTTATTTCTTTGATTCCGCTGGTAACCGCACTGAAATCTACAAAGGCTGCTTTGGACCGTCCTGCAATGATCCTTGCAAGAGTAGTCTTCCCCACTCCCGGAGGGCCCCAAAATATCATGGAACAGATGCGGTCCTGATCAATCATCTGCCTTAACACTTTTCCTTCTCCCAGCAAATGCTTCTGACCTGCAAACTCTATGAGATCCCTGGGACGCAGTCTACTGGCCAAAGGACTGTTCTTCTCCTGCTCCTGGTCAAACATGGACAACTGTTCCATCATTAAGCCCTCACTTTCCTGAATTCTTTATAATAGCAAAAAAGACCGGGCTTCCCGGTCCTTTTTCATTCTGATTAAACTCTGGACATATATTCACCAGTACGTGTATCGATTTTAATCTTATCTCCCTGCTCTACAAACAGAGGAACATATACAACGGCTCCGGTCTCAACAGTAGCTGGCTTTGTAGCTCCCTGTGCGGTATCTCCCTTAAATCCCGGCTCGGTATCTGTAATCACCAGCTCCACAAATAATGGAGGCTCTACAGAATATACTTTACCATTGAAAGAACATACCTTAACGTTCTCATTCTCTTTCACAAACTTCAATGCATCACCGATCACGTCAGGACCTAATGCCACCTGCTCGTAAGTATTTGTATCCATAAAGTTATGAAGATCTCCATCGGCATACAGATACTGCATATCTACTCTGTCGATTCTTGCCTGTGGGAACTTTTCTGTCGGGCGGAATGTGCGTTCTACAACGCCGCCGTTTACCACATCTTTAATCTTTGTTCTTACGAATGCAGCACCCTTTCCAGGTTTTACGTGCTGGAACTCCATAATCTGATATACAGTACCCTCGATCTCCAATGTGATACCGTTTCTAAAATCACCCGCTGATATCATAAATGATATTCCTCCTTGAATTTCTCTTCTTAACCTTTTATATTCTATACTATAACAAACGCATTTTCAACCGTTTTTTTGCAAATATCTCCATTTTCTTACCCATACAGGGCTATTTGCCTGTTAAAAAGTCCATAGCCAGAGCATAACCTTTCAGTCCCAGACCAACAACTTGTCCGGTGCATACCGGCGCTGTTACAGATAAATGACGGAATTCCTCCCTCTTATGGACATTGGATATATGCACTTCGACTTTTGGGATTTCTATTGATGCCAAGGCATCCCTTAAAGCATAGCTGTAATGAGTAAACGCTCCGGGATTTATAACAATCCCTTCCGTTCCGTTATGATAAGCTTCCTGAATCTTATCAATCAGTCCGCCTTCGTAATTGCTCTGATATATCTCCAGTTCATGGCCTTCTTTCTCCGCTTTTTCTGTAAGCAAGGAGATCAAAAACTCATAGTCTTCGGTTCCGTAAATCCCTTTTTCACGAATTCCCAAAAAATTCAAATTCGGTCCGTTCAATATAAGTATCTTCATATTTTAAACGCTGCCTTTCCTCACAGTTCTTTCTTTCAGGCAAGGCAGCTTTTAAGATTCCTTTTTATTATATCCCTAAAAGCGGTCTTTTACCCTGCAGAATGTTCTTTAAAAATTTATTTAATCCTTTTTTTATCCCTGTAGTAGAAATATAACACAATGGCTTCGAGAGCCCTCTTTAACACAATCTGGATCTCTTCTTTTGGATTCATGGGCTTTACCAGTATGCTGTGTATTCCGGCTCTTTTTGCGCCATACACATCTGTAAAAAGCTGATCACCTACAAAAACCGTATTGTTCACATCAGTTCCCATTAATTCCATTGCTTTCTGATAGCCTTTCACACCAGGTTTATTCCCGCGAAATATATACCTGGAACTTCCGACTGCCCTGGCAAAGGAGGCCACTCTCGGTTCTTTGTTATTAGATAACAGACAGGTCTCAAGCCCTGTTTCATGCAAACGCAGAAAAAGCTTTTTTGCTCTTTCATCGGCAGGCGCTCCATGAGGAACCAGAGTATTGTCGATATCGAAAATCACACCCCTGATTCCGCGCTTATATAAGCGCTCAAAGGGTATGTCATACGTGGACACCACGTCTTCATCCGGATAAAATGCCTTTAACATAAATCTCCTACTTCTTTAATAGTTTTCCTATTTCTTCTATAAATGTATTTACATCTTTGAATTCCCTGTAGACGGAAGCAAAGCGGACGTAAGCCACTTCGTCTATTTCCTGCAGCTTCTTCATGACAAGTTCCCCAATGACGGTGCTTTCCACTTCCTTTTCTTCACGGTTAAACACCTGAGTCTCTACCTCATCGACCATAAAATCAATCTGCTGGGAGGACACCGGCCTCTTATGGCAGGAATGAAGAATTCCTGATTCTATTTTCGAACGGTCATAAACCTCTCTGGAACGATCCTTTTTAATTACCATGAGAGGCATGGTCTCAAGCTTCTCATAAGTGGTAAAGCGTTTTCCGCATTTTTCACACTGCCTGCGCCGCCTGATGGAACTATTGTCATCTGCTGGTCTGGAATCAATGACTTTTGTATCTGCTTCATTGCAAAATGGACATTTCACGCCTCTATCCTCCTGTCTTACGGACTCTGTTCTTATTATGTATATCATAACTTACATTCCACAGATTCGCAAGCCCATCTTCTACTATATCCCGCATTTTTCCGTTGCTTTATCCAGATCCACATTAACGAGGATTATATCCGGCCCAACCTGCCTGATATCACAGAAGGGAATGACATATTCTTTTTCCCTAACCAGAAATCCACAAAAGCATCCGGGACCGGGCACAATAATGGCTAAAAGACACCCGGACTCCATATCAAAATCCACATCGCCCACATATCCAAGACGTCTGCAGTCACAGATATTAATTACTTCTTTTGTCTTGAGATCAGAAATGCGCATAGAATACACCTCCTTACTGCTTAGTGTATTCTATGCGCAAAAAAGCCGTATGACACGGTTTTATCACTGATTTCCCTGATTCCACATGGATTCATAAGAAACATCCGGCTGGTCATAACCGGTTTTTGGCGCCTGCTCCGATTTTAAATCCAGGTAAAACTCTGTAAATGTAGCATGAGCATAGGGCAATATCCAAAGAAAGCCAATGCCTAAAGAGAGATATCCCAATAACACCATTCCAGTAAAACTCAGATAAATATAAAAGAGACGCCCTTTGTTCCCTCTCATCATCTCAGCGCTTTCCCGGATGCTTTGAAACACTCCCTTATCCGTAGCTTCGATTAATATATACATGGACTGGGATAAATAAATGGAACTGATGATGGCACCTGCCAGCAGTACAAAATACATCAGAATCAGGAGAACTACCATCACCGGCATATAATCTGTGATAACCGCAACTACAAACACAATGATGTAAGGGATGGCACATACAACCCCGATCAGCATCTGGGCCATATAAAGGCCTAAAAACTTCAAAGGTTTGTTTTTCAGCCCAAACAGCAGGTCTGAAAAACCGGGGTTTTGTTCTGTACTTATGTTATAATAAAGTTTCATAATTCCCGGCATTAAAAGCCCCATAGCCCCCACCAGAATAATGGAAAAGAAAATAATTACGAGCTGCATTATGATAAATCCGGCTCCAGATTCACTTCCTCCGGCAAACAACGCCGTATTCGCAACGCCCACAAACAGAGCAATCATAAAATAGATCAAAAAAAACACGGACAGAACGGCAGAAGCAATAAATTCTGTACCGACACACAAGCCATATCTGCCTTTCAGTCTGGCCTTCGCCCGCCTTTTAAGTTCTGAAGATGTGGTTTTCATTAAAAAGCACCTCCTGTCTCAAATTCACCGGCAACAGCAAATATGATCAATACGATTCCCAACAGCATTGCCATCACCATACCGATGACCGAGGTAATTAAACCGGCCTTTGCATAACCCTCAAACCGGTCTTCCGTCTTGGAAAGAAGCCCGAATAAGATTCCCAGGCTTCCAAATATCAAGCCTCCGTAGCAACAGCAGGAAGTAACGATACCTATAATTCCCATAACCAGAGATGCCAGGGCCATATTGCTTTGAGGGGACTTTACCGGCTGACTTGGAACCTCCTGATAATTCCAGTCTCTTTTCACTTCTTCCACACTGAAAGAATCCGGACGGGTCTCCTCTTTTAATCCTTCAGAAGGTTCCTTATGATATTCGTTTTGATTCTCCTGATCCATGTATTATCAACTCCCTTTTTGTCATAATATAAAGATTATACAATAAATCTCAGAATCTGTAAAACTAATATTTTCACCGGACTCATTTTCAAAAAAAATGCTGCGGAACAGGCAAGTGCATGCTCCGCAGCGTTTTTTCAATCAGATATGATTTAGAAGGAGGGAACAACCGCTCCGTCATAGGTATCTTCAATAAACTTCTTAACCGTATCGCTTGTTAAAGCTTCTACAAGCGCTGCTGTTTTCTCGCTTTTTTCCTCTCCCTTACGTACTGCAATAATGTTGCTGTAGCGGGTGGCTGCGGTAGACTTTGCATCTTCTACTGCCAATGCTTCAGATACCTTTAAGCCTGCTTCAATGGCATAGTTGCCGTTAATAACTGCAACATCCACATCACCCAAAGAACGGGGAAGCTGAGCTGCCTCTACCTCTATAATCTTAAGGTTTTTATCATTCTTAACAATGTCATTTTTGGTAGCCTCAAGTCCAACGCCTTCCTTAAGTTCGATCAGCCCATTGTCTGCAAGCAGAAGAAGTGCTCTTGCTTCATTGGAAACATCGTTAGGAACTGCAACCTGAGCACCATCTGCCAGTGCATCAAGAGATGCAGTCTTGCCTGCATAAATGCCGAATGGTTCATAATGAATGGAAGCAGCACTGACAAGCGTGGTCTTATTTTCCTCATTGAACTGATCCAAATATGGCTGATGCTGAAAATAATTGGCATCCAAATCCCCGGAATCAAGAGCCAGGTTTGGCTGTACGTAGTCCGTATATTCCTTTATTACCAGGTCATATCCTTTTTCTTTTAACACTTCCTTTGCAGCATTCAAAATCTCTGCATGAGGTGCCGGGGTTGCCCCAACGACGATCTTTTCTAAATCCCCGGCAGACTCTGCTTTGGAATCTGCTGCGGCTGAATCTGCTGCGCTAGTTGCTTCTGCTGTCGTTTCTGCTGTTGTAGCAGGCGCTTCGCTTTTTCCTGAACATGCGGTCAGAGCACCTGCTGCAAGCAAAGCTGCGGTAAGAACGTAAAGTGATTTTTTCATAATTTCTTCCTCCTTGAATTTTATATGGTAACGCCTTTGGCTGTTACTATTTGATTCTCTTGTCGCTGATTCTGGAAAGTTTCATTCCCGCTTCCTGAATGATCTGTACAATAATAACCAGTATTACCACGGTTGCAAACATCATTCCGGTCTGGTAGCGGTAGTAGCCGTATTTAATAGCAATGTCTCCAAGTCCGCCGCCGCCTACAAACCCTGACATCGCGGAATAACTAAGTATAGTGGTCACAGATAAAGCCGCTCCTACCAAAAGAGAGGGCTTTGCCTCTGGCAGGAGAACCTTCCATATAATCTGCAGCGTGGATGCTCCCATGGATTTGGCGGCTTCAATCACTCCCGCATCCACTTCTTTAAAGGAAGATTCCACAACACGGGCCACATAAGGAGCTGATGCAATGACTAAAGGTGGAATAACCGCTTTTGCGCCCAGAGTGGTTCCTACAATGGCTTTTGTAATGGGAATTACCATGATCAGTAAAATAATAAACGGCACGGAACGGAGAAGGTTAATGACCAGCCCCAGGATTCTCTGAAACCACGGAACCGGATAAATGCCGTCTTTATCCGTGACGATGAGAATGATTCCCAGCGGAATTCCGATCAGATAGGAAAAAAAGGAGGAAGTAAATGTCATAAACAGAGTCTCCCATATCCCCAGCTTTAACATATCAACAGTAGCTGCATCAAATACCATAATCCTTCACCTCCTCATGGGTTATTTCTGCTGTTCTTAAGTAATTTAATATGCGCTTCTGGTCCACTTCATCTTCCGGAAGCTGAATAACCATCTGCCCCATAGCGGTTCCGTTAATATCTTTTGTCTCCGCATGGATGATATTGACCGGTACTTTGCAGGCAAGAATCATGTTGGATAAGACCGGTTCAAAGGATGAACGCCCGTCAAAAGTGATTCTCACCATCTTTGACCGGCCGAACTGTACGGCATGTTCAGCTGCCTCTCCTAAAATAAGCTGCCGCCCGATCTTTGATTTGGGGCCGGAGAAAATATCTGCCACACTGCCTACCTCTGCAATGTGGCTCTGGTCTATGATTGCCACCCTGTCACAGATCGCTTCTATAACAGCCATCTCATGTGTGATAACCACCACCGTTACCCCAAGATTCTTATTGATTTCCTTTAAAAGCCCAAGTATGGATTTGGTTGTATTTGGATCAAGAGCACTGGTAGCTTCATCACAAAGGAGAATCTTCGGATTGGTAGCCAATGCTCTGGCGATAGCAACTCTCTGCTTCTGCCCTCCGGAAAGCTGGGAGGGATAAGCCTTTGCCCTGTCCTTTAGCCCGACCAGTTCAAGCAGTTCCATGGCCCGGTCCATTGCTTCCTTCTTCTGTGCATAAGCGATCTCTAGAGGAAAGCATACATTCTGAAGTACATTTCTCTGAGACAATAAGTTAAACTGCTGAAAGATCATCCCCATGGACTGTCTGGCCAGCCTCTGCTCCCGCGGTCTCATGGCAGATAAGCTTTTGTTTTCAAAAAGTACCGTTCCTGAGGTGGGTACCTCCAGATAATTGATACAGCGGACTAATGTACTCTTACCGGCTCCGCTTAAGCCGATTATTCCAAAAATCTCTCCCCGCTCTATGGAAAGATTGATATCGTCCAGTGCTTTAATGGGACCACTGACCGTATGAAATTCTTTACCAAGCCCTACCAGTTCAATAATTGGTTCTGCTGACTGCATGTGTTCCGTTTCCTTTCTTTTAGGTACAAAAAGGCCGCAAGTCCTGCACAGACTTGCGACCTGATAATTCCCGCGTTTCGCTGCTACTGGCGAATTCAATCACAATCCATACAAATGAATTTCATTATCGGTTTTTTACGCACTCTGACTTA
Source organism: Lacrimispora sp. (assembly GCF_046972725.1). Lineage (NCBI taxonomy): Bacteria > Bacillati > Bacillota > Clostridia > Lachnospirales > Lachnospiraceae > Lacrimispora > Lacrimispora sp. The sequence continues at coordinate 857,841 of NZ_JBKVXF010000002.1, read as the reverse complement.
CAACACATCATCATACACGTGCCGTTTATCCGATCCATATTCATCTGCATAGCTTTTGAATGATTCATGGCAGCTACTCCTTCCCCGATTCCTATAGTGAAAGTAGGAATTACTTTATGAGGCGTATTTTACGCTTTCTTCCTATATTTGTCAATACTATTTTAGAATATTGAAAAATTTCAGAATCTTAGGAACAAAGGTCTACAATTACCTGTGCAAATATCTTGGCACTTACAACAAGTTCGTCTACAACGGCAAATTCATCAGCCCCATGCATCCGGTTATCTGTCTCCGGCATAGAAGCTCCGAACGCGACCCCGTTCTTTAAATCATGAACATAGGTTCCGCCACCCATGGAAACACATTCGCCCTTGCGTCCGGTATATCTTTCATAGACATTTAAAAGGGTTTTCACAAATTCCGAATTCCCATCTACATGATGGGGAGGTCTCATGGAATCATTATGAAGAGTGAAGCCCTTTGCGGCCATATTCTTTTTGACAACCTGAAGGACATTTTCTTCTGTGGAACAGATGGGACAACGGCTGTCAAAGGTTCCTTCCAAACAGTCATCCGTTATCTTCAGCAAACTAAGGGCCAGAGTCAGATCCCCGGAAATCTCATCGCCCATTGCAATTCCCAGCGCCCTTCCGCAGGTATCACCGTGAGGAATCAGTTCCAGAAGATTCCGCATCATGGAAACCTGAGGACATTCCGCCAGAGGAAGTTTTACCAGATAATCCAAAAGTCCGGTCAGCGCATTGTTTCCTTCCTGAGGAACGGAAGCATGGGCGCCTTCACCAATTGCCGTTACAGAGGCATTCCCATTCTCCATCTTGATTTCAAAGCGAATTCCTGTATTCTTCGTACATTCCTCTGCAATCTTCACTAAAACCGCTTCTTCCACTCCGGCCACGACCGCACTTGCCTTACCAGGTACCACATTGACCTTGATTCCGGCATCAAGGCTTACCAGCTTTGGAAGCTTGTCTGAAGGAGTAAATCTGGCTGTAAAATGACCATTCAAGCCTCCCTTTTCCGTATTCACCACCGGGAAAGCACCGTCCGGAGAAAATGTCATGGGTGCTTCCTTTTCCACTGCATAATAATGAGCGATATCCGAACTGCCGCACTCTTCATCGGTACCCAGAATCAACCGGACATTCTTCTGAAGAGGAATCTTAAGTTCTTTTACGGCTCTCATGGCATAAAGAGCTGCCACTGCCGGTCCTTTATCATCGGAGGTTCCCCGGCCGTATAACTTTCCATCCTTTACCACCGGTTCAAAGGGCTGAGTCTCCTTCCAGCCTTCTCCTGCCGGAACCACATCAAGATGCGCCAGAATATCAAGCTGCCGCTCCTTATCATTCATATCCACGGTTCCCACATAGTTGTCGTAATTGTTAATGGAAAACCCATAGGACTCTGCCATATTAAGAGCCTCTGTAAGCGCTTCAAAAGCACCAGGTCCAAAGGGCATCCCTTCTTTATAAGGCATTTTTTCACTATTGATCCTGCATAGGGTACAGATATCTTCGATCATTTCCTGCTTATGCGCCTCAATATATGCTTCTATTTCCTTCTTATACATAAACAACGCCTCTTTTCTTTACTTCATCATTCCTGCCAGAACTTCATTCACGACCTTGCCGTCGGCCTTTCCTTTTACCTTTGGCATCAGGACTTTCATGATCTTTCCCTTATCGGCTGCCGTGGGCGCTTCAATCCCCAGTTCAGCAAGAACCGAAAGAATGATCTCCTTAATCTGATCCTCGCTCATATCTTCAGGGGCAAATTCCTTATAAACAGCGATGCGGGCTGCTGCTTCTTCCCGTATGTCATCCCTGTCTGCAGGCGCCAGTTCATAAGTCTCCTGGGTCTGCCTGATCTCCTTTTTCACGATTGCATTGGCTTCTTCTTCTGTAATCGGAGTATGATCCTTCTTATCGATCTCAAAATTTTTCAGTGCTGCGAGAAGCATGGATAACGCATCTTTCCTCTGCTTGTCTTTTGCTTTCATGGCTTCCACCATGGCTGCTCTTACTTCATCAATTTTACTCATTGTACTTCCTCCTTCAATGATCTATATTCCCGGTCTTTCCATTCCAATATCTAGTTATTGCCAAATTCAGAAAGTTCCAGTCCCGGATTACGCTCCAATACCATTCCCACACTCCAGCTGTTCACAAACAAAAGAAGAGGATTGTCCTTTAAATCCTTAATCCGCTTCATATCAGATGTTCCCTGGATCTTTGCCACATCAACTTCATTCTTATTCACGATCCAGCGGATATATTCATACGGAAGCTTCTCAAGCTTTACTTCCACATTGTATTCATTCTCCAGACGGTAAGTCAGAACCTCAAACTGGAGTTCTCCCACCACGCCCACAATGATTTCTTCCATACCCGTATTGAATTCCTGGAAAATCTGAATGGCTCCTTCCTGAGCGATCTGATTCACACCCTTGATAAACTGCTTTCTCTTCATGGTATCAATCTGACGCACTCTGGCAAAGTGCTCCGGAGCAAATGTGGGGATGCCCTCATATTCAAACTTTTCATTGGACTTGCAAAGAGTGTCTCCAATGGAGAAGATCCCCGGATCAAATACGCCGATGATATCTCCTGCATAAGCCTCTTCCACAATCTTACGGTCCTGTGCCATCATCTGCTGAGGCTGAGATAACCGGAGTTTTTTTCCGCCCTGAACATGATTCACTTCCATTCCTGCTTCAAATCTGCCGGAAACAATTCTCATAAATGCAATCCTGTCTCTGTGGGCCTTATTCATATTGGCCTGAATCTTAAAAACAAAAGCAGAGAAATCTTCTTCAAACGGGTCCACCACTCCGGTGGTCGTAAGCCTTGGCAGAGGAGAAGTCGTCATCTGAAGAAAATGCTGTAAAAATGTTTCAACACCAAAGTTTGTCAGTGCAGAACCGAAAAATACCGGAGATAAGTTTCCTTTGCTGACCCGCTCCATATCAAGCTCATCACTGGCACCGTCAAGCAGCTCGATCTCATCCATCAGCTGTCTGTGGAACGCTTCGCCGATCAGATCATCTACGCCCGGATCTCCCAGCCTGACTTCGGTAGATTCCACTTCCTTTTGTCCGCTCATGGCTGCGCGGTAAGTGGTTATGGTTTCTTTATAACGGTCGTAAACGCCTTTGAATTCTCTGCCGCAGCCGATAGGCCAGTTGACCGGACAGGTGCGGATTCCCAGCACGTTTTCAATCTCATCCATCAGTTCAAAAGGATCCCTTGCTTCCCGGTCCATCTTGTTGATAAAGGTAAAAATAGGAATATGGCGCATAACACAAACCTTAAACAGCTTGATGGTCTGTGCCTCCACACCTTTAGACCCATCGATGACCATGACCGCAGAGTCAGCTGCCATAAGTGTACGGTAGGTGTCCTCAGAGAAGTCCTGATGCCCTGGCGTGTCCAGAATATTTATACAGAATCCGTCGTAATTAAACTGCAGCACGGAAGAGGTGACGGAAATACCTCTCTCTTTCTCAATTTCCATCCAGTCAGATACTGCATGCTTGGAACCTTTTCTTCCTTTTACCGTACCGGCCAGATTGATCGCTCCTCCATAAAGAAGAAACTTTTCTGTCAGTGTGGTCTTCCCGGCATCTGGATGGGAAATGATGGCAAATGTTCTTCTCTTTTTAATTTCTTCCGCTATATTCACAAAAATAATTCCTCCAATTATACGTCTAAGTCCTGTCTATTGTAGTATGATTCCTGTCATAAGTCAAGATTCACTGTCCATAGAGCAAACCATTCCGTCAGCAGGAAAAATCTCGTTAAGAAGCCTGTGAGCAACTTCCTCCTTGGTCATCTTTTCAAGCTCCAGTTCTTTCTCCCTGGTAATAATGGTCACTACATTGGTATCTGTCCCAAAACCGGCTCCTGCCGTTTTCAGATTATTGGCTACGATCATATCGATATTTTTTTTCTCAAGCTTTGCCCGGGAATTTTCCAGCATATTTTGTGTTTCCATGGAAAAGCCGCACAGGAATTGGCCGTTCTTCCGGTGGCTGCCCAGCCACATCAGAATATCGTCTGTCCGTTCAAGCTCGATCTGCATGTCTCCGTCCCGTTTCTTGGCTTTTTCCGTTCCTGCATGTCTGGGGCGGTAATCAGCCACTGCTGCTGCTTTGATAATGGCCTCCTGATCCTCATAGCAGCCAGTCACCGCATCAAACATCTCCCTGGCGCTGGTTATCTCAATAACATTTACAAAGGGCGGCTTTTGCGTTCCGGTTCTTCCTGTGATAAGAGTCACTTCTGCTCCTCTTAAGGATGCTGCCCTTGCAATGGCATATCCCATTTTCCCGGTAGAGTGATTGGTGATAAACCGCACCGGATCAATGGCTTCCATGGTCGGGCCTGCGGTAACCAGAATCCTTTTTCCGGTTAAATCCTTTTTATAAGCAGCTTCTTTTTCTATATATTGAAATAATATCTCCGGTTCCGGCATCTTGCCTGCTCCCGTATCTCCGCAGGCAAGATAGCCGACTGCAGGATCAATCACTTCCATCCCATAAGCTGCACATCTCTTTAGATTATCCTGAACCACAGGGTTTTCATACATGTTTGTATTCATGGCCGGTGCAATCATTTTTTTGCATTTGCATGCCAGTACGGTTGTCGTCAGCATATCATCCGCCATGCCATGGGCCAGCTTTGCAATTACATTGGCACTGGCCGGTGCAATCATCACCACATCGGCCAGTTTTGCCAGGGAAACGTGTTCCACGCTGTACTGGAAATTCCGGTCAAAGGTATCCACCAGGCATTTATTGCCGGTCAACGTTTCAAAAGTGATGGGATTTATGAAATTAGTGGCATTTTGTGTCATAAGGACATGTACGTGACAGCCCTTTTTCATCAGCATGCTGGCTAGTGATGCTATTTTATAGGCTGCAATGCTTCCTGTTACTCCTAAAATAATATTTTTTCCTTTCAGCATAAGCGCCTCCCGTTGTTTTTCGACTTAAAATGTGATACTCTACAGTATAGCATAAGAAAAAAAAGTTGAAAAGGAGTTCCCTCTATGATTTTAGCCATTGATTTAGGAAACAGCAATATCGTCATAGGAGGTATCGATCATACCAGAACTTATTTTGTAGAGCGAATTACTACCAATCACGGTAAAACCGAATTGGAGTATGCGGTTAATATAAAAGATATCATGGATATTCACCATTACCCTCTATCTGCCATTGAAGGTGCCATCATCTCTTCTGTGGTTCCTCCGCTTACGGACGTTGTGATCTCTGCCGTTAAAAAAATAACAGGAAAAACGCCTTTGCTGGTTGGCCCTGGAATGAAAACCGGACTGAACATTAAGATGGACAACCCAAAAGCCGTGGGAAGCGATTTAATCGTTGATGCTGTCGCCGCTTTAAAGGATTATCCGGCTCCGATTATTATCATTGATATGGGCACAGCTACCACCCTGTCTGTGATCGATCAGTCCGGTAATTATTGCGGCGGCATCATCTTTCCGGGGATGAGAGTCTCTCTGGATTCCTTGAGCAGCCGGACTGCCCAGCTTCCCTATATCGGATTAAACAGGCCTAAGAAAATTATCGGCAAAAATACCATAGAATGCATGAGAAGCGGAATCCTTTACGGCAATGCCGCCATGATCGACGGTGTCATCGACCGAATGGAGGAGGAACTCGAAACATCTGCCAGCCTTATTGCCACCGGAGGTCTTGCTTCTGCGGTTGTTCCTCTGTGCCGTCATAAAATTCATTTCGATAATGCTCTTTTGTTAAAAGGATTATTGATCTTATACGAAAAAAATAATAAAGAATAGACCTGACCAAAAACTGGAAATAAATTTTGTCCCTGCTATCGTATAAAAGCCCTCGATTGAGTACATCATTTCTATAGAGAATAAAAATGATGCGGAGGGAAAGATATGTCTGGATACAAAGTAGAAATTTGTGGTGTTAATACTTCCAAACTGCCTCTTCTGAGCAACGAGGAGAAGGAAGTTCTATTCAAACGGATACTTAACGGGGATAAAAAAGCCCGTGAAGATTACATCAAAGGAAACTTAAGACTGGTTCTCAGTGTCATACAGCGTTTTTCCGGCAGCAGTGAAAACGTGGACGATTTATTTCAGATCGGCTGCATCGGCTTGATCAAAGCCATTGATAACTTCGACATTACGCAGAATGTCAGGTTCTCCACCTATGCGGTTCCCATGATCCTTGGAGAAGTAAGACGTTATCTCCGGGATAATAACTCCATTCGTGTCAGCCGTTCTCTGCGCGATACCGCTTATAAAGCAATTTACGCAAAAGAGAATTTAATGAAAAAGAACTTAAAGGAACCGACTGTGATGGAGATCGCCGAGGAGATCGGAGTGAGCAAAGAAGATATTACCTATGCGTTAGATGCAATCCAAAGCCCGGTAAGCCTTTATGAACCGGTTTATTCAGACGGCGGAGACCCGCTCTTTGTTATGGACCAGATCAGTGATAAAAAAAACCTGGAAGAAAACTGGGTGGAGGATATTTCTTTAAATGAAGCAATGAGACGGCTCCCGGAAAGAGAGCGTCATATCATTGACATGCGCTTTTTTGAAGGAAAGACCCAGACTGAGGTTGCAGAAGAAATCCATATCAGCCAGGCACAGGTAAGCCGTCTGGAGAAAAATGCCTTAAAGACCATGAAAAGTTATTTGTCTTAAATATACAAAGCATAAGCCCACCTTTTAATAGAAAGGCAGGCTTATCCTACATATCAGTATAACCCAGTGACCGATTTCGGTATGGCAAATTCTACTGTCCCCATATAACCAGGCGCAACTTCATATTCGTCAAATACAATCACGATTTCTCCCTTATTATTAAAGTAATAACTTTCATCTCCATTTATTCCGGTAAAATCATCCTGGCTGAACTCCTTTGAATGATAAAAATAAATCTTTGAATCGTCGGAAGCCATCTGGTCTTCCATCTGCTTTTTGATATTCTCCCCGATCTCTTTTAATACATCTTCCTTTTCCCGAAACAGGTCTTTCAGCGTCACAACGTCACCGGTGGACTTATCGATGGTAAATATCTTCACATACTCTGCACCGCTGGCCATAATCACTGTGGTTTGAATCCGCAAAGACAAATACTTGTTATTATCCGTAACCACATCATATGAGGATGTCACAGAATAGTGTCCCTTGCCTGCCAGACCCTGGGTAACCTGTTGTTCATATTCTTTTATGAGCTGATTTGCATACTCTTCAATGGAACGGTTCACTGTATAGTTGTCGCTGTTGTTAATCGAAACCTTTGGTATGTCGATTTTGGCCTCATAATGATTATTGATCTCTTCAAAAGTGCGGAAGGTCACAACTTTGGCAATTGCCCCAAGAACCGGAATTTCTTCCATGGCATTGGCAGTCACAGGGCTTGCATTGGCCAAAATGGTAATGAGTGCAGCAGCGGCGGCGGCTGACATGGCAGAACGTTTGGTAATTCTAATCATCTGTATCTTCCTCTTTTCTCTTTTTCCTTTGTTAATTCCATGAATAACAGCGTTTCTGGCAGCCAGGGGCACCGAAATGGTTTCATAGCTGTTTTTCATCTTTAAAAGTTTATCTTTATCACTGCATTCCATATTTAAGACTCCTTTCTTAGGTAAATTCCGGTTCCAGTGCAATCTTTAGTTTTTTAAGTGCACGGTAAAGTCTGCTTTTAACAGTACTTGCGTTCATATCCATGACTTCTGCAATCTCCTCAAGCTTCCAATCTTCCAAATATTTTAGTATTACAATGGCCCGGTCTTTTTCTTCCAGAGTGTTTAAAAGCTCCAATGGATCATCTTCCCGGTATTGGTCTTCATGAGGAATATCCACATCATAAAGACTTACCTCTTCCCGTTTTCTTTTCCTTAGACAGTCAATGGCTGTATGAATAACAATCCGGTAAATCCAGGTGGAAAGGAAGCTGCTTTCTTTCACTTTATCCAGTTCCCTGATTGCCCGGTAAGCACTTTCCTGGACAATATCAAGGGCATCCTGTTCATTCTTTACATAGCTGTACGCAAGCCGGTAATACTTCTCATAATTTTCTATGAGTATTTTCTCTGCTTCCGCTTCAATCTTTTGTTTCATTTTTTCCTCCTCTCCGGGTTCTACTTATTAGACGTTATAAACTCTGAAAAAGTTTCAATATTTGCATAAAAAAGGAAAGACTCCATGAGCCTTTCCCGAATACACTACACCCTTATAATACTACACCCCTATTCAAAACGGACGATTTCTTTTTTCAACCGCTTCATGATCTTTTTTTCCAGCCTTGAGATATAGGACTGGGAGATGCCAAGCAAATCTGCCACTTCTTTCTGCGTCATCTCTTCTCCCTCCTCATCCGTCAGCCCAAACCGCAGTTCTACGATCTTGCGTTCTCTGGGACTTAAGCGGCTGATGGCGGTATTTAAAAGATTCCTCTCCACTTCTGTTTCCAGATCCTTGTAGATCACATCCTCATCAGTACCAAGGATATCGGAAAGCAAAAGTTCATTGCCATCCCAGTCGACATTAAGAGGCTCATCAATGGAAACCTCCATCTTTGTTTTATTGTTCCGACGCAGATACATCAGTATTTCATTTTCAATGCAGCGTGATGCATAAGTAGCCAGCTTAATATTTTTCGATGGATTAAAGGTATTAATGGCTTTGATCAGTCTGATGGTACCGATGGAAATTAAATCTTCCACACCCACGCTGGTATTATCGAACTTCTTTGCTATGTATACAACAAGCCGGAGATTATGCTCGATTAATTCTGATTTTGCTTTCTGGTCTTCGTCGCCGCCAAGAAGTGCTATGATCTGCGCCTCCTTTTCATTGTCTAAGGGCGCCGGCAGGATATCCGCTCCTCCGATGTAATGGATTTCCCCCTGAGACGGCATCACAAGCGTCCTGAATGTAGGAATTGCCTTAAACTGAAAACGATTTGGTACGGAAACTTTTATTATCATGTCGATACTCTCTCCTTTACATCAAACATTTACTCATCGTGCAACAGCATCTGGTATTCACCATTTACAGATAACGTCTTTTTATAGACAGCTACCAGAGGCTTTATAATTACTTTTACTTCATCTCCCTGGCGTATTTCCATTTCGTCCAGAAAAATCCCAGGCAATACACCACTGCTTTTACCAACACTTCCAAAAGGAATATAAATAACCTCTGATACATTTTCACAGATTTCCCGGACAGCTTCATAGGTCACAACATGGACAGGCCGGCGGCTTATGGGTTCATACAGCCGGTTTCCCGTATCAAGAAGAGCCGTCACTTTCTTTTCCTTTCCTCTGTAGCGCATGGTGACTTCAAAAAAATTGCTTCTTCCTTTCCATATCCCCGGAATCCACCAGAGCAAATAACGAATACCAAAGTAAGCGCCTGCCGCAAGAAAAATCAACCGGTAAAGAGGGAAGGCTTTTCTGCCATTTCCCCTAAGAATCTGTTCTATATAATAACCGGCCTTCGTATGTTGATATAGGATATTCATAATTCCTGATACCACGATTGCAGCCAAAAAAAGTGCTCCTACTGCTTTGCATATCTCCTTTGGTTTTTTCACATTGAAGGCCGCCATTACCATCAGGGTGCTGATGACTAAATAGGTAATAACCATTTCCAGCCATAAGGGCAAGATAGGAAAAGCGGCGGCAAATACGGCCCACGCCGCCCCTATAAATGCCCCAAGAATCATTCTCCAGATAATAAGACGGTATTTCATGCCCCGCCTTACAATGGATAATACCAATAAATCCATGGTAAAATTAATTAAGAACAATACGTCTATGTACAGGTTTATTTCCGTTGCTGCATTCACCTCCCGCCCTGTACGAACATTATAGCCAGTATATCATTCAGAATTTGTCAAAACCATGGGGATAATTCCACTTTTTCATCGTCTTTTTCCGTCCTGCTGCGGCACAGGATGACATATTTTTACACAGGATAAATCACTGGAAAGACAAATACAGCCGTGTCCCCATACATACGTTTCCCATTCACCAGATTGCAGCTGCTTTGGAAAAAATAACTTTCCTATAAAATAAAAAACAGCCGAACCTGGCATTTCTGCCGTGTTCGACTGTTTTTCACAAACTATTTTTTATTGTCGATATTTATAAATATATTCAGGAAAGCTGTAAAAGCCTTTCTTTTACCTGCTCCATCATCTGAGTATATTTTTCAAGCTTTGCTTTTTCTTCCTGGATTTTAGCTTCCGGAGCCTTGCTTACAAACTTCTCATTGCTTAACATTCCGGTTACACGGGCCAGTTCTTTGCTTAACCGGTCTTCTTCCTTCTTTAACCGTTCGATTTCTTTCTCAATATCAACCAGTTCTGCAAAAGGCATATAGATGACTGCCTGATGGATCACCGCTGACACTGCATCATCAGAAATCCCGTTCTTATCCTTCTGCAGATAAACCTCTCCGGCATATCCAAGAGTGGCAAAGAATACTTTGCTGTTCTCAAAAATATCAAGAATCTCCTGATTTTCAGACACAACATAAACCTTTGCCTTTTTACTTGGGGGCACATTCATGGAAGTACGCACATTACGGATTGCTCTTACCGCTTCCTTAATGGTCTCTACAGCCCGCTCTTCGGATTCAAAATTCCATGAATCTTCATATTCCGGCCACCGGGAGATCATGATGGATTCCTCCTGATCCTGCAGAGTACAGAATATTTCCTCAGTCACAAAGGGCATATAAGGATGAAGGAGCTTTAAGGACCGGATCAGCACGGTCTTTAAGGTCCAGATGGCAGCCGCTTTTGTGGTATCAGTATCATCCCACAGTCTGGGCTTCACCATCTCAATATACCAGTCACAGAACTCTTCCCATATAAAGTCATAAACCTTTTGAAGCGCAATCCCAAGCTCATATTTATCCAGATTGTCTGTCACGTCCCTGGCAAGAGTATTTACCTTTGATAAGATCCATTTGTCTGCCATGGTAAGCTCGGACAGCTGGGCCTCTGTTTTGGGTGCTTTTTCAATATTCATCATGATGAAACGGGAAGCATTCCACACTTTATTTGCAAAGTTTCTGCTTGCTTCCACACGTTCCCAATAAAATCTCATATCATTGCCGGGAGCATTCCCTGTAATAAGGGTCATGCGAAGTGCATCTGCTCCGTATTTTTCAATCACTTCCAGAGGGTCAATGCCGTTTCCCAGAGATTTGCTCATCTTACGCCCTTCGGAATCTCTCACAAGGCCATGCATCAGTACCGTATGGAACGGCAGCTTTCCGGTCTGCTCAATGCCTGAAAATACCATACGGATTACCCAGAAGAAAATAATATCATAGCCGGTAACCAGTACGTCTGTTGGATAGAAATACTTTAAATCTTCTGTTTCCTTCGGCCAGCCCAGGGTCGAAAACGGCCAGAGAGCAGAAGAAAACCAGGTGTCAAGCGTATCCTCATCCTGGGTGAAATGTGTCCCCTTGCATTTTGGACATACCTCTGGTGCTTCCTTTGAAACAACGATTTCTCCACAGGTATCGCAGTAATAAGCTGGAATCCGGTGTCCCCACCAGAGCTGTCTGGAGATACACCAGTCACGAATGTTCTCAAGCCAGTTAAGATAGGTCTTATCAAATCGCTCCGGAACAAACTTTAAGGAGCCATTCTTTAATGCTTCAACCGCTGGCTTTGCCATCTCCTCCATCTTAACGAACCACTGCTGTTTCACCATAGGCTCTACGGTGGCGCCGCACCGGTCATGAGTTCCTACCGCATGGGTGTGTGGCTCAACCTTTACCAAAAGTCCCTGTGCCTCTAAATCCTTTACCATGGCCTTTCTGGCCTCATACCGTTCCATGCCGTGGTACTTGCTTCCCGGAAGGTTGATGGTGGCATCGTCGTTCATAATAATCCGTTCCGGCAAATCATGTCTTTTTCCAACTTCAAAGTCATTGGGGTCATGGGCCGGAGTGATCTTCACACAGCCGGTACCAAACTCTTTATCAACATAAGAATCGGCAATTACCGGTATCTCCCGGTCTGTCAGAGGAAGCTTTAACATCTTCCCGATCAGATCCTGATACCGTTCATCATCCGGATTGACAGCTACCGCACTGTCTCCAAGCAGAGTCTCCGGTCTTGTGGTCGCGATCTCCACAAATCTTCCTTCTTCTCCTGCAATGGGATAATTGATGTGCCAGAAAAAGCCATTCTGGTCTTCGTGCTCCACCTCAGCATCGGAAATGGAGGTCTGGCACACCGGACACCAGTTTACGATTCTGGAGCCTTTATAAATATAGCCTTTTTTATGAAGACGGATAAAAACCTCCTGAACCGCTTCCGAACACCCATCATCCATGGTAAAGCGTTCTCTCTCCCAGTCAGCGGAGGAGCCTAATTTGTGAAGCTGATTGATGATCCTGCTGCCATAATCCTTTTTCCAGTCCCAGCATTTGGAAAGAAAGCCATCTCTTCCAAGCTCCTCCTTATCAATGCCCTGCTGTCTTAAGCTCTCAATCACCTTTACTTCTGTGGCAATCGCTGCATGGTCTGTTCCCGGCTGCCAAAGTGCCTCAAATCCCTGCATTCTTTTGTAGCGGATCAAAATATCCTGCATGGTATTGTCAAGGGCATGGCCCATATGAAGCTGTCCGGTAATATTTGGCGGAGGCATCACAATGGTAAACGGCTTCCTGTCCTTATTTGGTTCTGCATGGAAATATCGTTTATCCAGCCATTTCTGATAAAGCTTTCCTTCGATCCCTGCCGGATCATAGGTCTTCTCTAACTCTTTCATCATCTTCTCCTTTATCCTTTCACATGGTTTTTCGTAGAAAAAAGAAAAACCCTCTGCATCCTGGGATGCAAAGGGCGAATCATCGCGGTACCACCTTTTTTTATATGGCATGTTCTGCCATACTTCTTGTGGCCTTTAACGCTGCCAGGCGTGAAGGCTTACTGTCTTCTCCGTTCAGCCTTCCGGTTCCAAAGCTACCTTCCGAACACACTTCCTTAACCGCCTTTCAGCCGATGGACGGTTTTCTCTTTCAGGGTTATGAACGTACTCCTCTTTTTCTCTACCTTTTCTTTATTCCCACCCGCACTCTTTTGGTAAAAGCCATACTGCAGGGTGTTTTCTTATACTTTTTAATGATAGTGTCTTTTTAGAAATTTGTCAAGACATAATGTTACGGTATTCCTGTTTCCACTTCTGGACAAGCTCTCCCGCACCCTGAAAGCGCTTAATGGGATCCTTTTGAAACAGTTTTTCCAGTTCCAGAAGACTGTCCGCTTCCCCTGCCAGCTCTTCTGCCCTTAACCGCTCCTGTTCGGCTTCCTGCTTCATTTCCTCCGTAATCAGAGCCTGAAACCTCTCATGAACTGCAAGGCCGGAGTTCCACTGGGACAGATGATATATTTTCTTTAAAACTTCATTGTTTTTTACCAGATCAAAGGATTTTTCATAGGCCTTGCAGGCCTTTTCGGTCATAAACAGCCGTGCATAGGAAGCCCCCAGATTATTATAGATTTTTGCCCGAAACCCATCATTGACATGGCTTCCCTTCGGCAGATCAAGAATCTTCTGATACTCAGACACTGCTTTTCCGTATTGCTTTCTGGAAAACAGGAAATCCGCCCGTTCCTTTAAAAACTCAGCCTCCGGCATCCGCCGGTAAGCGGCCAGCTTCTGCTTAAAACGGTTCACCTCTGCTGCATGATAATAATCGCATTCATGGAGAATTACAGCCAGAATTTCATCCCCATCCTCGCCGCTTTGCTGCAATTTCACAAGCTTTTGGGCGAGAAACGCCATATCCAGATCCTCCCGGATAAATTCAATCAGGGAACTATCCACAAAATCCTCCATGACCAGGAGAGGATTGTTATAAATTGCATAACACAGTTCCTGGGAAGAAAACAAACGGACGCCCAGGCCTTCAAAATAATACGGGTGTTTCACCGGCTCCTGCCGGCAAAGAATCAGACTCATAGCATGACCTCTTGTCTTATGACTGCATCCGTCGCAGGAAACAGTTCTCCAAATCCTTTGTCTTTCAGTACCACTGCCATGGTTTTCTCATCCAGAAACCCAAAGCTCAAGCCCAGTCTAGTAGTTTTATTGGGCCGGTTGGGAAATCCTTCTAACGCAATCCTTACCAGACGCCTTTGCTTCGGATCCATGGGAGTTACCATAAATTCCACGTAATCCTGATTGTCCAGGATCAAATCTACACTGCTCTTTGATTCATACCAGTTGTCACCGGCCGCCGCCACAACAAGCTGGCTTTCCCGTTCCTTGTGGAGTACCCGCATGGAAACCGTAGAACGAAGCCTTCCTTCACAAATACAGGTAAACGGATAAGCCGTCTTTTCCTGCATATAATCCATTCCCTTAAAAGCTGCTCCCCTCGCAAAAAGCTCCGGTTCCATATAAACCTTCCGGCGGGAGCATAATACCTTCATGGAATCGATTGCCCAGTCATGGCGCTCAAATCCTTTTCCAGTGAGGAACACAGAGGAAAACAGCTTTTTTTGAAGAAGCCGTTCCGCGCAGGAGCTTAATATCTTATCCGCCAGTTTCCCTCCGGACGGTGTATCCAAAATATCAAGATTAAAACTTTCTTCCAGGGCTTCATCTTCTGCAATCACCATGGTCTTCCGTAACCCCCGCTGCACCTTCAGTTCATGATAGTGAAAGGAATCCTCTGACAAATCAAATACCCCTACCTGATTGCTCCAGACCTCTTTCTTCTGGCTGAGAGTATAGTACACAAACCCTTCCGTGTGGCTTATAATATGAACTCTGTCTCTGGAAATCCCTAGAGAGTCTGCACAATGCATAAGAGAATCCATCAGCTTTAAATCCACCTTCTGTAAAGTGATCACCAGTTGTTTCACTTCATCACAGAAAAATTCCTCCATCGGAAACTTCAGTATTTTTTTTAAATATATTGTTAAAAGTTCAAGCCCCTCGTATTTGGTTCCGCCCAACGTCGCGGTGCCCTCTTTTCTAACCATTTTTATCAGCTTATCTACAATGATGCCTTCTCCCACAAGGGTATAGGCATAAGCCTCTTCCCCCACATACCAGGCATCTTCATCCTTCTTACGGCAGATGACCGTAGGAAGGCACCATGATTTTTCCCTGTCATGGCAGCATATGCGGGTATAGGCATCACAGAGATCAAGCCCTATTATCAGTCCGTCCATCGACAGCCCCCTTTATCTCACATCAGTGGAAATAATTCTTCTGCAGCTGCATTCTTTTTCAAATACTCCTGCATCCGTTTTTTAAGCCCGGTTTCGTCCTTTAAATTCAAGGACAGGCTCATTTCATTCAGACACGCAAACCTGCTGTCCGAATCTTTAGGGGATTTACCAGTGTCACAACTAACACTGCCTTCCTTTTTCAGTACCCACTTATCATCAACCAGTTCGCTGATCCGGTACTCCATGATCTCGCCTTCAAACAAAATCTTCTGCTTGACAAACACCCCCTGGTATACCCGGGAAATGTCTTCGATGTGAAATTCTTCCTCATCGGGAAGAATCCGTATCTGAAGCTCAATCTTGGAATCCCTGGCTGCACAGTACTGAATCATGACCTTATCAAGAATATCCTCCGGGATAGGAATGTACTTTGCCAGGTCTTTATAATGGGGGAATACATATCCTTCTTCCAGAAGATAGTCCACCGTTTCCCTGCACAGCCCGATCTGTTCTTTTGAAAGGCTGGAAAGCCTTGCATAATATCTGGATAGGGCCAGCAGATAAATGGTCGGAAGACGTCCTTTGACAGAAGAACTCTTTATCAGACCTTCCAGATAAGCGAATATCTTTTCTTCCGGCTCTTTTTCCTCCATAAAATATTCCGTACACTTTATGGTAAAATAGGCTCTCACGATATTATCGCTGGTTTCCTTACGGGTTCTGTATAAATGGAATACCTTATCGAGTTTTGCTGCACAGCCGGAGAACATCATCTGAGCGGTCAGCCGTTCCTCCATGTCATACGTCTCCACATGTCCGGAAACTCCCTGCATAAGCACCTCATACATCTGGTCTGTAAGACCGTTAAAATGTTCACACAGATAATCCAGGATAACACTGTCATGTTTCCCGTTCTGAAACACCCTATAAGCCAGGGATAGCAGCAGGGGATCTTCATCGAAAAGATTTTGAAGAATCATTTTCGTACACAATTTATAAAGACATTCTGTCTCGATTCCTTCGCTGCCGAATTCACGGATCATCTGGAAGGCTTCTTCCATATAGCCATTGTGGATCAGGGTATTGCAGACTCCGATCCGCTCTGATTTTGTCAGCACCTTTTTGTCCAGATTCAACAGATATCCGGCACCCTCTGTGCCCTCTTTAAGAACATCGGACTGATTCTGGTAAAATTCAATAACTCTGGATAAAAGAAGCCTTTGATAAAAGGGCCTTAGCTTTGGATCTTCCAAAGTCGCTTCTAAAATCTTCACCTCAGCCATGTCAGACACGCCGCCGGCAAGGACCTTATCGCAGGCTCTCAACCGGAGCATGGAATGTTCCGGATAAAGCTCAAAGCATCGTTCTTCCAGTTCCGGACGGTCCATGACCGGTTCCTTTTTATATGGAACATTGGCATACCGGTTTCCAAAGGAATCCTGAAACAGAAGAATGCTGTGTTCAGAAAAAAGCGGAACGTAAGCAATCCCATCTTCAAGAAGGAATGCATCTTCCTCCGTCATCTCTTCGTAACAGACAATGACGTATTTCATCTTCGGATTGCTGCACTCCACCCGGTAAGAGCGCAAAATGGATGGAAGTACCATCGCCATAGGAAGATCAATCACATCTTTTAATATCATCCGTTCGTAGATCGCTGCCAGACGGTTGTTGATCCGGGATTCAAATAACTGCTCCGTAGCAAACTTTTCAATGGTTCGTTCGTACGCCTGATACAGCGGGTCTGAAGGCTCTAAATACACCAGGACATTTTTATAAAGAACCGTCCGGCTGTGAATATCCAGTTCATTGCCTCCATAGGAAAAGTAAAGCAGCACTTCCTTTGGCAGAAGGTAGCAGTAATCTCTTGGAAGCGCATACAAATAATATTCATAAAGTCTCGTCAGACTGATTCCGGCCTTTATTCCTTTTTCATACCAGGCAAAGGCTTCTGCCATACGGCATTCCCCTTTAATCAGGAGCGCACAGATTGCTTCCAGCACTTCCTTTTCCGGGTATTCCTTATAAAGCCTTACAAGCATCCGGTAATGAAGGCGGTTAAAGTGCTTGGCCGTCAGGGTAAGCCTTGAAACCGCTAACGCCAGCTTCTTTTCCACCAGCCCCTTTCCGGCACAGTGAAACAGAATCTGAAGTTCCATAGGTCCAACGGCCCGCATCAAATCCGGTGCGCTGTTCAATACCCGGCATCCCCATACATAGAAAAAGGGGCTTCTGACGCCCACATCATATTGCCGTTTCAGCATGGAAAACAGAGCAGGCATATGTTCAAAGAGCCTTTTATCCAACTTGATGAGCAGCACAAAAAGCCAGGAAAGCTTCCAGTCTTCTTCCAGATATTTTTTCATCAGGCGGATCAGGGATTCCTTCTGATATTCATCCGGCTGCACATTTAAGCGCAGATACTGATAGTAGCAGTATAATTCTTTCTGTTCCTGACGCTGTTTTAAAATGTCATCTCTGCACTCATCAAGAAGCAGCGCTGCTTTTGAAGGCTTTTCCCTAAACAAGCATACTTCCGCTCTCAAAAGCTTATAAAGGCTGGTTTCCCCTTTCATCAGTTCCAGTTCATCAAGGGCTTTTTCCATCTCTTCGTAAAGATTGTCCGTACTCTTTTTCCCGGATTCCTTCTCCAGACGAAGCCGCAAAAATCGGCCGAAAGCCTCTTTTGCAAAGGCATCCTCCGCCGATATCCCTCCTCCTGGGTTTACAACTGCCGTAACCGGTATGAGAAATCTGTCTTCCACACCAGTTATCATGATTCTGCCGGAATTTTCTCCCTGATGCATTCGTTCCGGGTGGACCAGAAACGGGATACTGCAGGTATCATCTTCAAAATCATATTCTCCGACACTTTTTTTCGGTAACTCTATAAAATCACAGTCCGTTGAAACCTCCAGGTTCACATATCCCCAGCCGCTGCGCGTGATTACAACCTGGTCCTTTACAACGTCCTCCAGTTCTCCAAATATCCGTTCTGTGGTTTCCACCGATAACTTCACCGGCTTTTTGACCTTCAGCGCGGTTAAAAATTCTTCCAGTTCTTTTCTTCTGTCCGGCCTTCCTTTTAACCCATCATAAATTGCCCTTATATGAAGATCTTTCATAAAGGGAGCCGTGACAAAATCGCGGTACTCGAATAAACGAAGAGCCGTGTCCATATCTTTCTTTGCAGTCTCTGCAAAATCTTCTGCTGTTTTTAAATCACTCAGCGCTTTTCCTGACGTACTCAGCTCCACACGAAAAGAATAAGGGACTTCTCTCTCGCCGCCATTGGTAACCAGATAAAAAGATCCCTTAATCACATCCCCATCTTCCAAATAACTGCCGTTTATCTCATAGACCAGATGGTTATATGTACCGCCAAACGCTCCGTTAATAAGCCTGACGCGATAATTCGAGGAATATGCAAGTCCTTTTATGTGCAGATTATTCTCACTGGTAACGACAAGTTCCCGCCTCGTGGCTCCTCCGGAGCGCACCACATCATCAATTCCCGATGGGGTAACCTTAATCTTTGGAATTTCTGAATCAATGATGCCTTTTGCCAGCCTGTTGATCCGTTCTCTCATAGTGCCACCTGTATCTTAAATTTCCTTATCTTATTAGCTTGCTTAAATTTAATTACTCTATATTCTAACATATTTTCTATTGATTTAAAACCCTAAAATTGGTATGATATAATAAAAACTGTTGAAAAAAGGACAAACTCATTATGACAACCAACGAAAAAGCTTTATTGCTGCATAAAGAATGGAACGGAAAGCTGGAAATAAATTCCAAAGCAAAGGTAAAAACAAGGGAAGATCTGGCCCTTGCCTATACCCCCGGCGTAGCAGAACCATGTAAAGTCATCGCACAGGATCCGGATGCCGCCTACCAGTACACGATGAAATCCAATACGGTTGCCGTAGTCTCAGACGGCAGTGCGGTTCTCGGCCTTGGAAACATCGGCCCTCTTGCTGCCATGCCGGTCATGGAAGGAAAGGCTGTACTGTTTAAAGAATTTGGCGGGATCAATGCCATTCCCATCTGTCTGGATACCCAGGACACAGAAGAAATCATTAAAACCGTAGTGAATATCGCTCCGGCTTTCGGCGGTATTAATCTGGAGGACATTTCCGCTCCCCGCTGTTTTGAAATCGAAGAACGGCTAAAGGAGCTTCTTCGTATCCCGGTATTTCATGATGACCAGCACGGAACTGCAATCGTGGTTCTATCCGGTATTATCAATGCCTTAAAAGTGACCGGAAGAAAAAAAGAAGAATGTAAAGTCGTTGTAAACGGCGCAGGTTCTGCTGGAATTGCCATTACAAGGCTTCTTTTGACCTATGGATTTGTTCATGTTACCATGTGCGACAGGATCGGAATCCTTGCAAAAGGCATGGAAGGGCTAAACTGGATGCAGGAAAAGATGATGGATATGACGAATCTGGAAGGGGCACACGGTTCATTGGCAGATGCCATGAAGGGTGCTGACATCTTTATCGGTGTATCCGCTCCGGGAATCGTTACGGAAGATATGGTCGCTTCCATGAACTCTGACTCTATCTTATTTGCAATGGCAAATCCGGTACCTGAGATCATGCCGGATCTTGCAAAGGCTGCCGGAGCCAGGGTCGTGGGTACCGGAAGATCTGATTTCCCAAATCAGGTGAATAATGTGGTTGTTTTCCCAGGAATCTTTAAAGGTGCACTGGAAGGACGGGCAACTGCCATTACCGAAGAGATGAAGCTGGCTGCAGCCACCGCTATTGCTGACCTTGTGGCACCTTCAGAATTGAACGAAAACAACATCCTGCCCGAGGCTTTCGATCCCCGTGTTGCAGAGGCTGTAAGCCGGGCGGTAAAAGATCATATCCGGCAATCATAAAGCAAAAGGATCAGCCGGAAGATCATTGATCCATTCCTGAAATTACGGCGCGCAGAATGCGTCACTGGAGGTAACTATGCTGTCAGAACCCATGACCCTGTACAAACTGATGATTTTATATATGCTAAAGCAGGTAAACTTTCCCCTGACCAGCGCCCAACTGTCAAACTTTTTTCTGGAGCATGAATATACCACTTATTTCACATTGAACCAGGCACTCAATGAGCTGCTGGAGGCAAGACTGCTTCATGTGGAGACCAATCACAACAGCAGCCGGTATGAGATTACGAGAGAAGGGGAAGAAACACTTTCCTTTTTCGGGAACAAAATCTCTCCCGCTATCATCAATGATATGGATGAGTATTTAAAGAACAACAAATTCCGCCTCCGCAATGAAGTCGGCGTCACCGCAGACTATTATAAATCCACCAGTCAGGATTATGTGGTCCACTGCGAAGTACGGGAAGGAAAAAACTGCCTGATAAACCTGGAACTTTCAGTTCCTGACAAGGATCAGGCAGAAATCATGTGCGATCATTGGAAATCCAAAAGCCAGGAAATCTATGCGTTTGCAATGAAATCGCTGATGAGCGGTTCTTAGCATACTCCTGGCTGCAGGCTTTAAGGGGGCAATCAGCTTGAATAAAATCCATGTCAAAAAAACAAGGTTTCAAACGATCAAAGACCATTATCAATTGATATACAGGCAGCAAAGGAAGAAGCTGTTCTTATTTAAAGTCAAACTTTTATTAACCATTGTTCTGCCGGTCCTTATATTCGCACTCGGGCTGAAAGCCGCCCGTACTTTTATTCAGATGAAAATACGCCAGATATTCACAAAACCCATCCCAAAGAACAGGGAAGAAGAGGCAGTTCTGTCACACCATGATAAGCACTTTCCTGGATAATTCATAATCAGACCGGCAAAACCGCTGCAACCCAATCGCCTAGGACCTTACAATATTCCTTTCTTCTCCGCGAAGAAATGCCGAAATATTTTCATATACCTCTTTCAGACACCTTTGTCTGGCCTCTACAGTCGCCCAGGCAATATGAGGAGTGACAATAAGCTTTGTACTGTCAGTTATGCGAAGCAGCGGATTGTCGGACAGCATGGGTTCCACACTGACCACATCAAGGCCGGCCCCTGCAATTTCATCTGATTCCAACGCTTTGACAAGCGCTTCCTCATTGACGATCTTTCCTCTTCCCAGATTGAGCAGTACTGCTGTTTTCTTCATCTTTTTCAAGGCTTCTTCATCAATCAGATTCTCCGTAGCAGAATTTAACGGTGCATGGATGGAGATAATGTCCGAGGTTTTTAATAAGGTCTCGTAGTCCACCTGTTCATAGGAAGAATTGTTATTCTTACCGGAAGTAGAATAATAGATAATCCTGCAGCCAAACACTTTTGCAACCTCTGCAACTCCTCTTCCAATCTCTCCAAATCCAATAATCCCCCATGTTTTCCCATAAAGCTCATGAAATTTCTTATCAAACCGGCTGAAGATATCACTGGCCGCATATTCCCCTGATTTTACAAACTGGTCATAATAGGATAACTTTTCATACACATAAAACAATAGCGCAAAGGTATGCTGTACTACGGACTGGGTCGAATAGCTTTTTACGTTTGCCACTGCAATATTTCGCTTGTTTGTATAATCAAAATCTACAATATTGGTTCCTGTGGCCGTAAGACAGATCAGCTTCACATTCTTTGCCTGATCGAGGACCTCTGCATTCATGGGAACTTTGTTTACTACAATAATATCTGCATCCTGGATTCTTTTTGCATTCTGACCGGGTTCCGACTTATTATACCGGATGATTTCTCCCAGATTATCGAAGGGGGAATAATCCACATCATCTCCCAATGTATCTGTTTCCAAAAAAACTATCTTCATAAAAACCTCCGTCTCAAATGTTTTTTACTTGGCTGCACCAATAGATGCATAAGCTTTTCGTCATATATGCTTTAAGCATATCAAAAAGGAGCTGGCTCCACAACTGATCGTTCAGTTATTTTGCAGCAGCCCCCTATTCTCTTATCCCTGCATAAAGCGGTTTAAAAATTCCTTTGTAGAGTTCTTTTGAGGATTTCCAAAAATATCTGCGGGTTTTCCTTCCTCTTCAATGACTCCTCCGGCCATATAAACCACGCGATTGGACACATCCCTTGCAAATGCCATCTCATGGGTCACAATGATCATGGTAAGCCCTTCCTTTGCCAGTGTTCTCATAACTGACAGCACTTCTCCTACCATCTGAGGGTCAAGAGCTGATGTAGGTTCGTCGAATAAAAGAATCTCCGGTTCCATCGCCAAAGCCCTGGCAATCGCCACTCTTTGCTTTTGTCCGCCGGACAGCTGCCTTGGCTTGGCATTGATGTAAGGAGCCATTCCAACTTTCTCCAAATACATCATAGCTTTCTTTCTTGCTTCTTCTTTATCCTTTTTCAGTACCTTCACCTGCCCGACCAGACAATTTTCCAATACCGTCATATTATTAAACAGATTAAAGCTCTGAAATACCATACCAACTTTGGTTCTGTAAGATGGTGCATTCATCTTTCTGTCCGTAATATCCACATCATGGAATAAGATCTCACCGGTCGTCGGTGTTTCCAAAAGGTTAATGCAGCGCAGGAGCGTTGATTTACCGGAACCGGAGGCTCCGATGATGCAGGTCACATCGCCGGCATTCACAGAAAAATCAATATCCCGCAAAACCACGTTGGCACCAAAGGTCTTACTTAAATGATGAATTTCCATTATTTTTTCTGCTGCCATTTATTTATCCTCCTTCTCTTTCGGATCCGGGAACTTCACCAGACCGCTGGTGTAAGCCAGCGTATCTGTAGTAGCCAGATCGTAGCTGTCCGGACCGTCCATCTTCTTTTCCCAGTGGCGAAGAATTCTGGAACATGCAAAGGTCAGAATAAAATACATGATCATGGCAATGGTAAATGCTTCAAAGTAAGTGTAATAAGCACCTGCCACATCCTTGGTTGAATAAAATAATTCCACTACACCGATAACGGAGAGCACGCAGGTATCCTTGATGTTGATGATTAAGTTATTGCCGATTTGAGGCATGATGTTACGGAGTGCCTGAGGCATAATAACATTTACCATAGTCTGGAAATGAGTCATACCGATTGCCTTTGCGCCTTCAGTCTGTCCTGGATCAATGGAAAGGATACCGCCTCTTACGGTCTCCGCCATATACGCACCGGTATTGATAGATACAATGAAGTAAGCAGCAAAAGCAATGGACATATTGATATTAAAGAGGGCAGAGGAACCAAAAAATATAAACATGGCCTGAACCATCATCGGAGTTCCACGGAAAATTTCAACATAGACATTTAAAATAAATTTTACAACATTTAATAAGAAACGCTTGGCAAGATTATCATTTTTTGATACAGGAATGGTCTGAACAATTCCTACAGCAAAACCAATGATACAACCAATAATCGTTCCGACAACAGCAATCGCCATTGTCTTTCCAGCGCCACGCAAAAGAGCTAGACCGTAATCATGCAGAATAAATATAATTCTGCCAAAAAAATCTGATGGTAAAGACATATTACCTTCTCCTTTTCACAGTGTCATTCAGACAGCACAAGCGGCACGGAATTGAACGCTGTTGTCCTTCCCGTGCCCGCAAATCTTGCTTCTTTTCTATTACCGATTATTTTGATAACGGCTGTACGGAAATGGCTTCTTCCATCATCTTATTGAAGTCAGCCTCTGTCATCTTGGAGAGAACTCCGTTGATGGCATCCTTTAATTCCGTGTTGCCTTTCTTTAATGAAACGCCAATATTGATGTCCTCATCAGACACTTTAAACTCACCTTCTGTTCCGGTAAAGTCAAGAAGTTTAAAGTCGGGATATGCCATCAGTGCAGCCTGTCCGGTTGGCTTATCTGTAACAACCACGTCACATCTGCCGGTGCTAAGCGCTACCAGCATAGCAGGTGCGGATTCCATCGCAGGCAGAACGTTTGCCTGTGGAATCTGAGGAAGGCAGCTGTCATACCAGATGGTATTTAACTGGGATGTTCCTGTAGCACCTGCAAGATCTGCCACACTCTTGGCATTCTCATATTTGCTGCCGCTCTTCACCAGAGTGACAATGGTTGCATAATAATAAGGATCTGTAAAATCAACGGACTGCATGCGTTCAGAGGTAATAGACTGACCGGCAATAACACAATCTACTTTACCGGACTGAACTGCCGGCACCAGGGAATCCCAATCCAGCTTTACAATCTCCAGACCGTATCCAAGTTCCTCTGCAATCTTCTTTGCCATCATAACATCATATCCGTATGCGAAATTAGAACTTCCAGAAATCGGAACAGCACCGTTTTCATCATTTGATTGCGTCCAGTTATAAGGGGCATAGCTACACTCCATAGCAACCTTTAATACTTTCTTGTCCCCTTCTTTTGCATCCGCTGCTGTTGTCTCTGATCCAGCGGCTGCTGTTTCCTTTTGAGCTCCGCCTCCGCATGCAGTCAGCGCTGCTGCTGCAAGGGAAACCGCCATAAAAGTTGCTGCTAATTTCTTTATTGTCTTTTTCATAACTTTTTTCTCCTCTTCCTGCCAAAATGAACTCTATGTAATAAATAGATTCATTATAAAAAGATTTTTATTCCTTGTCAAGACTATTTATGGAATCCGATATCAAGTCCCAGATTTCTTCTCTGCCCTGCTTTGTCTCAGCAGAAAATGCAATGACAGTCACGTCACTTCCGATTCCAAGACCGCTGCGGAGAATCTTTAATGATTTCTGCACCTGACTCCGTTTCAGCTTATCCAGTTTTGTTGCAATGATAACCGGCTGATACCCCTGATACACAATCCAGTCATACATGGACTTGTCATTGCCTGACGGCTCATGGCGGATATCTATCAGTAAGAATACGCGCTGCAGCATGGGGGATTTGTGCAGATAATTTTCAATCATCTTCCCCCATTTTGCCTTTACTTCCAGGGATACCTTCGCATAGCCGTAGCCCGGAAGATCCACATAATAAAACGCATCGTTAATATTGTAAAAATTAATCGTCTGGGTTTTTCCCGGCTGGGATGAAGTCCTGGCAAAGGATTTGCGGTTCATCAGAGCATTGATCAGGGAAGATTTCCCCACATTTGACTTGCCAACAAAAGCAAATTCCGGTTTCGTATTTTCCGGCAGCTTGCTGGTGATGCCGCATACAGTCTCCAAATCTACTGTTTTAATAATCATAGGATTTCCTTTCTATTCCTGGACGAAAGCTTCCTTTAAAACCTCCGGCATATGTTTCACATAAACGATGGTAAGATTCCCAGTGATTTCATCGGAAAGTTCCAAAATATCAGGCCGGTTTTTATACGGGACCAGAACCTTTTCCACATGGGCCATACGGGCAGCCAGGATTTTTTCCTTTA
Organism: Lacrimispora sp.; assembly: GCF_046972725.1. Lineage (NCBI taxonomy): Bacteria > Bacillati > Bacillota > Clostridia > Lachnospirales > Lachnospiraceae > Lacrimispora > Lacrimispora sp. Next base: position 832,261 of record NZ_JBKVXF010000002.1, on the reverse strand, counting down.
AGCCGCCGATAGGAAGGACACGGCCTCTTAATGTGATCTCTCCTGTCATTGCCACCTTGGCATATACTTTACGGTTTGTAACTGCAGACAGCATGGCCGTTGCCATGGTAATTCCAGCAGAGGGTCCATCCTTTGGCACCGCTCCCTCAGGAATGTGAAGATGTATATCATGCTTTTCAAAATAATCATCTTTTACCTGGTATTCCGGACAGACAGAGCGGACATAGCTTAATGCAGTACGGGCTGATTCTTTCATCACATCTCCCATTTGACCGGTCAGCTGAAGATTTCCTTTGCCCGGCATGACGTTGACCTCAATCTGCAAGGTGCTTCCGCCTACGCTTGTCCAGGCCAGACCTCTTACAATGCCAACTTCATCGTCATCATTCACATCTTCAAAGGTCACTTTTTCTTTCCCCAGATATTTTTCAATGCTGGATTCCGTAATCTCAATGACCTGAGACTGATCGTCCAGAAATTGTCTTGCAGCTTTTCTGTAAACAGCCCCGATCCGCCGCTCCAGGGCACGGACTCCTGCTTCTCTTGTATAATTATGAATAATCTTTTCAAGTGCTTGATCCGTAATAATAACCTGGCTTTCTTTCAGACCGTTCTTTTCTCTTTGCTTCCTTACCAGATAATTCTTTGCAATATGGAATTTTTCATTCTCCGTATAGCTGGTTACTTCAATTACTTCCATACGGTCCAAAAGCGGGCCCGGAATGGTAGCGGTGGTATTGGCCGTAGCAATAAAGAGAACATTGGATAAATCAATGGGAAGCTCTACATAATGATCTCTGAATTTTACATTCTGTTCGCTGTCAAGAACTTCTAAAAGTGCCGATGATGTATCTCCCTTGTAATCTCTGCTTACTTTATCGATCTCATCCAAAAGCATCAAAGGATTGCTTACGCCAGCCTGCCTTAAGGCTTCTGCGATTCTTCCCGGCATAGCACCCACATAGGTTTTCCGGTGTCCTCGGATTTCCGCTTCATCCCGGACTCCTCCCAGACTGATCCTCACATATTCCTTATTCAGGGCCTTTGCTACAGAACGTGCGATGGAGGTCTTTCCGGTTCCGGGTGGTCCTACAAGGCAGATAATGGGGCTTGCTCCCTTTTTGGTCAGCACACGGACCGCAAGATATTCCAGAATCCTCTCTTTTACCTTTGAAAGTCCATAGTGGTCTTCCTCTAAGACTTTCTCTGCATGAGCGATGCTGTTATTATCCTTTGATACCTTTTTCCACGGAAGGTCCAGAACTGTCTCCAAGTACATGCGAACCACATTGGCCTCCTGGCTTCCCCCAGGCATCGCCTTAAAGCGTTCAATCTCTTTTTGGATCTTGTCCTTAATCTCCTTGTCCGCTTTTAAGGACTTTAACCGTTTGCTGTATTCATCCGCATCGGACAGCGGATTGTCCTCTCCCAGCTCCTCCCGGATGACCTTTAGCTGCTCTCTTAAAATATAATCTTTCTGATTCTTGTCAATCCGTTCTTTTACGTTGGACTGTAATTCCCGCTTAATCTTCGTGACTTCAATCTCCGTCAGAAGATGCTTCATCACCAGGGCATATCTGTCTTCCAGCATGACACAGTCAAGCACCCGCTGCCGAATCAGATAATCCCAGGACAGCTGCACTGCGATCTGGTCAAGAAGTTCTCCTAAATCGGTAAGAACCAGAAGACCCGGAATCACTTCCTTTGCAATTCTGGGATTTTCCTTGCCATATTCCGAAAGCTTTTCCCTAACGATCTGCATCATGGCCTGTCTTGTAACATCATCAAGGATTTCATCGTATTCCAGCACGTTGTCTATCTCCCCTACCAGCATGGGTTCTTCGCTTTTAAGGGAAAGAAGTTCCACTCGTTCCAGCCCTTCCACCATAACGCGAATCACATTGCCCGGCATCTTTACCAGCTGTTTGACAAGTGCCACAGTGCCGATGTGATGTAATTCTTCAAAAGCAGGGTCTGCTTCTTCCGGATTTTTCTGAGTAACCAGACATACTTTCTGATCTCCTACCATTGCTTTTTCAACTGCAACAACGGATTTTGTCCGGCTGATATCAAAATGTAACATCATTTTGGGAAGAACAGTCATGCCACGCAGGGCGATAACTGGCATTGTGATTGTCTTATCCACCATTATGTTCTCTCCTTTGCATTCAAAAAGGTGTTGCAGCAGTTTTCTCGCTGTAACACCTTCCCGACTCATGCAGGGATCTATGCGATCTCGCCTGTTTTATCTTTTCTTATCTTTTGGGCCAGCGTTTTTCTGGGAACTGCCGTATCCCGGAAAATGAGTTCCGGCTCACCTGTCTTATCTACAACTTCTTTGGTAATCTTGCAGATTCCAATATTACTGTCGGAAGGAACTTCGTACATTAATTCCATCATAACACTTTCCATAATGGAGCGAAGCCCTCTGGCACCAGTTTTTCTCTCAACTGCCAGCTCTGCAATTCGTTCGACTGCTTCCTTGGTCAGTTCAAGTTTTACATCGTCCAGTTCAAACAATTTCTGATACTGCTTCACCAGAGCATTCTTTGGCTCAGTCAAAATCTGCACCAGGGCATCACGGTCCAAAAGCTCCAGTGATACGGTAATAGGCACACGGCCGATGAATTCCGGTATCAGACCGAATTTTACCAGATCCTGGGGAAGCACCTTCCTTAAGAGATCATCGATATCAGACTTGTTCTTATCAACAATTTCCGCATTAAAGCCGATGGAACCGGCACTTAAGCGGCTTTCAATTATTTTTTCCAGTCCATCAAAGGCACCGCCGCAGATGAACAGAATATTCGTAGTATTAATTTGCAAAAGCTCCTGATGGGGATGCTTTCTTCCTCCCTGAGGGGGAACACTTGCAACCGTACCCTCCAGGATCTTTAAAAGAGCCTGCTGAACACCTTCACCGGAAACGTCCCTGGTAATGGATACGTTTTCCGACTTTTTCGTTATCTTATCGATCTCGTCAATATAGATAATTCCGTATTCGGCTCTGCTTATATCATAATCTGCAGACTGAATCAGTTTCAAAAGAATGTTTTCAACATCTTCGCCTACGTAACCAGCCTCTGTCAGGGCAGTGGCATCTGCAATGGCAAATGGAACGTTCAATACCTTGGCAAGGGTCTGCGCAAGGTAAGTCTTACCAGAGCCGGTAGGTCCTAACATCAGAATATTGCTCTTTTGCACATCCACATCCATTTTTGTTCTGGACGTGATTCTCTTATAGTGGTTATAAACTGCTACAGACAATACCTTTTTTGCGTTGTCCTGACCAATGACATAGCCGTCCAGAAATTCTTTGATTTCTTTTGGCTTCATCAGATTGATATCGCTGAAATCAGGTCCTTCTACTTCATGGTTGTCGAATTCTTCCTCCAATATTTCTGCGCACAGATCAATGCATTCGTCACAGATATAAACATTGTTGGAACCGGCAATCAACTTTTTTACCTGATCCTGGGTTTTTCCGCAAAAAGAGCATCGGATCTTCTCGTCTGTTCTGACCGGCATATACACACCTCATTCTTTCCTGCTTAATCGCTCATGCTTTTGGGTATAGAGGTACACCCAGTTTTAACGGTCGTGGCTGTATAGAATTTCATCTATCAGGCCATATGCTTTTGCTTCTTCCGCACTCATATAATTGTCACGTTCCGTATCCCGTTCAATCACTTCATACGGCTGGCCTGTGTTGGCGGCCAGAATCTCGTTCAAACGCTTTTTTATCTTCAGAATGTTTTCAGCCACAATACGGATCTCTGTCGCCTGGCCTTTTGCTCCGCCGGAAGGCTGGTGGATCATGACTTCTGCATTGGGGAGGGCAAATCTCTTGCCTTTTGCTCCGCCAGACAGTAAAAATGCTCCCATGCTGGCTGCCATTCCCATGCATACAGTTGAAACATCGCACTTAATGTAGTTCATGGTATCATAAATTGCCATACCTGCGGTAACAGAACCGCCAGGGCTGTTAATATAAAGATTGATATCCTTATTCGGATCTTCTGCCTCCAGAAAAAGCAGCTGGGCAACTACAAGGCTTGCCGATACATCTGATACTTCTTCTCCAAGAAATATGATCCTCTCCTTAAGAAGTCTGGAATAAATATCGTAAGAACGCTCGCCCTTACTGGTTGATTCAATGACATAAGGTACTAAACTCATTTGTCTTCCTCCTGTCTGTTTTCTTATCAAAACCGAATAGACTCCGGACAATATGCCAGGAATCTACTCGGGTAAATCCACTTAAACTAATTTTGCTTCTGCAACAAGAAAATCTACTGCTTCCTGAACCGCAAGATCTTCCTTCATCTGCTCAATGCCTTTATCGCCAAGAGCTTCCTTTACCTGGGCAGCTTCCATCTTATATGCTTCTGCCATTTTGGCAATTTCCTTCTCAACGGTTTCATCTGCTACCGTAATGTTCTCTGCCTTAACAACCGCTTCTAACACCAGTCTTGTCTGGATTCTCTTAATAGCCTGAGGCTTCATCTGCTCCTTTAAGGATTCGATGGTCATACCAGTAAACTTCATGTACTGGTCAAGAGAAAGTCCCTGTTCCTGCATTCTTCTTGCATAATCATTGACCATGTTGTTTACCTGACTGTCGATCATCGGCTCAGGAATCTCCATGGAAGCATTCTCTACCACTTTTTCTACTACATGATCCTCATTCTCTGTTGCTGCAGCTTTTTCTTTCTTCTCTGCAAGCTTTTCTTTAATATCTTTTTTGTATTCTTCCAAAGTATCGAATTCAGAAACTTCACTTGCAAACTCGTCGTTTAATTCCGGAAGCTCTTTCTTCTTGATCTCCTTAACGGTTACCTTGAACATGGCCGGCTTGCCTGCTAAATCAGTTGCATGGTATTCATTGGGGAATGTAACGTTAATTTCACACTCTTCTCCGATGTTCTTGCCGATCAGCTGCTCCTCAAAGGTATCGATAAAGGAATGGGAACCGATGGTAAGAGGATAATCCTCGCCCTTTCCACCGTCAAAAGTTTTTCCGTCTACAAATCCTTCAAAATCGATTACGGTCTGGTCGCCATCTTCCACGGCTCTGTCTTCTACAGTAACCAGTCTGGAATTCTGCTCCTGGACTCTCTTTAATTCTGCTTCGATATCTTCTTCTGTTACTTCTGCAGATGCCCTCTGTACTTCAATCCCTTTATATTCGCCTAAGGTCACTTCCGGTTTCACTGCAACTGTTGCTGTGTAAATCAAAGCCTTGCCTTTTTCTACCTGTACAATAGCAACCTCCGGTCTGGAAACGATATCCAGTCCGCTTTCCTCTGCTGCATCTCCATATGTCGCATCAAGAGCTTCATTCACTGCATCTTCGTATAAAATGCCAGCTCCATACATCTTTTCAATCATGGCCTGAGGAGCTTTCCCTTTTCTGAAACCTGGGATATTGAATCTGCCCTTATTCTTATTATAAGCTGCAGTAAGAGCCTTATCAAATTCCTCAGCCGGCACCTCTACCGTTAGCTTTGCCATGTTCTTTTCTAATTTTTCTACTTGTAAACTCATTAATGGGTTCCTCCTTGAAATATATGTGAACCGCCATACCGACAGGGCGTTACACTTCAATTTAGCATTATAACATACTCGTCCTGTAAATTCCAGCATTATTTACGATTTCATCGGGTTTTTCCTGAAAACTCCTGCATTTTCTTCACGATGTATGGGTCCAGTGGACGGATCTCCATCTGAGGTCTTGCAATATAATATCCCTGAAACAGATATACGCCGCAGCTCATAAGAAATTCCAGTTCTTCCGCCGTCTCTACCCCCTCCGCCAGAACGCGGATATGATTTTTTTCTGCAAAATCCAAAAGATTTTTCAAAATGATCTGACGGTTTGGGTCTTCGTGTATGCGCCGGATGAGGCTCATGTCCATCTTTACGATGTCCGGTTTCATATGAAGCAGAACCCCTTCACTGTTATATCCGGTCCCGAAATCATCGATTGCCGTCTGCCCTCCCCACTGCCTGGCCATATCAATTTTGCACTGCATGAAAGTCTGACCGGCCGGTTCCCCTTCCGTCATCTCAATGACAATTCTGGAAAGCAGCTGTCCGTATTGTTCCTCCAGTTCTTTCTGTCCTTCCTTTGTCAGACAGACACTGGCAATGGAATTGATGAACAGCTTTTCGTCTTTGCCAAGCTGGCCGGCTTCGGCTTCGGCCTTTGCCGCTCTCAGCCCGGCAAACCAGGTAAGGACCTCCATCTGCGGAAGCTTCGCCTGGGCCCTGGTAAGATTAAGCACTTCACTGACGCCCTTCATATTCAGGAAATCAGGTCTCATCAAAAGCTCATATCCATAGACAGAGCCTTCCCTGGTGACAATCGGCTGAAAGGCAAACCGGACTTCCTTTCTATCAAGCATCCGGTTAAGTTCCTCACTGCCTGTAAGCATGTAGGCATTATGGGTATGCTCGGAAATATCAAATTCCTTTACCACTCCCTTGACGCTGTGCTTTACCATATACATGGCAAAATCCGCATAATTAAACAGGGTATCAAAGTCTCCGGCATCATCCGGATACCAGGACAGCCCGCCTGATACCCTGACAGGGAACTCATAACCGCCCTCCATATCCAGCGTGAACTCTTTGATATATTTCATGAAATCCCGGATTGTTTTACGGATTTCTTCTTTTTCTTTCCCTTTTAAAAATACAACAAATTCATCTCCGGAATACCTGGAAATGATTCCTCCGCTTTCCATAAACTTTTTCAGGCAGTTTGCAAAAAGTACGATATAGCGGTCCCCTTCATCATGACCATAGGTATCATTTATGTATTTTAAATTATCCAAATCCCACATGATAACAGAGGCAATCTCATCCGTTATTCCTTCTATGGCCGCCTGGGCCTTTTCCCTGAAGGCTCTGCGGTTATAGATATCGGTCAGAAGATCATAGTTTCGTTCTCTTTCCAATTTTTCCTTTTCTTCCACATTGGCGGTCACATCCGTGCATACGCCAAGAATCGTCCCTTCCTTGGACTGGTCAAGGATAACTTCGATCCACCGGTTTCCTTCCGGCCGTTTCAGGCATTTTAATATGCGCTCCCCTTTTTCTTCGATACTGTCAAAGGTTTGTTTCATAAATGACTTGAATTTTTCTGCTTCCAGATAGCAGTAGGATTCTTCGATCCTGCCCCAGCCAAGCATTTCAAAGAGAGATTTACTGCAGAAAACACGGTTCTTTTCTTCCTCGTATTCAAACACACCTACAAGCACATGGGCATGTTCCAGGATTCCTGACATCTTTGAGGAGGCTCTTTCTACATTCCTGTTCAGCAGTTCAATGGTTTCTGTCAACTCATCGATTTCTCTTACATATACCCGCTCCAAAGACAGGCCTCTGCTTCCTGACTTTTTTCTAAGCTCCGTTACCAGTCTGCGGATTGGTTCTGTGACGATCCTGCCTATCATATAAGCGCCCAGCAGGCTGAAGATGAGGGGAACGAGCATGGAGCTTAAAAGCATGCGCCTGACCGCATTATAAAATGCCAGAAGGTCACTCTGCCGCGCGATGCCTGCAAGCACCCATTCTTCCTCACGAAACGGCCCGGCAGTTCCATAAACCTCCAGATTTTCCACACTGGCATACCACCTGGTGCCATCCGGGGACTGAAGAGAACTTATATTTTCTTTTTCGTTGTTTATGTAATCAATTTTATCACTCTCATTAAAATACTGGTTAAAAAGATAACCGGAGCCAGCCACGGGAACAATGGAACTGGTGCCTTTTTTTCGCATACCCAAAAGCCAGCACTCGTCAAAGCTTCCCCTGATCTGTACTTCCGAGAGAATCTGCTCCAGCTGGCCAACCGACAGCTCCAGACCGCAAACGCCTACAACCGTTCCGTCTTTCATGATGATGGGAGCGGAATAGGTAATCACCTGCATGTCTTTTGGGCTTAACCGAAAAGGCGGGCTTAAATAGGCACATTCCATGGTATCCTTTTGTACCGTTTTCCTTTGAATAGCAGCAAAATAGGGCAGCTTATAAAAACCTGCAGCCCCCTTTTCCCCGCTGTCTGAAAATCCAAGCTCCCAGAAAGAATCCAGAGGAATACCGTATTTTTCAGCCAGAGAAGGCAGCCCCCGCTCCATCAGCAGGGATGAATTGTCATTTAAATATCCTCCGGGATTGGAGTTGCGGATATAAAATCCTGCTTTCATTTCTTCCGGACTATTGACAGCAGACGGCCCGTTTAAGTACACAAAAACTCCTGTGGCATAACTTAAGTGGAGCATATCTATGGATTTTTCCATAATCTTATCAGCGATTTCACTGTTTAAAGCATAATCTCTGTATATATCTTCCGGCTCACGGCCTTCTTTTTCGAGAATCTGCCGGATTTCTTCAGACATGAATCCGGAATTGTTGAGCATGACCGTCCAGTGGTGTAAGGTTTCCTTTTCCAGTCCCAGCTTTGTATTCTCCACATTTCCAGTCAGGATGCTTATTTCATTATTCTTTAATTCAGTGGAAACTCCGCCAAAGAAAACGGTTCCGGCAATAACCGCCGCCTGTAACACCAATAAAACAAATAACGGCCCAAGCAGTTGGGTGCGAATGGATTCACTTCTCTTCTTTTTCATAACTTATTCTCCGACGATTGTTTCCAGCTTCCCCCTCGTTTCCTCGTACCAGCGATCAAAATTATCATCTGTCAAAAAACCGGCAAGCGCACGTTCTCTTGCTGTTCCCTGTTCTATGAGTTTTCTCACCTTCTCATAATCTTCTCTGGCTTTTCCGCTCATGGAGGTCTGTAATATCTCTCTGGCACGATCTCCCCCTTGAAAAGGCCTGGAAGTATAGAGCAGGTATTTATTGGCAGTATCAAGCCCGATTATAAGATTTTGCGAGACAGGACTCCCCTCACCGGTTACATTCAGATACGGTTTCAGGACCGCTTCACTGCCTGATACCTTTTTTACAGGAAGATAGCCGGAACCTATGGAAAATTCCATATTATGTTCCACACCGGTAAACCATTTTAAAAAGACTGTGGCAGCATACTCTCTCACCGGCTCAGAACGGAAGACCATCATGCCGGCCCCCTGCTGCACCGCACAGGGCACCGTTCCCTCAAAATTCGGCAGAGGGTACAGCTTGCTTTTTATGGCATAGCTGGTTCCGTCCTCCAAGGTCACAGAGGAGGGAAAGTATGCGATTCCGCTGGTTGCCCCAACGTATGCCGCCAGCTTTCCTGTCTTTACGTCATCACTTCTGAATTTGCCGTAGGAACCAAAATATCCGTTTACATAGGGCACATAATAATTGTCCCACAGCTTCCGCATGGTACTTTTGTCAAAATCAAGAGTCGTCTTTCCAGCCTCTGTCCGAAAAATCTCATGTCCAAGCTGCATACTTCCTACAATTATATAATTGGCAAAGGCATCCCTTCCAAAGAACGCTTTTCCGTCATCAGGTGTTTCTGTCAGGCTGTCCGTCCAGTGATAGTATTCACCGGCTACACGGGTAATTCCCTCCCATGAGGAAAAGGCAGCCTCTGTCTCTCCTGTGGCTTTTGAAAACCGTTCCCAGTCCGTCTGGTTCACTGCAAGGATTTCCGTTGATTTTGCTATGGGAAATACCTTGATGGCCTGACTTCCGTCAATCTTCCCCTCTTCCATATATGCATCCACATATTCAGAGATCTCCTCTGCAGTAAGATATGGACTCAGATCGGCAGCAAGGCCCATCTGGTCTATCTCATACACTTTATCTGCATAAGCAGAAAATACATCCGGCAATGGTTCGGAACCGATTTTCTTATCAATGCTGTCATTGATCAGGCTGCTCATTTCATCAACACTGCCTTTGTTAAATGCTTTTATAACGATCCCCTGTTTTCTCCCCTCATTTTCATTAAAGGATTGTACCAGGCTGTCAAATGCTTCCTTTTGTACGCCGTTATAATAATGCCAGATGGTAATACTTATTGGATTTTTTTCAGATAGCCCATAAGGGTTTTTCTTTTGGCAGCCAATCAAAAGGCATAAGGAAGCAGCAGCCGCAAGCGGTAATATCCATCTTTTTTTCATGATATCTCCTGTTCTGTTACATGGGGATCTGATCGTACTGGATTGCCTCCTTGACCTTTCTGGCTTCATTTTCACCGGCCAGATGTTTTAAAAGTTCGATTCCCAGATCCAGCGCATACCCAAGCCCTCTGGCCGTTGTTATGTTGCCGTCTGTGACCACGCCCTGTTTTGTATAGAAGGCACCGGTTAAATCGTCTTCAAAGCCTGGATAACAGGTTGCCTGCTTTTCTTTCAAAAAGCCAAGCTTTCCTAAAATGCTGGGAGCCGCACAGATGGCTGCAATTCTCCTGTTCTCTGCAAAGGCTTGTTTTAAAGCGGCTGTAAGACCTTCATGGGCTTCCAAATTCCTGGTTCCCGGCATACCTCCCGGAAGGAATAAAAGATCTGCTTCCGTTACATCTGCCTCCGAAAACTCCAGATCCGCCTGAAGCCTCACCTTATGGGCAGTTACCACATCTTTGGTTCCTGTTACAGAAACAATTTTTACTTCCTGACCGCCTCTTATTAAAACATCCACAACAGCTAATAACTCTACTTCTTCTGATCCGTCCGCTAAAAACGCATACACTTTTCCCATTTTAATCGTCTCCTTTTAAAGTTTCAAATGTACTTACTGCAGTGATTTTTATATAATCCACCAGATACCTGGTCTCTGTCTCTTCCCCGTCTATCATCTTTATGAGCGTATCTGCCGCCAGCCGGGCCTGTCCATCGTAATCGTTTAAAACAGTTCCCGCAATTTCTCCTGACTTTATATGTTCCACCGTTTCCTGTAATGCATCGACTCCAACCAGGTAGACATCCTTTCCAGGCACAAGGCCAGCCTCTTTTGCTGCCTCCAATGCACCATTAGCCATCGCATCATTGCTACAGAACATTACCTCAATCTTATTTCCATACTGCAAAAAGGCTTCCTGGGCCATTTTCTTACCGCTCTCCCTGCTCCAGTCTCCGTTTTCGGAAAACAGCTCTTCTACCTTCATACCGCCCTTTTTTAAAGCCTTTATGGCATATTCCGCCCGGTATTCGCTGTCTTTCTCACCTTCTTCGCCTTTCAGCATCGCACAGGAAACCACTCCATCTCCATTAAAGTCTCCTTTTTCAGGAGTCTCCAAAATAATCTGCCCCTGATAGGAGCCTGCCTGTCTGGAATCGGTTCCAACGCTGGATACTGCCATATGTTCCCTCTTCCACCGCTGCTGTTCCGGTCCCTTTGGCTCCCGGTTAATAAAGATAAGGGGAATCCCCGCTTCGTCTGCCGCATCTGCAAGTTTTCCTGCTGCTGTAACTTCCACCGGATTTACAATAATTCCTTTGCAGCCATCTGCAATAAACTGATTTACCTGCTGATTTTGAGTTTCCTGGTTCCCGCCTGCATTGCGCATCACCACCTCGGCATGGTAAGTTTCTTCCAGATACTGCTTCAGTTCCGAACGGTATAATTTCATAAAGGTGTCATCATACCGGTAAATACTTACTCCGATCTTAGGTCCTGTCTCCTTAAGAACTGCTTCCGTTCCTGCCTCCTGAGTCACGTTTTTTTTCGATTCCCTGTTCTGGTCCGGAAAAGAGCAGCCGGAAAGCAGAAATACCGTTCCTAATATTATAAAGCCTGCCAAAATGTCCTTCTTTGACCGTTTCATCTTACTTTTCTCCTGAATTTTACTGTATTTCTCATATTACCACGTTTTTCCTTATTTTACCACATCCTTCTATTTTTTATCCATCTGTGGTATACTAACAGCATTTGGCAATACTGTAAGGAAAAAAGGAGGGCTTTTTTATGGAAATAGAGCGTAAATATCTGATTAATAAACTCCCGGAAGGCATCACAGACTATCCCCATCACAGGATCGAACAGGGCTACCTCTCCACTGACCCTGTGGTACGTGTAAGAAGGGAAGACGACACTTACTACCTTACCTATAAATCAAAGGGACTTTTGGAACGGGAAGAATACAACCTTCCGCTTGCAAAGGATTCCTATGAACATCTGATAAAAAAGGCGGACGGCCATATCCTTACAAAAAAAAGATATTTAATTCCCATAGAGGATTCCGATCATCTGACTATTGAGCTGGATATCTTTGAAGGACAGTATGAAGGGCTTATGCTGGCGGAGGTGGAATTTCAAAGCAGAGAGGAAGCGGATCTTTTCACTGCACCGGAATGGTTTGGAGAAGACGTTACGTTCTCTGGCGAATATCAGAACAGCAGGCTCAGCAAACTTACTTAATCAGAAAAAAACAAAGCGAAGGCGGAATACATCTGTATTTCCACACCTTCGCTTCCATTCTTTTTTTACGTCAATACAGACAACATGCTTTTAATCATTTTCATTTCTGAATTTACTTCTTTGCAATATATTTCCGGATATCAAGCGCTATGGCTACTACGATAACGATACCCTGGGCAATGTACTGGTAGTTTGTATCGACTCCCAGATACTGAAGACAGGTTTTTAAAATCTCAAATACTAGAACTCCGATCAAAACACCGGATACTTTTCCAATACCGCCGTTTACTGATACACCGCCGATGGTACATGCTGCAATGGCCTCCAGCTCCCAGCCCATACCCATGTTTACAGAAGCACCGCCGGATTTGGCACCTACCAGGAATCCGCCAAGTGCATACAAGGCTGCTGCTGTTACGTAGATGATTATTTTGGTCTTATTGGTATTGACACCGGATACTTCCGCTGCCTGTTCATTCCCGCCGATGGCATACATATATTTCCCATGCGGAGTCTTATTGTAAACAAACCAGATAATGAATCCTACAACAAGAGCAATTAAGAACAGATACGGAATCACGCCGAACAGTCTTCCTTTTGCCACTTCCGTATAAGCCGGACGGTAACCGCCGATTGGTGTCGCATTGGTATACACAAGGCAGGCACCGTATACGATCAGCTGCATACCCAAAGTTCCGATAAAAGCAGGAACCTGAAGATAGGAAATCACAAGACCGTTGATCAGACCAAAGATGGCACAGACTCCGATACAGATCAGCAGTACGACAAATACCCACCAGATTCCAAAATCAGGAAGATTCGGAAAGAATTTGCCGCTATACCCCGGTTTCTGGAGCAGAGTACCTGCAAGACAGGCAGAAAGTCCAACGATACGGCCAGCCGACAGATCCGTACCTCTCGTAATAAGGCATCCGGAAACACCGCAGGCAATAATAAACCGGGGTGCTACGTTTAATGCGATATTTTTCAAATTATCAAATGATCCGAACGATGGCTGCTTAATTGCCGTAAAAATAGCCAGCAGTATGAGGACTACTATGATTCCGTTATTAATAAGGAAATCCTTTAAATTAATCTTCTTTGCCGTCATGACTTAACCTCCTGTGTGGGACTTTCTCCTGTTTTATCGTTCATATCGAATTTTGTGGCAAGTGCCATGATCTTTTCCTGGGTTGCCTCTTCATTCTCCACTTCTCCTGTAATGCGCCCGTTGCACATGACGATAATACGGTTTGACATACCGATTAACTCCGGCATCTCAGAGGATATCATAATAATGGATTTCCCCTGCCTGGCAAGATCCACCATGATCTGATAAATCTCATATTTTGCACCTACGTCAATGCCTCTGGTCGGTTCATCCATAATGAGGATATCCGGGTTATTGGCCAGCCATCTGGCAATGATTACCTTTTGCTGGTTCCCTCCGGACAGAGACTGGATCTGGGTGCGGTCACTGGGAGTTTTGATGCTCAGTCTGGCAATGCTGGTTTTTACTACCTCAGCCACTTTCTTTCCATTAATAACGCCGGCTTTGGTGTAGTTGCGGTAGGATGAAACAGCCGTATTATCAGAAATGCTCAGGCAGCCGAAAATACCGTTTCCACGCCGGTCTTCCGTAATCATACCGATTGAATGATTGATGGCATCCTGCGGATGCCTGATCGTTACCTTTTTTCCCAGGACTTCGATTTCTCCTCCGGCAATATGGCGCATTCCAAAGATTGCTTCCATCAGTTCCGTACGCTGGGCGCCGACCAGACCGCCAAAGCCTAAGATTTCTCCTCTTTTCAGTTCAAAGGAGCAATCCTGAAAGGAACGGCTGTGAATGCTGCTTAAGTGACTGACCTTTAATACCACTTCATCCGTAATGTAATTCCCCTTAGGCGGATAGACGTTCCCCAATTCACGTCCTACCATACGCTTTACAATCTCTTCATCTGTAATGTGATTGATTTCCCATGATCCTACATATGTACCGTCACGCATGATCGTGATGTCATCCGCGATCTGCCTGATTTCTGCCATCTTATGGCTGATATATATCATAGAAACTCCCCTGGATTTTAAATCTTTGATGATACGGAAGAGCGCTTCTACTTCATTATCAGTCAGGGAAGAAGTAGGTTCGTCCAGAATTACAAGCTTTGCATTCTGGCTGACCGCCTTTGCGATTTCCACTGACTGCATTTGTCCGATTGAAAGAGTCCCCAGCTTTGCTTTGGGATTAAAGCTCATTTTTACATCCTTGAGCCATTTTTCCGCTTCTGAATTCATAATCTTATGATCCACGATTTTTAAAGGACCTGCTTTTATCAAAGGATATCTTCCCAGATACATGTTCTCGGCAATGGAACGATCCGGAACCGGCTGCAGTTCCTGATGAACCATGGCAAGCCCTTTGTGCAGTGCGTCATCCGGGTTTGCGATGCTTACTTTGTTTCCGTCGATAAAGACCTCACCTTCATCCATCCTGTAAATGCCGAAAAGACATTTCATTAAGGTTGATTTGCCTGCTCCGTTCTCTCCCATCAACGCGTGAACGGTACCGGGACGTACTTTTAAGTTAATCTTGTCAAGCGCCTTAACGCCGGGGAAGGATTTACTGACCCCAACCACTTCCAGTCTGTATTGCTCTGCCATCCCGTTTCTCCTTTCATTCCTTTTAAAAATCGGGTGTGCCTGACCGACACACCCGTTATACGGCTGCTGGAAATTATTTTAACTTATCAAGTGTATCCTGTGCATTTTCTTTGGTGATTTTTACATAGTCAACCATATTAATATTATCAACGGCTTCTCCATTTAAGAATTTGACAGCCAGATCACTTGCCATCTTTGCCTGAGATAGATAATCGTTAAATACGGTACCTGTCTGTTTGCCGTCAATAATGTTCTGGACTGCCTCTGTTAATGCATCTACACCAACCAAATAGATATCTTTATTTACGGTACGGCCTGCGGCTTCAATCGCCTGCAAGGCACCAAGGGCCATGGCATCGTTGTTGCAGAAGATTACTTCAATCTGATCTCCGTACTGTGTCAAAGCATCCTGGGTGATCTGCTGTGCTTTTGCCTGGTCCCAGTCTCCGCGCTGTTCCAAAAGCTCTTTTACTTTTGCACCGGAATCGGTAAGTGCCTTTATGGAATATTCCGTTCTGTACTGTGCATCAACATTTTCCGGGTCGCCCTGGATCATGATATAGCTGATTACGCCGTCACCGTTGATATCACCTTTGTTCGGAGTCTCCAGAATTTCCTCTCCCTGGAAAGTACCGGACTGTCTGGCATCACAGCCAACATAAGTAGCATTGATGTTCTCATCTTTCCATCTCTGCTCTTCCTCAGGATCCGGCTCACGGTTGATATAAACCACCGGAATTCCTGCTTCCTTACACATATCGGTAATTTCCGGAGCAGAGGAAGCCTGAACAAGGTTTAAGATCAGCACATCATACTTCTGCGTAATGAAGTTCTGAATCTGATTGGTCTGTTCTGCCTGATCTCCTTTTCCATCCTGGATTACTACATTTTCTTTCTTAAAGCCCAGTTCTTCGGTCAAATAACGCTGAAGTTCTGTTCTGTAAAGTGTCATAAAATTGTCGTCGAATTTGTAGATAGAGATACCAACCTTTTTATCAGTTACATCCCCGCCTACTGCGTCCTTTACCGCATCTGCAGTGGTTTCTGCCCCACTTGTATCTTCCTTCTTTGACTCGGTATCCGTAACAGCCTCTGATGCTCCGGTTGTTGCCTTACTGCCTGAACTGCAGCCTGCCATGGAAAACACCATTGCGGATGCAAGACCTACTGCTAAAATTTTTTTGAGTAATCTCATAAAAAATCCTCCCTTTTGATTATATAGTCGACGATCGTCAGCACTTTGCTTCATCTACATGCACATTATATATATTTTTTGTGCATTATTCCATATAATATTATTAGGTGATATATCGATTTTTTTAGATGCTCCTGTTTTTTCTTAGAATTTATTATATATTTGCCTATAATGTGCAAGTGTTTTTCTATTCAGCACGAACCGCTTTCTGGCTGCATTCGTAGTATTTATCTTGATACAGGGTTACTTCTTTTTTTACATCCTGGCCAAGAGATCCGGCAGCTGCAATTTTAAATATAACACTGGCATATTCCCTGTTGTCACACTGGACCGTTCCAAAAATCTTTCCGGAACGCAGGCCCTCAAGTCCCTGAGGCGTCCCGTCGATTCCAACGATCTTAACCGGTCTTTTTATGCCGCTGCGCTCCAGAGCGTCTGCGGCGCCCAAAGCCATATCATCGTTATTGCAGATCACAACCTCAATCTGATCCGGATATTCCTTAAGCCACTGTTCCATCCACGCCGATGCCTGGCTTCTGTCCCAGTTTGCAATTCCTCCGGTAATTTTCTCCAATGGCACTGCGCCGTCTTTTAAGGTCTGAATGGACCATTCTGTACGGATCAAAGAATCCTGATGGCTGTTCTCTCCTTCCAGAAGGACATAACTGACTTTTCCGTCTCCATTCAAATCCAGAGAAGCCGGGTCCTTTCTATAGGCTTCCACCAGAATATTGCCCTGAAGAACCGCAGATTCTTTCGCATTCTCTCCGACATAGTAAAGCTTTTCCCACCGGCGCATATCTTCCTCAACCGGTTCTCTGTTAAAGAAGACCACCGGGAGATCTGCATCCATGGCTTTGCTTATTATATTTGATGCCATGGAACGGTCTACCATATTTACGCAGATCGCATCATATCCAAGAGATATAAAACGGTCCACCTGGCTGTTCTGGGCATTCTGATTGCCCTTTGCATCCACAACCTCCATAACAACCTTTATTCCCGTTTTTTTCTCGTATTCCTTTGCCTGCTCCTCCATATTTGACCGAATGGTATTTATAAAGGAATCATCTCCCCGGTAAAGAGTAACTCCAATCCGAATCGATTTTTTATGTTCTGTTTCCTCTCCCTTAAGCCTCTGATAGAACAATCCCCCAAAGATCAGCAGCAAAACAACTGCTGCCATCACACCATATCGCTTTCTCATCTTCTCATCCCCCACTCAATCAATCGGATATAAGATCTTTTCAAACCTGCTTTCCCGCAAATTGTTTTTATTAATATAGTACGTATCCAAAACAATCTGCTCCCGGTCCTGCCTTTTTTGGACCGCTTCTACTGCTTTTTCTATACATGTATAACCTGCATCAAACTGGTTGACTGCAATAAGCCCCTTGATGATTCCCTTATCCAGTTCCGTTAAAAGCTTAGTCGTGCTCCCTATTCCGTAAAGCCCTGTAATGTAACTGCCGTATACCGGACTTCCTGCAATGATTTCTGCCGACGCATCAAGACTTTCCACATCAATGGCTGCAATAATGGCTTTTTTTCTGCCTGGATATACGGTTCCTTCTATGGTCTGCCGGAAAGTTTCCTCGTTTTCTTTCTCATGCAGTGCTTTAGAAAACCCGGACCTTTCCAGTTCTGCGGTCAATCCGGTATATACTTCTCTGTTATAACCGTATTCCAGCCCTTCCGTAAAAATCCAGACCGGAATGGAAGAATCGTTTTCTTCTGCAATGGCCTGTCCCAGCCGCTTTCCTTCTTTTTCGTAGTCCATGGCTATTCCGCTGCGAACCTGTTCATTGGGAAACATATTGCCCATTATGATCACCGGACTGTTCAGAACCATCTCATCAAGCCTTCTTGCACATTCTTCCGGATTTACTGGAAACAGAACCACTGCCGATGCACCGTCTTTGATCTCTCTTTTTAAAAGTTCCATCTGCTGGGCCCCATCCCCTTTTTCAAAAAGTGTAATAAAGCTGACATCCACGTTATATTCATCTGCTGCTTTATCGGCACCCTTCCGAAAATTAGTATAAAATTCATCGTTTGTATCACTGACGATGACAGAAACCGGATAAATGTCTGTTTTCTTTTCCTTAATAATAAAATCTGTGGAAGATAAAAGATACAGGACAACCAGAACCGCCGCCATCAGGCTCCATAATAATTTTTCCTGTTTTGTCATGGTCTTTTTTCTCTTTCTACCCCGGGGCCATAAGGAACTGCCGGCAGATGAATGGTAATTGTGGTTCCTTCATCCGGCTCTGAATCTATGGTAAGTCCGTAGGCTTCTCCAAAATAAAGTTTGATCCGCTCATTGACATTTTTTACTCCAATCCCGGAACCCTTTTTGGATGTGCTGTGCACCTGATCGGAAAATAAGCCTGCCACCTGTTCTGATGTCATGCCAAGTCCGTTATCTGACACTGTAATATATAAGTCATCTCCTTTTTGGAAAACGTTTAAGAGGATTTCTCCGTCTCCATCCATGAACTCCATTCCATGATAGATGGCATTCTCCACAAGAGGCTGCAGCACCAGCTTTAAACTGGTAAGCTCCATGCATCCTTCTTCGGCATGAATTTCATAGGAAAACTTATTCTTAAAACGCATATGCTGGATCATTAGATAATTTCTCACATGCTCCAGCTCATCCCGGACGGTGATGACGTTTTTTCCTTTGCTTAAGCTGATCCGGAAGAAACGGGCCAGGGCTGTTACCGCTTTTACGGCTTCTGCCTTTTGTTCGTTTTCGATCATCCAGACTATGATGTCAAGGGTATTATATAAGAAATGAGGATTGATCTGAGACTGAAGTGTATCGAATTCCTGCTTCCGTTTGGCCTCGTGCTCTGCCACGATGTCATCCATGAGGACGCGGATCTGCTTTGCCATATTTTTTATGGAATTTCCAAGATGCTGGATCTCATAGGATCCCCCGATGGAAACAGGAGTTTCTAAATTTCCTTCCTCCAGAATTCCCACGGATTTTTCAAGCTCCTTGATCGGATTCGTAATGCGGGAGGATATGTATGAGTTAATCAGGGCAAGAACGGACAGGATCAAGGTGATAAGAAATACAATGAACAGTCTGGTTTTAATGGAATTTAAGGATACAACATTTTTCGGTGTTACACCTACTACCTTCCAGCCGGTGTAACCGATGGATTTGACCGTAATGATCCTTTGCTTTCCTTCAAATTCCTCCCGGTGGTTTCCGTCCTTATAGCCTGCGGCTGCCAGGTTGTTCTCCTGCAAGCGTCCCGAATCAATCAACTGGAGCTTCGGATGATAGAGGATTTCCCCATCATTGCTGATGAGATAAACGTAACCGCCTTTTTTCGTGGTCACGCCGTCAAAGAGATGTTCCAGGCTGGAATAGCTTAGATCCACAAGGAGGACGCCCTGTGTGGTGGAAGTCCCTTCGGTCAGTTCGATGGCTCTTGATAAGGATACCACCCACCGGTACTGGTTTTCATTGCTGTCAAAAATATACTGGACATGGGGATAAGAAAAATGCTGGTTCTCTGTTTTTTCCAGGGCATTTTTAAACCAGCTTTCCGCTGTTACCTTTAGACCGTTTTTTAATCTGGCGGCAGGTACGGTTTCCACCAGGGAGCCGGACTGGGTAAAGAGGGCAATGTTATCCACATTATCTTTGTTGTTGTCATACAGAAGTGTAATTTCGTTATTAATCGACTGGGAGGAAAGGTCCGCATTTTTTACGGCACCGTAATATAAGGAATCCGACAGCTTCATGACCGTACGCAGATACGATTCCACAGACCTTGCCACCTGATTGATCAGGCTCTGGTTTTCTGCCATGACCATTTCTGAAACCTGGCTGCTCAGCCGCTGATACAGCGAAAATGTGATCAGCAGGCTGGCTGCAAGTGCGGTCACGGTAAAATATACGAATATGGTATAACGAATGCTGTTATTCTTTCTTTCCATTACCTGGCTCCACGAAATCTGGTCGGTGAAACACCGAATTTTTTCTTAAAGACATAACTGAAATAGTTTTGTTCCTGATAACCTACCTTGGCCGCTATGATATAGGTCTTATCATCAGTCTTATTAAGCAATTCCACTGCCTTGTTAAGCCGGAGATCGGTCAGGTATGCAATATAAGCCTGTCCTGTCTCTTTTTTGAACATGGTGGAAAAGTACGCCGGACTCATATGAAGATGGCGGCATATCATCTCCACCGAAAGGTCTGGATTCTGGTAGTGATCCATGATATACTGTCTGGCTTCCTGAATCACCTGGCGGGTGGTCATATCCCGCTCCTGGTTGATCTTTTGATTCATCTTCCCGGCAATTTTTAAGAGCCACTGTCCAAATTCTTCGATTTTTTTCAGCTTATCAAAGACCTCCGTATACTCCGGTTCGCCGCCCATAATATCCTCTATGGCAAGATCATATTGCTGCATCATCTGAATGATGCTGTTTAGAACCCCGAGCCGATAGACCTGCTGCTGGCGGTGATGGACTTTGGCGGTCTTCATCTTATCCACAATGCCTTTTACCGAAGCCTCAATCTTTTCTTTCGTGCCGAACTTAATGGAGGAAATCAGTTCTCCTTCCGTAACACTGTCAAATTCCAGCTTTCCTGCCCCTACCGGTTCCATGTCATTGATGTATATGGTACTTCCCGTACCGGCAATGGCCTTATAGCCAAGGGCATCCACCGAAGACCGGTAGGCCCTTTTAATACCTGACAACTCCTCACAGCTGTGCCCGATTCCAATGGTGACAGGCACCTTTAAGATTCGTTTCGTTTCCTTGCAGATATCGCCAAGCACAGCGATCAGCCCTGTGATGGAGTTATCCTCATCAAGGGCGGCGATTACCACCATATCTGCCTCAGATGCGGACTGAAAAAGAGAGAAACGGGAATACCCCTCCAGCTTTTCTCTTACAATCTGCATGACAGAAATGGGAATGAGTTCTTCTTCGCTATGAAGAGAAAGGGGTTCCCCCACTTCTTCCTTTTCCACATCAATGGCCGCGATCACCCATTTTCTAGCACCCAGAACAGGAATGTCATACTCCTTTAACTTCTGCTCCACCAGCTCTTTGTTTAAGTTTTTGTGGACCAGATCATTGAAAAACTGTTCCCGGATAATGGGCAGACTGTTCCGGTACTTTTCCCTTAAACGGCTTAAATTTCTTTTCTCTTCGATTTCACGGTCCAGATTGTTCTTGATCCGTTTTAAAATCGATGTCAGTTCCTCTACATTGACCGGCTTTAATATGTATTCGGTCACATTCAGCTTAATCGCCTTCTGGGCATATTCAAAATCATCATAACCGGAAAATATGACAACCTTTATGGATGGATACCTCTGCCTCACCTTCTCCGCCAGGGCAAGGCCATCCATATAAGGCATCCGGATATCGGTCAGAACCACATCCGGTTCCAGCATCTCTATCTTTTCCATGGCATCTTCTCCGTTCTCCGCATCTCCAACCATACGGAAACCGGCAGCCTGCCATTCAATTTTCTTTATAATGCTTTTACGTACTTCCTCTTCATCATCAACCAAAATTATGCTGTATAAATCCATACCGTTCCACCCCCGTAAGAACAAATTCCTTTATTTCACCTGATAA
The DNA here is from genome assembly GCF_046972725.1 of Lacrimispora sp. NCBI lineage: Bacteria > Bacillati > Bacillota > Clostridia > Lachnospirales > Lachnospiraceae > Lacrimispora > Lacrimispora sp. The sequence continues at coordinate 810,456 of NZ_JBKVXF010000002.1, read as the reverse complement.
AGCAGTGCATTCACGATTGCCGCCGCCACATTGCTTCCGCCCTTTCTTCCCTTTGCAACAATATAGGGAATCCCGGACAGTGACATGATCATTTCCTTTGACTGAATTACATTGACAAAGCCAACAGGCACTCCGATAATCAGTCTTGGGCGGATTTTTTCTTCCTGTATCAGTTCATATAAGCGGACCAGGGCAGTGGGAGCATTTCCTATGGCAAAAATCAAGTCTCCGGACAGCCTGGACGCTTTGTCCATGCTTGCACAGGCACGGGTCGTCTTATGGGCTTTGGCATATTCTGCTACGTCTTCATCTGCCATAAAACAATCCACCGTACTATTCAGCTTTTTTAAAGCAGCCTTATTGATTCCCGCCTTTCCCATGTTGGTATCTGTAATGATCTGTACACCTTCTTTTAATGCTTCCAGTCCTTTTGTCACTGCATGAGGGGAAAATACCAGATGATCTGCATATTCAAAATCTGCGGTGGTATGTATGACGCGCTTGATGACCAGTTCATTCTCCGGGTCCAATGTTTTTTCCCCAAGTTCCCTGGTAATCAGTTCAAAACTGCGTTTTTCTATTTCCTCGGGGAGCACCCGTTCCAGTTCGTAATGTTTCATTTGTTCCTCCAATCTTTTATCCGTAGCTTATATCCCCATGATCTGGTATATCTTTTCCATGTCAAGACTTTCACGAAGATATCCAGCCAGGCGCTCATACTGTTGTTCTTTATATTCCTGATAGGAGATCCTTCCTTCTAAGGAATCCGAAAGGCCCTTCTCCCTCATCAATGCGTTTACAATGGTTTCGGCAATTTTTTCCTTATCAAAAAATCCATGGATATAGGTACCGTAAACATTATCCTTCTGGCAGCCATCCATCTTAGACAAATGGGAACCGGACTGGCTTTCCATCACATAGGTCAAAGGCGGCACAGACCGGGCAGTCTCGCCCATGTGGATTTCATACCCTTCCACCTCCAGGCCTGAAAGCTCCCGGAAAATGCCTTCCACATTGGCAAGGGTTCCTGTGACTCTGGTTCTTGTCTTTTCTTTACCAAACACCGTTCGAACCGGTAAAAGTTCCATCCCCCTTACCTGCATGGAGGAGGCTGTTGTTTCCACTCCGTAAGGATCTGACAGACTTTCTCCCAGCATCTGGAAACCGCCGCAGACCCCAAAAAGAGGCACCCCCTGGGCCTTCAGCCTGCATATGGCTGCTTCCAGACCGTTCTGGCGGATAAAGAGCAGGTCTTCAATGGTATTTTTGCTTCCAGGCAGAATGATCATATCAGGTCTTCCAAGGTCCTGTACCCGGTCAACAAACCGAAGCTGTACCTGGGGAATCGAAGAAAAGACCTGAAAATCTGTAAAATTAGATATTCTTGGGAACCGGATCACCACAATTTCAACTGCAGTGTATTGGTTTTTTTCGGTGCCCATCAGATGATTGCCAAGGCTGTCCTCATCCTCCAGATCCACATTCATATAGGGAATCACCCCGGCGACCGGAATGTTCAGTTTTTCTTCAATCATGGAAAGTCCGGGGGCCAGAATGGTTTTATCTCCCCGGAATTTATTAACGATCAATCCGGCAATCCGCTGTCGTTCTATTTGTTCCAGCAGCATGACCGTCCCGTACAGCTGGGCAAACACGCCGCCCCTGTCAATATCTCCCACCAGAAGAACCGGCGAGTCCGCCATTTCAGCCATTCCCATGTTGACAATATCATCCTGTTTTAAATTAATCTCCGCAGGACTTCCGGCTCCTTCTATCACAATGATATCATACTCATCCGAAAGCCTGTCAAATGCTTTTTTAATCACCGGCACCAGCTTTTTCTTGTATGCAAAATACTCTCTTGCAGGCATATTGCCGATGGAAATACCGTTGACAATCACCTGAGATCCAGTATCATTGGTTGGTTTTAATAAAATGGGATTCATGGCTGCGTCCGGTTTTATACCTGCTGCCTCTGCCTGAACCACCTGGGCACGTCCCATCTCCAGCCCCTCCTCCGTAATAAAAGAGTTAAGGGCCATATTCTGAGATTTAAATGGGGCCACACGAAAGCCGTCCTGTTTGAAAATACGGCATAATCCTGCCGCAATCAGACTCTTTCCTGCATTTGACATGGTCCCCTGTATCATGATCGGTTTCGCCATTTTCTCATTTCCTTTCTGTCAGTATGAATTTCAGCACAGAAAGAAATTCGTCGTTTTCTTTCCTCTGTTTCACGCATATCCGGTAATACGTGCTGTCAAGCCCCCGGTAATTGGCACAGGACCGTATCAAAACCCTTTTTTCAAGGAGCTGGTGATACAGTAGCTTCTCTTCCTCTAATGCTTCTGCTCTTATATCCTTAAAAAATATATAATTTGCCATAGAATCATAAACAAGAAAGCCCAGAGCGGTAAGGCTTTCTTTTAAGTACTCCCGTTCCCGGGCAATAAGACTTCTTGATGCTTCCACATATGCCCGTTCCTCAAGCGCCGCTTCTCCGGCTGCCTGGGCGATGGAAGACACGCTCCAGGGCTGCCGTATGTGATGAATTCTTTCTAAGGTGCTGCTGTCATTGCAGATGCCATACCCAAGCCGGATTCCGGCCATGGCATATATCTTCGTAAAGGCCTTTAATAAAAATACCTGCTTACAGGAATCTGCCCGGAGGAATTCAAGCACCGAATATTTTTGCGGGTCCTCTAAAAATTCATTGAAACATTCATCTATCACCAGATAAATATGTTTTTTCCGGCAGTAATCAAGAAGCACTTTCAGCTGCTCTTTTTTTAAGGCATAGCCGGTTGGGTTATTGGGATTGCATAAAAACAGCATCTGAAAAGAGCGGCTGCTTTCTTCGATCCATGCAATCAGCTCCTGTTCCCTAAGTGCAAATCCGTACTCTTCCTTTAATCCATAATAGGTAATGTTACAGGAAACCGAATGAAGTGCCTGCTCATATTCCAGAAACGACGGAGCGATTAAAAGCGCCTCTTTGGGTCTGACCGCAGAAACCACCTGAAAGATCAAATCCGCCGCTCCATTTCCGCATATAATGGTTTCTGCGGAAACATTATGAAATTCAGACAGCTTCCTTCTAAGAGCCGCCGACTGGCTGTCCGGGTAACAAAAGCACTGGTCTGCCGCCCGATAAACTGCCTCACGCACTCCCTCCGGAAGGCCCAGAGGGTTGATATTGGCTGAATAGTCCATTGTGACACAATTGGTATAGATATCTCCGCCGTGTTGATATTCCATGTCTCTCTCCTGTCTGATTGAATGCTTTAAGCTGAAAAAAAGAAAAGGATAACCACCAAACCCAAAGCCAGAAGGTAGGTAACTGACATTAAAACATTGGCTCTCCGGATATCTTCGTATTCTACCGGTCTTACAGGGTCTCCTATGGTCGGTTTTTCATACCGTTTTCCAAAGTAACAGGCATCCCCTGCAAGCTGGATCTGCAAAACACCGCCGCAGACTGCCTCCGTCTGGGCGGAATTGGGGCTTTTGTGGTTAAAACGGTCCCTTTTAAATATCTTTACTCCCATGGCTCCGCTGTATGGGTTCTGACCGCCTTTTAAAGATCCATGCAAAAACTGACAGACATAACCGGCCATGATCATCAGTCCGGCAGAAATTCTTGCGGGGATGAAATTACAGATATCATCAAGCCTTGCCGCGGCCCGTCCAAACCACAGATACCGGTCATTTCTATATCCCACCATGGAGTCCATGGTATTGACCGCTTTATATAGATAAATTCCGATTCCTCCAAAAAAAATCATGGAAAGCAAAGGAGCAATGACTCCATCCGATGTATTTTCCGCAACGGTTTCAATGGCTGCTTTTGCAATTCCTGTTTCAGACAATGACTGGGTGTCCCGTCCTACGATCATGGAAACTGCCTGTCTGGCCCCTTCCACATCATTTTTTTCAAAGGCATGAAATACCTTCATGCTTTCCCTGCGAAGTGACCGCCATGCCATCATCTGAAAGCACATCAGACTTTCCATGATAAAAACTGCGTACGGAGAAATCAGCCACCCGGCCACCATGACTGCTCCAGATAAAACTCCTGTAATGAGAAGCACCAAAAACACCAGATACCTGCCGGCTGCCAGTTCCCCCTTCTCTCCTTGCGGAAAATGTTTCCTCAAAATCTTTTCCATGCGGCTGATAAGGCTTCCTATACTGCATACGGGATGCCAAATCCTCCTGGGATCCCCCAGACAAAAATCCAGAAAACAGCCGGTAAGAACTGCTAATAAATGTAGTCGTATCATCGATTCATTCCTTATATTCTATTTAATGCGGGAAGCAATGCCGCAAACCAGGCGGTAAACTTCTTCTGCTTTTTTCGCCAGTAAGACTGCGGACCTGCCGGATACCTCTCTCCACTCCCTGTCCTCTGGTTTTGCGGGAACGATCCCGCAGCCCAGTTCATTGGAGATGATGATTGCATCTTTATTCTCCTTTTCAATGGAAGCAATAAATTCCTCCACATGGTTCCCCTCTTTTAAGAGACGTTTGATGTACTCATGAAAATCATGAATAATGGGTCTTTTCATGGCTGCTTCAAAACTGTCGGTTCGTCCCTCTGCCACCTGTGGCATTTCATTGCCGGCTTTTGCGGAAAGTTCTTTTGCAAAGTCCAGTTTTCCCTGCCATGCTCCGCCGATAATCAGTATCATACAAAATCCTTTCTATTGTTCTATACAAAATGGGATACTGCTGCCAGACCAGCCACCAGTGCCAGCTCACACAGTTGAAGAAAATAACCGGCCAGATCCCCCGTAATTCCTCCGAATTCCCGTTTTGCCATGGTGTAATAATATATGTATACAAGAATTGATACCAGAAAGCTGACCGCTGCTGCAATAAATCCTCCCAGATACCAGATCAGCAGTTCTGCCGCAAGAACATATACCATCATAACGGTGCCAACCGTCCGCTTATGGGCTGCATTGGAAAAAGAGGCCGCAAGTCCGCTGTTCTTTGCCAGGGGAAAGGTGACTACGGCCAGACCGCTCAATGCCCGGGTCAACATAAATATCATACCGTAGGCAGGAATCATCCCCGGCTTCATTTCCCCAAAGGCCATTACATAAAGGAGAAGGTAAACACCGCCTCCGATCATGGCAAAGGCACCTGTATGCGGATCCTTCAGGATCTCCAGCTTCTTTTTTGTGTCCATATGGGAAGCTCTTGCATCGATCACATCCAAAAGTCCATCCATATGAATTCCTCCCGTAATAAGAACAGGAAGCACCACCGGAAAAAGCTGCCCAAAAAACGGAAACCCCAAAGCATCACTGAGCAAACGGACAGCCATCTGCAATAAGCCAATCACGGCTCCGATCAGGGGAAAAAAGCAAAGGGCATACTTCATCCGTTCCTTTGTCCATTCCACCTGCGGCATGGGGATGCGGGAATACATGGAGAATGCAATTACAAAGCTTCCCGGCAAATTTCTTTTTCCTGTTGATCCATCATGGTTTGAATCTTTCATTATCTCCTCCCGGAACTTTCCCTGACATACGAAAGTACTTTTAAAATATCATACCACATTTGTCAGAAAATGTCATTTCCATTCCAAAAACAAAGACCCGCATCCTGATTACGGATGCCGGCCTTGTTTTTCTGCATAACAGGAAGACATTCCTGCTTAAATGGTAAGGTTATGGTATCATACTGCTTAAATCCGGAAGCACCATAAGGCTTCTTTTTAAAATCCCCTTCATAAAGGCAATGGCAGTCCCATAATTCGTAAATGGGATTCCTGCATCTGCCGCACATTTTCTGCGGTATTCCATCTCTCTTTCATTGAGCATACAGCCGCCGCAGTGGATAATCAGACGGTAAGAGGAAAGTTCATCCGGAAATTCCCTTCCGGAGGTGGTTTCCACCACAAGATCTTTCTTTGTATACTCCTTCAGCCATCTGGGAAGCTTCACCGTTCCAATATCGTCACATTGCCTGTGATGGGTACAGCCTTCGGAAATCAAAATCTTATCTCCGTCTTCCAGTTTGGAGATGGCAGCTACCCCTTTGACAGCATCCTCTAAAAATCCTTTGTATCTGGCCATAAGTATGGAAAAGGAGGTAAGAAGAATGTCCTCGGGAGTATCTTTGTTCACTTGTTCAAACGCCTGGCTGTCCGTAATGACTAGTGCAGGTTTCGTACCAAGCCGTGCCAGAGTATCCTTTAATTCCGTATCCCGGACGGAGATCGCTACCGCACCGGCTTCAAGGATGTCACGAATGGTCTGCTGCTGGGGCAGTATGAGCCGTCCCTTTGGAGCGGCCTTATCAATGGGAATGACAAGCACGACCAGATCCAGGGGCTTTAATAAATCTCCTGCGATTCTCAGCTTTGTGTCACCGGTATTTACAAGTTTTCCGATCCGTTCCTTTAGTTCATGAATGAATAATCCTTCTTCCGCACTGACCGAAAGTCCATCCGGATAATCCTGCCTGCCGGTCAAATCACATTTGTTATAAGCGACTACATAAGGAATCTTCTTTTCTTTAAAGAGACGGATCAGTTCTTCATCTGCTTCTGTTTTTCCGGCAGTTCCGTCAACAACCAGGACCGCACAGTCCGCCCTGTTTAAAATCTGCTTTGTCTTTCTTACTCTCATTTCCCCTAAAGTGCCTTCATCGTCAAAGCCGGGGGTGTCAATGATCACGACAGGACCCATGGGAAGCAATTCCATGGACTTGTAGACCGGATCAGTGGTAGTTCCTTTTACATCTGATACAACGGAAAGCTCCTGGCCTGTCACTGCATTGACCACACTGGATTTTCCTGCATTTCGCCGGCCGAAAAAGCCGATGTGTACCCGTTCGGAGGATGGTGTTTCATTAAGTCCCATGCATATTACCTCATTTCATCAGTATAAGTGTCAGAATCGGAAATCCCGGATTCCTTCTTCGATCTTCTTTAAATGATCTTCACAGATCAGACGCACTTTTTCCTTCGGAATTCGGTCCAGTTCTGCTTCAATCAGGGCTTCTCCGACTTTAGCCGTCTCCTCAGAAGCATAATCCATCAAATATTCTTTCAGCGTCATAAGCGCATTTGGCTGACAGCAGTTATGGATCTGACCGCTCTTTAAAAGGCTCATGAAACGGTCTCCGGTCCTTCCTTCCCTGTAGCATGCCGTACAAAATGACGGGATATAACCAAGGTCCATGAGCCAGCGTACCACTTCATCAAGAGAGCGCTGATCGGATACGTCAAACTGCTCGGTATCTGTAGGACGTTCTTCTTCCTGATAGCCGCCTACGCTTGTCCTTGATGCACCGCTGACCTGGGATACTCCAAGACGAATTACCTTTTCTCTTACCTTCTGGCTCTCCCGGGTGGACACAATCATGCCGGTATAGGGAACCGAAACCCGGATCAGGGCACATAGTTTTGCAAATATCTCATCATCGATTCCGTTGGCAAATGCAGAAGGATCGATGTCATCAGCAGCCTTAATGCGGGGAACGCTGATGGTATGAGGACCTACACCATGAACTGCTTCCAGATGCTCCGCATGCATCAAAAGGCCTGCAAATTCATACCGATAACGCTCCAGGCCGAACAATACGCCCAGACCCACATCATCAACGCCGCCTTCCATGGCACGGTCCATGGCCTCGGTATGGTATGCGTAATCATGTTTGGGTCCGGTTGGATGAAGCTTCTCGTAGCTTTCCTTATGATACGTCTCCTGAAACAGTATGTAGGTTCCGATTCCGGCTTCTTTCAGTTTTCTGTAGTTTTCAACTGTAGTTGCCGCAATATTTACGTTTACTCTTCGGATCTCTCCGTTTTTATGCTTAATGGAATATATGGTATTGATGCATTCCAAAATGTATTCAATGGGATTATTGACAGGGTCTTCTCCTGCTTCAATCGCCAGACGCTTATGTCCCATATCCTGGAGGGCAATGACCTCTCTTTTGACTTCCTCCTGGGTAAGCTTCTTTCTTGCAATGTGCTTGTTCTTCATATGGTAAGGACAGTACGTACAGCCATTGACACAGTAATTGGACAGATAAAGGGGCGCAAACATAACGATTCTGTTACCGTAAAAATCTTTCTTGATCTGTTCTGCCAGATCATAAATCTGCTGAATCTTTTCGGGATTATCACAGGCAAGGAGCACGGAAGCCTCCCTGTGGGTCAGGCCCTTTAAAGTTCTTGCCTTTTCAATGAGCTGGTCAATGAGCTTTTCATCATTTTTGTTCTTTTCCGCATATTCCAGTGTTTCAAGAATTTCCTCGTGTGAAATAAATTCTTCCGCCTTCAGCGACTTTGGATCATACATAGTATTACTTCCTTTCTTTTGGGTCAGCAGCTGCTTCTCCGTCAGTGGTATATTATTTCATAAGACCTGCGCCTTTTGAAACATCTGTTTGATACATCACCTCATACATTGACTCCCTGGTATGCTGTCTTGGAACTGATTCCTTTCAGTTTCCCAATTTTTCCTGTCAGTGCAGAAATCGTAGTCTGGGGCGCATCTACCGCAATGCTTATGATGCACACACCTTTCTTTGGGTATGGAATTCCCATTCGTCCGATGATCGCGTGACGGTAATCATGAAGAATGTCATTGAGCAGCTCTACCGACTCCTCTTTCTCCACCACAATACCGATGACTGCAATTCTCGTCTCCATGCCTGTTCCTCCATTTCCTCTGTTATAACTGTGATCGTATGCAAAAGAAAAACCGCACCAAAAAAGGTACGGCAAATAAACTCATTCTTCAAATGCCGAACCTTCTGCCTCAAACATGGTTTTTGGTGTCAGGATACTGCTGGTTTAAGAATAGCACATTTGAGGATTTTTTTCAATTAATTCCTTTGATGAATATTGGGATTCCCGCAATTACTTCAACCACTTCATCCGCCAGGGAGGCAAGCTGCAGGTTGATCTGCCCAAGGACTTGCCGGTACTGATTGGTCTGACGGCTGTAGCTGTCTCCGTCAGAGAAAACCTCATTGGTGACGATTGTAACATTTTCTGCCTGATCCTTAAGCCTAATGACTCCAGCCATCACCTCATTCACGGTCTGTTCTGGAGAAAGAAGGTTCTCTCCCTTCTCCCCAAGGCCAAAAAGTTCATTGGACACCAGATTGGACATGCATTCCAAAAGAATCTCACATACTGCTCCATGCCCTTTGAAATCCAGATGTTTTAAATCCCGGTAACACTCCACCGTGTCAAATCTTTTACCCGCTCTCATCTGCTTATGCCGCAGAATCCGCTTTTCACATTCTTCATCCCAGGGTTTCATGGTTGCAATATAGAGCCGTTTTCCTTCTTTGCGGCTCATGATCCGGCCTTCCGCATATTCTGATTTTCCGCTCCCGCTTCCGCCGATTACCAGTGTAACCATTATCCGCCTCCCATCGGTTTATACTTTTCAATCTTTATATCCTCGAAGGAACTCATCTTCTGATAGATATCGGCTGCCATATCAAGAAGAGGAACCGCCGCTACGGCACCGCTTCCTTCTCCAAGGCAAAGGCCGGCCTGTATCAGAGGGGAAAGCCCCAGTTCATCAAGAAGCAGCCGTCCAGCCGGCTCTGCAGAGACATGGGACGCCAGCATAAATTGCCTGCAGCCCGGATAAATCCGTTCTGCGGTCAAAGCGGCAGCGGCAGAAATAAAGCCATCCACCAGTATGGGAATCCGGTAGACCGCACCGCCTAAGAAGATTCCCGTAAGTCCTGCTATGTCGAAGCCGCCTACCTTAGAAAGGATATCCACCCCATCCCGGCACAAGGGTTCATAGGTTTTCACAGCTTCCTTAATGACCTTTAATTTTCGTTTTAACCCTTCGTCGCTTAATCCAGCTCCCCTTCCTGTCAGAAGCTCCGGAGCCTTTTTCAGGAGCATGGAAGTAACGGCACTGCTGGTAGTCGTATTGCCGATTCCCATTTCTCCGGTGGCAATAAGGCTATACCCCTCTGATGCAAGCCGCTCCACAATTAAAATTCCTGTTTCTATTCCACAGATGGCCTCTTCTCTTGTCATGGCAGGTTCTCTGTAGAAATTTCTTGTTCCGTAAGCGATCTTTTTTCTAAGAAGAGGATAGCGGTCACCGGAGCTTAACTCTCTGGCAACACCGATATCCACCGGAAATACGTCCACTCCGGCTCTCTCAGCCATCATGCAGACGCTGCTGTTTCCATGGGTCATATTTTCAGTTACAACAGCTGTCACTTCCATTCCAGTCTGTGTGACTCCTTCTTCCACCACCCCGTTATCACCGCACATAATGACAAGGGCCCGTTTTCCAATCTCCACATTTGATGTCTTGTATATCCCTGCCATCTTTACTATGTCTTCTTCCAATGCTCCCAGACTGTTTAAGGGCTTTGCAACATTGCTCCAGCATACACGGGACATTTCCATCGCGTGCTCATCCAATGGGCGAATCTGCAGGAAGTATTTTTCCAGTTCTTTAATCATGGGGGTAATCCTTTCCGGAAAGGGACTTTTCATAAAGTTTAAACAAGGGAAGGCCGTATTCACCTAATCCCAGATCTGCATCCCCAACATACTCATAGCCCATCCGTTCATAAAGGCGGATGGCGGGTTCATTCTTTTCATAAACATCCAGACGAATCACCTTTTTTCCTTCTTCAATCGCCTTTTCTTCTGAAAATTCCAATAAACGTCTGCCAATGCCATACTTTGTATAATCCGGATGAACCATAAAAGTATGGATCACAGCCACTTCTTTTGGGTCTGCTTCAATCCTCCACGGAACGGAATCATATGCCTCTTCCTGTTTTTCATTGACAATGACTGAGCCTGCAATTGTCTTATTTATAAGGGCGGCATAAAGAGTCCCTTCTTTTATCCCCAGTTGGGCATCGGCACGGGTTGGATATACGCCCTTTTTCCAGCCCGGATAATTAACATGGCTTTCTGCATATTCTGCCACATGGTCATACAAAGCAGATATTTCATCAATATCCAAATCAGTTCCAGGTACTATTTTGAAATCATTCATCCCTCTGCTTCCTCCTTTTTTCCATTTGACACCTTTTACAAGCTTCTGTAAATCTTTCCGGCAATAAAGGATTGGAAGGATAATAAAAATGAGGAAATCCTGCAAACAGATTGTTCTCCCCGTGGACACATTCCCAGCTCTTTTGCCGTCCGGGCTTTACCGCCGCTAAGCAGTCACCGTTATTTTCACTGTCCCAATAATGAAATTCATGGCCTTTTATGGATTCTCCTTTTTTTAGTAAGAAATTATCTTCTTTGGAAAATGCCTCTATGTAGCCAAACCTTGACAGACGATTTGTGGGAAATGTCTTTCCTTTTATCACTCCAGCCATGGGATAAATCATGTGACCGTCTGTCTCCAATTCTTCATGAAGGTACATAAATCCTCCGCACTCTGCCAGGATGGGAACGGAATTTTGATGAGCATTCTGAATATCCAAAAGCATGGAGGTGTTTTCAGAAAGTTCCCTCCCGTACAGTTCCGGATACCCTCCGCCGAAAATCAGTCCGGACACTCCTTTTGGCAGTTTTTTATCATGCAGGGGAGAAAAAGGAACCAGCCTTGCGCCCATTTTCTCCAGAAGCTTTAGATTCTCCTGATAGTAAAAGCAAAAGGCTTCATCCTTTGCAATACCAATAAATACCTGTTCCTCTCCGTTTTCAGCTGTCATGTGCTGAAATTGGGATTGGTTGGCATTGACCCTTTCCAGGGGAGTTGACTGTTTTGCAAGAGCAAGAAGTCCGTCAATATCAATGGTTTTTTCCATGGTCTGAGCCAATCGGGAAAGCTGTTCCTTCAGCCCCTCTAACTCCCCCGGAAGCACCAGTCCCAGGTGGCGGCTGTCAAGCCGGCCTTCTTCGCATTCCGGTAAGTATCCGTAAACCCGTACCCCCAGTGCTTCCATCTCCGGTTCCAGACGCTTTGCCATGACTTCAGAGGTGCGGTTTAGTATCACTCCGGCTATGCGGCTGTGCTCCTTAAACTCCAAAAATCCTTTTACCACTGCCGCAAGGGAAAGACTGGCTCCTTTGCAATCCAGAATCAGGATTACGGGAGCATCAACGGCACCGGCCACATCATAGGAACTTGCCTCAGTGGTATTTCCTCCCACTCCGTCATAATATCCCATGACGCCCTCTATAATGGAAACCTCCGCTTCCCCGGCCAGTTCCATAAACTGGTCCTTTACCCTTTCTTTTCCCAGAAAGTAAGTATCCAGATTCCCTCCGTCAATGCCAAGAACGTGTTTGTGGAACATGGGATCAATAAAATCAGGACCGCATTTAAAGGAGCGGCAGGTGATTTTCCGGGTCACCAATGCGGTCAGCAGTCCGCAGGTGATCATGGTCTTCCCGCTTCCGCTTCTAGGAGCCGCCAGCAAAAGCCTGTGATAAGAATTACTCAAGATACTTTCCTCCTTTTCCCCCAAAGGAAATGACATACACCGGATTTTGTCCCATCATCAGATGGTAACTGCCGGCTGCCTTTCCTTTCGAGATCTGGACCTGAACGATCTCAGCAGGAATGGAATGTTTTTTCAGCCAGTGCAGGACTTCTGATATGGATTCCAGCGCAAGCACATTAATGACCACCCGGACAGCCGGATTTTTCTCTAAAACCAGATCCAGCACTTCTTCCATGGCTCCGGAGGTTCCTCCAAGAAACACATGGGTAGGTGCCTCCAATTGTGCAAGGGCCTCTGGGGCTGTTCCTTCCACCACGATCAGACGATCTGCAGAAAATTTTTCTTTATTGGCCTGAATTAATTCTATGGCTTCCGGCTTTTTTTCTATGGCATATACCCGGCCGGAAGGGACCATAAAGGACGCTTCCACAGAGACAGAACCGGTTCCCGCTCCCACATCATATAAAACGGAGCCGGGACTTAGTTCCAGCTTTGAAATGGAAACTGCACGCACCTCACTTTTGGTCATGGGCACCGTTCCTCTGATAAACCATTCATCTCTCATACACTACCTCTCAATCAGTACAGCCGATAAAACATCAAAGACCTGATCTTTCAAAGCCCCCGGAGTCCCAGTGGTGATCCGCTCATCCCAATAGGACAGCCGTTCCCCTACAGATAATCTTGCAGCCTCGAATCCGGATTCCATCAAACGGCTGCATAGATAACTCACCGTATGAGTCCCATCAAGCAATGCAAAGACCCTATGATATTGCTTAAGCTCCTCTGCTATGTCTCCTTCTCTTCCATGAAGACTTACCAGATGAACATCCTCCCAGCCAGTCTTCAATCTGGAACATAAATAGGATACGGAAGAAATTCCGGGAAGCACTTCGGTTTCATACATTTGTCCGTAGGGTTCTTTTAAAAAGGACCCGATCATCTTTTTGGCTCCGCTGTAAAAACCCGTGTCGCCGGAATACAAAATTCCTATGTGTTTATACTCCTTGTGTTCCTCCAGCCAGGGAAGGATATCTCTGCTTAGATACCAGGGAAGCTTCTTTTTATCGGTAAGCATATCTCCAGCATTTTGAAGCATACGCTCTGCGCCAAAGACTACATCACAGGATTTTAAGGCCTGAAGCGCCTGTCCTGTCATCTGTCCGGGGCCTCCCATTCCTGTTCCGATGAGGGTGACTTTCCGCTTTTGTGACTGTTCAGAGACAGAACGGTTATTCTCAGGTTCCATAATATCCGGTTTGTATTCCTCCAGAACCTTTTTTGCCTCTTCCGGTGTCATTCCCGTCTCATGGGCCGGACGTCCGACCACCACCGCTGTGATCCCGCATTCCGCAGCCGCACTCATCTTTTCTAAGAACCCTCCGGCATTGCCGGATTCTTTTGTTACCAGGTATCGGACTTCAAACTGCCGGATCATCGCTTCATTCATTTCCGCAGAAAACGGTCCCTGCATGCCGATGAGATGCTTTCCTTTGATTCCGGTTTCCTCACAGGCAGAGATTACGGATACCGAAGGCAGTACCCTGGCATAGACCCGCTCTTCAAAAGAATCCAGAGCAGTGAATTTGCTCAGTTCCTTGCTTCCCGTTGTCACAAGGATATTTCCTGATTTTCCGTACAGATACTGAACCGCTTCCTCCACCGATTCCACCCATACGGTATGTCCGTCCTCACTTACGGCTTCTTTATTTGTCAAAGACTCCCTTACCACCCGGATGCGTCTGACCCCTGTATGTTCACAGGCGTCTGCAATGTTCTTGCTGACCAAAGCAGCGTATGGATGGGTCGCATCAAAAACAAGAGTGATGTCATGATTCCGGATAAATTCCTTCATTTGTCCCTCATCCATGGGGGTCTCATGGATAAAAAGATAGGGGCTTTCCGGAAGGACCATCTTTCCGTATCCGGTAGCAACGCTGACCCACACAGGCTTTTTCTTATCGTGACAGTACTGCGCCAGAAGGCGTCCCTCTGTGGTCCCTCCAAAAATCAGAATCCTACTCATGTCTGTATCCTCTCGGTGTCACCATTCTTCCGCCGATTGTTCTGGTCATGGAGTTTCCGATATAAACCGTGGTGAACATATCTACAGAAGTATTCTTTAAAGTTTCCAGGGTCATGACCGCCATATCTTCCTCAGCCCGTCCAACATTTCTCGCAAGACCGCATACCGTTTCAGGAGCTTTGTATTCCAGCATTATTTCGCAGGCCCTTTTTAGATAATCGGCTCTTTTTTTGCTGGATGGATTGTAAAGACAGATCACCATGTCCGCTTTTGCAGACATGCTCAGTCTTTCTTCGATTAATTCCATGGGAGTGAGCAGATCACTTAAGCTGATAACTGCAAAATCATGGCCAAGGGGCGCTCCAAGAAGCGCTCCTCCGCTCAGCGCGGCAGTAACACCTGGAATGATCTCAATATCCACGTCTATATCTGCCAGTTCAAGAATCAGGCCGCTCATACCGTATACTCCAGAATCACCACTGCATACCATGGAAACCGTCTTTCCCTTTCCGGCCTCCAAAAGCGCCATCTGACACCGTTCCTGTTCTTTTCTCATAGGTGTCGTAAGCATCTCCTTATCCGGGAAATGCTCTCTTATCAAATCTATGTACACGGTATACCCTACAATAAGTTCACTGTCTTTGAGCGCATTGATGGCTCTTATAGTCATGTCTTCGTAAGAACCGGGACCGATTCCTACCACATATAGTTTACCTGTTTTATTCATACCATTACCTTCCAATCCCGGACAGCCACAGCCACTGTGACACCGTTTATTGCCTGCTTTTTTACCAGAAGCGTACCGCCGCCTAATTCTTTTACGCAGACAGTGGCTGCCCGTTCGCATACGTTATCAACACCTGTAATCTGCTTTACAAAAGAGGAAGCAGAAAATTCACCTTTTGCTGCACAAAGGACATCCGCCGGATAGGTCACAAAGGGGATCCCATTAATGGCTGCAAATTTACAGATTCCTGCTTCTTCTTTCTTTATATCAATGCTGGCGCATACCGCCAGACTTTCTTTGCTTATGTTCCATTGGTCTAATACCTGGTCTACGGCAGCTGAAATTGTGGGTTCATCAACTCCCTTTCTGCAGCCAATCCCTAAAACCACGATACGCGGAACCAGCCTTAAACTGTGTTTTCTTTCTTCCTCCGGTTTATCCTTGATCGTGATATAGAGGTCAGCCGTACCAGGCTGGTTTATTAACAGTTCTTCCGGCAAGTTTCCTTCTATAGGATAATCACTGTAAAATCCCACTGTCCCTCCATGCAAAACAGCAGAAGAGATGTCTTTGATCTTATGGATTTGGGTGATAAAGAGTCCGTGTTCTTTGGCAAAAAGATCTACTGCAAATTTCCCGTGGTTATCGGTAGCCGTGGTAATGACTGGCTGGGCCCCTGTAATTTTTGCGGCACGGTTTGCCAGCTCATTAGCCCCTCCTAAATGGCCGGATAACAGGGAGATAGAAAAACGTCCCATATCATCAAGAACCACCACCGCCGGATCCTTTTCTTTTCCCTTCAAAAAGGGAGCGATTGCACGGACCGCAATCCCTGCTGCTCCGATAAAAAAGATGCCTTCCTTCTTATAAAACTGTTCTTTTGTCCATTCTCTCAAGGAAGTCTGTACCGGAAAAAGGCCCTTATTATCAGGCCCAAATCCTTCACATTCATCCCCGGCTTTCGTCAGCCCGGCCATAAGCGTTCGGCAAAGTCCGGCTCCGGCTTCCGTAAAACAGATTATGGAGATCTTCATGACAGTTCACCAGTTCCTTTTCGGTACTCTGTGGTAAAATCCGGATCATAAAGCCTGGACCGTTCGTACGCATTCTGCGACACGGCATTGCCCACGATGATCAATGCCGTCTTTTTGATGTTATAACGCTCAGCACTTTCATTTAAAGTTTCCACCGTACAGACAACCGTCTTTTCTTCTTCCCAGGTCGCTTTATAAACAATTGCTGCCGGAGTTTCAGGAACATAACCGCCTTTGATCAATTCTTCTGACAGAGACTTTAACATGCCGGTGCTTAAGAAAATCACCATAGTCGCCCCATGGGAAGCAAAGGATGCGATGGATTCTTTCTCCGGCACCGGCGTTCTGCCTGCCATACGGGTTATGACAACACTCTGGCTTACATCAGGAAGGGTATATTCCATCTTAAGTGCAGATGCCGCTCCGCAAAAAGAGCTGACTCCCGGGCAAACCTCATAGGAAATCCCTCTTTCATCAAGCTGGTCCATCTGCTCCCTGATGGCACCGTAAAGACAGGGATCACCGGTATGAAGCCTGACTGTCATCTTTTGATTTGCTTCTGCCTTTTCTATTACAGAAATCACTTCTTCCAAGGTCATACGGGCACTGTCATAGACCAGACAGCCGTCCTTTTTATAATCCAGCAGCAGCGGATTGACCAGTGAACCGGCATAGATAATGACATCCGCCTTTGATAACAGTTCTTTACCTCTCATTGTAATTAAGTCCGGTGCTCCCGGACCGGCTCCTACGATATGTACCATTTCTACCTCACAATCAATAATGAATAATAGCCCGCAGTATCCGGAATCTCTTCTAAAGAATGGTAAATCCTCTCCTCGGGCATTCCGCAGTTTTCTACCATCACCGCCTGCAGCCCAAAGTTCCGGATCTCTTCCTTTACCGCCTTCATCTGACGGCCTGCCTTCATCAGTACTTTTACACCGGACAGCTTTAATGCATCGGATATCTGATAAGATGCAGGAATGATATGCAGTTCCTCCGCTCCGGTTACCAAAGGAATATTAAGTCTGGCTGCTACCGCACAAAAGGATGGGATTCCGCTTTCCAATCTGGTCTCATAGCCTTCCTTTTCCACCCGTTCTGCCAAATAGGCAAAGGTGGAATAAATGCTCACATCTCCAAGGGTGATAAAGCCCACGTCTTCCCCTCCTGCCAAATATTCCATTACGGTCTTTGCCGCTTCGTCATGGCTTTTATTTAAGACCTCCTGGTCTTTTACCATGGGCATATGTAAATAAAGACATTTTTTTTCTTCTATCTCAGGCACTGCCTGAACGGCAATCTGATATGCCGTACATAACGCTTTCTCTTTATGAGGAATGGCAATCACGTTCAATTCCCTGATTCTCCTGACTGCTTTTAACGTCATAAACTCCGGATCACCGGGTCCGACTCCGATTCCATACATGATCCCTGCCATGTCTTATCCTCCTGTAATTTCCCTGTGGGTGGCTCCCTTTGCAAAAAGACGGATCAGCTCCTCTGCTCCTTCGCTCATTCCAAGTATCCCATTTGCAGTGGAAAAAGTAACCACTTCCACACGTTTTCCGCCGCTCCATTGAGCCGTATAGTTCTGAATCCGATGGACCGCCTCTTCCATGACAGGCTCCAATATGCCCTGTTCCTTTAATATTCCGGCAGCTTCCTCCATGGTATTGGCATTTAAAATGGTAAGCTTTAACTCTTCCCGGTCTTTTCTCACTGCAGTAACACAATCCCATAGAATCTCCATGCGCCGGTCTCCGTATTTGGAATGCGTGTTATAAACACCGCCTGCAACCTTAATTAGCTTCCCGATATGCCCTGCAAACAGAATCTTGTCAAAGCCTTCTGCTCCGGCCATACCAAAAGCGTCTCCGATAAAATTGCTGCAGGTGACTCCTTCCTTCATGGAAAGGGAAAGTGTCTCTTTAATAAATGCTTCCCCATAATTGCCGGGGGTTAAAATAACCCGTTTATCCCCCGCTACCGCCTTCATATGAAGTTCCAGGCGTATGGTGGCAGTAAGTGCCTCTTCGCTCATTGGTTTCACGATTCCCGTCGTTCCAAGAACCGACAGTCCCCCTTCAATTCCAAGCTTTGAATTAAAGGTTTTTTCTGCCAGCTTTTTTCCCTCAGGCATGGAGATGGAGATTCTTAAGGGGCCTTCATACCCGGCTTCTCTCCGCGCCTCTTCGACACTCTGAAATATCATAATCCTTGGCACCGGGTTAATGGCCGGCATTCCTACCGGACAGGACAGCCCCGGCCTAGTCACCCAGCCAATTCCTTCCCCGGCAGTTAAGAACAGGGGGCTGCTCCCGCCCTCTCCGTCATAGCGGTAACAAGTCTTTAATGCTTCTGCCTCATCGCCGTCAAAATACTGGACAGCGGCAAAAACCAGGGCCTTGTCCGTTACATCAGGGTCATCTCCTGCGTCTTTTTGTACGGCACATGAGGCTTCCTGTTTTTTTATGACAACATGAAAAAGGGGCAGATCGGCTTCCGTCCCTTTTGGTGTCACAAGCTTCATATGTTTTAAATGATTTCCGGCAAGGAGCATGGCTGTTGCTGCCTTAGCCGCAGCCGCAGCACATGTCCCCGTGGTAAATCCGCTTCTTAATTGGTATTTTTCCATAATTTATCCTCTACGATGTACATTATAAAAGATTTTGGCTTATGGCGCAAGGACATTCCTGCTTTTTGCCTAGACCTCTTCTTTTTCCAACGCTTCTTTTTTCAGTTCTCTTTTTCTTTTTGTAATCAGGCCGCCGATCCGGCCGCTCTCTTTTGCAGTAAGGCTCCGCCAGCCGCCGCTTATCACTTTATCACCAAGTCCCAGCTCTGTAGCTATCTCAAATTTAAGTACTTCCTCCGGTTTCATATTGCGTGGGTCGAAGGGTTCATTCTTTTTTCCTTTTGGCATCTTTTCCATCTCCTTTCTCAAACTGGGGTGTATTTGAAGACCGCTTGTTTTAAGAAGCGGGTCACAGGTTACAGATAACCGCAATGAATTTTCATACACGCCCTGGTGAAAGTATAACCGCTGAAAATAGAATTAAACGTCAAAAGGGGTATGGAATTTCAAAAAGCAGGGTATCATGAATTTCAATTCCATGACACCCTGCTTTTCTTTCAATACTCTGTTTATCTTCTTGGAATGATTACCGCTGCGATGATATATGCTAAAATCCCAGGGCCTGAACAGGTAAGAAGCACCCACAGAAGACGGATGATCGTTGCATCTACATTAAAGTATTCTGCAATTCCGCCGCATACCCCGCAAAGCATTTTGTCTGTTTCGGAACGGTATAACCGTTTCTGATTGTTATCCATTTGTATTTCTCCTTTCTGCTATGTTATTCCTGATGAATAAACCCTACTTCAATGGCTCCCACTTCACAGTCCAGGTCCATGGTTTTGCCTGATCCGTTATCGATCTTTTTTCCGTTTCCGAACACAGCAATATCTTCATCTCCCACTTCAATGGCTCCCAGTTTACAGCGCACCTCATAATCATAATCTTCCTTTTTTCCGTCAATCTGCAGTTCGATGGCCCCCGCCTGGCATTTGGCTGTAATATCGCCTGAGGCAGCCCCTGAAAATTCTACGGCTCCGGCTTCCGCTTCTGCATTAAGCTCTCCTGTATTTCCCCGGTTGATTTTTATAAGTCCGGCCTTTGCTTCCAGCTTCATCTCATCGGCCAAAAGAGCATCGGCAACCAGGATAACGTCTGAATCCTGTCTTCCAACCAGCTTTTTTGAACGTTTCAAACGGATATCCACACTGGAAAACCGGTAATCCTTAGGAACATGAATGGTAAGAAGAAGATCTGTATCGCTTTCCGTATCTCCCGGATAACTGTATAGCTTTAATTCTCCATCATCTTCCTCAATATTATAAAAGGAGCCGTCCTTGTTGCAAAACACGGTAATTTCTTCTCCGGGTAAATCATCTTCCCGAATAACCACTTTTCCGGCTGTGATAAAGCCACTCAGTTCTTTAATTCCTGAAGCAGCAAAAACCTGTTCTCCCTGATCTAAAAAATCACCGGGGTCATAGTCATACAAAAACATGTTTTTACTCCAGAGTTCATTCAAAGTGACATGACTGAGTTCCTCTTTCCAACGGGCCACCTCTTTTGGCAGAACATCATAGAAACTCCCTCCCAATGATGCCGAAACTGCCGTTATGCCTCCGCCTATAAAAATACAGGCCACTCCGGCTATGATGCAGCCTTTTATAAATTTACTCATAAACGGCTCCTCCTTCCATACAACAACTTCTGAATGAAATTTACACTGCTCTGGAACAGGTAAGGAAGAAACTTACCATAGAATGCTCCGCTGACAGCCAGACCAAGACTTCCAAGTCCAAGAACCATGACCCCTGTCCCGATGACGAGAGTTCCTGCCAAAGGGTGAATGGGCATGGAAACAAATCCAGCCACAATGAGAGCGGCTCCTGCCACCAGAAAAGCGAACGTAACTGCACCGACCACGATGACTGCAGCAGCAAAGAGCCCGAAAAGCCCTCCAATCAATCCTATGATTCCGCCTCCGATGCCTAACAGCAAAGGCGATGCTGCAACGATAAGAATGATCCAGATAATCAGCTTCGCGGTTCGGTTGGTATCCTGCGTTTCTCTCTCTTTTTTTGCTCTTTTGCCGTATTCCTCTGTTGTCTCAGGAAGATCATAACGCTTTGCCATCTGGTAATTTGGGTCTTTAAACCTCTCATCCTGATAGCCTTTTTCCGTAAATTCTCCCCCGTCTTCCAGATTACCGGAAATCTCCGTACGAATGATGGCTGCAATGCGTTCCGGACTGCCGAAATCTTTAATTACCTGTTCCTCATTCTCCCATCCTGCCTCTTCCAGATAATCCCTGTAATATCCGATGGCATCTGACTTTTCCTCGTCTGGAATATCCGACAGTAAATACTCCAGCCTTCTCATAAACTCTTCCCTGCTCATATATGTGCCTCCTCAAAAATCCGGGATATCTTCTGGGAATACGCTTCCCACTCACCTCTATAAAGATTCAACTGAACCCTTCCCTTTTCCGTAATTTTATAATATCTTCGGTTTCTTCCGTCAAATGCCAGATCATACACTTCCAGACATTCTTCCTTCTGCAGTCTTCGCAAGACCGGATACAGGGTCGATTCCGATATTTCTATAACATTTCTCACATCCTGGGTAATTTTGTAACCATAGGTGCCTTCCTGATCCATCGACACTACCGCCAGGACAATGGCGTCCAATAACGCTGCTCCTGTGTTAAAAACCATGTGTCCCTCCTATCTCTGCTGCCGGAACTGATTAAATGTGCTCAAATCTCCGGTGCCTTGGGTATGATTACCGCTGCAATAATATAAAGAACCAGACTTCCTCCTACCAGGGAAAATCCCATAAGGGATTCAAATAAGTACCGCCATGTCTGAAATACCATGAGAAATATCCATATTAACCTTATAATTACCGGATCCACGGAAAAGTACTCTCCGATCCCTCCACAAACACCGCATAAGACCTTGTTCTTTGACGAACGATACAAACGTTTTGGTTCCACTGTTTCCGCCTTCCTTTCCTCTTCTTTAATTAATAACGATATATAATATTATTTTACTTTTTATATTATATTCTATATAGTATATATTATATGTGGTATAATATTGTTTGTCAACACTTATTATATTAATTCTTAAGGCTGCTTAAAATCCCTACATATGATTGTTCAGAAACTCAAAGAGAAACCGGATTCAGGCATTTTCCCTGAATCCGGTTTCTTTTTGCAAAAGCCCTCGTCTTTCCTTCATTCCTCACTGCTGCTGGGCAATCCGGTTGACTACATCAATATAATCCCTGCAATAGGTCTGGTATACACTCATAACTGCCGCACGAAACCTTACCTGTTCCGAAGGGCTTAACTCTGTTACCACACAGCCTGCCTTTTTCAGCCGCTCCATAACACTTTCTTCCCTGATCTTCCACAGCTTCCTTTCATAAAGAGCCGATTCTTCTCCGCAGGCCCGTATGATTTTTCTGTCTTCCCCGCTTAACCGGTCCCAGGTAGACTGGGAGGCCAGCTGCATCTCCGGGATTCTGCTGTGGGCATCTAAGGTGATGTATTTTGCCACCTCATAATGGTTCATAGTCTCGTAGGAAGGCCAGTTATTTTCCGCTCCGTCAATGGAACTGGTTTCCAGTGCCGCATACACTTCTGAATAAGCCATCGGCACCGCCTTTGCACCAAGCGCCTCCACCATAGCTGCCATCATATCAGACTTGGCCACCCGGATGCGCATCTTTCTTAAATCTTCCATCCGTTCCACCGGGCGGGAGGAGTTGTAAAAATTCCTGGCACCTGCGTCAAACCAGGACAAGGCAACCATTCCGCTGCCGTTTAACTCTTCCTTAAATTCCTCTCCGATCTTACCGTCTAAAACCTTCCACATATGGGTCTCGTCCCGATAGACATAGGGGAGCTGAAGCACATTGAACTTTGGCCTGATATCCGTCAGCATCATGACCGACACTCTGGCAAAATCCACGCCTCCATATTGAAGCTGCTCTGCGATCTGATTTTCGTCTCCCATTTTTTCTCCGGAAAATACATTGATTTTGATTCTTCCATCGGTCCGTTCAAAAACCAGTTCTGCAAATTTTACGGCCCCCTGTGTGGTGGGATAATCATCGGGCTGGTTATCCGCATAAGTAAAAACAAATTCCGGTGCCGTCTTTCTTCCTGAAAACAGTGCCGGTTCCTCCCTATGCATGGCGTACCAGGAACCGGCAAGTCCCCCTGCTGCAGCCATTAAGAAAAAGGCACAGACTCCTGCTTTTACGGTCCGTTTGTCCATTCATTCACCCCCAAAACGCCTCCCCTGGGCACAGAGGAAGCGTTTGAACTATAGTTTTTATTACGGATTGATGATAGCCTGAACTTCCGGATCATCCACATTGGTTTTATCTACCAGAATTACACCTGTATCTATGGTCTTTTCTTTTACGGTACCGCCATCAGACATCTCAAGGGCTGTCCTGACACCGTCATATCCCATATAGAACTGACGCTGTACAACAGATGCGACATCGTACTGACCGCTGCGGATCATGGTTTCGATCTCAGCGGAGAAATCGAATCCTACCATGGAAATATCGGTGCGGTTGGATTCCGTAATACCGGTTACGAAACCAACGGTGGAACCGTTATTAGGGCCAAATACTGCTTTTAAGTTTGGATAGGTCGTAATAAAATCCTGGCAGAATCCTACTGCCTTACTGATATCACCGTCATTTACCTTGATATCGTTATTTAAAACCTTCCAGCTCTGCGGTGCATTGGCATCCCAGTACTCGTTAAAGCCTTTTACACGGTCATTGATGGTCTGTGAACCAGTGGAACCAACCTGAATGGCAATCTGAGCCTCTTCGGTCTCTGCAATTCCTCTGTCCTTCAATCTGCGGATCAGTTCCTCTGCAGCTGTTTTTCCCGCTTCCACATTGTTGGTAAGAAGAGCGGCGCCGTAATTGTCACTTTTAATTACCGTATCCACAAGCACTACAGGAATACCGGAATTATTAGCCTCTGTAATGGGTGCATCAAGAGATACACTGTCAAGAGGTGCAATTACGATTCCATCTGCCTGCGCAGATACTGCGTTCTGCAAAAGGGTAAGCTGGCCTTCAATGTCAGATTCCAAAGCGGTTCCTACTACAACCACGTTGCAGCCCAATTCCCGTCCAGCCTGCTCTGCTCCTGCCTGAAGAACGCTCCAGTACTGGTTTCCCAGCACCTTAACGATTACATAAATCGTTTTTTCTCCATCTTTCTTCTCTGCCTTTGCATCTGTTTTTGCAGCTTCAGACTTTTCCGGCGCTGTTTCCTTGCCGGTGCTCTCTGCCGCAGCGGTTGCTGCCGCACCGCCTGACGATTGGCTGGAACAGCCAGCCAGACCGGTAACTACCATGGCTGCTGCCAGCAAAACTGCTGTTACTTTTCTCATGGTTCTTTCCTCCTGAATATTAAATGACATAATTTTTATTTTACCAAGCCGAAAAAACGCTTGATTGCCCCTAAATCACCGCTCTTTTTTGCGGTCTGAGATGCAACTGCAATCAACAGGATTACACCTACAATTACCTGCTGCCAGAAAGAATTGACCCCATTTAAGTTCAATCCGTTCCGGATTACACCCATCATCAACGCTCCGATTACCGTATTTAAGATGGTCCCTTCTCCGCCTAAGATAGAGATTCCGCCCAATACGGAAGCTGCAATCGCTTCCATTTCATAACCGTTTCCTGCCGTCGGCTGTGCGCTGGAAAGACGGGAAGCTACCAAAATCCCACAGATTGCTGCCGATAAGCCAGAGATACAATAAGCAAACATACGGGTTTTTACCGCATTGATTCCGGAAAGCTTTGCTGCCTCCAGGTTAGAACCACAGGCATAGATCTGACGTCCGATACGCATTTTTGCAAGTACAACTCCAAGAATCAGTGCATATACCAGAGTAATGATTACACTGTATGGAAGCCCGTTTCCTCCGATTCTCCCTCCGCCGAGTACATAAAACTGTTTCTGGACCTCCTGAGAAGGAATATTGGTTGTATAAAGCGGTGCACCGTTTACCAAAACGTTAGCCATCCCCCGGTAGACCCATTGGGTCGCCAGAGTTGCGACGAAAGGCACCACCCCAAGAATCTCAATAAAAAATCCGTTCATAACACCGGTAAGTATTCCCATGATCAGGCACAGTACGATACAGACCATAAGCGGAAGCCCCTGCATCAGAAGCGCCACCATTATAATACCTGACAGTGCCATGGAAGCACCAGCCGATAAGTCATTCCCCCCGCATACAAGGCAAAATGTCAGTCCGCAGCCAATGATGGTATAAGTTACGATCTGCTGCAAAAGATTCTGTAAATTGGCCGGAGCAAGAAATTTCGCCGGCTGAAGAACCGAAAACAGCACAAACAGTCCGATCAGGATTCCCAATGAATAAATTGCACGCCGGGTAGCTGCATCCAGCCTGCCAAACGAGGCTCCTTTCTTTTCCTGTCCCTTTGCTTTTAAGTTTGCCATCCTTACTCTCCCTTTCTATTTCCTACACCCGATAACGTGGGCGCCGGCTTTCCTTCCAGTTTGTTATAACCTGCCGCCAGATATAAAATCTCTTCCTGTGTGGCAGTTTTCGCGTCCAGTTCCCCATTGATCTCTCCCTGATGAATAACCAGAATCCGGTCACTCATACCCAAAATCTCCGGCAATTCAGAGGAAATCATGATGATTGATACTCCTTGATCACTGAGCTGGTTAAACAGCTCATATACTTCATACTTGGCACCTACATCGATGCCTCTGGTAGGTTCATCAACGATCAGCACCTTTACGTCATTGCACAGCCATTTTGCCAGAACCACCTTCTGCTGGTTTCCTCCCGATAAATTCCTGCAGAGCTGATGGACACTTGGTGTTTTCGTCCGCATGCGCTTTACATACTTTTCCGCATTTTCAAGTCCTGCCTTATCATTGATAAATCCAAAACGGGTAATGCTTGGAAGATGGGCCATATTGGTGTTATATTTTATATCCAGCCCCAGAG
Organism: Lacrimispora sp.; assembly: GCF_046972725.1. NCBI lineage: Bacteria > Bacillati > Bacillota > Clostridia > Lachnospirales > Lachnospiraceae > Lacrimispora > Lacrimispora sp. The sequence continues at coordinate 784,625 of NZ_JBKVXF010000002.1, read as the reverse complement.
CCAGGCCATCCCTTTTCCGGTCCTCTGTTGCATATCCTATTCCATGTCTGATGGCCTGAATCACCGAATTGACCTTAATGGGTTTCCCTTCCATGTACAGTTCCATGGAATCCGGCTGATCCGCACCGAAGATGCACCGCATAAGCTCTGTCCTGCCTGCTCCCACAAGACCGGAAATCCCAAGAATTTCTCCCTTTCTCACATACAGGTAATCCGCATTGACCTTTGTCCCTCTCCGTACATTCCTGGCTTCCAATACGATATCTCCAATGGTCCGTTTATGTTTGGGATACTTATCTTCCAGAGAACGGCCGACGATCATATTCACCAGTTCATCCATGGTGATCTCATTCAGCCTTCTGGTGCCTATGTACTGGCCATCACGTATAATCGTCACTCGCTGGCAGATCTGATTTAACTCGGCCATACGGTGGGAAATATAAACCATTCCCACGCCCTTTTCCTTTAACCGCCTGATGATTCCAAAAAGCTGCTCGATTTCTTTTTCCGTCAGCGTAGCCGTCGGTTCGTCTAGAACCAGTATTTTTGAATGAAAACTGATTGCTTTGGCAATTTCCACCATCTGCTGCTGAGCAATGCTTAAACTTCCCACCTGTACATAAGTATTGATATCAATTCCCAGATCATCTAAGATTTTCTTAGCTTCCTCATGCATCTTGCTGTCATCAATAAAAATCCCTTTTTTATGAGCCCTGCCAATAAAGATATTATCTGCAACGCTTAAATGCCCGCACATATTCAGCTCCTGCATAATAATACTGACTCCAAGCTCATGTGCTTTGGCAACTGAGTCAATCACCACTTTGTTTCCTTCAATAAAAATCTCTCCTTCATCTGCCTGATACACTCCCGAGAGAATCTTCATCAATGTAGATTTTCCGGCTCCGTTCTCTCCTACAAGTCCTAAAACCTCTCCTTTATAGACCGACAGTTTTACTTTATCGAGAGCCTTGACCCCGGGAAAGCTTTTGCTGATTCCTTCCATTCGAAACAATTCCTGTTCCATCCCTCATCCTCCTCTCTGCTTGTTACACAACGCCTCTGTGTTTGAGTTAATTATACCGGTATGCAACTCCGGATTCTATCGTAACATTTTATCATCCCTAGTAAAATTTTATCTTTTTTAGTGAATGGCCACAAAAAAAACGTCTGTCGTGCTACAATAACAGACGTTTTTACAATCAATTCAAGATTGAAGTTCTTTAAGTCTGGTCATTCTGTACTCAGAGGGATTCACCCCTTCCAGACGCTTGAAGACCTTTGTAAAGTAATTGGAATCCGTGTAACCGACTCTGGCTCCTACCTCCTTTACGATTACATTCGGCTGTTCTAAAAACTTTTTTGCCTCATTGACTCTGTATTCCATCAGATAGGAAGTAAAGCTTTGTCCAAACTGCTGCTTGAATATCTTACAGAAATAAGGTTCAGAGTATCCGATGGCGCGGGCAATTTCATTCATGGAAATTTCCTGCATAAAATGAGACCGGATATATTCCTCCACCATGGATGTCATCACAGACAGCCGGCTGCCGCTGTAGTCCGGTTCTTCCTCCCCGGCAGGTATGTATCTGTCCGCCTGGATTTCTTTAGGCGCAACGGGCGGCTGACTCCGTTCACCGGTAATCCGCAGGGCTTCTTCCACAACGTTTAGAATCTCCTTCTGGGAGTAAGGTTTCAGTAAATACTCCATGGCCTTGATGGAAATGGCTTTCCTTGCATAGTCAAACCGGTCGTAAGCAGTTAAAAATATCAGACAGCAATGCATATCTTCCTTTCGCATGATTTCTGCCGCCTGAATTCCATTAAGCCCCGGCATACCTATATCTAAAATCACCACCTGGATTTTTTCGCGCCGGAAAATATCTACCGCTTCCTTTCCATTCTGTGCCTCAAAAACATGGCAGCTTTCTCCGAATTTCTTTTGTACCATCTTTTTAAGCACGATGCGTTCAATCATTTCATCTTCCACAATCATCAACCGATACATTCCCGTATTACACCTTCTTCCGGCCAAATTCGATTTCTACCACTGTCCCTGCGTTTTCTATGCTGTCAATGGTTACCCTGCCATATTCGTAATAAGCAGAAATTCTCCTGTATATATTTCCAAGACCGATCCCAAGTCCTGTCCCTTTTGTTTCCATGGCATTGCGTATGCTTTCCAGCTTTACCGGATCCATTCCCTTTCCCGTATCAGATACCGATATCCACAAAAACTCCCCTGGTTTTTTAATGCTCACATGGATGCTGCCTCCATTTTCCTTTTCTGATATGCCGTGAATGACTGCATTCTCCACCAGCGGCTGCAGCATAAAAACAGGTATTTCCTCCTGATATAAGTCCTTGTCACAGGTGATTTCGCAATGAAAACGGTCTCCAAAGCGCATCTGCTGAATGTACATATAATCGCGTACCACCTTAAGCTCCTGCTCAAGGGGTTCAAAGGTGTTGGAGGTACGAAGGCTGTAACGAAGAAGGTTCCCAACAGCTACCAGCATTTCCTCTGTCACCGGCGCTTCCTCCATCTGAGCCATCCGTGTCATCATATTCAGAGTATTGAACAAAAAATGCGGATTCAGCTGACTTTTGATCAGCTGCAGCTGTGCCATGGAAAAACGCTTTTCCAGATCCGCCCGTTCCAGTTCGTGACGGTACAGTTTTTCTTCCATCTGTCTTTTCTCTTCTGCCGCCAGCACATAATTCTCCGTGGAGCGTTTCATTTTGTTAAAGGCTTTTACCAGCTGTCCGATCTCGTCCGTCCCATCCCAGCGCACATCAGGAGCAGAAAAATCATTTTTTTCAATTCTTCCGGAAACCGTTGCCAGCTGCACCATGGTCTTTACAATGCTGCCTGTAATAAAGCGAAGAAGAATCACCAGGACCAGAAAAGCCGTAAGGCTGATTGCAACCAGAAGATAGGGCATCCGCTTCAGTGCAGAGATCTGAATTTCATAGTAAGCGTTACCATCCATTAAAACGATCTTCGTCAGCCGGGTGGCATAAATGTCCAGATATTTCTGCATGCTGTAGGTCTTATATAGCTCCTTTATATAATCCTTCTCTTTGGAACTCATGGATATGACTTTTTCCCGCTGCTTTTCATAGGTTTCATATCCATTGATAATGTTCCAGGTGACTCCAAACCGCTCCTCTCCAATCTGATTATAATCATAAGGAAGTCCGTTTAAATGTCCTCTGGTCTCCCGGCAGGCAAACTGGTATGCCGTCCGGTTTTCTGCTGTATCGCCAGCCATAAGGCGGGCAAACATTTCACTTTCTTTTTGCATGGACTCCTGGAATTTATAGCACGACAGATTGTCATCCATAATGTTCCTTGCTCTATCAATAAATACATATACCACTCTTAAGTTGATAAAGATAGACGCACCCATGATCATTCCCACACTTCCGATAATCACATACAGCTTCTTTTTCAAGGTCATTCCATACCAAAGAGCCAACAGCCCATTCCCCACCTGCTATCCTCCCATTTATCGTTCCTGTATTTTGTGCAATATTTATATTTAATCTTATACTTTCTCGAACTTTTTGTCAATATTTTTGCATAAGGAAAGAAGCGCCATACCAGAACCATCGTTCTGACGGGGCGCTTCCTGTTATCAACTTAAAGATTAAAGGCTCTCAAAAGCCGTTTCAGATAATCAAGGAATTTTGCTTCCCTTACGGCCCCGGCTGTATAAACCGGAACCTCACCGATCTTCTTACCACTCAGAGTATACACAAGATTACCGGCAGGCTGACCCTCTTCCACCGGTGCCGGAAGGGAAGGAACCAGATCCAGTGTTTTTTCGATGGCAGTAAAATCTTCCCCCTTAAGACTTAAATAAGAGAAGGAGCCTCCGTATTTTAAGGGAACCACTTCCTCTACACCGTTATCCACCACCATATCCGGAAGCGGAAGCATTTCTTTATCCTCATAGAGCTTGCAATTGGCGTATCCATAATTTAAAAGGGTCTGGGCATCGGCAAATCTGGCTTTGTAGTCCGGCGCCGCCATAATGGAGGCAATCAGACGGACCCCATCCTTTTCTGCTGTGGCTGACAGGCAGTATTTTGCAATGGAAGTGGATCCGGTCTTTAATCCGGTTACCTTGAAATTGGTAGCCATTTTTAAAAGTTTATTGGTATTGGAAAGGCCAAATTCCTTTGTCCCCTGTTTTGTTACATGGGTGATGTTCTCCATCCAGATGGTGGAGTAATTATGAATCTGAGGATACTTATTAATCAGCTCTCTTGACATAATGGCAATGTCTCTGGCTGTGGTTACATGGGTCGGTGATTCCGTCAGACCGCAGCAGTCTTCAAAATTGGTGTTGGTCATTCCCAGAGCCGCCGCCCGCTCATTCATCATTTTTACAAATTCATCTTCTGTACCTGCTATGTACTCTGCCATGGCCACAGATGCGTCATTTCCTGATGCAACAACAATACACTTGATCAGGGTCTCCACCGTCTGTATCTCTCCCTCTTCCAAAAAGACCTGAGAGCCGCCCATGGACTTTGCATGTGCGCTGGTCACAACCTCATCAGTAAGCTTGATTTTACCGGAATCCAGCGCATCAAAAATAAGTATCAGTGTCATGATCTTTGTAATACTGGCCGGACTTTTCTTTTCATCCGCATTTTTCTCAAAGATGACCTGCCCGGTAGATGCCTCCATCAAAACAGCACTTGGCGCCTGGATACCCGGGCCGGACTCTGCAGACTCTGCATTTGCTTCCCTGGCCTGTTCTGCCTGTACAATCATGTCCGAGGCTACTGCTATATCCGGCTCCTGCCCTGCTGCCGGAACGCATAAACTGAAAAACAGCAGGAAACAGCTTAAAACAAATGCCGTAACTTTCCTCATGCGATATACCATCCCCTGAAAATTCCTTTGTACCATTGTATGGGAGCATTTCACATCCATATGCCATTTTTTCCAAAAAAATTTGCCCGCTTTCCATTTCATCTTCAAATAAAGTATGTTATACTTGTACAGGAAATGCTGCAATCATTTGGTAGCAACCTAATATAACAAGATTAAGGGGCTAAACTATGAAACTAAACAATTTCCGTGAACGGCACTTTGCCAGAGGCCGAAACCGCACACTTCACCTGATAATCATTGCATTCTTTATTATGTTAATTCTCGCAATACTGGTTTTATGCAGCATTGCGGTCAATAAAAGGTTTGGAAACAAAGTCATACCTGCCGATTCCTCTGTAGCAGGTCCTTCCTCAGAAAATCAGGATGCACCCAGGGAGCCTTCCGAAGAGGATCCTGTACTCGCTTTACTTTCTAAAGCGGAAGCACTTGCCTCCCAATACGATTATGACGGAGCCATCAGTCTTTTAAAATCCGATGCAAGTGTTGCTGCAAGAGATGAGATCACATCAGCCATTGCCGGCTATGAAACAGCAAAAGCCGCTCTGGTGCGCATCAATCCCCAGGATGTGACCCATGTTTTTTTCCATTCTCTGATTATGGATAATTCCAAAGCCTTTGACGGAGATAAGAAACAGGCCGGCTACAACCAGATGATGACAACAAAGTCTGAATTTTTAAAGATCATGCAGTCCATGTATGACCGTGGATATGTTTTGGTAAAGCTTCATGACCTGGCCTACGAGACCACAGATGAAAACGGCAATCCTAAATTTACATACGGGGATATTATGCTTCCTGAAGGAAAAAAAGCCTTCGTTCTTTCCCAGGATGACGTATGCTATTACGAGTACATGAAAGGGGACGGCTTTGCCTCCCGCATCATCATAGGAGAGGACGGCTATCCCACCTGCGAGATGGAGATGGATGACGGCAGTGTTGCAGTCGGAGATTACGACCTGGTTCCCATTCTTGAATCTTTCATTAAAACTCATCCCGGTTTTTCTTATAAGGGTGCAAGAGGAATCCTGGCCCTCACCGGCTATAACGGCATCTTTGGATACCGGACCGATGAAGCATACAAAGACACCAATCCAAACTATGAAGAGGACCGCAGGCAGGCAGCCGCAGTTGCCCAGGCATTAAAAGATCACGGCTGGGAACTGGCTTCCCACAGCTGGGGGCACCGGAATATGGGTGCTATCTCCATGGAACATTTTAAAACCGATTGTGACAAGTGGGCGCGAAACGTAGGAACTTTAATCGGTCCCACAGATATCATTCTTTTCCCCTTTGGAAGCGATATCGGAAGCTGGACGCCTTATACCGATGACAACGAACGCTTTACTTATTTAAAATCTCTGGGCTTCCGCTATTTCTGTAATGTGGATGCCAGTAAGACTACCTGGATGCAGATGGGCACCGACTACTTCCGGCAGGCCAGAAGGAATCTTGACGGATACCGGATGTATTATTATCCCGACAGCTTAAAAGACCTTATGAATGTCCCCGACGTCTTTGACCCGGAAAGACCAACGCCGGTTCCTCCGATGTAGTTTTTCAGCCAGATTAAGGACCTGCAACAACAGTCTGTACAATTAACCTAGAAAGAACAAAAATACGTCTTGATTCAAGCCTTTGCAGCCTGAATCAAGACGTATTTTTATATCCATGATTTCTGTTTAATTAGAATTGGACAAACCCTTTGACAGGCTGGGCAGGTTCCACGGAATCTGCATAGAGCACCGGGCCTTCTCCTTCATAATCCTTCCAGAATTCATATGCAATTCTGGCTTTGACCTTTACCCACTGTTTCGTCTCAAGATCTTTCGCTTCCCGGGATTTCGTAACAAACCCTAAAAAAGTCATATCATCTTCACAGCAGGTCATTGCCATTCGGCCGGGCACAAAGTAATTCTTAGGGAAATCCGGAGTCTTTAAGACCATTGCCGTAAACTCTACGGTCTTACCTTCGTAACGGTCCTTTCTTTCCATACAGTCAATATACCAGATCCCATAGGCCTGGGGAGAAATCTTCACCACCTCTTCATTAAGATCGTAAGGCAGATCTTCCTCTGCAATCTCATTGACTTCTCCCTCAGAATCCTCAAATACGATTTCTCCCCTTGGACACATGGCCTTGAGTGTACGGCGGTAGCCGGACAAATCCTCAATACCATCGCAGCGGTTGCAGATAATCATCTCTGAATTGCGGACCATGGAATAAAGCAGCGGCTTCATATTGGCAGAATACAGATCAAAGGTTGTCATATCAATCAGCGTGATCTGCTGATAGATCTTCCAGTCATCCGGCAGTTTTAAGTCATCCAGATTCCACATACCGTTCCATTCGATCAAAACCCGTTCCGGATTATGAAGAAGCTCCAGCTCCACCAGCCTGTCCGGAGTCATCTCCTCCATGCTGTCAATTAATACGGTTTCCGTATGGTTGCGTTTAAGAAGCTCTGAATCATATTCGTTTTCGCCCTCTTCACAGACGATCAGCAGCGTCTTCCCTTCTGCTTTAAAATAGTCCTGCTCCATGGTAAACTGGAGAAACTGGGTCTTTCCGGACTCCAAAAATCCATTGATCAGGAATACCGGCAAAAAATCGTCTTCCATTGTATCGGTGTTACTCATTATTTCCTCCATTCTGCTTATCGTTTAAAGGCTTTTACCAGTTCCTCTTCCTTTAAATCAGCTCCGATCACGCAGACCTTCCCCGTATATTCCGGTGATCCGCTGCGGATCTCATACTGTTCCGGCACCAGATCAAAGTAAAGCCATTCCCCTTTTTCTTCTCCAGGAACCATGCCTTTGGCACGTAATACATCTCCAAAGCTGTCTCCATATGCCAGCTCATCAAGGATATTATCCAGGTCTTCCCTTTTCATTGGATTCACATGTTCAAGACCCCAGCTGGTAAATACTTCCTCCGCATGATGATCATGGTCATGATCCCCGCCGCAGCTGCAGCTTCCGTCATGGTGATGGTGATGCTCGTGGTGGCCGTCTTCCCCATGGTCGTGATGGTGATGCTCATGGTGGCCGTCTTCCTCATGGTCGTGATGATGGTGATGGTCGTGGTCATGATGATGATGACCGCCGCAGCCGCATTCTTCCTCTTCGTGATCATGGTGATGGTGGCAGCCACAGCCTTCTTCATGATCGTGGTGATGGGCCTTCACCTCTTTTAAAAGATCTTCGACCATTGTATCGGGTTTCTCAATGATCTCCAAAAGCTGCTTTCCGCTCAGCTGCTCACAAGGAGTTGTTATAACAGAAGCATTTGGATTCAATTCCCTTATAATTTCAACAGCCAGGTCTACTTTATCCGCCGGAGCAATATCTGTACGGCTTAAGACTACGGTTCCCGCATTCTCGATCTGGTTGTTAAAAAACTCACCAAAATTCTTGCGGTACATCTTACACTTCTGGGCATCTACGATGGTAACTGCACTGTTTAAAACCACCTCCAGCTCTGAAGCCACATCAACAACAGCCTTCATAACATCAGATAATTTTCCTACCCCTGATGGTTCAATAATCACCCGGTCCGGATGATATTTTGTAAGAACTTCCTCCAGAGACTTTCCAAAATCGCCTACAAGAGAACAGCAGATACAACCGGAATTCATCTCCCGTATCTCAATACCGGCATCTTTTAAAAAACCGCCGTCAATACCGATTTCGCCAAATTCATTCTCAATCAGGACAACCTGCTCACCGGCAATGGCTTCCTGTAATAACTTCTTAATAAAAGTTGTCTTTCCGGCTCCAAGGAAGCCGGAGATAATATCAATCTTCGTCATACCAACACATACCTCATTTCTTTCCAGAGATTAACAAGAAACTACAACTACTTATTGTGTCACAAACTGAAGCATAAGTCAAGCAAAGCCCCTATAGTTTCCTTACACATAATACCCAAAAATTATCAGCTTAATAAATACCCGGAAAATATCCAGGCAAAAACAGGATTCCGCCTTTTGATACAGCAAAATATCCGAAGCTTCATACGTCTCCGGATATTCATGTTTTCCCTATTCCTTTTTATTTTCTGACTGCTCCGGTACGTTTTTAAAATAACAATTATCACAGCCGCAGCCGCAATGACCGCACCCGCAGTTTCCTTTTCTTTTCCTTATCTTCCTTCCGGCTAAAACCACCAGAATGATAAGAATGAGTGTAATGATAATCGTCGCCCCATTGGCAGAAAGCCACAATAGCATGGAATTGCCTCCTTAATGTCAAGTATTATTTCTCATTGATAGGATATTCCGCAATCCGCTCATTGTAGTTAAAAAATATATTTTTATTTCCCTGACTTTATTTTAATCTGTCTGCCTATCTCCCGTACCGCCTCAGACGGCTGGTAATCTTCTTCATCGAATAAGAACTGATGAAGACGCTTAACATTTGCTTCCATATCAACAGGAACCACACAGTCCTTTTTTCCAATCATAACATCTTTTAATTTAGAGGGAAATCCTTCCGTCCCGGTCAAATGAAACCGTTTTACATTCTTAATAAGAGGAAACATGTCTTTCATTCCAATGCTGGTGGATATCTGAGGCAGCACTGCAGTGACCAGTCTGTTTAATGTTCCCAAATCAGCCTCTTTTGCCTTTTTAAGCACCAGATCGGCAACTTCTCTCTGCCGTTCTGTCCGCTTGAAATCCGTATCCATCTTTCTAAGCCTTGCATAGGCAACAGCCTGAACTCCATCCAGATGATTTAATCCTTCTTTTTTCAAATGATGGGAACCTATTCCCGTGGATTCTACCGTCTCCGTAATAAAGCCATTGATCACCCGGAATTCTTCCCGGCTGATATCCACATCAATTCCACCCAGAATATTTATGGCGTCTGCAACCGCTTTCCAGCTAAAGGCCGCGTAATCATCAATACTTAAGTCCAGATTCTCTGTCAGAGCCTCAACCGCCTGCGCCGGACCTCCAAGGAAATATGCATCATTGATCTTACCATATCGCCCCTTTTGATTCAGCTTTAAATAAGTATCGCGGTAAACGGATACGATCCTGATCTCTCCGGTCCCCAGATTTATATTAAAGACCATCTGCATATCAGATCTGGTATCCTTTTCAAGAGTGCCTTCTCTGGAATCCACCCCAAAAACTGCTACCGTCCAATAGCCTTCCATCTTCTCCTGGGTTTCTATGCTTATATTGGTGTTCTGGACCGGTGGTGTCGGCACTTCCGGCAGCCGCTCAGGCATATGGGAAATGTTCCAGGCATATCCTACCATCGTTCCAATTAACGCGGCCCAAATGGCTGCAATCATAATAAATCCCCATTTTAAGTAATTAGCCATGGTTCCTCCGATATCATCTGCTCATTCTTATCTCTCCTTAATTTTCCTCTAATTTAAAATTTTATTCAAAAACATGTTTTATCTTTTCCGGATGGTCAATCACGTACTTAGGATTAAATGTTTCCAGTTCTTCCCGGTCTCTGAATCCCCAGGTTACAGCAACCGTATCCATTCCTGCATTGATTCCGGTTCGCATATCCGTGTTAGTATCTCCGAAGTAAAGGCATTGGGAAGGCGAAACATGAAAATAACCGGCCGTGTATAGCGCACCGGACGGGTCTGGTTTACAGGCGATCAAATCTCCTTCTCCTGTGATCAGATCAAAGAATCCCTTACCAAAACTGGTTTCCACACACTCTACGGCCCGTTCATGGCCTTTGTTGGTCAGCACTGCAATCCTTATTCCCTTGTCTTTTAAGAAACATAAGAACTCCGGTATTCCCTCATAAGGTCTTACTTTATAGAGGCAGTTTTTCTCAAATACCTTTTCATATACGGCCAGGGCTTCTTCATAATGAACCAGATTTTCATCTCCGGAAAACAAAAGTGCCCTCTCTACCAGCTTTTTAAAACCATCTCCTACAAACTGTTTGGTATGAGCCTCATCCACAGTTTTATAACCAAAATGTTCCATCGTCAGACTAATGCTGTGCGATATGGACTCAATGGTATTTAATATAGTTCCATCTAAATCAAAAATACAACATTTATACATGATTTTCTCCCCTCTGTTTGCACACATTCTGTTTTACATTATAAAACAAACAGCCAGAAACATCCAGTATACCCCTTTTTTGCATAACACCCACAATTATGACCATAATAAAAATGTCCGGTTGTTGCGGATACGGGAGAATATTATGAACGATAAAAGAAGATATTGGGTTATATTAATCATCATTGGAGTTGCCATACTCCTGATTGCTTCATTAACCACAGCCAACTGGTATCATAACCAGAAGACCATAAAAGAACAGACCTCTGCAGAACGTATGCCCGATTCCCTGTCTGTGGAATCAAACAGAAACTTAGACAATGTTTCAGCAGAAGATAATGTAAACCGGTTTTTAGCAAAACAAAGGGAGATCATGAAGGAACTGCTACAGACTTTAAAGAAAATGGAACGAACCGGCAATGGTTCTCTTGACTATTTGATGGGAATGATTTCTTTGAATGAATCTGCAGCAACAATATCCGAATCCTATCTCTCTCATGGCGGAAGCGACCGGCAATTCACGGCCATTTCTAAAAATATAATCTCAGGCCATGAAGATGAGATTGCCAAAATAAACGGGCTTATCAATCAGTACCGTTTGGACGAACATAAAGATGAAGATAAGGAAAGTGCTTATCTGGAAGATTTCACCTGCCTGCTAAGTAAGTATGAGAAAATGGATAAACCAGCATCTGACAGCCTGGAGCATGCTTACGCAGCCGCCATGATCCGCCATCATCAGATGGCAGTGGATATGGCCAGATCCATACTGGAATATACGGATTACAGTGAAATCAAATCCATGGCTCATAACACCATAAACACCCGGGAACAACTGATCAGTGACTTAAAAAAGCTGGCTCCCTGACCTTCCTTTTTCTCTTAAGCAGATAAGCGCCGCAGCCAGAATGCTGCGGCACTTGTACTGTTTATTTTGCTTCCAGGTCCTTTTTCAGTACTGCCAGTACCGCGCAGCCTGCAACCGAACCGATAACGACCGCCGCCAGATATCCAAACGGGTTTCCGATCGTAGGCAGAACAAAGATTCCTCCATGAGGTGCTCTTAAGGTACAGTTGAATGCCATGGACAGGCCTCCGGCTATGGCAGAGCCAGCCATGCAGGATGGAATGACACGGATAGGGTCAGAGGCTGCAAAAGGAATTGCTCCTTCTGAAATAAAAGAAAGTCCCATAATATAATTGACCAGACCGGATTGATGTTCCCTTTCTGTAAATTTCTTTTTAAAGAACGTGGTACAGAGGGCAATCGCAAGGGGAGGAACCATACCGCCGGCCATAACTGCTGCCATAATGTCAAAATTCCCTTCCGCAAGCTGTGCGGTGCCGAATACATAAGCTGCTTTGTTCACAGGCCCGCCCATATCCACAGACATCATTCCACCGACCACTGCGCCCAGAACGATCTTGCTGGTGCCGCCCATGTTGTTTAATAAACTGGTCAGTCCGTCATTGATCGCGCCCACAAAAGGGTTGATAAAGGTAGTCACAGCCGCTGTCAGAAGAATACCGATCAACGGATATAAAAGCACAGGCTTGATTCCCTCTAAGGATTTTGGAAGCCTGCGGAAGGATTTTTTAAGCATCAGCACAATATATCCACCGATAAAACCGGCTAAAAGTGCTCCGAGAAAGCCGGAGTTCACACTTCCTCCGGCAGGGTTTGCAAAGGTTGCTCCCATTTTTGCAACAAGCCCGCCTACAAAGCCTACCGCAAGACCGGGCCTGTCAGCAATGCTCATGGCAATGTACCCTGCCAAAACCGGAAGCATCATACCGAAAGCCTGTTCCCCTATGGTCTTTAGATAAGCCGCAAGAGGAGTGTTCTTACCAAAATTAGAGGGGTCAATGGAATAGTCATCAAATAAAAATGCCAGTGCAATCAGGATTCCTCCGCCGATTACAAAAGGAAGCATATGGGATACCCCATTCATCAGATGCTTATAGATGGAATGTCCCATTCCATCCCGGTCACCGCTTTCTGCTGAAACAGTTCCTGAATGATGGTAGACCGGAGTTTCACTGCTGAGTGCTCTTTGAATCAGCTCCTCTCCCTTTTGGATTCCTTCTGAGACCGTGGCCATAACCACCCGCTTTCCGTCAAATCTGGCCATATCCACATTTTTATCTGCTGCGATGATGATTCCGTCCGCAGCTTCAATTTCTTCTTTTGTCAGAACATTACCGGTTCCTTCGGCCCCATTGGTCTCTGCTTTCAACGGAATTCCCATTCGCTTTCCGTTCTGTTCCAGGTTCTCAGCTGCCATAAAGGTGTGAGCTATTCCCGTGGGGCATGCAGTTACTGCCAGCACCCGGTATCTCTTAGATTCTGATGGCACTTTCTTTTTATACTTCTGGGACTCTTTATCATCAATCAGCTGCAAAAACTCTTCTTCCGACTCTGCATGTATCAGATCCTCTTTAAAATCCGGATCCATAAGAAGAGTGGAAAGTCTCGACAGCGCTTCCAGATGAAGATCAGCGCCTCCTTCCGGTGCTGCAATCATAAAGATCAGATTGGCATCCGATCCGTCAAACGCCCCATAATCCACTCCGTCAGGCACGACGATAACTGCCAGCCCTGCTTCCTTTACCGCTGCGGTCTTTGCATGAGGAATGGCAATTCCCTCACCCACTGCGGTGCTGGAATGGGCCTCCCTTTTTAATATTTCTTCTTTGTAGACGGTCCTGTCCTTTAACCTGCCGCCCCGGTCCATCAAAGACACCAGCTTATCGATTGCCGCTTCCTTATCCGGAACCTTTACCCCCAGTTCAATGCTTTCCCTTTTCAGTAACTCTGTAATCTTCATCAAAACCCCTCCTTTGATAGTTCTTCATACAGTTTCATGATCTCATCCTTACCGGCAAGCCCCTCTGAGAATGCGCTGGCACTGCCAGCTGCACTTCCAAGTCTTAAAGCATGCTCATAACTGCCGTTTTCCAGATAGCCTGCAAGGAAACCTGCCACCATGGAATCCCCTGCTCCCACAGAATTTTTCACCGTACCTTTCGGGACTCCCATCCGGTAAACGCTACCCTCTTCGGTAATCAGGACTGCTCCATCCCCTGCCATGGAAACCAGCACGTTCATTGCCCCCTTTTTTTGAAGGCGTTTCCCGTATTCAATGATTTCCTCTACACGGTTAAGGGTCACTTGAAACAGCTCTCCCAATTCATGATTATTGGGTTTTATTAAGAACGGATGGTAAGGAAGCACACGAATAAGCAGATCTTTTGTGGCATCCACCACGATGCGGATTCCTTTCCCGCTTAAACGGGCCATAATCCGCTCATAGATATCATCGCTGATGGATTTTGGAATGCTGCCGGATAAAACCAGCACATCCCCTTTTTTAAGACTGTCCAGTCTGTCATAAAGGCTTTCTATATCTTCTCTTGTGATCTCCGGTCCCATTCCATTTAACTCTGTCTCTTCCTGTGATTTAAGCTTTATATTGATTCTTGACATCCCTTTTTCCACCTGGATGAAATCCGACCGAAAGCCCAAATCCTTTACTCTCCGTAAAATCTCCTGGCCTGTGAATCCTGCCACAAAGCCAAGAGCAGTGCTTCCAAAACCTAAAGCGGCAAGGACTGCTGATACGTTCAGTCCCTTTCCCCCACAGTAGATATCCTCCCGGCTGGCTCTGTTGACAGTGCCAAGGGTGAAGTGATCAACTTTTACCACATAATCCAAAGCCGGATTAAAAGTTACTGTGTAAATCAAATGTCACTCCTCCTTTAATCTGTAAAATTTTATTTCATCTCCCATTAATAATATAATACGATTGTTTTGTTTCGTCAACATCTTTCACTAAGAAATACTATTTCTTGTACTTTTTCAGCATTTTCCACAACTTTCTACAATCAAATATTAAAAATGCGTTTTTATCTTGTGCTTATTGCACGATTCTTATCTCATTTACACGAAGAAAGAAAGTTATACAAAAAATAAGAAGGGAACCCACGAAAATCCATGCGTTCCCTCCTTATAACCTTTATATATTTTTTACTTTTTATCGTCAGAGATCGCAATCTCATGACGTCTGATATGATCATGGGAATCTTTCTTACTGACGGATAAGAAAAGATATAAGATCTCGATGACCATGGTAGCTGAAACCCTGGAAAAGCAAAACTCACCCAAAAGAAGTTTTTCCCTGGTCGCCGTAGTAATATGGTAATCACAGGCTTGTCCAAGAGGCGAGGTCGGGTTATTGGTAATGGCTATCGTAGGGGTATGATTCTCCTTTGCGACAGCAACAAGCGTCATCAGCCGCTTGGAAAAACCGGAATTGGAAATAACGATAATCGCGTCCTGTTCTTTCAAATTACAGGTATAAGCCATCTGAGTCTCCCAGATCGGCCCGGCTACCGCCGCAATCCCCAGCTGATTGAATTTAAAAGAACCGTCAAGAGCAACCGGAATCGTATTGCCAACGGCTACCAGCTGCACGGTCCTCGCCCCTTCAATCACATGGAGGATCCGGTCAAGCTCCTTGACATCCATCATCGAAATCGTCTGTGTAAGTTCCGCAACCTTATTGGCCAATATATTTTGAAGGGATTGAGGCAGGTTCTCTCTGTTGATTTCATTGGACACTTCAATAGAATTTCCCCGTTCCTCAGCAATCTCCCTGGCCAGATTGATCTTCAAGTGGTGAAAGCCGTTAAACCCGCATCTTCTGCAGAATCTGGATACCGTGGCATCGCTGGTTCCGCTTGCAAGAGCCAGTTCTGCTACCGTCATATCAATCATCTCACTTTTATGAGCCAGAATATAGTCTGCAATTTTTTTTTCCGCTTCAAAGAAGGAGTCGTAAGAGGAACAAAGCACTCCGGACACACTGATATTTTCCTGCATAAACAACCTGCCTCTCATGTAATATTATTTTATAATTATATCACGATGCGAAATATAATGTAAAGTGGTTATCTTTGCTTGTCCTTCGTGAGAAGAAAAATCGTTGAGACAATGCAGACAAAGCCAAGCAGATCCATAAGGCCAAAACTCACATGCAGCAGCAGGACTGAAAAGACAGTTGCTGATACAGGCTCCACCGCCGCAAATAAGCTTCCCTTTTTCGGTCCCACCCGTTTCACACCTTCCATATAACATACAAAAGCTATGATGGTTCCCACCAGAATGATAAATGCCATTCCCCCGATTATGGTTCCATCTACAGATACGTTCATGGTCCAAGGCCTGAAAAACAGACAAAGTAAGATTCCTCCGATCATCATTCCCCATCCGGTCACGAGCATGGAACCATATTTATTCAGCAGACGCCCCGGCTGGACAGTATAAATTGCCAGGGTAACAGCCGAAACCAGTCCCCAAAAGAGGGCCTGATGGGAGATTACAAGACTTTTTAGATTTCCATGAGTGGCCAGCAATACCGTTCCAAGCACAGCCAGTATCACAGCAAACAGTTCCACTTTCTCCGGAGCCTTTCCCGTACGGAAAGAAACATACAGCATCACAAGCACCGGACCAATATATTCCAGTACGGTAGCTGTCCCTGCGTTTGAATAACTGATGGCTGCAAAATATGTATACTGGCACATGGACATACCAAAGATGCCAAAAATAATAATATCCACCAAATCTTTACGTTCCCGAATTATCTGAAAAACCCTTTTTCCATCCTTCCATGCGCACACACCGAGAAGGAGGATTCCTGCAAGGACCAGCCGTATAGGGATTAACCAATCAGCAGTAAGTCCCTTTGCCTGCATCAGATACTGTCCGCAAGTACCTGAAAGCCCCCATAATATCCCTCCGGATAAGGTCATGATGCACCCCTTTTTTTGGCTGTGTGCCGTATTTGTATCCATCTCTGTTATTTCTCCTTCCACGTTCCAGTGCACACTCCCATATAGGAAAGCCGTGTTCCGTATCTTTTAATAGCTCTTTTATCCCATTGAAAAAACTTGCTGTACAAAAGTCTTTTGCAGCCTCTGATTTATCCTATGGAATCATATCACTAATTAAACAAAACAGCAACCATGGAATCGTAAGTAATTTCTGTTTATTTGGCTTCATTTCACTTACACCATTTTATATTATTAATCTATGGACAATTAACTAATTTCAGATGATTGGTCCCCCCATAAAGACCGAAACTTATGGAATGAGTTGAAAACCAGAACAATCCTGCAAATAGAGCCTGCGATTATACACAGGCCCTTCTCTAATAGTTTATTTGTGAAATTTGCAGACACTCTTTTCTATGACTGCATGGATAGCCCTCCATCTACATGAAGAACCTGACCGGTCACATAGGATGAGTCGCCGCAGGCCAGATACACAAAGGTCGGTGCAAGCTCAACCGGCTGTCCTGCTCTTTTCATGGGAGTGTTAGACCCAAAGGTCGGTATGTGATCGGCCGGCCAGCTGGAAGGCTGAAGGGGGGTCCAGATGGGGCCAGGTGCAACTGCATTTACACGGATTCCCTTTGACACCAGGGACCTTGCCATGGCGCGGGTGAAGCTAACAACGGCACCTTTCGTAGCAGAATAATCAATCAACTGATCATTTCCCAGATAGGCAGTAACAGAGGTCGTATTAATTATAGTACTCCCGCATTTCATATAAGGCAGTGCAGATCTGGTCATCATAAAAACGCCATAAACGTTCACCTCAAAAGTCAGCTTCACCTGGTCCATTGTAATATCCTCAATACTGTTTTGAGGAAACTGAACACCGGCATTATTAACCAGAACGTCAATATCTCCCAAAACAGAAACCGTCTCGCATACAGCATTCTGACAAAACATCTCGTCTCTCACATCACCGGAGATCAAAAGACATTTTCTTCCAAGATCTTCTATATAGGACTTTGTAATCCTGGCATCCTCATGCTCATTATAATACACAATGCATACGTCAGCCCCTTCTTTTGCAAATGCCAGAGAAACTGCTCTTCCAATTCCACTGTCGCCGCCAGTTACTAGCGCTACTTTATCCATTAATTTTCCGGTACCAATATAATTCGGATCGTCAAATATGGGCTGTGGAACCATAAGAGTTTCTAATCCCGGCTGTACTGGCTGATGCTGCGGAGGAAATTGGATGGGAATCTGCTGACATACTTCTTCATAACCTAAATATGGATATATTTCGGACAACTTAATCTCCAATCAAAAGGAATTATTTTATTAATTATATATTAGTAAAATGATTCCTTTGTTACAGACCTATCCAAAAACCATGCAAAAAACCATCCCTGTCATGCGGTAACAGCGATGGTTCTTTGTAGGAGTTGTTATCCTTCTGCTAAGAAGGATGTTATCAGAGGTTTGGTCTGATGTATAGAATATTCACACGAAGTTAGTGTCGACTAACTAAGTACAGTTTATCACATCAATGTTAATTCTGCAAGTTCTTTTATCGATAATGTTTCTCATACGATCAATACCATCTGGTCATAGGGAGCTGGTTATTAACCCCTTTTGATACCAGAATCTGATGAAGGTCTATAATGCCGTTATGAAAAGTGGCCGCACATGCATTTAAATAAAGATCCCACATTCTGGTAAACTCAATGCCCATACTTTCCTCGATCTCAGAACGGTGTTCATTGAAATTCTCATCCCAGTGGCGAAGTGTCTTATAATAATGCCGTCGAAGGCTTTCCACATCCAAAGTGTAAAAGCCATGTTCACTTAACGTATGGATCATTTCACGAAGGCTTGGAACCACTCCTCCTGGAAAAATGTATTTTTTAATCCATGGATCGCCTGGATGCTCTTTTAAGGCACTGATAAAATGAAGCAAAAATAACCCGCCTGGATTTAATACTGCTTCTGCATTCTTTACAAACAGATCGTAATGCTCTCTTCCCACGTGCTCCAGCATTCCTACACTTACTACCCGGTCAAAGGTCCTTCCACAGCTCTCCAGATCCCTGTAATCCATCAGTTCTGCAGATACGATGCCTGTAAGACCTTCCTCTGCAATCCGCTCATCAAATTTCTTCTTCTGTTCTTTGCTCAGAGTAATGCCTACTCCCCGCACCCCATATTCTTTTGCCGCACGGATCAATAAGTATCCCCAGCCGCATCCAATATCCAAAAGGGTCATGTCCTTTTTTAAATCCAGCTTTTTTAAAATCCGTTCCACCTTATTGCACTGCGCCTCATAAAGGGTATCTTCTTCCGTCTTAAAATAACCGCAGGAATAACTCATTGTATCATCAAGCCACAGGCTGTAAAACTCATTGCCGATATCGTAATGGGATGTAACCTCTTTTTCCTGGTTCTTTTTGGACTGTGAAGAAAAAATCAGCTTTTTCAGCTTTGAATGGTCTGTTGAAAATTTCCCCATTTGGCCCAGGAAGTTGTCCAGTGCCTGAAACAAATCCCCTTCAATCTCCAGATTCCCTTTCATATAGGCTTCTCCCAGAGCTAATGAAGTGCTTGTCAGCAACTCCTTGGCCCCGATATCTTCTTTTAAATTAACAATAAAGGTGGGATTTCCATTTCCTATGTGATAAGTCTTTCCGTGGAGCTTCACATCAAATGGGTGCTCATCGAATCTCTGAAGAAAACTGATCAAAAAATTATCTGTCATGTTATTCATGGCTTCTCCTCCTATCTAATCTATATCTTTATTAGATTCTCGCCATAAGTTTACCACTTTATAAGACATTTTTCAAATTATGTGATAAAATCAGTACAGTCTTTATATAGAAAGAAATTTACAGGAGTACACTTCATGAACAGAGAAAATTATTTATACGGACACTTATCTGCAGGATTTTCCATTTTTGTATGGGGAACCACCTTTATTTCCACCAAAGTTCTTCTTGAATCCTTTACCCCCCTTGAAATCCTGTTTTTCCGTTTCATCATCGGTTATGCCGCACTATGGATTGCTTATCCTCACATAATGAAGGTCAAAGGCCTGAAAGAGGAAATGCTTTTCGCTCTGGCAGGATTATGTGGAGTTACACTTTATTTTCTGATGGAAAATTTTGCTCTTACCTATACCCTGACCTCTAACGTCAGCATTATCATTGCAGTGGCGCCTTTTTTTACCGCCCTGTTTGACTGGTTCCTTTTTAAAGGGAAAAAACCAGGACTCCGCTTTCTGGCCGGATTTACAACTGCAATCATCGGGATCGGTCTCATCAGTCTTCAAGGCAGCTCCGGCATGGAATTAAATCCCAAAGGCGATTTTCTTGCCCTGACTGCAGCAATCACCTGGGCTGCTTATTCCGTAATCACAAAAAAATTAGGAGAGTACGGCCATGGAACCGTAGAAACAACAAGACGTATCTTTTTCTACGGCCTGCTGTTCATGATCCCTGTATTGGCGGTCCTCCCCTTCCGTCTCGGGCTTACCAGATTATTAAATATTACAAACTTACTGAATATTCTGTTCTTAGGACTGGGGGCTTCTGCGCTTTGCTTTGCTACCTGGAACTTTGCCGTAAAAGTCCTTGGATCCGTAAAAACCAGCGTATACATATATGCCGTTCCTGTCATTACGGTCATAACCTCTATGCTGATATTAAAGGAACGCCTGACGGCACAGTCCTTTGCAGGAATCCTGCTTACATTAGCAGGACTTATTATTTCCGAAAGCAGATTTAAGAAACCGGATGTAAAGAAACATTGACTTTCTCATAGCCCCTCTGGCAGACGGAAAGAACATATCCCCCCTCTAACAGCTGTTGGAAAAAGGAGACTCCGGAAACAGAACAACCGGGAGCTTCTTTTTCCGAAAGTGTGAAGGTAATGTCTGACATCGGCATAATAATCCCGGTACCAACTGCTTTTCCATAGCTTTCCTTTAAGGTCCAGATACGGAAAAAATATTCGGCACGCTCTTTTTCAGACAGTTCCAGCATACGCGCTCTCTCTTGCCCTGACATCACTTTTCTTACTACGTTATCCTTATAGTCACCAATACCTTCCACATCGACGCCTAACTCCCTGTCTGCAAATCCACAGACAACCATTCCGCCGGTATGGCTGATATTATAATGTATATGGGAAAACTCCTTAAGATAAGGCTTTCCATAGGGTCCGGTCCCAAACTCTATCCGCTCTGGTGGTTCATCTAATCCATACTGCTCCTTCAAACCAAGAAAAAGAAGCTTTCTTCCAAGCTCATGCTCCCATTGATACTTTTTCATCCCTTCCGGTTGGACAATCCTTGCAAGATATATCTCTATCATACTGAATCCTTCCTTATTCTATATTCCAATCCAGCTCCATTCCCGGCTTTCCACCGGATTTCGATTTTATATCCATCTTTTCCGGAAAATACAGTCTATGACTCCATTTTCCGTATGCGCAGAAATAAGTTTCAATAAGCATTCTTTTTGGTTCTCACGAAACAGACGAATTCCTTTTCCAAGAAGAACCGGCATTACCGTAAGATGGTATTCATCAATGAGATTTCTTTCCATCAGCTGCCCGGCAAGAGAAGCCCCTCCGCAGATCCAGATTCCTTTCCCTTCCTCCCTTTTCAAACGGCTGAGGAGAACTTCAAGAGACTCCCGGGTAAAACTGATTCCCGGCTTGTCCTCTATGTCTTTATGGGTCAGCACATAGGTTTTCTTGTCAGCATAGGGCCATTTTCCAGGAGAAAGCTCTGTTACTACCTGGTCATAGGTATTGTATCCCATTAAAATAGTGTCCACCTGCTTTGCAAAGTCCCCATACCCATAGTCGCCGGTATATCCGCCATCATGACCGCCAAGCCAGTTCACATTGCCATTCGCATCAGCAATATAACCATCCAGACTGATACCCATATACAATATGACCTTTCTTTCCAGTACAAATTCCAACTGGCAGTCGTAAGGCTCTCTCGCAACATGCTCCTTATCATATTCCTTTGCTTCCACACAGCCCATGGCTCTGTAAAATGCCTGGGTTTCCACAGAAGAATGGGAGGAGATATAAAGCTTTTGCGCTCCTTTGAGCCTTGCCCATTCCGATGCCATCTGAAACAAACGGCGACCGGTCTTCTTTCCCCGCAGATCATAGGACACATGAAGACTGGAAAGATCCAGGTAATTCCGTTGTTTCCCAAGAGGAACTCCTTCCACAGATGCAAATCCTTTTAATACCCCGTGAAGAAATGCTCCGAAAACAACGCCTCCGGTGTTAATGGTAATTTTCAGGCAGCGGATCAGCACCTCATAATCCTCATCCCTCCACTGTTCGGTAAACGGATTCTTTACTGCCGCCCACGTCCCATCCACCTTTCTGAGACATTCTTTTACTTCCTGATATCGATTAAATTCAAAAAAGAGTTCTTTTGTTAATTCCTTTTCCTTAATTTCCCTGTATTCCATAAACCTTCTCCTGATTAAACTGTTTCTTCAAGCATACCATTTTTCTGCACTTTCATCAATTACTTTTCTATGCATAGGAAAGAGCCTGACTCGAGTTTGTAGAACCTCCCTATAAAATAAAAAAAGCCTGCCAGATTGCTAAGAATCTGACAGACCATAGTTAGTGGATTAAGAACGGCGGATATGGAATGCATCAAATCCCGGATATACCGCACCTTCCCCCAGTTCTTCTTCAATACGGAGAAGCTGGTTATATTTTGCAACTCGTTCACTTCTGCTTGGTGCTCCCGTCTTGATCTGACAGGTATTAAGAGCAACTGCAAGGTCTGCAATGGTAGTGTCCTCAGTCTCACCGGAGCGATGGGAAGCAATGGCAGTATAACCTGCACTGTGAGCCATCTTAATAGCCTCCAGAGTTTCAGACACCGAACCGATCTGATTCAGCTTAATCAGAATGGAGTTGCCGCAGCCTTCATCAATTCCCTTTTTCAGACGCTCTGTATTGGTTACAAAAAGATCGTCTCCTACCAGCTGAATTCTGTCACCAAGTTCCTTGGTAAGCAGCTTCCAGCCTTCCCAGTCTTCCTCGTCAAGAGCATCCTCAATGGAATAGATGGGATACTTGTCACATAATTCCTTCCAGTGACCGATCAGTTCCTCAGAGGTAAAGTGTTTGCCGGCTTTTGGAAGAATGTATTCTCCCTTTTTCTCTCCCTTCCATTCGCTGGAAGCCGCATCCATTGCAAGTACAAAATCACGTCCTGGCTCATAGCCCGCTTTTCTGACCGCTTCAAGAATCAGCTCAATGGCAGCATCATCGCTTTCCAGGTCAGGAGCAAAGCCGCCTTCATCACCGACAGAAGTAGCAAGTCCTTTTGATTTTAAGATGGAAGCAAGACAATGGAAGACTTCGGTACACCAGCGGAGCCCTTCTTTAAAGTCAGCGGCTCCCACCGGCATGATCATAAATTCCTGAACATCAACGGTATTGGCCGCATGTGCACCACCGTTTAAGATATTCATCATAGGAACAGGAAGACGATTGCCGGTAATACCGCCTAAGAAACGGTATAACGGAATTCCCATGCTCATAGCTGCTGCTCTTGCACAGGCAATGGATACCGCCAAGATCGCATTCGCACCCAGCCTTGATTTATCCTTTGTTCCATCTTCATTGATCATTGCACGGTCAATGGCATATATGTCGGAAGCATCCATTCCCACAAGTGCAAAATGAATGACCGTGTTGATGTTATGAACAGCAGTTAAAACACCTTTTCCTCCAAAACGGGACTTATCCCCATCCCGCAGCTCCAACGCTTCAAATTCTCCAGTAGAAGCACCACTGGGTGCAGCTCCCCTGGCAATAGTTCCGTCAGCCAGATGTACCTCAGCCTCTACGGTAGGATTTCCTCTGGAATCAATTATTTCCCTTCCTATTACTTTCTCAATCTCCAGATAATTCATCATGTTTTCTCCTTTTCATTAAATGGTTTCCAGTATGTTCAGAAGGTCCTCTACGGATTTCTTCCCAAACTCAACTCTTTTCTGATTTATAATCATACAAGGAACGCTCATGATCTGATACCGTTCTTTTAACTCCGGATATAATGCCAGATCATAAGTCCATGCCTTTACCATTTTATTCTCTGCCGCAATGCGTCCGGCAGACATAACCGTAGTTGGACACATGGTACAGGATAAAGATACCGCCACCTTAATATCAATGGGCTTCTTAATGTTCTCTATCCTCTCTTCTTCCTCTTTTGTAATTGCCTGTCCCGGACCTGCCGCATTGTACAGTCCTATGACAAAGGAATTAAATTCGTGGCCTCCCGGAATTCCATAAAACCTGATTCCGGATTCCGTACCATCTGCTCTGAGCACGCAAAGCGCCGGAAGTGTTTCACTGGGAGCGGTCTGGTCTGATTCCCGGCTGACCAGGCATTCCACATGGTCTGAGATACCGGAAAGTTCATTTAGAAAACCTTCCATCTGAGACGCTAAGGGACTTTTATCCAAAAGAGCCTTCACCGTTATTTTACTGCTGAATTTGCCGAACAGTTCTTTTAACTGGGCTCTCATCTCCGGTGTAATAAATGCTTCACTTTCTCCGTCCGCTTCCATAGAGGCTTCTGTTTTTGACTCTTTTTTTGAAACAGTTTCTCTCTTTGCAATTCCAAGCTTCTCCCACATCTGTGCAACATACTTTTCCAATGAGGTAGCCGCTACCGCACCGTCAGATACTGCCGTTACCACCTGACGGAGATTTTTTACACATACATCTCCAGCCGCATAAACTCCCGAAACATCTGTCATCTGATTCTGGTCCGTTATTAAGTATCCCTTGTCATTCAACGAAACCTTTCCCTTCACCCAGTCCGTATCCGGTACATAACCGGCAAAAACAAAGATACCGAAGGTACTTCCGGGTTCGGCTTCATACTGCCATTCTTTACCGGACTTGTTATCCCGGAATCTGGCAGTCCGGAGAACAGAATCTCCCGCAGCTTCCAGAATTTCTGTATGAAAATGGATTTCGACCTTCTCATGTTCTCTGGCTTTGTCCGCCACAGAAGCGGCACAGGTAAAATCATCTTCCCGTACAATGATGGTCACTTTCTTCGCATATTTTGTCAGAAAAACAGCTTCTTCTGCTGCTGCATAGCCGCCTCCTATGACAAATACATCCATACCGGTAAAGAATTCTCCGTCACAGGTGGCACAGTAAGCCACCCCCCGCCCCTTATATTCCTGTTCTCCTTTAAATCCAAGAGACCTGGGATTAGCTCCAAGAGCCAGAACGATTCCAAGGGTCTTTAAGTCACCCTTGTCAGTTTTTATCACACGGATATCATGGGATAGATCCATGTCAATGGCACGGGCCATCTTAAATTCTGCGCCAAAGCTTTCTGCCTGCTTTCGCATCTTCTCAGTAAGAGCAGAGCCATCAATGGTTTCAATTCCGGGATAATTGACGATTTCAGAAGTAATAGTGATCTGGCCGCCCATTTTTTCCTTTTCCAGCACCAAAACCTTAAATTTGGCTCTGGCCGCATAGATGGCGGCGGACAGGCCCGCCGGGCCTGCGCCAACAACAATTACATCATACAATTCATCCATATAATTCCACCTTTACAGTAGTCCCACTAAATCAAGGCTGGGCTTCAAAGTCTTTTCGCCTGGTTTCCACTTTGCCGGACAAACCTCATCTCCATGTTCGGAAACGAACTGTGAGGCCTGCACCCGGCGGAACAGCTCATCCGCATTCCGTCCTACATTGCCCGCAATCACTTCATAGGCTACGATCTTTCCTTCGGGATTTACAATGAAAGTTCCTCTTTCCGCCATACCGGAAGACTCGATCATCACATCGAAATCTCTGGCAAGAGCTCCGGTGGGATCTGCTAACATCGGATATTTAATCTTTTTTATGGTTTTAGAAGCATCATGCCATGCTTTGTGTACAAAATGGGTATCACAGGATACACTGTAAATCTCACAGCCTATCTTCTTGAACTCTTCATACTTTTCTGCCAGATCTTCCAACTCGGTAGGACAAACAAAGGTAAAATCAGCCGGGTAGAAAAAAAACACCGCCCATTTCCCAAGAACATCCTCTTTTGTTACCTCTTTAAATTCTCCATTTATAAAACTCTGAACCTTAAAATCACTGATTTCTTTTCCAATAAATGACATACCATCTATCTCCTTTCGTGATCGCTATACTAAATTAATATGGCTTGTTTCTAAGTATTTTATGAGTTAGTCCCTACTAATTCATGTATTTATCTTAGCACACTTGATCAAAAATTTCAATAATGATATTGATAATAATTATTACTTTATTGAGAAAACGCCGAAGTAGTGCAAAGGAACTCTTTTCCTTTGAATCTTCTCCGGCGTTCCTTTTTCCGGTATTAAAGAATCCAGAAATTCATTCTGTCTTCTCCGTATTCCAGTTGAAAGCGAAACCTTGAAAAATATTCGTCCAAAATCTTATAAAGAGCTTTATGCTCCTCTTCTCCATTATCACTGGCTAAAGATTCAATGAAGCAGGATTGCCTTCCGCAAGCATCCCGCAGATGAATCCGGAAGGCCAGTCCCTTTTCTTTTATGATCTGATTGCATTCCAGGATCTCTGCGATGGATACGATCTTCATAGATGCCTCTATTCCTGACTTTGATATTTTTTAGACTGTTCCTCGATCAGTTCCATATCATCAAAATAATTGATCTTCATCGCAGCTTTTACCCCCCGTAAGGTGTTGGCTGCCGCTGCCGCTGCCTTTTCTGAACCCTCTTTGAGAATCTGGAATACGTATGGAATATTCGCCTCATATTCTTTTCTTCTCTGACGGATTGGTTCTAATTCAGCCTGAAGAACGCTGTTTAAAAACCGCTTCACTTTAACATCACCTAAACCGCCCCGTCTGTAGTGGTCTTTCAGCTCATCCAGATTTTTATAATCCGGCAGATACTTTACAAAATCCTCATCCTTACAGAATGCATCAAGGTAAGTGAATACCGTATTGCCCTCCACTTCTCCCGGATCGGAAACCTGAATGTGGTTAGGGTCCGTGTACATGCTCATGATCTTCTTTTTCACTTCATCTTCCGAATCGGATAAATAAATGCAGTTGCCCAGAGATTTGCTCATCTTTGCTTTGCCGTCCGTACCGGGAAGTCTTAAACACGCCTTATTGTCAGGAAGTAAAATCTCCGGCTCCACCAGTGCCTCACCGTAAACAGAATTGAACTTGCGGACAATCTCTCTGGTCTGTTCCAGCATAGGCTCCTGATCTTCACCTACCGGCACTGTGGTTGCCTGAAACGCGGTAATGTCGGCAGCCTGGCTGATGGGATAGGTAAAAAAACCTACCGGAATACTGGTTTCAAAATTCCTCATGGCGATTTCAGACTTTACCGTAGGATTCCTCTGAAGTCTTGAAACCGTTACCAGATTCATATAATAAAAGGAAAGTTCCGTCAATTCCGCAATCTGGGACTGGATGAACAAGGTACACTTCTTCGGGTCCAGACCGCAGGCAAGATAATCCAGCGCAACCTCAATAATATTCTGACGGACTTTCTCAGGGTTGTCCGCATTGTCTGTCAATGCCTGGGCATCCGCAATCATAATAAAAATCTCGTCAAATTCGCCGGAATTCTGCAGCTCCACCCTTCGTTTAAGGGAACCTACGTAATGGCCGATGTGCAGCTTTCCAGTTGGCCGGTCTCCTGTTAAAATAATCTTTCCCATGTTTGTACCTCCAGATGTATTATCAAGTTTAATTGTACCATTCATTCTGTATTTGTCAATGAGGCACCTTATTTTCCTTCAAATACTTCTTCTGCATAATTGACGGAAGCCATGGCATCACGGCAGTACTGGTCCGCTCCTATGGTCTTTGCATAATCGGCGGTAAGAACGGCTCCTCCAACCATTACTTTGGTATCCGGTGAAACCTTGTGAAGCTGTTTAATGGTCTCTTCCATACTGGGAACGGTAGTGGTCATAAGAGCGCTTAAGCCCACCAGCTTTATCCTTTTCTCAAGAACTGTCTGAACGATCAATTCCGGAGCCACATCTTTTCCTAGATCGATCACATCGTAGCTGTAATTTTCAAGCAGCACCTTTACGATATTTTTCCCGATATCATGAATGTCCCCTTTGACGGTTGCAAGAACAATGGCGCCTTTCTTATCCTCAACCGTACCATTCTTTGCCATCTGCTCCTTAATGACTTCAAATGCGGCTTTGGCTGCTTCCGCACTCATTAAAAGCTGGGGAAGAAATATGATCCCTTTTTCAAACCCCTTTCCCACCCGGTCAAGAGCCGGAATCATTTCTTCGTTGATAATCGTCAAAGGTTCCTTATCTCTTAAAAGTTCTGTAACCGCCGAAAATGCACGGTCCTTCAGTCCTTTTGCAATGCTCTCAGATAAGGACATATCTTTACCGGAAGCATTCCCTCCGCCGGCGCTCCCAGGCTTAACCGTATCGCCAAGAGTTGCCACCTGACCGCTGTAGACACCAATATACCTGCTGCACTGAGGATCCAGGTCCGAAAGCGTCAGAAAGCTTAAATAAGAGCGCATCATGGCCTCTGAATTGGGGTTTATGATGGCAGCACTCAGTCCGTTCTGCAGCGCCATGGTGAAAAATGTGGCATTCACAATTTCCCTCTGGGGAAGTCCAAAGGAAATGTTGGATACGCCAAGAATGGTCTTTCCGCCCAGATCATCACGTACCCTCCGCAAGGTTTCCAGCGTCGTCAAGGCTCCCTTGCTGTCAGAACTTACGGTCATGCACAAGGCATCTATGACAATGTCTTTTTTATCAATCCCATATTCCGCAGCCTTTTTGTATATTTTCCGGGATACGGCAATCCTGCCGTCTGCCGTCTCAGGAATTCCGTCTTCATCAAGAGCAAGAGCAACCACAACCCCGCCGTAACGCTTTACAAGAGGAAATATGGCCTCCATCATTTCTTCTTTTCCGTTGACAGAATTAATGAGAGGCTTTCCATTGTAAATCCTCATGGCCCGCTCCATGGCTTCGATATTTGAAGTGTCGATCTGAAGCGGTAAGTCGATGATGCTTTGAAGCTCTTTCACCACCTCCACCATCATGGAAGGTTCATCAATTCCCGGAAGTCCTACGTTTACATCCAGAACATGTGCTCCGTTATCCTGCTGGGAGACACCTTCCCGAAGAATATATTCCAGATTATGATCCCGGAGTGCCTGTTTGAATTTTGATTTGCCCGTAGGATTGATTCTCTCTCCGATAATTATCGGCTCACGGTCCATCACTACTGCCTGGGCATAGGAAGATATCACCGTCCGGTTCTTTTTCTCCGGCAGTCTGGCAGGAAAATCCTTACACAATGCCACCGTTTTTCCGATATGCTCCGGTGTGGTTCCGCAGCAGCCGCCGACCACGCAGGCCCCCATCTGAACGATCTCAGCCATTACCTGTGCGAATTCATCAGCATCAATATCATAAACCGTCTTTCCGCCTTCGCTTCTTGGAAGACCTGCATTTGGATTGACGATCACAGGAATAGAAACCACCTCCATGATATCGGATAAAATCCCTTTCATCTGTACCGGTCCCAGGCCGCAGTTGATACCAAGAGCATCCACTCTTAAGCCTTCCAGTAAGGCAACCGTTGACTCAACATTGCCTCCGGTCAGAAGCTTTCCTTTTTCATCAAAGATCATGGTAACGAACACAGGAAGACTGGAATTCTCCTTTGCCGCCAGTACAGCCGCCTTTGTCTCATAGCTGTCACTCATGGTCTCGATAAGAACCAGATCAGCCCCTTCCCGCTCTCCGATCCTCACTACCTGGGCAAACATCTCATAGGCATCTTCAAAGTCCAGGTCACCAAGAGGTTTTAAAAGCTTACCGGTGGGGCCTAGATCCAGGGCAATATATCCCCGTTCCTTCCCCGTTGGATAGCTGGCAGTTTCCACGGCACGTTTTGCATTCTTCACAGCGGCTGCGACTACTTCGTCTAAGTCAAATTCAGCCCCTTTATAAAACTTCAGCCCGTTGGCTCCAAAGGTGTTGGTCTTTATAATATCTGCACCGGCTTCCAGGTAATCGCGGTGAAGCTTTGTGATAATATCCGGATATTTTATGTTCCAGGTCTCCGGCAGTTCTCCCGGTTTTAGACCATTGGCCTGTAAAAGACTTCCGGTCCCTCCGTCAAAAAATACGATTCTTTTCCTGATCTCTTCTAAAATCCCTGTCATACTTTCCTCCATCTTTATCTGTAGCTTTTAACTTCTCCGGTATGCGCAGTCTGTTTTCCCACAGGATTCACACCCTTTTACCTCACAACGGTAAGGCTTTCTGCTCACACCCATCACCGCTGTCACCGATTTTGACGGTGCCATCAAAAGGCTGTCCGTCAGCATGATGCCCAACCGTTTTGCCGTTTCCAAAGCAGCGGTAATATCCCGCTGGCATTCCAGAGAAAAATCTCCATATCCGGGGCTGAACCTGGGTCTTAGATAAAGACCGGCAGCTTCGTATTCCTCTTTTAACTTTTTGTTTTCTTCATCACAGAATTCTTCAATCATGGCCGCTGCCGCTGCCTGCATGGTAACCGCTTTGCTCATCTGAAGCTTTGTATATTTATGCAATAGTACGTCCACTCCGGTTCCCAAAGTCGCAGCAAATAAGATCACCTGATCGCAGTCCGCCAGATTTTTGCTTAAATTCCGGCTTCTGGTCTGAAAGACCGTAAAATCAATTCCATGATCCGGAAGCAGTTTTAATGGGTATGACCGGCTGATGCATTTGGGAGAAGCCGAATCAAAAAGTTCACGGATACACTCTTCAATCAAAGCATTTACGGTATCATCGCCTTCCTGTATTCCATATCCCAAATACCGCCGAACCTCTTTACGGCTGATTTCCATGGTATTCCCTTCCTCTCCTGCTAGTTAAAAAGGATTCTGACTTGTCAGAATCTGGCGCTGATGCCCTATAAAATAAACAAGGGTCCGGCCCTGCAAAAGGCGCCGAACCCTGAATTCAAACGTATTACAATATCTCAGATAAATTTTCCTTAATCTTTAATGCTACATCAGGTTTATTCATGGAATATACATGAATGGCATTCACTCCGTTTGCAATCAGGTCAATGATCTGCTCCGTGGCATAAGCGATTCCCGCCTGCTTCATTGCCGCAGGATTATCTCCGAACCGGTCTACAATCGCCTTAAAACGGGAGGGCAGATAGGTTCCGGATAACTGGCAGCTGCGAATGATCTGCCTGACATTGGTTACAGGCATAATACCGGCAACCACAGGTACAGTTATTCCCTTTTCCCTGATGCGGTATAAGTAATTGTATAATATATTATTATCGAAAAACATCTGAGTGGTTACAAAATCACAGCCTGCCTCCACCTTTTGCTTTAAGTAATCCATATCTATGGTCTTGCTGGCGGATTCCACGTGGCCTTCCGGATAACAGGCGGCACCGATGCAAAAGTCCCCCGCTTCCTTTATCTCCCGGATCAATTCTGATGCATAGCTGTATTCTTTGGAAATCAGTCCATCCTGCGGAATGTCACCGCGAAGAGCAAGCACATTCTCAATCCCTGCTTCTTTTAAGTCATGAAGAACTTCCCGAACCTTTTCTTTTGTAGAAGATACACAGGTCAAATGAGCCAGAGCTGTCACGTGGTACTCATGATGAAGGGCTGAAGCGATGTCAACCGTATATTTACTGGTGCCTCCCCCTGCTCCATAAGTGACACTCATGAACGCCGGATTGAGCTTTGCGATCTCTGCCGCAGCCTGTTCCACAGATTCGTACTTATCCTCTGTCTTTGGGGGAAATACTTCAAAAGACAACGTCGGCTTTCCCTGGCTCAGAATATCTTTTATTTTCATGCTGTCTATCTCCTGTCTTTCGTTTCTTTTATCTAGTAACACTTTACCATAAAAAATCTGTTCCTGCAACAATTAACGGCCTGTAAATATCTGCGCCAGTGGGGAATTACCAGGCAGGATCAAGGTATTGTTCTTCCCTTTCAATGAGGTTCTTGCCGCCTCAAGGGAACGGACAAAGGCATAAAATTCGGTTTTCTGAGCATCATTGTAAGCATCCGCCAGAATCCTCATGTACTCTGCTTCCCCTTCTGCCGTTATGGATGCTGCCTGGGCCTGGGCATCCGAAATGCTAATGGCAATTTCCCTGTCTGTTGTATTTTGTATTTTCTTAGCCTCTGCCTGACCTTCCGCCGTATAAGTAGCCGCAATTTTATCACGTTCAGATATCATCCGCTCATAGACAGCTGCCTTATTATCCACCGGCAGATCAAGACGTTTGGTTTCCACAGCCAGAAGCCTGATCCCATACTGGATCATATTATCCCCTACATTATTCATGATTGCCTGAGAAAGTTCTTCATCCCGGCTGCTGATTACGTCATTCTGGCTCATGCTGCTTATAACATTCTTTACGGAGTTATATACCACAGTATCAATTCTCCCTTCTGCATTGGTAATGGAAGAGTTTAAGGACTGGGCAAACTTCAAAGGATCTTCGATCCGCCACAACACATAGCTGTCGCTCAACATGGTCTTCTTATCCATGGTGATTACATCCGATGCTGCCAGATCGTAAATCAATATCTGCTTGGGAAGAGTATCCGCCGACTGAATAAAAGGAATCTTCATGGATAATCCAGAGGTTCCAATCACCCGTTCCACACGTCCGAACTGGCGGATCAATTTATATTCATTCTCATTTGTAATTACAACCGAACCGGATAATACGATAACCGCTGCCAAAACTGCAAGTGCCAAAATCGTCTTTTTTATTCTTTTTTTCATTCCGCTTTCTCCTTTTCTCCAGTGGCACCGGTACCGGCACTGCCTCCCGTAAAGCTGTCAAGAGGTAAAATCGTGCTGGTTTTGTCCGTTCCGTCTATGATCACCTTCATATCCGGCAGTACCTTTTCCATGGTTTCATAAAACATTCTTTTTTTGGTTACTTCCGGATTCTTCTGGTATTCAATATACATGGCATTGAATTTTGCAACTTCCGCACTGGCTTCGTTGATTCTCTTTGCCTTTGTAGATTCTGCCTCCTGTAGGATCTTATCGGTCTGTGCCGTTGCCTCAGGAAGTTTTTCGTTCCGGTACTTGTTGGCATTGTTGATGGCAGTTTCTTTTCCCTGCTTTGCAGTTTCCACTGCTTTAAAGGCTTCCATGACCTCTTGTGTCGGCGGCTCTGAGTCCTGAATGGTAACGTTTACGACCGTCAGCCCAATGTCGTGTTTTTCAAGCTTTTCCATGATCATCTGCTTGATCTTTGACTGGATTTCATTCTTTCCATTGGTCAGTACCGAATCCACATCATAGCTTCCGATCACCGTACGGATGCAGCTCTTTGTAATGCTCTGCAATACCTTTAAAGGATCTTCTGATTCATATACGGTCCGGACCGGATCTGCCACCTTGTACTCCACGAAAAAATCTACGTTTACAAAATTATAATCCTTTGTGATCATCAGAGAGTCTTCTTCCTTACTTTGATTATCATTGGGATCATATCCAATTGCAAAGCCCTGAATGGTGGTATTGACCTTTTTCACACTCTGCACAAACGGGACTTTAAAATGCAGCCCTGGTTCTGTCACTGCTCTTGCTTTTCCCATGGTGGTCACTACGGCCTGTTCCTGCTCCTGAATATTATATATCGATCCAAAACCGATAACCGGGATCGCCACTATAAGAACGGCTGCAATTCCTGATTTCTTCAAAATTCTTTTCATCTTTTTCCAAACCTCATTTTTTTGGGGATCAATTGTTTCCATAATACGTCTCCTTTCCATAATTACCATCGATTCCATACTCTCATAAAGGCAGAGGGACTTTCCTATAAAAGAAAAAGACCTTTACCGACACCTCTTACGGTATCAATAAAAGTCTTGCACATTTCATAAGGATGCGGATAAATCGCTTTACCGTCTTGACGCAATCTTATCCAGCTGATCGCTGGAGGCTACTCCCCTTTACGATTGGCATGATTATATCAGATCTTAGACCTTGTGTCAATTAAAAACAGCGGTTTTTACTGGAAACGGTCACACTTCTCCGTTTTCTGCTGTCTGAATATCATTATAGGAAACAGCAACCCGAACCATATCTTCATCTCTGTAAGCAGTAACACGGAAAATACCTTCCACAATATTTACCGTATCTTCCTGGTCAAGCCCAGTACGAATTCCTTCCATGAGAGACGGAATACTGCTGTCCTCCATGGGGATAGAGACTGCCGTCTCCGTAAGCTTAAGAAAGTATTCCAGATAAGCCAGACACGCTTCCTCACTATTCAAAGAAGACATGTAATCATGCATCTCACCGGTTGCCGTATCATAATTCAGTTCCACATACTGGTAAGCATATTCTTTATCTTCCGTATTTAACTGGCTGTTAATTTCATCTTCCAGGTAATAGCCGGTTATGGTCTCATAATAGGATAACCAGCCGTCTTCCGTCTCTAACTCATAGTTATTCGTATAAATATCTTCCGGCTTTAACTGATATCCATAATTATTGTCAGACAGATATTGTCCCATAGCGTCTGCAATCGCTTTTCCATCTGCAGGAAAATGGGCATATCCGCTACAGGGAATTCCGGCCGCAATGACTTCCCCTTCCTCCAGCTGAGTAAAGCCCGAATCCTCAAAGGGGGCTGCTGTTTCATAGCTGGAATAACTGTCCAGAATCCGGTCTGCCTTTTTTATCACATCCGGAAGTGCTCCAACAACCAAAAAAAATAAAGTAGCAATTCCTGCCAATGAAATCCGAAATTTCTTTCCCGGCTTTTTTTGCTCCTGTCCTTTTGAGGCGGCTGGTATGTAAGGCTGTGACTGCTGCCGGGGACTGCCAGGGACTGCAGGCGTAACCGTACGGCTGGAATCAGACGAGCGGTTCGGAGCGGCTGTGCGGCCCCGCATGGCCGTGCGGTTTGGCACGGACATACGGGGCGGTACAGATTCGTTTTTTTCATGATCTGGCCGTCTTTCATTTAAATAATAATCCATCTCCCAAAAAACAGGCCGGCGTACCATCTTCCTGCAATTGGAACAGTAGTTCCCTCCATTGACCGGAAGATCACAAATCGGACAAATCTTTCTCTTCATGGCGGTTCTCCTTCTATCCAAGTACCAGGTGGGCTACGGCAATCTCATCATCCTCCCGGAACCCCTGGGCACAAACCTGTATATTGTATACATATGCTTCTTCAAGTCCGGTGATTGCAACGATCTCTGCAATAGCTTTCCCTTCCTGGGCCAGCGCAAGTACCTGGCGAACGTCATCTATGGTTTTTTTCAATAATTCATTGGCAGGGTCCGGAGACAGCATCTCCTCTTGTTCAAGATCTGATTCCGTTATAAAGTCTTCCAGAAACAGCTTCTTTTCTGCATCGCCACCATTGTAATAGTCCTCAGAAATCTCCCAATCCTTTTGTTTTTCAGACATACTGCCACTCCTTTCCAAAACAGGCAGGTTCACGGGAACCTGCCTGATATGTAACATCATTTGATTTATCTTTTATTTCTTAAAAAATCCGGTATGTTAATCTGAACCTCTTTATTCACGGTCGGGCGGTAAGGCTGTCCGCCTTGCTGCGGAACTCCCTGATGGTTATTCTGTCCATTATAATTGGGCTTCTGATAATTGGAGCCTGCATAGTTCTGATTGTTGTAATTCTGATTATTGTTATATGCAGGAGCAGTATAATTTCCGTTATTGTAGTTCTGATTGAGATTCTGATTATATCCAGGAGTTGCTGCAGTGGCTGCGGCTTCCTGATTTACCGGCTGATTCTGCGGCGCTGCTGCTTTCGGCTGTTTAAAGTTTGGATTGGAGAAATTAGTCATAACCTTGGATACCGGTGTCTCTGACTGCATGTCAAGTCCGGTAGCAATAACAGTGATACTCGCTTCATCCTGAGCGTTCTCGTCATACATGGCACCAAAGATAATGTTCGCGTCATCTCCTGCCATCTCCTGAACATAGCTTGCTGCTTCATTGGCTTCAATAAGGCTGATATCACCGGAAATATTAATGATTACGTGGGAAGCTCCCTCGATGGTCGTTTCAAGCAAAGGACTGGATACTGCCTGTTTCACAGCTTCCAACGCCTTCTCATCGCCCTTCGCATGGCCGATACCGATATGAGCAATGCCCTTGTCTGTCATAACTGTCTGAACATCTGCAAAATCCAGGTTAATAAGCCCAGGTACGTTTATTAAGTCCGTAATTCCCTGAACAGCCTGCTGAAGAACTTCATCTGCTTTTTTAAGGGCATCCGGCATAGTTGTCCGTCTGTCTACAATCTCTAAAAGACGGTCATTGGGAATTACAATTAAAGTATCAACGCTTTCTTTTAAGCGTTCAATCCCGGCAATTGCGTTGGACATACGGGTTCTTGCTTCAAAGCGGAAAGGCTTTGTGACAACGCCGACCGTCAGTATTCCCATATCCTTGGCAATCTTTGCAACAACAGGAGCTGCTCCTGTTCCTGTTCCACCGCCCATACCGCAGGTAACGAATACCATATCAGCACCCTTCATCGCCTGAGCCAGCTCGTCCGCATTTTCCTCCGCTGCCTTTTCACCCATCTCAGGCTTTGCACCAGCACCAAGACCCTTTGTCAGCTTTTCTCCGATCTGCATCGCAGTTGGAGCCTTGCAAAACTGCAATGCCTGCTTGTCCGTGTTAATTCCAAGAAATTCTACACCAGCTATATTCTCATCAATCATGCGGTTCACCGCATTGTTTCCGGCACCGCCTACTCCGATAACCAGAATCCTTGCGGCATTGTCCGCCTCATTTATCTTAATCTCTAACAAGATTATATCCTCCTTTAACCATAAACAGCTTACTGTATAAACCTATCTAATATCATATTTGATTTTTATAAAAATATCAACTATTTTTTCAACAAAATTGCTTGCAAATTATGTAAATTCATTTATCCTTTACAAAGCGATAAGAAGTGACAGTTTTCGCCTCATCGTATGTATCCAGATATAAAGTTCCTTTGAGCCCTGACAACACAGGCATCTGGTCCTTAAGCTCAGAGATCTTTCCATTCATCTGATCATTGCTTCCGAGATATACTCTGATGCTTTCCATCACCAGGGTGGCATTCCCTCTGGAATCATACTGGATCTGATCCACCGGAATTCCGTGAGTGGATAAAAGCTGGGTCAATGTCAGTATTTCATCAAAGATCCGGCTGTTCTCCACAGGCAGGGGTTGGTGCAGGGCAATATGCCCATACTCCAGCCCCACAATCCACGGAACTCCGGGCAGCTGCCCGCTGGAGCTCTCTACGATGATTCCATCCTTATCAAAATACATATAACTTCCCATATAAGAAACATATCCCACTACGGACTTCTCATATACGATCACTTCCACTTTAACCGGGCTCTGGAATACGATTTTATAGTCTTCCACGAAAGGAATCTGCTCATGCTCTTTCAAACGGTCCTTAAAGAAACAAAAAATCGCATTCCGATCCCAGCTGTCCTTAAACAAGAGATCAACAATCTGTTCGGAAGTATATTTTTTATTGCCGGTCACTGTAATTTCCTTAATTTGAAGTGACATAAAAGCGACTGCTCCCAACAAAACCACCGCTGCCGCGATTGCTATTTTCGTTTTTCTTCTGCTGCTTTTTAGATATCTCATTCCATCCCTCTGATCACCGCACCGAGACTGCTTAAATCCCGGCAGATATCTTCATATCCACGTTCAATGTGATAACATTCATGGATTTCCGTTATTCCTTCACACGCAAGGCCTGCGATCACAAGAGCCGCCCCGCCCCGAAGGTCAGGAGCCGTTACCCGGTTTCCTGATAACGGATAGCGGCCATGAATTATGGCATGCTTTCCTTCAATTTCAATGTCTGCTCCCAGCTTTTTAAGTTCCTGCGCAGTTCCAAACCGTCCTTCAAAAATAGTTTCCGTTAATTTCGCTCTTCCCTGTCCGGATGACATTACCGCCATCATCGGAGACTGCAGGTCTGTAGGAAATCCCGGATATGGTTCTGTTACTGCATCCACGCAGCGGGGTCTCCCTTTCATGGAAACCTCCAGACCGTATTCATAAGATTTAAGCTTTGCTCCCATCTTCTCTGCAAGAGACAGGGCAGCAGCCAAATCCGCCGGCCGGATTCCATTGATAAAGACACTCCCTTCTGCGGCCATTACAGCCGCTAAGTACGTTCCTGCCACAATCCGGTCACCTGCAACAGTAAACTCTGAATCATGAAAATCTGTTACACCTGTGACCGTCAGCTTTGAGGTTCCAATCCCCTCAATTTTGGCACCCATGTTGGTTAAAAATTCGCAGAGAGCAGCGATCTCAGGCTCTTTTGCAGCTCCCTTTATGATCGTGACTCCCCGGGCATTGACGGCGGCCAGCAGTGCATTCTCCGTGGCACCCACACTGGGAAATGGGAATTCGATCTCAGCACCCGTCAGATTCTCAGCTGACACAATCAGCTTTTCATCCTTTTCCTCCACCGCCGCCCCCAGCTTGCGGAATGCAGACAGATGCAGATCAATGGGCCTCTCACCGATGGAGCAGCCTCCCGGAAAACTTGTGACTGCAAGACCGGTCCTTCCAAGAAGCGGTCCTGATAATATAATGGATGAACGCATGCTTTTAATATAATCTTCCGGAATCTCCGCCTGAGTAAGTGTTACTGCGTTGACAATCAATGTGTTGCCCTCCAGCCGGCAAATACAGCCAATACGCTGAAGTATCCCCAGCATACAGAACACATCCTGTATCCTGGGGACATTATGAATCACTGTTGTACCTTTATGGAGAACCGCCGCTGCCATCATTGGCAGAACAGCATTCTTGGAACCCTGAATTTTTATCTCACCTTTTAAGGATCGTAACCCCTGGACCTGTATGACTGACAATCCGGTACCTCCCATGGCTTCTTATATACTATCCTATGTTAAAAGTGAGAGAATGGTATCAAATTTTATCATTTTTCCAGTTTTATCTGGTTAGAAACACTTAAGACCATCCCCATTTCGATCATAAGAAACAGGACCGAAGTACCTCCGTAACTGATAAACGGAAGGGTAATACCGGTATTTGGTATGGTGTTGGTAACTACTGCAATATTAAGAATTACCTGAATGGCAATATGCCCCATGACTCCAACAACCAGCAGAGCACCGAATAAATCAGGCGCATTATCTGCAATCAGCATGAAACGGTAAATCATGAAAAGAAAGATCAGTATCACGGACACCGCTCCAAAAAGGCCAAGTTCTTCACAAATAATCGAAAAAATCATATCATTCTGGGCCTCAGGCACAAATCCCATCTTCTGTATGCTCTCTCCCAGGCCCCTTCCTACAAGGCCCCCGGAACCAATGGCATAAAGTCCCTGAAGAACCTGATATCCTCCGGTAGAAGGATATGCCTCCGGTTCCAGCCAGACCAGAATCCGGCCAAGCTGATAATCATGAAGAATATTCATTTTTTCAAGGATTGTAGCTAAAGGACCTGCAAATGCCAATAGGCCGACTCCCGCAAATCCACAGGCGAAGAAAGGCCATTTCTTTTTGCACGCCACAAACAGCATGACAAAGGCGATTCCGACAATGATAATACCGGAACTTAAATTGTTTGCCGCTACGATTCCTGCAATAGGAAGTGCCGTTACAATTACAAGAACCGCTCCATTTCTGGTATTGATATTTTTACCCATCTGCACAATCATAGCTGCCAGCATGACAATCAGGGCGATCTTAACAAATTCTGTGGGCTGAAAGGAAAGGGCTCCAACTCCCAGCCATCTTTTTTTACCGTTACGCTCAATTCCAAATAAGGAAACGGCAATCATAAGAACATAGGAAAGGATATAAGCAAATAAAGCAAACTTCCCATACCAGTGATAATCCATTTTGGATATCACAATCATTATAACAAAACCTCCCAGCGCTATCTGGGCCTGCCTCATCATAAAATAAGCGGCGTTGCCAAATTTAAGCTGGGCTGCATAGGAACTGGCACTGTATATCATTACCAATCCAAAAACAGTCAGGAATATTACAGTAAATAAAAGGCTGTAATCATAAAAACGGCGCGGCTTATTTTTCTTCCTCACTGGCCTTTTTTCCGCCATATCATTCCTCCTCGCCAACTATACTCCAATGCAATAGCAGCATTACAGATTGCGGACGCACTCTTTAAAGATCTCACCACGCTCCTCATAGCACTTAAACATGCCCCAGCTGGCGCATGCCGGTGAAAGAAGCACATAATCTCCAATATTGGCATAGGAGGCACAGACGCTGACTGCCTCCTGCATGTCTTCCGCATACATGACATTGGTAAAGCCATGCCTGGAAGCGCATTCGGCAATCTTTTCCCTTGTCTGCCCAAGCAAGACCATATAACGGACTTTTCCTTCAAAGGATTCGATCCATTCATCATATTCAGAGTTTTTATCGTATCCTCCCGCAATCAGTATGGTTGGTCCCGGCATAGCCTTGATCGCCTGAATCGCCGCATCAGGATTGGTTCCCTTTGAGTCATTATAATACTTGACCCCTGCTTTTTCAGCTACAAACTCAATCCGGTGCTCCACCGCTTTGAACTCACAGATTACCTTTTTGATAATATCCATAGGTACTCCCATCTCTGAAGAGATGGCCACAGCAGCCATAACGTTCTCATGATTGTGGCGGCCAAGGAGTTTTAAATCTTTTACCGATACAATCTCCTGCCGCTTTCCAAGATGGTTAAAGATAATCATGTCCCCATCCATACAGTAGCCCTCTTCAAGTTTCTCACGGCTGCTGAAGTAAACAACTTTGGGTTTTATTGTTCTGCCAAATTCACGCAGAACAGGATCATCATAGTTTAAAATACAACATTCCTGTTCTCTCTGATTTTGTGTAATGCTTTCTTTTACTTTTATGTAGCAATCCATAGTTTTATGACGATTTAAGTGATCTGGCGTTATATTAAGAATGGCACTGACATCAGGTCTGAAATCGGTAATGGTCTCCAGCTGAAAGCTGCTGATCTCAGCCACTGTCACGGAATCTTTTGTCATCTTTAAGGCTTCTTCCGTATATGGAATTCCAATATTGCCCACAACAAAAACCTGATCATAATAAGCTTTCATGATCTCTCCCGTAAGAGCCGTAGTAGTTGTCTTACCATTGGTTCCCGTGATAGCTGCCAGTTTTCCTTTGGCATAATGATAAGCCAGCTGGACCTCACTCCAGATGGGAATATCCGCCTCCTTGATTATTGAGACAAAAGGCGCATCCAGAGAGATTCCCGGACTGATAACACAAAGATCCACATCCTTTATATCTTCCTTGTGCAATTCTCCCAGCAAAAGGCGAATGGTCCCTTCTCCTTTGAACTGGCTTAACAGCTCATCCGCATTTATGGCATCATTGCTGTCATAAAGAACAACTTCATCCCCTGTTTTAAGTATCAGCCTGGAGGCGGCTGCACCACTTTTTCCACTGCCGGCAACTAAAATTTTCTGACTCATATGGTTTCTCTCCTATAATCCAAGGTATGCAAGCAGACAAAGAACCGCTGTTATAATAGCAAACACTGCGACCACCCGGGTTTCCGACCATCCGCAAAGTTCAAAATGGTGATGGATGGGAGCCATCTTAAAGATTCTTTTCCCGCCTGTTTTTTTAAAATATGTCACCTGAATGATGACCGATAAGACTTCAATCAAATAAATAAAACCGATGATGGCAATAAAGACCGGTATCTGCATCATAAAAGCACTGGATGCAACAAAACCTCCAAGTCCAAGGGAGCCGGTATCCCCCATGAATACTCTCGCCGGATAAACATTAAACAATAAAAAACCAAGAAGGCTTCCGACAACCGCACCGGTAATAGGGCTGATGCCAGTCCTTTCCCCGATCGCCACAACAGTAAGGAATGTCGCAACCAGAATGGTCACACTGGTGCATAGCCCATCAAGACCATCGGTAAAGTTCACACCGTTGTCCGTTCCGATCACAATGAAAAATACTGCGGGAATAAAGAACAGTCCCAAATTCAAATACAGTCCCTTATCAAAACCGCCGGTAAACGGAATTAGCATACCGGTGCCTACATCCTTTGAATGAACCAGATAGTAGGCAAAAATTCCTGTGATGATTAACTGTCCTGCCATTTTCTGAAATGGGGTAAGACCTTCGGACCGTTTCATCACGATCTTGATGTAATCATCAAGAAATCCTACAATTCCAAACCCGACGGTCATAAAGAGCACCGGAATGATCTTTGGATAATCCCTGATATAGAACAAGGACGTGATGATAACGCTGGTTAATATAATGAGTCCTCCCATCGTCGGAGTACCCTGTTTTTTCAAATGACTCTCCGGCCCTTCCTTACGGACCTCCTGGCCAAATTTCAGCCTGTGGAGAAATGGGATTACAATGGGACACAGCATAGCGCTGATGGCAAAAGCTATGATAATAGCCAGAATCGTTTCGTTAATCATGTCACACCTCAATATTTTATGTATTCGTATATCAAAAGTACACAGTAA
The DNA here is from genome assembly GCF_046972725.1 of Lacrimispora sp. Taxonomy (NCBI): domain Bacteria; kingdom Bacillati; phylum Bacillota; class Clostridia; order Lachnospirales; family Lachnospiraceae; genus Lacrimispora; species Lacrimispora sp. The sequence goes on along the minus strand of NZ_JBKVXF010000002.1, from coordinate 742,201 downwards.
GTAGTATACGTCTTTTCTTCCGAATAATCAACCACTGATTCGAAACGTAGAAACAGTTTTTTCCTCTGTTGGCTCAATTCCCAGATACGGAAGAATATTCTTAAAAATGTCCGCAATGACCGGTGCTGCAATGGTTCCTCCATAGTAGATACCCTCTGGTTCATCAATGGTAATAAGTGCAATTACCTTGGGATTATCTGCCGGCGCAAAACCTACAAAGGAAGAAATATATTTTTTTAAGCTTCTTGGAAGCTTTTCAGACGTAGCAGTTTTCCCACCGATCCGGTAGCCTTCGAGTTTTGCTCTTTTACCGCTTCCCTCGGACACTACCTGCTCCAGAATATAACGCATGGTTTCACTTGTTTCAGCGGATACGATTCCCTCTTTGACGGGATAAGTAAAGTTGTGGGCAGATTCTCCATCTGCGCTGACTGCTTTTACTCCAAAATGAGGCGTGATCCGGTTGCCGCCGTTTACAATCGATGCGGCAGTTGTGATAAGCTGCATGGGCGTGATCTGAAATGACTGGCCGAAAGACACAGTTGCCAGCTCCACCAGGCCCATATCCTGCTTTTTATGCATGATTGTTGATGCTTCTCCGGGAATGTCGATTCCTGTCTTCCCCTTTAAGCCAAACTGTTCAAAATACTTGTAGTAATTATCCACCCCCAGCCGCTGCCCTACATCGATCAGAACCGGGTTACAGGAATTCATCATTCCCTGAAGAAACGTTTCAGAGCCATGACCGCCCACCTTATGGCAGCGGATCTTCCGGTCCTCAACCACCCGGAATCCGGGGCAGGAAAAATGATCGTCCAGCTTAACCACGCCTGCTTCCAGCCCGGCTGCCGCAGTAATGATTTTAAATGTTGACCCCGGCTCATAAGTATCGTTGATGCTGGGATTTCTCCACATCTGGTTTAAGAGATCCTGCTTTTCTTTGTCCGTGACCGGAACCTCAGCCGTTGTATTTAGTGTAAACGGATCATTCAAATTAAATTCAGGTGCATTGACCATAGCCATTATTTCCCCATTTTGAGGATTCATGACAATAATTGACACCTTTTTTGCACTTTTTTTCTCCATGACCTGATAAGCAGCCTGCTCACAATATCTTTGTATATTCACATCCAGACTGATCTGCAGATCCTGACCTGCAACGGGTTCGATCCGGTCTTCTGCCGCATTTTCAATCTCGATACCTGCTGCATCAGACATGGTTAAAATTTTTCCGTTGGTTCCTTTTAAATACTGTTCGTATTTCACTTCCAGACCAATGATTCCCTGATTATCTCCTCCGGTAAATCCCAATACCTTTGAGGCAAGGGTATCATATGGATAATACCGTTTATAATCTTCATCCACCTTCACGCCTGCCAGATGATACGTACGGATCTGGTCTCCCAACGCCTTGTCTACATTGGTTTTAATTATTTCCCTGGAACTGTACTTCTCTACCTTCTTGCGTACTTCGTCTTCGCTTATCCCAAGTTCCCTGGATAAGACCGCCACAACCTCATCCGGCTGCTTGATCTGATTATGAATGACCGAAATCGTACACACCGTTCGATTGGTGGCAATGACGGTGCCATTGGCATCAATGATATTTCCCCGGGCAGCCTTTATGGTCCTCTCCCGTTCATGGAGATCCTCAGCCATAGCGCTGTAATGCTCGGAACGGAATATCATTAGAAAAATAAGCCGTCCCATAAGTCCTGTCATGGCAAGAAATAACAGGAAAAACAGGAGGGCTATTTTCTCTCTGTGATGTGTTTTGTTTGAATTCATACACTGCTCCACCGCCATTATTGTTACAGTATATGAATATCTGTCTTTTTTATGAGCCCTACACGCATTTTTCTACTGGGCTGCAGTTTCTTCCTCTGACGCCGGCTGGCTTTCAGAGGAATCTCCTGTCTCTCCCGGTACTCCACCAGGTAAAACGGAATCCTCTCCCTCTGGTCTGTTGACGTATTCCTCCGAAGGATTTAAATATTCTTCCGGAACCTGCTGTCCATTTTCCATAGTAGGCGCCGCTTGAGAAGAAGTCTCAGTGCCTGCCTCTTCCGCTGCAGTCTCTCCCTCAGAACCAGCTTCTGTTTCCCTGGTGATTCCTTCCTGCTCCGGAAGCTTTGATGCCTCATCCGAAGGAAGAGCCTGATCAACATCCGTATCAGGGAATACATTTAAATAAGGTAGAATCTCAGTCATGATTTTGCGAAAAACCTCGCTGGCATAAGTGCTGTGAGGCTGGTCTTCCACATGCGGTTCATCAATCACTACATATACCAGAACCTGAGGGTTGTCCGCAGGTGCATATCCGCAAAAAGACACAACATAATTTGTCTTATCACGGGGGAATTTCTCGGCAGTTCCTGTCTTTCCTGCAATTTTATAGCCTGCCACCTTTGCCGCTCCGCCGGTACCGCCTTCTGCGTTGACTGTTTTATACAAAGCTTCGTTAATAAACTTGGTGGTAGATTCAGACACCGTTTCCCGGACGAGCACAGGGTCAACTTTTTTAATGACGGATCCCTGCTCGTTCAGTATCTGCTTTACCACGTGAGGTTCATAATATGAACCGCCGTTAATCACAGAGCAGTAGGCAGCTGCCATCTGAATCATCGTGGAGTTAAAGTTCTGGCCAAATGAGTTCGTAGCCAGGTCTGCATCGCCAGCCGTGTCCGCCTGATATATATTTGTCTTATTATCCGCCTCCCCAGGAAGATCAATTCCGGTTTTCGAGCCAAATCCAAAAATCTGCTGATACTTATAGAACTTTTCTTTTCCCATCTGACTGGCAATGCGCATCATGACAACATTGCAGGACTTCATAAGTCCCTGTTCCACTGTAATAAGACCATGTCCATATCTGCTGACGCAGTGGATCTTATGTCCTCCCACTTCCAAAAAGCGGTTGCACTCATAGGTTTCTTTTCCCGTAATGGCTCCTTCCTCCAGGGCAGCAGACACGGTAAATATCTTCTCCGTAGAGCCGGGCTCAAACCCATCACTAATGGTAAAATTCCGCCAGGTCTGGTTCCATGCCACCTGAGTGCCCAAAGACAGGATCTGTTCATTATTATAATGCTGGAAAACCGTTTCCGCAGTGAGAGGTTCAGCATCTTTATTTTTTCTCTTATAATCATCTATGGCTTCCTGGATTCCCAACTGGCGCAGCACATCTTCCGTATATTCCGGTCTTAAAGCTCTGGGATTATTTAAATCAAATGATTTTCCATCTGCCATAGCCAGTACTTCTGCATTATTTGGATCCATAACAATAACACCGATCTGTTTACTGCCCGTCTGCTGCTGCCATTCATTTATGTACTTTTCCACAATTTTTTGTATGTTGACATCAATGGTAGAAACCACAGTATTTCCGTTAGAAGCAGGCTTAATCACCCGTTCCAGATTAGAATCATCATTCAAATATCCATATTCTCTTCCATTGACTCCCATAAGAGTGGAATTATAAAACTGTTCAATACCGCCGGTGCCGCTCATACTGTCACTGTTTGAAAACCCAATGACTTTGCTGCCCATGGAATTGTACGGATAAACCCTCTTATATTCATCTTCAAACCAGATGCCCCTGATGCCTTTTCCGCTTTTTTTCAGTTCTGTGGCCTTATCAGATTTATATTTTTCATATTTGTCTTTGTCATCATATGTCAGCTGTTTTGCATAGCGTACATATTGCTTATCCTTCTTTTCCTGGATCAGATTCAGGATTTCCGTACGGTCATAACCAAAGCATTCCGTAAGCGCGGTGACGGAAGCCTCCAGGTAGGCATCCGGATCTGACATGATCTGCTTGGGATCAAGGATTAAATTATAGACCTTTTCACTGGCTGCCAGATAAGTTCCGTTGCGGTCCATAATATCGCCCCGTTTAAAGGGAATCACACGGCTGTCATACTCCTGCTGGGACAGCACAATCTGATTATAATCTTCTTTTTTATTGGCCATCAGATTATAAAGGATCATAACTAATGCAAACAAAGCCAGCGTAATTACAAGAACCGTAATCGCCAGCTTTTCCTGCATATAACGTGGGAATACCTTACTTTTTTTATTCCTGTATTTGTTAGTGTTTCGGGATGTCCTCATTCTGTCTTACATACTCACTTTCCGTTTTATCATAGTGAAGGATCTGGTCCTTGTTCGCATAGACCATACCAAGTTCCTCAGTGGCTACTTTATACACATGATCCAAATCAACGGAAGTATTTATACTCATTTCCAGTGCGTTATTTTCAGTTCTTAATTTTTCCAGTTGTGCTTCATGTACCTCTATTCCGTGAATGTTGGTTGTAATAGATGCTTGCAGATGCAGGTATCTTACACATAAGCAGAGAGTGCAGACCACGGCAACCGTCAGCATGAGAACGTAAGGCAGATCCATTTGCAGAGCTTTTTCACGATTCCGCCGCACTCTGTTATTGACAGATGACCGTCGGACTTCGTCTGGCGTATGAACCGGCATACGGGCCGGCATGGCTTTACGGACAGTGTTTCCATGTACATAAGCCGTATTCCTGTAGGAATGCATATTCTTTTTGGCAGCCACTCGAATTTCCTCCCTTATTTAAACTCGTTCAAACACCCGAAGCTTTGAACTCTTTGAACGCTTATTCTCTTTAATCTCTTCTTCTGTCGGAATGACAGGCTTTCTCGTCACAACTTTCCCCTTGCTTTTTCTGCCACATACACAAATAGGGAAATCCGGCGGACAAACACACGGATTCTCATTGGTCTTAAACCTTGTTTTTACAATTCTGTCTTCCAGGGAATGGAACGTAATAACGGATAAGCGGCCGCCTGGATTCAACAGATCGATCATGGCATCAAGGGATTTGCTTAACACTTCCAGTTCCTTATTAAGCTCAATCCTTATGGCCTGAAACGTCTTTTTGGAGGGATGTCCTCCTACTGCTCTCACCTTTGCAGGAATCGCTCCTTTGATGATCTCGGTCAATTCTCCGGTTGTCTCTATCGGTTTTAATTCTCTGGCCTTTACAATATGCTTTGCAATATTCTTTGCGAACTTGTCCTCTCCGTAATCCCGAATGATACGGTAAAGATCAAATTCACTGTAATTGTTGATAATGTCGGCCGCCGTCTGATCATTTCTCTGGTCCATCCTCATATCAAGAGGTGCCTGATCTTCCCGATAGGTAAACCCCCGCTCCGGCGTATCCAGCTGAAAAGAAGATACTCCCAGATCCAGATATATCCCGTCTACTTTTTCAATTCCCAAATCCTTTAATACCGTCTGTATATTCACGTAATTGCTTCTTACGACTGTCACTTTATCCTTGTAATCCTTCAGCCGTTCTGTAGCTGCCAAAATAGCATCTGCATCCTGATCAATTCCGATTAATCTTCCGTATTCTCCAAGGCGCTTACACACTTCCAAAGCGTGTCCGCCGCCTCCCAGTGTTCCGTCCACATAAATTCCGTCCGGCTTTACATTCAGGCTGTCAATGGTCTCATAAAGCAGCACTGACTTGTGTTCAAACATCATATACCAAGTCCTTCCATAGTTTCCGCAATTTCTTCCATATCATCATAGGTATTGGCTGCTGTCCATGCATCCTTGCTCCAAATCTCAATCCGGCTCCCTACACCTACAAGGACTGCATCCTTATCAATGCCCGCATGTTCCCTGAGCACTGCCGGAAGCAGAATTCTTCCCTGCTTGTCCACTTCACAGGAGGTAGCACCCGCCAGAAAAAACCTTGAAAACTTTCTGGCATTGGTATTGGTTAATGGCAGGCTTTTCAGTTTTTCTTCCAGGGCTGTCCACTCATTATTATCATACACAAATAAACAGCCGTCCAAGCCCTTCGTCACGACGAATTCTTCTCCAAGCTGCTCTCTGAATTTTGATGGGACAATGAGACGTCCCTTCGCATCGACTGTATGATTGTATTCACCCATGAACATACCAATCACCTGCTCGTACAATGGCCGGAGGTTTCAACCACCTTCCCTCCATTTTCCACCACTTTGTACCACTTTCCTCCACTTGTAACTTAATTTTAGTACATTTACCAGGAAATAGCAAGGAGATTTTCTATTAATTTTCAATGATTCCGGTTACAAACAGCCGAATACACACGAATTTCCAAAACTTACCATAATTAGACAAACCATGGGGTGTTTTCCACCCCCACAACAGTTACTTCTTATTATAATGAGCATTATCAATAAAATTATTATAGTATTTGGAGAACATAAAAAAACACGGGGAGGTTTTTCCTTCCCGCGTTCTGATAGATTGCTCTGAAATCCATAAAACTTTTGATTTCAATAACCAGCTTCAATATATTGTTCAATTAATTTATCCAGCTCTACACTTCTAAGATAAATAACATCTCCGTCATCATGATCAATACTTTTATTTAATCTTTCCCTTGCTTCTTCGATATTTCTTATTAACTCTTCTTTTGAAATCATCATATCATGTTTCTCCTTTGCTCTTTTTTCTAATCTGTCTGTGTTGGAAGAAGAGCACAAGAGTTGATATCACTACCAGAATAAATGACAGTGCCTGAGACACCGCAATGCCAGTCCCAAAGAATATTAGCTGGTCCGTACGGATCCCTTCGATCCATACCCGTCCCAATCCATAGCCAAGCAGGTAGATAAGAAAAATCTCCCCATCAAATCGTTTGCGTTTCCTGTACCAGAGCAAGAATGCAAGTACACAAAGATTCCAGACTGATTCATAAAAGAAGGTTGGATGTACTTGTATATACTCTATGCCATCTTTCACGATCAAATGGTTCAAAAGTTCCTTCGATATCATATTCTCATTAACCAGCGCCCTTCTGATTCTCATAGCAAACAGGCCGTCGGTGTATCCGCCAAATGCTTCGCAATTAAAGAAGTTTCCCCATCTTCCTATAATTTGCCCGGTTATCAGTCCAAGACATCCTGTGTCCGCCAAAGAAAAGAAGGAAAGTTTCTTTACCTTGGTATAGACGATCAGAGTTATGGCGGCTCCTATAACGCCTCCATATATTGCCAGTCCCCCTGCCCTTAAGTTGAAAATTTGTAACAGGTCATTTTTATAACTAGTCCAGTCAAAAATTACATAATATATTCTGGCACATATAATAGAAACTACGATTGCATACAGGGCAAAATCCAGATAAACTTCCGGGTCTTGTCCTCTTCGTTTTGCATCATTCGTTGCAACCCAGAGGCCTGTTAAAATTCCAATCCCAATGATAATCCCGTAGAATGCAATGCGGAACCCAAATATCGAGATACTGTTTCGCAAATGGTCAATGGTAATTCCCAAATGCACAAAACTAATATCTGCCGTATTTGCCATTCGTCTTCTCCTTTCGATGTTTTCTTTATTTTACCCCGTGAAAACACAAAAATCAAACAGATTCGCCCGACATATTCGACTATATTTCGACATAGAAAATGATTCTTGCGTTTTTCTCTTTTTTTTTTACGGATAATATGATATTCTATATTAGTTGCAAAGAAAAATCAACCATGAATATAAACAATATTAGGAAGGTAATTGCTATGAAATTAGGTATTGTCGGATTACCGAACGTAGGTAAAAGTACTTTGTTCAATTCTCTTACAAAGGCCGGAGCAGAGTCTGCCAACTATCCATTCTGCACCATTGATCCGAACGTAGGAGTCGTTCCTGTTCCGGATGTACGCTTGGGACAACTGGCTGAACTATATAATTCCTCTAAGATCGTTCCAGCTGTCATCGAGTTTGTGGATATTGCAGGTCTTGTAAAAGGCGCATCCAAAGGAGAAGGTCTGGGCAACCAGTTTCTCTCCAACATTCGTGAAGTGGATGCCATTATCCACGTAGTCCGCTGCTTTGAAGATGCCAACGTCATTCATGTAGACGGAAGTGTTGATCCGCTGCGCGACATTGAGACCATTGATCTGGAGCTGATCTTTTCCGATCTTGAAATCCTGGACCGCCGCATCGCTAAGACTGCCAAGGGTGCCATGAACGACAAATCCCTTGCAAAAGAACTGGACATCTTAAAGAGAATCAAATCCCATTTAGAGAACGGCAATCTGGCAAGAAGCATGGATATAGAGGATGCAGACGAAACAGAATTTATAGCCTCCCTCAATCTTCTCACCTACAAACCGGTGATTTTTGCTGCCAACGTATGTGAAGACGATCTTGCTGACGACGGTATGTCTAATGAATATGTAACAAGGGTACGGGAATTTGCCAAAGAAAACAACAGTGAAGTATTCGTTATCTGCGCACAGATCGAACAGGAGATCTCCGAGCTGGAAGAGGATGAGAAAAAGATGTTTTTAGAGGATCTCGGCCTTACCGAATCCGGTCTTGAGAAATTGATCAGTGCCAGCTATCAGCTGCTAGGTCTTATCAGCTACTTAACTGCCGGTCCTATGGAGACAAGAGCCTGGACCATTGAAAGAGGGACAAAGGCCCCACAGGCCGCCGGAAAGATCCACTCCGATTTTGAACGGGGTTTTATCCGGGCGGAAGTTGTAAACTTTCAGGATCTTTTGGACTGCAAAACCTATAATGCAGCAAAAGAAAAAGGCCTGGTTCGTTCCGAAGGCAAAGAATATGTCGTTAAGGATGGGGATGTCATCCTGTTCCGCTTTAATGTATAAGAATACTCGCCGGCGTTTGACAGCGCCGGCGTTTTTTGTCCTGTTTTGGGGGATTATGATAAATTATGTCATTAGTCCGATTGTCCTTGTAAACTCCTTTTCTTATGCTATAATATGACGTGGCGAAAGACAAAAAAACTTTCTTACGCTCTGGCAGAAGGTTTAAAGGAGAAGGAGTATTGGAATGAAAACATTTATAAAAGCAATTGTTGCAGGAGTCTGTATCAGCATGGGCGGAATTATTTATCTGACTCTTGACAATCACATTGCCGGTTCTTTTTTATTTTCCATCGGTCTATTTACGATCTATACATTCGGTTTTAATCTTTATACAGGTAAGGTATGTTCCATCGTCTATGAAAAACCTTCCTACTTATTGAATGTTCTTATCGTATACATAGGGAATCTGGCAGGAACTGTTGGTTCCGGTTTTATTTTCCGTCATACAAAGCTGGCAAAATTAACAGGGCATGCCTCTGAAATCGTGGATTTAAAGCTGACAGATACTATTTTCAGCACTTTTGTTATGGCCTTTATGTGCGGAGTCATGATGTGCATAGCTGTCATCGGCTTCCAGACAATCAAAGACAGTGTCGGAAAGCATCTTGCTCTTACCCTTCCCATCATGGTGTTTATTCTTTCCGGCTTTGAGCACAGCATTGCGGATATGTTCTACTTTACAATGGCAGGTGCCTGGGGAGAAACGGCAGTCCTTTACATGCTCATCATTTCCTTAGGAAACATGGCAGGAGGAAGCATCATTCCCTTGCTGAAAAAATGTTTCAAAGAAGAATTTCCGGTCCTTCATGAATGAATGGTTTATAAGAGCACAGACTAACAATCTTGTGCTCTTTTTCATATTCAAAGACTGAGCTTTGATTTTCTTTGTTAATATTTTGTTATTTTCTCTTATGTTGTGAAGTTATTTGGAAATTCAACTGTTTTTTCGTCGTTTTTATGCTATAATAAATCAAATAATTTCAACCAGATCAGGAGTTCTTATGCAAATAAAAATAGTTGTAGATAACAATACTTTTGTTGACCATTTTTTATGGGAGAACCCGCCTCAAGCTTCTACCTCGAAGTTGATGGTCTTAAAATCTTGTTGGATACCGGATACTCCGATATTCTGCTTTCAAATGCCCGCAAAATGGGAATCGATTTATTTCAGTTAACACATATTGTTTTATCCCTGGGACATAATGATCATTCCAACGGACTTAGATATCTGGATAATACCATACCATTATCCGGCTTAAAGGTAATCTCTCATCCGGGCTGTTTTAATCAAAAAACTGTTGGAAACCAATCCATTGGAGCCCCCTTTTCAGAAGAAGAAATCCGCAGCAAATCCAATTACATCCCCTCGGAGACCCCTTTGTTCCTCTCCGAAAACTGTGTATTTTTAGGTCAGATTCCTCAAAAAAATGACTTTGAAATCCGCAGCCCTTTTGGCCGGGTGAATGTAAACGGAGAATGGCAGGATGACTATTTGTTAGATGATTCCGCAGTTGCCTTAAAAACTCCCAAGGGATTGTTTCTTATCTCAAGCTGTTCCCACAGCGGCATCTGCAACGTAGTGGAATATGCAAAGGAGGTATGCAAAGAAGACAGGATTGCCGGAATACTGGGAGGGTTTCATCTGTTTGATGTGAATGACCGTCTGACCCGGACCATTGAATATCTGGAAAGCTGCCACTTGGAAAGAATTTATCCCTGCCACTGCGTATCTTTGTTGGCTAAGGCCAAGATGATGGAAAAACTTCCCGTATTTGAAACCGGCGTAGGATTGACTATTGACTTATAAGAACTGATTGTCATAAGAAGGGGCTGTTGCAAATTGATCTTGCAACAGCCCCTTCTTTTTACTATTTATGCCAGATTGGAATAACCCATCAGGTTTTTATCCACTTCCTTAGCAACCTCACGCCCTTCCCTAATCGCCCATACCACCAGGGACTGACCTCTGTGCATATCTCCTGCCACAAAGACCTTATCAACGTTGGTTTTATATTTACCCTGTAAGGTTTCCACATTGCTGCGCTCATTTAACTTTACGCCAAATGCTTCGGCAACATACTTCTGTGCTCCAAGGAATCCGGCTGCAATCAGGACAAGGTCAGCAGGAACCTCCTTCTCGCTTCCAGCCACCGGCTCCATGATCATACGTCCGGTTTTTTCATCCCTTTTCGGCTCCAGATTCATTAATACCGCTTTTATCAACTTGCCGGACTTATCTTTGATAAACTCCTTTACCGTTGTCTGATAAAGTCTCGGATCCTTGCCAAATACTGCAATTGCTTCTTCCTGGCCGTAATCGGTTTTTAACACTCTGGGCCATTCCGGCCAGCTGTTGTCCGGAGTTCTTTTTTCCGGAAGTTTAGGCATCATCTCTAACTGAGTCACCGATGCACAGCCGTGGCGGATTGCAGTTCCCACACAGTCATTTCCCGTGTCTCCGCCTCCGATTACTATGACATGTTTTCCTTTTGCAGAAAGGAATAAGTTATCCTGCAAATTAGAATTCAGCAGGCTTTTGGTGGTAGACTTTAAAAAGTCCACGGCAAAGTAAATTCCCTGTGCATCTCTTCCGGGAACTTTTAGATCTCTTGGTTCCGAAGCACCGCAGGCCAAAATAACACGATCGAAATCTTTCAATAAATCTTTGGCTTTCTGGTTTTTACCTACATCAGCCCCAGTTACAAAGCTGATGCCTTCCTGCTGCATGATCCCCACCTTCCGGTCAATCACATGCTTTTCCAGCTTCATATTTGGGATGCCGTACATCAAAAGGCCCCCGATACGGTCTTCCCGCTCAAATACGGTCACACTGTGTCCCCGTTTATTCAGCTGATCTGCGGCCGCCAGCCCCGCCGGACCGGAACCGATAACTGCTATCTTTTTACCGGTGCGGATCTTTGGAGGGTTAGGGCCTGCGATTCCGGCTTCATAAGCCCGTTCTATAATGGCGTATTCATTTTCCTTGATGCTTACCGGATCTCCGTTTAAGCCGCAGGTACAGGCAGCTTCGCAGGGTGCCGGACAAACTCTTGCAGTAAATTCAGGAAAACTATTGGTCTTTTTCAGCCGGTTATAAGCCTGCTGCCATGTACCGCTATAAACAAGCTCGTTCCATTCCGGTATCAAATTGTTAATCGGGCAGCCGGAGACCATCCCCTTGATGATCACTCCGGACTGACAGAAAGGGACACCGCAATCCATACAGCGTGCGCCCTGGCATCTCTGCTCTTTTTCGGAAAGAGGCAGATGAAACTCGTTATAATTCTTGATACGAGTCTTGGGATCTACCGTTTTTCCTGTTTTTCTGTTAAATTCTAAAAATCCTGTTGGCTTTCCCATTGTCTACTCCTCCTACCCTTTCGTATTGGCATAAAATGCTTCGATCTGTGCCTGTTCACTGCTCAATCCCTTTTCTTCCATCTGAACGATAGTATTCATCATTCGTCTGTAATCATGAGGCATGATCTTTTTAAACTTTGGAAGGTATTCCCCGAAATTATCAAGAATCTTCTTTCCTTTTGCGGAGTTGGTATATGCCACATGTTCCTTGATCATTTCCTTTAATTCCAGAACATCATACTTGTTTGTAACTTCTTCAAAGGAAACCATCTCCTTGTTGAGTCTCTTATAAAGATCTCTCTTTTCATCCAATACATAGGCAATTCCGCCGCTCATTCCTGCAGCAAAATTCTTACCTGTGGAACCAAGAACCACGACACGTCCGCCTGTCATGTATTCGCAGCCATGATCGCCTACCCCTTCCACAACTGCAGTCGCACCGGAATTCCGTACACAGAACCGTTCCCCGGCAATTCCGCAGATAAATGCTTTTCCGCTGGTAGCACCATATAAGGCCACGTTACCGATCACGATGTTGTCTTCCGCTTTAAATTTGACGCCCTGAGGCGGATAGACCACCAGCTTTCCTCCGGAAAGGCCCTTACCAAAATAGTCATTGCTGTCGCCTATGAGCTCCAAAGTAAGGCCTTTTGGAATAAAGGCTCCAAAGCTTTGGCCGCCGCTTCCGGTACAACTGATGGTAAAGGTGTCTTCTGCCAGTCCTGACGGATAAAGTTTTGTAATTTCGGAGCCAAAAATGGTTCCAAGCGCGCGGTCCGTATTGGAAACATCGATCTGGAGTCCTTTTTTCTGTCCGGACTGCAAAGCCTGCTTTAATTTCTTTAAAATAGTCTTTTCATCAATGGTCTTTTCCAGTTCAAAATTATAAACCTGTTTTTGATTATATCCGGCAAGCTTCTGTCCGGCATAAGGATTACCTAAAATTGCAGATAAATCCACCTTGCGGGCACGCTCAGAGGGCAGGTTTTCTTTCTTCTTTAAAAGATCGGTTCTTCCCACCATCTCATCCAATGTACGTATTCCCAGTTTCGCCATGTATTCTCTCAGCTCTCTTGCTATAAAATACATAAAATTAACGACATACTCCGGTTTTCCTCTAAAGCGCTTGCGAAGTTCCGGATTCTGGGTGGCAACACCGACCGGACACGTATCCAGATTGCAGACTCTCATCATCACACAGCCTAATGTTACTAAGGGGGCAGTAGCAAACCCGAACTCTTCTGCGCCCAGCATACAGGCAATCGCAACATCACGTCCCGTCATCAGTTTCCCGTCTGTTTCAAGAATTACCTTGTCACGAAGTCCATTCATAATCAAAGTCTGATGAGCTTCCGCTACGCCCAGTTCCCATGGAAGCCCGGCATTATAGATGGAGTTTCTTGGAGCTGCTCCGGTTCCTCCGTCAAATCCTGAGATAAGGATTACCTGGGCGCCTGCCTTTGCAACACCTGCTGCAATCGTACCTACTCCTGCTTCCGAAACCAGCTTTACGGAAATTCTGGCATCTGTATTGGAATTTTTCAGATCGTAAATCAGCTGGGCCAAGTCCTCGATGGAATAAATATCATGATGAGGAGGCGGTGAAATAAGTCCCACACCGGTTGTTGAATGTCTGGTTTTTGCTACCCACGGATAAACCTTCTTTCCCGGGAGCTGGCCGCCTTCTCCTGGTTTTGCACCCTGAGCCATCTTAATCTGTATTTCTTTTGCACTTACCAGATATCTGGAGGTCACGCCAAAACGTCCGGATGCTACCTGCTTAATGGCAGAACAACGGTTGATCCCGTCTGCACCGGTTGTCAGACGTTCCAGACTTTCCCCGCCTTCTCCGCTGTTTGACTTTCCGTGGATCCGGTTCATAGCGATTGCCAGCGTCTCATGAGCTTCCTGAGAAATAGAACCGTAGGACATAGCGCCGGTCTTAAACCGTTTCACAATGGATTCCTCACTTTCCACTTCTTCAAGAGGAATCTCTTTCGTCTTGGAGTAATCAATGTCCAGAAGGCTTCTTAAATTCACCATCTGGCCTTCCTCGGTAAGCGCATGAGTATACTCTTTGAACGTGTCATAACTTCCGGTCCTGGTAGCCTCCTGCAGAAGATGAATGGTTAGAGGATTATAAAGATGCTCCTCCTGTCCCGCCCTCTCCTTATGGCTTCCCACGCTGTCAAGCGTCAGATCCACATCAAGTCCCAGAGGATCAAAAGCTGCAGAATGCAGAGTATCCACATCGCTTGCAATATCCTCAAGAGCGATTCCGCCTACCCGGCTGACCGTATCCGTAAAATATTTATCAATTACATTTTTTGAAATTCCAACTGCCTCAAAAATCTGCGCTCCCTGATAAGACTGTATGGTGGAAATACCCATCTTAGATGCAATCTTAACAATACCATGAAGAACCGCAGAATTATAATCTTCCACTGCCGCATAATAATCTTTGTCTAACATGCCGCTCTCAATTAAGTAGTGAATGGATTCCTGAGCCAGATAAGGATTGATGGCACATGCTCCATAGCCCAGAAGGGTTGCAAAATGATGCACCTCTCTTGGTTCTCCGCTTTCTAAAATAAGAGCTACGGAAGTTCTCTTCTTTGTCTTTACCAGATGCTGCTGCAATGCAGATACGGCAAGCAATGACGGAATCGGCACATGATTTTCATCAATATCACGGTCAGATAAAATAATGATATTTGCCCCATCCCGGTGTGCCCGGTCCGCTTCCAGAAACAGTCTGTCTATGGCCTTTTCAAGGGAAGTATTCTTATAATAGGTAATCGGAATCACTTCCACTTTAAAGCCCGGCTTTTTCATGTGTTTAATTTTCAAAAGATCCGTACAGGTAAGAATCGGATTATTCACTTTCAGGATTTTGCAGTTTTCTGACTTTTCTTCCAGAATATTGCCTTCCTCCCCTACATAAACCGTCGTAGAGGTAACGATCTCCTCACGGATAGAATCAATGGGAGGATTGGTAACCTGTGCAAAAAGCTGTTTGAAATAGTTAAACAGAGGCTGATGCTTTTTACTCAAAACCGCCAGAGGGCTGTCAGCTCCCATTGCGGAAACTGCTTCTGCTCCATTTAACGCCATAGGGAGGATCATGGTCTTATATTCTTCATACGTATAGCCATAGGTCTTCTGCATTTTGGCACGTTCATCTCTGCTCATGACAGGAACACCCTTATTGGGAATCGAAAGATTCTTAAGTTCAATCAGGTTCGAATCCAGCCACTCTCCATAAGGCTTGCGCTGCGCATAATATTCCTTTAGCTGTTCATCCGTAATAAGACAACCTTTTACCGTATCAATCAAAAGCATCTTGCCCGGACGGAGACGCTCTTTTCTCACCACATGGCTCTGCTCAATATCAATGGCACCGACTTCCGAAGCCAGAATCATGTGATCGTCATCGGTAATATAGTATCTGGAGGGACGCAGACCGTTCCTGTCCAGAACCGCGCCAACCAGGTCGCCGTCACTGAACACAATAGAAGCAGGTCCATCCCATGGCTCCATCATGGTAGCGTAGTAACGGTAAAAATCTTTGATTTCCTGGGGCATGGACTTGTCATGCTCCCAGGGAGCCGGAATCGTTACCATCACCGCCAGAGGAAGATCCATACCGCTCATCATCATAAATTCCAGCGCATTATCAAGCATGGCTGAGTCGGAACCTTCCTGGTTAATAATAGGAAGAACTTTATGCATATCGTTCTGAAAAAAAACAGATTCCATGTTCTCTTCCCTTGCCATCATCTTATCCACATTACCGCGAATGGTATTAATCTCCCCGTTATGTACGATGAGGCGGTTTGGATGGGCTCTCATCCAGCTTGGATTTGTATTGGTACTGAACCGGGAATGGACAACTGCAATGGCAGATTCATAATCCTTATCCTGCAGATCCGGGAAAAACTTCCTCAGTTCCTTCACTAAAAACATTCCCTTATAGACAATGGTTCTGCTGCTTAAAGAAACCACATACGTATTATCATTGCTCTGCTCAAAAATTCTTCTGGAAACATACAGCTTCCGGTCAAATTCCAGTCCTTTGCTGACACCTGCCGGTTTTTTAACAAATCCCTGAACAATATAAGGCATGCAATCCACTGCCTTCTTGCCGATTAATTCCGGATGAATGGGTACATCTCTCCAGCCTAAAAATTCAAGTCCTTCCTTCTGAACAATGATCTCGAACATTTTCTTTGCCTGGTTTCTCGCCAGCTCATCCTGAGGAAAGAAAAACATACCGATTCCGTATTCTCTCTCATCTCCAATCTCTATAGAAAGAGATTTTGCCGCCTTTTTAAAAAACTTGTGAGAGATCTGAAGCATAATGCCTACACCGTCACCGGTTTTTCCTTCCGCATCCTTACCTGCCCTGTGTTCCAGATTCTCAACGATATGAAGTGCCTGTTCAACTGTCTTATGGGTCTTTTCGCCTTTCATATTGGCAACCGCTCCAATACCGCAGTTATCATGCTCAAAGCGGGAATCATAAAGTCCCGGAGTCACTGATTTATTCGGGGAGTATAAACTTGTATCCATAATCTCATCCTTTCCTGACTGCCCGTTTTACTTTCAAATGCTAAAGTGTAACAGTAAATTTTAATTGATAATACTACATTTTTCGCGCTTTGTAAATGCGTTTTATTTTTAAATTTTCAGATAATTCGATAATAATATATTTTACTATATATTTATCTGATATCTATTATTTTTTACCCGGTTTTTTTAAGCCTATAGAAACAATTTCAAAGCCATTTTCCTGATTTGGCATAAATTCCTAATTAAATTAAGTTATCGCTTTGTATCATTAAGCAATTATCTTATTTAATAAGATCAACTGGAAAATAAAGGGAATGATTGAACCTTTTGACTTCACAAAAAAAGCACCAGGAAATAAATTCCCAGTGCTTTTTACAGCGTTCTGATATAATTAACGATACGTATTACATCTCTCCAAGACCGCTTTCAATGGCTTCTGACATAGTTTTCATAGCTGCCTCTTCATCTTCTCCGTCACAAATCAAATTAATCTCTGCACCGCTTTTGATTCCGGCTGCCATAACGTTTAATACGCTCTTGGCAACAATCCTTTTCTCCCCATACTCAATTATGATGTCAGATTTAAATTTCATAGCTGTCTGAGACAGAACTCCTGCTGGTCTTAAGTGAAGCCCCGATGGATTTATTACAGTCAGTGTTTTAGATAACATATCGTACTCTCCTTTATCCTCAATTTTAATATACTCCTTGAAGTTAATTTTATTACAATATCCAGTTTGTGTCAAGACAAACCCAGTATGTCTTTCATTTTTAAGTTCCCCTTTAATCCGCTTCTCTCCGGGAAAATATACAGCCGCAGTAATCCTGACGGTAAAGGCCATATTCCTTTGACAGTTCCACGGAACGCTTGTACCCATTTCGCTTTTTAAAATCAGAGGAAAGATAAGAAACACGGTATTCCTTAGCCAGCTTTTCACCGATTTCATTTAATTTATCCGCATTCTTAAGAGGACTGACGGATAAGGTTGTTGTGAAATAGTCAAAGTGCTCTGCCTGGGCAACCTTTGCCGCCTCCTGTAAGCGCAGCTCATAGCATTTAAAGCACCGTTCTCCACCCTCAGGCTCCTTCTCTAAGCCTTTTGCAATCCGGCAAAACTCCTGGGGCTCATAAGCTCCCTGCTCCACCGTAACCGGATGAATAAAATTCATATCGGAAACAAGACGTTCCTGTTCAACGACCCGCCTTCCGTATTCCTCCGGAGGATAGATGTTTGGATTATAAAAATAAATGGTGATTTTAAAATATTGGGACAAATATTCTAACACATAGCTGCTGCAGGGTGCACAACAGCTGTGTAACAGAAGCCTGGGAACCTTTTGCTGTTCCTCTAATCCAACGATGACCTGATCCAGTTCCTTCTGATAATTTCTCCGGTTCATGATGTCTCCCTTTCGCTGTATGAAAAAAACGCAAAAAAGGCGTAGATAACCACTGCTACGCCTATGGTTGCTTATAAGAAATCCCGGATCCGTTTGCTCCGAACTGGGTTTCTTAACTTTCTAAGTGCTTTTGCCTCGATCTGCCTGATTCGTTCGCGGGTGACATTAAACTCCTTGCCCACCTCTTCCAAAGTCCGGGGATGGCCGTCTTCCAATCCGAATCGGAGCACAATAACCTGACGCTCTCTCTCCTTTAAATCACCGAGAAGGGCATCAATATGCTCTCTTAACATCACAGATTCTACATTTCCTTCCGGAGTCACTACATTGTTGTCTGCAACAAAATCCCCAAGGTTTGAATCGTCTTCCTCACCGATCGGCGTCTCCAACGAAGCTGGTTCTCTGGCGATCTGCATAATCTCCATAACCTTGTCCTCAGTCATTTCAAGTGCCTCTGCAAGCTCTGTTACAGATGGCTCATATCCAAGTTCCAGAGTAAGCTTCCTCTGCATCTTGGACATTTTATTAATTGTCTCAACCATATGCACAGGCACACGGATCGTTCTTGCCTGATCTGCAAGAGCACGGGTCACAGACTGACGTATCCACCAAGTAGCATATGTACTTAATTTATAACCTTTGGTATAATCAAATTTTTCAACACCCTTGATAAGGCCTAAATTACCTTCCTGAACCAGGTCAAGAAAGCTCATTCCACGGCCAGTATAACGCTTGGCAATGCTGACCACGAGACGTAAATTTGCTTCGATTAAACGCTCTTTGGCATCATCGTCGCCATCTGCTTTTCTCTTAGCCAGGCGGAGTTCTTCCTCTGCGTTTAAAAGTGGTACTGTACCGATTTCCTTTAAATACATGCGGACAGGGTCCTCTGTGCCGATGCCTTCCAGCAAATCAATAGCGTCAAGATCAATATCCTCTTCGTCCGCATCCTTGATGAATTCTTCTTCAAGATCATCATCCAACAAGAGGTCCTCTGACATGAGCACATCATCAGTTAAAACGGAATCGTCAATGACCGGGATCACGTCTACGCCGCGATTCTCCAGGTACGTATAAATCTGATCCATCTGCTCTGCAGTCAGTTCTTCCCCTATAAAGAAGTTATTAATCTCCGTTACGTCCAAAGCATTATGCTTTGTTTTTGCAAGATCGACAAGCTTACCCAGCTTCTCTAAAAAATTATCCTTTTCCACTTAATAACGTCCTTTCGCTAAGAAGTATACATAAAGCCCACACAACTTTTCATTATATACTACCACAATCCATATTTCAACATATTTCTTATTAAAAAAGAGGATTTATCACTTTTTTTGCGGATTTCTCAAAATCCGGATTTGTTTCTTTAAATTGGTTATTTGAACTTCCCTTCTTGTTCCGCCAAACTCTCCGTCAAGAACCCAGTCAACGGGTTCTTCCGGGAAGATTTTTATGGACCTGGTCCGAAGCTTGTGGACGTATTCGTTAGGTTCTTCCCTGAGAAACATGTAATTAATGATATTCGTAAAATCAAGAGGCGTTTTCGGAGTCCGTATCAGTAAAACCTCAAATTCTCCGTCATTCAGCGCCACGTTCTGGGCCACCAGGCCTTTAAAGCCTCCGACGCTTATGGTATTGGTGACCATGCCAAAGATAAATTCCCCTTCTAAGACTGCAGAGTCACATTCCACCCGTAGTACATAGGATTTTATTGATGCAAGGCTCTTCATTCCCTCCAGCATATAAGCCTGATGCCCCAGAACATTTTTAAAATCCTGGGGTGTTAAATAGGCTACTTCCGTAAAAGCACCAAATGCTGCGATATAAACAAAGTATCTGTCCCCGCAGAAACAGCCGATATCTACCGGATAAGGTACGCCGGTTACAGCTGTCCTGGCCGCAGTTATCATATTCTTCGATATCTTTAAGCTGGAAGCAAAATCATTGGTTGATCCGGAAGGAATGTATCCCAGATCCGGAATGCGGTCCAGCTTCATAAGACCGCTTATGGTCTCATTTAAGGTGCCGTCTCCTCCGCTGCAGACCACTAAATCCGCACCGGCTCCGTAAGTTTCGGCTGCTTTTACAGCATCACCGGGTCCCTGAGTCACATGCACCAAAAGTTCATAGCCTGCCTTTGCAAAAATATCAAGTATCGTAAGTAACTTATTTTTGATCTGCGCTTTCCCTGAACGCGGATTAAATACAAAAAGCATCTTTTTCATTATAATCACCTGATCAACTTTGTATACGCTTTAAATGCGCCTGGCAGAGAATAAGTTTTTTTGATATCTTCCGGAGTGACCCACAGATAATCTTCTTCCAGCCCATCAGTCAAATCAATACGGTAGCCTGTCATATGCCATTCCACGTGGCTGAATATGTGCCTGGAAACAGGCAGGGCCGTGATTTTTGCATCTTTTGCTCCAAGTACAGAAAGGACGTCCTCCTCCGACAAATGCCCCTCCAAATTGGGGAACTCATACAGAGATGCCAAAAGGCCGCTGTCTTCTCTTTTTCTAATGGCAACTCTTCCTTCCCTCCATAAGAGGAGAACTGTTTTATCTTCTGATTTTCTGGGCTTTTTAGGTGTTTTTACCGGTATGATCCCTGTCAGATTTCTGGCTCTTGCAACACAAATCGAAAAAAGGGGACATTGACTGCACAGAGGATTACCGTTGGGAACACAGACTATTGCACCGATTTCTATCAGGCCCTGATTGTAGGAACTTGCGGCATCCTGGGGCATTACCTCTTTTAGTTTTTTTTCCATTGCAGATTTGACCGACTGTTTTAATATATCCTCCATGCTTCCGGTAACTCTTGAGATTACCCGAAGCACATTGCCGTCAACCGCCGGCACAGGTATTCCAAAAGCAATGGAAGCAATGGCTCCGGCCGTATAGGAGCCGATCCCAGGAAGCTTCTTCAGCTCCTCGTAGGACGCTGGAAGTTCACCTCCATACTCTTCTACAAGAAGCTCTGCTGCTTTCTTTAAATTCTTTGCCCTGCTGTAATAGCCAAGACCTTCCCATAGTTTTAAAAGTTTATCTTCCGAAACGGAGGCAAGACTCCGGATGCCGGGCAATTCCTGCATAAAACGTGCAAAATAAGGTTTCACAGCTTCTACTCTTGTCTGTTGAAGCATGATTTCCGATATCCATATCCGATATGGTTCCGGTTTTTCCCGCCACGGAAGAATTCTGGCGTGCTCCCTGTACCAGGAGAGCAGAGGGCGTTCCATGGCCTTTAACCGTTCCAGGTCCTCAAACTCTTTTTCCAACGGTTCAAGAATTTGTAACTTATCATAAAGCGACTGGTTCATTCTTATACATATCCATATAGCCCCCGGACCGAAACTTCTCCGGAGATCACATGTTTTACCTCTCCTGACTGCATTTCAACAAGAAGCTCTCCCTTCTCGTTGATTCCCAAAGCCTTACCCGTATAGTCCCCTTCACGGTCAAGAATCTTTACTTCTCTTCCTGCATTGACCATACAATCATTATAGACACTTATCAGCCCGGATAAATCACCCTGGCTGATAAATTCTTCATAATACCGTTCAAACGCTTCCATTACAGAAGCAATCAAAGAACTTCTCCTTACCTTATTCCCTGTTTCCAACCACAGAGACGTGGCCATAGAGCCTACCTCTTCCGGGAATTCTTCCGTATTGGCATTGATCCCGATTCCCACTACCACGTAATGGATTCCTTCCAGTTCCGCACTCATTTCTGTCAAAATCCCGCACAATTTTCTGCCGTTCGCCACAATGTCATTGGGCCACTTGATGACAGTAGTAAGCCCTGTCTCATGTTTAATGCCATCCCTGACAGCCAAAGCGGCCACCAGAGTCAGCATGGATG
Source organism: Lacrimispora sp. (assembly GCF_046972725.1). NCBI lineage: Bacteria > Bacillati > Bacillota > Clostridia > Lachnospirales > Lachnospiraceae > Lacrimispora > Lacrimispora sp. Next base: position 720,347 of record NZ_JBKVXF010000002.1, on the reverse strand, counting down.
CTGACCCTGGTAGTATATCCGGTCTTAAAATCAGACTCATAAAAATATTTTTGCCGGAAGGGGATATCCAGCCTTTTCCTCTTCTGCCCCTGCCTGCATTCTGACAGTCCGCCACAACAAGAGTCCCGGAAGCCGCCCCTTCCTCAGCCAGGCGCTTCGCTTTAATATTAGTGGAATCAACGATATCGTAATATTCCACCCTGCTGCCAAACGACCCTCTGATGCAGCTTTCAATCTCTGTTTTCGTCATTATATCACAAGAATCGATGAAATGGTACCCTTTATTTCGTACCGCTTCAATTTTATATCCATCTTCTTCCAGATGGCGTATCACTTTCCAGATTGCCGTTCGGGAAACCCCAAAACGCTCGCAAAGTTCCTGACCGGATACGTAGCCCTCATGTTCCTTCAACAGTTTTAATATTTCCGTTTTCAATCCCATCACCCCCACCATATGCTTATCGCACTGATGACGGCAAGGGCAGTCAAAACTGACCCGAACAGGATAACAGCTAATGCGGCGGCTTTCTTCTTCTTCTCCCGTCCGCTAAGCCTTACCTTGTAAATTCCATGGATCAGATTAAGCGCTCCTGCAAGGAAAAAGATTGCAGGAAGAAGGAACATATATTCTTCCGCATTCAAAAATGCAACAACTGCCAGCACTACAATCAGAATTCCTACCACGATATGGACAAAATCCACTATCATGGAAGCGTTTCTTAAATTTCTTCCTCGTTCCTGTATATACATTTTACGCTCCTAAGGTAGCAACCATTACTGCCTTAATGGTATGCATTCTGTTTTCTGCTTCATCGAATACTACGGATGCGCCGGATTCAAAAACCTCCTCTGTTACCTCATACCCTTTGACGGCCGGCAGACAGTGCATAAATATCGTAGTATCCTTGCCTGTTTTATTCATAAGTTCCTCGTTGACCTGAAAAGGCTTTAAAAGAGCAATCCGCTCTGCTGCTTTATCTTCTTCTCCCATGGAACACCACACATCGGTGTAGATTACATCCGCATCCTTTACCGCAGCCGTATCCTCTGTAATGGTAATGGTACTTCCGCTTTCCGCCGCAAATCCCTGGCACAAATCCACAAGTTCTTTTCCCGGCCACAGGGACTTTGGCGCAAGGATGGTAAAATGTACTCCCATTTTACTCATCCCCATCATCAGGCTGTTCGCCATGTTGTTACGGCCGTCACCTGCATATACAAAATGCAGTCCCTTTAAATAGCCAAAGTGCTCTTTCATGGTAAGTAAATCAGCCAGAATCTGGGTCGGATGATCATCATCCGTCAATCCGTTCCACACCGGAACACCTGCGTATTTCCCTAAGTCTTCCACAGTCTTATGTTTAAATCCCCGGAATTCAATTCCATCAAACATTCTGCCAAGAACCCTGGCTGTATCTTTCACACTCTCTTTATGTCCAAGCTGAATGTCATCTTTTCCTAAATATTCAGGATGAGCGCCTTCGTCAACGGCTGCTACCACAAAGGAACATCTGGTGCGGGTGGAGGGTTTCTCAAAGATCAGGGCAATATTCTTTCCTTTTAAGGAGTTTCCTGTAATGCCCTGTTTCTTTTTAGATTTCAAATCCGCAGCAAGATCCAGCAGATATCCGATCTCTTCCGGTGAATAGTCTTTTAAAGTAATAAAATTCCTTCCCTTTAAATTCATAGCGCTTCCTCCATTATATCATGTATTTTTATACACCATTATAGTATATCATGCATAAACATGCAACATCTTTTTCCAAAACATCTTTATAACAGTTTCAGCTGATCCTGCAGTTTTATTTTTCTCCGGATTTCCTTTAACAGCTCCTCCACCGTATAGATTTTGAACCGCTTGACTTTTAACCGTTTTGCCAGATCTTCCAGGATTCCCAGATACATATCCTTATAATCCCAGCCTTCTTTTAATTTAAATTCCTCTGCCAATTTAGGAAATATTCCTTCTGTAAATGACCGGTAACCATTCAAAGCCTCCATACCGTCTTCCGTCAGTACATCTTTTAAATAGTATTTCAACAGCTCCATCTCAGACATCATGCGGTCGAAATAATAAGGCTCTGAATTGGGAGCATCGATATAATAGCCCCGTCCGCAAAGGCCGTATAAAAATCTCTGCGCATCAAAATACCCCAGAACCATATTTTTTCTGGCCAGCTTTTTGTCAAATTCCAGAATCCCTCCCAGGTCCTGTCTGGGGGCAATATGAAATACGTTCACTCCCTCCGGGATCTTGACCACCCGTTCCTTGTCAAACCCCCAGCCATAGATACGAATAACAATAATATCCTTATATCCACGCCCTAAAAGCACATCAACCGGGACATTGTTAAAGCCTCCGCCATCCATATAGCGTTTTCCGCCCAGCTTCTGGTTTTTAAATGCCATAAAATAAGCGCTAGCTAAAAGCATATCCTTGATGGAACCTGGTTCCACTGCCCGGATGTCAACTGCCAGTTCTTTCCGGTCGGTTACGGAATAGGTGACTGCATATAATTCCCTTTCTGAATTGCGAATCCTTTCTTCATCTCCTACTACTTCCGAAATAAGATCTTTTAAAGGAGTAACATCAAATCCCCCCTCTTTTACAATCTGCAGACCGCTGTTTATCAGATCAGGCAGAGTAAGGGATTTGAAACCTTTGTTCTTCAGTGTTTTTACGGTTTCATCGCTGACCTTCATGACTTTTGAATAATCGATATTTTTCCAGATCTCCTCTGCCCGTTCCAGATCATCCATACAGATGAGTGCGCCGTTTAATGAACCAACAGACACTCCTGCCACACCTTTTATCTTAAGGCCGGCTTCCCTGAGTGCTTTCCATACACCGATCTGGTAAGCGCCCTTTGCACCTCCGCCTTCCAGTACAAGTCCATACTCCTTCTCTAAATCCAGTTTCAGTTCCATAAGACCTCCTAAAAACGTTCCAGTGACCGAAAAACGCAGCAAGAGACTCTGGCCTCCTGCTGCGATATCTTTAAACTCCGACTATTGGGGATCTTTTGGAATCTCTGTAATGGAGGAAACTAATCCTGCCAATCCCTGAATCTCAGATGGGATGATGATTTTCGTCGCCTTACCGTCAGCAGCTGCCGCAAATGCCTCAAGGCTTTTTAATACCAGAACAGACTGGTCAGCTCCAGCTTCTTTAATCATACGGATACCATCTGCTTTCGCCTGCTGAATCTTAAGAATTGCCTCTGCCTCACCTTCGGCCTCACGGATTCTTTTTTCCTTCTCAGCCTCAGCCCGAAGGATCGCTGCCTGCTTCTCGGCCTCAGCATCCAGAATAGCGGACTCTTTATGGCCCTCTGCCACAAGAACGGTAGACTTTTTCTCACCTTCCGCTCTTAATATGGACTCACGCCGTTCACGCTCTGCCTTCATCTGTTTCTCCATGGCATCCTGAATAGCTGCCGGAGGCATAATATTCTTAAGTTCCACACGGTTTACTTTAATTCCCCATGGATCCGTTGCAATATCAAGGGTTTCTCTCATCTTCGCATTGATGGTCTCTCTGGAGGTCAGGGTCTGATCCAGCTCCAGATCACCGATGATGTTACGAAGAGTAGTGGCTGTTAAGTTCTCAATGGCCATAATGGGATTTTCCACACCGTATGCATAAAGCTTCGGGTCTGTAATCTGGAAAAAGATTACCGTATCAATCCTCATGGTAACATTATCCTTTGTGATTACCGGCTGAGGCGGGAAATCTGCCACCTGTTCCTTTAAATTCACACGTTTTGCCACACGGTCAATGATCGGCATCTTAATATGAATACCTACGGACCATGTTTCCAAAAAGGCTCCCAAACGTTCAACCACCAGTGCCTGAGCCTGTGGCACGATCCTGACACATGACGCCAAAAGTGCCAGAATAATAATCAATATTATAATGACTGCTGTAAATCCAATTGTTCCCATACTATTGTTCCTCCTCTGCCTTGCTTACAATCAATTTCACACCTCGTATATCTTTTACTTCCACCATAGTGCCTGACGGATATATGGTTTCATCTGATAATGCCCTTGCAGTCCATTCCTGTCCGTTAAGCAGAACAGCACCCTTTGCCTCCATATTATTAATTTCGACTGTAACTTTTACACGCTTACCGATCAGACTGTCTAAATTTGTCTTCACAGTATTCTTGTTTACATATCGAAGCGCAAATGGTCTGGTAAAAAATAAAAGAACAAAGGACACGATTACAAAAAACGTCAGCTGTACCTGTACATTGACTCCAAACAAAGCAAGCAAAAATGCAACCAGTGCACCTCCCGCAAACCAGATGGTGGTAAGAGCCATGGTAACCGCTTCAATTCCCAGAAGCACCACGAAGGCAATCAACCAATAGATCGCTTCCATCTTATCATTCCCCTTCCCTGCCGATTACGGCAAATCTGTCTGTAATACTATCATACTATATGTTTGAATATTTCTCAATATTTCTGACTATGAAAAGCCTTACATTTTTCTGACGATTATTGTCTGCGCTGCCTTGCTGTCTCAAACATCAGTACAGAAGCAGCTACTGCCGCATTTAATGACTCAACTTTGCCCATCATTGGAATCTTTACAAAAGCATCTGCCAGAGCAGCAGTCTTATCGGTCAGGCCATTTCCTTCATTTCCGATTAAAAAGCCTGTATCAACAGTATAATCCTCTTTTTCATAATTATTCCTGCCATCAAGATGGGCCGCATATATTCTGACACCATCTGCTTTTAACGACTTTAAAGCGGCAGACAGATCATTTGTATACACAAAAGGAACACGGCAGATAGAACCCATGGTAGAGCGGATCACCTTCGGATTATAAATATCTGCAGTCGTATCATCCATAAGAACCCCTGTAATCCCTGCCCCTTCCCCTGCACGGAGAATGGTTCCAAGATTTCCTGGATCCTGAATATTTTCCAGGATCATGAGAAATGCCGGTTTCTTTTGGCTTCGGAGATCTTCCGTTTTGTAGGCATATTGCCTCACCAGTGCTAAGATTCCCTGCGGTGTCCGGGTATCGGACATGGTGCCAAACACATCATCCGCCACCGTCTCACAGGCCAGACCGGACACAAGCCTTCTGTGGGATTCCTCCTTTAAAAAACTTTCTGAAACAAAAACACTTTCGATCCTGTCCTTTGGTATTTCTTTAAACATGCGCAGGCCTTCTGCTATAAAAAGACCGCTTTGTTTTCTGGCTTTGGACTTCTTTGCCAGGTTCATCACCTGCTTTACCTTTGCATTGGCACTGCTGGTTATCATAATGTACCTCTTTCTATAAATTATCCAGTTCTTCCAGCCACAACCGGCTCACCGCGTCACTTGGCATCCGTAAGTCTCCTCTCGGCGATACGGCAACAGACCCAACTTTTGGTCCGTCAGGCATGCAGGACCGCTTAAACTGCTGGCTGAAAAATCTGCGGTAAAATACCTTTAACCATTTTAAAATAATTTCTTTTTTATAATCATCCTTAAATGCATAGACTGCCATCCGGTATATCTTTTCCGGATGGTATCCAAATCTCAAAATCTGATAAAGGAAAAAATCATGAAGCTCATAAGGGCCTACCAGATCCTCTGTCTTCTGGGATATCTTGCCATCCTTTGGCGGCAGAAGCTCAGGGCTTACGGGAGTATCCAATACATCCATAAGCACCTTTTTCAGTGCTTGTTCCCCGCAGGTGTCCGCATAATACCGGACCAGATGGCGTACCAGGGTTTTGGGAACAGAAGCATTGACTCCATACATTGACATATGATCTCCGTTATAAGTGGCCCATCCAAGAGCCAGCTCTGACATATCTCCGGTTCCGATTACCAATCCGTTCAGGCGGTTTGCAAGATCCATAAGAATCTGAGTCCGTTCCCTTGCCTGGGAATTTTCATAGGTCACATCATGGACATCGGGATCCTGTCCGATATCCCTGAAATGAAGATTCACGGCTTCCTTTATGTTTACCTCGATCAGCTCGGCATTCAATTTATTGGTCAGCAGGCAGGCATTCTGGTAGGTTCTGTCTGTGGTTCCAAAACAGGGCATGGTCACTGCATGGATTTGATTTCTTGGAATCTCAAGCATATCAAAGGCTCTTGCGGTTACAAGAAGAGCCAAAGTGGAATCCAGGCCTCCGGAGATACCGATCACCGCATGTCTGCAGCCCGTATGGGAAAGCCTCTTTTTCAGACCCATAGCCTGAATGGACAGAATCTCTTCACATCTTCTGCTTCTCTCTGCTTCATTATCAGGCACAAAAGGCCTTGGATCTATATAGCGTTTGAGCTCTAGTTCTTCCTTTTTTATATGGAAATGAACCACCGTATAATCATTCATGTCTGCAGCCGGAAAGGTACTCATCCGGCGCCGCTCATGATTGAGGCGTTCTAAATCCATATCTCCGTACACCGTTTCATTGCCAAAGCGCTTGGATTCTGCAAGGAGGGTTCCGTTTTCACAAATAAGGTTCTGCCCTCCAAATACCAGATCCTGGGTCGATTCTCCTTCTCCTGCATTGGCGTAGATATAACCGCATACAAGGCTGGCGGAATGTCCTGTGATCAGGCTTCTGCGGTATAGATCCTTGCCTGTTGTCTCATCACTGGCGGAGCAGTTTACAATTACGGTTGCACCGGCCAGAGTATGACGTATGGATGGAGGATTGGGTACCCATGCATCCTCACAGACTTCTGCAGCTATTACAAGATGAGGAATCTCCTCACAGGCAAACAAAAGGTTGGTGCCCATGGGAATCTCCACGCCATCCCATTTTACGGTCACCGGCCGTTCATTCCCCGGCTGGAAATAACGCAGTTCATAAAACTCCGAATAATTCGGCAGATTGGTCTTCGGTACAATACCAAGGATCCTGCCGTCCTGAACAGCTACCGCACTATTATACAGTTTCCCCTTATTTTCCCATGGCATGCCAATAAAAGCGAGCAGATCATGACCTTCGGTAGCATTTAGAATTTTCTTAAGTTCTTCCTTTGCCTTAAAAAGCAGCGCATCCTGTCCAAAAAGATCCCCGCAGGTATAGGATGTGAGACACAGCTCCGGAAACACCATTATTTTCACATGATTTTTAATTCCTTCTTCAATCAGTTCACAGATTCTCTCCCGGTTGAATTCCGGATCTGCCACTTTCACATCAGGGGTCGCCGCCGCAACCCGGATATATCCATGTTTCATCCTAATTTATCTCCTATCTGTTGATCAATACCGTTCGGTATCCAATTTGCTTTTAACGGGTATACGGAGTCCTTGATCATGGTTGTTATCCATGAAATAGGATAACACCACATAACCGCTTCAAAACTGGAAAAAAGCGGAACAGGCTTACCTGATCTGACTTATGTTTGTTGCTTAAAAATTATCCACCTGCAATTTCCCAATTCTTTCAATGTTTATTAGTATACATCCATTTTCCCAAATTGGGAAGCCGGAGAATTTGAGGTTTACTTTTTAAAGTGTTTCGTGTAGAATATTTTAATATCCTACTAAACAGATAAGAATAATTGGGAAGGAGACTTTTAAGCAATGACATTTTCTACCAAGGGGCGCTACGCTCTTCGTATGATGCTGGAATTTGCACTTCATCCGAATGAGTGTACCAAGATCAATCAGGTGGCGGAGCGTCAGGAGATATCGGACAAATATTTAGAGCAGATCGTTACGATCCTGAGCAGAGCCGGTTACGTGAAAAGCCGCAGGGGCGCAAAAGGCGGCTATTTTCTTACAAAGGACCCTTCTGAGTATACCGTAGGTATGATTCTGCGTCTTGCAGAAGGCAGTCTTGTCCCTGTCGCCTGCATGGAGGATGAGGTGAACCACTGCCACCGTGCAGATATCTGTGCAAGCCTTATGGTATGGAAAAAACTGGATGAGGCTATCTCCGGTGTTATCGATAACATTACGCTTGCCGATTTGGTGGAGGAACAGAAACGGCTGGATGAAGAATACTGCCATTATGAGATATGAGTATCTGTAAAAAAGAGGCTGGCTTAGGGAGTCCTTAGTAAAACAGTATGATTTTAGAAGTATGGCGCAGCGTAAAAGCTACGCCATTTCTTCATGTATGAGGTAATTTAGTTCTGGCAAAATCCACACCAAGTCATAGATGATATGAGTGTTCTGCCGGCATTATCCGTCCGGCTTATCCGGGGATTCTACAAACTGGATCTGGTGACTGAAAGGTTGCCGGCTGCTGGGAGCGCGTCCTCAAAATTACTCATTAACAAAAGACGAGATTTCAATTAAATTTCCATCCGGGTCGGCAACATAGCTTGTCCGTTGCCCCCAAGGTTCATCTGTGGGAGGGAATACTGGCATTGCACCGGCTTTCACGACTTTTGCATATTGGATATCGACTTCCATAAAATTGGCAACATCAAAAGCTAACTCGATTGTGCCGTTTAATCCATTTGGATAGGTATAGGTTCTTGACGTCATATTCTCAAAGTTTTTCCTGCTGAACATGATTAACCGGGCGTTATCAGAATACAATTCCGCATTTGCGTCCCCTGTCCAATCTGTTTTCATGCCCATTACATCTCGATAAAAAGAAACCATTGTTTCCATATCGTTGACAAATAAGCCGATTGCATTTAATTTTAGCATTTTCCTGTTCCTTTCTTTTTTGATTTAGAGGCATGTAAGGCTTTACATGTTGCAAATGCCAACTCGCGAAAAAACTTTTTATCCTCAATATCCGCAATTAAGAAACTTGGCTTAGTTCCTTCATAAGGGGAGCAATTTTAGAATTTTGGAGATTTGCCGACTTTGTTCCTGCCTCTTAATACAATATAACAGCACGAACCAGACAACAGCATGTCCTGTTACTTATAGTGGATTAAAAAAATTTTACGTTTTTCTTTATTACATTCCTTAATTTGAAAGGCGCTATTACTGTAATACAACACGCGAAACGCAAAACCCACTGTACCAAATTTTTCAACACTATAGATTGAAAAAAGTGCATTATCTTTTTGCGTCAGTATTGGTTTTGTAATTCCATTAAGGATATTTCTGCTTTATTAGGAATTAGTAAAAATCGTGTATCTGCAAAATTATCCCGTATTCGGACACATTTAAAAAATAAATTTATTTAGGAGGCTTTAAATTTTGAAAATAAATTACTTACCAGAAGCGCTAAGCGAAGTCAGTAATGAACATATTGAAGAAGCCACATATGTCAAACGGAGTGATTGTAAAACTCATCGGAAACGCTATGGAATTTTTGCTGCTTGCCTAACATTAGCTTTTATAACTTTATTTTTAATTGTCTTTAATAACAATAACAAAATGGAGATTATAACTGGATATAGTGTAAACAATCGCGCGGATAACAGTTATTTTTCATCACCTCAACCCGGGCAATGGTTTTGTTACAATGATGTAATCAAAGCCCGAGAAGATTATGCAATTGTAGTCGGATTATTTACCGGGGCCCAACTTGATGCGTTTAATGCTAATCCAGAATATGGTTATGCTTTCCGTTTTGTTTATAATGGAGATCATTCTAACATAAAATTTAATGAACAAGATGCAATAACACTTTATCCCACTAATCATAGCTGGTTTACGAATATTTTGTCTAATTTTTTATTGGACTATGTCAACAACTCGAAGTTGAAACGAAGTTCAAATCTCCATTTATAACACCTGATTAAGCTTGCTATCAGGTTCTTCACCGTTTTTTATATGCTTAATATTCTTCACAAAGAAATCATATCTTTTTTTATGCAACTTGACTCCATCTGGCATCCCGGCAGTATGGGGAGTAAGTATGACATTATTCAAGTTCCTTAATTCACTGTCCAATGGAAGCGGCTCAGATTCAAACACATCCAAGCATGCGCCCGAAATTTCTCCTTCTTTTAAAGCAGTAATTAAATCACTTTCATTGACAATTCTGCCTCGAGCTGTATTGATAAAAAGAGCTGTATTCTTCATTTTTTTAAATACTCCTTTATCAATCATCTGCGCAGTTTGTGGATTCAATGATACATGTACCGTGACTATATCGGAGGTGCTTATAAGATGATCGAAATCCACCATTTTTACAAAGCTGTCGGTGTGCACGATTGCATGTCTAGTATTAACAAGCACATTCATATCAAAAGTCTTGCAAAATTCAGCTACTTTTTTACCAATAGCACCAAAACCTATAATTCCTACTGTTTTACCCGCTAATTCACTTCCTGAATAATTCAACTGCTTTTCGTCGATCCTGTTTTTCATAAAGCTATTAAGGTAAGGTATGTTTTTATAATAAGACAACATCAGCGCCATTACATGCTCGGACACCGCTTGCGCATTCACTCCCGCTGCATTAGCTACCCAAATACCAAGTTGTGTACAGGCATCAATATCTACATTATCATACCCTGCACCAGTCTGTACCAATTTCAAATTTTTCGCCTTGGAAAGCAGGTCGTGATTTACTTTGATATGTTCGGGTATGATTACCTGACAATCTTCAATATGACTCATCATTTCTTCCCCTGGTGGCACAATTACAACATTCCAATCATTAGGAAAATATCCTTTTATATTCGTTTTTGTAGACTCCGTAAAATAACCTACAATAAGAATTTTCATAGCCTAGTCACCTCCAATTTTTTTAAGACCATAATAGCATTTTTAGTGGTATTTGTAAAATTAATACTTTAATTAAACTCTATAATAATTATTATATACCGCTGAACCTGCTTGACCGTCATTTTGTTGCGCTCGGCTACGACCTCATTAGAACACTGTCCATTGCCGGTTCGTGCGCTCTGCTTTTTTATGGCTTCCAGCTGCATTTGCAACTTGACATTACCTGACTGTTATGAAACAATAGTTATGCAACACTTGTTGCATAATAAAACATTAAAAGTGAGGTGAACTCTTGTGCCACCTAAAGCAAAAGTAACGAAAGACATGATTTTGAAAACTGTTTTGGAAATAACAAGAGAATCAGGATTTGAAACTGTAAACGCAAGGAGTATTGCAAGTAAGCTCCAATGCTCTACCCGACCCATTTTCACTTGTTATGAAAATATGGAGGAATTGAAAACGGAATTTCTTAATTTTGCTTACGAATACTACGAGCAATATGTCACTAATTATAAAAATTCAGTTAATGTCAGTCCATATTTAATCCTTCCTCTTTCTTACATTGAATTTGCTCAAAAAGAGACACAATTATTTAAACTATTGTTTGTAAATAATATGGATCTGAAAATGTCAGAAGCAAAAGACTTTTATAGGGAAATCGATAATGAGAAAAAGGCAAAACTTTTTTCGGAAAGTATTGGAATCGGGTTTGAACAATCAAAAACCATATTTTTAGACTTATTTCTTTACACGCATGGCATAGCAGTTTTGGCTGCAACCCAAAAATTTGTATTGGATAGGGATAAGGCTGAAAAAATGGTAACAAACATTTTAACAGCTTTTGTCAGACAAGAAAAACCGGGTTGGAATCCATCTATTTAATTTTATTATCGACAGAGGGAGTGCACTATGAATACAGACCAATATCTTATTGACCATTACAACAATTATGATGAAGATCGCCGTCTTGTTCCAAAACATGGTTCCGTTGAATTCCTTACTACAATGAAATATATCAAGAAATACATAAAATCTGACGATCGTGTGCTTGAAATCGGTGCTGGAACAGGTCGCTATTCCCATGCACTGGCACGTGAGGGATATGATGTTGATGCAGTGGAGTTAGTTGAACACAATATTGAGGTTTTCAAACAAAATACTCAGCCAAATGAAAATATAACCATTACAAAAGGCAATGCTATGGATTTATCTGCGTTCCCAGACAACACGTATCATATAACTCTGCTGTTAGGACCGTTGTATCATCTTTACACCAAAAAGGATAAACAAAAAGCTTTAAGCGAGGCAATTCGTGTAACAAGACCTGGAGGCATAATTTTTGCAGCATATGTTATATCCGATGGCTGTCTACTTGATGAGGGGTTCCATCGTGGTAACATCAATGTTGCTGAATATATTGAAAAGGGATTGATTGACTCCAAAACATTTGTTGCCAAGTCCCAGCCAAAGGATTTGTTTGAACTTGTCCGTAAAGAAAACATCGACGATTTGATGTCTGTGTTTTCCGTATCACGACTGAACTACGTTGCATCAGACGGTTGTGCCTTATTTATGCGTGAAGCGGTGGATGCTATGGACGATATAACATTTGAATTGTATCTGAAATATCACTTTGCAACTTGCGAGCGAGAAGATTTATTGGGGATTTCGAGCCATGCAATTGACATATTTAGAAAATAAGTGCTTTAATTCCTGTTTTCCAAACGAAAAGGAACACAAAAATTTCCCTTAGTATTCTCCAAAGGATAAACTGGCAACACCAATAAGTATAAAACAACTAAATATGTCTTATCAAAGATCCAGACGCAAAGATGAAGAGCCGATAATCAATGAGTACCTATCTCTTGATTACCGGCTTTTTTCACTTGGCAGATGCCTATTAGTGGTTTCAGCTTTATCAGACTTTTTTTGTTAATCAGCAAAAACAGCAGAACTTAAAATCCATTTTCAAAAATCCTTATACCCCTGCACTTTCCGCATATCTTCTGATGTCAGAAGTATTGGTGATTTTTTGAATCAGGCCATTCTTTACGACAACAAGAGTTGGTGCCTGCAGGATTCCAAGCTTTGCTGCCAGTTCTGCATTCTCTTCCGCATCTACGGTTTCATATTTTACATGCTGTAAAAATTCCTTTGCCGTACGGCAGTTGGGACAGGTCTTCGTGGTGAAGAGATAAGCACCGGAAGAAATCTCTGTTTTTTTAACGGCAGTCTTCTCCGGCTGAACCTTAGTTTCTGCCTTTTTTGGAGCAGAACCGGCAAGCTCATACGTGGTTCTGTTTTTATATTCCTGAGTCTTTCCCTCATTCCAGTTCTGTACAGGCCGGTAATATCCGGTAATCCGGCTGTATACCTCTGCGCCTTTTCCACAGATCGGGCAGGTGCTGTGCTCTCCTGCAAGATATCCGTGCTCGGAGCAGATAGAATAGGTCGGAGACAAGGTATAATATGGCAGCTTGTAATGATCCGCAATGGTTTTTACAAGCTTGGCCGCTGCCGCCCAGTCCGGAAGTTTTTCACCAAGGAATGCATGAAATACCGTTCCGGAAGTATAAAGGGTCTGCAGCTCATCCTGAATATCCAGAGCATCAAAGACATCAGCGGTAAAGTCTACAGGAAGATGGGAACTGTTGGTGTAATAGGGAGTATCGCCTTCCTTGCCGGCAGTTTTAATTGCAGGGAAACGTTCCTTATCATGCTTTGCCAGACGGTATGCGGTGGATTCTGCCGGAGTAGCTTCCAGGTTGTAGAGGTCTCCATACTGCTCCTGATAGTCTGACAGCCTCTCCCGCATGTGATTTAACACATCCTTTGTAAACATCTGAGTCTTAGCTTTGGATAAATCCTCTCTTAACCATCTTGCATTCAGCCCGACTTCATTCATTCCAATGAGACCAATGGTTGAGAAATGGTTTTCAAAGGTCCCAAGATACCGTTTCGTATAAGGATAAAGCCCCTGATTCAAAAGCTTTGTAATAACCTCTCTCTTGACCTTTAAAGACCTTGCGGAAATATCCATCATATGATCCAGGCGGCTGTAAAAATCATCTTCATCTTTGGCAAGATAGGCAATTCTCGGCATATTAATGGTCACAACGCCAACAGAGCCGGTGCTTTCCCCAGAACCAAAGAATCCGCCGGTCTTTCTTCTCAATTCCCGGAGATCAAGTCTTAACCGGCAGCACATGCTTCTTACATCGCCTGGCTCCATGTCACTGTTGATATAATTTGAAAAATAAGGGGTCCCGTATTTGGAGGTCATCTCAAAAAGCAGCCGGTTATTTTCCGTATCAGACCAGTCAAAGTCCTTTGTAATGGAATAGGTCGGAATGGGATATTGGAATCCCCGTCCATTGGCATCGCCTTCGATCATGGTCTCAATAAATGCTTTATTGACCATGTCCATCTCTTTTTTACAGTCTTTATACTTAAAATCCATCTCTTTTCCGCCTACAATGGCATTTAACTCTGCCATATCCGATGGAACGGTCCAGTCAAGCGTAATATTGGAAAAGGGCGCCTGTGTTCCCCAGCGGCTTGGCGTATTTACGCCAAAAATAAAGGTCTCAATGGACTTTTTTACTTCTTCATAGGATAAGTTGTCAGCCTTTACAAACGGTGCAAGATATGTATCAAAGGAGGAAAAGGCCTGGGCGCCTGCCCATTCGTTCTGCATGATGCCGAGGAAATTCACCATCTGGTTACAGAGTACGGATAAATGTTTTGCCGGGGATGAGGTGATTTTACCCGGTATTCCGCCAAGTCCCTCAAGGAGCAGCTGTTTCAATGACCAGCCGGCACAATACCCGGTCAGCATGGATAAATCGTGGATGTGCACATCTGCATTTCTATGAGCGTCTGCAATCTCCTGGTCATAGATCTCTGAAAGCCAGTAATTTGCAGTAACAGCTCCGGAATTGCTTAGGATCAGTCCGCCTACGGAATAGGTGACGGTGGAATTCTCTTTTACGCGCCAGTCTTCCACCTTGACATAACTGTTCACTACATCCTTGTAATCCAGGATGGTGTTTTTCATATTCCGTATCTTTTCTCTCTGTTTCCTGTATAAAATATAAGCCTTAGCAACATCCGTATATCCTGCCTGTTCCAGAACATGCTCGACGCTGTCCTGAATATCTTCTACCGATATCTCTCCCTCCGTCATCTTTTTCTGAAAATCAGCCGTTACCCGCAGGGATAATAATTCAAGTATTTCCTCATTGTACTCTTTTTGGGTCGCTTTTAATGCTTTTCTAATCGCCTCTGTAATCTTATTCAGGCTGAATTCAGCATGTTCCCCGTCTCTTTTTACCACTTGGATCATTAGAACCAAACTCCTTTCCTCTGAGAACCCCTTAATGACTTCATTTTTTCAATACATTGGTATTATAACAGAGCGAAAACAAAAACACAATATGTAGAATAATTTTTAACATTATTCTACATATTGTGTTTTTTAGTCACTAATATCATCGGTGCTGTCTGCCAGACTGGCAAACAGTTCCGACGGCACATAAGCACTTACAAAAATACCCTCATCCCGGTATTCTTCCGTTAAGAGTTGACCGTATTTACGGATCAGCTGGATCTTGCCTGCTTCTTTGTAGGAATAGGTTTTTTCCAGATATATCTTCTGGTTTCTTAAGATGGTTTCTAACAGACTTAACAGTTCTAAAAGTCCTTCTCCGGTCTTTGCAGATATCTTTATCTGGTAATCCGATGTTATATCGCGGAGGGAAACCTCCGGGTCTGCGGCATCCATCTTATTAAACACAGTAACCACAATCTTATCGCTGACGCCTAAATCACGGAGCGTTTCATAAACCACATACATCTGCATGTCCATCTGGGGATTGGATGCATCCACTACATGAAGGATCACATCGCTGTACTTGGCTTCTTCCAGAGTGCTTTTGAATGCTTCAATCAGATGATGGGGTAATTTCCTTATAAATCCTACCGTATCCGTCAAAAGTATCTGCTGGCCTCCGGGAAGATTTAAATTCCTTGTCGTCGGGTCCAACGTGGCAAACAGCTTATCTTCTGCAAGTATTCCTGCATCCGTTAAGCGGTTGAGCAGCGTAGATTTTCCTGCATTGGTATATCCAACAATGGCTGCAACCGGAACATGGTTTTTATCCCTCTGCTGCCTTGCCACTTCCCGGTGACGCTTCACATCCTCAAGTTCCGATTTTAATATGCTGATCCGGTCGTGGATCAGACGGCGGTCCATCTCAAGCTTTTTCTCTCCAGGTCCCCGGGTCCCTATTCCGCCTCCAAGACGGGATAAGGAACTGCGAAGTCCCACCAGCCTGGCGGAACGGTATCGTAACTGCGCCAGCTCCACCTGGATCTTTCCTTCTCTGGTGGTAGCTCTGGAAGCAAAAATATCCAGAATTACCATGGTGCGGTCCATCACCTTGATATCCAGTGCCTGTTCTAAATTTCTCATCTGGGCCGGAGACAGTTCATCGTCGCAGACAACACCGGTCGCATCAAGCTCCCAGACACGTTCCCTGATTTCCTGGATCTTTCCTTTTCCCAGATAAGTGCCCGGATGGATCCGTTCCCTGTTCTGGATCATCTTATCTGCGGTGGCCGCTCCTGCAGTCTTCACAAGCTCCTCCAGTTCATCAAGCGAGGCGGCGGCATCTGCACCGTCCCCGGTGCTGACTGCAACCAGGATGACTCTCTCTTCTATATCTTTTAAATCAATCAGTTCTGCCATAGATTCTTCCAACCTATCTCGTTTCTAAAAATGTGATCTCCCGTTCTGCCGCTTCATCCGGGCCGTGAACGGAGACATACTTCTGCATCAAATCAAGGGCCTCTTTAAACTCCCCTTTATACTCTTTGGCAACTGCCTGATTAAACAGCAGTTCCGGTACCTTTGCACTGTCCTCTGCAGAAAGCCCCTGTTCAAAGTAATTGACCGCTGAATCATAATCCTTTTTTGATATACTGCACAGTCCCATACGGTTAAACAGCCGGGCACTCGTTTCTCCTGCCTGCAACGCTTCCTGATAAAGAGACATGGCCTCATCTGCAGACCCCTTTTCTTCCAGAAAAGCTCCTGCAGTAAGAAGCGCATGCAGCCTTCCGGGTGCCTTCCCCTCCTTATCAAGCTCCCCACTTTTCCGGTAATCCTCCAAGGCTCCGTTTAAATCTCCGTTTTCCGCTTTGGAAACGGAACGCATATTCAAATATTCCGGCTTTTGCCCATCCGCTTTGATAAGCTTGTCGTAAGTATCCACAGCCTCCGCATAATTGCCGGATAAATACTCTGCTTCCGCCCGGTACTTGAGTATATCCATATCCACTTTTCCTACCAGACCTTTGGAAGAGTGGATGGCTTTATCAAAGGATTCGATTGCTTCCTTGTAATTTCCTTCATTCAGTGCCGTAATTCCGGCTTCCCGGTATGAATACTGGCTGCCCCTGTCTTTGCAGCCTGCAGCCAGAGGAAGCATCAGGCTTAGCAAAAGGACAGCTGCTGCATATCCAGTTTTATTTCTCATGCTATTATCTCCAACTTTATAAAAGCTATGAATGTTATTGTTTTCCCGTACTTCCGTGTCCGCCCCGGTCTTCATGAACCAGCTTGTCCACCTCCTGAAATTCGATTGCCGGCTGGTGTTTCATAATGCGGAACTGGCAGATTCTGTCATTGATGTGGATCACAGTGTCACGAAGCGCATAAGCAGGAAAGAACCACTGATCATTGTCTCCGCAGTAAGTTTCGTCAATGACACCCATGCTGTTGGTCTGAATCACTCCGTAATTTTTAAATGTACTGCTTCTTGGAACCACGTGAGCCTCATATCCCTCCGGGAGCTCCATGGCAATGCCCAAAGGAATGAGTTTAAACTCTCCTGCTTTTATCTCCACCTCTTTTGCTGCCCGCAGATCAATCCAGTCAGATTTTCCTCCCACATAGCAAAGGCGTTCAATCTCATCGGTAAAATACTTTATCTTTATGGCTTCTGTCACGTCATTCCTCCTGAAATTCATCTTCATTCTTTTTTTCTTTCGGCAATAGCTCACCGGCATCAGACAGTTCCTCTTCTACCTCCATGCGGATCTCAGCCGCAACCATGGGATCTGCAACCGGCAGGTTCTGTGTCGAGCCAATACCAAATCTTCTTAAAAATTCTTCTGTTGTTGCAAATAATGCGGGACGCCCGGGTGCGTCAAGCCTTCCCACCTCATAGACCAGATTATATTCCACAAGTTTATTCACGGCATGGTCAGACTTTACACCACGGATCTTCTCGATCTCAAGCTTTGTTACCGGCTGCTTGTAAGCAATAATGGACAGCGTCTCCAAAACAACATCTGATAATACCTGCTTTTTAGGTGCCGCAGCCACCCGGATTAAATTCTCATAGTATTCGGAACGGGTACACATCTGATAACTGTTCTCCAGTTCAATGATCTGCATTCCCCGCTTCCCTGTATCGTAACGTTTTTTTAATCGGCCCACAATTTCCTTTGCGGTATTCTCATCCTGGCCGATGGCTGCCGCCAGACGGCTAAGCTCCACGGAATGGCCCATGGTAAAAAGGACGGCTTCTATGGCAGCTTCCCAGATTTTTTCCTCTTTTGTGATCTTTTTGGGCCCTTCTTCTAAAAGAGTTTCTTTATCCATCTGTATCCTCTCCCCCGAATCCTGCTCCATCTTCCATAATATCCGTTAAATCAAGCTCCCCTTCTTCGCCTTCCGCCTCCAGGGTTTCAATCAACATATCATCAAACAAATGCTCCTGGGTCAAACGGATCTTTCCGATCTTCATAAGCTCCAGAAGCGCTAAAAATGTTACAACGACCTCGATCTTGTCCGCCTGCCTCTCAAGCATCCGGCGGAATGAAAATCTCCGGTGCTCTCTGGCATATTGCATGACCGACTGTATTTTATCCTCCAGACTGACGGATTCCTTTCGGATATTGCCAAAACGGCTCCTGATAGGATCCACACGGTCCGACTTACGCTTTGTGACCGCCCGGAAAATCTCCTGGAGCTTCGCCAGGGTAAGCCCGTCAAGAAGCTTATCAAGATCCACCGGAGGCTCGTATTTTGCCACTTCCGGCGGCACCGTAGAATCTTTAAAAAACAGCCGCTCCGCCCCTACCTCCCGGTCCTTCAGTTCCAGAGACATGTATTTATAATATTTATATTCAAGAAGACGTGCCACCAGTTCTGCTCTGGGGTCCTCTTCCTCTCCCTCCTCATTCACTTCCTTGGGAAGAAGCATGCGCGCCTTAATATCAATCAGTGTTGCAGCCATAACCAGAAACTCACTGACAATATTCAAATCCTCTGTCTCCATATGGCTGACATAGTCTAAGTACTGCTGGGTAATGGTCACGATGGGAATATCATAAATATTCACTTTATTCTTTTCAATCAAATGGAGCAGCAGATCCAGCGGCCCCTCGAAATTATCCAGTTTATAAGAGATTCCCATAATTTCCTCCAAAGCAAAAGTAACGCACTATGGACTAGTATAGCAAATCCCGCTTCATCTGTAAATATATGCCAGGCCCAAAATCATGTTTTTGCTTTTAAATCCACTACTGCCAGTTGGGGTTTGTTGTTCAGACGGATATTAATAGAATGAGTACCCAATCCTCTGCTGACGATCATGTACTTTTCATTCATTTCAAAAAAGCCGGCACAATACGGGTGAAAGAACTGAAACTGGGGAGTCATTACGCCTCCAAGCAGAGGAAGCCTTATGGTACCCCCATGAAAGTGGCCGGAAAGAGTCAAATCGGCTCCCCAGTCCACGCATCCGCGAAAATAAAGGGGGGAATGGCAAAGAAGAATCTGAAACCGTTCTTTGTCTGCCTTTCCCACCTTTTTTTCTATCTCTTCCTTTGTCAATATCTGGCGGCTGAACTTTTGGTAAAAACGTGGCTCCAGATCCATACCGGTCACTGCCAGATCATCACCAAATGGTTCTGTCCCATCTTCCAGAACTGTCACCCCAAGACTTTTTAAACTGTTTGTGTACGCTTCATACTGGAGGCCATAGACGGACCGCTCCAAACGCATCCTGTTTTCATGATTTCCATTCCCGCAAATCACAGGGTACTTGGCTGCAAGTGCTTCCATCAGCGTTAAAGGAACGGATGTCTCTGCCGTTCCCTTACTGACTAACATATCGCCTCCAACCAGAATAAGATCCGGATTTATCCGGTCCACCGCATCAAGAAGCCTGCAGTTGTCCTCACCGAACTGATGGTTATGAAGATCAGAAAGAAAAAGTATCCTTTGATCTTTCCCTATCTTATGGCTCTTAATAACCATCCGCTCCTCGGACAGCTGTTCTTTTTCATATTCGGAACGAAGCAGGAAACCTGCTGCAATTACAAGACAAAAAGCTCCAACAGCCAACAACATCTGTTTTCCTCAACTTCCATCATTTATTTTCTGCTGTTTTTTCATCATACAATGAAGAGCCTGTCTGCGTCAAGCCTAAGAAAACCAGTCACCGGCCAGATATTCAATGACCAGATTCGGCAGTATCACCATCAATCCGATGCCAATACTCATGATAAGAGTGCTGAACAAATACTCTTTATATCCCGGCGTTCCTGGCTGGGGCGGAACCGTAAATGCAAGCCGGTATATAGAACAGCAGATAATAAAAAAACAAGTCAGATAAAAGATTGCATTAAAAACATTTCTTTTCATTCGTGTATTCCTCCTTTTTTCATAATATATACCAATTATGGATAATATGCAATACCAGATGCTCACGGTTTAATAAAGATTAGAGGTGACACATATGATTGTTTATGACAGACTGTGGGAGACCATGAAAAAGAAAAATGTCAGCCAGTATCATCTGATCAAATATTATAAGGTCAGTGCAGGACAAATCGGGCGGCTTAAGAAAAATAATTTTGTATCCACTCACACCATTGATATGCTCTGCAGAATTCTCGATTGCAGTGTAGAAGAAATTATGGAATACCGGGCTGATATCTGTGAAGTATCTGAAGGACCCGATGAGAATGAGGCAAAAAAGGAGTAACTGCACCAAGGCATAATCTGACATAGAAAAAAGAGCCATTCAGGCTCTTTTTTTCTATACCGGAACATCTTCTATTGAATCCATACTCCGGCGGCATCTACCTGATATCCGTCAGGCGTGGCGGCATCTTTCAGCATCTTGCCATCTCCACCCATATAATACCACTTGCCGCTGCTTTCCACCCAGTAATTACGGGCCATAGCGCCGCTTGACCGGAAGTAATACCACACATTACCGGGAAATTCCCGCCATCCGGTAGCCATAGTACCGTCAGAATCGAAATAATAGTCGATTCCATCCACCTTCAGCCATTCGTTACCGGCTTTCCTGCCATCCTGTTTTTTATAATACCATTTGAGACCGTTCTTTTCCCAGCCGTAGGAAGCATTGGCGGAAATGCCGTTTCCTCCCGTCTTAACGGCAAATCCGTAATCCAGCAGGGCTTTAGTATCCGAATAATGGGTGGATTTGCTCTTCATAACCACCGCCACCAGACGGACTCCGTTCTTTTCCGCACAGGTAACCAGAGTATTCCCTGCAAGGGACGTGTAACCTGTCTTTCCTCCGATCACACCAGGATAATAGCGTGAATCCGAAGAATTGATCATCTTATGCCCCATGGTAACGGTTCTGGCCCCGGCTTTTTTTGTAGCAGGTATCTGGTATCTTACTGTGGAAGCTACCTTTCTTACCGTATCATTCTGGAACGCGGCCCGGGCAATCAGTGCCATGTCATGGGGAGTGGTATAATGACTGGAATTATTAAGGCCATTGGGATTGACAAAATTGGTGTTGGTACAGCCAAGTTCCTTTGCCCTGGCATTCATCAGCGCAGAAAAAGCACTTACACTGCCTGAAACATGCTCCGCCAGACCATTGGCTACTTCATTGGCCGATTTTAACATCAGGCCGTAAAGGGATTGTTCCACAGTCAGCGTATCCCCTTCTACAAGCCCAAGAGTAACGGCCCCGGACTCCAGATTGGTTGTAGCAGTTTTTGAATATGTAACCGTATCGGAAAGGTTGGCCTTTTCTGCAACAAGAAGAGCTGTCATAAGCTTTGTAATGCTGGCAGGATAATATCTGGTTTCCGCATTCTTTCCATAAAGGACCTCTCCGGTGGAAGCATCCAAAACAACAGCTCCCTCAGATAAAATATCAGGCTGCGCCACATCGGCCGCCCCGCTGCCTTCCTTTGTCTGGGAAGATGTCTCAGCCGGATTTTGATTTGTCAGCGATGCACCTGGTCCTGTAGCGGTTCCGGCTGCATGTTCCGTTGTCTGACCGGTGGAGCCTGGGAAGGGTTGTACTACGGGGATATTCCCATAAGCGGGGATTGACGCGATTATACTGAAACTGATTGCCAGACTCCACAGCCTGTGTGATTTCTTAGTCATTTCCATTCATCTCCTGTATCTTTATCACTGCATGTAACAATTCTTCCAACAGTATAGCATATAATCCAGAATTTTCCGATTAAGTTTTTCTTACAAACAGCCAAAAGCGCATCACCCTTATGAGATGATGCGCTTTTATTAAAAGTCCTGTTCCCTATATTCTTTTTCCAACTCTTCCAGACGGTCCATTGCCACATTCAGAATTTCTGCATGGTCAAATGCCAGCTTCTCCTGGTCAAGCATATCAATTGCCGGCAAAAGTTCAATGTCCGTCTCCTTCTTCCACATAAGACCCTGACGTTCATAGGTTTCCGTGATCCGGTATGTCATGTAAATATGATCTTCGTCATTCTCAACCGTCAGAGAATAGGTGGAACCGTTTTCCAAATCGGACAGCTTCTTTTTCTTTACCTTAAACCAGCCCGCCATTTCCGCATCATCGCCTGCCACGGGATTTAGCTGGTTCTTTGGAACTGCAGCAAGGTAAGATACGGAGATCACTCTTGTCCGCGGGTCTCTTTTTACTGCTCCCCATGTATAGAGCTGTTCCAGGCAGATTCCCTTTAATCCGGTCTCTTCAAACAACTCTCTGGACGCTGCTTCTTCCAGTGACTCATCAATGCCTGCAAAGCCTCCCGGTATGGCCCACTGGCCAATGCAGGGGTGATCTTTCCGTCGGATAAGCAGCACCTCTGTTTCCGCCTCTGCATCTTCCTCGTCCACCGCAAAAATCAGCACATCAACTGTCACCGACGGACGTTCGTAGTCTCCGGGACGGTACTGTAAAAGAAACTCTTTCTCTGTCAATCCCGCTTCATTCTTTCGTTCCATTCTGTCCTTCTTCCTACCAGAATCTTAGAATGCCATGAACAAAGACCTACAAAAGCACGCCTCCCGCCACAGCTAGAATACTGGATTTCCTATCAATATCAAACAGGCACACTGAAAAAACCATCAAAAAGCTTCCGCCTGCAATTTTTACCGTTATGTTTTCCTGATTTCATTGTCTGCTCACAAAAGTCTGCTTATATACTATACACAAAGATTGTCTCTCTATCAACCATTTTATAAAAAGATTATATTTTTGTACCGCCATTACGCTCTGTCTGCCCGATAGATGCAATCTGTTTTTCTGCCATGGTTTGTCCCGGAAATTAATCTTCTCCGAATAAAATATTAACATTTCTGAAATACTATTGTACAGTTAAAACGAGTATGATATAATCCTCAAAAGTTGATCAAATGAATCCTGACCACAAGAACGGAGAAGGGTGACTGAAATGAATAATATAATAAAGAAATACGGGCATGTCTGGATATTGGGCTACGCTTTTATTTATCTTCCATGGTTTCTTTACCTGGAAAAAACAGTAACGAGTAATTACCATATCATGCACATTTCCCTGGATGACTTTATTCCTTTTAATGAATATTTCATCATTCCATACCTTTTATGGTTTGTTTATGTAGCCGGTGCTGTGGGATATTTCTTTTTTACGGATGTGAAAAATTATTACCGGTTATGTACCATGCTTTTTACGGGTATGACCATCAGCCTGATGATCTGTACTGTGTTTCCAAACGGAACCGATTTCAGACCTGTCATTGATCCCGGTAAGAACATTTTTACAAAAATCGTTTCCATGCTTTATTCCGCGGATACCTGTACCAACGTATTTCCCAGTATTCACGTTTACAATTCCATCTGTGTCCACCTTGCCGTCTTAAGAAGTGAGCGGCTGAGCAGACACCGCCTGATAAAAGCAGCTTCATTTGTCCTTATGGTTTCCATCTGTCTTGCCACTGTTTTCTTAAAACAGCATTCTGCATTTGACGGCCTGGGATCCATGGTAATGGCTTATATCATGTACCAGTTCGTATATGCAGGAAGTTATGAACCAAAGAGAAATAAGGTTACGGAAAAAGCAATCAGTTGATTTTAAGAAATCCCCGGCGGTATGATTCCCGCCGGGGATTTTTTTAATTGAAACCAAAGAATTTCTGGGTCATTTTATAAATTGCTATAGGGAATTTCCTGCCGCTTTTTCCCGGAAGATTGACTCCCTGGCCTAAAAATCCCCATCGAAGTCTTAAATACAGCTTTAGATTCTCTTTCCTTAAGTACTGCCATAATTCCTTTTTCTTCTCCAGGTTCTCCTCAGAACCGGATTTGATGGCAAGAATAGAGGAAACGATCATCATGATCTCCAGATACCTTACCATATAGTGGCGCAGCTTCCACTGCCTGATCTTTGTCACATCATAGTAGCCAAGCATCAGTTTGGTCACCAGGATCTGCTGGTCGATCCGTCCAATCATTACGGTTTCATTGACAGACTGATCTTCTCTTCCGATGAAATACCGGTAAAAATTCACATTAAGGTAATACATGGTCTTAACATGGGGCAGCGGCTGATACACAAAGATGTTGTCCACATAAAAGGTATGTTTGGGAAGTTCCAGCCCGCACTGCCTTAAAAGCTCTGTCCGGTAAATGACCGAATGCATAAGAATATACTGTCCAAGCATAAATACCTTTACATCATCCCAGTCAAACAATTCATTCTGAGGAAGTGCCGTACGGTAATGCATTACCTTTTTTCTCTTGGCTCCCTGCTTTTCATAAACGAAATTGCTCACCAGCATATCCAGCGTCTTTTCTCCGTATACAAAGCCTCTTAATGTATCCAAAATCTCCATATAGGAAGATTGATCCACCCAGTCATCACTGTCCACTACCTTAAAGTAGATTCCAGTCGCATTCATAAGTCCCGCATTGACCGCAGCTCCATGGCCACCATTCTCCTGATGGATCGCACGGCATATATTGGGATATTTGCTTTCGTATTCATCTGCAATCATCGCAGTGCGGTCTTTGGTAGAACCGTCATCTACAATGAGAATCTCAACTTCATCTCCTCCCGGCAGAAGCGAGTCAATGCAGTGCCTCATATAAGATTCAGAATTATAGCAAGGAATTGCCACAGATAAGAGTTTCACACCATATCCTCCTTTAATTTGTTTTTGCTGTAAATCCGGATTGCACATACGATCGATACAGCAAAAGACAGGGCCGCCGCAGCTGCCACAGCTGTCTTTTTTTCCGTTTCAAACAGCATCCCCGCAAATACGGTATTCGTCACAAGCAGTGACAATAAATTGGCTGACATATGAAGCAGTATGGCTGCCAGTAACGTTTTTGTAATCTCGTACAGCCAGGCAGCTGTCATGCCAATCAAAAAAGCATACACTCCCTGAGGGAGATTTCCATGATAAATACCAAACAGAGCAGCTGATAAAACTGCAGAAGGCAAAAAAGAAAGCCTGTCCCGAAGCGCCGGAAAACAAAGTCCTCTGAAAATCAGTTCTTCTGTGACAGGAATCAAAAAGCCAGAGGCCAGAATCTGAACCGGCACAGGCGGCGTGTAGAGTGCAGCTCTCACCTCATCATAGGTCTGTGAGCTGTCTGTCAGCTTTAAAAGTGCAATGAGCTCATTGCCGCACACACAAAGGGCTGCCCCAAATAAAAGAATAAGGAAAAAGCAGCCGTGAAGCTTCAGGCTGATTGCTTTACCTATTCCCCGTTTCTTCTGATCCATGCCGTATATGCCGTAAAATAAGGGAGCGCAGACCACCGCAGCGAATGCCGTAGCAGCCAGAGCATCCATCTTTAAGCCCAGAAACAAAAAGCTGGTCACTCCTGAATAAAAAAACATTGGAACGATCAGATGCAGGATCAATGATAACATGTCTATGCAGTCCTTTCATATTCTGTTGCTACCTAAACATTATACCACCTGATCTTAAGATATCCATAAATATTTTTTAAATTCTTTTGAAAAAATATAAGATAATTTACCGCATATTTCCTGAATACGGAAAACCAGTTGCTTTTTTTTCTGCCTGATAATATAATATCCTTATCTTTTTTAATAAAATTACAACGAACTGAGAGGGAACAGATATGGCAAAAAAACGTATTGTTATGGCTTTGGGACATAACGCTTTAGGAACGAACCTTCCCGAACAAAAAGAAGCTGTCAGCAAAACTGCCAGGGTGATCGCAGATTTTATTGAAGCCGGCTGGCAGGTTGCTGTCACTCACAGCAATGCCCCCCAGGTTGGCATGATCCATACAGCTATGAATGAATTTGGAAAACAGCATGACGGCTATACCTCTGCTCCCATGTCCGTTTGTTCTGCCATGAGCCAGGGCTATATCGGATATGATCTGCAGAATGGAATCCGTGCGGAGCTTATGAAGCGCGGCATTTATAAATCCGTTGCTACTATTTTGACCCAGATGATGGTAAATCCTTATGACGAAGCTTTTTATACTCCCTTAAAGCCCATCGGCCGTTTTATGTCTGCGGAGGATGCAAAAGAGGAGGAGGAAAAAGGGAATTTTGTGGAAGAAGTTCCAGGAAAGGGCTTTCGCCGAGTGGTGGCTTCTCCAAAGCCTGTTTCCATCGTGGAAATCGATATTATCAAAGCAGTTTTAGATGCGGACCAGATCGTCATCGCCTGCGGCGGCGGCGGGATTCCGGTCATTGAACAGGGCTATGTGTTAAAAGGGGCCAGCGCGGTCATTGAAAAAGACCGGGCTGCCGGGCTGCTGGCAAAAGAGATCGATGCCGATGTGCTTATGATCCTGACAAACGTGGATAACGTGGAACTGAATTACGGCAAACCGGATGAAAAGCCGATTGCCCATATGAATTTGAAAGAGGCCGTTTCCTACATTACGGAAGGCCAGTTTGAGTCTTCTTCCATGCTTCCAAAGATCGAAGCCTCTGTGGATTTCATTGAACACGGAAGAAACAGAAAAGCGATCATTACTTCTATGGAAAAGGCGAAAGCAAGCCTTGAGGAAAAAGCGGGTACCATTATCAGCGAATAACAGCCGGGACAATAATCTCTCCGAATAGTGACAGGCTAAACCTTCATATATTGAAACAAACGTACGTAACGGAGCTTATTCAATATGAAGTTTTTGCAGAATCTAAAGATAGCGGAAACGATCAGGCGAATTCCTGTTTCGCCTGAAACCGGCAAACGATCAGCCAAAATATTCCTGCTCTTTCTCTGCGCATTCCTTGCAGGGCAGATGGGCGCTATGTTTACAGAACATCAGAAGGCAGTCACTGCTGCGGCCGATGGGAACTGGGGATTAAGTTTCCAGCAGGAGGGGCAGCCTCCGGTGGCCAATGCCACAATGGATTATCTAAAGCAGTTTGACTCCTATTACGCTCAGAAAACCCCGGATAAGGTTCTCTATCTCACCTTTGACGCCGGATATGAGAACGGCAACACCCCTGCTATTTTGGATGCTTTAAAAAAACATCATGCACCGGCTACCTTTTTTGTGGTAGGAAATTACATAGAAACGGCTCCGGAGCTGGTAAAACGGATGCTTGATGAAGGCCATACCGTTGGGAACCATACCTACCATCATCCGGATATGTCAAAGATGGCAACAAAGGAAGCCTTTGAAAAAGAGCTGAAGGATTTAGAAAGTCTTTATGAAAAAACCACCGGACAGCCCATGAAGAAATATTACCGCCCGCCTCAGGGTAAATACAGTGAGACCAATCTTCAGATGGCAAAAGATATGGGATACAAAACCTTTTTCTGGAGCCTGGCTTATGTGGACTGGTATCAGGATAAACAGCCGTCCAGGGAAGAGGCCTTTAAAAAGCTGCTGGGAAGGATTCATCCGGGCGCTATTGTTTTGCTTCACAGCACTTCCAGTACCAATGCCCAGATTCTTGATGAACTGCTGACAAAATGGGAGGAAATGGGATACCAGTTCAAATCCCTTGACCAGCTCGTATCTGAGCAGTAACGACTGGTCTGTTACAACAATGAAAACCATAAAAATGGCCATTCCCGAAAGAGGGAATGGCCGTTTTTATTGCTGGCTGCCGCATGGTTCTGTGAGATCAATGAAAATCAAACAGATTAAGGCCAACGCTTTCACTAAACGTTCTTCCAACGGTACCGTCTATAATATGAATCACCATTTCACAGGTCGCACTCACCATTGCACGGTTTAAATGTCCGCCGAATACCTTTCCGCTTCTGTCGCCTGCACTCATGTGCAGATGGAAATAGCTTTTTCCATCCATCTCTGTCACAGTTCCTGTCAGAGATACAATTTCAAAGTCTCCTTTGAATGAATTGGAGTGATATTTCTTTTGCTTTGTATCAAAAACACCTACTACAAATTCATTGACTGCTCCCAGTGCACTTACATCAGCCAGTCTGATCTTTTCTTTCGTTACAACATCTAAAAGAAGCTCAAGAATCTCTTCTCCTGGATCGATCCGTACAATTACCGTGTTCTGAAATCTCTTATATTCCATATTTTTATTCCTTCCATCAATAATACATGCCGTTTATTTTTTATCTGAATATTCCAAGAGCAAGCCCTGATACCAGCCAGAGAATATTGAGAATCCACAACGGTTTAAATGAAAATTTTACATAGTCAGACAGCTTTACATCTGCCAGATCACAGGCCAGATAAATCTGTGGCTGTGCCACCGGTGAAACCATAGCTCCCATATTCATAAGCAGGGTAAACACGACTACATCATTTGCAATGCCGTATTTTGCTCCCACGCCTGCTACGATGGGAATAAACGTATATATCCAGATATCATTGGTAAATATAAGCATCAAAGGCATACTGAGCACTGCAACAATCAGATACAGCCAGGGACCAAGGGCAGAAGGTATGATATTGACCAAAAAACTTACCATAGCATCCATCATCCCGCTTTCTGACAAAACTCCGACCACTACACCGGCCAAAAATACAGCACATGCGACGGAATACAGCTGTCTTCCATACGATTTAAGCAGTTCCTCCTGTAACTTTAAATCCGGATAATTAACAGTCAGGGCAATGACCAGTCCAATGGCGAATACAAAGTAATCTTCACAGGGTACAAAAGCCAAAGCCAGAATAATTGCAAAAGTCAGAAGCAGGTTGAACAAAAACAGCTTTGGCCGTGCCAGTTCCTTATATTCCATCTTTACTTCCTGGGAGGCTTCATCGTTCACAGCCAAAGCCCCCTTTTTGATCTGTATTTTTGCCATGACAACAGCCGTTATAATGCAAAAAATTATGTATAGCACCATCAGCGGAAACATCTTTGTAAAGATATAGTTATTGGCACCATCAATTCCGTTAAGCAATGTGGAAGCCCGTAAGTTTCTCGAATTCCACGGTGTCACAAACAGCGCACACATGGACGCAGAGCATAAGAACAGCAATACTCTGGGGTCTACCTTTAATTTCTTATACAACGGAAGCATCATGGGGATTGTTACCAGATATGTGGCGGTTACACTGCCGTCTATCTCTGCGATCAGAGCTACCAGAACCGTAATTACACAGATGGTCACTGCACCGAGCTTGATGTGCTTTAACAATATCTCCACGATCCGGTTAAACATCCCGGCATCTGACATAACTGAAAAATACGGCAGAGAAAAGAACATAATAAGCATCAATCCTTTTGTTTTATTAAGTCCGGTTTCCAGATAGCCGCTCACATCAGATACACTTGCCCCTATAAGAAATGCTGCTGCGATCGGAATGACTGTAAACGCAAACATTGGGCTCACTTTCTTTTTTAACAAAAGCACTGTAATTAATATCATTGTTGCAAAACCCACAATTGCGGTAAAACTCATAAGAATACCTCCTCCTTAACCTGTTTATCCCCTGTATTTTCCCATTAACGCACCATACATGGCTTTTTGGAATCAAATTTCCAGCCGGGAATCAAATACTGCATTCCGACGGAATCATCCCTTCCTCCCAGACAATGCTTCTTATACAGCTCATTGGCTTTTAATATCTGCTCCATATCCGCATCAATTCCCAAGCCAGGCTTCTTTGGCACTTCAACACAGCCGTCCTTGATCTGAAGCGGCTCTTTGGTAAGCCTCTCCAGCCCTTCCTGCCATATCCAGTGAGTGTCTAATGCATTGTATTCTCCGGGCACTGCGGCACCGACCTGAGCGCACATGGCAAGGGAAATGTCAAAATGGTTATTGGAATGAGATCCCCAGGTATAGCCAAAGTCATGGCACATCTGTGCGATTCTGACAGAACCGTTCATGGTCCAGAAGTGAGGGTCTGCAAGAATAATATCAACCGCCTGCAGCTCTAAGGCGTGCCCAACTTCTCTCCAGTCCGTTGCAATCATATTTGTAGCTGTCGGAAATCCTGTTCTTCTCCGGAACTCACTCATAATTTCCCTGCCGGAATAAACCCCTTCTCTTCCGCAGGGATCTTCGCAATAAGTCAAAATCCCCTGCATTCCTTTTACATATTCCACTGCTTCCTCAAGCTTCCAGCCGCCGTTTGGGTCCAGATCGATGCGGGCATCAGGAAATGCTTTTTTCAGTTCCCTGACCACCTTCATTTCCTCCTTTCCCTCTAAAACGCCTCCTTTCAACTTAAAATCTTGAAATCCATACTTATCCTTTACTGCCTTTGCCATGGCAACAATTTTTTCTGCCGTCATATTTTCTTCATGCCGGATCCGGTACCAATCGCATTTGGAATCTTTTTCTCTTTCATAAGGCAGGTCTGTTTTATCCGGATCTCCCACAAAAAACAAATATCCCAGCATCCGGACCTTATCCCTCTGCTTCCCATCTCCCAGCAAAGCACAGACCGGAACGTCTAACAGCTTCCCCAATAAATCCAGACAGGGAGCTTCAATTGCCGTCAGAACATGGACTCCGGTACGCTGGTCAAAGGTCTGTGCCCCTCTCACATCTTCCTCTCCTTTGGAATCCAGAAATTGCTTTATCTTTAAAAGTGTGTTTTTATATTCGGCAACTCTTGTTCCCTCTACCATAGGAATGCATTCCAGCAATGCCTTTGTAATCTTTTCTCCTCCGGGAACTTCTCCTACTCCCATATCTCCGTTATCCCCATGCAAAATAACTACATTTCGGGTAAAGAAGGGGGCATGGGCTCCGCTTAAATTTAATTCCATGCAATCTCTCCCTGCAACCGGATAAACTTCCATTTTTGTAATCACTGACATAATTTACCTCCTGATGATTTTCATTTTTCTTTCGTCATTTTCAATATTAGACTTGATTTTTTATCATTTTTATTGTACATAATAGATAGATATAAGTCTAATTACTTAAATTTATTATTTGACTAAGTAAAACTTAGTATAAAATGAAAAGGGGCTTACATATGGATTTGCGTCAAATAGAATATATTATAAAAATAGCAGATGAGCACAGTATTACACGGGCTGCGGAACAGTTATACATTTCTCAGTCCGGTCTGAATCAACAACTCTTAAAGCTGGAAAAAGAACTGGGGCAGCCTCTGTTTCACCGCAACAAATATGACCTGCGGTTGACAGAAGCCGGCAGCATCTACGTAGAATGCGGCAGAAAAATATTACAGCTAAAGAAAGAGGCTTATAGTAGAATCTATGACATTGCAGGCAATCATTCAGGAACCCTGCGTATCGGCCTGGCACCGGAGCGGGGGACTACCATGTTTTTAAATATCTACTCAGATTTTCACACCATGTTCCCTGGAATCACCATCGAGCCTTCTGAAATCAATGTAAAAAAACAGCTGGCCATGTTATCCAAGGATTATCTGGATCTGGGATTTTCCACTGTGTCTGAGGAAGACAAAGTCCCTAACATTGAATTTGTCCATGTCGGATATGAAAATATCCTTCTTGGCATCCCCCGGTCCCATCCCCTTGCAGCATATGCAAACCCGCCGTATGAGGCCTATGCAACCATTGATCTTTCTCTTTTTAAAGACGATGCTTTTATCCTGATGTCCAAAGACTCTACTCTGCGCAGAGTCATAGACCCTCTATTCCACAAAGCAGGCTTTGTTCCAAAAATTCTTTTTGAAACAGCCAATAACCGAACGCTTTATACAATGGTAAAAACTAACATGGGATGCACGCTCATTCCCGAAACCCACGCAAAGGAACAGGAAGATGTGGCATATTTTCTCCTTCCTGATAGACCTCAATGGGAAATGACAATTACATATCACAAAGATCATTATATTTCAAAGCCTATAGAATACTTTATAAAACTTGTACAAAATTATTGGAGCAGATGATTGGTTAAAATCATCTGCTCCAATAACCCATTATAGAATAAAATTATTATCCGTGTCTGCCCGGCCCGTTTTATCACAAAAAGGCGAATATTGTACCACGAGAAAAATGGCTGTTGCAGATTTTGCAGCAGCCATTTTTCTCAATTATGTAGATTATAGCCCTGCCGCACGAAGCAAAGCGTCATCAATGCATCCCGCAATATTCTCTTTGCCAATGACATCTGTAAAGCCTGCCTTTTCCATAATAGACATAGGCTGTTCATTGACATGGGATAAAACCATAATCACATTTTTCTTTTTTAGATTCTGGTGGAGCTTTTGCAGACTCTTTAAGGCAGTGGCATCCATTGC
This sequence comes from Lacrimispora sp., assembly GCF_046972725.1. Lineage (NCBI taxonomy): Bacteria > Bacillati > Bacillota > Clostridia > Lachnospirales > Lachnospiraceae > Lacrimispora > Lacrimispora sp. Next base: position 687,779 of record NZ_JBKVXF010000002.1, on the reverse strand, counting down.
CGGAACGCTGCGCATACGAAGAATCAGCACTCTCTTGCCTTCTTCCAAAACCACTTTTGATATTTTATCTGCGGCACCAAAGAACATGGGGCCGTTGACTTCAAATACGGATACATGCCCTGGCACCGGCTTTAGATCGATCGGGTCCTTATCCTGGGTCTCTTTCTGGTCTTCCAGATATCTCCATCCACTGACATCTGCCACATCTGCCATCCGTTTCATAAACAGCATGGAAGCAAATACCAGGCCTATTCCGATGGCCACAACAAGATCAAATGCCACCGTTAACCCAAAGGTAACAAGAAGCACAAACCAGTCGCTCTTTGGTGCTGTTTTTACAATGGAAACAAATTCTCTCCATTCGCTCATATTATAAGCCACCATAAAGAGGATAGCCGCAATTGCAGGCATGGGAATCAGCGCGGCATAAGGCATAAGGAGAATGAGTATCAACAGCAAAAGTCCTGCATGGACCATGCCTGATACCGGCGTCCGTCCGCCGTTTTTTATATTGGCTGCGGTCCGGGCAATGGCTCCGGTAGCCGGAATTCCGCCAAACAAGGCAGAACAGGTGTTACCTACTCCCTGAGCGACCAGTTCCATGTTGGAATTATGTCTGCTGCCTGCCATTCCGTCTGCCACCACACAGGAAAGCAGAGATTCCACCGCCGCCAGCACCGCAATGGTAGCCGCATCCGGCAGGACCTTCATCGCCATGGCAAAGGAAAATTCAGGCAGGTGAAACGACGGCAGATCGGAAGAAATGGTATACAGATCTCCGATGGTATTGACCGGAAGCTTAAACAGCCGGACTGCCAGTGCCGTTACAATGACGGCAATCAACGACGGCGGAATTTTCTTGAAAAATTTGGGCCAGACAATTAAAATCATAAGAGCCGCAAGACCGGTCACCAATGTCATGGGATTTAAGGTATTAAAACAGAGTATGACCTGTTTTAACTTTTCCATAGTCTCCACAGGTGCCTCCTGAAAGGTCAGACCGAGAAAGTCCTTGATCTGCCCGATGAAAATGGTGACTGCAATCCCTGTGGTAAATCCTGTGGTAATGGTGTAAGGAATAAAACGGATAAGACTTCCAAGGCGCAAAAGTCCCATAAGAATCAGAATGATTCCTGCCATGATGGTGGCCAGGGCCAGGCCATCCATGCCATTCTTTATGACAATTCCTGCCACAATGGAAGCAAACGCTGCTGTGGGACCTGCGATCTGTACCTTACTTCCGCCCAAAAGAGATATCACAAAGCCTGCCACAATGGCAGTGTAGAGTCCTTGTTCCGGAGTCACACCGGAGGCCAGAGCAAGGGCGATGGAAAGAGGAAGGGCAATGATTGCTACAATGATACCGGATATAAAATCCTTAACAAACTGCTCTTTGGTGTAATGCTTCATTGATAAAAAAAACTGGGGTACCATATCTTTCATTTTTCCTGATCCTTTGTATATTATAAAATTTTTATAAACATTTTAAAATATAATGATGTAATCGGAAGAATGCAAGCGATTTTTCAATGTTTCTTAATAAGTACACGATTTTCAGCAAAAATCTCCCGAGGGAAGCGAAAACGGAAACGAAATTTCACCGTTGCTTTCAAAAAGCCGGAAGCATTCCTCATAGCCAAGTCTTCCTGCTTTTAACTCCTCCGCCAGCAGAAGAAGGTTTACGGAATTGATTGCAGCTCCATGAATTCCCGACCGGGCAGATATAAGGTTTATCCGGTCCTTGAATCCTCCTGTAAAGGAGCCGGAAATAAATGCAAAGGAAAAGCGCGTCACAGATTCATCAAAGATTTTCCACCACCGGTTAGGATTAAGCAAATCCTTTCGCTCTTTATTCTCTTCGATGTAACGGTACATCTCGTCTGCCTGTTTTATGGGAAGAGAATATCCTTTCCCATACGCTTTATTATCGATGATCAGCCCGTGGTCGCCGTAATACACGCACACATCTGGCTTTCTGGTATCCCCAAGCCTGGCCCCTTTAAACATAAGCTCCGAGGTCAGAAGCTCTGCGGTCTTAATCTCATAATCCCGGTCAGAGCTGCCGTCAAAGCCCAGATCCACAAGAATCAGATATTTATGATCTACATGGGTCATATGGGTCCTTAAATAATCCTTATACACAGATACCTCTGACTTTACCGGTATGCCGGACCGGCCTTCATCGGGCAGCTTAAGCCCCTTAATCTCATCCATCACCCGGTAGGTGTCCCCGTTTTTTTTCACCTGCAGCCCAATCCTTACAAAGCTTTGGAGGTCATCGAGAATGGTTTCTGTCTCTTCCTTTATTCCCCTGCTGTTTAAATATTCCTGTATCTGCAAAGGAGAACGGTAACCGCCCTCTAAATATTTGATGATATGGGTTCTCCGGTTTCTTAAATACTCCCGGTCCGCCGCCTTGGTTGCCAGCATGTCCCACATCACCCTTTTGGGAATTCTGGCAAATCTGGAAACTCCGGTGGTGTGTTTTAATACGGTCCGTCCCTTTAATGTAAGTTTATAAGACTGGGGAATGACTGCAGAAGATACCCGGTTTCCTCTACGGCCTGTCACTTCCTTTGGAACCTTACTGATAAAACCCATCTGGATCAGCCAGCTGCAGATGGTGCGCACGTACTTATCACTGGTCCCCTCCGTATCCTGCAAAAGTTTGGTTCTCTCTTCCTTTGTCTTTGCCTCCAAAAGCCCTTCTAAGATCATATATTGGGGAATGGAGGTGAAGCCAGCCTCTCCGAGAAATCCAAGCCTTGCTCCGATCTCAAACTTTGTTAAGTGTTCTTCTTCTGCAAGCAAAGACAGAACTCTGCAAACCGGAGGATAAGATAAAAATGCTGTCATAAGCACGTTTGCCTCCTCTTCACTTCCTTCTTTCGCATCTGCATACTGACGGCCAAGCTCTGAGAGAGAGCAGACATCTTCCCCCCTGTCATAATCAAGAAATCCCACGCTGACCGCCCACCGGAGAAAAGAATCCGCCGGCCAGTCACTCTGGTATTCTTTCCGCTGGCCCGGAAGCACCGCCTGGATAATGCCGGAGCAGGGCGCATTGCTTCTTGTAAAGCCTGCGGGCGTTCCTTTTCCCTTCAGATGGGTATAAGGAATGCGGATGTTTTCTTCTTCCAGCTCTTTTATAAAAATATCTCTTCCATCTTTTTCTGCTATAAGCCTGGGGATCTTATCCGTACGAAGAATCCGGTTCACCGGTGATTCCGGCACAAATACGGATACCACATTCTTTAAATTTCTCAGGATATAGGCCTCCTGTACCCAGCCAAATGTTCTGTCTGCCACTGTTATTTCCTCTTCGTTTTTCTTAAAGTATAGCATAGCATAAAAGGATGCGCAAAGCGTTTTGATTTGTTCCATGGCCGCTCCTGTGCTATAATGGGGAGAACTGATTGATACAGAACGGAAAGGAACAAAAGAACATGGGAAAATTACAGCTGATGTTTCTGGCTTTTATCCTCATATCTCTTTTTCTCCATGGAAATGCAGGGAGAAAGGACAGAAATCATTTTAAAAACCTGTTTCCGGGGAAAGCAGAGAGTAAAAACCGGATTCTCTACCTGGATTACATACGCCTGATTGCCACTGTTTTTGTCATACTGGTCCATTGCCTGGATTCTTCGTCCTTAAGTCTTTTAAAAAACCGGGGCACCTGGGTCGCTGTACAATCTCTGATTGCCATTTTATTTGTCTGCAATACCCTGTTTATCATGAACAGCGGAGCGCTGATATTAAACCGGAAGGAAGGCCCTCTGGCAAGCTTTTATTATAAACGCTTTATCCAGGTGGCCATCCCCTTTTTCTGTTACTATGGCATTTACATCCTTTTATCCTCTCAGTACTTTACTTCCGGATTCTTAAACGGGATCATAAGAGCAGGAAAGGACATGCTGGCAGGTCCTATTGACTGGGCGCCCCACTTGTGGGTCATTTACGTAATCCTGTCCCTTTATATTCTGGCGCCGTTTTTTTCCATACTCTTAAAGCATTTACCCGATGCTCTGCTTCACGGACTGGCGGCCCTGATCCTGATTTTCAGGTGCCTTGCGGTCTATCTGCCTGCAGCCGGCCTGCCGGTCAATGTCCAGCTTATGATCAGTCCATGGGAAGGAGTGTTTTTGCTTGGGTATTACTTTGCCCATCCGGCTTCTTTTTCCCGCAGACGTCTGTTTTTGGGCCTTGGGGGAGTATCTTTGATCGGTACGGTCCTTTGCGTCATCTATCGAGAGGACTACAAGGCCATTTTATTAGCAGACGGCGCTCCCATGATGATTCTTCTGGCAGGTTCCATATTCCTTCTGCTGCGTTTAGCAGAAGCCCGGCTCCCGGTACCAGGCAGGGTCATGGGATTTCTAATCCGGTACAGCTACTCTGTTCTGCTGGTCCACTGGGCTGTGCTTTACTTTGTCCGGGAACGGCTTGCAGTTACTCAGAATCCGGTCCTGACCTTTGGACTGGTTCTCATTTTTTCAGCTCCTGCTGCATTCTTCTTTGACCAGACAGTGGTCTACTGCGTACAAAGCCTCTTTCAGGCCCTGGCCCGCCTTGTCCGGAAAAGGTAGCCGGTTATTCCAGCTCCTCCAGTTCCATTCCCCCGGCAGCCTTTTCTGCTGCAATGGGCCTTACAGTGATTCCGTTGATCTCCACATGTTCGCTGATTCCGATTACAATGCATGGCCTTCCGTCGATCATCCGGTTCTCCACCAGATGGGTCTTGTCCGGGGCAACCTTTATGCTCACATCGGCTGTCTTAATCTCAAAGCTTCTGGTATTGACCACATTGGCAGCCATAAAGCTGGTACTTTTTCCTTCCGGGCCTTCTTCAAAGCGCTTGTCAAATTCCTCCAGCTTTTCCTGGCTGGCGCCGTTAGTTTCCAGCAGTTTTTTCATCTGATATTTGTCAAGAGTAAACGGTGCCGGTTCATCCTTTGTCTCTTCCAATATCTCATTTAAACTTTCATGAATGTTCTTTACCGTTTCAAAATCACAGTTTTCTCCAAGAGTTTCCTCTACAATGGCCTGAAAAGTCTCCTTCTGATCCTTTGCAGTCATGGGGATCACACAGCCCAGCAGTTCATCAATCAGACGTTCCGGCATCTGCTCAGGGTTCTTTACATAATAAAGAAGACCATGGATATCCGTATTCCGGTCAGTAAATGCAGGGAACAAAAAGCCGGTATCCGGAGCTTCCACAAGCCAGTCCCGGCTCCTGTTTTCTATTGCATTTGATTCTGAATTATAGCAAAGGCCTGCTTTTGATAATTTTACCGGACAGATGGCACACTGAATGAATTCATATACATAATCAGAAGCATCGTACATTTCCAGACCGTCCGAGGATTTTGCCGGAATATCGTAAGCACAGTGAATGAGGATTATGTAATAATTCTCGCCGTAATCATAGCTTGCGATCACTTTGTCATAAAACTCTTCGATAAGCCCATCATCCTTTAACTGGCTGTCCCGAAGTTTTAATAAAAAATTCTGGGTTCCGCCCTCTTCTTCCGTATGAAGAGGGAATTCCATGTTCACCATATTTTTTCCGATGGAGCCGGATAATACGCTTCTGAAAATGGTAAAATATTTAAACGCTTCCTCTTCCGGAAGGGACAAAAAGGCTTCCTTTAATTCCGTCCGCTTGTTTTTTTCTGCATCCACATAGCATCCGCAGATCCTGCTGATGGCACAATTGGCAGGGGTGAAAAGTTTCTTTAATTCATTGGCTTCTTTCTTATTCATATTACGGTTTCTCCTATCTGTGAGCTTAAAGCACTGACTGAATCCAGGTACAGGCAGGACTTCTCAAAAAAAGCCCACAAACCATGTGGCCTGTGAGCTTTTTCCACTCTTTTTTTATCTTTGCTTTCCATAAACCATGAAGGGTACGGTCTTTTCATGACGCAGCCACTTCATCGCCTTCGCTCCGCATCATTGAAACTGCCAGCTTCTTTAGCATACCATAAAATTTTCCCTTTTACAATATGTGCCAAATCCAAACACAAGGAAAACCCGTGATTTCTTTTCCGTAATCTTTATACATACTGAGTGGGATTTTCATGCTTTTCATAGATCAGACTATGGCCGTTACACTGAAGCTCTGAACGTGTCTTATCATACACCGGGTTCATCTTCCTGCAGCTATTTAAAAAGCCGTCAAGACTATGAAACTCTTCTTTGCTGCCGCAGACACAGACATAAGCACTGTCCCGGCTGTCAGACCGGTATTCGCAATCAAAAAGCTGATCCTCATAAGGCTTTAATTCATTGCTGCACCAGATTGCCACATATCCGTTTCCCGCCTTTCCGGCCAGCCACCCGTCTTCCATCTTCTGCTCCTCAAATCTGCTCTGAGGCCAGTAAACATGGGTAAATGGAATCGGATGACTGAGCGGAATCCGGTAAATACCATAAAGCACACGGCCCACCTGTTTTAAGGCAGGCATGATTCCATTCCCATACCAGTATCCCGGTCTTACGGAACAGGCCTCACAGCTTCCTCCCGGATGGTTTACAAATACCACTGCCGCCGGACTTAAGGCTGCATACCACATATGCTGCTGATAACCGAATACTCCAGGTTCAAACTGGGTCGTTCCATGAAAACACTCATTCAGCGATTTCACGTACGCAAAGCTGCCCATATCAGCCCCTTCTTTCCCATAGATGTTTTCCCAGCTTCTCGGCTTTCCATCCCCTTTGGACTGAACGGACGTCAGCATATAATCTTTGGTCTTTTCCACGCAGATGCATGCATTGCTTTCGTCATAGAAAAGAGAAGCCGGCTCATCCATAAGAGCTTTAAGACCTTTTGGAATCTGATAGCTGCTTGTTGCAAGAACGATGACCCATTCACTGAACCGGTCCGGAGCTTTGGGATCAATCAGATTGATGAGGCACTGGATATCCTGGGCAAAGGGATAAAGGACTTCACGGTATACTCGTCCCATAGGAGCCACGGATACTCCCTGAAAGGTCTGGAGCGCCAGGTCATGGAGCAGCCGGTCTGCCGCTTTAACAGCCAAAGCAGAGAGCTCCTCATCTCCAAAATCAACCACATTCAATATGGCCGAAAAGGTAATGGGTGTATATCCGCCGCTGTGAAACTCGTCAAAGCCTTCGTTAAGTGTCTCCTTTAACCAGTCATAGATTCGGACTCTGGCCGTTTTCTCCATCTCTTTTCCGGTCTTTCCGGAACGGGTGAACACATCCTCCGGATAAAATCCTCCTGCAATATAAGCGCTGACAAAGAACATAAGGGAATGGTTTTCACTCCAGAAACACATGCCGTCATTTCCCGCTTCATCCATCCAGTACCTGTAATTTAACATTACTTCCTTTAGACGGGCTGCCAAAGCCTCATTCATGGGATATAACTTCATATAGCGAACCATTGCGCAGGTGAGAAAATCAGAGCAGTCCCTCCGGCTTTCGATCTGGTCCAGAGACCTGTAAATCTCTTTTTCATCATCCGGATGAACGTTACCGGAATAACGGCGCGCAAGGATGGGATACATGGAAAAGCTGTCACCATCCCCTCTGGGAATCTGCAGCACAGAAGCGATTCTTTCATAGACCCGCTGCTTATTCTCCTCTGTCCCCATTTCCCCACTCCAGACCGGCTGTATCAGCTCCTGACGTTCAAAGCTTCTGGACAATACCTGGCCTTTTGTCTTAACCTGTGCCCGGAAAAATGGCTGTTTACGTTCAAGTATTACCTCCTTCTGTCCCGAAACATCGTTATAAGTATAACGGTCTTTATAAAGAGCAAAATCCAACGGTCTGGAATCATACACGATGCCACTGCCTTCCGGGGCCTTTGAAGGGAATAGAAGTCTGCCTTCCTTTAAGCGGATCCCGGAAAGCCACTGCCCTGCGGCTGCCAGTTCACCTGCTGACTCCATATGAGGCAGCCTGACTTTGATGCTGTTTTGTTCTTCTCCAGGTATCTGTATTGCAAATAAGGTCCTTGTGTCCCTGACTCCCAGATTCTGGAGCCTTACAAAAACAAGATTATCTCCCTTTTTTAAATCAAGAGAAAGGACCTCTCTGGAAATGGGCTTATAGACCGGGCTTTTGATTCCTCCTGCCGGAAGATGATTGACCCACACATCTACGGCACCGTAGCTCCACAGCCAGGCTTCTGCCTGTAAATCCCCGGGCACATTTAAGAGGACCGCCGCATGAAGTTCGATCTTTTTCAGAAGCGGATAAAAATCCGACCGGTCCACAAACCAGCTTCCGTATGTATAATAATATTCCCATGGCATATCAAGAGAGCTGAGAGCACCTAACCGGATGTCCTCTTCCGGCAATTGAAACTCATGGTCTACCGCTTCCATCCTCATAAGTTTTTCACAGGCCAGCTGATCCTTTCCCGTTATCGAACTTAAGTATGGGGTCTCCTTACATCCGCTTACCAGATAATCAGTAATGAAACCGTATTCATTCAGTACTAAATCCATATGTAAATTCCTCTTTTCCTTTTCTTTTTCAGCCCTTTACTGCACCGGCTGTCATTCCGCCCATGAACTGTCTGCTTGCAGCTATATAAACAAGCACAATGGGAACGATCGCAATGGCGGAACCTGCAAACAGGATGTTCCAGGCGGCGGCTCCATCCCCTGCATTCTGGAGTGCTACCACTCCTACGGTCAAAGGCCGGAGCTTCTCATTGGTCATGGTAAAAATGAGAGGCAGGATATACTCATTCCAGCCTCCCCGGAAGGATAAGAGAGCCACGCTTGCAAGAGCGGGCTTTAACACGGGAAGAATGACTCTAAAGTAGATGGAGAAGAAACTGCAGCCATCCATTTTCGCCGCCTCATCCAATTCTTTTGGCACGCTGTTCATGAACCCGTGGATCAAAAATACATAGGTAGCCTGGCCGCTTCCTGCAGAGATCAGGATAATGGCGAGCAGCGATTGATTCAAATGCAGCTTTACTGCCAGTTCAAACAAAGGGCGCAGCGCAGCACTTCCCACATTGATGAACATAAACATGACCATTGCATTGTAAATCAGGCTTTTTAACCGGAATTCTTTTCTGGAAAATACATAACCTGCCATGCTGCTGACAAAAAGCGAGATTGCCATGACTCCAAAGCTGATGATCAGACTGTTTCCCGTATATCTGGAGAAATTGGCAATCTCCCATGCCTTTTTATAATTGTCCAGAACAAAGGTTCTTGGAAGCAGCTTTAAACCGCCGCCTACCAGCTCACTGTTGGTTTTAAAGGAGCCGAATGCAATGTATACCACCGGATAAACCGTAAGAACTGCCAGTATAAAAAGGAGCAGAAAAATGATTCCGTTGACCGTCCTGGTTTTTTTTGATTCTACGGAGTGACCCGCTCTTTCCTTTGCCATTTTTCTCCTTTCTACCATATCTCATCCATTTTTTTGCTGAACTTCAAATAAATAACGGTAACGGCACCAACGATGACGGCCGACATGATGCTGAGTACGGAGCCATAACCGATCTGAAGCTGGGCTGCTGCCTGGGAAGTGCCGAATACCATTTGAAAAATATAGGAAAACATAACATGGGTACGGTTGTTTGGTCCTCCGCCGGTCAATACCAGAATGGACTGGTAATCTTTAAATGCAGTTGTCACTGCCAGCATAATGACCACTTTCAGCACAGGGCCCAGCATGGGAAGGGTGATCTTAAAGAAGGTCTGGATTCCGCCTGCCCCATCGATCTGGGCGCTTTCATATACATCCGAAGGGATTCCCGTAAGCCCTGAAATCAACAGGATCATATAATTACCAAAAGCTCCCCATACGGCAACAATAACAACTGCGATCATGGCTGTCTTTCCGCTTCCCAGCCAGTCAATTGGTGCATCAATGATTCCGGCCGCCTGTAAAAACCCGTTCAATACTCCGTTATAGGTGGCAAAAATAAAATACCAGATCAGGCTGTATACCGCAGAGCTGATGACCGTAGGGAGAAAATAAATTCCCTGCAAAAGCCCGCTTCCAAACCTTTTTCTCTGCAGAAGAACCGCAGTTATAAGAGAAAGGGGAAGGACAAACAACAGCTTTAAAAAAGCATATTCAAAGGTGTGGAGAACACTTTTCCAATACACGGCATCCGTAAACATGCGTTCAAAGTTTGCAAGTCCTACAAAGTATGCCTTAAACCCGTTATAGTCATAAAACACATACCGGATCAGCCAGGCAAAGGGATAAACAGACATGACCAGAATAAAAAATATGGTTGGAAAAAGCATGAGCCACATGGGAATATCTCCGTTATTCCAGCTTTTTTTCAGCCGCTGTCCGATTGATTTTTCAGTATTCATTTCCTTCACTCCTTACATGTGCCAGTCTTATTTGTCCAGATACTCTACCGTACCGGCACCGGGATTAAGGGGATCATAATCCTTGATGACCAGACGTTTTGTTTTCCCCATCTTTACTTCCTTGTCCAGCGCATCATTATACGTTTTATTTAAGGCTGCAATGGTTTCGTCAATGGAACCGCCCTCGGGAAGGCAGGCGTTCCATAGAGCATCCCGGTAGTTTTCTCCTTCCGGTGTCACTGACGGGGCCACAGGAAGCACTGCCTCATAGTCTGCTCCGGCAAAATCCGCCATTCTTCCGGTTTTGGTCTTGTCAATCTTTTCAGCCATGTAACTGGACAGAGGCAGAGTATAGCCGCCTTCCAGATAACCTTTTAAAACGGTTTCAGAGCCAAAATATTCAATGACTTCCCACGCTTCCTTTGGATGCCCGGTAAATGCGCTCATCATCCAGCCATTGTTGGGAGAGCAGGCTTCGCTTCCCTTAATTTCTCCATCCAGTGTGGGTAGCTGGGCAACGCCCCATTCCACCTTTGAAGGGAACTGTTCCGTTAAAACGGTTGCTTCCTGGGAAGCATTTGCATGAATGCCTATATGGCCTTCTGAAAACTGTACGCGGACAGGGTCGATTTTCATGGAAGAGGAACCAGGGAATACACTGTTTTCCGTAAACATCTGGCGGACGGTCTCCAGATAGGGTTTAAATCCCGTAAAGTCAAATCTGCCTTCCCTGTAATTGTAAGGTGTGATGCCGCTCATTTCTGCAGAATGCTCCAGCCAGCGTTCAAAGGGACCGCTTGCTCCCGGAAAAGCAATGCCGTAAAACTCTCCGGCACCTGCGTCTGTGATGGTCTTTGCCACTTTCGGAAGATCACTGAGCTTTTTGGGAACCTCAAGCCCTAATTTATCAAAGATCTCTTTGTTGTAGATGATTCTGGAACCGCTCCGCTTTCCGCACGGAACAAAGTAGATTTTATCTCCCTGTACATTGTAGCCTTCGTATAAATGCTTATCTGCTTCATTGACTTTCTTAAACTCATCGGTCAGATAATCATTCAAAGGCTCTATAATGCCGCTATCTGCAAAATTCTTAAAATCTGCCGGATTGACCTGGGTAAACACATCCGGAGACTGGCCGGAATTGGCTGCCATAGTAAGTAAATTCACATAGTTTTCGGTCTGCACCACGTATTCAATCTCAATGTGGTCATTGGTCTTATTAAATTCATCTACGATCTTATTCATGTACTCCAAATCATGTCTGTTCTCGGTCCAAACCGTAATCTTTACCTTATCCCCGGAAGATGTTTCTTTTTGCGCCTCACTTCCCGGGGCCTTACTCTCAGTAGAATTCCCGGACGAACAGCCTGCCAGTGCAGACACTGCCATTATTCCGGCCAACCCCAATGCAGCCAGTTTTTTTGTTCTTTTCATCGTTCTTGCTCCCTCTCACTATATTTTTATGGATTCCATAGTTTCATAGGTTCATAATAATGCATTTTACCGAATATATACACCACATTTTTTACTGTTTTTGTCACATTTCTTTGGAAGTTCCTATATAAGTCTCTCAGAACTTGATTTTCATTGTGCACAATGCTATAATTTTGTTTATTTCGCTAACAAAATTTACAAAGGAGGCTTATATGAACCCATGTGCAATCATAACCCTGCTGATCGTAGACGATGAAGCACAGATCCGTTCCGGTCTGCGTTCCATCATTCCGTGGGAAGACTATTTTGTCTCGGTCATCGGCACAGCAGCAAACGGCGCCGAGGCATTGGATAAAATCCGCTACTATGAACCGGATATCGTCATCACAGATATCCAAATGCCGGGCATGAGCGGCCTTGAACTGATCCGGCGGGTGAAAAAGGAGCAGTTTGACTGTTCGTTCGTCCTGTTAAGCGGCTACGATGAATTTGAATATGCGAGAACAGCCATCAGGTATGGTGTGAAGGAATATTTACTAAAGCCCATTTCCATCAAGGACTTAACAGAACTGATCTGCAATCTCAAGGAAGACATCTTAAGCAGACGGGGGATGCACAGTGACCGGCTCTCCACCCTTCACAAGCTGAGAACGGCCCAGATCTCCATCCGCAAATTCAATCTCATTCCGCAGCTTCTACGGGGAGAACTGACCCGGCCCGAGCTTGATAAGGTCATTAAGGATTACTCCCTTCCCATACGGGATACGGAAAGCTGCACCGTATTGATACAGGCATTTTCTCCCACATCAAATGCGGAGGATAAAGCAGACTCCAATCTGGCCCTTGCCCCCCTAAAGGAGTCTTTGGAACAGTCTTTCAAAGACTCTAATGTCCTTGTATCGGAATATCCCCCTGCCGGTCTCCTTCTTATTGTAAACCTTCCCTTTGCTTCCCCGGACGGCAGCACACTAAAGGAAATACTTGCCGGACACCTGAAATCCGCCGGAAGCCAAACCGTCTTAATGGCAGCCGCCATAGGCAGACCCGTTCTATCCCTTTTAAGCATTCCTGCTTCTTTTAAGGACGCAAGGCAGGTCATTACCTGGCACATCTATCCGGAAGCAGGTCCGGTGCTGGAAGCAAGCGTATTAAATGGGGAGCAGCCTCCCATCATCATGCCGGGAAATGAGATGTTAGAGGCAGTACTTAAAAACAAACCGGAAGAAATCCAAAACCAGTTTCACACTTACTTCGACAGGCTCCTGACAACGGCTCCTCCGCCTTCTTATATTTACAGCATGTGTAATTATCTGGTGATCACCCTTCAAAGCCAGTTATCCAGGTATCTGGAGGGAGTTCCAAAAAGCTATATTGGAAATTCCTATGCTACCTTACAGAGCCTGAACTCTCTGGAAGAAATCCGCAGCTTTATGTGTAAAATCCTATGGGTGTTTGCAGAGGAGCTGTCCGTAAGCCGGGCGGTAAAAAGCGATCCCCTCATTGAAAAAGCCATTGATTATATCAATAAAAATTTATTAAAAAATCCAAGAACAGAGGATGTATGCAGCTATCTTGGTTTAAGCAAAAGTTACTTCAGCACTTATTTTAAAAATAAGACCCAGCTGAATTTCCGGGATTATACCCTGGATCTAAAAATCAACTATGCCCAGGAGCAGCTGAAATTCGCAGAACACACGCCGGGAGAGGTGTCTGTACTTCTGGGCTATGAGGATTACCGTTCTTTCAGCCGGGCATTTAAAGCCAGAACCGGCCTTACCCCTACGGATTTTCAAAAACAGTACAACAGCGAAGAAAGGAGCTTCCAATGATCAAATGGTTCTCCAACTTAAAAGTCCGCTACCAACTGCTGATTGGAATGATATTCATTACTTTTGCAGCACTCATACTTATCAGCCAGCTTTCCTATACCTACTTTTACAGGCGGAATACCAGCGAAGTACTGAAAAAAGCGGAAAGCTCTGTCCACATGGCTGGAGCTTCTCTCTCCTCCCAGTTCAATTCTCTTTCCACCGCCACGAACCATCTTCTGGTCAACGAACCATTTCCCCAGATGATATCCGATATCAACAACCGGAATTTTACAGGTTATGCAAAGTACTTTTCCGAAATTACGTCACTGACAGAGCCCTTTTTGCAAAACCACGATCTGGTAAGCAATGTTCTGATCTGCGGAGAAGATAAGATCGTATTCAGCCCTTCCTCCTTAGGGATTTCCAATTACTTTGACAAGCTGTTTCCCGAGGATATCTGGTCTTATCCCCAAATCAATGTATTGCCCACCCGTCACAGCTCTTCCTTCCGACAGGGAGATGTTATTCCCATCGCTTATCCGGTTTCCAGCAATCTGACCACCAGCAGCCTGATCTACCGGGACCAGCCCGGCGGCCGCAAGGCACGTTTTCTTCTTCTCATCGATACGGCACAGATCCGGGCCTATTTTGAGCGAATGTCAAACCGCTATACGTATTGCATGTATCTGGCCGATGAAAACGGGAACCCTCTGGATCTGTCAAAGGACCAATACCCGGATTTCTTTCTGCCGGAAATAAAGACCTGGATATCAAGAGAAGAAAGTACTGCAGCCGGAACCGTCCGGCAAGGCCCTGAGGAACTCTTTCTTACCATGGAGCCGGTTTCCTTCTGTAATTTAAAGGTCGTTCATGTAACCAGAAAATCGGCGTTATTGGGAGATACAAAGGAGCTTCGTTCCTTTTTCATACTGGTGTGGTTCGCCTGCTTTCTGGCTTCGGTCCTTCTTTCTCTGGCTCTCTCCAATCTGCTGACCAGAAACTTAAAGACTCTGAGTAAAATCATAGAAAAAATCAATGACAGCACCTATCAGAAACGGACAGAATTTCCCCACACCGATGAAATCAGCCTTTTGGGCATTCAGTTAAACCGGATGTATGACACCATTCAGCTGCAGCTGGAACAGATCAAAGAAGAAGAAAGGAAAAAGGCCAGAGCTGAAATCCAGATGATGTCCGAACAGATAAATCCCCATTTTTTATACAATACTCTGGAATGCATACACTTTCAGGTATTGAACGGACACGGACAGACGGCCGGAGAAATGCTCGAAAGCCTTGGGCGGTACCTTCGGACTACGCTGAATGTGGGAAAGACCTTTGTCTCCGTGGAAAAGGAAGTGGAACACGTGACTCTGTATATGGAAATCATGAACCGGCACTCTGCCTCCGGCATCCAGTTCAAGGCCGACGTTGATCCGTCCTTAAAAGACTTGCTGGTCATGAAGGTCCTTTTGCAGCCTCTGGCAGAAAACTGTATCAAACATGGGTTTTCAGGCATGGTAACAGGATTTGAACCTGTGCCCCCTCAGATAATCATATCCGTCACCTCTGCCGGAAACGGCAGAATACGGATCCAGGTTTCAGACAACGGAAAAGGAATCGATATAAAAAAGGCCTCCGCCCTCATGAGAGCGGAAAGCCCTGAATCAAAAAACCATTTTGGCCTTCATAACATTTACAAACGGCTCCAGACCTGTTACGGAGGACAGGCTATAATATCTTTTACCAGCATCCCCTATCTAGAGAACAGTATAATCATAGAAATTCCGGTAAATCCCACAGGGTCCTGAATCAGGACCCTGTTTTTTCAGACACTTCCCGGGATAAGGTCCAGTTCTGGCTTTGCTGCTGCAATTGGGTCATATGGCGGTAAATTCCCCCTCTTTCATAGAGTTCCTCCGGGCTGCCCTGTTCCGCCACGATTCCATCTTTTAATACTACGATTTGGTCTGCATTTGCAACCGTTCTCATCCGGTGGGCAATGATCAGTACGGTCTTATTGCGTACCAGATTGGAAATGGCCCCCTGTACCATAGATTCATTTTCCACATCAAGAGAAGCGGTTGCCTCGTCAAGAAGAATGATCGGTGCATCCTTTAAAAGGGCTCTGGCAATGGACAGACGCTGTCTTTCTCCTCCCGAAAGAACGGAGCCGTTTTCCCCGATCATGGTTTCATATCCTTTTGGCAGGCGGTTAATGAATTCCGTACACTGAGCCGCTTGCGCCGCAGCCATGACTTCCTGGTCCGTAGCGTTCTTTCTGCCGAGACGGATGTTTTCCATAACCGTATGATTAAACAGCACCACATCCTGAAAGACAACAGAGAAATTCTTAAGCAGATTTTCCGGGTCCACAGTGCTTACATCCACACCGCCGATGGTAATCCTGCCCTTATTGATATCCCAGAAACGTGCTGCAAGCCTTGCTGCTGTGCTTTTTCCGCCTCCGGAAGGACCTACCAGTGCCGTAACCTGCCCCTGTCTGGCCTGAAATGATACATCTTTTAAAACGGTCTCTCCCTTGTTATAGGCAAAGCCTACGTGATCAAACACAATATCATACCCCTGATAATCTGCGTCTTCCCTTCCTGTCTGTACCGGCTGTTCTTCAATGGAACGCATCCGTTCCACATGCAGCATGGTGGAAAATACTGCGGACAGATTGCTAAGACTGCCGGTAAGAGGACCATAGATCCGGGTCGCTGCAATCATAAAGATCAAAAATATCATAAAGTCGATCTGCTGCCGGGACAGGAGAATTGCACCGCATAAAACCGTAGTCGCCATCCCGATCTTTAATATCATTTGGGAAGCGGTGACCAGCATTCCGTTCAGTACCTCCAATTTTACGGCAAAGGCTTCGATGCTCACCAGCTTCCGGTTCAGTCCGGAAAGGTATTCTTCCCTCTGGTTATTGGACTTGATGTCCTGAATATTTTCAATGCATTCCTGGATTCTATCTGAGCCCTCCAGTATCTTGCTCTTTTGTTTTCTTTCCAGCTTATCAATCCATGGTCTGGTTCCTGCAGAAAGAAAAAAGGCCGCCGGAACCACCCAAAGCATGGATATTCCCATTCTCCAGTCCATGGCCAGAAGACTTATTCCAATGAGGAACGTAGAAATTACGGCTCCTATAAGCTCCGGGATATAATGGGAAAGCGCAGTCTCCATCCAGGCACAGTCCCCCATGATGGAGGTAGTCAGATCCGCCAGATCCCGTTTTCCGAAAAAGGATAGGGGAATCTTTCGCAGCTTCTCCGCAAGATTGATACGCATATTTGCACTTTCCTTATAAGATGCCAGAAACGTGGCATTGTATTGACGGTACATAAAGAGGAATATAAGGATAAGACAGACAATGGATAATCCCACGTATCCTGCCATTCCCATGTCCGGGCCTGTTCTGCCAAGGAACGGACCAAGCAGCTGTTCCAGAAGCAGAACAAAAAGCCCCACAGGAAAGATATACCCCAAATTGGTAAGGGTACATGCAATCACTGCCTTCCATAAGTCTTTGCCTCCCTGTTGGCTTAAGGCAAACAGTTTCTGTAAATATTTACTCATGATTTTTCACCAACCTTCCAGGAAACCGATGTCTGGTAATCGTTCCACATATTTGCATAGAGGCCCTGCTTTTCCAGTAATTCCTGATGGGTCCCGGCTTCCTCCACCTGCCCCCGGTTCATTACAAGAATCTTATCCGCCTTGCTGACCGTGGATAAGCGGTGGGCGATCATTAAAACGGTTTTGCCCTTTACCAGCTTCTCAAATGCCTTTTGGATCTGGTATTCATTATCCGGATCTGCAAATGCTGTCGCTTCATCAAGGACCACTATAGGCGCATCTTTTAAAATGGCTCTTGCAAGTGCAATTCTCTGGCATTCTCCTCCGGATAAATAAACGCCTTTTGTGCCAACTACCGTATGAAGGCCTTCCGGAAATTTCTGAATGATATCTTCACAGCATGCTGCCTTCACTGCCTGTTCCACTTCCTTTGGGGAAGCCTCTGGCCTGGCCGCCCGGATGTTATCCAAAAGGCTGGCTTTAAATAAATGGCTGTCCTGGAATACAAAACTGACTCTGCGCATCAGTTCCTCTGTTCCAATTTCTCTTACATCTGCACCTCCTATCAGAATGCTTCCCTGATCCACATCATAAAACCGGGAAATCAGACTGGCAGTGGTCGTCTTTCCCCCGCCTGACGGCCCTACCAAAGCATAAGTGGCCCCTTCCGGCAGCTGAAAAGAAACATTATGAACTGCCGGTATTGTATGATTTTCATAAGAGAAGGTTACACCCCTGAATTCTATGGAGCTGCCTTTTGGAACCTTAGGAACCGCCGGCTCTTTTAAAGGCTGCTGCTTCATGATTCCCATGATTCTTGTAAGAGCTTCCTTTGCCTGCAGCGTATTTTCACTGGTAAACATGATTTTATCCATCATGGTCACACAAACAGGGGTAAAGAGAATGTAAAAAATCAGATCCAGCACTACCTTCATGCCGGAAGCTTTCGCCGCTGTCTCTCCGGCCAGAAGAAGTCCGGCTGGCAGCAGAAATGCAAATATTCCATTAATGCTCACGGTATAGGCACACATGGGAATCCTTAAGGACAGCGTGTATTTCACCGCCCAGTCCCGATACCGCAAAATGGATTCATGAAAATTCTTAAAGGAAAAGATGCTCTGCTGGAACGTCTTTACCACCGGTATGCCTCTTACATACTCCACGGCTTCGTTATTCATATCTTCCAGAGCATCTTGATACTGTTTCATGGATTCTTCCATGTTTGGCCCCATCATTCGGGACAGGAAATAAATTCCCACCGCCATTGGCAGAAGACTGATCAGGCCAAATCTCCAGTCAAAGAAAAAAAGAAGAAACAGAACCGCAAAAGGAGTAACAACGGCGCCTGCAAAATCCGGCAGCTGATGGGCCAGATAGGATTCCGTCTGACCGACTCCGTCATCAATGATCCTGCGGATCTTTCCGCTTCCCAGACCCTTAATATACCCCACAGGCAATTTTGTCAAATGATGCAGGGAGACAGTCTTCATATTTCTGGCTGTGCGGAATGCGGATAAGTGGGTGCACAGCAACGCCCCGAAATAAATCAGCATAGAAAGCAGAGAGGTTCCTACTGCCATCCAGCCATAGCGGATCAGTTGTCCTGCCTGATTTACTTCCGGCCACGCTGTAAGCGCAGCCTTTACCGCCAGCCACATAAATATGTATGGCAGCAGCCCAACCACTGCACTGATTCCCGACAGAACACAGCCAAGCCCTGTTAAATACCGGAAGTTTCCAGCAAAGGTCATCAGCGTAACCTTGCCTGTCTCAGGAAGTTCCGTCATTATCTTATTTTTATCATTCACCTTTTTTCCTCCTGTCTTGTGATCAGTCTGCCGCTTTAAAGTTAGCCAAAACTAATCACAAGTGTTAATAATAAGGGGCCTTAAAGCCCCATGATCTTCTTCCAGCCCGCATGCTGGAACCTTCCAAGGACCATAGAATAGGAAATGGCCTTTTCCCTGGGAACGTCATGTGCCACAAACTCCAACAGCTGCCGGAAAAAGGAACGGGAAATGATGTGGATCAATGTGTTGTCAATATCCATCACCTCGTGCCCTAATTCTTTCATGGCATTGATAAAATCCCAGCTTGATCTTTCCTCGATCTCAGCCAGCTGATCCAGGTAGCTGTCACAGTATCCGGCAGCACTCTTTAAAAACAGCAGCTGAAATAATTCAAACCGGTCATAAACATAATTAACCATATCCGGTACGGAATGGTCCGTAATTCCCTCCAGAACCTCTGCCTGCTTCTCCGGGGGCAGACTGGCAAATTCCACATGGACCTGCTTATACATGTCCAAAAGTCCGTCAGCTGCCTCACCGGTCAGTGCATCAAACAACGCTTCTTTGCTGGGAAAATATCCGTATATGGCTCCCGTCGTTACCATCGCCTCCTTTGCAATTCTCCTTAAAGAAGCTCCTTCATAGCCATATTTCATAAATTCCTGCAGCCCTGCCTGTAAAATCGCCTGGCGTGTTCCATTGATCTGAGCGCTCATAACCCGTTTTCTCCTTTTTATAACACCGTTATATAACAGTGTTATTATGATACAAAAAAAGCAGGACGTCAATACGTCCTGCCGGTTATTTTTCTCAATTACCTTATATTTTTACTTTTTTATACCTGACCGCCTTCAACTACCAGGTTTTCCGGATCAATTTCATCACCGTATACCGGTTTTAAAGTCTCTTCAAAATTTTTATGGAAGAACTGTTCTTCCCCAAGAGTTTTGATTTCGCTGTTGATCCACTCCAAAAGCTCTGTATTTCCCTTCTGAACAGCTGCTGCGATAGTATCTGTATTGCCAATGGATTCAATACCTACATGGAAGCCCTTGTTCTGAAGAGCCCATGCGAGCACCTCTGTGTTATCTGTAGAGAAAGCATCCCCTCTGCCATCTGCCAGTGCATCATAAGCCTCCTGATACTCATCAAACTTTAACAGCTTTATCTCCGGATGGTTTTCAGAAAAATAAGTTTCTGCAGTGGTTCCTTTTACAACGATTAAAGTCTTATCTTTTAATTCAGCCACATCCGTGATCAGCTTATCATCAGGAGAAACGACGCCAAGTGCCACTTTCATATAGGGAAGGGCAAAATCCACCTGCTCTTTTCTTTCATCGGTGACTGTAAAGTTGGCAAGGATCACATCTACTTTTGCAGATTTTAAGTATTCCACACGGCTTGCTGCCTCTACATAGACGAATTCCACCTTATCTTCGCTTCCAAATAAGTCTTTTGCCAGGCGCTTTGCAAAGTAAACATCATACCCCTGGATATTACCGTTGGCGTCCACATAACCAAATGGATTCTTGTCACTGAATACACCGATTTTAATGGTTCCGGATTCCTTGATCTCAGACAGGGTCCTTGCTTTCGCAGACCCGCTTTCTGTTCCTCCTGCACTTTCCTTTGCCGGAGCACTGCAGCCTGCAATCAGCCCCGCTGCCATGGTAATTCCTAATAATGCGCCTAATAATTTCTTTTTCATAATGATTTCCTCCTTTTTTATTTAAATCGCTTCATAATGAAACGTATTTAAAAACTGCTTTGCCCGGTCTGTCTTCGGAGCAGCAAAAAACTCCTCCGGCCTGCTCTCTTCCACGACCAGTCCCTGGTCCATGAACAGAACACGGTCTGACACGGCTTTGGCAAACTCCATCTCATGGGTGACGATGACCATGGTCATTCCGTCTTTTGCCAGTTCCAGCACCACCTGTAACACTTCTCTTACCATCTCCGGATCCAGCGCTGCTGTGATCTCATCTAAGAGAAGGATCTCCGGATGCATCATAAGTGCTCTTACAATTGCCACCCTTTGCTTCTGACCGCCGGACAGCTGTCTTGGATAGGAATCCTTTTTATCCAGAAGTCCCACTCGTTCCAGTAACTGTTCAGCCTCTTTTGTCACTTCCTGCCGGTCCCTTTTCTGAACCTTGCAAGGTGCCAGAAGGATATTGCCTAAAATAGTCATATGAGGAAAGAGATCATAGCTCTGGAACACCATACCGATCTTCTGTCTGATCTCATAAGCATCTTTTCTGTCCCGTTCAATGACCTGGTCTTTGAACCGGATGGTGCCGGAGTCTATGGGTTCCAGCATGTTAAGACATCGTAAAAAGGTACTCTTTCCGCAGCCGGAAGGCCCTACGATCACCACCACTTCTCCCTTTTCCAGTGAAAAGTTTAAATCCTTTAAAACAGGATTTCCATTTTCATAGGATTTTTTTAAATGTTCCGTTTTTAGAATTACTTCCTGCTTCATTATAATCAATCCTTTATTTTTTTATCTAGCAGAGCCGCTGCTCTGGAAAATGGAAAACAAATCGCAAAATACAGAATAAAAATAACCCCGTATACCCAAAGGGCTGCATCAGGAACCGTATACCTGGCTGCATCAATGACCTGTTTTCCCACCTTAACTACCTCGATGACACCAATCAGTACCACCAGAGAGGTGGTCTTGATCATTCTAGTCAGCAGATTCATTACCGATGGAAGAAGTCTTCGTACGGTCTGCGGAATGATGATATAACGGTAAACCTGCAGCTTTGTCATTCCTAATCCAAACCCGCTTTGATATTGATGGACCGGAATGGACTGCAGAGCGCTTCTTACCAGATCTCCCATCTCTGCCGCTCCCCAGAAGGTAAATACGATCACAGCCGCTGCGGACCCTGAAAGATTTACATTCAGATGCTTTGCTGCTCCAAAATACACAAGAAACAAAAGCACCAGCTGCGGCATGATCCGGACAATCTCCAGATAAATCCTGCAGATAAAGCGTATGGGCTTTTTGGGACTGGTCATCACCATACCAAGAAGCAACCCCAATACAATGGACAAGGCCATAGAAATTACTGCAATTCGAAGAGATACCCACAAGCCTCCCAAAAGCCGAAGGAAGTTATTTCCCTGGAACAGCACTTGAATTCCCAAATTCTGCATAACGCACCCTCCTTTCTATATAAGAACAAAGTAAGGATATGGGAAGCAATATGATTAAATATGCCGTTACCAGCATAAAAAGAGCCTCATCGGTCTTATAATAGATGCCGATTAAATCCTTTGCCACAAACATCAAATCTGCAAGGGCTACGGCACTGAACACGGAAGTCTCTTTAATGAGGAAGATAATATTGGCACAAAATACAGGTACCGAAGTGGCAACTGCCTGAGGCAGAATGATGTATTGAAATACCTGCCCTCTGGTAAGTCCAAGGCTGAGTCCCGATTCAGACTGAATGGCCGGAACCTGGTCGATTCCTGTTCGGAACGCCTCTGCCATATAACTTCCTCCCAGAAATGCCAGGCCCGTAACAGCACAGCCCTCACTGCTTAAAACAATTCCAAGCTTTGGAAGACCAAAGTATAAAAAGAACAACTGTATCAGTAACGGGGTATTTCTCGATATCTCTATGTAACCGCTTACCACCTGCCGGAGAACCGGCACATGAAAAACCTTGATAAGACTGCACAAAAGCCCAATAACTGCGGAAAGCACAATCCCCAGAAAGGATATGCGGAGCGTGATGCCTGCCGCTTCCACATATAGCGGCACATTCGCGCGTATAAATTCAAAATCCATGACTTTTGTCTCCCTCCCCTTTCTTATGATTCTGATTCATGAATCTCCTTCCTTTCCTACCCTTATTCAAAAAAGGAAGCCGGCATACAAATATACCTGCTTCCTTCCTTTTATTTTCTCTTCTACAAGATAAATTCCGGATTTCAGATATTTGAACGCATACATAAATAAGCTGTATCTCTTCCCAGGAAGCATCTACAGCAGCAACAGCACCTCATGATTTGATTCATGTTCTGCATGCAGCCCGTCTTCATATCCATAATCTCCTTATTCATACCATATATATATGTTTACTATACTGTGACCTTTTCTATTTGTCAATCTTTTTTTATCAGATATCCCATCCGGCAATTTCTGGTATGCTTGCTTTCGCATATTAAGTGTTCACTTTCAAATGTTCATTAGTAACAGATTTCTCATGCCCTTACTGCTATGAGATTCAGACAGATTCTTTCATGCGAAATTCCATTACAAGTTCTTTTAACATCTGCATCTGGTTCAGCAAATCCTCACTGGTAGCCGCACTTTCCTGAGCAGTCGCAGAATTAGACTGTGTAACCATGGAAATTCTCTGCATGCCTTCTTCCAGGTCAGTAACCCTGTCAGACTGGTTCTCCAGAGACTGGGAGATCTTACCAACAAGGCTGTTGATCTTCTGTGTCTGCTCGACGATTGTTTTGAACACGCCTGCTGTCTGTTCCGTATTCTTCTTTCCCTGAGCAACCGAATCTATGGTGCTGTGGATCAAATCTGTGGTCTGCTTGGCTGCATCCGCACTCTTTGAAGCAAGCTGACGGACTTCATCTGCCACGACGGAGAAGCCTTTTCCAGCCTCACCGGCACGTGCCGCTTCTACCGCCGCATTCAAGGCGAGAATGTTGGTTTGAAAAGCGATATCATCAATAATCTTTACGATATTCTGGATCTTCTTGGAAGAGTCATCAATGTTGGTCATTGACTGGAGAAGCCGTTTCATCTCCTCATTGCCCCTCTGAGTCTCTAAAAGAGCCGATTCTGTAATCTCCTTCATGGAAAGGGAATACTCTGCATTATCTTTAATGTAACTGGAAACCATATCCAGAGAATTGGTAAGGTTTTCTGTGGTAGCTGCCTGCTCGGAGGAATTTTCTGCCAGGTTCCTTCCCGTCAGTGCCACCTGCTCAGAGCTGGAACGCACCTGGTCCGTTGATTCTGCTATATGGAGAAGGGTACCGTTAAGAGAAGAAACAATCTTTTCCAAAGCTGCCTGAATAGGTACAAAGTCCCCTTTATACTCCACAGTGCTTTTTGCTGTTAAATCTTTTGAAGCAACTGCACTCAGCACGTTTGAAATATCGGAAATATATGCACGAAATCCCCATATGGTATTTTGCAGCGCCAGAATCAGGCGGGCGCTTTCATCCTTTCCATTTACCGGTTCCAGCTCTTCCTGCAGATCTCCTTCGGCCAGCCGTTCAATCCGCTGTGTCGCAGCAACGATCGGAGCGGTAAGCCTGCGGGCAAAGACACGGGTAATCAGGATAGCGAATAATAAAAGACCAATTCCGGTTACTGCACACATGGCAATGGTAAACCGTACCGTCCTTTCAACCTGAGTCAGGGGAGTGGTGACGGCAACGGTCCAGCCTTCCGGCCCGCTTAAGGGCGTATATCCCACCAGACGGCGCTGCCCATTATAGAAGCTGAAGCCTGTTCCGGTAGCACCACTCATCATCTTCTGAAAGATCTTTGCCGTAGGAGCGTAGGAAGGGTCTTTTTTTGCCAGTTCTATGTAGTTCTTCGGGTTTGCCACATTATCCTCTGTGGGATGAATGACCGTGGTTCCATTTTTATTGATTACAAATGCGTAGCCGCTTTCACCGATCTTAATCTTTGTCAGATCATCGCTGATCGTCTTATAAGGCAATGCACCATATAAGACCTTGCCGGTGTTTCCAATGGGCGCACCGATATAGAGAGCCAGCTTTTTATCTCCGTCCAGAAACGGGTTGGAAATATAGGTAACTCCGTTCTTTGCCTGGTTAAAAAATTCCTGACCGGCAATCTGATCATTCTTATCATTGGCTCCCTGAGCATCTGCAATGGTTATGTAATCAAAGCCTGCTGCCTGGGCTTCTTCCTGCAGCAATGCCTTTTGTTCCGATACGGAAGTCTTTCCATCGGTCAGGAAGTTCTTGGAAGCGGTTATACTCAATTCGTTGCGGTAGATATTAAGGACTGAATCAATGCCCTGCTGATATGCGGCTGCAAGATATAAGGAATTGTTTTTGGATTCTTTCATGGAACTGTTATAGTAAAGAATCGAAGAAATAGTGGTTAAAAATATTACAGTAAAGCCTAACAGCAGTGAAACAAATAGTAACAGCTTATTTTTTAAGTATCTCATGTTCTTATGCCCCCTTATCACTTATCTTTCGAAAAGCATCCCGTCTTTTTATATTCAGGTCACAACTGCCGGACGTGACCTGATGATAATATGCATCTTATGTGCTGCTTTTTAAATCCAATGCACAGAATCGCTTAATTCATACTATCACAAATGATCGTACTATGATTTTCGACATATTTAGCACATTATACCACAACTTCCAAAAACCAGCAACTACCCGTCCTTATTTTTCGACATCCCCATCGACTCCTTTTAAAGGTTCCATAACGGACAAAAAGCCTGTAAATACAAAGGAAACGCCGGTTTTCACAGGGATATCCGGCGTTTCCTTTTGATACATTTATTCAATTTCCTATACAATCTGTATTTACGGCAGATTATGACAGCTTAAACTTACTAACTTCATTCTTTAGCATTTGAGCCTGCGCCGCCAGTTCTTCACTGGAAGCGGAGCTTTCCTCTGCAGTCGCCGCATTGGTCTGAACAACTGCTGAAACCTGTGTCAGCCCCTGATTGACTTCTCCAATGGAAGCTGCCTGTTCCGAGGAAGCCATATCAATCTCATGAATTACATCTACGATAAGCTGTGATTTTACCGCCACATCCTTAAGTGTCAATGCGGTTTCATCTGCCATTTTTTCACCATCTGCTACGGTTACTGCCGAATGTCCGATAAGTTCAGAGGTCTGTTTTGCCGCTTCTGCTGATTTAGCTGCAAGATTTCTTACTTCATCAGCAACCACTGCAAAACCTTTACCTGACTCTCCTGCCCTGGCCGCTTCCACTGCCGCATTTAATGCGAGAATATTAGTCTGAAATGCAATGTCTTCGATTACCTTTGTTATGTTTGAGATCTTTTCAGATGCCGCACTGATTTCATCCATGGCAGCATTAAGTTTATCCATACGCTCATTGCTTTCTTCCAGTCCATTTCCGACCTGACGCACATATTCGGAAGCTTTTTTTACATTTTCCGCATTCTGCTCCGCCTGCTTGGAAATATTGAGGATAGACGCACTTAATTCCTCCACGGTTGCCGCCTGCTCCGTGGAACCTGATGCAAGTGCCTGAGCCGCTGAAGAAACCTGTTCCGCACCTGTGTTTACCTGGTCAGCCGTTGCACGAATGGAAGACAACGTATCATTTAAGGAAGAGGAAATCTGCAGCAATGCTTCTTTAATAGGCCGAAATTCTCCTGCATAATCCTGCTCCAGTTTTATGTTAATATTCCCTTCTGCCATGGTCTGAAGAACTTGAGTGATTTCACGGATATAGCCGATATAACGGTTGAGCTGCACCACTGTCCGGTTCAGGGCAGACGCCAGCTGACCGGTCTCATCGTTCGTATTGACCTTGGCGGAGATATCAAGCCTTCCGTCAGCGATCTGATTGGCCGTTGTGGTAAGTTTCTTAAGCGGTGCTATAATGCTTTTTGCAATCACTATAATCGTAGCCGCCACCAAAAGAACTGCCAAAGCAAACACCAGAGTCATAGCCGCAGTTATCTTATTATATTCCTGGTAAAACTCATTTAAAGGCAGACCAGTCGCTACCATCCAGCCTGTATCTCCAATTCTGCATACATCTCCATGCACATCCGTTCCATTAGAGGTATACTCAATATTTCCTTCTGCGGAAGACAAAAATGCCTGTTTTATATTCTCAGACATATTTAGTTCACTGACATTTTTATTGATCATCTCTCCTACCGGATGATAGATAATCTGACCTTTTTCTGATGCCAGAATATAAAATCCGGTTTCTCCAAGCTGATATGCGCCAATCGTCTGTTTCAGCCCTTCTAAGGAAAAGTCAATACCAACGGCCCCAACCAGCTGTTTGCCGCTGCCGGAATATACAGGAGCCACGATACTTACGATCTGGGATTTTGAGGCAAAATCTTCGTATGGCTCTGTCATAACTACTTTTTGCTCCTCCATGATTTTCTTGTACCATGGACGTTCTGTAACCTTATAAGTATTATCAGATAAAAATCCGTCGGACTGAGCAAGCTGACTGGTGTCAACATCAGCGACCCAGATGGATAAGATAGAACTCTGGTCCGTACCGGCGGTATTGATTAGCGTCTGCAGAATATCAGAAAATTCTTTCCCGTCTGTTATTTTTGTACCTGGTTTTAAATCCGTAAAAAATTGTTGGAACTGAACACTTTTAGACAGCTGGTCCACCCGATTGCGGTACTGGTTAAAGTACCCTTCGATCTCAGCCGCAGCGGCCTCTGATTTTGCCTCCAGCTTCTCTACTGTCATCTGTTCAATATTCACCCGCATCAGATATAACATGACTACTGCGACAACACAATAAGACAGAACCACCGGAACTCCTATAAAAACCAGAATCTTTGCCAATAGACTTTTTAAACCGGCTGATTTTGTTCTTAAATCGGATGAACTGGTTACTACACTACTTTTCCTCTTTTTCTTTCGTTCAGACATGGCCTTTTCTCCTTTGATCATATTCCCTTTTCCATGGAGCTCTTAATTTGGCAGATTAACATTTTTTCATTTTGATTTTACAGAATGAACGCTTACGGAGATGTTAATTTTATTTACCGGCTCCGGGAGACGCAGTATACTTGATACTGTGTTTCTCAATTTTTGCATATTACATCTAATTTTATTATACAATATCTGTCATAATTTGTCAAATTACTGCAATAAATGGAAATAAATAAATGAAACAACAAATTATGTGATATTTAAACAAAAGATACGTTGTATGAACCGTGTTTATTTGCTGATTCGCCGTCAAAGGAAACGTCATGGATATTTAGTGCATCAAAGAAAGGAGATTTGAAGTGGCAAGAAGAGGAGAGAATATATACAAGCGAAAAGATGGACGTTGGGAAGGGCGAAGCCTAAAGCAAGATGGGAAATATCATTATTTTTACGCAAAAACTTATAGGGAAGTAAAAGAAAAAATGAAAGAATATAAAGAAGACAGTCTTGAAAATATAACAAAGTCTGCGGTTGACAAGGAGCTTGCCTCAGATCAATTTATAACCTGGCTCAATGGAGAAGTCTTTGCCCGTGTAAAACCGTCTACCTATGAAAGCTATTACCAGTGTGTTTATAAACACATACTTCCATTTTTTCAAAGAAAAGAAAACCTTGTCATAAGGGAAGACTCTGTTTCCGGCTTTGTTAAATATATAAGAGAAGACGGTACCATTGCGGAAACCTCCAAAAAAAAGATATTTTCAATATTTAAAATTGCAATCAAAGAGATATTTAAAAACTCTTCTGAACTAAATATGTTGTTGGAGCTTGTAAAACTTCCCCCGACAGAATGCAGTGAAGTGCAGATATTTGGTATAAAGGAGCAGCAAAAGATAGAGGATGCCGCAGGTAAAATAAACGATATATTAGCGATTGGCATAATTATATGTTTTTATACCGGAATAAGATTAGGAGAACTTTGCGCACTGAAATGGTGTGATATAGATTTTGAATCAGGGACAATGACAATTATGAGGACAGTATCCAGAATCAGAACATTTGACGTTGAAGGAAATAAAACAGAATTACATATAGGTACGCCGAAAAGCCGTAAATCTATAAGAAAGATTCCGCTTCCGGAATTTTTAATAAAGCTTGTGGAAAAATACAAATCAAAGGAAAATAATAACTGTTTTATATTTACAGGGACCGAAGAACCTTTAAATCCAAGAAGGATTCAAAAGCTTTTTAAAAAGATTCTAAAAGACTGCCAGATACCGGATCGGAAATTTCATGCAATAAGACACACGTTTGCCACCAGAGCGCTGGAACTTGGGGTAGATATTAAAACGGTCAGCGAATTACTGGGGCACTCCGGGGTTTCTATCACCTTAAATGTATATGCACACTCTCTTATGGAGCATAAGAAAGCAGCAATAAATAAGTTTAATGATCTCTATGTGATGAATTCAGGAAAAAAATCATACGCCGTCAGTTCTGCCGTCTTTTCTTTGGAAAGTGTTTATTAATATAGGCTTAAAACTGAGAAACACAGTATCAAGTATACTGCGTTCCTTTTTTGCATATTTTTATTACAAACCTGTGCATAAGTTATAAATTTATAATATATATAAGATGCGTATTTAGTACTTATGATCTTGAAACGAAGAAAAAAGAAAATTGATTTTTTTAGAATTTGCTGTCCATTTGCAAGGTCATCGGATAAGATTCTTTAAACAATGCCAGCAATATGATATAACATCTATTTGGTTACGTCAATATTTCGCACTTATTATTTTAATGTAACCAAGATATTATAAAGAATAAAAATAGTAATATAAAAAGAAATGAAATATTTTACAATGCCCGTTTATATCTCCTTACGTAATAAAAAATTCACTGGAAGCCAAGCCTTCTTTCGCGGGCAATTTCCATGGCTACAGATAAATTCATGGCTGCCAGGAACAACCAAAAGAACAAAGTAATCCCGCAGTCTCTTAATATACTGCGGGATTTACATCAGGTAAATATGAACAGTCAGCCTGTCATGAATAAGGCTGATTATCTGTATTTAATGAATGTACCTCTGCGAAGTTCGTCAAATGCCAGGGACAACTCTTGCTGGGTATTCATTGCTATGGGGCCGCCCCACGCAATGGGTTCGTGCAAAGGCTTTCCCGAAAAGAAAATAAACCGGAGATCTCTCTTAGGTGAAGCAGTAACGGTAACAGAATCCCCCTGACCAAACAAAACAGCAGTCTTTTCCGGTATATTCTGGTTGTCTGTCATTCCTTCTCCCTCGATCAGAAAGATATATACTGTTTCATCCGATTTCGTTGGAATGGTAATTTCTTCTCCCGCCGGAAGCTCTACATCATAGATGCTGGCCGGAATATGCTTTGGTGTGACACCTTTTGCATCCTTAAAACTTCCGGATAAAACACCGACTGAGCCATTGCCGCTTTTGATTCTCGGAATCATATCATTCGTTATGGCAAGATATTCTGGTTCAGTCATCTTCTCTTCCCTCGGAAGATTCAACCATAGCTGAAAGCCCAGCATCTTTTTTGACGCTTTTGGCATTTCCTCATGAAGAATTCCGCTGCCGGCTGTCATCCACTGGCATTCTCCGGAAGAAATAGTGCCTTTATTACCCAGACTGTCTTCATGGTCAATCTGACCTGAGATCAGATAAGTAACGGTTTCTATCCCCCTGTGCGGATGCATCGGGAACCCTGCCACGTAATCTGCCGGGTCCGTGGAATCAAAGGAATCCATCATTAAGAATGGATCAAAATCCTTCACATCATTAGAGCCAAGTACACGTACCAGCCGGACACCTGCACCGTCAACGGCTCTCTGCCCCCGGATTTGCTTTGCAATTTTTCGTTCACTCATTTTAAACGCTCCTTATGAATTCCAGTCCCTTAGGAAGCAGAAACCTGATTCACCCACTGGGAGAAAGCCTCCAGATAGTCTTTTAAATGTCCAAGAGTACGTTCTGCCGTCAGTTCTCCTTTTTCGTTCAAAGATTCCGCAACATTGCTGATATATGCTTCCGGCTGCTGCAGCATAAGGACATTTAAAAAGACCATAGGCTGTCTTAAATGATGATTGGCACCGAATCCTCCCAGGCTTCCTGGTGATACACTGATAATGCCGCCTGCTTTTCCATCCCAGGCATTGCTTCCATATGGTCTGGAGCCAATGTCAATCGCATTTTTAATAACTGCAGGTATGGAACGGTTATATTCGGGAGTGATAAAGATAAATCCGTCAAGTTCTTTGATTTCGTTACGGAATCTAGTCCAGGACTCCGGAGTGTTTCCATCGTCATCAAAATCCTGATTAAACATGGGTAAATCACCAATTTCAATAAAACGCAGGGAAAGATTTTCAGGAGCCAGGGAAGTTAAAGCGTTGGCCACTGCACGGCAAAAGGAATTCCTTCTAAGACTACCTACGATAATACCAATTTGTTTTGTACTCATAACAGCATCTCCCATCTTATTTATATTATTATCCAAACCGCAAAGCCGTCTGGTATTCCTTTCTCAAACTTCCAAAAGGAGTTAAAACCATTATAGATTTACAATAAAACCATTGTCAAGTATCCTATTTGATCGTGGTCTGTCAAAACCGGTCATTCGGCAAACAAACTGGTAGATAAATACCGGTCTCCGGTATCCGGTAAAAGGACCACAATGGTCTTTCCTTCATTCTCCGTCCGTTTGGCCAGTTCGATGGCTGCCCATACTGCTGCACCGGAAGAAATTCCAACCAGGATTCCTTCCAGTTTACCAATTGTCTTACCAATATCAAAAGCATCCCCATCGAGAACCGGAATTATTTCATCGTAAATTTCTGTGTTTAACACATTGGGTACAAACCCGGCTCCGAGTCCCTGAATCTTATGGGGCCCTGCAGTCCCTTTGGATAATACCGGAGACGCAGCCGGCTCCACCGCTACGATTTTTATATCCGGCTTCCTGGATTTTAGATATTCTCCAACTCCGGTCACGGTACCGCCAGTTCCTACACCGGCAACAAACACATCTACTTCTCCATCCGTATCTTCGTAAATCTCCGGTCCTGTAGTTTCCCGGTGGACTTTTGGATTTGAAGTGTTATTAAACTGACTTGGAATAAAGCTGTTGGGGATTTCTTTTGATAATTCCTCTGCCTTTGCAATGGCACCTTTCATCCCTTTTGACCCTTCCGTGAGCACCAGCTCTGCGCCGTAAGCTTTCATAAGGGTACGCCGTTCCAAAGACATGGTTTCCGGCATCACGATCATAACGCGATACCCTCTGGCTGCTGCAACAGAAGAGAGTCCAATCCCAGTATTCCCGGAAGTGGGCTCAATAATTACAGAATCCGGTTTTAAAATCCCCGCTGCCTCCGCATCATCGATCATAGCTTTTGCAATCCGGTCTTTTACGGAACCTGCCGGATTAAAATATTCAAGTTTTCCCAGAATTCTGGCCTTTAAGCCCAATGCTCTTTCTATATTTGATAATTCAAGAAGGGGTGTCCTTCCAATAAGCTGGTCTGCTGAAGTATAAATATTCGCCATATGTTCATCTCCTTTTTTTACCTGCATTCGATATTGCATGTGGTATTTTAATATTACTTTGCAAAACATACTTTGTCAACGGGTTTATATGTGCATTTAGCAATCGTCCCCTGATACCAACGGTTCACTGTCAACATCTTATGCGGTTAGATGTTATTTTTTCTCATAAAAAAGGCTTAATGCGAAAATAAATCATTTCTCCCCCGCAGGGGGCCGGATGATAAAAAAAGTCATTTTGTTTTTCTCCCTTTATTTGATGCCGTGCAGATCATGTATCAGCGCTGCCGCTTATATGGCCTTATATTATTTCATACAGGCAAGTATTGATTTCCCGCGTTCTTAAAAGTCTCGGTTTATATATATGGAAAACAGCGGCAATCATTTAACAACATCACAATAATTGTTGTCAAATGGTTGCCGCCGTTTATGTATTATGGTTTTGTTTATTTATAACGATCTGCTTTCCTGCTATCTACAGGATATTGACGGAATTAATAGGTAAATAACTGTACCCAGTACTGTGTTCCGCTTCCATTCTGTGTGTTACCTACTCCGATATGGGTGAAGCTCTTGTTCATGATGTTTGCACGATGTCCTGCGCTGTTCATCCATGCAGTTACCACCTCTTCCGGAGTTCTCTGTCCCCAGGCAATGTTCTCACCTGCTCCGCGGTAATTCACACCCTGCTCTTTTAATGCGCTTGAGAATGAACTTCCGTTTGGACGGGTATGGTCAAATTTTGACTGGATTTCATTGGCTCTAACAGTTGCAGCTTTCTCAACGCTTGGGTCAATGGTAAGAGGAGCAAGTCCTTCTTTGGCTCTTTCCGTATTCACCAGATCTACTACCTGCTGGGTATAGGTCTTATTGGAGGTATTATCGCTGCCATTGTTGCCGTTATTGTTGCTTCCACCATTATTGTTGTTATTGTTACCGCTGTTGCCGTTATTGTTGTTACCGTTGTTGCCGTTATTGTTATTGCCGTTATTGTTGCCATTATTGCCATTGTTATTATTGCCGTTATTATTATTGCCGTTATTTCCCTGGCCCTGGTTTCTGCAATTATTTAAATATTCATTGATATCGTTAATGTTTGTATAATATCCATTAATTCCCAACTGCTGCAGTTTTGCTTTTAAATCATCGGAATTGCAATACCCATTGATAGATACCACATTTCTTCCACCAAAAGACGGGATGTTACACCTTACCGCTGCGTTTGCTGTTAATGGGATCATACTTGTTAAAGTCAGTGTCATCAATCCAAGTGCTGTTAATTTTCTCAATTCATTTGCCTCCTTTGAATTATTACGTTTGTTTTACATTTGTGTTTCATTTGTGTTACATTCATATGATAGCACTCTTATTACCATTTTACCAGTGGAAAGAAATGGAATTTTCCTGTTAAGTAAAATTCTGTTATATTTTTGGAAAAAACAAGCACTGATTCAGGGTTTTAGCAATTATCTGGCTGATATATCCATATAACAAAGAATTTATTACAACTATACCACCTTATACCAGGAGTTGGGCATCCAGTTTCTTACATTCCTGCAAATAAAATCAAAAGAATGCAGATTTTAATGCCAAGTGGAAAATGGTAAAAGAAGCAAATCAAACAGAATAATCATTAAATGGGAGAATCCAACATGCAGACAGGGCCGGATGAGTGTCATCCGGCCCTGAATTGCATTTCAAGTTCAAATTTTTATATGATGTAATTGTCAGCATAATCACTTTTCCGTACCAGATCCGCAATGGTGATCCCGTCAAAGTAATCATTGATCAGTTTGTTCAAGCCTTCCCACATCTCAAGCGTCTGGCAATGGGAGGCCCGATTGCAGCTATTGTTCTCCCCTTCCATGCAGGAAACAGGAGCAAGAGAACCTTCTGTAAGCCTTAAGATGCTGCCTACCGTATAAAATTCCGGATCTTTGGCCAGCTTATATCCGCCTCCTTTTCCTCTTAAGGAAATAAGAAGGCCGTTCTTGCTGAGAATAGATACAATGGATTCCAGATACTTCTCGGATATCTCCTGTCTTTCTGCAATATCCATGAGCGTAATAAATTCTCCATTGTTATGTTCTGCAAGATCTATCATAAGTCTGATCGCATAGCGGCCTTTGGTTGAAATTTTCATAAGACATAACCTCCATATTCATAATTTACCACAAGGTTAGTATGTATTTCAAGTGCGACTTTCAAGAAATGACTAAAATCACTGATTCAGATCATATTCATCAAGAAAATGATGGACTGTTCCATTTTTCTTATATGCGATTATGGTATTCAAGTTCACGTTTTCCACACTTTTAAATATATTTCCCTCAATATAAGGATTGACCTCTTTCAGCTGTTTAATCAGATTTTTTATCTCAACCCTCTTAGAGCCGGTGCTTCCGTCTGTCCGGCAGGTCGTGCAGGTATCCGTAAAATGACATGCGCACTGAATAAAATGCAGACCATTATAGTCTCTCCAGCTTTTAATGTCATCCTCCCGGATCAAATACATGGGACGAATCAATTCCATCCCTTCAAAATTGGTGCTGTGAAGCTTAGGCATCATGGTCTGAACCTGTCCTCCATACATCATGCCCATGAGTATGGTTTCAATCACATCATCATAGTGATGGCCCAGTGCAATCTTATTGCAGCCAAGTTCCTTTGCTTTGCTGTATAAGTATCCCCTTCTCATTCTGGCACACAAATAGCACGGGGACTTCTCCACATCATAAACTGCATCAAAAATCCGGGTTTCAAATACGGTAACAGGAATTTGAAGCAGTCTGGCATTGTTTTCAATCACCTGACGGTTCATCTCATTATAGCCAGGGTCCATCACAAGGAAAACAAGCTCAAAAGGAAACTTGTTATGCCGCCTCAATTCCTGAAACAGCTTGGCCATAAGCATAGAATCTTTCCCTCCGGAAATGCAGACCGCGATTTTATCGTTTTCCTTTACCAGTTCATACTCATTAATGGCCTTTGCAAATTTGCTGAAAATATTTTTATGGAATTTTTTACGCAGGCTTCTTTCAATGTCATCGATGCGGGTATCCTGGTCCGTTTCCTTTTCGATTTCCATGGAACGGATCAGCCATTGTCCATAGCCGCCCTCCAGACTGTATGCTTCGTAACCTTTTTCCGTAAGATATGCTGCCGCATCTACGCTGATAATTCCTTTTAAACAATAGAGAATTATTTTTTTACCGGCCGGAGGAATATAATCCCCTTCAAGGATGCGGTTCATCTCAACATGGATAGCACCTGGTATAAAACCATGATTGTATGCGGTCTGATC
Organism: Lacrimispora sp.; assembly: GCF_046972725.1. Classification (NCBI taxonomy): domain Bacteria; kingdom Bacillati; phylum Bacillota; class Clostridia; order Lachnospirales; family Lachnospiraceae; genus Lacrimispora; species Lacrimispora sp. The sequence continues at coordinate 652,298 of NZ_JBKVXF010000002.1, read as the reverse complement.
CCTGACATCAATGAGCACGCACTCTTTTTCATCTAATTGTTTCAACTGGTCCAGGGACAGAAACAGATCCTGAACCTCCGTGCTCTTATCAAGCATGTGATTTCCTCCTCACTTAATCATCCACTCTTTTTGCCAGATCCTTGATCACTTCTCCGGCGATAATAAGACCTGCCACAGAAGGAACAAATGCCACACTGCCGGGAATATCCCTGCGCTCCGTACATTTATGCTTTGCTCCCGGCGGGCAGATACAGTTTGTCCTGCAGCTGATGGACATATCTTCAATGGGCCTGGTCGGTTTCTCCCTGGAGTAAACCACCTTAAGCTTTTTCACTCCCCTTTTTTTCAATTCCCTTCTCATGACCTTTGCAAGCGGACACATGGTGGTTTTATAGATGTCAGCCACTTCAAATCTGGTTGGATCCAGTTTATTGCCTGCTCCCATACAGCTTATAATGGGAACGCCTGCAGCCTTTGCCTGCATAATCAGTTCCAGCTTCGCTGTTACCGTATCCACGGCATCCACTACGTAATCATAGTCCTTAAAGTCAAAATCAGCCGCCGTCTCCGGTAAATAAAAACATTTATGCATCTCCACTTCAGCATCCGGATTGATCTCCAAAATCCGGTCTTTCATAACTTCTACTTTATATTTACCTACTGTTTTTCTCGTAGCAATGATCTGTCTGTTGATATTGGTCAGACATACCTTATCGTCATCTACAAGAACAAAGGAACGGACACCGCTTCTGACCAGTGCTTCCACAACATATCCTCCAACTCCTCCGATTCCAAAAACAGCAACCTTTGCCCCCATCAATTGGCCCATAGCTTCTTCGCCAAAGAGAAGCTGGGTTCTTGAAAATTGATTCAACAACTGATTCTACCTCTTTCTTATAATATTATATCTTTTTCGTAGGAACAAGAAAGAGTCTGACTTGTCAGACTCTGGCGCTGATGCGCTGTCACTTCAGTGACATCTTCCTCTTAAGCATCATGTGCATCCCGCACGGAGTGCTTTTTTTAATAAAAAAACACACTTCAAATAATTATACTTCGAAATGTGCATTTGGGCAATTGATTTTTACTGGATAGGAAGAGAATCTTATTTTACCACTATTACAGAAAACATGGGGGTAGAGCCATAATTGGCCTTTTCTTCCTCAGACCACACCTGTTTCCATATTTCTGTGTCAGTCCTGACACTGGATACTTTGTATTGTTCCAATACAGAAACATCCCACTGAGGTCTCAATTCCCGGCTCAAAGGCAGCTTTTTTGCGATTGCCTCCATGCGGTCAATATCGGTGCAGGTATAATGGTCCTCAAAATGCATCTCCTTTACCCGTTTCCGGTCCTTTAAATATCCCTGCCGTTTCGTTTCATCAAATAAATATCGATACCAGTTCGCATCAAAATTAAGCAGAATACCGCCTTTTTTCAGGATCCGCAGCCATTCTTTATATGCAAGTTCCGGCTTTTCTAAATTCCAGGTCACATTTCTGCTGACAACCACATCAAAGGCTTCCTCCTTCAATTCTGTTTTATGAGCATCGGAAAGCACCCATGAGATCTGGTCCTTATATACTCCTGCATTCACTTTTGCACGTTCCAGCATGGAAGCAGTACAGTCTGCAGCAGTTACATCAAAACCGGCCTGAGCCAGGATAATGGCAAAAAAACCCGGCCCTGTTCCCATGTCCAGAATCTTTAAGCTCTCTTTTTTTTCAGGGAAATGGCTGGTAATCGCATTCAGCCATTTATTTTTTTGTTCCGTGGAGAGCTCCTCTTCATTTACCCTGGAATATCCTATGGTCCGGCTGGTCCAGTATTCCTTATTTTCCTCTGACAGCTTCATTTGATTTCCTCCTGATACGAAGTGGGAACACACTGCTAATATAGTATTCCTATCATATCATCCTGCTTGCAAACTAACAACAAATACTTGCGAAAAAACAGCGCCTGCCGGTTGACAAACACAACCTGGGGGCACTGCTTTTATTTCTAATTAACTGCTGATACAAGGACTGGATTACACCGGGAATACTGCTTATTTTACATATATGGTAACAAACTTACAATGGGAAAGTTCCTTCACCTTTATGGTATTATTGTGAATCTCTATTTCTTCTTTCTTTTCTTCTCTCAAGTTTGTATAATATGCCTCTGAAATATCATAATTAAACCGGATTTCGTCCTTTAATGCTTCATGATCCTTACCGTTAAAGAGGCGGATGATTATGCCCCCGCCCTTCTCTGCCTTTTTTACGGCAGATACCACCAGGTTCCCATCTGTCTCAAAAAGCGAATCGGAAACAGGCTTGTTCCCCTCAATTTCCCTCTGGGAAAAAATAAGCCTGCCGTTTAAAAATTCTCCATAGGTATAGACCTGGATCGGCGTATGATAGGCTTTTGCCAAAATATCAATATTGGCCCGGTTAATATCTGAATTGTAAATGGTAAACCCAAAGGAAAAATCCATCTTCTTTAAAAGCTGCGCATCCGGTGTCTCTATCGTCCGCTCGCCGCTGGCTCTGCCCGGACGGTATAACAGATTCTCCTTTCCCATAAACCCATAGGTACGGAACAACGTAAGGCATATTCTCCGATCATCAAGAATCTCATATTCCCTCACTCCCTGAGGAATGACTGCGATTCCCCGGCTCCCGTCTGTCAGGGAAACATAAGACTGAGTGGGTTCAATGGATATGGGCGGTTCCTGCCAGGCGGATTGGTCATTTGCCCAGTTGGCAGGGCTTTGAGTTCCAGTTTTCCTCCCTTCACAGTTTTTCTGCCCCTTTAAATATAAGTCCATCTCTTTTTCATGAGTATTTTCTCTTTTAATAATTCCAAACTGCTGGTCTGCATAATTAAATTTGCTGGTAAGCTGGCTGTCAAAGATCACACAGAGCCGATGGGAAAGTCCCTTATTATCCACATGAACGTTAAAATCTATGACCTTCTCTCCCTGCCTTAAACCTACGGTCATAGTGACAGGAAGTATGGTGTCCGCCACCTTCTGACTTCTGGCTTCCAAATCAGCCGGCACCCGCATTCTATAAGAAATAATTGCCCTTTCGTAGATGCCGCTGCCTTCCAGTGAAACTTCAAAGGGGCTGTCCGTGGAGAATACCTTCATATCCTGTCGTGGCGGGGAATAGTTGAAGCTGTCGCCGTCATCCCCGTTTTCCACCAGAACCGCCTGATTTTCATACCGTATCATACTATCCTTATCCAGAATCGTAAGGGAGCCGTCTGCCGCTACAGAAACGGAATAATATTCATTTTCCAGAGTGTCCTTTTTCACCATAGGGCAAGCGCTAGAATCGTCAGGTGCAAGCCGGTACTGGGCATACCCAAGAGCCGGAAGTTCTGACGCTTTGATAGCCGCCACTGCCTCAAACACCTGCTTTGGAATATAAAATTCCCTGGAAGGGTCCAGCCGGATGGTCTGGGATAGAACGTAATCTGTCATATCCCTGGTGGATATGAGGGTATAGGGAATCTTACTTCCCTTTTCATCCAATATGGCGAAGTTTTCCCCCGGAACATATGTCTTTATCAGCACCACACCGCTCCGCTTCTGCAAAAGAGTGTTGATCATCGTAAATGTCATACTTCCATCATTCTTTATGCTGGTAGCGATCAGCCGGGCATGGAGCTCCACCAGGTTGACAGAGATATCTCTGACCTGTTTGTAACGCATGTAAACATCCTCATTCGCTGTATCGGAAATGCAGGAACCAATGGAATCATGAGCGGCATTTTCAAAGAGGAGCTTCCAAACCTCCTCCACAGCCTTAGATGGATATTCATTACCCATACGGTCAGATAATGTAAGCAATGGCTCCAGGACATTGGTCACGTAATTCTGAACCTGTGTATTAAGAACCTTCAAATCCGACCGCGAGGAAAATATGGATTTGTGTATCCGCATGTGTTTTGCAATCAGCAATTCTCCGGAAACCTCTTCTAATTCAGGTTTTTCCTGCTTCACATCCCTGATATAATCCTCAATGCAGCTGATCACATATTTATTTTCCGGATCCTTCTCATTCCTTTCCTTTATAAGCTCCGGAAGATTGGTACGGATAGGTGCCTGATCAAATCCGTTAGGGAAATAAATGTTCTTTGTGGTACTGCCCTTTCCGGCTTTCTCAAAGCACTCCTTCTGCCAAAATTCCCTGCTCTGCTCCGGTTTCTCCGGTATGTTCCCCCCAATATAGTAGCCAAACGGAATCTGTGTGGCAAAAACAACACTGCCGTCATCACCTCTCCAGTTAAAATCCGTATGCTTTACCATATCATCACTGACTCCCCTCCAGAACAAGGTATCTTCCATACCAAATTCCAGATAGATCTGGGGCATATTTCCAGCCTGTCCAAAGGAATCAGGAACATATCCCACGTTCATGAAACCGCCAAATCTTTCACAGCATTTCATCCCGTAAAATAAATTTCTGACAATGCTTTCCCCTGAAATCACCAACTGGTCGCTCTGGGTATACCAGGGGCCCACGATCAAACGTCTCTCCGTTACAAGCTTTGTAATCCTCTCCTGATCCTGAGGCATCCATTTCAAATAATCTTCCAAAAGGGCCGCCTGTGCGTCCAGCGTAAAATATTTAAATTCCGGATCCTGTTCCAAAGTGTCCAGAACATCCTTTAAATCCTTCATCAGATAGACCTTTGACCGGGAGGTGGTAAAATACCACTCTCTGTCCCAGTGGGAATGGGGGATAACGTGTATTTTTTTCATTATTTTATATCCTCAAATGAGATCTCAATCTCGTCAATATCCACATCAACTGCATTGTCAACCGTATTCTGGTTAAAGTCAACCAACGCAGTGGAAAGCACCGCTATGACAAGAGCACCTGCAAGAATGCCAATCAGATAGGCCCAGCCATTTGTGATGGACACAAAGCCGTAGATTCCTCCTACCGGAGGGATGTCGCCTTTTGCTCCTAACAGACTGCATATTGCTGCTCCTATGGCGCCGCCGAGCATATTAACAGGAATCAGTATCTGGGGCTTTACGAGAGTGAACGGAATTGCACCTTCCGTAATGCCAATAAAGCCCATGACCCAGTTGCCTTTTCCCGTTTCCCGAAAAGATGGGGAGAAACGGCTTTTTCTTATAACCGTTGCAATCGCATATGCCAAAGGGGGAATACATATTGCACAGTTGATAAATACATTGGCCTGGTACACGCCCTCAGCCAGCAATACATTGCCTGCCATCCAGGCGGACTTGTTGATTGGACCTCCCATATCAGAGGCTATCATAGCGCCCAGGAGAACGGCCATTACAAGCTGTGAGGTTCCGCTGGTACTCATATCCCTCAGCCAATTGACCAGGGCAATGTTAATCGCTGCCAGCGGACCTGCCAGAACAGCACCCATAATGATGGCAACGCTGCCTGTGGCCAGGAATGGAAGGATTACAAGAGGCATCACATTACTCATAGACTCCGGAAGACGGATATGCTCCTTGCCCCATTTTACCGTATAACCTGCAATAAAAGCTGCAATCACGGCACCTAAAAATCCTGCCTGTGTGCTGGATGCCAGTGCACCGCCCACAAAGCCGGCACCAATCGCAGGCTTGTCTGCAATGCTGTAAGCAATAAATCCTGCAAGCACCGTATTGATAAGACCAATCCCTGTCCAGCCTACATTTTCAATCAACTTTAAGATATGTAAAAATCCGGTTCCGTCTGCATACGGGTCCAGAGATGTGATCCCCATACACAAAGCGATTATCTTTGGAATTGCCACAACCAGGGAAGCTCCGATGATTAAGGGAAGCATGTAGCCGATGCCTGTCATCAGATGACCTTTTGCCTCTTTCAGAAACTTTTTCATGTTCTTATTCTCCTTTTTCACTAGCCTTCTTCTATTGTTATTAAATCCCCTTAACTGCTTACTGCAGCCACACATTTTTTAATCACTGCCTCCGGGGCTTTGATGCATATATTGATGTCAACGCGGAGGACTTTCTTCCCGGAAAAGCGTTCCATACCGGTGATCTTCTGGTCGGAGGCAATGATCACCAGATCGGCTTCTTTTGCCTCTTCAGCCGTAATTGTATTGATCTGTCCCATACTTCCCTGCTGCTCAATCTTAATATCGTATCCCATACTTTTTCCCGCCTTTTCCAGTGCCTTGGCAGCCATCGGCGTGTGTGCAAGCCCTGCGGGACAGGCCGAAACTCCTACTATCTTCATCTTAATTGTCCTCCTTTATATATTTTTTTAAATATTTCACCAATTCTGACTTATCGGAGACTGTCTTAACGGTCTTCTTAAAATCTTCCTCCAAAAGGCCGGCAGCAAGCTTTGATATCATCATCAAATGTTCCTTGTCGGCGCTGTCCTTTGGCACAATCAGGGCAAACAGATCCGTCACATGTTTATCATCCATGGTCTCCCACTCCGGTATGCCGTTTTTACATCTGACATAGAAGATGCCCATCTTTTTGGCATGGTCAGATTTTGCATGGGGAATGGCAAAACCATCCTGCAGCCCGGTAGAAAATTCTTCTTCCCGTTTAAGGAAATCCGCCTTAAGCCCCTCCTCGTTGTCTGTCAGTCCCAGCTTTAAAGCGTTATGGCTGATGAACTTTAAGGCATCTTCCTTGGTACTGATGTCAACATCATAAAATAAATACTCTTCCCTAAGCATTACAACCTCCTTTCGGCCGCCTGTGTCGTTTTTCTATCTATACTATAATTGCAGCAGCCCAATATGGCAATTGATTCAATTTCCCTTATGAAGTGGAAAATCATTGCCGTTTTACTAACCTGCTTCCAGATAAAAGTGGAAATGACATATCTATATTTTATTCATAGAATCTATTATAATATATATAAAAGCCGGGACAAAAAAGGCCTGGAGATAATAAAAACAGGGAGGTAAGTGATCGATGTTCCCATACGGAAGATTAAATGAAATATTGAATTATATAGAAAAACATGACTATGTTTCATCGGACCGGGTAGCCGGCAAGTTTCATGTCACTCCCCGGACCATACGAGGCGATATTCAGGAAATCAACAAAGTCCTGAATACTCATGGCGCCTCCATTAAACTCAAACGAAAATTCGGTTATTACATTGATGTGACGGACCCGCCCGCATACGGGCAGTTTAAGGAAAGTCTGGAAGCTGCATCGGCAGATACCATGGAACTGGAGTCCTCCCATGACAGGATCCGCTATATCCTAAGTACGCTTTTATTTGCTGCAGACTATATATCTCCTGATCAGATTATGGAGACCGTATTTATTTCAAAATATACGCTCAATAATTATTTAAAGACCATCAAGCGGATTCTGGACCGGTATGATCTGGAATGTATCTCAAAGCTCAGCTCCGGAATAAAAATCATCGGTAAGGAGGAGGACAAACGCCGATGCATCATGGCACATGTGATCACATCTGATAATGATATTTACATTACAGGCTTTACCAGGGACGAGCGCCTTCTCTTTCAGGAAGTAAATCTGGATGACCTAAAGCAGATCACTTTGGATGTGCTGAAAAAACGCAGCATTGATATCAGCGATTACAATCTGAAAAACCTGATTATCCATCTGGCTCTTATGATTACCAGAGTCAGGAGCAACCACTATGTAACAGTAGCCGACATTGAAACGGACTTTTCCATTATGGCCATTATCAACAGTCTGTGCGGAGAAATTGAGTCCCATTATGATATCGCCGTATCCAAAGGGGAAAAGCTGTATATGTATCTGCACATGGTGTCCAATACTCATATGGAGGCCACGGATATCGATGATGTATGGCTCAAGCATTGCATTGACGAATCTCTGGAAATCATTTATAAAAATTACAGCTTTGACCTGCGCCAGGATGATGTCCTTCTTACCAATCTCTTTCGGCACATGAAATCCATCTTTATAAGCAAGTCTTTAGGGCTGAATATCCGCAATCCTTTGCTTAATACCATTAAGAACAACTACTCTCTGGCCTTTGAGATCACCCTGACCGCCTTTTCCCAGGTCTTTGACACCCCTCCTTTTACGCTGAATGAGGAGGATGTTGGCTATGTGGCGGTACACATCTGTGCGGCCATGGAAATATTTATCTCAAAGGGGCTGAAAAAGAAGAATGTCATTCTTGTATGCGGCAACGGTCAGGCTGCCTTACGAATGCTGGAAGCAAGACTTATGATGTCTTTTGAGGGGCATATCCAAATTGTCAGGACTGTCTCTTACAATGAATATATCAATCTGGACAAAGAAAGCTTAAGCCATGCGGACTGTGCCATATCCACCAGTCCGTTAAATGACGGAATCCTTCCAAACATCACTGTGGATTTTGCATTGAAGAATAAAGACATAGAAGCCATTGCCAGATTCCTGACTACCATAGACGTGACAGAAAAAGAAAAGAAATCAGGATTTTTCCAGAAAGAACTGTTTATTAAGCTGTCCCACGTTTCAGACAAAGAAGAACTGCTGGCCATGCTTTGTGAAAGGCTGGCGGAAAAAGACATTGTGGAAGAAGACTTTATCGCTTCTGTTCTGGAACGGGAAAAGCTGGGCAGAACAAATATGAATGAGTTATTTGCACTTGCCCATCCGATGAGCCTCTGCGCAAAAGATACAAAGGTGGCTGTGGCCATCCTTAAAAAGCCTCTGGTATGGGGCTATGACGAGTGGGGACAGGCAGAAACCGTACAGATCGTCTTTCTGCTGGCCATCAAGCAGGAGATGCAGAAGGATCTGGTACACCTCTACGACAGTATGATCGAAATTGTCAACAATACAAAATTACAACAGCGGCTCATCTCCGCTGATAGCTTTGAGGAATTTATCTCGGAGCTTCATACCATTCTGCCTGCTTAAAGGTAAGCCTTCATTCGTCAATCCCTTTTTGCACAGTGATCAGGAACGTCGGCGCCGCTTTGCCATTTTGCTCCCGCAGGATACGGTCCCCTGCCTCCACATCACATTTACAGTTTTTAAATCCCATGTCACGTAGTACCAAAAGGTCCCACTCCGGCCTCCGATTCTGACTGATCTCCATTGCTTTGGTTATCTGATTGGACTCTGTAAGCAGTTCTTCTGTCATTCCCTTATGACAACCGGAACTGCTCCAAGCATTTTCCTTCTCCCCTGACTCCATCTGAGATACTTCATGCCCGTAATCCGCATCAAAGTTCAATAAGACTCCGCCATTAGTAAGTACCCTCAGCCATTCCCGGTATGCCTGCTCTGGCCGGAGCAATGTCCATGTTAAATTTCTGGCAATGACTGCGTCAAACATTCCATCGGGAAAATCCAGCTTCTGTGCATCCATCACCTGAAAGCAGACAGATTCCTGACAGTCCGCCGCCAGCTTCTTTGCCTCTTCGATCATAGCAGGGGTTATATCGACGCCCCAGACTTCATGTCCTTCCTTTGCAAGGAGTATCGCAAAATATCCGGCACCAGTCCCCACATCAAGAATCTTTAAGGGCCTGTCTTTTGGAAGGTATCGCCTGATCTCTGCAAGCCAGCGGTCACTGATCTCATCTTCCAGCTCCGTTCTGCGTACGGCAGAAAAATCACGGGCGCGCCTGGTCCAATATTGCTTTACTCGTTCTTCAATCCGTTCCAATTAACATACTCCTCCCGATTCCTGCAGATGCAAGCAGCCGTTTTGTACAATCCTCTATGGGATTTTCTATTAAGGCTTCTGCTGCTTTCGCCTCCACACATTTTCCCTGATGAAGCACCATGATCTTTTCACAAAAGCTGCTCACAAGCACCAGGTCATGGGAAACGAAAACAACCGCCATTTCCGTTTCCTCCACCAGTTTTTTCAGCAGCTGTATGATATCTGCCTGAATGGGAGCATCCAGCGCACTTGTGATCTCATCACACAGGAGCAGCCCTGGTTCCACACTAATGGCTCTGGCTATTGCTGCTCTCTGACACTGTCCTCCGCTCAGCTGCCACGGATACCTGTCTGCCAATTCAGGCGTTAAACCGACACGCTCCATCAGTTCATCAATTTTTTTATTCCGTTCTTCTCTTTTTTTTATGCCGCAGAGATTTTTCAGTGCTCCGCTGATGGAGTGGCGGATGGGATATTTGGGATCAAAGGATTCTGCTGCGTTCTGAAAGACCATCTGGATCCTTTTTAAATCCGGTCTGGTCCTTTCGCTTCCCATACATCTGTTTTGAAAAAACACCGCCCCCCTGGTCGGATTCCATAGCCCGGCAATAACTCCCAAAAGTGTGCTCTTCCCACTTCCGCTTTCCCCAACCACTCCAAGTATTTCTCCTGCTCTTACTTCCAGACTGATCTTTGAAAGGGCCGGGAACTGAGTCTTTCTTCTTCTGTATTCCTTACTCACTGCTTCCAGTTTCAGTAAAGTTTCTGAGGTCCTCTTAGGAGTAACTCCCTGCCGCAAACGAAGCTCTGGCACTGCGGCTAAAAGCCTTTTGGTATAGGAATGCTTTGGTGAATGAAGCACCTCTTTTGCATCCCCCCATTCTACCAGACGCCCCTGATACATGACTCCTGCCTTATCCGCTATGCCTGAAAGAAGTCCGATGTTGTGGGTGACTAAGATTATGGCTGTATTTGTATAGTCTCTTATACGAAGGAGTTCTTCTATTACAAGAGCCTGAGCCGTAACATCAAGAGCACTGGTCGGTTCATCCGCTAAAAGAAGCTTTGGCTTTAATAAAAGTGAGAGGGCAATGGCAATCCTCTGGTTCATCCCTCCGCTCATTTCACAGGGACAGCTGTCCAAAATCTCTGAGCCGTTAGAAAGATTCAGCTTGTTCAATGCATCAAGTACCTGTTTTTCAAAATCCGCTTTTGAATATAACCCGTGACTCTTTAATGTCTCCATAAACTGATTCCGGTATGTGCGGATGGGATTAAAGGAGCCCTTGGGATTTTGCATTATCATACCGATTTCTTTCCCGCACACTCCCTTTACTGCTTCCTGGTCTCCAGAAACCAGATTTCTATGTTCAAAGATCATACTTCCGGAGGAAATGGTAAGACCGGAGGACCTTTTTGGAACTATGGCTTTTAAAAGAGTACTTTTCCCGCATCCGCTCTCTCCCGCGATGCCAAGAATCTCTCCTGGCTTTACATCAAAGGAAACATCCGACAAAATCTGCTGTTCTCCGTAATTAACGGATAAGTTCTTTATGGACAGAACCAATTCATCCATAGTGCTCTCTCCTCACTCCAAAATAATCCCTTAGAGAATCTCCAAGCAGTTGAAATACCAAAACGGTTACAAAAAGTGCAGCTCCCGGAGCCAGAACCGCCCACGGTGCCTGCTGCATATAGCCCATGGCTTCATTGATCATGGATCCCCACTCAGCCTCCGGAGCAGAAACTCCCAGTCCCAGATAGGACAGCCCTGCAAACCCGATCATCACCGTTCCAATCTGCAAAGACCCATTGACAATCAGCTCTCCTGCAATTCCAGGAAGAATATGCACTGCCATGATCCGCAAAGCCCCATCACCGCTCAGTCTCGCCGCGCTTATATAGGCTTCCTTTTTTATGCCCATTACAAGGCCTCTGGCAAGCCTTGCATAAGAAGTCCAGCCAGTAAGACCAAGAGCAATCATGGCATTGACCATATTTCCGCCAAGAAGCCCTGTAACCGCAATTGCCAGAACCATCTGAGGAAATGCAAGAAAAACATCACAGATGCGCATCACCAGCCGGTCAAACATCCCTCCGTAAAATCCGGCAGCCAAGCCAAGGCCAGTTCCTGCTGCCATGGACGCCATGACCACGAAAAGCGCTGAAAAAACGGAAGTCCTTGTGCCCATCAAAACTCTGGAAAAGATACAGCGCCCCAGCTTATCCGTGCCAAAGGGAAATTCCATGACAGGAGCGCCTTTTCGGTAGAATGCCTGGATCGCATAAGGATCATTGGGAACAAGGGAAGGGGCCAGAACACTGATTCCAATGAAAAGGAATACAAAAAACAGGGAAAAGACGATTCGCCTTCTGACACTTCTCATCTACAGTTCCTCCAATCTGGGGTCTAAGAAATGATAGCTGATATCAACCAGAAGATTGATGACCACATATATCAAAGTCATAATCAAAACAAACCCCAAAACCACAGGATAATCTCTTGCAGTGATGGAATCCATCACCAGTTTTCCAATCCCCGGCCACATAAAAATGCTCTCAATCACCACACTTCCCCCCATGAAGGCACCCACTGACATTCCAAGGACTGTAAGTATGGAAATCATGGCATTGCGAAGGACGTTGAAAACCAGGATATACATTTCTGACACCCCTCTCGCCTTTGCGCCATCCACATATTCCATCTCCATCTGGTTCAGAACCGCCGCACGTACCTGTCGGATAAGACGGCTGGCAAGTGGAAGGGAAAGGGTAAGTGCAGGCAGAAACAGCCCCTGAATACTGCTTTTTGCTATGACTGGAAAAAGCCTTATGCGAATGCAAAAAAAGTACATGAATAAAGCGGCCAGAAGAAATCCCGGAATGGCATTACCTGCAAAGCAGAAGAGACGGATGGTGTGGTCCAGGAATCCATTCTTCCTCACTCCGCAGAAAATGCCAAGCGGCAGGGAAATCACCAGTGCCAGTAAAAATGCACTGACCGTTAAGATCAACGTGTAATTCAAGGCTTTTGAAAGTTTATCTGCCACCGGTGTTCCGTCTTTATAAGAGACTCCAAGATCCCCACGCAAAAGCCCTGACAGCCAGCCTCCGTATTGGAGGATAAAGGGGCGGTCAAGCCCCATATCCTTTCTGGTCTGGTCAAGGACCTCTCTGGTCACAGCGATTCCCTGGGCACTCAGTTTTCTTTGTGCCGGATCTCCCGGAGCAAGAAAAAGCAGGGCAAATGTTAAAAAGGTTATCCCAAATAAAACCGGAATCAATTGTAAAAACCGGCTCACCACATATTTTTTCATAATCTTATCCTAGTCCATATCTGTCTTAGCGTTTAAAAAGTAAAAGTCAAACGGATTATTCTCTGAAACACCGGTCACCCCGTTTCTCATGACCGTGATCTTATTAAATAATGCCACGTATCCAAACCCATCGTCATCCATCGCCGCCTGAATGATCTGATTGGCCAGCTGCGCGCGTTTTTTTATATCCGGTTCTTTTTCCAGAGTAAGGATCTTCTCCTGTACCTCCGGATTTGAAAAGCCGCCGCAGTTATAAGGCGCTCCCTCTAAAAGGGTGCAGCTGATAAAATAATAAGGATCTCCTGCCTTATCTGCGATCATGCAATAAAGAGCAATATCAAAATCTCCTGTTGCAATATAGGTTCCATCCGGGTCTTCTTCACAGGTCAGCACTGTCTGTATGCCTGCGGCCTTTAACTGTTCCTGCATCAAAACCGCCAGAGTGTCCAGACTTCTTGCTGCATAATAAGATAAATTCAATGTCAGTACCTTTCCATCCTTCTCATAAAAGCCATCTGCATTTAAGGTATAACCGTCTTCTTCCAGCAGGGCTTTGGCTGCATTCACATCCGTTTTCTTCTTCTTGACATTTCCATAAGGCGCTGATGGATGAAAAGGACCGTCTGTTTTGGTTACGGTTCCGTTTAAAAAAATCTCAATAGCTTCGGAATCCACGGTTAGATTCACCGCTTTTCTCAATCTGGAATTCATTCTGTTTTCATTTAATATGTAAAACTGCAGCCTGGTGGCCGGGATTGTTGTCAGATGATAGGTCTCCGGGTCTTTCCGGTACAGCTCGGCCGCATCGGAAGTCACACTGGTATAGCTGTCGATCTCTCCGTTCTGCATGGCCATAAGCGCAGTATCTTCATCCGGCATATAATAAAAGACTGCACCGTCCAGCTGAACCTCCCCATTCCAGTAATGCTCATTTCTTACGACCTCCACCGTTCCTTCCGGTTCAAAGGAAGAAATGATAAACGGTCCGGTAGCAACCAATTCTGTTTTCATATCTTCGCTGCTGTCAAGATCCACAATGGCAAGCTCCGGACTTGCCAGATCGTTAAGAAGCGTGGGATAAACCGTTCCTGTGTCAATGGTAAATGTCTTATCGTCCAGAACCTTATACGTATAACCGGACAGATATGCAAAACGGGAGTTGACTTCTCCGGCTGCCTTTAAATTCCGAATGACCATATCCGAAGTTACGGGATTCCCATTGGAAAAAGCAGCATTCTCTTTCAGCCTGATGGTCCATAAGGCTCCGTCCCCATCTGCACGTTCTGCAAGAAGCGGTTCTACTAAAGACTGGTCATTCATGAAAAACAGAGCTTCCGTTACCCCATAGACCGAGGTATACCAGCCCTGGTAATTCCGATGGGGGTCCAGGGTCTGAGGGGCAAAGGATTCCGATATCTTTAGCCATTTCTTTCCCATAGCTTCATTTCCGGCAGCTGTAACAGCGCTTCTGTTACAGCCAATCAAAGAAACTGCCGCAAATACGGCAGCGAAAAAAATAGTCAAACGTTTTCTCATGTTCCGCACCTCTGTCCCTAAAAATACTTTTCCATTAAGTATAGTAGAAACGGCGCTTATGCAACAAGCCTCCCCAGGGGATATTTTTATTTTATAAACCTGTCTATGGCATGATTCAGATCGTCTATGGCCTTTCTGTCTCCGGATTCAACGGCTTCGACGATGCAATTTTCAATATGATCCTTTATAATGACCTTTCCGGTACTGTTAAGCGCTGAGATCACCGCAGACAGCTGAACCAGCACTTCACTGCAGTCTCTTCCTTCACTCACCATGCGTTTCACGGATTCCAAATGCCCGATGGCACGGGACAAACGGTTTAAAACTACTTTTGTATTCTTATGAGCATGAGGTTGTCCCTCCTCATGACAATGGGTAAATTCTGCCCCATCTGCCGATGTATGCGCATGATATTTGTTATCTTCTTCCATAACTTCCACCTCACTCCTGTCCTTTCTTTATTGTACTCTAAATCACTGTTTTTCACAAGAACAGGAGAATTGAAACTTCTTTGCAAATAGAAAAAGCCCCCGAAAAGGAGCTTTTTCTCACGACTCTTTCTTTATTTCACCTGCTGATATAACCCTTTTTCTTCTTTCTGCATCCGTTTTTCAATGGCCTGAAGGATTTTATTTGCCTCTCCATAAAAGCCTGCTTTCTCAGAAAGAATTTTAAACTTGGTATTGTATTTCTCTTTAAATTCTGTAAATACAGCCAGTAAATCACCCATTTCCTTCTGATACTCCCCGGCCATAGCGACCAGCCTTGAATCATTGGAATGAAGAAAAGACGGATAGAGATACTTGTCTTCGGAAGACAAATGTATCTTTAACTTTCCGGCCAGACTGTTGATATGCAGCGCGATCTCGGATGCTGTCTGCTCCAGATCCGGCTTTTTGCACAGCATGTTCAATATGTTAAGTTCCTCCTTGATCCGTTCGTGCTGTTCCATGTAATGTTTTAGCTCCATATCTGAATGCTCCCTTCTTTTGTACGGTTCTCTAACAGAGAAAACGGCCTGTTTTACAGACCGTCTCCTGATGACTGTTACTTTATTTTTTCATGAAGCCAGGTCAGGTAATGGTCCTGCACCCCCTGCTCCTCTGCCTGTTTTTCAAAGGTCTCTGTTTCCTCATCCACAGCCTTTTTATGCTCTTCGGTCAATGCACGGACTGCAAATGTATAGACAACTTCATCTTCTTTATCAATATGCCGCTTTAGTAAAGCACCGTATCCCACTGCGTTGGATATAATATCCAGCTTATGATCATCCACCGGATCTTTCTCATATTCCTCTACGGCTTTTTCCAGCTCGGAAAGATATAATCTTCCAAGATCATGTTCCACCAGCATACCATTTTTAATCAGTTTTTCTGCAACAGGGCCCATATGATCAAGCATGAACTGAAACAGAATCTTTTCTTCTTTTCCATGGTGATGTTTATCTGCATAGTTTCTTCCAAACTCAACGCATTCCCGCAGCAGTTTCCCGTCTACCGGTTCCCCATTTAAAATACCGGCAGATATCTTTCTCAAAAAAGCGGTAAAGTCCAGAATATTCTCATGCTCCTTCATTAACAAATCTATTCCGTACATGATGTTCATCTCCTTAACTCATATACCTGATCCTCTAACTGACAAAACTCAATTCCGGAACCATCAAGCATTCCCTTCATCAGTGATTCTCTTAAGGCATAGTAATGTTTTACATCTCCTTGAATCATGGACCAGTAAGCACCGTGGATATCCTGAGCCTGTCTCCAGACCAGCCTGTCTTCGGAATTCTCCACCAGCTCATTGACATGATCACAGGGCATTCCGTTTAACAGCTTGCTGTCTAAATAATCAAATGCAGCTTTGGCTGTGGAACCGCTCTCTACCGGATTCTCTTTCCCGAACCGGCGGATGGCTTCCTCCATAAGAGGCAGACTATCGGGAGCCTTTGCCAGCAGTTCCGTCACTGCATAAGCCAGCCGGTTCTCTACCAGGCTTACTTTTTCCTGAAGCCAGCCGTGAATATTACCGGTATCGACCAGGTCTTCCAAGTTTCCTTCCGGCAGCTTTCCGTATCTGCTGTCTGTTTTTTCTCTAAGTTCTCCAAAGCCTTTGTCCTTTGCAAGGTCTAAAATCACATCTGCCATTGCATCCTGAAATTTAATCTTATTGTATAACCAAACATGAATCGGTCCTAAAAATGCGCTCATACCGTTCCTCTTTCCTCTCTGTAATTAGTTGTTAAGTCTTTCAAGGACTCCTTCTATGTCAAGTCCGTGTACCATACATGCTTCTTCCAAAGACTCCATCTGAGAAGAAGGGCAGCCAAGACAGTGCATGCCGCATCCCATTAAGATTTCTGCTGCTTCCGGATTGCTTCTTAAAATTTCTCCAATATACATGTCTTTCGTTATCATCATTCATTCCTCCTGATATCATTCTATCATTTTTCAATTCTCTTACGGGTTATTCACCGGGGACATTCCATATAGTCAAACCAGGAGCTTAAGTGCTCCAGGGGATAAAAACGCAGGCAGGGAGGTCCCTAAATTAATATTTTTAATTCCAAGGTACCACAGGGTCAAAAGAATGGAGACCGTCTTTTGTTCGTACCTTGACAATAACACGGACAAAGAAAGTTCCTTATCTTTGGTCTCTTTTAAAAGCTGTTTTAAATCATAGAGATCATTATTCTCCTTATCAAGCAGCTCCATACATTTTAAATTCATTTCGCCAGCTTCCAAAACCACCGGAAGAAGCTGTTCCACGGTCAGATCATAACTAATGACAGACAAAGCCTTGTAAAAGAAATGGTTGACTGCCTCCTCTTCATTCCCAAGGACCATTGCAGGATACGTATACACTGCCATACCCCTGATTCCAAATAAAATCAGGGACTTGAAAGAACGGATATCTTCCTCCGCCTCCCAGATTTCTTTCATATCGTAATCGGAAGTATTGCCGCAGACGGAAAGACAGCTGCTGCAGTTGGGTGCCACTCTGCTTTTTTCCTCCCGTACCTTTTTGATCATCTCCACTAAGACCTGATCATTATATTTCTCCCTGGTCATGGTGGTAAATAACCCTTCCGCAATGATTTTTGTGGTGGTTGGAAGCATCTGATGATTCCCACAGGACTTTGCCAGACCGATCAAAGCCCCCGTCAGCTCATCCTGCAAGTCTGCAATAACTTCCAAATCGCCCCATACCTCCTCATTCCCCGTACAGACGCTGCTGCCCCCTGCCGGTTCACACTGAAACCAAAACCTCTTGCTGTCCATCTATTTTTCTGACCTCTCTTAAAAAACCACAACTAATAACATCTTAAAACATTCCTCTGCGTAAACTGCATGAGGTTTTTGGGCCGGCATAACAAGGGTCTGGCCAGCATCGAGAAAATACTCTTTTCCATCTACGGTAAACTTCCCTCTGCCTTCCAAAACAGTTACCATAGCATCACCATTTGAATCATGGGAACTGATTTCTTCTCCCTTATCAAAAGCAAACAAAGTAATGCTCACCGCTCCATTCTGGGAGAGAGTCTTGCTTACGATCTGCCCCTCCTGAACATGAACCAGATCAGACAATGCCACAATTTCTTCATGCTCTATATTCTTCAAGATTTTTTCTGCCATAGGGTTTCCTCCTTATTTTCTCCTTGCCTTTCTATGGAGATTATAATATAATATCTACATCATTTCAGTTGTAATTACAACATAAAAAAATTATTTGAAAGGGTGGGACAAATGCAGGAATATCTCCCTGTTTTAAAAAAATCAAATCTCTTCCAAGGGGTTACGCCAGAAGAAATTCAGTCCATGTTAAAATGTCTGTCCGCCCATGTGAAACACTACAAAAAAGATGAATTCATTATCCGGAGCGGAGATTACATACATTTTGTAGGAATGATCGTATCCGGTGCTGCACTTATTATACAGGAGGATTTCTGGGGAAAGCGGACCATTATTTCTGAGCTGCTTCCAGGCAATCTGTTTGCGGAGACTTACGCCTGCATTTCTTCTATTCCCATTGAGATGAGTGTGATCTGTGACAGCGAGTGCGATGTGGTTTTTATGGATATGAACCGGATTATGACCGTATGCAGTTCCAACTGTACCTTTCATACCCGCCTGATCCAGAATCTGTTATCTTCCCTTGCACGGAAAAATATGATTCTGACAAAGAAGATGCAGCATATGTCCAAAAAGACTATCCGGGAAAAACTGCTTTCCTATCTTTCTGCGGAATCCTTAAAAAGCAATTCCTCTACATTTTATATTCCTTTTAACAGACAGCAGCTTGCAGATTATCTCTCCATTGACCGGAGTGCCCTTTCCAACGAGCTGAGCAAATTACAGGCGGAAGGAATTTTGACTTATAACAAAAGCCGTTTTACATTGATTGACGATATCCATGTTCATAATCGCAGTGCGGAAAATAATTAGATATATGCATCTGGACATACCAATAGAACTGCCGGGAGTTATAAGGGCAGATGCGAAAGATCCGGTGGAGTTTCCATAGCAATAATAAGGAAACTCCACCGGATCTTTCGCTTTTAACGACACTTGCAAAAAAGAGTGCTGCACAGAAAGGATCAGCCTTATTTTCTATTTTCAAACATACGTCCATCATCGTTATTGACTGCTTTCCAATGTCAAAGCAGCCCTTTACTATTTAAAAAATGATACAATGCACCAACCAAATTGGAATCATCGAAAAAATAACAGGTTGTGACAACCGGCATAGGAATGAATGGAGACAGCTTACGGTACGGATGGTTCTCACACAAATCCCTTATGTTTTTTTTCACATATTCCAGTAACAGCGGCTGCCGGCTAATACCGCCTCCAATGGTAACTGCCTCTACATCAAGCAGCGCCTGTAAATTATAGATCTGCACCGCAAGTTTTTTTGTATAGACATTCAAGGCTTTTAGCACTCGTTCATCACCTTTGCCCGCCATTTCAAAAATCTTTATCCCATCAAGTTCCTTTTGTGGGATTCCCGTTTCTATGGATGTGTACTTTGCCAAAGCATCGGCTCCATTTGTTGATCCCCAGTATCCCTCCTCCTGATCGATACGTTTTTCCTCCACGGCCATATAACTGAATTCCCCTGCTGAAAAATGCCTACCCTTGTAAAGACTTCCATTTATGATCAAACCGCCTCCAACTGCCGTCCCCAGCACAAGTGCGATGCCATTCTTTACATCTTTCAGGCTTCCTTTCCACATTTCTGCCAGAGCAACACATTTTCCATCATTTTCAATGGTAACAGGCACTTTGCAGCGTGCTTTTAAAAGTTCCGCCATATTCTGTCCGGAAACATAGGTCAGAGACCCGCCCGAATAACAATATCCCGTATCACTGTCTATAATTCCGGGGGAACTCATGGCAATGCCTTTCACATTTCTGCCATACTGTTGAAAAATCGAATACAAAATCTCCAGATAATCTTCCAATGTATGTTTACTATGATCCGGGGTCTTCACCTTGCCTTTTTCAAGAATATCCGCATTTTCATTCATGACCGCATATTTAATAAAGGTTCCTCCCGAATCAATTACAAGATATTCCATGGATTCCCCTCCACATTCGACAGCTTACGGAGCAGATAAGCAGGGGTACAGCTCCATGCATGGCAATAACTGTTTACTGCTGACGAGCCATAAGGGGATTCCTGAGGGTTGTCCGGATTATACAATTCCCAAAATGTATCCGCTCCCTGTTCAAGCATATCTCCCCAATAATATTTCATGTAATCCATCGCCTTTTCTTTCTCTCCGCAGAGGATTAAAGCCTCTACAAAATGATGATTCATGTAGGGAGTTACCATTCCCATCTCTGGTTGCAGCTCCACAATACGATCCATCAGCATTTTTGCTTCTTTTCCTGTTTTTACACCAGCAAGAACCATCCACACCTGGCTTGCATAAGAAATCTGACGGTTCTCTCCGCTGACAAATACCCCTTGTTTCCCATCCCAAAAATAAGTAAGGGCTGCACTGACACACCGTTTCCGTTCTTCCTCCAGTTCCACCACAAGAGATACCTGATTTAAGATCCCGGCCAGATAAATTGCGTCATTCAGTGCATATATATAGATTGCCTGCGCACTGGCCTGCTTATTCAGTCCTTCTTTCCAGTCAACAAAGCACCAGTTATTGTCCCCCTCCTGAATCACGTTTCTCTTATCAAAACGCATTCTGGATAATTCCACCTGACGGTATGCGGACGGCCAGAGTTCTTCTAACGTATCTTTATCCCTGGTAGCCTCATAATAGTCTTTTAAGGCGGAAAGGAAAAACAGAGAATAATCAAACAGGAACGTATCATCCACCAGATACTCCGGCTCTGTAAAAAGGCAGGCTCCTATCGCCCCGTCGTCTCTCGTTAGTCCGGCAAATAAATACATGCACCGTTTTACCAGGTCATAATTTTTAAATGTCGCATAATTTGCCAGAGCCTGAAGCCTTAAATCTCCCAGCCAAAGTCTCCGGTCACGCTTGGGTCCATCCTCAAATACGGATTGCATACAATTCTGAAGCGTCCTCAGACTGACTCTGTCCATTCGCTGTAGAACCGGTTCTGCTTCAGAAATGGGCTCTACCACTTCCATATCTACCGCCGAAACCGCCCTGCAGACTGCCTCTTCCACCACGACCTGAAACTTTAAAGAAGTATCAACTGCATAAATCTCTATATAACGGAATGCATATCTCCTTGGCAAATGCAGACAAGCTGGCAGCACGTCCAAATGAATGTACTCTTCCTGAATCCAGCTGCTGCTGATCCAGCCATCATATTCCTCCGAATTCTCCCTTATTTCTTTTGATACCTCACCAAATTTAAACCTCAGATAAGCCGGTGCATCCTGAGGACTTCCTACGGACTTCAATTGAAAGCTGACATACCCTACCTGGTGATCACCAAAATCAAGAACGATTGATTCTCCTTTCTTTAAGGCAATGTGCCCCATATCACCAATGTCCGCCCGTGGGACTGCTTTCCCGGTTTCATCAATAGACACAATTTTTACCGGTTTCACCTGCTTTTCCATCAACTTTGGTTCTAGTTTTTTTGCCTTTTCCACAAATCTATCGTTGGTGATTCTCTTCATATCTAAATCAATACTGATTGCTGCCATAATAATCCCTTTCTGTTCACTTTCCTGCTTTTCTTGCTTCTAATTCTTTGTTGATCTCCGGTAGCTTCTTATCCAGATCATAGAATAAAAACGTTACGATTGTTAATACATTTGTTGCGATTGGAATCCAGATATACATTGCGCTGATTGCATGTAACGCAGAAGCCTGCTGCACCGGAGCATTGGCTACATAGCCGCTTGCGGCCAGCATTGCAGCTGCAACAGAGCTTGCCACTGCCATTCCCACCTTACCGATAAAGCCATTTACAGCAGATAAGGTTCCTGAGATATTGACCCCGGACTTCCATTCCCCATAATCAACAGGATCCGGCTGAATGGCAAAATGCATACTTCCCTTTAACCCATAGCCAAGAGCTCCAATTACCACTCCAACGAGTACAAGAGGAACGAAACTGCCGCCGATAAAGATGATGATCAGCCCGGCTCCGTGTAATACAGACCCTGCAATCATTAGATTTCTCTTTGTGGTCAGTCGTGATAAAAATGGAACACAAAGATTTGTCACTACGGGAATCAAAGTTGTGATCGTCGCCGCAACACTGGAAAGCTCCTTATTGTTCAAATTATAGGTAAAATAGAAAATGATTGCTCCCGCCTGTATTACATATCCGCCGAAAAACCAGATAATGTTTGCCGCAAACAGCAGCCACGGTTTATTATGAATTAGACAGTTTAAACTCGCTTTTATACTCACTTTCTCTTCATTGATCCGCACCCTTTCTTTTGTATTAAAAAAGCAGAAAAAGAATACCAGACAGCCTAATGCGCCGAAAATCATCATTACGATACGAAATCCTACCGCTTCATTTCCTCCTCCCAATTGGTCCACCAATTTAAGGGCAAATGCGGACACAACGGTTGAACCTATGTATGAAAAAAAGACACGGCTGGTCGCCAAGTTGGTTCTTTCCCTGGAATCTGCTGTCAAAGCCGGCAAGATAGATGCCATGGGAATATTCACTACCGTATAGGCCAAAGACAGCAGCATGTAGGTGACATAAGCATAAATCAACATTCCTTTTTGGGATATATCGGGTACACTGAATGCCAAAACCGCAGTAATCGCAAACGGAATGGCGCCTGCGAATATCCAGGGTCTTGACTTTCCCCACTTCGTGTTTGTTCTGTCAATCAGAAATCCCACAGCCAAATCTGTAAAACCGTCAAAAACTTTTGTCACTAAAAACATTACGCTTACCGCTGCGGCATTTAAATGCATGACATCTGTGTAAAAATACAGCAGGTATAAAGAAATGACCTGCCAAATCAAATTGCATGCAAAGTCGGAGGAACCGTATCCGATCCGCTGGCGCCATAGACTTTTTTTCATATCTTTTTCTATTGTATTCATTATATAAAACCCCTCTCCTTTATCTGATACAGACATCATATCATTCCGAATTTCTTTTTCCTATTGACTATTTTAAGAGATTGACTTGATATTTTTAAAGATGGTATAATCCTGATAATGAAAAAAGATACCGGGGGATTTTTATGAAAATAGATAAAGACAGATTTAACAACTTTATACATTCTTATACGAAAGATGAGCTTTTTTACCGCAGCCTTTACAACGCGGAACGCGAACATCCGGAAACTTTCTCTCAATATGTTGATACCCTGGACCGTAATTTTATTGAGCAGCATCAGCTCTACGTACCAAGTCTTCATGACTCATGGTTTCCCTATATATCTGAAAATGAATTCTTCCAAACATACTCTCAGAACATTTACATTGCAAAACACAACCGTTATTCACCAGAATATCTCCACAAGCATGAATTTTACGAGTTTTTTTACGTCTATTCAGGCACCTGCATAAATACGATTCAGGGCAAAAAACAGACCTGCCGGGCTGGTGATCTGTGTATCATTCCGCCGGAAACCAAACACAGCATTGCTGTATTTGATGACAGTGTTATCATCAATGTCATGATTAAATCCAGCACCTTTCATGGAACCTTTTTTGAGCTGTTCACAAATAACAATGCGCTGTCCCATTTTTTCTCTCATACCTTATATGAAAAAACGGAAAACAACTATCTGCTGTTTCATACACAGTCAGACACTGTAATCCGTTCTCTTATTGAAGATATTTATATTGAATATTACGGTCATAAAAAATACTCGGATTCTCTGCTTGACAGTTATCTTATGACCTTTTGGGTCATACTCCTGCGGCATCATGAAAACCATCTGGAGAGTTTCCTTAACACGACTCACCAAAACCTGGCATTACCGGATATCTTAAATTATTTCCAGGCGAACTTTATGGATATCACTCTTTCCTCTGCCGCTGAACATTTTGGATTTTCCGTCCCTCATTTCAGTAAACTTGTTAAGGATCATACAGGAAAGACCTTTGTCCAGATCATCCGGAATATCCGGTTGGAGAAAGCATGCCGTGCCCTTAAAACAACGAATTTAAGCATTTCCTCTATCTGTGAAATCATCGGTTATTTAAATCCGGAACATTTTAACCGTATTTTCAAAGAAACCTTTCATATGACTCCAAGTGAATACCGAAAAAAGCATACAAACCTTTAGTTCTTATTGGAATCCCTGGGAAAATGGAATACTTACGGTAAAACAGCTTCCCTCTTCCTTTGAACTTTCTGCTGTTACCGTCCCTCCATGAGCTTCAACAATGGATTTTACGATGGCCAGACCAATGCCTGCGCCGCCGGTTCTCCGGTCTCTGGATTTATCTGACCGGTAAAAGCGTTCAAAGATAAGGGGCAGTTCTCTTTCCGGAATCCCGATTCCGTTATCCGTCACTTTTATGATGCCGTATTTGGAAGTCTCAGAAACCAGAACTTTTATGCTTCCCCCTTCCGGTGTGTATTTAACTGCGTTGGAAAGCAGGTTTGCAAGGACCTGACTGATCCGGTCCTTATCCGCTTCCACAAACACCGGTTTCCCTTCCATCTGAAAGGACTGGTTTTTCTTTTTGATCTCCCCGTTCATCGTTTCTGATACGACCTTAACAAGGCTGAACAGATCGATCCGGGATTTCTTTAATGTCAGATTTTCACTTTCCATCCTTGCAAGCTGCTCTAAGTCTGCAACCAGCGTTCCCAACCGCTTCACCTCTTCAAAGCAGCTGTAAAGTCGCTCTGGCGTCGGGTCCCATAATCCTTCCATCATGGCTTCCAGATGGGAGCTCAGTGAGGTAAGGGGGGTCCGCAGTTCATGAGCCACATCTGCCGTCAGCCGTCTTCTTAAGTTTTCCTGTTTGCCCAGAGCATCGGAAAGCTGGTTGATGGCAGCCGCAAGGTCGTCAAGCTCTTTGATTCTGGTTCCCGGTTCAAACCGAATGTTATAATTGCCTTCTGAAATCTGTTTGGCAATGTAAGCGGTCTTCGTAACCGGACGGGATATTCTTCGGGCAAGAAGGCATCCCACTGCCACAGAGCAAATGCCGGAGAGAACTCCAATGAAAATAAGGACCTTATTCATGACATTGATAAAATCAAAATCCGCCTCATTCATAAAGAACGGGCCGTAGTATTTGATGGATACGCTTCCTGTCTTTTTTCCATTCTGGGTAAGCTCATAGGTATTATCCACAAAACCGCCCTTTGACCCTCTCTCTTCCATGCGGACTGAGATTTCATCCATAATCTGCCCGCAAAGGCTCATGTCATGGTTTTCTGCATCCCAGACCATATTTCCGCCGATGTCATAAAGTTTTATGATATAGCCGTCGTATAAGGCATTCATACCGATGGCGTGAACGTAATCAAGCTTCCAGTTTCGTTTGAGACTATCATACTGGTGGCTTAATTCTTCCACCACGTTTTCTCTTCTCTCGATTCCAAGCTGGGTCATGTACTTTTCAAATTCCCGGTTAATAAACCAGTTGGAAAGAATGCCAATGAGAAATACAGTCAGTAACAGCACCAGAAAAATGGATAAGGACAGCTGTTTTTTTAAACTATTCATTCCGGTCACCCTCCGAATTTGTATCCAATTCCTGGAACCGTAAGGATGTATACCGGAGATTTCGGATCGTCCTCCAGCTTTTTCCTTATATTCTTGATATGGCTGTCAATGGCTCTGTCATATCCGGCAAACCCTTTATCAAGCGCTGCCTCAATCAATTCCTCTCTGGTAAATACTTTTCCCGGATATTTAATGAAGGCAGACAGAATATCCCGCTCCCTTTTAGTCAGCGTTACCACCTCACCTTTTTTCCGCACCTCATGTTTTTCAAAATCCACCACCAGATCTCCGTCTCTAAAGGAATTACGTCTGGTCAGCGGCACCAGATCCCTTTCTGTCCGGCGGAGCACCGCCTCAATGCGGGCAGACAGTTCTTTTAATCCAAAAGGCTTGATGACATAATCATCGGCTCCCAGTCCAAATCCCTCCACCACATCATTTTCTTCCACCTTGGCCGTTAGCATAATCACCGGAACACGGGATTTTTTGCGGATGGCAGTACACACCTCTTCTCCGGAAAGGTCCGGGAGCATAAGATCCAAAAGTACAAGAGAAATATTTTCTGTATCAAACAGTTCCAAAGCCTTTTTACCGTTTTCAGCGGGCAGCGGGCGGTAGCCTTTGCTCTCCAAGAGACGGCAGACTACCTCCAGTATCTTGGGTTCGTCATCAACGATCAGTACATTCTTTAAATTCTTTCCCATCCACACACCTCGATTTCATCAAAATAAACAGGAAAAGGGAACTGCTGTAAGCAGTTCCCGGCTTCTTTATTCCACTACGTCGTAGCCCTGATCTTCAATTTCAAATTTTAATTTATCCACAGGAGCTTTCTCCGGGTCATGATCAACAGCTACGGTCCCTGCTGCAAGATCCACAGACACTCCGGACACTCCTTCTACCGCTCCTACTGCATTAGTAATTGCTTTGACGCAATGTTCACAGGACATACCTTCCACTTTAATAATTGTCTTTGACATTTGTATTACCTCCATTATAATCGTTTATTTTAAATCAAACGGTTTTAGAAATTTGTATACCTCTAAATTTTTTCCGTTTTCTTCTACAGGAACAGCTGCATATACCCAGCCCTCCACTTTGTCAGGATCGACTCCCGCCGCCAGCAGGGGGTCCGGATTCAGAACGAAGACGATGTCTTTATCCTGATTTTCATTGGAGACTGTATTGGTTTCCATATTTTTTGCCCATTCAAACAGGTTGCCATCCCCCAGCTTTACGCCGTAATGGTCCATGGCAGTATGGTAATTGATAGCACTGCGGTAGTGCTTCACGATCTGCCGGTAAGCCAGAAGAGGGGCAGACTCCCCTTTATCAGTCCGTTGGTCCTTTCCGAACCTGGTTCCAACCGTAATCTTTCCATCATGAAATGCATAATGATCCGGCAGCTTTTCTGAATCAAGCCCTGCCTTTACAAAAGGAGCTGCATCAAATTCCAGCATGACATCATAAAGAGGGCTTTTGCTGTAATCTTCACTCCAGATAAACCGGACTTCTCCGTCTGGTGCACGCAAAGACCAGCCTGCATTGGCTTCATCCTTCGTCACCTGGCCGGGAAGCGCATTTAGAACAGCTTCAAAGGATTTTACAGAATCCTTTCCAACTACGTCAAGGTCTCCGCCTGCTGTCTTTATGGCTGCTGCTGCGATTGCCGCCACTACGATTACGGCTCCGCCAATCGCTGCAATTAATTTTCCATTCTTATTCATGCGGGTTTACCTCTTTCCTGTCACTGGTTTGAATCTCTTTAGCCGCAGCGCATTGGTCAGTACGGATACAGAGCTTAAGCTCATGGCTGCCGCTGCGAAAATCGGATTTAATAACGGGCCGTTAAAGAGCAGATGCAAAAGGCCTGCTGCAATGGGGATTCCAATTACATTGTAACCGAAGGCCCAGAAAAGATTCTGTTTGATGTTTCTGATGGTCTGCTTACTTAAATGAATGGCTGTCGGCACATCCATCAAATCAGACCGCATAAGAACAATATCTGCCGATTCCATGGCAACGTCTGTTCCTGAGCCGATGGCGATTCCGATATCCGCCTGAGCCAGGGCAGGTGCGTCATTGATACCGTCTCCTACCATAGCAACTTTTTTTCCTTCGCTCTGCAGCTTCTTTACCTCACTGGATTTATCCTGTGGAAGCACTTCTGAGAGAACCCGGTCAATGCCTACCTGTTTTGCAATGGCTGCTGCGGTTTTCTTATTATCCCCTGTGATCATAGCCACTTCCAGCCCCATCTTATGAAGGCTTTCAATGGCCGCACGGCTGGATTCCTTCACGACATCGGCAACTGCCACGATCCCTGCCAGCTGTCCGTTTAAAGCCACATACATGGGTGTCTTTCCTTCTTCCGCCAAACGGTCAGAGCTTTCTTCCATTCCAGCTAAGGAAATGTTTCTCTCCTCCATCAGCTTCCGGTTTCCGGCAAGAACATCTTCTCCATTGATTCTGGCTTCAATGCCAAGTCCCGTTAAAGACTTAAACTGCCCGGCAGGAAGAATTTCAAGCCCTGCTTCTCCTGCCCCGCGGACAATGGCCTGACCCAGAGGGTGCTCGGAGCCTTTTTCTGCAGAAGCAGTAAGCTGCAGCAGATGTTCTTTGGAGATTCCATCGGCCGCCAGCACATCGGTCACCGTTGGCTTTCCTTCGGTAATGGTACCGGTTTTATCAAATACAATGGTCGTGATCTTATGGGCCGTTTCAAGCGCTTCTCCTCCTTTAATGAGGATTCCATTCTCCGCGCCCTTTCCGGTTCCCACCATGATTGCGGTAGGGGTTGCAAGCCCTAGTGCACATGGGCAGGCAATCACCAGTACGGAAATAAATATGGTAAGAGCAAACTTCAGATCCCCACCGGTTCCAAAGTACCAGGCAATCCCGGATAGCAGTGCAATGGTACAGACCACCGGAACGAAGTATCCGGAAACAATATCCGCCATCTGGGCGATGGGGGCCTTGGACCCCTGAGCGTCCTCTACCAGCTTGATGATCTGAGCCAGCGCGGTGTCGCTGCCTATCTTTTCTGCTTTGAACTGCAAAGCTCCCGTGGTATTTAAGGAAGCCGCGTATACCGGATCTCCTTCTTTTTTATCCACCGGCATACTCTCACCGGTAAGCATGGATTCGTCAATGGCTGTATGACCGCTTATGACCGTACCATCCACCGGAATCTTCTCACCTGGCTTTACTAAAATTATATCTCCGATTTCCACTTCGTCAATAGGAATCTCTTTTTCAACGCCATCCACCAGTATGGTAGCTGTCTTTGGTGCCAGACCCATAAGCTTTTTAATCGCTTCGCTGGTCCTTCCCTTGGAAACCGCTTCTAAGGATTTTCCAAGTAAAATAAGGGTAATGATAACACCCGCTGTCTCAAAATACAGGGATTCCACCGCCATAAAGTGTCCGGCCGCAATCTGGAAGGTATTATAAATACTGTAAAGAACTGCTGCCGTAGTTCCCACGGCAATGAGGGAATCCATATTAGGGCTTCTCTGAATCAGGGCCTTAAATCCAATGGTATAGAATTTATATCCCACTCCGATAACCGGTACTACTAAAAACAGCTCTGCCAGTGCGTAGATCAAAGGAAACTGCATGGGATCGATTCCTGCCGGAAACGGCAGGCGAACGATCTTTATCATAGGCACCATGGCTATATAAAGAAGAGGAATGGAAAATACAGCAGAAACAATGAACTTCGTCCATAAAGTCTTTATCTCCCGCTGCTTTCTTGCACGGTCCTCATCTGCTGCATCCGCCTTATTCACTTCCAAAGCCTGATAACCGGCTTTTTCAATAGCTCCCCGGATTGCGGAAAGCCTTACGGTCTGGGGGGCGTAAGTAACCATTGCTTTTTCTGTGGCGAAATTCACCGAAGTTTCTTCTACGCCTTCCAGCTTTCCAATGGCTTTTTCCACCCTTCTTGCACAAGCAGCGCAGGTCATGCCCCCAATTGGAATGGTCACACGGGCATTGGGCGATTTTTCTGCAACTTCATAGCCGATTTTTGTTACTGCCGCTTTAATGGCGGAAAGATCCAGATTTTCATCGTCATATTCAACAAACAGCTTTTCACTTGCCAGATTCACCGTAGCCTGATTGATTCCGGATAGCTTTCGCACAGTCTTTTCAATTCGCTGCGCACAGGCAGCACATGTCATGCCCCTTATATTTAACATTTCACTTGTCATCTTAATCCACCTCACCTTTTTTAATATCTGTCTTGAAGTTTCCTTTTACTCATGATATTATTATGACAGTTATTGCGATATTTGCAAGTATGTACTTTATTGTAATATAGTATCCAAAAAGATACTAAGGGAGGTTTTTATTTATGGATTGCAATTGCACTGGTTATCATTGCCCGGTTGACACCACTTTAAATATGATCGGCGGAAAATATAAAGCACTTATCTTATGGCACTTAATCGATAATACATTACGGTTTGGAGAACTGCGCAAGCTTATTCCTCAAGCCACCCCTAAAATGATGACCCAGCAGCTTCGGGAACTGGAAGAGGATCATCTGATCACAAGGACCGTATACCCTGTGGTTCCTCCAAAGGTAGAGTATTCTCTATCCGAATTAGGAGCGAGCATTCGTCCGATTCTGGAAGCAATGTATGCCTGGGGCACAGACTATCTGGCTCAGAACGGAATGAAAGCAAGCTGCTCGATGAAGTTTCCTATTTAAAATTTTTCCCATGTATATGGCACACAAAAAGAGTCTGCTTTGTTCCTGGGAAAGGATTTTTTTATCACTTATCTGTAATGGTTCTGTTCTGCAAAGCATGTTTGACAACCGCATCATACAGCTTGCTTAATTGTTCACTAATTACAGGTTCATTCACATTTTCTGTTTCTGAAAGTAACTCCGACCACCATGTAATAATAATTTGCTGCAATTCTACTACTATCTGCTCACCGCGATCCGTTAAATAAACTTGATTTACTCTATTATCAATTGGCGACGATTGTCTCCTGACATATTTTTCTTCAATTAATCTTTGTAGATCACGTCCAACCAAGCTTGGATCCAGCACCATAAGAGCGGCTATTTTTTTTTGCGATAAGCCTGGATTATCATGAAGAAACAGCAAGATATCTCCTTCCGTTGCCCGAAGACCAAGATATTGGAATTTTTGATTAATTTCAATTTTCGATTGTCGATAAATTCCAGCAATATATTTACTCAAATAAAGAACCATAAACTTTCCTCCTCTAAAATCCACAACTATTTATCAATAACTCTTGACAAGCTCATCAGGCTGTGGAATGCTTCTGACCCTTCTCACAAAATTTATCTGCCTTTTTATTTAATCCCAAACGTATGATTCCCCATATTGATTACTCCACACCTGATTATTGTAAATCATAACAGTAACAATGTCTATTTCTTACTTCATTTTTGGATAATTTTATTTTAAACTGCACCACCCCGGCATATCTTTCATAATCATTCAAAATTCCGAAAGATTATATAATTGACATGTCTAGTGAAAAGGAATATAATAGCACACATCAGCAATTAATAGACAAGTCTATTATATTAATTATAAAAAGGGATGGTAATATGACACTTAGCAGTCTTGCAAGTCAAATTGTTTTAATGTTTTTATTAATGTTGGTAGGTTTTTCCGTAAACAAACTTAATTTTATGCATGAACAAACCTCGAATGACCTTACAAATATTTTACTTTTAATCATTGGACCTTGTTTAATTATTAAGGCTTTTGAACAACCGTTTTCTCTCAATCGCTTTCATGAATTTTTGTTTGTCGGAATTGGCGTTATTGTTACTTATATTATCCAAATTGTAATTTCACACTTTCTATTTAAATTTTCATCAGATGTTAATTTGCGTAAAATTGCTGAATACAGCAGCGTTTACCCGAATGTCGGTTTTCTTGGAATTCCATTGGCAGGCTCATTATTTGGGTCTGACGGTATTTTTTTTGCTGTCGTTTCATTAGCAGTATTTAATATTTTTAACTGGTCTCATGGTGTTGCTCTTTTCCGGGAAAAACAGGAAAAACAAAATCATCTGGCGACTTTAAAACAAATACTTATTAATCCTAATATTATTGCAATTATTATAGGACTTATTATTTTTATTTTTTCCTTCCATTTGCCGGGAATACTTGATCAGGCAATTACTTACATAGGAAATGCGAATACACCACTTTCAATGATTATTGTGGGAAATAGTTTGGCTAAGCTTCATTTTAACCGAAAGGCAATTAATCTGCCTATTATCAGCTGTTTAATATTACGCAACCTTATATTTCCAGTAATCTCCTTTTTCCTACTTTCATTTATTGGCATACGTGGAACCGCACTTTCAGTAAGTCTGCTGTTAGCCGCATGTCCGATAGCCAGTTTAGGAGTTCTATTTACCTTACA
This sequence comes from Lacrimispora sp., assembly GCF_046972725.1. Lineage (NCBI taxonomy): Bacteria > Bacillati > Bacillota > Clostridia > Lachnospirales > Lachnospiraceae > Lacrimispora > Lacrimispora sp. The sequence continues at coordinate 620,281 of NZ_JBKVXF010000002.1, read as the reverse complement.
GGCACATCGCGATGCCAGTCCTGCAATTAGTTTAATGAGTTTATCTACAGTATTAAGTTTAATCACCATTCCAATTGTTTTTACCATATGCGGCTTATAAACTTGTTTCTATACTGAATGTTGGGGTGTGCTTGAAAAGCACACTTCCAACATTCTTTTTTTTTGTAATAAAATACATCTATAAGAAGCCTCCCAAATTTATTATCCCGAAAAAAGTTAAATGTTGACGGAGGTGACTCCTTATAGATGTATTTAATAATAGCAAGGCTTTACCAGGTTACCTGGGTCTCAGATGCTGATTCTGATACGTTATAAGAAACTTAAGGATAAGAAAACAGACCTGTGACTTAATGCTCCGCGACAGCCATATCCTGCGGCTGGCCCATATGATAAAAGAATGGGGTGGGATTCAAAGAATCCCACCCCAACTGCTGACAAAGAGCCAGTTAAACTATTTCCCAGACACAAGTTCCGTTTTCCATAAAGGAAATCAGGGCTTCCAATGAATGATCAACCATATCCTTCACCGCCTGGTCCGTATAAAAGGAAGCATGCGGTGTAACTAAAACATTAGGAAAGGCCCTTAAAATAGATAAAGAGTGATTATTCAGTATATCTAAGCGATGATCAGTTTGGAAAATTTTTCTTTCACCTTCAAGTACATCCAGACCAGCTGCCCCTATTTTCCCAGATTCAATTCCGGCAATCAGCGCATCTGTATCAATCAGCTCTCCCCTGGAACAGTTAATCAGACAAACACCGTCTTTCATTTTGTCAATTGCTTCAGCATTAATCATATGATAATTATTTTCAAATAATGGTACATGAATGGTAATAACATCACTATTTGCCAATAATTCTTCCAGTGAAACATAGCTGAGAATATCCTGCAAATTTTCATTATGATATACATCATAAGCAATAATTTTACATTTAAAGCCGGTAAGATCGCGGGCAACTGCTGCTCCGATCTTTCCTGTACCAATTATTCCTACTGTCAAATTTTTTAATTCTCTGCCTTGTAATCCATTAAGAGTATAATCCTGAACGTCATTCCGATTGATAATCTGCTTTACTTTACGCAAACTCATTAACATCAGCATCACAGTAAAATCAGCAACACTGTTTACAGAGTATGAAACATTGGCAAGCCGTATACCGCAATTTTTAAGAGCCGTGCGGTCTATAAGATTATACCCTGCACTCCGGACACTCAAATATTTAATTCCTGACTGACCCAACTTTTCAATCACTTCCTGCGGCACTGCATTACTTCCTGGTACCGAAACAGCCATAGATCCGGCCGCTGCTTCAACTGTATGCTGATCAAGCGCTTCCTTAATACAATTGACAACTATTTTTGTTCCCTTTGCATAATTCTGAAAATAGGGGAGTTCATCTGTACGAACTCCAAAAGCTGTTATTTTCCCCAAAATAATCACTCCTTCTTTTAAATAAATAAAGGTAACAGTAAACTGATAAGAACGACTACCAATGCCCCACCAATTCGATTTGAAATAATAGCGAAAGGCATCAATTCCATTCTTTCCGAAGTTGTCAATGTTGAAATAGCTCCGCTGCCTCCCACAGTTCCCATATTGGCGCCAATTCCAATCATGGCATCAATGGGGTAAAAGTTAAAGAATTTACTGCTGATCAATGATCCGATAACCGATCCTAACACGCCCAATAAAATAATAAGAAAGTTACTGATGGTAAAGTAAGAAACAAGCTGCTTAAGATCCAAAGAAGCAATCCCGACTCCGGTAATAAGCGTAAACAAAAAGTTACCAATTACAAATTGCTGCCAATAATCACTGCATCTGCAGACATCTTCATTAAAGAAACCGGAAACTTTCACCAGAATGACCAAAATTGCAGCCCATGCGATAAAATTCAGTTGAGGAACAAATTTCTGCAAAATATTTCCAACAATAAGAAAAATCAATGAAACAGCAAAACCGATTCCTAACTTTTTCAAATTCTTGTCCATTGGATGAACTTCTTTTTCAACCTTTTTTACCTGCTTCTCGGACCCTTTCATCAATATACCATAGCCGGTCAATTCCGGGTGTTTTTTACCATAACGATTTAATAGTCCAGAAAATATAATACAGATTAAGTTTGAAATATTCATAAATACAATGAATTTTCCGGCATACTCGCCCACTTGCTGATGAAAGATGCCGCTAAAAATGGTCGGAACCACGACTAATGCTCCCGATGAGCCTCCGGTATAGTTGGGTAGTCCAACATTAAAAAGTCCCTCTAAAATTGTCTTTCCTGTAATTAAAGTTCCGAGATACATAAAGACAACTGCAAAAAATAAAGAAATGAGAATGCAAGGCAGCAGACGTACCGTTACAGAAATCAGCATTTCTCTATCCATGCTTAAAATGGAGCCAACAACAATTGCGGCAATAAAAACATTTACCGCACCAGAGGACATAATACCTGCAATACTTTCAGCCAGGAAATTCGGAACAAGATGAAAATATACCAGCGCCGAACCTCCAAATAACGGGAGTAAAACAGCTCCTCCCATATAGCTTCCAAAAATCGGAATACTACCACCGATAAAAGCAAACAAGCCTCCGAAAAGGAACAAAAACAGCATACCGCCAACAACATCGTGATTTAATGTACCCGTATATGTAGCGAGTAATAAAATCAGAAACATTGGGCAGAAATACTTAAATGGCAACCCACAAATTTTAATTTTTTCCATTGGTCCTCACCTCAATCTTCTTATGATTCTAATTCTCTTGGATCTGAAATCACACCATTCAGCGCAGAAGCAGCTGCAACAGCCGGAGAACCCAGATAAATCAGTGATTTCTTTGTTCCCATTCTACCAATGAAATTACGATTTGCGGTGCTTAAAATAGCTTCGTCATCAGCTAATAATCCATAAGGCATACCACAGCAAAGAGCACATGCAGGATGAGAAATCACACCACCTGCTTCAATAAATGTTTGAATATAGCCGGCTTTAATGGACTCTTTGAACACTTTATTTGTTGCTGGGACAACAATGAATTTAAGATAAGGTGCAACCTTTTTCCCCTTCAAAATCTCTGCAGCAATTTTCATATCTTCTAAGCTTCCATTTGTACAGGAACCCAAATAAACCTCATGGATTTTTTTACCGACCACTTCCTTGATGGAATGAACATTATCAACTCCCTGAGGACATGATAAACTTGGTTCCAGCTCCCCTAAATCATAGATCAGGGTTCTTTCATATTCGGCATCGTCATCAGGCTGAATCCAGCTGATGTCTTCAAGCTTCATGTCATAATAATCTGCAGTTTGTTCATCAGCAATAAATAAAGCACATTTTGCTCCAGCTTCCAGTCCCATGTTGGCAACCGTAAAGCGGGCAGACATACTCAATTCTTTTACACCTTCACCAACAAATTCAATGGATTTATACTGAGCGCCATCAGAACGAATATCACCAAGAATTGTTTCAATCAGATCTTTGGCATAAACGCCTTTTTTGAACTTTCCTTTTAATATTACTTTAATTGCGGACGGAACTTTAAACCACAGCTCCCCAGTAGTCAATGCCGCAGCCATTTCAGTTGTACCAATTCCTGTACAAAAACAGCCGGCTCCACCGTAAGTTGTAGTATGGCTATCTGTAGCGGTTACAACGGTTCCTGGTTTGGCATAACGGTATTCATGCATTAATGTATGACAAATTCCTTCACCAATATGTAATTTGGAAATGCCAAACTTCTCGCCCAGTTCAATTCCCGCACGGTAATGATAAGAATCATTATCAGGAACAGCCGTTGGCATACAGTGATCAAACATAATGGTCACCTTTTCCGGATCATCTAATTCTTCTGTTTCCATCTCTTTAAGCGCATCCAGTAAATAGGGTGTATAGATGTCATGTATCATGAACATATCAGGTTTCGCAATTACAATATCACCTACATTCACATGGCCGCTTTTAGAATTTTTCATTAAGATTTTTTCTACCATTGTGTATCCCATGATTATTTCACTCCTCTGTTTTTCTTTGCATGATTTCCCTTTTTAACGCTTTCCACAAGACCGCCATCTTCTACAATTTTAAATAAATTTTCCGGTATGGTCTTTATTGGAAATTCTTTGCCATTAAAACGAACACACTTATTCAATTCAACTTCCAGAGTATCGCCATCCTGACATACATCTTGAATTCCATCGCATTCAATTAAAATAAGACCTTTATTAAAGCCATTCCGAAAAAAAATACGGGCAAAAGATTTAGCAATTACAATTTTCACCCCATTGACGCCAATTACAGCAGGAGCCTGTTCACGGGAAGAACCGCAACCGAAATTTTTACCTCCCACAATAATATCTCCAGGCTTTGATTCAGCAGCAAATTCAGGCCGCAGCAATTCAAAAGCATACTTACCCATTTCTTCTAATGTTGGTATTGTTCCTCTTCTGCCGGGAATGATGGTATCGGTATCAATATCATCTCCCATCTTCCATATTCTTCCTTTATATATTTTGTCCATAATCATTCTCCTCTATTCTAAATTTGCTGAAACTGACTGTTTACGCAAAGCTGCCGCAACCACACTGGCGACTGAGCCAATATAAACCAACGCATCTTCAGAGCCAAGACAACCGGAAAAATTATAACTGCCTGTCGTCAGTACCTTTTCTTTTGGACCTGCAACTCCTGCGCCTTGTAACACGATATTGTGATCACCAGGTGCCAAAATCTGAGCGCCAAAATCAATAAAGGTTTCTATCAGGCCTTCTTTAAGCGCCTGCAAATAGACGTTACTGGAAACCGGACAAACATTTAAACGAAAACCTAAATCAAGATGTTTTCCCTTCATTAAATCTGCTGCAACACGTAAATCTTCTATATATCCGCCAGTATAACCACCAATAAAACCAGCATCAAATTCCTGATCCTTTAATACTGAAAGTCTCTCAAAAGTAAATTCTCCTTTCAGATTGGCTTCTTTACTGACTGGTAATGCTACTGATGCACTGACTGTATCTAATTGAAAAGCAATTGTTTGGTCATAATTATCTTTTTCCTGAGCACTTTCGTTGACCAATGCCGTTACTGCACCTGTACGGGTCGCCATGCTGCACAAAACTACTCTTGCATGTTTTGATAAGTTCTTTAGGCCTTCCCCTGTAAATTCAATTACTTTACCAACCAGTTTATCTGCATCAACGGTACCTAATAAAGTAATCCATAAATCAATTGCTGAGGAGCCTTCGGCCAGTTTTCCTTTTAAATCAATCTGCACGGTCTCAGGAATGGTAAAGGAATAAGTATCTTCTGTAAATAACTTTGCCAGTGTTTTTACGTCCACCTGAAGACCCAAAGCTCCTGCTGCACCGTAGATAGAATTGTGCGCCGAGCAAGATAAAACGATATTTCCGGGTTTCACAAAAGTATCCATCATTACCGCATAGGCAGCACCTTTTGCCTGAATAAACGGAACCTCGTATTTTTTTGAAAAATCAACCAGCTTTTCAAAAATAGCAGAACTATCCGAATTTCCAGCCGGAACATCATGGTCAATTACAATGACACCCTTCCCATGATTCTTTAATTTTTCGGTATGAATATCTTCCACCACTTCAAAGCCGGATCCATCAGTAATCACAAGATAATCCGGTTTTACTGCTATGGTCTCACCAGTCTTTCCACCAAGTAATTCTTCTATCATTGTCATTCCAATCACTCCTATTCTTTAAATAATTTCATTATTTCTTCTTCAACTAAGGTACCCATTTCCTTTGTACCGACTAAATTTGCCCCGTCTGTGTAAATATCTTTTGTTACGTATTTTGCCTGCAAGACCTGTTGAACCGCTTTTTCAATTATCTGTGCTTCTTTTTCCAATTTAAACGTATGCCGAAACATCAATGCAACGGATAAAATCAGGCCCAGAGGATCGGCAATGTTTTTCCCAATAATTTCATAATTCGTATTATGCAACTGATTTGGCTCATACATTCCTTTCCCGTTTGAGCAGATTGTGCAAGACGGCAGCGTTTCAATCGCTCCAACAATTCCGGCAAGTTCATCTGAAATAATATCACCAAATAAATTAGGCGCAACGATAACATCATAATCAGACGCATGCGCAAGCACATCCAGAGCACAATTATCAATAAATTTATGCTCTAAAGTCAAATCAGGATAGTTTTTTGCTTCTTCACTCATTACAGTCCGCCATAAGACGGAACTGATCAGACCATTTGCCTTATCCAGACTCGTTACCTTGCCTCTTCGCTTTTGAGCTGTTTCAAATGCCCAGCGTGCTGTCTCACGAACAATCTTTTCATTGTAATATTCTTTATCAAAGGCTTCTCGTCCAAAAGCTCCATCGCCCTGATATTTTTCGGAAGGCAATGATCCGCCTGTCACATCACGAATCACTACAATATCCAATCCCTTGGCTAATCCCTGTTCTTTCAAGGGTGAAAGAACCTTCAGTTCCTCCTGGATAAAAACAGGTCTGATATTGACACTCAAACCCAGTTCTCCTCTCAGTCTGAACAGGACTCTTTCCGGCCTTTTTTCAATTGGTGCACTTTTCCATTTTGATCCGCCAATATTACCAAGTAAAATAGCATCGCTTTCTTTACAAATCTGAAAATTATCCTCGGTTAAAGGTTCTCCAAAACGTTCAATGGACACTCCCCCTGCACAACAGGGCAGTAAGGTGAAACTGTGACCAAATAACTGTTCAACTTTTTTCAGAACTTTGATCGCTTCTGCAGTAATTTCCGGTCCTATACCATCTCCCGAAATTACCGCAATTTTTTTCTTCAAAATCAACCACTTCCTTCATCAAATGAGTATTTTTAAGTTTAGTACAACGCTGTACCAATGCAGCTAGATTGTAAATCTAAAAAAGTAGAATGTCAATAATATTCTATTTTTTATTTTTAAACATAACGAAAAAGTTACCCTGATTTTGGTGACCGGTAAAATAATCTACACCAAAAAGCTGGTTGTATGGTATCATAGAGATGCAACTTCTTTCAGACGGAGGGTTGAATCAATCATCGCAATCATGCGGGTTCAGACGCTTTACAAACGGCTGAATCAGAATAAATTATGAAAGGGGAAATTCTATGGTTACATTAAAGGATGTAGCTGCTTTAGCCAATGTATCTTTATCAACAGTTTCTATTATTGTTAATGGAAAAGCGAAAGAACGAAATATATCGTTGGCTACACAAGAAAGAGTTAACCATGCGATCATGCAGCTTGGATATCAGCCGAATGCTGCCGCCAGAAGACTCCGTTATTCTTTAGAAAACAGACCAAGGATTTTATTGTTCTGGCCTTTTGATATTCGTACAAGTATGATTTATTCTTTACTGACAGGTATCAATCAACAATTGGAAAAAATCCAATTTGATTGTGAATTAGTTATTCAAACATACAAAAATGATCATATTGAGCAAAGTTCAAAAGATTTATTAACGAATACTTACAATGGCATTCTTGTGGGCGGTGCCACAACTACAGACATCGAATTCCTGGAAAATCTGAATACGCAGATTCCAATTGTATTAATTAACCGAAATTCAAAAAAATTATCAACTGTTTGTGTCGAAGCGGTTGAAATTGCGAAAGAGGCCGTTTCTCTGCTGCTTCATGAAAATGTTAAGCAAGTCACTATTGTCAGTTCAAAAAGCCACTTTTCTGCTTCTAATCAAAGAACAAAAGAATTTGTCCGCCAATGTAAGGCAGAAAAGATACGCATTTTGCCGGAGAATTTATTAACAGCCCCTAATAGCTACGAAGGGGGTATGGCAGTTGCAGAAGAATATATAAAACTGGAAAATAAAGCAGATACCATCTTTTGTGAATCTGATGTTATTGCTTTAGGTATGATCTATTATTTTAATTTAAAAGGAATCCAGGTTCCTAAGGAGGTTCGGCTGATCTCAATCGGAACCTTAGATGCAGAACAAACACAGTACTGTACTCCATCCATTACTGTCATTAGTGTTCCTTCTGAAAAAATAGCTGGTGCTGCAATTGATATCCTTTCTGAAAAGATATGCTCAAAAAATTCATTGCAGGCAATCCAGAAAATTGTTACACCCGAAATATATATCCGTTCTTCCTTTCCAGTGAAAAGCAACTAGAGAGCAGGGAAAGCGTTCACTTTCACGGCTGAAAGCATATTGACATCAGCCGGTATACAAAGGTATACTATTCCATATAAGAATACGAGGTAACTATCATGATCCTATGCATTGGCTCCGCTCCGTGTAAGGCCTGAAACGGACGAAACTACACGGAGCAGCAAAAGATTCGTCCGCTGGGCTTTGCACATCTTAAATCAATTAAATATGTATTTAAGGAGCAAAGTCATGTTAAAAAACTTAATAAAGACCATCCGAGAACTTCGTTTTTTTCTCATATTATGGATCACACAGTCCTTTTCTTCTCTTGGAAGTGCCGCCACTAATTTTGCACTGGTGATCTGGACCTATGAACAACAGGGATCTGCAGTCACTACTGCTTTATTAGCCATCTGTTCCTACGCGCCCTATGTCCTTTTCAGCGTTTTTGCCGGGACATTAATCGACCGTATAAACAAGAAGGCTGCTATGCTGGTCAGTGACAGTTTTGCCGCGCTTTGCACGATTTGCGTGCTTATCTTATTAACTGCCGGCAGATTAGAGATATGGCATTTATACATCATCAATGCCTTAAACGGGCTTATGAATACAGTACAGCGGCCGGCATCAGAGGTGGCCATCAGCCTGTTGACGCCCCAGAAATACTATCAAAGAGTGAGTGGACTTCGGTACTTTTCCAATTCTTTAAATACCGTTCTTACCCCTGTATTAGCTTCCATCCTTTTGTCTCTGGCCGGTTTAAGAATTGTAATTTTATTCGATCTGTTCTCATTTTTTACGGCATTTTGTGTATTGTTATGTTTTATAAAAATACCAGAAGTAAAACCATCAGAAGGAAGTGAGAATGAGACTATTTTTCAGTCCTCCAAAAGAGGTTTACAGTATCTGAAAGATAATCGGGGAATCCTGGATTTGATCCTTTTTTTGGCTGTCATTAATTTTACTGCTTCCATTTATAATGCCGCATTACCGGCCATGCTGCTATCGCGAATCGAAGGAGGCCGTCTGGCACTTGGCATGGTTAATACAGTTACAGGAATTGCAACCCTTTTTGGAAGCATTCTGGTGACTCTTCTCCCGGAACCAAAGAGCCGGGTAAGGATGATCTGCAACTGCCTTCTCTTTTCCATGAGTGCCGAAAACTTTATTCTTGCTTTTGGCAGGAGTATACCGGTATGGTGTCTGGGGGCTGCTCTTGGCTGGATATTTATTCCGGTTATGGGAGCCAATATGGAAGCTCTCTTACGTTTAACAATACCGGTAAACATACAGGGCCGGGTCTATTCTGTCAGAAATACTCTTCAGTTTTTCACCATCCCCCTTGGCTATTTGTGCGGCGGCCTTTTGGTGGACCGGATTTTTGAACCGTTTATGAAATTTCAGAAGCAGGGAAGTCTGCTGGCCGGCCTTTTCGGGTCGGGAAAAGGGTCGGGGGCTGCATTGCTTTTCTTTGTGATTGGAGTTTTTGGAATCTTATCCTGCCTGCCGTTTCGAATGGATCGTCATATTTGGGCTTTGGAAGAAGGAGATCAGCATTCCTGATTTCCATGTAAAAAGATCAGGTATCCCATATTTACGGGACCTGATCTTTTGGTTCATTTATACATCTCTGATTCTATTTTATCTTTAATTATCTTATTGTTCCACCACCCCGAAATCATCCACATAAACATATGCTGGACCTGACGCTTTGTAAGCATATACCGTGGCACTGGTGCCTTCAGTTCCCGTAGTAAAAGGAACACTTACCATGGTCCATTCTTCACGGTCAGATGTTACGGATACCTCCTCTCCTCCAAAACCACTCACACCAATTTTAATCTGCTCTCCCGGGTCTGCCTTGACCCAGGCAGTACATGTATAGCCGATATCAGGACTCAGGCCTGTAATTACCTGCCTGATACCATCTTCTCCGGTTCCCAGTCTGACACTCTTGGAACAGCTTCTTGATACGGATACGCTTGCAGCAGTACCAGAATGTGTTGGCACCCAGGGGGAAATTACTCCTTTTTCAAAATCAGACTGCCTTACCTTATTCATATACGGTACACTTATTTCCTCAAAAAGGGGATCCGGAGGAGAAGTAAAATTATGCCCTGGAATCCAGTCGGTACCACCGTACTCATACGCACCCATATCCGGTGCCGAACCTACATAGCCACTGGTGATTCCAGATAGTTCAACTCCTGCATTAACAGCCGGAGAACCGGCCTGCAGCCTGAAATTATTTTCTGCTGGATTCACAAACAGGGGATCTACACCTGAAATAATGTTATTTCCTTCTATCGAAGTACCAGGAAGAGAAAAGGCTGTGGTAAAAATATTATTAAAAATTCTGTCCCCATACATATCTGACCGAAAAGCATTTCCCCAATATCCAATAGTTCCGTTACTGAAGGTGGTATTATTATAAATCAGATTAAAATTACTGGGCGTATTTAATCTGATCCCGGTATAATTCCCCCATATCACATTGTGATGTACAATATAGCCCTTGCTTCCATTATCCAGGTAGACGCCGGTACCGGAATAATTCTTTGCCAGATTATCATGGATGTAATTGTGATGAATGACCGTCCCCTGTCCATCCCAGGCAAATTCATAAAGGATTCCGCAGTCTTTTGTCAGCTTTCCTGCATGGTAAAGGTCATTATACTGTATCCGGCTATTTTGAGCTGGCATAAAGATTAAATGACGTCCAGCGTTATATACCGTATTATGACTGATCAGATGGTCTGCTCCCAGCAGATAGATTGCCGGAATGTCCGCCCCAGAATAATCGGCCTCATGGATCAGATTATTAATCACCTTATTCCCGGTTCCCTGTATACTGACCAGATTGCCGGAACTGTAGGTCAAAGTACTGTTTCTAAGCTCATTATTGGTTCCTGACATAAAAATCCCAGTGCTGTATTGTTTGGTAACATCTGAATCATGACTGATATATTCCGCAGTCATTTCAGAAACCTTGCAGAAATTGGAACCGGACATTTTTATGCTGGAGGCAAAGATATTAATTCCGGTAATATTTATGTAAGAACGGGAACTTAAATCAAATGCATACATCCGCTTCTTTGCTTCTACTGTCACTGTATTGGGATTCACACTACCGGGAGCCCATAAATAGAGCCTGCCTGCACCGCTGTCATAATGCCATTCCCCTGCACGGTCAAGCTCCCTTAAGTCACCGGTGATATAATAGCTGTTACCGGCTGATGCTGCAATTCCAATCGGATCAAAGGTTATGGCTCCGGGATTTGAGCCGGTAATAGTACTTTTAAAAGATTTATAGCCTGTTCCTGATACACACCAGACGGACTTGCCGACCCAGTATCCCGGTGCCTGAGTCAGATTCCCGTCTTTTATGGTTGTTGCGGAGCCGGAATCAACGGTTGCAAATGTTGCATTCATGGGGTCAAGTACTTCTGAATTGGGCCATCTTGCTTCCAATTGCATTTGCTTATTTACAAATATCTGATTTTTTGTTCCAAGGGAATCTTCCATAGCTGCATAATAGATGGACCCGGAGTCTTTTACCCAGTCAGTCACCGGATCGGCACCGGATACTGTTACGGTCTCTCCGGTATAAGCCTGAAAGCTTATTGGATTAGCAGAAGTTCCTGATGTATTAAGTGTTACCGTTTCCCGGTATGTACCACCCCGTATGATACACGTATCTCCGGCTGTCATGATATCTGCTGCCTTTTGAATGGTTCTCCATGGATTCGACAGCGTCCCTTTTCCGGTAATGTCATTACCTGTTACAGAAACATAATACACGGCAGCTGCCTTTACCGTTTTTACATCTGCATATAAAACCAATAAATTAATCAACATAATTACAACCAGTAACACACTTACGTTTCGATTTTTCACACGTTTCTCCCTATCATAATACCTTTTTTAGACTGGATTTTTTTTGGGGATTCCAGCACGGTTACTTTATCGGCATGTTTCCGGTTATAATTTAATATTTTATTACCGAATAAGGTTAATTTATCACTTTTTTAACATTTTTTTGTATCACCAATCGCCGCTTACAAAGATACTGGTTTTCCTGTGGCATGACTGCTGCGCCTGTTCCATTGTCTTCTTCGTAATCACAATTTTCCGTATATTGCTAAAAAAAGATCCAGCCATACACTTTCTTAAACGCCATAAAAGACAGGAAAATACGCCTTGACACAGGCTTATAGAGCCACGAATCAAGGCGTATTTCTTTCAATCATTTATAGTAAGACTATTTTGAAAATCTTGTTCAGCCCTTTCTATTTACATCTGGCATACCTTGTGAGGATTTAAAATATTCTTTGGATCAAATGCCCGTTTGATGCCTCTCATGATCTCAACGGTGGCAGGGTCTAAGGATTCCATTAAGTAGGATTTTTTTGCATATCCGATCCCGTGTTCTCCCGATACCTGTCCGTTTAATTCTCTTGCTTTTCCATAGATCTTATCCATGGCCGCTTTCATTTTTTCCTCCCATTCTTTTTCGTTTAAATCATCTTTCAGAATGTATGCATGCAGATTGCCGTCTCCTGCATGGCCAAAGCTTTTAATTCTGATGTCCACTTCTTTATGAAGTCCGTGGATATACTCCACCATCTCATTGACAGAGCTTCTTGGAACAACCACATCAACCTCATCCATATAGGTTGTGGAACCTTTGATCGCCTCTAAGAATGCTCCCCTGGCCTTCCAGATGGATTCTTCTCTCTCGCTGGTATCTGAAATCAAAATATCTACCGCACCCTGCTCCAGACAGATACGGGCTACGCTTTCATAATCCCGTTCTATCTCTTCTGTAGAATTTCCATCAAATTTAAGCAGCAGATAGGCGTCTGCACTGTTGTCAGGAAACTTTTTCCCCAGGTATTTTTCCGCATCAATAATGACTTCCCTTTGCATGAATTCAATGGCAGTTGGTATTGCTCTTGATTTGATGATCAGGGGAACCGTGCCAATGGCCTTTTCCAAGGTCGGAAAGGGAACCAAAAGGCTGATGGCTTTTTTCGGCAGCGGCAGTATCTTTAAAGTGGCTTTTGTAATAATGCCAAGTGTACCTTCCGAACCTATCATCAGGTCCTTCATGGCATAACCCGTACTGTTCTTTACTACCTTACCGCCAAACTCCACCACTTTGCCGTCAGGCAGAACCACTTCCAGACCTCTTACATAGTCTCTGGTAACGCCATACTTTACTGCACGCATTCCCCCGGCATTGGTGCTGATATTGCCTCCGATGGTGGCAGACTTCTCTCCCGGATCCGGAGGATAGAATAATCCCCGTTCCTCTACGTAAGCTGCCAGCTCCATCAACAGCACTCCAGGTTCAACGGTTATGGTCAGATTATCCTCATCAAGCTCCAGGAAACGGTTCATCAAGCTGGTATCCAGCAGAATCCCGTGTTCCATGGCTACGGACGCTCCCACAAGACCGGTTCCGGCTCCTCTTGGAGTTACCGGTATGTTTTTTTCATATGCATATTTCATAATGCCGGAAACTTCTTCCGTGGAAATCGCTTTTACCACCACATCCGGATAACTGGCTGTGTCGCTCAATTCATCATGGCTGTATTCTTCGTTGATTTCAGTTCCATATAAAATCCGTTCTTTCTCCTTAATTACGCTCTGTATGTATTTGATATCCTCTGTGTCAAGTCTTTTATATCCCATATTAACTCCTGTCTGCGTGCCTTCGCCCACTCATTCATCTAATTCCACTCCATTTGCAACAAATATTCAAGAGATATTTATGTCTCTTAAGCACTTACCGGCTTTCCTTGCCTGATCTGGCTGATCAGACCGGGAATGATATCATACAAATCCCCCACCAGACAATAATGGGCAGTTTTGAATATGGGCGCAGATTCATCCTTATTAATGGCAATAATCTGGTCAGAATGGTCCATGCCTGCCGTGAACTGGACAGACCCGGATACGCCGCAGGTAATGATAAGCTTTGGTCTAACGGTCCTGCCGCTTAATCCTACCTGGCATCTGGCATCCAGCCAGCCAGCTTCCACCAGGGGTCTGGTGCAGGCAAGCTGTCCTCCTAATAAATCGGCAAGTTCTTTTAACATAGCCATATCTTCCTCTTTCTTCACACCTCTTCCTGCTACCACTAAAACCTCTGCTCCTTCGATAGACTGTTCCTTTTCCTTGGGAATGATATCAAGTACAGATACCTGGCTCTTTAATCTCTCCAGGCCGAGCTTACAGGAGACAACCTCCCCATGAATTTTTTCTGATCTTTCCGGTGCATCCATGACCTTATAGCGGACGGTTGCCATCTGCGGTCTGTGATTGGGGGTTAGTATCTGAGCCATAATATTTCCGCCGAATGCGGGCCTGATCTGTACCAGATCGGTATTTTCATTGATATCCAGAATGGTACAGTCTGCAGTCAGTCCGGTCTTTAATCTGGCTGCCAGTCTGGGCGCCAGCTGTCTGCCCACAGGAGTGGCTCCAATTAAAATTGCAGAGGGCTTTAGTTTCTGGACAAAATCCTCAAAGGCATTGGTATAGGGTTCCATCTTAAAACGGTCCAGCTCCGGTGCATCATAGGAGAATACCTTATCCACGGGATAGTGGAGAAGCTCCTCACACCGGGACTTAATATTATGGCCCATCATGACCGCGTAGACGGGATGATGAATCTTTTCTGCCAGCTCTCTTGCCTTTCCAAGGAGTTCAAAGGTGACCGGATGGATCACCCCGTCGATATGGTCCACATACACGGCAATTCCTTTCCACTGGCTCTTATCTATGGATTGAACCGCTTCTTCTATGTACTCTACCGCTCCCTTTGGCCCCTTTTTCACGCACAGCTTGCACATTCTGCAGGCTGCATTGATTTGCAGAAGATTGTCCTTTTCCTCCAAGGCCCCAAACGGACATATTCCGATGAGCTCTTTGATATTGCCTACTTTTTCCTGATTGATGACCAATTTCCCCATTTTTTCTACCTCCTCAGGCGAATTTTAATTCTTTCAGTTTATGATACAGCTGGTCGGTCAGCTCTTTTCCATCTCCGCTCCAGGTCTCCCTCCGGGTATTGGACTGAGGAGGAAATATCTTTTGTACCTGAGTTGGGGAACCATTTAAACCGTAATGCTTTTCCTCCCGGTCTTCCATATCTTCCAGAGAAAGGACTTTGATTTCCCGGTCTTTTGTCTCCTGTTTTTTTATGTAAGAAGGGAGTCTGGGAACAAAAATATCTTTATCTACCGCCAGCAGACAGGGATATTTAATTTCTGCAACTTCAAGGTCATGAGTCATATCCATTTCAACAACAAGGGAATGGGCTTTCATTTCTATGATCTTAGATACGTTGGACAGACTGGGAAGTTTCAGCCATTCAGCGACTTCCGGTCCTACCTGGGCAGTATCGCCATCCGTTGTCTGCTTCCCGCAGAGAATCAAATCGAATTCTCCTGACTTTTTAATTCCCTGAGAAATCGTATAGCTGGTTGCAAGGACATCGGCACCTCCGAACTTCCGGTCAGATATTAGAACTCCATGGTCTGCGCCCATGGCAAAAGCTTCCCGGATGACTCCTGCTGCCTGGCCGGGACCCATGGTCAAAGCTGTAATGGTTCCTCCGCATTTCTCTCTGATTCGCAGTGCTGTTTCAAGAGCAAACAAATCATATGGATTCATCTTGGATTCCACACCATTCCTCTTTAATACTCCTGTGACCGGATCCACTTCTACCTTATTGCTGTCCGGCACCTGCTTCAAGCATACTAAAATATTCATGTGATGACTCCCTTTCTTTCCTGTTCAGGATAACGGTATGAATGTCATACCTGTTTGTTTTATGAAACTTTCTTCATAATTGGTAGTACCACTTTAAGCAAAATAATTGCTGCAAAATCCAGTTTCACAGCTTTTTTTACCATTGGGATAAAATGGTAGTACCACTTTTGACTCCATTATAATCCTGCTTATCTCATAAGTCAATAAATGTCTTTTTTTTAACAGCACCTTTGTATGTTTTTACTCATTTTGTATGCTTAATCATTCGTTATCTCTTTACTTCTCAGCTTTTCATCAATAATATCAAAATGTTTGTTAATGGCCTCATATGCCAGTTTCTTATCTCTGGCCATTAAACTTTTAATCATCTCGTTGTGCGCCTCCATCAAGCCTTTTCTGCTGTCTTCCTGACTTAAGATCTCCCGTCTTAAATCAACGATAAACCGGTCAAGAACCTCAGAAAGCGCTTGAAGAATACTGACGATCAACGTATTTTTCGATGCCAGAGCTATGGTATAATGCAGCTTTTTATCCAGAATCACATTATGTTCTTCCGTTTCCTTTTCCAGCTGGGACAGCATACGGTTCAGAGAATGAATCTCTTCGTCACTGATATTGTCAATGGCCAGCAGCAATGCTTCCAGCTCCAAAGCCCTTCGCAGCTGGCTGATCTGGTTATAGTCAATCTGGTTAAGCAGAAACAGCATGGAAAGTGATTCTTCCAGGCTGCTCTCAAATTTCCCAGTCAGGAAATTACCGGCTCCATGCTGGCTTTCAATGATTCCCATATTATCCAGGGTACGGATCGCTTCTCTTACGGAATTCCGGCTGATGCCCAGTATCTCTGATAATTCCCGTTCTGCCGGAAGCTTTCCGCCTATGCTTAATTCCCCATGGCTGATCTGCATTTTAATATAATTTATGACTTTCATATAAGACTTTTCCTGATTTCCAGACTCTTCCATGATTCCCTCCACATGTTTGATGGTCAATGAAATCATTGACTTATGGCTTTTTGGTATCCATATAAAATTTAACAAAACCTTCTATTGTAAAATCATGAAGCTGAGAGGTATCATCATCAATCAGATGAAAAAAACACCCGGGAATCTCTCCCTTATTCAAGTTTTTACGGATACAGGGATCACATCCCAAATCATGATTGCATGGATTTAATTGGCAGGTAGTTTCGGTGCAGGTACAAAAATGTTTTTGATTCGTCATAGCTTTTATTTTCCTCCAATGCTGCCCGGCAGCTTATGTAAGTATGGTTCTGTAACGGATATTATAACAGGCTTATGAAGTTAAGTAAATCAGGGAATGATTGTTCCAGATATTTCCTTTGCTTTTCCGAACATTAGTTCGTATAATGAATTAAGGAGGTGCGTCAATGATGGAAACATGCGGACTTGATCCGGAATTAAACAAATGCCAATACTTTATTAAAGAAAAAAAAGGCTGCAGCCTCAGCAGTCCGGGGTGTGGATTTTTTGAATTATCAGAAAAGAAAGAAAAACCGTTAAACATAAGAGAACCAAAATGGTTTGAAAAGTATTATAAATAAACCGGCATTTTGCTGCAAACCGGAAGATCATAAATATAACGGGCGGGGTAATACTCAAATCCCCGCCTGAAAATTATCTGTTTAATTTTATAACATAATAATATCTTGTGGTATGTTTCTCCCGGGGATTTAATAATTCTTAATCTCTTTATAGTTTTTTTCATCGGCTTGCAATAGCACAAAATTTATGATCTCCGGCGGCAGGAACACAGAGCATCATAGCGCCCCCGCTCATATCCTGTTCTGTAAATCTGCCTGAAAAGATACCAGATCAGATTATTCAAATCATCGTAGTTACTATTCTGCAAAAGACTTTCCAGATTCCTGTATTCTTCCATATTATTATACTCTTCTACATTATTATATTCTTCTGCCTCATTGTACTCTTCTGCATTATTGTATCCTTCATAATCATTATATGAATCGTAACTGTCATATGGATCATAGCTGTCATATGGATCAGTACCATTGTATTCTTCTTCATAGTTTTCATATTCATAACAAGAAGAACCCCAGTTATATTCATCCATTTTCCACACCTCCCTTATATTTATAACTTATTATATGGGGCATAAAGACAAGATGTGATTTTCATGAAGGGGCTGTCATTTTATGTGTCACGGCAGGTTTTTCATCAGGTTTCTTTCCTGTAATGGAAAGGGAAAAAGAAAATACTGAAGCCTGATTTTGAATGGCAGAAACACTCTTTGGTTTCAAGTTTGATTTCAACAGAAAAGGAACTGTTCTAAAGAATGATCACATCTTAAAAACAGTTCCTCCGGTCCTATTTAATAAGCCGTTTTCCAATTTGCAAATATCTGCCTGGACTCTTTAAAGAAATCTGATGGAATGGTAATGGATTCGTCTGTCACCGTCTTATCTTCGTCAAAAATGGGCCATGGATTGCATCCGCCTGATTCCACTTCTACCAAATCCATGGAAAAACGGTTGCCGCAGTTTTGACATACCAGCTGGTCCCCTTCCTGCTTATAAAACCCTCTTCCTGATCCATAACAGATCTGGCAGGTGTTAAAAGCCGTACGGATGGTTCCATCGGGAGCTTTTACTGCAAGCACCTCCATCTGAGTCCCGTCCACGCTTACCGGATAAAACTTTGCTTTTTCACTGATTTCGCTGACCGGAATCACCAGATCTCCGTCTGCATTCTGTGCCTGGCTGACCGGACCGCCGGATTTGGAATCTGCCTTTTCCTTTGGGGAACAGGCCGTAAGCGCTGCCGCTGCAAACATCATGATTAATGCTGTCCGAAGGAAAGCCCCAGTTGTTTTCTTTATTTTCCAATTCATTTTAAAATCCTCCTGATTATAGACCTTACTTTTCACTTTTTGACTTATCCCGCATAAAAAACATGGCTGCCCCAATAAAAAGAACCGGGAGAATACAATGCCAGTGGCTTAATAAAAGTTCCATCAATCAAACTCCTTTCCTGCCGGTTGCCCTGTGTCTTACGGTTACTGACAGCAGGAACCGCCCCCTCCCTGAAATGTAGCATCAGGCCATATCATGGTTTTAAAGTTTTTTATTTCTTCCTTGATTGCATTGATATCCATGGTTTTCATATCATCTACAATCTTTATATAGCCGTAAAAGGCGTTGTCACCTGTGGAAAAATCAAAACTTCCGGCGGGTGTAAAATACAGCAGATTCTCTCCTTTTTCAAGCGGAACCTGTGTTGCAAAATCCGGTACGAGCAAGTTGGTTCCATAATTGTTTTCGGTGGTGCTGTCAATGATATTCCATTCCACATCCACTCCGGATTTCACGACAGCCGCCGCAGGCAAAAATCCATTATCCGTAAGTTCCATGGTGATTTTCTGGATAGGATTCCCATACTCATCCACAGACTCCTCTGCAATGGCAATCTCATCAACAGGTATGGAATAACCGGCAGGTACCGGTTTGTCTGCCGGATCTTTTAAGATACCATCAGAACCGGAATCCGAAGCCTCTCCCTCAATGGGTTCGTCAGTGATGGAAATCGTTCCGCGAATCATTCCCATCCAGCAGGTATAAGACACCTTTCCCGTTTTCTCCGGGTTAAATTCGATGATATTTTCTCCCGTCTGAAAGGTGTGCTCAATGCCAAAATCACGAACAATCATACGGTTGTTGCAGCCGTTAATACTTCCCTGGGGCGCATCGATGATCCATTTGACCGGAATCCCGGCCTGTACTTTGATGTTGGGGTATCTTCCCGGTGACAGGGTGCTCCTTATTACCTGTACGCCATCCTCAATCTTCCAGTCCGCCGTATTGGCCTGCTTCTCCCCACTGCCTGTGCTTCCGTAAGAAACCAGGTTTGGAACAGAAACACCGGAAAGACTAAGTCCCTGAGATACCATGGACATGCCAAGAACCACTACTAAAACCGCTCCTGCCGTCATGATCCTTCCGGCAAACTTCTTTCCAAGAACCGTGGACAGCGCACCAAGGCCAAACATGAGGGGGACTGTACCAAGACTGAATATAAACATGGAAAGTGCTCCGGAAAACGGATTGCCGGTTGACAACGCATAGATCTGCATGGCCTGCAAGGGACCGCAGGGCATAAAACCGTTTAACAGTCCCACGATGAACGGACTGCTGCTTTTTGACTTTTCTTTATGGACTCTTCTGGCAATAAACGCCGGCATTCTTGGATTCAGCCTGCGAAGCCAGGGAAAGATTCCAAGCATGTTGATTCCCATAATGACCATAAAAAAACCGGCAGCAAGCTTAAGTACTCCCTGAAGCGAGGTGGAAAAGGTAAAGGCAGAACCCAGGGCTCCTACGAAAAACCCTACCGCGGTATAGGACACAACCCGTCCCAGGTTATATAGGAACGTCGGTCTTAAAGAAGAAAAACGTCCTCCTTTTAAGGTCTCTTCCCGGTTTACCGGAATACACTGGGATAAATTGATTCCTCCGCACATTGCCACACAATGAACCGAGGTGATCAGTCCAATGACAAAGAGCATCCCATAGCTCATGGATTCATCAGCCAGCTGCCCGGGAGAGAGCAGATTCAAAAGTCCGGTCTGCTGGATCAGCATATACAAAGCCACAATGATAAGCAGTATGCCTGTCACACGGCTTCCATCCATTCCCTGTTTCTCCTGATCCGTAAGGACCTTATAATCCAGGTGTTCAATAATTCCGGCAATGCTCTGATAAGAAATAATATCCGTATCATAGGTTACGCTGGAGGTTCCTTCGTTATAGCTTACTTCTGCGCTTACAATGCCAGCCGTATTCCGCAGTTTTTTTTCAATTTTATTCTGGCAGCTGATACACGTCATGCCGCCGATACGCAATACCTTGGTTTTCACCGTAGATCCCATCACGCATCCTCCTTTACTGTTTCTGTAGAGAACAATAGCAGAACCATTTGTAGAAGTTGTGTAGATGAGAATTTTTTACCGGTTGATTTGTGAATTTTCAGTGTCCCAGTTTATCATTTGAAATAAAAAAAGACTGCCTGGAACGCAGCCTTCTTTTCAAGGAATATTTAATTAACAGGTATTTATCGTTCCAGCCGGATAAGTGCTTTCAGCAGTTCCTCACAGATCTGTTCCACACTCTTATGATCGGTTTCTATCATCACATCCGCAGCCTTCCGGTAAAGCTCTGCACGCTTTTCCATCAGCTCTTTGATGAATGCCACGTTCATATTGCCATTTAAAATAGGGCGTTCATCACTGCCCTTTACCCGTTCCAGGACGGTCTCCGGAGAAGCCGTTAAAAGGACGATGCAGCTGGTCTTCTTTAGGTTTGCAACATTCTCCTCACGAACTACCGCTCCGCCCCCACAGGAAATAATGGTCTGACGGAGGCTTTGGAGTTTAATAATTGCCTTGCTTTCACAGTCTCTGAAATACTCTTCCCCAAACTGGGCAAAGATGTCCTTAATGGGCATGTTCTGATCCTTGACAATCACAGAATCCACATCCACTTCATCCATGGCCAGTTTATGCTTTAAGTACCTGGATACCGTGCTTTTTCCCGCACCCATAAAGCCAATTAAGGCAATATTAAAATCAAAAAGGTTCCTGCTCTTCACCCGTTTTCCAGCCATCTCGATCTGTTGAAACACGCTTTGAAGCTCTTCCCCGTAAGGGTTATCACCAATGGCTGAAACCAGCTTTTTAAACCCCACCTTATCCTGTTCCGGCTGAAGGACCGGCAGATCAAAGGCTTTTATATTCTCTGTAAGTTCTTCCACATAACCAAAACGCTTCTTTAAAAGTTTCAAAATCTCCTGGTCACAAAGCTCCAGATCTTTATTTATCTCACTTCTTTCTCTCATGTTGTTTCTCCGTCTATGTATTTGCCTGTATTTTTATTTTTCACAAACTCCAGATAATCGTTGCCCCATTCACCAAGCGCTGTGATCACGGACTCAAATTTCTTACCGATCTCACTTAAAGAATACTCCACCTTTGGAGGAATCTGAGAATACTCACGTCTGATAATCAGGCCTTCCTCCTCCAGTGTCTTTAACTGCCTGGATAAGGTTGTATGGGTAATATCCTCAGGCATCTTACGCTGTAATTCGTTAAACCTTACGGGCCCTTCCTGTAACAGGTACAGCAGATAAATGGACCATTTACCGGAGAGAACCTTTTGAGAGGTAACATAAGGACATATACCAAACAAATCTCTTTTTGCCATATCAGTATCCTCCTTGATACCAGGTATCATAAAATATCGTAGTTTACAAATAGTATCTATGCTATATAATAATCTCATGGGCATTATAACATAAAAAAAAGAGAGGAGCAACAATAATGAAAGAAGTTCTGGATTACTTAAAAGCATGCGGTACGTTTTATTTAGCAACCAACGAAGGGGACCAGCCACGGGTACGTCCTTTTGGTGCAGTCTGCGAATTTGAAGGAAAACTTTATATCACTACCAATAACAAAAAGAATGTGTTCGCTCAGATGAAGAAAAATCCTAAAGTGGAAATCTCCGCAATGAACAAAGGCACCTGGATCCGGCTGGAGGCAGAAGCGGTACATGATGACCGCAGAGAAGCCCGTGAAGCCATGATGGAAGATAACAAAGCCGTTCTCAGCAAAATGTATTCTGTTGATGATGGAATCTTCGAGGTCCTCTACCTTAAGAATGCGACAGCAACGATCTGCTCGTTTACCGGTGAACCAAAAGTCATCAAGTTTTAATTCTCTGACTGGCAGAAGCCAAAGATTCCTTTCTGTCAGTTAAAAACATATGAAAAAACGGCCGGAGCATATTTACTCACGGCCGAAAGTTTACCATATCTCTGGTTCTTATTCTGATAACAGACGTTTTTCTCCTGTAATTTCCTGAATGGCTTTAATGTCCTGCGTCACCTCTAACACGCCAAGATACTCTCCCGCTTCGCTTCTTACGGCAAAATATCGGATCAAAATATATTTTCCAGGCATCTTGATCCAGAAATCCTCATGGTCTTTCACACCATTTTTAAAATCTTCCACAATCTTTTCGACAACATGAACGCTTGCCGGCGGATGACAATTCGATACATTTCTACCAAGAATGGTTCTGGTCCTTTTAAATGCCCGTTCTTTTCCTTCGGAAAAATATTTCACCACATCATCCTTATTTACAAAGGTGATATCAAAGGGAAGGGTATTGAGCATAGCAGTCAGTTCTTCTGCACTCCATTCTCCCGATGGAACGGTGATCATTCCTTCCTGGTTCTTCTTCTCAGACAGTACCGGTTCTTCCCTTTTTTCCGAAAGGTCCGGATTCCAGAGGGGAACATGGTCGATCATAAATCCGATCTCCCGGCTTTCCTCTGCAATGGTTTTCCATTCTTCCTGGGTAAGCTGTTCCAAAAGCATGGGGATCATGATATTTTCTTCTTTGAAGATCATTTCCCCGATCTTATCCAGCACTTCTTCTGTCTTCTCTACCAGAAGTTCATTCTTCTCTGCCCGTTCAAGAAGCATGGCCCTTACTTCTTTTACCTGGTCTCTGATCTCATCATCCACTCCCCACATGACCTTTGGAGGGGCTGTAATTCCGTATTTCTCCATATAGGGAAACAGCAGATTCTCTTTTTTCTGGTAATGAATGGCTAAATCCTTTAACTTGTCCATTCCCTCCATAAGTTTTTTAAATTCTTCCTGATCATCTAGCTTTGTCAATGACAGGAAGGGGCGGATCTCTCGATCTATAATATGGGAGATTTTTTTATTCTCTCTGACCAGGACATTCACCGGATGCCCGGGAATCAGAGATGGGTCTGCGGGCTGATGGATCTCCTCGATAGAGCCTTTAAATACAGCAGCATGGACATCGCAGAGCTTTTGTACCTCTTCCACCGGAAGGCCGTCTGCAATCAGTGCTGATTCTGCTGCAGAGATTTCAGAAGCGGAAACGCCCTGAAATGCTTCCTCAAACTGAGCCTTTACTTCCTCTACCGTTTTTCCTTCGTGAAGCTTTTTAATGATCTCTTTTATGGTCTTTTGTCTCATTTCACGATTGTTAATAAATTCGCTCATATAATTCCTCCTTTTTTGCATATTCCTGCAGCAAACCAACCCTTTTCCGGCAAAAACGCCTCTTTCTGCTTGCATTGTTCATTCAGAAAGAGGCGCTGGTGTCTTATTCTACTGTAATTACTGCAACAGGACAGCCATCCTGTGCTTCCACTGCTGATTCCTCGGCAGAAGCTGGTACCTCATCTACATATGCTTCCGCCGGTCCGTCATCTCCCATACGGAAAACTTCCGGACAAGTGGAGGCACACAATCCGCATTCAATACATCCATCTCTATCTACCGTTGCTTTCATATCAATAACTCCTTTCTCATGTTCGGGGACAAAGAATCGTCTTACATTCCCGTGACCCAGTATCCTTTTTTATTGTCGGTAATTTATTGACAATTTATCCATATATTTTTAATTAAGCGTTCATAAAATAAGCAATATCATCTTCTACGGTTCCAATGCCTGCAATACCGAAGGTATCTACAAGGACTTTTGCCACATTCGGAGATAAAAATCCTGGCAGCGTAGGTCCTAAGTGGATGTTCTTCACACCTAAGTAAAGAAGTGCAAGAAGTACGATGACCGCCTTCTGCTCATACCATGCGATGTTGTAAGCGATGGGAAGTTTATTGATATCGTCAAGACCAAATACTTCCTTTAACTTTAAAGCAATAACTGCCAGGGAATAGGAATCGTTGCACTGTCCGGCATCAAGGACTCTTGGGATTCCGCCGATATCACCAAGCTCCAGCTTGTTGTATCTGTACTTTGCACAGCCGGCAGTTAATATAATGGTATCCTTTGGGATCTGCTTTGCAAATTCTGTATAATAATTTCTGGAATTCATTCTGCCGTCACAGCCAGCCATTACAAAGAACTTTTTAATGGCACCGGATTTCACTCCTTCCACCACTTTGTCAGCCAGTGCGATTACCTGATTATGGGCAAAACCGCCTACAATGCTGCCTGTCTCAATTTCCTCCGGAGCCGGAAGTTTCTTTGCAAGCTCAATGATGGCGGAAAAGTCTTTCTTACCATTTTCATCTGCAGAAATATGGGGACAATCCGGAAATCCTGCCGCACCGGTAGTAAAGATTCTGTCTGCCACCTCAGGAGTCTTTGGAGGAACGATACAGTTTGTGGTAAAGAGGATCGGTCCGTGGAAGGATTCAAACTCTCCCACCTGCATCCACCAGGAGTTTCCATAGTTTCCTACAAAATGGCTGTATTTCTTAAACGCCGGATAATAGTGCGCAGGAAGCATTTCGCCGTGAGTATAAACATCCACACCGGTTCCTTTCGTCTGCTCCAAAAGCTGCTCCATATCCGCAAGATCATGGCCGGAAATTAAAATCGCTGGATTCTTTCTGACTCCGATATTAACCGAGGTGATCTCCGGATTGCCGTAACGGGATGTATTGGCTTCATCGAGAAGTGCCATGGCAGTTACGCCCAGTTCTCCTGTCTTTAAAGTCAAAGCCACAAGATCATCTGCAGTTAAATGGTCATCAAGAGTAGATGCCAATCCTTCATATATGAAAGAATAGATGGAAGTATCTTCTTTTCCAAGGTTTAAAGCATGCTCCGTATATGCAGCCATTCCCTTGATTCCGTAGATAATAAGCTCTCTTAAGGAACGGACATCTTCATTATCCGTGGAAAGAACTCCTACCATGGATGCCTTCTGCAGCATGGAACTTCTGGAATCCACTGTAAATACTGCTGCATCCTCCACGCCCTCATAACCGGTTTTCTTTGCAAGCTCATCTCTGATAACAAGCATTTTCCGGATCTGCTTTTCGATGGCATCTGCATCAAAATTCGCATTAGTGATGGTAATAAACAAACTTGTCAATACTTCATGATTCACTTCTTCAATTTCTGCCGCATTTACTTTTGTCTTTACCACAATTTCGGAAATCCCCTTTGTTATGTAAACAAGGAGATCCTGAAGTTTTGCAACTTCTTCATTCTTGCCGCAAACTCCCTTGACCGTACAGCCTGTGTTCTTTGCTGTCTCCTGACACTGATAACAAAACATGCTCATATTCTATTCCTCCTGTAAAAAATGGTTTTTACTTCTTTTTTTAGAATATCATGGAAGAAGCCAGAAGTATGTTGTTATAACAACGTGATCCAGGAAACAGCCGTCTCCAGCTATGATTTTTCTGCTACCTCCTTCATCCCTGCTTCCAGCCTGTTGACACAGTCTGAGAAAGAGATATACTCAGGGCAAATATCATCACACCGACCGCATCCCACACACATATGGTACCCGGCCCGTTTTTTAAAAGTCAAAAACTTATGAAGCACCCGAACTCTCATACGGTCCCCATTCTTCCGGCTGCCTTTGCCTCCGGTAGCCTGTGTATCCCCTTCCACCATACAGGAGGACCAGATCCTTCTTCGTTCCCCCGCCTTGTCATTATCACTGTATTTAATATCCTGCATGGTAAAACAGGTACAGGTGGGACATACAAAATTGCAGCTTCCGCAGCCAATGCAGCGGCTGTCATACTCTCTCCACAGGCTGCTGCCTGAAATTCTCTGGTCAATTCCTTCCGGAATCTTTACTCTCACAGAAGTTTCCGTTACATAGGCGGGAACTACCTCTTTTTCTTTTACACAAAGCCTGCAAAGAAGGCCATCCCAGGCTTCATTTTTACAATCCACCCGATAAACATCTCCTGCAGAATCTACGCTTAAATCATAATCCTTACAGACATTGGTGCCTGTGTCCACGCAGAAGCCATTGGAACACGGTTCTTCACAGCCCATAAGAACGAACTTCACCCGATTTCTGATCTTTCGGTAAAAAGAATCTGCAGGACCGTTATGCAGAAACATCTCATCCAGCCGCTTTACTCCATGCAGGTCGCAGCTCCTTAAAAAGATCATTGCTCCCTTCTTCGGCCCAGCTGCTTCTTTTACGGAATCCTCAGTATAGTAAGATAAAACTTCCGAAATGGGCACCAGCACTTCCTTAAAGGAAAATTCAGACTTCTGATCGAACACAATCTCATCA
Organism: Lacrimispora sp.; assembly: GCF_046972725.1. Taxonomy (NCBI): domain Bacteria; kingdom Bacillati; phylum Bacillota; class Clostridia; order Lachnospirales; family Lachnospiraceae; genus Lacrimispora; species Lacrimispora sp. The sequence goes on along the minus strand of NZ_JBKVXF010000002.1, from coordinate 593,282 downwards.
ACTTCCGTCACTTCACCGTACCGGATACAATCCGTATCAGAGAACCTTCCTCCGTTTATGAAACGTCTGGGACCATAGATGGCATAATCCTTTGCCCATTCCTCCATGGCCTCGTTTAACCCCCTGCCAGTCAGCTCATAACCCATTTTTCCACCTCTTTCTTTTGGTAAGACAACATACCGCACCAGTATACTAAAAAAAGCAATTCTCTAATGTTGCAGCCGCAACATAAAGAATTGCTTTTTTCCTGATTCTATTTGGAAAATGGTTTTAAGATTTTAAACGTATTCTTATCAAAATCAATCAGCCCCTCTGACTTCATCAGATTCAGTTCTCTGGTCAGGGCACTCCGGTCCGCACACAGGTATTCAGACAATTCCACCCTTCCCATGGTAATGGTAAAGTACCTGCTGTTATTCCTCTGCGCCTCAATGGTCAAAAAGCAGATGATCTTTTCCCGAAGGGTCTTTTTCGTAATAATCTCCAGCTTTTCCATGAGCTTCACACTTTTATCTGCAATTAATGTCACCATGTTCTCGATCAGTCTGTGATGGAACAAGCAGGAATTGCTGCAGGAGTGCATCACACGTTCAAAAGGCAGATACAGTATCTTTGCGTCTTTTCCGGCTACAAAGGTTACCGTTGCCGCCATGGTATTGCCGCAAGCAAACAGTTCGCCAAACAGGGCCTTTTCTTCCATGAGCGCAAGAAGAGTTTTATTGCCCCATAAATCTTCCTTTATCATCTTTACGGAACCTTTCAGGATTACACCCACACACTTTACGGTTTCCTCCGATAAAACGATAATTTCGCCTTTTTTATAGGTTTTGATATAACTCCCCAGGCATTGGAACACGGAGAGCAGATCTTCACTGCTGATTCCTGCAAACAGAGGGATTTGACTGTATTCCTTCCAATGGTCTTTTATTAAATCATTCATATCTCATATCCCTCTTTTTACGAATCTATCTCTGGTTTAAGTATTCCTGTCCCAGAACATCAGCGGTAATCAGGGCATCGTATAACTGCTTTGGAGTCACATCACCGATCATGTTATGGATACTTTCGCCTTCGGCGCATGCATTCTCAGCTGCGATCCGGACTCTTTCTTTATCTGTAACACCGATTTCCTTTAAGGTCACCGGCAGTCCCACACTGGCGCAGAATTCCAGCACCTGATAGAATTCTTCCTTTGGTGCATCCTCGAGCACCAGCTGGGCAATGGTGCCAAAAGCTACTACAGAACCATGCATGGTATCTTCACACTCTTTCAGAGAAGTAAATCCATTGTAAACGGAATGGGAAACAGCAAGTCCGCCGTTATCGGCTCCAACACCGCTCAAATATGTATTGGCCTCAATGATGGCTTCCAGTGCAGGCGTCACCACTTTGTTCTCACAGGCTTTCAATGCCTTGTATCCGTCCTCCAGCAAAGTCTCATAGCACAATCTGCATAATGCCATGGCAGATTTTGTTATTCCGCCGTTTTCAAGGCTTGGTGCCTTGGCTTTTTCACAGGCCCTGGCTTCAAAGTAAGTACCAAGGGCATCTCCCATGCCTGCCACCAGGAATTTTACCGGTGCATTGGCAATAATATCTGAATCCACAATCACTGCATCCGGATTCTTCGGATAGAATATATAATTAGAAAAGCTTCCGTCATTGTTATAAATAACGGATAATCCGGTACAAGGCGCATCGGTCGCAACAACCGTAGGAATCACAACAACCGGAAGGTTCTCATAATGAGCCGTTGCCTTTGCTGTATCAATGGCGGAACCGCCGCCAACTGCAGCCACACAGTCAATGCCGTGTTCCTTTACCATTGCCCGCATTCGTTCCACTTCACCGATGGAACTGATTCCGCCGAAGATTTCAAAGCGGAGGATAGCATCTGACCCTTCAAAGCTTTTTTCAATTTTTTCATGACAGCTTTTATAACCGCTGTTGCTGCAGATAAACAAAAAAGATTTCCCCAGATTTTTTATTTCTTCATAGACGTGAAGCAGTGCCCCCTGACCCTGAACATATTTAAGCGGTGTTCTCATTAGTTTTAACATAACAGACTCCTCTCTCCATTTGATAAATTTTTTCTATTTCCTAAGACAAATATACTCTTTCCTTATAGAAATGTCAATAATTTAACAAAGTATAAAATCCGGTACAAATGCACCCGGACCCACCACCGGATCCCGGACGGAGAGAGACGGTTATTCTGACTTTATGCCCTGGCCTTTCCGGTCATATGATCTATTTTGATTTTATAGACTTTTGTTTTATCGGCAGCATTTTGAATATATAGCCTTCCCTTTTCCAGAAATTCAGGGGAGTATTTTAACAGTATTTCCATAAGGATTTCTTCTTTTTCTTCTCCGTCTGTTTCTAAAGCTTCCCCGAATGCCACAACGCTTTCATAGTTAGTGGTGAACTTGTCCGGCAGCACGCAGGTCTGCCCCACCACACAAAAAGACACCCTGGGATTTTCCCGAAGGTTCTCCAGTTTATGGCCTTCCGTTGCGCAATGAAAATAAATGGCTCCTTTTGTATATACATAGCTTAAAGGCACTCCATAAGGCTGTCCGCCTGCATCTGCAGTTGATAAAACGCCGTAAGCCTGGTCCTTCAGCACTTTGATCATCTTTTCTTCTTCCATTATTCTGTCTTTTCTTCTGATTTCCCGAATCATATTCTCTCTCCTGTTCTTTATTATCCGTGGTTTCTGTTTTGCTTATATTTTTTCCATCATACACGTTAAGAAGTAAATTATCAACCAGAGATTGCTTTTTAAATTAAAACATATTAATATTAATCTATACATCTATTGTCGAAGGAGGTACCATGACTCTTGATATTGTCACACTGTCAATTGCACTTTTCTTTATCAGCTCCATTCAGGCAATCGTTATGCTGTTCCTATTCCGGATCATTCAAAATTATCCTGGCATGTATTATCTGCTGGCCAGTTGTTTATTTTCTGCACTCAGCGGACTGATTTTTGCGGTTTGCACTTCCCTGATGTACAAAGATCTGGCAATCCTGGGTTCCAACATTTTTTCCTTTCTGGCTGTGACTGCACTGAATATAGGATTTACAAAATTTCTCGGCCTGCAGATGAAAAAAAGAAAACTATTTATACTGATTGTACTTTTACTTACCGGATTATCTGCATTCTCTCTGGAACATGACAATATCAGCTGCCGGATCATCCTATATTCAGTGCTGATTGCCACACTTTCCTTTCTGAATACTGATATATTATTCCATCATAAGGTCGATTCGGTCCGTCCGGCCACCCGCATGGTGGCTTTTATTCATATGCTCTTTGGCCTGTTTTTTGCCCTACGCGCTCTGTTTACTCTTTTCTGCCAAACAACTGCCTTAATGATTCCCATCCTGTTTCAGCTTATGGCATTTTTTATATCCATTGCCGGAATCCTTATATGGTCCTGCTGCTTTATCATCATGGCAGTGCAAAGAGAACGCTCTGAAAAGGAACAGGCCAATGAAAGGTTCCGCCAGATCTTTGAAACCATACCGGATACTGTGTTCATATCCAGCATGGAAACCGGAGAAATCCTGGAAGTCAATGAAAAATATACGGAAGAAACCGGCTATACCAGAGAAGAGACCATCGGCAAAACTCCTTTAGAATTAAAGCTTTGGAGTAATACCAAAGAACGGGAGCGGTTCGTTGACTTAATCCGGAAACAGGGATTTTGTAAAAATACAGAAATCCGCGTCGTTGCAAAAAACGGCAGAAAGATCTCTGCCCTTATTTCCTCCAGCCTTATGAAAATGAACCATAATACCTATATTATCAGCGTTATACGCAATATTTCCCATAACAAAGAGCTGGCTAAAAAGTTAAATACCAGTGAAGAGACCTTTAAGGCCATCATGGAACAAAGTCCGGTTTCTTTTATGCTGACCGATATCAACGGCAATATTGAATACGTCAACCAGAAATTCTTAGAGCTCACCGGCTACAGGGAAGAGGAGGTCATCGGGCAAAATCCAAGAATATTAAAATCAGGATTCCAGACCAAAAGATTCTATCAGACACTTTGGGCAACCATTACTTCCGGGAGACAATGGACCGGAGACATCCGTAACAAAAAGAAGAACGGCGAAATCATGTGGGAGCACATCTGCCTTACCCCCATACTTGATGAAGATGGTTCCATTATGAGGTTTCTTGCCGTTCAGGAGGATATTTCCCGCCGGAAGCTCATGGAGGATGAATTGAGAATTCAGGCCAGAACGGACATGCTGACCGGAGTGATGAACCGGAGATACTTCATGGAGAATGCAGAAAAAAGGCTTTTAAAAACCAGAACAGACCACGAGATTGCAGCATTTTTAATGATCGATATTGACCGGTTTAAGGATATCAATGACTCTTTCGGCCACAATATGGGAGACAAGGCCATTCGAATCGTAGCTTCCCAATGCCAGAAGATGCTTAAAAAGGGAGATTTGTTCGGACGAATCGGCGGTGAAGAATTCGGAGCCCTGATCTTTAGCAGCGATCAGGAGGATTATTATCAGATTGCCGACACCATCCGCTATGGTGTGGAAATCATTGACTTTCTCTATGAACAGGAGGAGAAAATCCCCTTGCGGATCAGCATCGGCCTGACGGTTTACCGGCCGGGCGAGGATACTTTGGAGACATTGATGCACCGGGCGGACGTTGCCCTTTACCAGGCAAAAAAAGATGGCCGTAACCGGGTTGTCCTGATCTAAACAGCCACAGCCGCAGACTGACATTTCAAGCTGCCAGTCTGCGGCTGTTTCTTATTTCAGGACTTCTCCGTTGGTTTCGATTACACGCTTATACCATTCAAAGGATTTTTTCCTGCTGCGTTTTAACGTTCCATTGCCTGCATCATCCTTATCCACGTAGATGAAGCCATACCGCTTACTCATTTCACCGGTAGAAGCACTTACCAGGTCAATGCAGCCCCAGGGCGTATAACCTAATAAATCCACACCGTCTACATCCACAGCGTACATCATTGCTTTTATATGTTCTTTTAGATATTCGATACGGTAATCATCGGAAACACTACCGTCTTCTGCCACCCGGTCAATAGCTCCCAGACCGTTTTCCACAATAAACAGCGGTTTCTGGTATCTGTCATAAAGGGTGTTCATTGTGATACGAAGCCCGAGAGGATCGATCTGCCAGCCCCATTCCGACGCCTTTAAATATGGGTTCTTTATGGTTGGCATGGCATTTCCGGCCGTAGACTTACGAAGTAAGTCTTTATCTGTACTGGCGCACCGGGATGAATAATAGCTGAAAGAAATAAAATCCACCGTATGTTCTTTTAATACTGTGTAATCTTCCTCTTCTGTCTCAAGAACAATGCCTTCCCGTTCAAACATCTTTTTGGCATAAGCCGGATATTCCCCTCTCGCCTGAACATCGATAAAGAAATAATTTTCCCGGTCTTTATTTAAAGCCTCAAAAACATCTTCCGGTTTGCAGCTGTAAGGATAATAATTTCCGGCTGCAAGCATACAGCCAATTTTAAAATCCGGATTGATCTGATGGGCCAGCCTGGTTGCCTTTGCGGAAGCCACCAGCTCATTATGGGCTGCCTGGTATTTTACCTGGATCTTATTTTCCCCTTCCTGAAACCGGATCCCTGCTCCCATAAACGGAAGATGGAGAAGCATGTTGATTTCATTAAAGGTGAGCCAGTATTTTACCTTATCTTTAAAGCGGCGGAAAATGGCATCACAATATTTCAAATAACAGTCGATCAGCCTGCGGTTCTTCCATGAGCCGTACTTCTCCACCAATGCCAGAGGAACGTCAAAGTGGCAGATGGTGATGACTGGTTCTATGTTATATTTTAACAGCTCGTCAATGAAGTCTTCATAGAACTTTAACCCTTCTTCATTGGGGGTCTCTTCTTCTCCGGTTGGGAAGATTCTGGACCAGGAAAAAGAGAAACGGTAACACTTAAAGCCCATCTCCGCAAAAAGAGCAATATCTTCCTTATAGCGATGATACATGTCGATGGCTTCTCTGGAAGGATAATAGGAATCCTCCGGAAGCTGGCGGTAATCCATATCTCCAAGCATCACCGGGAAACGGTTTTCCCCCCACGGAATCACATCTACACTGCCCATTCCCCGGTTTCCTTCTTTGAATCCGCCTTCACACTGGTTGGCAGCCGTAGCCCCTCCCCATAAAAAATCTTTTCTCATGTTATCATTCCTTTCTTTCATAATTATAGGTATTTTTACCGCTCCCTGCAGTCACAGAACCCATTCTCCTTATTTATCTCACACCGATCAGCTGAAAAACAGCTCTTTTACTTCCTGTACCGGCATCTCCTGGCCGGTGTAGAGTTTAAATGCTGCTGCTCCCTGCCATAAAAGCATTCCCTGTCCATTAATACAGATACAGCCAGCTTCCTTTGATTCTTTTAACATCCGGGTTTCCTTTGGATTGTACACTGCATCCACAACCACTAATCCCGGATGGTACATGGCGGTATCCTTGACTACGGTTTCACCCTCCATCGGCTTCATGCCTACGATGGTGGCATTGGCAAAAATATCACTGTCATCCATTTCTCTTTTCATAGTTTCAAGGTCTGCAATATCATAGACATTGACCACGCAATCCGGCTTTTCCTGTTTGATCTTTTCTGCGGTTTCTACGGTTCTTTCAAAGAACCCATCCTTTATGTTGAAAATCGATATTTCTCTTGCTCCTTCCAGCGCACACTGCACCTGGATTGCCGTAGCAGCCCCGCCTCCGCCGCAGACGGTTATTTTTTTTCCTGCAATTAAAACCCCATGGTCTTTCAGACTGTCTACAAATCCCTGTCCGTCCGTAATATGTCCGATCAGTTTTCCGTCTTCATTTACAATGGTATTCACGGCTCCGATGATCCGGGCTGCAGGGGATAATTCATCCATGTATCTGGCTGCTTCGGTCTTGCATGGCATGGTTACGTTGCAGCCTCTCATTCTCAATGTCTTTATGGCTTCAACCGCCTTTTCCACTTCATCTACTTTGATGTCAAAAGCAAGATATGCATAATCAAGCCCCAATTTTTCAAAACTGTAATTATACATCGCTGGTGAGCCAGAATGTCCTACCGGTGAGCCGATGAGTCCCATGAGTCCTGTTTTCCCTGTAATTCTTCTTTCCATCGCTTTTTCTCCTCTTTCATCAGATGTTATCTGCCGCTTCGTGGGCTTTTTTCTTTACTTCGTCACGGATAACATACACTTCTTTTGACGGCTTGTCAACAATTTCTCCTTACAGACCGGCTGGGTTTCCAGGATTCTGAGGATTTTAATTGAAGCATCCGGTTTATAATAAGAAGAAAAAAACAGAGGTGAACCATTATGACTTATATCATCATTGCTCTTCGGATCATTTCCGCTATGGCATTGCTCCTGATTTTAACTTTAAAAACCGGCAGGCGTAAGATCGGGGAACTTCCGGTCTATGATTTTCTATCCATCATCGTTCTTGGAAGCGTTATCGGTGCGGATATTGCAGACACAAAACTTCCACACCTCCCTACCTTGTATTCCGTTGTCCTTATCGTAGGCCTGCAATACCTGGTCAGCTGCATTCTGATCAATAATAAAAAAATTGCGAAAAAAATCACCTTTGGCCCAACAGTCGTCATAAAAAACGGCCAGTTCTTAAAAGATAATATGGAACGTCTGAAATATTCCACAGAAAATGTCCGTATGGCATTGCGGGAAAAGGATATCTTCGATTTAAACGAAGTGGAGTATGCGATTGTAGAAGGAAGCGGAAATATAAGCATCTTAAAGAAATCCCGGTACCTTCCTCTGACTCCCTCGGATATGAATGCAAATCCCCAGGAAAAAAGCCTGTTTGCGCCGCTCATCATCGATGGAATTGTCCATGAGGACAATTTAAAAGCCCTGAACCATGACAGGAACTGGCTCACCGCACAGTTAAAAAAATCCGGAATCTCCAGCGCCAGCGAAGTGTTCTACGCCGAATGCGACAAAAGCGGAAACATGTACGTCTCAAAAAAGATTCCGGCTCAGAAGGCGGACAGTGACCCTGCCTTATAAAACAACTTTTGCCACCGCCTGATGTCAGACTGTTCAGCTTTTTTAAAATATGTTATGATAACATAAAATAAGCGGAAAGAGGCGAGTCTTATCAATCATGGAAAAATAATCAAAAGCATAAAAATCGCTTTGGCTGCCGTACTGGCAATCACCATCGCCGCAGAACTTGACCTGAAATTTTCTGCCACTGCCGGAATCATAACCGTATTAAGCATTCAAAACACCAAACGGGAAACTTTGAAAAGTGCTGTAAACCGGACCTTTGCCTTTCTCGGTGCCCTTCTCTTATCGGCAGCAGTGTTTTACTTTTCAGGCTTTACCCTTTTCGGCTTTGCCCTGTACCTGCTTTTATTTGCTCTTTTGTGCTTATACGCAGGCTGGGGAGAAGCCATTGCCATGGATTCTGTTCTAATCACCCACTTTCTCACCGAGAAATCCATGTCTCTTTCTCTCATCGGAAATGAGATCGCCCTGTTTCTGATCGGAACCACGGTAGGCGTTATCGTCAATATGCATCTTCGGAAACGGGGAGATGAATTTCAAAAGCTGGCCGATGAAGTGGATGTAAAAATAAAAGAAACCATGAACCATTTGTCGCAGCTTTTACTGGCGGAAGATAAACACAGGCTTGACATGGACAATTTCCATCAGCTGAAAGAAAGCATTGAACGGGCCAGAACCTGTGCCTTTAACAATTATAACAATGCAATCTGGAAAAAGGACACCTATGAAATCGATTACATCCAGATGCGCCAGGAGCAAACCATTGTTCTCCAGGAAATCGGCGAGAACATCAAAAGCATCACCCGCCTGCCAAAACAGGCACATCAGGTAGCTGAATTACTGAAGAATATTGAACAGAATTACCACAGGAGCAATCCTGCAGAAGAGCTTTTAAAAGAGCTGGAAACCTTGCTCTCTGATTTCAAAAGCCATGAACTGCCTTTCAGCCGGGAAGAATTTGAAGCAAGAGCCATTCTCTTTTACATCTTGAAACAGTTAAAACGGCTGCTGATGCTCAAACGTGCCTTTGCCCTTTCACACAGGGAATGAGCTTGTGAAACCCTGTATCAGAATCATACTAAAAAATGCCTCCGTTTTAAATACCATGGGCCTATTTGGTGACAAACCGGACGCAACAGGCATTTGTACCACAAAAAAAACAGGGTGTTTCATCCCTGTTTTTTCTGTATGGTAAGCCTTGCCAAAGACTCCACAATATACACCGCCGGTATCTGAGAGGTGATATCTACCTTCATCCTCTCAACGGCTTTTAATTCTCTTTGAATGTAATAAGAAATATTGTAATCTGAGATTTTTGCCAGTGTGCTGTTTTTGCTGTTGGTAATGGATATTACCGTACTGCTGCTCTCCTTTAAATTGAAAGAATTCTCAATGAGAACATCGGTCTCCCCTTCTACGGACAGAATGATAATGACACACTCTTCGGGAAATTCCAGATTGATTGGAAACATGGGGGTATTGATGCCAGTAGAAAATATACCCATATCGCAGAAGTAACGGCTGGCATACTCTGCGATGATACCGGAATTTCCGGTTCCCAGAAATATGATCTGCTTTTTCTCAGCAATCACATCTGCAATGGCCTGAAGCTGCTTTTGGAAGTTTTCTGTTTCCACCCGCTGAAAAAAATCCAGGACTGAACTATGGTCAAACGGTTTGTCTCTTACGGTTTTCTTTTCCTTTTCCAGTTTAAAACGGACTTTAAATTCGGAAAAACCGGTGCACTTCACCTTCCTGCAAAACCGCGAGATGGTAGTGGTAGAAACATGAGCTTCCCTGGCAACCTCACGTATGGTCATATAAGGAATCTTTTCACTGTTTTTCAATATATAATTATACACTTCATAATCCAGTTCGCCAAACTGGTCCAAAACCTGATTGGAAAATAGAGCCATATTTGTTCCCCTTATCTTAGGTGTTATACTGTTTTCTTTATTGTATCACGAAAGCCATGAAGAAGTCTATGCAACAAAAATGCCCTTTTTTGAAGGATCAGGCAAAGCCAAAATACCTCATAATTCCCAAATAGATCCCATAAGCAAACTGATACTGGTCGTTTCTTAATTTTTCTGCATCGGAGTAATTGCTTAGATAACCCAGTTCTACCAGATTGGCGGGCATGTTTGCATTTCTTAACACATACAGAGACGGGTTTTCTCTGATTCCGTTATTTCTTGTACCGACCATTTGTGTAATTCCAGTCATAATCTGTTCTGCCAGCCATTGGGCCTGCGTGTAATACTGGTAGATGTATACCTCTGTGCCATTGATCGCAGGGTTTGGATTTATATTGCAATGGATGCTGATAAAATAATCTGCCGGCCAGTTATTGGCAAGGGCCACCCTTTGAGCCAGGCTGGTCGTATTATTGGTTCCCAGGATTGTGTCAGGTTCCGGCCTTGATACGCGGGCTTCAAACCTTGGATCACTGTTCAGCAGATTCTGCAGATACAGCCCGACCTGAAAATTAATCTCTGATTCATTAAGACCGTTGGCTTCCGCACCGCTGTTAAAGTACCCGCTTGGATTATGACCCTGATCAATAAATATTTTAATAGCCATGTAAGCATTTCCTTTCCTACTCAACTATAATAAATATATTCCTTTTCACAGACAAATGATACATGATTTCGTGAATTTATCTGTTTTTATCACAACGGATTCTCATTTCTTAATAATTCTTAATTCCCTCTAAACCACGTTGCCATTCTTCCCGTAAGTGCTATAATCTTTCATATTCCAAGCACCAAAAGGAGGCAGAAAGACTATGGAGGCAGCACAGCAGATATTAATCGTTGATGACGATACGGATATCCGGGAAGTCCTGCGCATTCATCTGGAAAATAAAGGCTATTCCGTATGGGAAGCAGAAAACGGCAAAGAGGCAGTGTCTGCAGTTTTAAATAATGCGAATATTGATTTGATCATACTGGATATTATGATGCCAGGCTTATCAGGGATCGATGCCTGCAGACAGATCCGGGAGACCTCCTCTGCCCCCATACTGTTTCTCACTGCCAAATCAAAAGAAAGCGACAAAACGGAGGCCTACGAAAATGGCGGTGACGATTATCTGGTAAAGCCGTTTTCCCAGTCCGAACTTCTTATGAAGGTTCATTCTCTTTTGAGAAGATATGTGGTCTACAAAGGGAAAACAGATTCCGGAACCGGCAATAACGAAATCCGGCTGCAGGATATTATCATCAATACTCAAACCCATACGGTCCGCCGGGAAAACCAGAAAATCGATCTTACAGACACCGAATTCCAGGTGCTCATGTATCTGGTGAAGAATAAGGGAACCGCCAAAGACGCACAGGCCATTTATGAAGGTGTATGGAATGATAAATTTCTTCCCTCCTCCACCAATACCATTATGGTCCACATATTAAAGCTGAGAAAAAAACTGGAGCTGGACTTTAACAACCCGGTCATCATACGTACCATCTGGGGAAAGGGCTATCAAATCGATGAAATTTAACAGCAGCACCTCTCTTCGGTATAAACAGATCTATGTTTTGATTCTCGGCGTTTTGGTCAGCTTTTTGATGTATTTCATCACCCAGGCTTTTGGAAATTATCTGGTTTCCCAGAATCATCTGAATGAAGAGGTATCCCGGAAACGGTTGGAGGGATACCAGAATTCCATAGAAAATTACGTCAAAAAAAATAAGCTTTCCGTCAAAGACGTCAGAGCAATTTCCAAATGGGTAAAGAATCACAAATACACCTATCTGACCATTTACAGCGGGAATGAGATTCTGTATGAATCAGGATTTTGGAATGATGCTTATTCCACCTATGAATCAACGGGCACTTTTTTAGAAAGCAGCCAGCAGGCCACACGGAATATCGCATTTACCGATGGCATTTATTCCGTATCTATCATTGATTCTTCTGAGATCAAATGGTATGATCTGGTATTTTATATTTCCCTTGGAATCTTTTTTCTGTTTTTATTCGGGATTCTTATTGTTTATAACCACCAAATCATCGCCCGGATCATGCTCTTATCCAAAGAGGTTTCCCTTATTGAACAGGGGAATTTAGAGCAGCCCATCTATCACAAGGGAACGGATGAAATTGCTCTTTTGGCCATCAACGCAGACAATATGCGCAATTCCATCATTACACGGTATAAAAGCGAGAAGGAGGCATGGGAAGCAAACAGCGAACTGATCACTTCCATGTCTCACGACATCCGGACACCTTTGACTTCTCTCATCGGATATTTGGAGATTCTGGAATCCAAAGGCTACCATTCCGAAGAGCAGCTTATCCGCTACATCAAAAGCTGTAAAGAGAAATCCATTCAACTAAAGGATTTATCCGATAAACTGTTCCAGTATTTTCTTGTCTTCGGAAAAGAAACCATCTTAATGAAGGAGGAGACCTTTGATGCCAGAATTCTTCTGGAACAGTTAATCAGTGAGCACGTATTCGGATTGAGCAGCCAGGGGTTTGACGTAAGAACCGGATTTATGGAACAGTCCTGCCAGATCACCGCTGATATCCAGTACTTAAAGCGGCTGTTCGACAATCTGTTTTCCAATGTCCGCAAATATGCCGCTGTCACCGGCCCGGTTCTGGTCCAAGGGGATTGTGACGGCAGTCATCTGATCATCAGCATAAGCAATGATATCCGGAAAGACCGCACCTTTATGGAAAGCACCGGAATCGGCCTTAAGACCTGCAGGAAAATAACGGAACAGATGAACGGAACCTTTGAAACCAGAAAAAACCAGACCCGGTTCGAGGCAATCGCCTCCTTTCCGATCATCCGCCCAGAAAGGATATAAGAACAAATGAAAAATGTTTTAGAATACCTGGAACGCTCTGCCATGGCCTGTCCAGAGAAACCGGCGGTCATAGATGCAGAAAAATCCATGTCCTACAAAGAACTTCTCCACCATGCAAAATCCATCGGCAGCTTTTTATTAAGACAGGAAGCTCCGGGCAGTCCTGTGGCTGTTTTCATGGATAAAAGCGTGGAAGCACTGACTGCATTTATGGGAATCGTATATGCCGGCTGTTTCTACATTTCCATTCGTACAGACCTTCCTCCATTCCGCATTCAAAAGATTTTGGAAACCTCCGGTGCAGGCTGCGTCATACGTTTAAAAAGGGACGATTCCATACTGAAAGAGGCCGGATATCAGGGAAGGTGCTTTGATTACCATGACATGATAAAACAGGAGATTTCAGAAGACCGGCTTCTTGGCATCCGGGAAAGTTCTTTGGATACGGACCCTCTTTACTGCAACTTTACTTCCGGTTCCACCGGAATACCAAAAGGAGTTCTTATAAGCCACCGGTCGGTCATTGACTTTATGGAATATTTTCCAGGGCTGTTCCACATTACGGGGGAAGATGTGATTGGAAACCAGGCTCCCTTTGATTTTGATGTGTCTGTAAAGGATATATATTCCACACTTTGTACAGGAGCTACCATGGTCATCCTTCCAAAGAAGCTGTTTTCCATGCCCGCAAGGCTTTTGGATACCCTTTGCGAGCATAAGGTAACGACTCTTATCTGGGCCGTATCCGCCCTCTGCCTGGTCTCCCAGTTAAAGGGATTCACCTATAAGGTTCCTTCCCTTGTGAAAAAAGTGCTGTTCAGCGGAGAAGCCATGCCGGTAAAGCAGTTAAACATCTGGAGAAAATACTTACCCAATGCCCGCTATGTAAACCTATACGGTCCTACGGAGATCACCTGCAACTGCACCTACTATGAGATCGACCGGGAGTTTGCAGATCATGAGAAAATTCCCATTGGAAAACCATTTCCCAATGAAAAGGTCTTTCTTCTCGATGAGAATGACAACCTGGTCACAAAAAGCGGAATCACGGGAGAAATCTGTGTGGCCGGAACTGCTCTGGCACTTGGGTATTACCGCAATCCTGAGCAGACAAAGAAGGTGTTTGTCCAGAACCCCGGAAACCCTTACTATCCGGAGCTGATTTACCGGACCGGGGATCTTGCCTTTTATAATGAAACCCATGAGCTTTGCTTTGCAGGGCGGAAAGACTTTCAGATCAAACACATGGGGCACCGGATCGAGCTGGAGGAAATAGAGCTGGTCTTAAACAGCTATTCTCTTATTGAGCGCGCATGCTGTGTTTTTGATGCGCAAAAAAGCAGGATCACGGCATTTTATGTGGGCCCCATGGAAGGAAAGGAGATTTCCGTAAAAATGCGGGAAACCCTTCCGGTCTACATGATCCCTTCTGTTTTTCGTTCCCTGCCTGAGCTTCCCATCACTGCCAACGGAAAGGTTGACAGAAAAAAATTACTGGAGATGTGTAAATGAAAGAGACCTTCCATCATGCAGCCATTGCATTTGCTGCACGCAATTACCAAACCCCATTTTATGTTTTTGACACGGACATTCTTGCCGGACAGATCAAAAAAATCAGAAGCGTATTAGGAAATGATGTAGAGCTTTGCTATGCCATGAAAGCCAACCCTTTTCTGATAAAAAGCCTGGAAGAACTTGTTGATTCCTTTGAAGTCTGCTCCCCCGGTGAATTCATCATCTGTGAGCAGGCAAACATTCCCATGAAGAAAATCGTTATGTCCGGTGTACATAAAAATCCCGGCGACGTGGAACGCGCCGTAAAAGAGTACGGGAACAATATTCTCTATACCGTTGAGTCCCTCTCCCACTGGCAGACCTTAATGGCTCTCGCTGAAAAATACCGGTTTCCGGTGCGTGTCCTCCTCCGCCTGACAAGCGGCAACCAGTTCGGTATGGATGAAAGCCTGATTCGGACAATCATTGATAACGGCCCTTATGAGTCCATTACCATAGAAGGAATCCAGTACTTTTCCGGAACCCAGAAAAAATCAGCTTCCAGGCTTTCCAAGGAACTTTCCATGCTGGATGCCCTTTGCAGAGACTTAGAAGACCAATACGGTTTTACCGTTTCAAAAATCGAGTACGGACCTGGCCTTCCCGTCTGCTATTTTGAAGATGAGCAAGATGAAGAAGATCACATGCTGGAAAGTCTTTCCAAAGCCATTAAGGAATTGACCTTCAAAGGAAAAATAACCCTGGAGATGGGACGCCTGATTGCCGCCTCCTGCGGCTCTTATGTAACACGGGTCGTAGACATGAAAACAAACAAAGACCAGAATTACTGCATCGTTGACGGCGGCATCCACCAGTTGAATTATTACGGACAAATGCTTGCCATGAAAAGACCTTTCATTGTCCATCTCGGGAAAAAGGGCGGGGAACGAAAGGAATGGACTGTTTGCGGTTCCCTTTGCACGGTAAATGACGTGCTTTTAAAGCAGTATCCATTCTATCATCTGGCGTATGGGGATGCCCTTGTTTTTCAAAAGACAGGCGCTTATTCGGTCACAGAGGGCATGTCCCTGTTCTTAAGCCGGGATTTGCCTCTTGTCCTGCTCTATTCGGAGAAACAGCAGTTTTGCAGGGCAAGACCATCTCTGCCCACAGATCAACTAAATTATGTACAGCCATAAAGGAGAAAAAACATGAAACAATTATTGGAAATATTAAACGCAATCAACCCTGGCATTGACTATGAAACAGAAAAAAGGCTTATTGACGACGGACTTTTGGATTCCTTTTCCATTCTCTCTCTCATACCGGAACTAGAGGATGCCTTTGATATCGAGATCACTCCGGCCGATATGGTGCCTGAAAATTTCAATTCTGCAACTGCACTATGGAGCATGATCAACCGGCTGCAAGAGGGATAAACGATGACTTACACCTCACTTCTCTACCTGTTTGTCTTTTTGCCCGGGGTGCTGGCGGCTTACCACCTTGCCCCCCGGCACCACCGTCCAAAAGTTTTGTTGGCTGCAAGCTATCTGTTCTTTCTCTCTTTAAGCGGGAAACTGCTGGTATACCTGCTTTTTTCCACCCTTTCCCTCCATCATATGGGACTGTGGCTTGGCTGTCTAAACGCAGAGGTGGAGTCAAAGCTTCTTACCGCAGAAGACAAAAAGGCCGTAAAAACCCTTTATGGAGCCAAACGCCGCAAGATCCTCTGGTTTGGGATCGGACTGCAGCTTGGTATTTTACTGGTGCTGAAATACTCTGACTTTTTTATCTCTAACATCAACCGGGCAATGAACCTTCTAACCTTTCAGGACCTTCTTCCTTCTGTAAGGTTCGCCCTTCCCATTGGAATCTCCTTTTATACCCTGCAGGCTGTTTCCTATCTGGTTGATGTTTATTATGAGAAAATAAAACCAGATGACAATCTTTTGCGGCTGGCTCTTTATCTTGCATTTTTCCCCTCCCTCATGGAAGGCCCTGTATGCCGTTATAATCAGACTGCAAATTCCCTATATGAGGGAGCTTCTTTAAGCTATAAAAATCTCACCTTTGGCATGCAGAGAATCCTCTGGGGACTGTTTAAAAAGCTGGTGATTGCAGACCGGCTCAATCTTCTTGTGGAAACCATTTTTAACAATCCCGGCAATTACAGCGGGATCACAGTGATCATAGGAGCCGTTTTATATACCTTTCAGCTTTACGCCGATTTTTCAGGCTGCATCGACATGACCATCGGTACCGGAGAACTGTTTGGCATCACCATTCCGGAAAATTTCCGTCAGCCCTTCTTTTCAAAAACTGCGTCCGAATTCTGGAGACGCTGGCACATCACACTTGGTACCTGGCTAAAGGATTATATCTTTTATCCCATTTCTTTAACGAAAGTTGTAAAGAAGCTGGGCAAGAAATACCGGAGCAAATTTGGAAAACATGTGGGGCAGATTCTGGCTTCCTCTCCCGCCTTGTTTGGCGTATGGCTGGCAAATGGCTTCTGGCACGGCACTGGATGGAATTATATCTTTTTTGGCATGTATTATTTTGTCCTCATTCTAATTGGAAATTTACTGGAGCCTGTCATAAAAAAGACAACAGACGCCCTCAAAATCAACCAAAACAGCATTCCATACCGTGTGCTGCAAAGCGGAAAACTTCTTATCATAGTGTTTACCGGAGAATTGTTTTTTAAAGCAAAGGACCTTACGACGGGAGTTCATATGTTTTTTTCCATCTTCACCGGATTTCACTGGTCCGTACTGACGGATGGTTCTCTGCTTCAATTAGGATTGTCCATTCCGGATTATTTTGCCCTTTTCCTTGGGTTTGCGGCTGTTGTTACTGTTGGTGTGATCCATGAGCGGGGCATCTTAATACGCGAGAAAATCGCCGGCTGGAATATGCCTGCCAGGTTTGGTTTTCTTTATGCCGCCATTTTTCTTGTTCTGATCTTTGGGGCATACGGAGACGGATATTTACCGGCAAAACTGATCTATGCCGGATTTTAAGAGGTGATGAAATGAATATCAACCATAGAACCAGAGCACTGCTTTTTTTAACCGGGCTTTTACTCTTGCTGTTCCTGGTATCCTGTCTCATGCTTCCTTATAACAGCATAGAGGATGGCCTGTACAAAAAAGCAAACGGTATTTTAAAGGAACCGGATCATACCATTGATTACATCGTGATCGGAGACAGTGAAGCCAGCGCAAGCATCTCTCCCATGGAAATCTGGAATGATTACGGCTATGCAGGGTATAACTGCGGCGTTCCTGCACAACGGCTTCAGGACACATACTATCTTCTGGAACGCCTGCTGAAAAAACAGTCTCCAAAGGTCATTTTGCTGGAGACCAACGCTTTTTACCGGAATTTTAAATACGTCAATGCACTGGAGAATACAGTGGATGAGACAGCAAAGGAACTGTTTCCTGTCTACAAATACCACAACAACTGGAAATACTTTCATTTATACATGCTGAACAATCTCCATAAAAAGTCTGATCAGGCACCTGTGACCGTATACAAAGGCTTTCCGTACAATACTGCTGTAAAGCCTTATAAAGGCGGCCCTTATGCCAAAGAGACCGACCAGGTATTCCCAATCGGCGGCCAGCCCATGGAGTACATGGATAAGATTGTGGAGCTGTGCAGGGAACAGGGGATTGAACTGATTTTGTATTCTTCTCCTTCCCCCAAATGCTGGACTTACAAAAAACATAATGCAGCACTCGCCTTTGCAAAAGAAAAACAGCTTACCTATATAGATTTTAACTTAATGACAGGGGAACTTGGCATCGACTGGACAAAGGATACCAGAGACGAAGGGGACCACTTGAACTACTATGGCGGGAAAAAGGTATCTGATTATATGGGCGCTTATTTATCAAAAAAAAGCGGTCTGACAGACCACCGGACGGAAACAGACTATTCTGCCTGGAACGAAGAACTGAAGTCCTATAAGGCATTGACAAAGATACACTAACAACGTATAATGATATCAATAACTGTAATTATTATAGTTACATTTATATTTGACCGTTGGAATGTTTATATAGAGAGGAGTTTTTCCTATGAAAATTGAAGTATGGTTTGATTTTGTATGCCCCTTCTGCTATCTCGGGGAACGAAAGCTGGAACTGGCACTGAAAGAATTTGAACACCGTGATGACGTGGAACTTGTCTTTAAAAGTTTTGAACTTCAGATGGCATCCGAATCTGCAAAAGATAAAGATATTAACCAGATCCTATCCGATAAATACCACATCAGCTATGCCCAGGCAAAGGCGAATAATGATAGCATTGCAGAAGCCGCCCGTCAAGTGGGTCTGGATTTCCGGTTTGATTTATTTAAGGTGAGAAATACAGGTCTTGCCCATGAGATGGTTCATTATGCTGAAAAGTACGGCAAGAGCCATGCACTTGTCAGACGGATTTTTAAGGGAGTTTTTACGGAAGGGATTGATCTTTCTGAGGAAGAGGCTTTCCTAAAGCTGGCGGAAGAAACCGGACTGGATTTAAAGAATTTTAAGGAGCTGCAAAGCAGCGGAGCCTTAAAAGAACAGGTTCAAAGGGATGAGGAGGCGGCGGCGAAGCTTGGAATCAACAGCATTCCTCACTTTATCATAAATGGGAACTATGTGGTCTCCGGCGCTCAAAGCCCGGAATACTTTTTAGAAACGTTAAACAAGGCCTATCATCAATAGAGCACCTTTCTTACCGGGAATCATGTGTACCGGACCGACAGAAGTCTTATCTTTTGCCGGTCCGGTTTTCAGCATCCTACCTTTCAGCCAATCCTGCTTTTCGGCAAGAGCCATGCAGAGCAAAGAGCAAAAACAAGCATCAGAACTGCAAATGCCAGATAGGGTACATTGATCCCCCATAAATCAAAGAGCATTCCTCCCAAAACCGGGCCTATGATATGGCCGAGACTTGAACCAAAGCTGTACTTTCCATAATAATCACCGATCAGTCCTTCATCCATGCCTTCAACAAACATGGCGTCCAAAGAATAATTCAGGGCTGAGACGGACATTACATAAACCGTCCACAGAACCTGAAATGCAGACAGCTCGTGAAATACAATAATTGCCACCGCCATAGCAGCCGCAAGAATGGAACCGAGCACAATTACTTTTCGGTATCCAAAGTTGTCGCCGATACGCCCCAGATGGGGTCCCAGTAGTGAAGAGGCTATCATTGGCAGAAAAAATACAGTTGCAAGCTCCATCATATCCAGATCAAAGGACGCTTTTAAAAACGGGATTAACAGGACTTTAATCATGCTGGGAAACAGACAGAGAAACAGATTAAAAATCCATATTCTTTGTTTTTCTTTTGTAAAAGCAACGGGTTGCGGACGGTAAGAGGGCTTTTTTACGGCAGGCCCCACCTTCCAGATACAATAAAATAATCCCAAGACCGCCGCCCCGGCAGAACACAAAAAGAATAACTTCCAGCCACTCAAAAGATCATGATTCATAAATACCAGAAATGCTGCACCAACACCGATCATGCCGCCAAAATTCCGGTTGCTGTCAAACCTTCCCATGCCTTGCGCAAAGTGGTCATTGCCGTCCAGGATAAGTCCAACAGCAGATATGCTTAATAATATACCTGCTGCTCCCTGTATGAAACGAGCCGCCATTAGCTGAGGCATGGTCACTGCTCCGGCTAAGACCAGATAGGCCGTTCCATAGGCAGACAGTGACAAAAGTAGAAGCATCCGGCGGCTGAACCGGTCAGACATGGAACCGATTATCAGTCTCATGATCAGTCCGGACAGTGCATATACAGAAAAAAGCAGTGTCATTTCAAATGTGGTGAAATTCAATTGTTCTGTATATAAAGGCAGCAGACCTTCAAAAATAATGCAGGGCAGAGAAACTAAAATGACCGGAGCTGCGATTTGTTTATACCTCATAAGGCACCTCTTTCTACTTTTATAAAAAGCCACGTAATCTTTTTAATCAAAAGACACAAATATGGAAATATTATACATCTGCGCGTACTCCGGTGCAAGTTATTAATCCTTTTGTTTGTAATAAGTAAGAAAATCTGACAGCTTTTCACATGCTGCCTTTAACTGATTCAGTTCCGGGAGATATACCACACGGAAATGATCCGGTTTTTCCCAGTGGAAGCCGCCGCCATGAGTCAAAAGGATCTTTTTATCCTTTAAAAAGTCCAGAACAAACTTTTCATCATCACGAATGTTGAACCTTTCCGTATCGATTTTGGGAAACATATAAAACGCAGCTTTCGGCTTCACTACCGAAATTCCCGGTATTTCATTCAATGCCTGGTATATGTATTCCCGCTGCTCGTAGATTCTGCCTCCCGGCACCAGAAGCTGTTTTGTCTCCTCTCCCATTTCCAGCGCCATACTTATGACCGATTGAGCCGGAACATTGGAGCAGAGTCTCATGGAGGACAGTAAATTGATTCCTTCCACATACCCCTTTGCAAAGGATTTATCCCCGCACAGGCTCATCCAGCCGCACCGGTATCCGGCAATCAGATGGGATTTGGAAAGTCCGTTAAAAGTAACCGTTAAAAGATCTGGGGCCAAAGATGCAATGGAAACATGCTCAAGACCATCAAGAACCAGTCTGTCATATATTTCATCAGCAAAAATAATAAGTCCATATTCCCTGGCAAGTTCAACAATTTCTTTCAGAATTTCTTTTGGATATAAGGCTCCTGTGGGATTGTTGGGATTGATCACAACGATTCCTTTGGTGCGTTCTGTGATCTTGCGCTTCATATCCTGGATATCCGGATACCACTGTGCCTGTTCGTCACATACATAATGTACGGCGGTTCCTCCTGCAAGCGTGACCGAAGCGGTCCATAAAGGATAATCAGGGGAAGGAACCAGTATCTCGTCTCCATGGTTTAAAAGGCCCTGCATGGATAATGTGATCAGCTCACTGACCCCGTTTCCTGTATATACATCGTCAGCGGTAACTTGTTCAATTCCTTTCTTTTTGTTGTATTCCACAATGGCTTTTCTTGCGGATAAAAGTCCTTTGGAATCGGAATATCCTTCCGTGGTTGACAGGTTATCATTCATGATCCGAAGCAGTTGTTCTGGCGCACAAAAACCAAAGGGAGCCGGATTTCCGATATTTAATTTCAAGATGTCGATTCCCTGGTCAATCATACGGTTGGCTTCATCCATGACCGGTCCCCTGATGTCGTAGCACACATGATCTAACTTTGCTGATTTTTCAAAATTTCTCATAATTTTATCCTTCTTTCTCAAAAATTAAATGTGTGAAAATACAAAAAGGCCCTAAGCGTCGAAACGCTTAGGGCGAATATACAATCCGTGTTACCACCTAAATTCAGAGAAATCTCTGCACTCTCTACGGTACTGACATACCGTGTCCCTGTAACGTGGGAATACGTTGAAGCCTACTAAATCATCTTCCGGTCCGGAAGAATCTTCGTTCGGTCCAAAGCTCCGAGACTGCTTCGATATCTTGGAATAAAGATTTTCACCAACCATCTTTTCTCTGAAATTCCGCGTATATGTACTATTTCTCTTCATTGCCTTTTCACTATTTCCGCAATCATAGCACAGGCATTTGGAAATGTCAATGCTGATTTTTATACGATCCTGCTTAATGCTCCCGTAACAGAATCAATTACCAGACCGTAAACTTTTACCTCTTCCGGTACCAGGGGATGATTGCGTATCAGCTCCACTGATTTGCGAATGGATAAATCCAGGTCAAAAAAGCCTCCCAGCCAGGAATCAAAGTCAATCCCGTAATACTTCATCAAGTCTATATTTTTCTGGGTGACTCCCCGGGCCTTCATCTTCTGAATCATGCTGTGACTGTCTGTACATCTGGCTCCGCAGTCAGTATGTCCAATAACAAGAATTTCCTCCACGCCCAATTCATAAATCCCGATCAGGAGACTGCGCATGACGCTGCCAAAGGGATGAGAGATCACTCCCCCTGCATTTTTTATAATCTTTGCATCCCCATTCTTCATGCCCAAAGCTGCCGGAAGCAATTCGGTCAGCCTGGTATCCATACAGGATACAATGGCCGTTTTTTTATTGGGATATTTGTTAGTAATATAATTTTCATAGCCTTTATTTTTTACAAATTCCTGATTAAACTGCAGTATCTCTTCTAACATATTCAATTATCTCCTGTTTATATGGACTCAGACGTCCGGTATACCCTCCATATGACACCTGTGTTAGGAAAAAAAGCAGACGGGTCTCCATCAATGTTATACCCCATATCCACAATATACATTGCCCCATCTGGCCCGAAGAGCAGATGCGTGAGTCTTTCAAATCCGCCTCCTCTGGAGATTGAGGAGGGAAAACCGTTTTTATTGATTGCAAACGTGCTGATCGTCCTTGATCTCATATCAATTTTTGAGACTCTGTGGCCTGCTCCTGTATAGGAAAAGCCCGTTCCCATTCCACCATCAATGGTGCTCCCGAATTCCGTTACATACACATCCCCATAAGGGCCAAATTGCTCATTATAATTAAATTCAAACCCTTTCAGTGTGGAATTGGGCGGAAATCTCACATATGGCCTTGGCGGTACATTTGGCTGATTTTTAAAGATCAAAGTAGGCTGCACACCTCCCGAAGGAGTAAAACGGGGAGAATCCACAGCCTCTCCACCTGAAAAATCCGGCCAACCATACCACAGGTCCGGTGTTATATAATAAAAATCGTCTCCGGCATTTTCTATGGGCCTGCTCCCCACCGGATTATATCCGTTGTTCACTGCATAGAGCCGGCCGCTGATGTCGAATTTCAGAAAAGCGGGATCACGGAACCCCCATGCCACCTGTTCCAGATTCGACCCATCCAGATCGGCTCTTAGAATGCTCCCGGAAGACTTGATATATTTCTTTCTGATTTCAAATTCAATATTTGGAATCCCATAGGGAGAAAAGGCACCGGTATATGCCGGATCATCGGTCACTGCTTCTGTCAAAATATTATCCGTCCTGAAATTCTGTCCGTGAAGCATCACATAATCTCCGGTATAATCGCATAACAATGGAGAAATCGTGACCCACTTATTATCATTTCCCACAACTCCGCTGTTGGTAACGGTACCCTGTCCAAAGTACAGTTTATTATCCGGGGAAAAAGCAACCGGACTATTTACATGGTCCCCATTGCTTGGAAGACCCATGATGATATTCTGTCTTGTACCATCTTTAAATATTCTGGTAACAAATCCTCTGTGTGATACGTAGAGTACCCCATTGAAATAGTTGATTCCTGATATGGGAATGACAAAATCCTCCGCAATGGTTTCAAACTGCCCGTCAACCATTTTAAGAATACGGGGATTTCCTGTTGCCAGTCCGGAATCAGCAATAAAAATATTTCCGTCTTCATCAAAAATCATGCTGGAAGGTGCATTCAAATTGCTTAAAAAGACTTCGATTCCATAACCTCTGACAATATAAATATCAGATGGGTCCAAAAACCTTTCCAAAATAATTTCATCATCATTACAAGAATGAATCCGGTTTTCATTTCTGCCTTGAACCATTCGCTTCACCTGGAAATATTTTATTACATTATATTCTGATCTCTATGATTTATACAAACTTAAAATAATATCAGGTATTCTCCATACCCTTCCTTTTCCATATCCTCCTTTGCAATAAATCTTAAAGAGGCGCTGTTGATACAGTAGCGGAGTCCGCCCATTTCTAAGGGCCCGTCTTCAAATACATGGCCTAAGTGGGAATCTCCATGACTGCTTCTCACTTCGGTTCTGCTTCTTCCCAGACTATGATCGGCAGCTTCTTTTAAAACCTCTTTGCTGATTGGCTTTGAAAAGCTGGGCCAGCCGCAGCCGGAATCAAATTTATCATAAGACATAAAAAGCGGTTCTCCGGTGGTAATATCCACATAGATACCTTCACGGAATTCATTGTAATACTGATTTTTAAATGGAGGCTCTGTTGCACTGTTCTGAGTCACTTCAAACTGCTCTCCCGTCAGACTCTTCTTTAACTCTTCCACTGACTTTTTTGCATATTTTTGGCTTAAATCCACGGCTTTTTTTGCCTTTTCAAATTTATCAGCCCCAATATGGCAGTAGCCGCCCGGGTTCTTATCCAGATATTTCTGATGATATTCTTCTGCTTTATAATAATTTCTTAAAGGAACTCTTTCAATTGCGATTGTTTCCTTATACTGCTTCTGAAGCTTTTCAATGGATTCCTCGATGACCGGTGCATCCTGATCTTTTGTATAATAAATGCCTGTCCGGTACTGGGAGCCCACATCACCGCCCTGGCGGTTTACGCTTACGGGATTGATTACGTCATAATATAATTCCAGAATATAGGGCAGACCTATGACTTCATCGTCATATTCCACTTTGACGGTCTCCGCATGACCGGTATTATGATTGCACACTTCCTCATAAGTTGGATTTTCAGTATTTCCGTTGGCATAGCCAACCTCCGTTGACACAATTCCCGGTATATTCTGCAGATACTTTTCTGTTCCCCAGAAACATCCGCCTGCCAGATAAATTTCTTTTTTCATAGAAACCACCTCTCTATCGATTATTGTTTTCTTATTATGCTTCCACAGGAGACTTTATAAACCGTATCTATATGCTCCCTATGTCGATGATATCAGATGAAAGGGTTGAAAACAAGCAGAATCTTCCTGTTTGATTTCTTGAATACTTATGATTTTACAGGCATAAGATTCAATAATTGAGTAATATCAGGAGCAATATGCATGATAACAACAGAAATGTACGTCCAATGGTCCTTGCAGTATCATCTGTTCTGGCTTCGCATCCTGAAAGAGCACGCCATATTTATCGAGGCAACCATGCCTCCTCCCGGCAAATCCCTGGCTCTTGCCGCAGATGCCTACAAGCAAAATTATGACCTGTTTTTAATTACGGCAATCGGTCTGGCAAACGGAGTGATTCCTAACGAAGTTCTTCAGTCGGGACAGTATTATACCCAATTTACAGAAGTGGCGGAGCAAATAGCCCAACAATACACCGGCATCAACATCAACACCGAGATAACCATATCGGAATATGACATTGAACCCCTTTCTGCTCCTTTTAACGTGACAAGCAATATGGAGCAGGAAATCTCCCTGTTAAATCAGAACATCTTATCTCTGACCGGCTCCTTTGTACAGTTTCAGTCACAGCTTTTAAATAACCGTTCCTCCTGCGGCATCTTTACTTTGATGTATACCGGAGATATCCTTCACATTCTCCTTGAAGCAAAGAGATATCAGATGATACTCTCCGCTCTGGAAGATAAGGACGAGGAGGCAATCGAAAATTACAAAACCTTCTGGACTCACAATATGGCCGATCATGCCAAGGTCATGCGTGGACAGTTTGACCCTACGGAAACTGCATATTTTAACAGAGCAAACATGTTTTCCAATTTATTTGACACTCTATACGGGGAAGAGATGGATCCCGCCACCTACCCCTCTGATGCAACACTGTTAAAAAGTACCAGCGACATCCGTGATTTTAAAGCGGATACCACCGAGGCCATCATCCAATGTGACGTCCAGTCCATCATGCTGCCTCTTTATACGGATCATCTCTTGCGGGAGGCAAATCATTTTATTTTCCTGATGCAGTAAATAATGAAAAATGAAAATGCACAGCAAAAAGACGTGAACTCCAATTCACGTCTTTTTGCTGTGCATTCTCTATGGATTTTCCGTGACAGCGGCAAAATATTTTGCAGCGATTTTTTCAGCTGTTCTCGTTGCCAGTGCCTGGCTGGTAAGGGTTGGATTGGGACCTCCCAGTGCATTGCACAATACGCTGTTATCTGCAATATACAGCCGTTTGACCTGCTTTGCTTCACACTCCGTATCCGTCACGTAACCGATTCGCATGGTACTCATTATATGGCCCATCACATCCGGGGGCCAATTGGCGCGGGAAACTGTCTTTGCTCCTGCACTTCTTAGGAGCTCACAGGCAAGACTGGCCAGCTGATCCCGTCTTGCAGCATCTTCTTCACTCAGTTCATAGGAAATGACCGGAATATATCCGTTCTCATCTCTTTGTACCGGATCCAGAGTCACGCTGTTACTCTGATGAACATCGTCATCCCCGAAAATAATGATACTTAGTGTTCTGGGGTATTCTCTCATAAATTCCTTTAAAAGTTCTCCTGCGACCATTCCCTCTCTATCCCAGGGAGCATCATTGCTGTTCTGATTCTCAAAGTAATAGCCCTTCTGGCTGATTCCGTAAATCATGGTAGCATTGATTCCCGGACTGGTTCCAAAGACCTCAAAAGCACCAAGGCCGGGATAATCAAACCTGGAGGCTGCATTCTGCCCCATATAAGGCTTTATGTCTGACAGACCAAGAACGTTCATTAATTGCTCTTCTTCAAAGATACCGGAAACACAGTCAGGCATATGGTTCGTAAGTCCCCTTCCTACCCAGCCATTATCAGGCAGACCGGAATTGAGCCACAGTCTGGGGCTTTCAATGGAACCGGCAGACATAACAATAACTTTTGCCTTAAATTCACTGATATCACCTGTCCATGTATTTCTTGCAGTAACACTTTGGGCATACAATCCCTGTTCGCTGTCCTCACCGGTATTGACTTTGATAACAAAGGAATTCGGCATGATTTCCACATTCCCTGTCTGAAGTGCAAGCGGTATGTAGCTGACCAGTGTAGACCGTTTGGCTACGGTATCCACACTTGGTCCTATGCAGCACCCGTTAATACAGTGCCCTCTTAATGTACAGCCTACAGACTGATTGTTCTGTATGTCAAAATCCGGATTGTTAAGCATGGGGTTGACCTGCAAAATAGCATTGGGCTGGGGCCTGTAACCAGGTTCTGTGATATCCTTTGATTCTATGCGGTTCCACCCCATCTTCCTGGCTCCGTAATAAAATAAATCCTCTTTGGCAGTACCTGTCGCCTCATGGACCGGAAGGGTTCTTTCTACTTTTTCATAATACGGAATCATTTCTTCATAGGAAATCGGCCAATCCCTGTTAAATACTTCCGGGTATGCACGGGGGGAATTTGCAAAATACAGAAGCGTAGTTCCTCCCACTCCGGCGCTTTCCCAGGCAAAGCCTCCTTTTGGTACGATTCTGGGCCAAGGACTGTTATCCCGGTTTGCCATTCCCCACCGGAATTTGCCGGAGATCGTATCGTTCATATCATTTTCCAGATCGGTAAAGGTAGCTTTCAGCAGGTTAATATCAAGATCCGTTACATTTTTGCTGCTTCTTGCTCCGGCTTCTTCATTGGGCCTTGGCCATTTGGTGTTGCCGTACCAGGGTCCGGCTTCAAGGACAAGCACCTTGATTCCTTTTTCCCCGAGTTCCTTGGCAATCACCGGGCCTCCGCCTCCGGCGCCTATTACAATTACATCTGCATCATATCCGTTACTCATGCGTTCCTCCAATTCATGGTTTGTTCTTTTTATGTGTAGACATAAGACCTTGCCACCCGATAGCCCAAAGAAGGTCCGGGATACCCTATCTGCTCCCAGCTTCCCGGAAAGTATTCAAGCACCCGCTGATTGGGAGGCAGATCTCTGGTAGTCCCATATCCCCACCATTCGGAATAATACCCCATATAGGTCAGCTGGTTCATCGCCGGGAAAACAGAGGCGATTTCATTGAGTCCTGCATGTTCCTGAATCGGAAAAAAATTCATTCTATCCGGCCCGGATAACATAGACAGGGCTGCAAAACGCTCATCCGGAGTCAGCCTTAAAAAATATTTTCCATCGGCGGAAGCATCTTCATTTCTCTCATCCCCGTTTCCGTACAGAAACTGTCTTGCTGCTGCATTTAACAATTCTGCGGCAGCATAGGTCATGGGAGGGGATAAACTGTCAAGGGACATTATAAGATAATCCTCCGTATCGAAATCCAGTGCTCCATAATACTGGATGGCTCCGTACATTTCTGCCAGGTCCTCAGACCTTGGGATCATGGTATCTACAAATGCTTTGAAGGTATCCGTTACATATCCGTTTTCATCAGCTTCCAATGTGCTCATGTCTAAAACACGATTTGTCCTGTCCAATCAACCACCTGCTTTTATTTCTTCTATATTTCATATTATCCTATGACAGAACCCCTCCTTCTAGTACCGCCATATATGAATAATTATAGACATTCGCTTTTTTTCCGGACTTTTCGGAAATAAAAAACCGGCAGCAAGAATACCAGACCGTCAGAGATCCGCTTCTTGCTACCAGTTTTTATTCGTGATATAATGCTGTTATTAAAAATAAGGGGGTAATCCTATGAATTTTACCTATAATCCAAATCAGATCGCATACTATCATTCTGATCATAATCTTTTGGCCGAGGTGACTTTCCCGGACGTAGATGAGAACACCGTCAACATTGACCATACCTTTGTGGATAATTCTTTAAGAGGACAGGGAGTCGCCGGTAAACTTATGGAAGCCTTAGCCATTCATCTGCGTTCCGAAAAGAAAAAAGCTGTTCTTACCTGTTCATACGCCATCAGCTGGTTTGAAAAGCATCCGGAATATCAGGATATTATCGTAGAGCCGTTGCAAAATAAGTAAGCGATCACTTATGGAGCAATGGCTCCTTAAGCTTTATAAACAGTACCATTTGATCCAATTGGCAGCTAAAGCACGCAGTTCCTCACATCTTTCACCCATTCCTTGGGGTAACACACAAGTAGTTCTTCATGTAATAAGTCATGTTCCATAATATGTGGATTTGAAAAATGCTTCAGATATCTTTTTTTATATTTATCTCCCATTTTAGCGGCAAAAAAGCAATGTATGCTGGTATCCTTCACTTCCATATGATTTCTAAGCACTGTTATAAGATCAGAATAATACTGATTTTTCATGCTTCTTTTGCTGACAAAGGACATGTCAACGCCACCGATTCCCATCATACGGAGTCCATGTTTTACATATTCTTCCCCACATCGTTTCACCATTCTATTTCTGATAAAACCAGGTATTTTTCCTGAATGCAGCATTTTATAAAAAAGGGGTACGATGAGCATCGTTTGTAATTTTGCTTTTCCTATGGAAACCTCATCTAAATCCGAACTTCCAATAATCCCATGGTTCATATGTATCTTTTCCCGCTGTAAAAGTAATCCTACAAAAGAACCGCCTAAGGAGCAGCCGTATACGGCATGGATCGCTCCCTGAAACTGTTTATTGATATATGACTCTATTTTCTCTGTTTCCCTTTGCATATCTAAAAACTCTGATTCTTCAGTATCATCAAAGCCGTCATAGGATGCACAGACAACATAAAAATCCTTTTTCAATAGATCAATGACATGTGAAAAATTGTTTTTCCAATGGCAGCAGGTTCCAGGTATAAGCATGATTACAGGATTTTCTTTTTGCCCAAATTCATAGAATTTCATTGTTTCCCTCCTCGCATAGCTATCTACGTGTTGTCTGATATAACATCTATTAGTTACTTAACTTTCCCAGCAAATATTTTAAATAAATTTTGAATATTTTTATTCAAGCGTTTTCATCAGCTATGCTGGCGAAAAAGTCAAGTTAGCATTAATTAACTGTGTATTTAAAAAAAAGTGATATCTGACAATCTTTATTATAGCACTCTTTTTTCTGAAATCAACAACCAATTTACCTGCTGAATTTTCTTTATTTTGTACTGAACTATATCTATAAATTACACACTGTGTCTTTTCTATTTCCCCATTACACCGGCCTGTCAATTGGATAAGAATTCTGGTTGAAAGCCTTGTATGAAAAGAAACAAAAAAACAAAAACCGGGTAGAACTCCCATTGTAAGGATTTCTACCCGGTTTTTGACTGTGAAAGGGAAGTTACCGCTTTAATAATTATTTCATTTCTTCAACAGCCGTCTTACCTGCAATTCGTCCAAAAGTAAAGATATCCGTCAAAGCATTGCCGCCAAGACGGTTGCCTGCATGAATGCCTCCAGTAACTTCACCTGCGGCATAAAGGTGCTTAATTGGCTGGTCATTGCTGTCCAATACACGGGCTTTTGTGTCTATCTTAAGCCCGCCCATGGTATGATGAACGGCCGGCTTTCTTGGAGTTGCATAAAACGGTGCTTTTTCCACTTTTAAGCTGAATGTATCCTTATGGAATTCCGGGTCAAAGCCTGCATCTACATAGGAATTATATTTGTCAATCGTATCCTTAAGGATCTCCGGCTTCATACCGATTTTTACTGCAAGTTCTTCGATGGTATCGGCTTTGAAAAGTGTACCGGCTTCTACCTGACGGTCGATTTTTTCCTGACTTGTGTTCGCTGCTGTTTTCTTTATCTCATCATCAGCGATCAGGTAGAATAATCCGCCCTGATCAATCGCTGCTTTCGTTAATACATCCCGTCCCGAGAATTCATTAATAAACCGTTTTCCTTCTTTATTAACAATTACAAAGTTTTCCGGCGGAACCTGCAGCCCGCTGAACAGCTCACCCGTTTCCGGATCGGCTACAGGCATCATCTGAGTGAATCCCATTCCAGTAAGTGCCGCTCCTGCCGATTTCCCAAGCAATATTCCATCACCAGTCATCGCGTAGGAATTGGTGGTTCTTATATCGTCATCAATATGGCTCCAGTAGGTGTTATATTCCTTTAACATCTTTGTATTTGCACCAAAACCACCGCTTGCAAGCACAACCGCTTTTGCACGGACGGTTATCTTCTGACCATTGACACCGGTTGCTATTACGCCTTTTATTTCCCCATGTTCCATTAAGAATTCCTTTACAGGGCTGTCCGTAATAATCTTCCCGGAGTGTTCCTCTACATATTTGGAAAGAGACAGGATAAATGCAGAGCCATAGCTTTTTACCGGCTTATGGCCACGGCGCCAAAGGGCCCCAACCGGAGCAAATACAATACTTTTATCAAACTCAACCCCTATCTCCTCCAGCCATTTTACACTCTCTAAGGCTCTGTCTGTCAGAATCTTTACCAGATCGTACTGTCCGTATATGGTGTTGCCGTTAAGGTCTGTTCTCTTCCCGCCAAAATATGTCTGCATTCTGTGAAGAAGGGGAGAGTCAAATAAATGGCCCTTTTGTGTTCCGAATTTTTCCTGGTAAGCCGCGAATTCTTTTTTCAGCGCCCGGAAATCCTCCAGATATTCGGAATGGATCTGGCTTTCATCAGTATCCAGCAATGACTCTATGGTATGTCTTTCTCCCGGATTTTCATCAAACTGGCGCTGCCACTCCGGGTCTGCCGCATTGACAGGACCGCCGGAACGTATGGTATTCCCTCCCACTGCCGGATATTTTTCAAGTACAATGGCGCTGAAACCACGCTGCAGAGCAGTAGCTGCAGCACTTAGTCCGGCACCGCCTCCGCCTACAACAACTACATCACAGGAATATTCTTCGTCATCTCTGACCAGACTGCTGGCAGGCTTTGGACGCCTCTTAAGAATATCAGGGTTGACTCCGGCAAGCTTTACGGCTTTTGCCACACCGTCGATAACCGCATTACTGGTCTCAGAGGCACCAGAGAGCGCATCCACATTCAGAGTCTGTCCTTCAATGATTTTATCTGGTATTCTCACAAAAACCACATCGGCAATTCCTTCTGTCTCACCTTTTGTATCCACATCTATACGTTCGATCCGGGTCTCACTAAAGGAAACCTTCATGGGAAGACTTCCGCTGTGACCAATTGCATTCACCTCATAGACACCTGGTTTAAAGGTAAATTCCTCTTCTTCGTTGAGCTGGTTTGCAATTTTGGCAAAACGCAGAAAGCGCAGAAAACAGATCTCAAGAAAATCTACGGTCCCTTCATTTTTAAGATTGCCGTCCTCATCAAATGCCTTATCTGCGTTGCCAAGGAGAAACTCGTATCCTGGCATGACATTGGCCTCTACCCCTGGTGCATCAAGGATTTGACGAAGATGCAGCTGTGCACGGGAGGAACCCTGAGTCCCAAGTGAAACACCAACGATCATTACCGGTTTGCCTTTAAGGGGATGGAGATCAAAGCTCAGCCACTCGATCAGGCTTTTAAGGGATGAGGGGATGGAATGATTATATTCAGGAGTCGCCATAATAACACCATCACTTGCATTGATCTTATCATTGAACCTCTGGATCACTTCACTGAAGGACTGATTGTCTGACTGGTTAAACATGGGAACATCTGTAATTTCAAGTATTTCTATTTCTGCCTTTGACTCAAAGTATTTTTTCATAAACTGAAGGAGTTTACGGTTATATGATTTTTTTGCATTCGTTCCAACAATTGCTATGAATTTCATTGCTGTTAATCCTCCTGTTCCTGCCAAGTGAATTTTTTTCCTTTTTTATTTAACGCTTTATGTTCCAGAAGTTTTGATGTAATATCCGTAAATAAAACAAACTCCCTGAAAATTTCTTCAAGCTCTGATACCTTGTCCGGGTAAATAAGATTGCCTGACCCATCAAATGCTGCCTGTGATTTTCCTAAAAGGAACTCACTGCTGGGCATGATTCTGGCAGCAAGCTCAGGGGAATCCAGGATTTGCTTTAGATGTGCCTGTGCCCTGGAAGAACCAAGGGTACCGTGAGAAGCCCCAACGATTAGAACAGGTTTATCGGTCAATGCCTGGCTGGTGTAACTAATCCATTCAAGAGCACTCTTTAAAACCGCTGGGATGGCATGGTCATACTCCGGGGTTGCTATAATGACCCCATCGGCTTTTAAAATTTTATCAGATAGCTCTGCTACCTTTTCAGGGACATGAGAATCCTCTGGCTCCATAAAAGCAGGTAAATCCTTGATTTCATATAATTCAATCTCCGCCTGACCGGAAAAATGCTTCTTCATAAATTGAAGCAGCATGCGATTTGTCGACACCTCTGAATTTGTGCCTGCGATTGCTAAATATTTCATAGTAATCCCCTTCCTGTAATTTAAGCTTTCACAAATGTAACATCGTGCTTGATATAATTTTAACACACCCTGCACATGATAGCTAATAGTTATTTATTGAAGTTTGATAACAGATTTGTTATAATGAAACACAAATCCGAAAAAGTTAATTGTTTAACAAAGAAAGGTTGAAAATGTCAAAACTTTACTCTCAGGATATTTTATATTATATTGATGCCATTTTAAAATACAGCAATTATGGGAAAGCTGCCAAGTCCCTTTATATCTCCCAGCCATATCTGACACAGGTGATCAAAAGGGTGGAAAATCAGCTGAATTGTGAACTGATCACCCGCAGCAAGCTGCCATACCGGTTGACCGAACAGGGAAAGATCTACTACCAGTATTTAACCTCACTGGAAAACAACTACGCAAAGCTTCTTAAGGAACTGGCAGATGTATCGGATATCGGCAGCAAGGTCATAAAAATCGGAGTGCTTCCCAGCCTCGGAACCTACCTTTTACCTCTTTTTTTACCAAAATTTATGGAGATGCATATAAACAGCCGGATCGAGTTATCAGAGGCTTTGCCAGAAAAGAATGAGAAGCTCATCCAAAACAATGAACTGGATTTTTGGATCGGTCAGAATTCAAGAAATATTTCTCCAAACTTAAACTCGGTCAGCTGGGGCAGGCACAGATACCGGGCAATTATCCCCCGCAGCTGTGATCTGTATCAAAAGGATGAGGCAATTCTTCCAGAAGGAACCATAGATATAAGTAAACTCTTATGTCAAAAGCTGATACTGACTTCTAAAGGTTCTGCTATAAGAAAACAGATCGACCAGCTGTTAAGCATTTATAAGATAGAACCCAGGATTGTAATGGAAAGCAACGAGATACATACGGTGCTTCAGCTTTCCATGTGTAATATGGGAGTGACCTTTATCCCGGAAAGCATTTACGTAAAAGAATGCCCGTCTGACTACAATATATACCCAATTCCCTTTGATGAGCTGAATCTGGATTATTTTATCGCTTACCAGAAGGAACGAACCTTAAGCAGTATGGAACACGACCTGATCGACTGCTTTCTTATTCAGGGGCAGAACCACTCAAATATAGGAGACGGAAATGGCTGAATGTACAAAGATTATATATCTCATGGGAACAAAAATCTCTCTTTATATCAAGGGAGAAGATGCTGAAAAACTGGCAGAAGAAGCTGAGGATATGCTGATTCATTATGAAGATGTCTTCAGCGCCAACAGTGACACTTCCCAGCTTGCAATTCTGAAAAAATCCGCCGGAGTAAGTCCCCAAAAGGTGGACGGGGAGCTTTATGAGCTGATAAAAACAGGAAAAAAGCATAGTCTGTGTAAGGATTCTTTTTTAAATATCGCAATAGGTCCCCTCATCAAGCTATGGAAAATCGGCTTTACGGGAGCACACGTACCGGAAAAAGAATCCATCGAAAAGGTGCTGGAACTTTTAAAACCTGAAAATATACATCTGGACGATGAAAGAAAAACCGTCTATTTAATAAAAAAGGGAATGGAGATAGACCTTGGAGCCATCGCCAAGGGATATTTTGCTGATAAGGTTATGGAATTCTTTAAAAAGCACGGAGCGGTCTCAGCGATGGTAGATATGGGAGGCAATGTTCTTGTTTTCGGAGATTCTCCCTCTGGAAGCGGCAGCTGGACCGTAGGAATACAAAATCCGTTTCTGCCAAGAGGTAACGCGGCAGTACTCGTCAAAATAAGAGATCAATCCGTTGTCACGTCAGGAATATACGAAAGAAGACTTGAAAAGGAAGGCTGTAAATACCACCACATCTTTGACAGCAAAACAGGCTACCCCATGGAAAGCAACGTCGCTTCTTTGACTATAATTGCCGACAGGTCGCTGGACTGCGACATCTATACCACCAAATTGTTCGGCCTTGATGCTGCTTCCATTATCCATCAAGTGGACGAAATGAAGGAAATGGGTGCTGTTGTAATAACTATAGATGGCAAGCTGGCCTGTACGGCGAATCTCAAAGAAAAAATCACCCTTTATCCCCAGCCTAGAACTTCTTGATGTTTCCAAACGGTTCCTATTCCCGCAAAATCCACCTCTGTCTCCTTTGTTTTTTATTATTTTTAATGCCGTATCACATCCCACAGGTATATTCAACCAGGTATTGTGCAAATTGATAATAGCAAATCTAAACAAAGGAGACAGAATATGAACTACGAAAAACTATTTACCCCCTTTAAAATCGGAAAAATGGAAGTAAAAAACCGGATTGTCATGTCACCTATGGGTCTTAACGCAGGCCACATGGATGGGACTATTGACAAAGCAGAGATCGACTACTGGGAGGAACGGGCAAAAGGCGGCACCGGTATGATCATCACAGGCTGTCTGTTTCTTACCAGGGAACTGGCTCAGGGCTCCTTAGAGGGATATTTAGACCAGACCTATGTGATTCCTCCTCTTACCACCTTATGCGAATCCGTACAGCGGTACGGTACTAAAATCTGCGCCCAGATCAGCTGCGGCACTGGTAAAAATGCATTTGCCAACATGTTCGGAGATCCTCCGGTTTCCGCTTCTGCCATTCCTTCCATGTTTAATCCTGACATTATCTGCCATGCGCTGACCATCGATGAGATCAAACAGATCATGAAAGAATTTGCTTTCTCTGCCAAATTATTAAAGGATGCCGGTTTTGATGCAATTGAAGTGCACGCCCACGCAGGATACCTTGTGGATCAGTTTATGTCAGCGGTATGGAACAAGCGGGACGATGAATACGGCGGAACACTGGAAAAACGTATGCGTTTTCCGGTTGAAATCGTAGAAGCCATCCGGGGGGCTGTCGGCCCGGATATGCCAATTTTGTTCCGTATCGCCTGTAAGCATCATTTCAAAGGCGGACGCACCATAGAAGAAACCATGCCAATGTTAAAGATTCTGGAAGAGGCCGGAGTGGATGCCCTTGATGTTGACAGTGGAAGCTATGAAAATATTGATTACATCTTCCCTCCTGCATACCTTGGCGATGCCTGCATGCAGGACGTCTGTGAGGACGCAAGAAAAGCAGTTTCCATTCCGATTTTAAACTCCGGCAATCATACTCCGGAAACGGCTGTAAGGCTTTTGGAATCCGGGAATGCTGACTTTATCATGATGGGACGCCCCCTCATCGCTGAACCCCATATGGCAAATAAGCTTATGGCCGGCAAACGGGAGGAGATCCGTCCATGTATCCGGTGCAATGAAGACTGCATCGGCAGAATATTGACCAGACTGACAAAGATCAGCTGCTCTGTCAATCCGGCGGTTGGCTTTGAGGACCGTTTTTTCATAAAAAAAACTGCAGACCCTCAGAATGTCGTTGTCATCGGCGGAGGCCCCGGAGGTATGGAAGCAGCCAGAACAGCCTCTTGCATGGGACATAAGGTGACTCTGTTTGAAAAAGACAGCGAACTGGGCGGACAGCTGAAAAGCGCGGCTACACCACCTTTTAAGAGTCAGCTGCGTCAGCTTGTTGTCTGGTATAAGCATCAGATGGAGCTTCTAAATGTTACGGTTCACTTAAACACGGAACTTACCGTGGATTCCCCGGAATTAAAAAATGCGGACCGTATTATTGTTGCAACCGGAGCCGTTCCCGTAACTCCAAAGATACCCGGAATTGAAAATACCATTGACATTCTGACCGCACACACCGACCCGCAGAAACTAAAGGGCGGGAAAATCATATTCTGCGGCGGCGGACTTTCCGCATGCGACAGTGCTCTTGAAACAGCAATGAACGGAAAGAAAGTGGCTATCATCGAGATGCTTGATGAAGTGGCCGTCAATGACCATTTTATTAATAAGGCTTCCCTGATTCCAATGCTTTTGCAAAACGGTGTGGAACTCTATACCGGTCATAAAGTTCTAAAAATCCAGGCGGATGGAGTGATAACCCTGAAAAAAGACGGTACGGAAGAATTTATTCCCGGAGACACCATTGTATCTGCTTTTGGTATGGCACCCAACAACGCTTTTGCAAAAGCCGTTGATGCCAAATATCATTTAAAAACACGTATCATCGGTGACAGTTTAAAAGTCGGAAAGGTGGGCGGTGCCGTTCGCCAGGGTATGTATGCAGCGTTATCCATGGAATAGGAACCGCTTGAAATCATAAGAAATTTTTGACTTTGTAAAACCAAAAACCTGGTATAGATTCAGACTATATCAGGTTATATGTTATTCGTATTTTTTTACCTCCTCCCACTCTGCTATAATAGAAAGCATAAATATCTGGCGATTGCTTTATCGAGCGGAGTATTTAAGGAAGATCAGGGAGGATATATTGTTATGGAGCTTCAAGTAATCATCAGTTTTTTCGTGTATTCCATGATCAGCGCTTTCACGCCGGGTCCCGGAAACCTTCTTGCTTTAAACACCATGGTACGTTTTGGCTGGAAAAAGGGGAAAAATCTTTTATTCGGTATCTTTACCGGCTATTATGCCGTACAGTTTCTCTGTTCCCTGTTGGTATATGGAATGGAAAGTTTATTAAATCCGGTGATGCTTATTATGAAATATATGGGTGCTGCCTATATTCTATGGCTGGCCATTCATATACTCATCAGCAAGCCAGACTTAAACGGAACCAGCAGAAGGCCCTCTTTCTGGACCGGCTTCATTCTGCAGTTTGTCAATGTAAAAATCTATTTATTCGGCATTACTGCACTTACCGGTTATGTGCTGCCTTATCACTCCTTTTACGGCACATTGCTGTTCTTTGAACTTATCATTGCCACATTGGGTACAGCCGCCACTTTGACCTGGGCGATCTTAGGCGGAGCATTTCAAAAAGCATATATCAGGCATTACCGGGTGGTCAATGTCATACTGGCTCTGGCTCTGCTTGAATGCGCAGCCAGCATGCTGTTTTAAAATACAAACTGCACCAAAACCATATATACAACCGTTCCTGCTGCAATGGAAAGAAGCATCTGTTTCTTCCAGAAATGAAGTACTGCTACAGTAATCACTCCGATCAGTTCCGGAATTCCCCGGCTTCCGGTAAAGATGCTGACATCCTTCAGGCTATAGACCACAAGCAGTCCGAGTACCGCCGCAGGAAGGACCTTTCCCAAATACTGTATATACTTTGGTGCAGGCCTATCCCCGGGAAACAGGATGAACGGAAGAAACCTGGTGATCATTGTCCCCAATACCACCGCTGCAATCGTCAGAATCTGTTGACCGACGCTCATTGTCATCTGTTTTTCTCCTTTCTTTCAACGGTCTCCTAAACAAAGAGAGACTGAAAAGAATCAATGCCATGGAAGGAATGATAAAATTACTTCCGCCAAATAAGATCAGGCATAACACGGAAATTCCTAAACCAGTCAAAGAACTGTAATGCGTCGTTTCTTTCAACCACTGTTCCAGAAAAATCACTACAAAAAGCGCTGTCATAACAAATTCCAGTCCTTCTGTGTTAAACTGAATCAAACCTCCAAATATGCCTCCAAGGGCAGCCCCTGCCACCCAGTAGCAGTGGTTTAAGAACGTGACAAAAAACAGGAACCAGCCTTTATCCACATCCTCCGGGATATGGGCTGTATAGTTTATGGAAAAAGATTCATCACACATACCGAAGATAAGATAAAACCTTTTAAAGCCAGGAACTCTGTACTTTTCCAGCATGGAGATACCATAAAATAAGTGACGCGCATTGATCATAAGTGTCAGCAGCAGCGCTTTCAAAGGATCAAAGGGAGCAAGCAGCAATCCCACTGCCACGAATTCCACAGAACCTGCAAAGATGGTCAGCCCCATGAGCATGGGATACAGAAAGCTGAACCCGGAAGCATTCATATAGATCCCATAAGCCATTCCCAAAAATAAGAAACCGGCAAAAATTGGAATGGTGTTTGGAAAGGCAGCTTTAAAAGCCTTTTTTATCGTCTGTTTTTTCGTCTCCAATTTTACATTGTTCCTTTCTTATAAATCTGCTTAATCCTGATAACAGAACCTGCATTGTCCATTTTATCATTGAAAATGCATACAATCAATGCTATAATTGTATGCATTATAATTTTACCGGAGGTGGGCCATGCCTGTAAATTCATTTATTGATTATCCTATGTCCTGGAAACCGGACAGACTGTCCATCAAACGTCCGGTTTATCAATCGCTTGCCCACCTTCTGGAACATGATATTGTGACCGGCTTACTGGCTCCGGGCACAAAACTTCCGCCCCAGCGGGAGCTTGCCGATTACCTGGATGTGAACTTTACTACAGTCACACGTGCATACAAAATCTGTGAGCTGAAAGGCTTCATCTATGGAGTGACCGGAAGCGGCACCTTTGTCTCAACTCATGCTGCAGGCTCCATTACCATCTCCCTGGATAATGCTCCCGGCGAATCCATTGAACTGGGATTTGTATCCTCCTTTGAGCAATGCAACCAGATGATAACAGCCACCGCAAAAAAAGTGACAGAAAAGCCTTATCTGGAACAGTTTTTCACTTACGACGATCCCACGGGACTGCCTCATCAGAAAATGGCGGGACTTAATTGGATGCAGTCTTTTGGCATTCAGTCGGCACCGGAAAATATGGCCATTGCATCCGGAACCCAGAATGCCCTGGCCATTACCATGTTTGCCTTATTCCAGCCGGGAAACCGGATAGCTGTTGATCGCTATACCTTTTCCAATTTTATCGAACTGGCAAAAACATTCCATATTCAGCTGATCCCCATTGCGGGTGATGACAGCGGAATGCTGCCGGACGAACTGGAAAGCCAGTGCCGCCTTACCGGAATCCAGGGAATCTTTTTAATGCCCTCCTGTGCCAATCCAACTACTGTCATGATATCGGAAAAGCGTAAACAGGAGCTGGCTGCTGTAATCAGAAAATACAATCTCATTTTGATCGAAGACGATATTCATGCATTCTTAACTGCCGGAATCATAAAGGATTATGATGGTTCCATGTACCGGTTGCTGCCGGACCAGACCGTCTATATCTGCGGTACCACCAAATCTCTTTGCTCTGGACTTCGGGTTGCTTATATGGTTTTTGCTCCTGAATTCCGGGAACAGATCCGGAAAGCCATTTTCAATATCAACGTAAAGACATCCTCTCTGGACAGTGAAATCATCACCGAGCTCATTCTCTCCGGTAAGGCAAATGAGATGGTTGCCGTAAAAAAGGATCTGGCCCAACAGGCCAATGAGCTGTATCACAGTTATTTTCCAGAGGTATCCAAAGCAGGTCACCCGTTCAGCTTTTACCGCTGGCACCCCATATCCGGAAACGTAAGCGCACAGGAACTGGTCAACGGGCTTCAAAGCAAAGGGGTACGGGTGTATCATTCAAACCGTTTTTTGGTAGGCTCCGGCACCCGGGAACAATTTCTTCGCGTGGCCCTTGCCTCTGCACGCTCTTTTCAGGAACTGGAAAAGGGTCTGGGCATTCTAAAACAGTATTTCAGCCAATAAAGCCTTCCAAAGGCCATATGCTCTGGAAGGCTTTTTCCGGTTATTTATTTTATCCC
This sequence comes from Lacrimispora sp., assembly GCF_046972725.1. Lineage (NCBI taxonomy): Bacteria > Bacillati > Bacillota > Clostridia > Lachnospirales > Lachnospiraceae > Lacrimispora > Lacrimispora sp. Next base: position 552,393 of record NZ_JBKVXF010000002.1, on the reverse strand, counting down.
TGACAGGTCAACTTTCTTTATTCTCATCTGCATGTCTCAATTGCAGATCTTAAAATCTCCAGTCCTCTCTCAATCTGGGCATCTGAGACTACCAGCGGACATAGAAAGCGGATCACATTGGATGAAGCACCTGCGCTTTCGACAAGAAGTCCGTGCTGCGCACAATAGGTAACAATATCCGATACCAATGGTCCATTGGGCTTTTTGCTTTCCTGATCTTCCACAAACTCAATGCCCATCATGCAGCCAATGCCTCTCACATCTCCTACTTCCTTTAATTCCTCCTTCCACAGCAGAAATTCCCTGCGGCACCTTTCGGCTATTTCCAGAGAACGGGAACACAGATCCTCTCTTTCTATGATCTCAATGACCTTAAGGGCTGATGCGCAGGCAAGGGCATTTCCGCCAAAGGTACCTCCGAGGATGCCGCTTTTTACACCATCAAAAATTTCTTTTGATGCGGTGACAGCGCTTAACGGGATGCCTCCTGCGATAGACTTGGCACTTACCAGAATATCGGGAGCACAGCCTGCCTCTTTCCAGTAATCCGACACAAACATTCTTCCGGACCGGGCAAAGCCAGTCTGCACCTCATCGGCTACCAGCAGGATTCCATGTAGATCACAAACCTTTCTGATGGCTTTCACCCATTCCATAGGAGCCGGAATGAACCCTCCTTCTCCCTGAACGGGCTCCACCACAACAGCCGCCACATATTCTGCGGGAGAGGCTTCCTCAAAGACCTTGTTAAGCCTTTCCATGTAATAATCCATGGCTTCATCTTCACTGTATCCTTCGGGCTTTCTATAGAGATAGGGGAATTCTGCCCGGTAGATGCCATCCGGAAAAGGGCCCAGGCCAGAAGCATAGGATTTCTTTGCCGTCATGGCTGCCGTCAGAAGAGTTCTGCCGTGAAAGGCACCGGAAAACACAATAATGTTTGGCCTTCCGGTAAAGGATCTTGCCGCTTTTACCGCATTTTCAATGGCCTCTGCGCCGGAATTGGCAAACATGGTCTTTTTCTCTTCCGATTTTAAGGGAACGATCTGATTCATTTTTTCTGCCAGCTTTATATAGCCTTCGTGAGTCACAATGTTCATCATGGCATGAAAATATTTTTCCGATTGTTCTTTCACCGCTTCAATCAGTTCCGGATGGCTGTATCCGATGTTCAGCACGCCTACGCCTCCGACCCAGTCCAGAAACCGGTTGCCATCCACGTCTTCTATCATTGCCCCTTCTCCTCTGCGGATCACGCATGGATACACGGATTTGATGGCGCCCGGCATGGCCTCCTCTCTTCTTTTTAATATGGCACTGGCCTTTGGTCCCGGCAATGGGGTAATTATTTCAGGTAATGAATCCTTTAGCATCATTTCCTCCATTTCTGCGCTGTTTTGACGCTTATTTATTTTTTATGTTCTGAACCTGTTAAATGGCTTTCCGGTAAATTTCCGTTATTTCCCCGGGTTCAAACACAACGGGGTGGTTTTTCATACTTGCGGCAGATACCTTCCTGCAGTTATCTGTCAGCCAGTCCAGATCCGTTTCCTTGATTCCCATATCCCCAAGAGTTTCTGTTAATCCAAGGGCTGCTGTCAAATCCCGGATTCTATCTGTAAAGTCCAGTTCATTCGTTCCTCCAAGAAGTCTGGAAAGTGTGGAAAATTTATAGGGTGCTCCTTTGACAGAAGCCTCATAGACATAAGGGGCCAGGGCAGCAAGGCCTCTGCCGTGAACTGCATTTTTCAAACCGCTGACGGGATGCTCCATTCCATGAAGGGCTGTGACCCCCGCCGTATTGATGACCATTCCCCCCAGAGTACTTGCCAGGCACAGCTTCTCCCAGCTATCCAGATCCTTCCGGTCCTCATACAGCTTCTCTAGGCTTTCCGCAGCAAGTCTTACGCCCTCTAAGGCCATAATATCTGTCAAAGGCTGGGATATGGAAGAAATATAGCCGTCTATATTATGACATAATGCGTCAAATCCTACAGAGGCAAGAATCGTTTGGGGCATGGTCGTCATCAGCAGGGGATCAATGATGGAACAGGCGGGAACAATGGCGCTGCAGCGGAGAGATTTTTTATCCATAGTTTCAGGATTTGTCATAACCGCAAATCCATTTCCTTCGCTACCTGTCCCGCAGGTGGTCGGAACTGCCAGGACAGGCAAAGCGCGGTCACTGGTCTTCTTTCCATAAATATAATCATTGATATCTCCCCCATTAAGGGTCTGAAAAGCAATTGCTTTTCCTGCGTCAATACTGCTTCCGCCTCCTAAAGCAATGACATGGTCGCAGCCCTCTGCGGCAGCTGTTTTGGCTCCCTCATAAACCGTGGTCGTAAGAGGATTGGATTCCACCTTATCAAAAAGAACACCGGTAACACCATTCTCTTTTAGCAACTCCATTGTCTTTGCAAGCAAACCGGATTCCTTGGTACTTCTTCCTCCCGTTACCACAAGCGCCCGCTTTCCAATCAATGCCGCCTTTTCACCGATCAGCTCTGATTTGCCTCTGCCAAATATCAGATTTACCGGCAGGTAATATTGAAATTCCATAATAAACCTTCTTTCCTGTTTCCTCATAAATCTTCTGTTTTACTTAACTCTCATAGCCGCTGGCCGTTATTTGACGTTGGTGGTTTTCCCTTCTTCCACTCCGACAAAATAATCCTCGGTCAATCCGTAATCCTTTAATATGTTCATCAGCGTACCGTCTTCTTTCATTTCGTTTAAGCACTTGTTCACTTCGTTTAAGAATTCCTTGTCTTCAAACCGCAGGGCGGCGCCAATCTGTCCGCTTGCCTCTGCTTCGTATGGGGAAAGAAGCTTTAAGTTAAGGGAACTGTCGGAAGATAAGGTATAGCCAGCCACGATTCCATCCGTTACAACCGCCTCCACCTTTCCGGTATCGACTGCGGTCATCAGTGTGGCCTGATTGTCGTAAGCCTCCAGGCTTCCGATCCTGCCTTCCTCAAGCCATTTTTGCGCGGTCTCATAGAAGGTGGTCCCCGGCTGTGCCCCTACCTTTTTCCCTTTTAAATCTTCTTTGCTTTTTATCTGGGAGTCTTTTGGAATTACGACTGCTTCCCCCTCCTGATACCATTTATCTGTAAATGCAGCTACCTGCAGTCTCTCATCCTTTACATACATGGCATCGGCAACCATATCGATATTCTTATTGTTCAGTTCCACCAAAAGATTGGAAAAATCAATGACCTTCATCTGAATATCCTTGATCCCCAAACGCTTGCATATTTCTTTTAAGATCTCAATATCCACACCTTTTAATTCTCCGGTTTCCACATCGGTGTAGGAAAACGGTGCGTCATTGGAAGATCCAATGAGGATATACCCTTTTTCCTTTATCTTTGTAAGCATTTCTGATTCTCCTGATACTGCCGCAGAGTTTTCCGCTTTGGTGGCGCCGGCTTTTTTCAGCCCGCATCCGGTCACCGCAGATAACACCAGGAACGACATGAGGATATATGCCATCCCCCTTTTCCGATTTACTTTTTTCATAAGCTCATTCCTTTCTATACAATGTTTGAATCGTTTCCAGTTTTCAGGCACTTTGATCGCTATGGGGTCCTTTTCAGCCTGCGTTCCACCACTGCGCTAAGCTGGGAAAGGGGAATGCTGAGCATCAGATACACAAGTGCCAGAATGGTATATGCCTCAACCGTTAAAAATGTCTGGGACGCGTAGGTCTTGGTCCGAAGCAGAAGCTCCTGTACGGATATCATGGCCAGCAAAGACGTATCCTTTATCAGCATGACCAGATAATTGCCGAATACAGGTACGGAGTTTCTCAGAGCCGGAGGGATGATAAAGTGAAACAAGACCTTTCGTTCACTGAATCCCAGAGCCAGGCCTGCTTCCCGCTGACCGGGGTCTACGGCCAATATGGCTGACCGGATGACTTCTGACATGTAGCAGCCGTAATTAACCGCAAATCCGATGATTCCGCAGGTTGATGCTTTTAACTGCATGTTGGCTTCATACCCCAAAGCGGTCAGGATTCCGTTGATCACGGCAGGCACCACATAATAAATATAAAACAGCTGAACAAGCAGAGGGGTTCCCCGGACCAGTTCTATAATGATGGCCAGGAAACGGCTGAGCACCTTATTCTTTGACAGCCTTCCAATTGCGATCAGCAATGCCGCAATCAGTGCAAACGCAAAGCCTGCAAGAGTAATATACAAGACGATTCCGATGCCTCCCAACAAACTGGGTCCCAATGTACCAAATGCTTTTCTGAAATTTAATTCCAAGATATCACCTCCTTATAACACTCTGGACAGGAATGCTTTCGTTCTTTCATTCTGGGGTCTCGTAAAGATGTCACCGGGCGCTCCCTCTTCCACCACATAACCGCCATCCATAAAGATCACCCGGTCCGCCACATCTTTAGCAAATCCCATCTCATGGGTCACTACGATCATGGTCATTCCTTCTCCTGCAAGCTGTTTCATTACTTCTAACACATCTCCCACCAGCTCCGGGTCCAGGGCTGAAGTCGGTTCATCAAATAACAGGATCTCCGGATTCATGGCCAGTGCTCTTGCAATAGCCACCCGTTGCTGCTGCCCACCGGAAAGGGCTGAGGGGTAGGTCTCTGCCTTGTGCTCAAGCCCCACCTTACGAAGAAGTTCCATTGCCTGTTCCTTCGCCTCTTTGACCGGTATACGGTTTAACTTCACCGGGGCATACATCACATTTTCCAAAGCGGTTTTTAAAGGGAACAAATGAAACCGCTGAAACACCATTCCAACCTGCTTCCGGTAATCCGTCACTTTTTTTCCAAGCTGGATAATATTTTCTCCAAGATAGAGGATCTCACCGTCTGTAGGCTTCTCCAGCAGATTGATACAGCGTAAAAATGTGCTTTTTCCCGAACCGGAAGGACCGATGATCACCACCACCTCTCCCTTTTTTACGGTCAGGTTTACATCCCGCAGCACTTCTAAATCCTCAAAGCATTTGGACAGATTATTTATTTGCAGCATCTTCCATATCCTCCTTTCACTCCGCCTTTCCTTAAGTTTCTCCAATAAAAAAGAGCAATGTCTTTTTTAAAAAGCTCCATTGCCCGGGGGGATCTGATATTTATTTGTTTGCTTTACTAAGAGACCAGATGTGGGAATTTCTTCCGGATGATATCCGTGAGTATCTCACAGGTTCCTTCCACGCCTAAAAGACTGGAGTCCACCATCACATGTTTGTAGTCCTTATCCGACATAAGATAGCCGCAATAATGTCTGTGGTAGGATTCTCTTGCCTTATCCACCGATGCGATCATCTTTTTAGCTTCATCCGGCCTCATATTCAGTCTTTCAATACAATTGGACAGCCTTGCTTCGTAAGGTGCATAGATAAAGATATTGATGATGTTTTTATGATCTCTTAAAATATGGTCCGCACATCTGCCAACAATGATGCAGGACTCCCGTTCTGCCAGATCAACAATTATTTTCCTCTGAACGGCAAAGATGGAATCCTGAATGGCGGTAGTTCCCATTCCCAGAGGATAATTCATATTGAAAAATGCCGACTTTGCGCTTTCCTCCACATCACTGACAGCAGATACCGGAAGATTCAAGTCCTTGGAAGCCATCTCCACAATATCCCGGTCGTAGTATTCGACACCCAGCCGCTCGCTGACCAGCCGGGCAATGGGTCTGCCAAGACTTCCGAATTGTCTTGTAATGGTAACAACGAATTTTTCCTTCAAACAGAACACCTCTTTCCTCGGATCTATCATTTATTTTGCTAATTATACTCCCTCCTCCTCCTGGCTGCAATGTCCGCTGACTCCAATTTTTTATTCAGTTATTGTACTTTGAGTACAAATCATGATATACTCAACCTAATTCTTACGGAGGTATGTATATGAGGACACAGATATCCGATCTCTTTCACACGACAAAAGATAAATACAGTCTTACGCTTCACACGGAAGACAACGGCCTGACCAATTCTGTCTCCTGGGTCTACCTGGCAGAAGATTTTCAGAATATGCCTTTTTTAAAAGGCGGGGAACTGGTCATCACCACAGGACTGTTTACCAGAAGCGGTATTACTCTTTCTGAATTTATCTGCGCTCTGGTGACCCGCAGCTGCAGCGGAATCATCATCAATGTAGGACAATACATTGAGCCGGAAGACTTATCTGGAGAAATTATGGAATTTTGCAAAAACAGCAGCTTCCCTTTAATTACCATGCCATGGAAAATCCATCTGGTGGACATTATGCAGGACTACTGCCGTATTTTACTGCAAAGCACCCAAAGCATGGACGTGTTGACGGCTGCCTTTCAGGGAGCCATCTTTCAGACTCCTCTTTATGAAAATACCCTTCTCACCTTAAATCAGAACGGTTTCTCCACAGAGGACCAATACCAGATTATCATTCTGCAAAACCTGCAAAATACCACAAGAGTGACATTCTCTCTCAATCACCGTCAGTTGAAATACCATATTTTCGAGCATGACCACCAGCAGATATTGATTTACCACTCCTCCCAGATCTCCACCCATGACATACTGGACATACTTTTATTCTGTGACAGTATCACTCTTGGTATCAGCAATCACTTCCATTCCCTGAAAGAATTCAGTCTGTGTTATAAACGTGCCAGATTCGCCCTTGCAGCAGCAACCTTCTGGAACATACCTTTCATGAATTTTGATGAGATGGGAATCTTCCAGATTCTTTTTTCCTCCTCTGACCCTGAAATGCTGAAAAACATCTATCAAAAGAATCTGGGAAAACTGGAAGACTTTGATGCCGCCCACGATACGGACTACATGGATACCTTACGGACCTATCTGCTTTCCGACTGCAATCTGCTGGAAACAGCCGATAAAATGCACACCCACCGGAATACCGTAATCTATCGGTTGAAAAAGATCAAAGACATTCTGGATACGGAATTGAACAACTCTAAAATCAAATTTGATCTTTTGATGGCTTTTTACATACGGGAGTATTTTCTGATATAGAAACGATTTAAAACAATGATTTTTTAAAGGAGGTAAACACTGTGACCCCAAAAAAACAAAAACAGGAATCCAAAAGCATGCTATATCTTCTTATATTATTTATAATACCCATTGGCGCTGCAGGCGGCTACTACATCGGACAATACACCGAACGGTTTATGGATGGCAAAAAATCAATGTCTGACATCCTGTTCTCTGTCATTGGCATGTTCCTTATGATCTATATTTCCCTTTTCCTGCAAATTATTGTTCATGAAGGCGGTCATTGGTTATTTGGACTTATGACCGGTTACCGTTTTTCCTCTTTCCGTATAGGCAGCTTTATGTGGATAAAGCAGGAGGGCTCCATCCAGTTCCGGAGGTTTTCACTGACAGGAACCGGAGGGCAATGCCTGATGGCACCTCCTGAGATGAAAGATGGAAGATTTCCTTATGTTCTCTATAATATGGGAGGTTCCATTGCAAACTTTTTTGTTTCTTTACTATTTGTATGGATCTCATATTTCACCAAAGGGACGGGGATTGTGTCCTCTTTCTTTTTTATCGCTGCTATAACAGGGTTTGTTTCTTCACTTATCAATGCCGTTCCACTAAAGCTTGATATGATAAGCAATGACGGCTATAACGCTTTATCCCTTGGCAAAGACCCTGAAAGTCTGCGTTCCTTCTGGATTCAGTTAAAATTTGCTGATCTTAGCTTAAAGGGGGTACCAGTCAAAGAGATGCCCCGGGAATGGTTTGTAATACCGTCACCGGAAGCCATGAAAAACAGTATGACAGCTTTTTTAAGTACCATTGCATGCAGCAGACTGATGGAGGAAAAAAGATTTCACGAGGCGGCTGAGACCATACGCGGACTGCTTTTGATGGATACCGCAATCATCGGACTGCATCGCAGACTGATGACAACCGACTTCATTTACTGTGAATTGGTTGGCGGAAAGAAGACGGAGGCCCTCATGGAACTGTCAGACCGAAAACAGAAAAAATTTATGAAGGTCATGAAAAACTATCCTTCCGTACAGCGGACAGAATATGCCTGGGCCTTGCTTTTTGATAAGGATGAACAAAAAGCACGGAAGATCCGGCAGGCCTTTGAAAAAAAGATAATCCGTTATCCGTATCCGGGCGAAGCCGCCACAGAAAGGGAACTGATGGAATATGCAGAGCGCAGAAGCCGGGAGACAGCAACGTTGTAATCTTTATAAAAAACGCATACAATTACTGTAATAAATCTCAAAAAAATCAAAGGAGAATGGATATGAACTTATTTGAACGAACACACATTGGAAATATGGAAGTTAAAAATCACTTTATACGTTCTGCCACCTATGAAGGCAAAGCAACCGAAGATGGTTATCCCACAGATGTGGTCAAGTCCATCTACCGGGAATTAGCAAAAGGCGGTGTTGGCACGATTATCACCAGTTATACTTACATTACAGACTACGAGCAGCCTGCAAAATACCAGCTGGGAATCTACAATGACAGCTTTATTGAGGCCTACCGGGATTTAGCAGAGACTGTCCATGCTTATAACGCAAAGATCGTAATGCAGATCGTACACGGCTCTTCCTTAAGCCAGGGATATGAGGAAAAGGCTAAAATCCTTGGTCCCTCTCCGGTAAAAAATCCGGTTTCCGGCATAACCCCAAAGGAAATGACAAAGGAGGATATCCAGACGGTCATTCAAGCCTTCGCCAATGCTGCCGGACGGGTGAAAGCTGCCGGTTTTGATGGGGTACAGATCCATTGTGCCCATGGCTATTTATTGTCACAGTTTATTTCCCCCTTATTCAACCACCGGACCGACGAATATGGGGGTTCTGTGCCAAACCGTTTCCGCATCGTTTTGGAAGTTTATGAGGCCATTCGCAGAAAGGTCGGAAAAGACTATCCAATCTGGATCAAAATCAATTCTTCCGATGAAACGCCACAGGGACTGACCGTAGAAGAATTTCTGGAAATGGGATGCCTCCTTGCAAAGGCAGGCATTGATGCCATTGAAATCAGCGGCAATCAATGGATCAAATACAAAGCCAATGAACGGCTTTATTATAAAACAGCCGCAATCAAGCTATCAAAACTGGTTGATACGCCAGTGATACTAACCGGCGGCATCCGTACCCTCTCCGATATGAAACAGGTCTGTGAATCCAGCAAAGTCAATTTATTTGGGTTTTCCAGACCATTGCTGAAAGATCCGGCCTTTATTCAAACCCTGGCGGAAACGGATAACCGATTCCTGCCGTAAAAAGGATTACTTTTCCGGTTCCTTTTTCGGCATCAGGTTCTTTAAGGTTTCTTTTGCCTCTTTTGAAAGTGAATCCATCAGATAATTGCGGTTCCCCGGCTGTTTTCCTTCAAAATCCTCCAGCTGCTTCTTCCCTGCCGCTTCCATCTCCTCTTTCAAATCTCTGGCAGACAGAAGGCCGCATCCGGCTCCTCTTACGATGATCTGCTGCAGTCCGTCTGAGGTGGCTACTGTTATACGGTAATTGCTTTTGTTTGCCTGTGCAAATTTTTCAATATACTGGTCTGCAGTCTGGGCTTCCTTTGTATAGACCACCCGAATGTTATGATACTTAATCACTTCTTCCGGATGCTCTTTCAAACGGTAGGCATCAAAAACAACAATGACCGTTCCTCCTCTTATGCCCTGATAATTGCTCAGCTGGTCCATGAGTGAAAGCCTGGCACTGTCTAAATTCTGCTCTGCCAGCGCCTTTAGTTCCGGCCAGGCAAAGATGATATTGTAGCCATCAACAAGGAGATACTCCTCCCTTGTTTCTCTGGGTGGGGTGGACTTCCTGTAATAAGCAGGGTCCATATCTCCAGCCCTATGGGATCTTGTTATGCCGGATTTCTTCCCGCGATTGGCAGAATAAGTGCCTTCAATGATCCGTTCAATCTCTTCCAGGCTCATGAGAGGCTCCTCCTGACGAACAGACCTGTTTTTCGCAATTCCTTCTTCCCCGGCAGTATCCTGTTTCTTTAAAAAACTTTCCACATGCATATGATCCTTCACCTGATCCCACGGAACCAGATATCCGGTTCCATGGGCACAGAAAACCGATCCTGTGGGATTTTCTGTATCCCGCTCCGAATCATAGCCGATGGCTGCAATCACTTCATCTGCATTATGGCATGGCTCATAACCTTTCAAGGTCAAATGAAGCCTTCCAAGCCCTTTTGAATAAGCCGCCACCTCTTTCTGGTAATTTCTTACCGTGGCGACCGGAGCACTTCCCGTAAGTTCAGCCATCTCTCCGTCAGAATGAGACAATTCACAGATTCCCCCCATCCGTTCCATATCCGTCATCGCCCGCCCTACCATAGATTTTGGAAGTGTCAGTGTAAAGGAATGCCACGGTTCCAGCAGGATAGATTCTGCCTGTTTTAATCCCTGGCGGACTGCCCGGTAGGTCGCCTCCCGGAAATCTCCTCCCTCGGTATGTTTCGTATGCGCCCGCCCCGACACCAGAGTAATTTTCATATCTGTGATCGCGGAACCGGTCAAAACTCCACGGAATGTCTTTTCCTCAAGATGGGTCAGAACCAGCCGCTGCCAGTTCTTGGCCAGAACATCCTCACTGCATTTGCTTGAAAATACCAGTCCGCTTCCAGGTTCCCCGGGTTCTAAAAGAAGATGGACCTCTGCATAATGGCGAAGGGGTTCAAAATGCCCCACGCCTTCCACCGTATTTTTAATGGTTTCTTTATATACAATCCTTCCCTCGTCAAAGGCAATATCCACTCCAAACCGGCTTTTGATTATGCTGGTCAGAATTTCCATCTGAATCTCTCCCATGATCTGCACCTGAATCTCCTGCAGTTCCTCATTCCAGACCACATGAAGCTCCGGATTCTCCTCCTCCAGAAGGCGGAACTTAGGAAGCATCTGTCTGGAATCATAGCCTGCCGGCAGCTGGATCCGGTAAAACAGCACCGGTTCTAACAGCGGCTCCTGATGAAACGTCTCAAAGCCCAGTCCCTCCCCAGGCCTTGACTCACTTAAGCCGGTTACCGCACAGACAGTTCCTGCATCTGCGTTCGGGACCGTCTCATACCGGTTCCCGGAATATATGCGGATCTGGCTGACCTTTTCCTCCCATGTGCTGCCGGAAAGGGTTGTCCGTACTGACAGCGAACCTCCTGTCACCTTTAAATGAGTCAGACGGTTGCCCTGATCATCTCTCGTGACCTTAAAGATCCTGGCCCCCCATACTTGAGGATATTCCGGCAAAAGTACATAATCCTTTAACCCGGCAAGAAAGAAACCGATTCCCTGGTTCTTCAATGCAGAACCAAAATAACAGGGAAATACCTTGCGCTCCATGATGGCATCCCGGATCATGTCATCTTCTATTTTCCCCTGTTCCAGATAAGTCTCCATCATGTCTTCCCTGCACATGGACAGTTCTTCATAAAAATACTCTGCATCTTCTCCGGAAAAATCCACACAGCTGTCACTGAGCTGTTTTTTCAGTTCCTGGAGCAGTTTCTCCTTCCGGGTCCCCGGCTGATCCATTTTATTGACAAACACAAATACAGGTATCTTGTACATGGACAGCAGCCGCCATAACGTATGGGTATGTCCCTGGACACCATCCGCTCCGTTTATGACCAGAATGGCATAGTCCAGAACCCGCAGGGTCCGTTCCATCTCCGCACCGAAATCCACATGTCCCGGTGTATCCAAAAGCGTGACCGTCATATCTCCCAGAGGAAATACTGCCTGCTTGGAAAAGATGGTGATTCCACGTTCCTTTTCCAGTTCGTAGGTATCCAGATACGTATCTTTTTTATCCACACGTCCAGGCTTTCCGATTTTACCGCTATGATAAAGAATGCTTTCTGACAGGGTTGTCTTTCCCGCATCCACGTGAGCTAAAATTCCAATGGTCAATGGTTTCATATTGTTTCAATCCTTTTGTCGTTCGTTAATGTATGCTTCTGTATCTATGATACCAATAAATCAGATATTTGTACATGACTTAAAAAGTGTGTCCTATTTTCAGACCGCGGATTATTTAAAAAACCAGATACACAGATACTTCCGGACATATATAAAACTTGATAAAAATATGCATTTTCTATTATTAATATTGTGCACTTATATAATCCATGTAAAAATTATACAAATATATGCAAATTTTGGCACTTAACATGTATAATTTTTGCACTTGAGTTGAAATACGCCTGGACAGGGTATATGCTAAAAGTATCTGTAAACGCACCGCAGAAAGGGGTGATTCCATTGGTTCCTTTGTCACTGTTCGGGTAGGATACTAATAATTCTTATGGAGGGGTAGCAAATATCATGAAAAAATGGAGAACAATATCTAAAAAACTTTTTGTATTTTCACTGTTGTTTATTCTGGTATCCGGTACATTTTCCCTGCCTGCATTTGCAGAGAGTATAACACTGACAGAAAGCGGGGGCTGGTCTGAAAGTGCTTATATTAAATGGAAGCCCGTTGACAATGCCGTTTCTTACAATGTTTATGTCAAGCCTGCAAGTGCAGGAGATTCATCTTATACACAAATTGATGATATGCTGATAAGAGAATACCCATCATATTGGAGAGCAGATGCTGTAGGTCTTACGGCCGGACAATATATCATGAAAGTGGAAGCCATCCTGTCCAACGGCTCAAAGGAAAGTGCTGCATCCGACGCTCTTTTTGTAAGTGCCCACGACAGAACCGGTTTTGCTTTTTCAAGCGATTCCACCTTTGGCTCCGGCTCCGGCGCTTATGAGGAAAACGGAACCTTAAAGGATGGGGCACAGGTTATTTACATAACCCCTGACACAGCAAAAACTGTAACTTTAGACGTTATCGTAAACAAATCCGGAAAATTGCAGACAGCTACCGGAATCGGGGAAATACTTTCGTTACGTCAAAAAGGTTACGACGAAACTCCGCTTGCTATCCGTTTTATCGGACAAACCTCAAAAAATGATATGTCCGGACAGCTAAACAGCAACGGATATCTTCAGGTAAAAGGAAAATCTTCCTATGCGGAAATGAATATGACATTAGAAGGCATTGGGGAAGATGCTACTGCTTATGGCTGGGGCATCCTGGTCAGAAATTGCGGAAATGTTGAAATCCGTAACTTAGGCATCATGCTGTTTCCTGACGACGGCATCTCACTTGACACCAATAACTGCAACGTCTGGATACATAACAATGATATCTTTTACGGAACAGCAGGGTCCGATGCCGATCAGGCAAAAGGGGACGGTTCCGCTGATATTAAAAAATCATCCACTTATGTAACATTCTCCTATAACCACTTCTGGGATTCCGGAAAAAGTTCCCTTTGCGGTCTGAGTGAAACGAAAGATTTTTTTGTTACTTACCATCACAACTGGTTTGATCATTCAGATTCCCGTCATCCGCGTATCAGACTGGGTTCCATACATATCTACAATAACTACTATGACGGCAATGCAAAATACGGAGTCGGTATTACGAGCGGAGGGTCGGCATTTGTAGAATCAAATTATTTCAGAAGCTGCAAATATCCGATGATGAGTTCTTTACAGGGAACGGATGCTTTGGGCAAGGGCACGTTCTCAGGAGAAGACGGTGGAATCATCAAGGCATTTGATAATAAAATTGAAAATGCAGCAAGCCTGATCTATGCAAATTCAGATAATGGAACAACCGATGGCGATCCAACTTCTTTTGACGCATATTTAGCTTCTAAAAGAAACGAAACCGTACCCGGTTCTTATAAGACATTATCAGGTAATACGGTTTATAATAACTTTGATACGTTAAAAGATATCGGCGTCAGCGCATCAGACGTTGATGATGTGGACGCAGTTGTTCAGGTGGTTACCTCTCGTTCCGGACGTATGAACAAGGGGGACTTCACATGGGAATTTGATAACTCTGTTGATGATACTTCCTATAGTGTAAACAGTGCACTGATGGCTAAAATTAAAAGCTATAAATCAGAGCTTGTATCCATTGGCAGTTCTAATACTCTGACAAAGGATCTCTCCATCCGGGAGTAATACTTCCCCAGGTATGAAAGGGTCAGGCATCCGCACAGCACTGGTTTAAAAGTAAAAATGTCTGCCGGTTCAAGATTGAACCGGCAGACATTTTTAAACATATTCAAATGAAACATCAGTGAAATGCTTTTAAAATATAATCCACATCTTCCTTAATTCCGTCTTCATCATCAGCCACTTCCCTGCTGTACTCCACCACGATATCCGCCTCAGGCGTAAACCTTCTGTAGTCAGAAATAAATTTATCAAAATCCAGGGTCCCATCCATAATCCGATTGTGGTCATCATGAATACCGTCATTATTATGGATATGATAAGCCTTAATCTGGTCTTTTAACGCCTCCATGGTATCACTGAGATTCCAGCCGTTTGCATGTGCGTGTCCGATATCAATGAGCACTCTGTATTTTTCATTTTTACACAAAGCAATAAACTCTTCCTGGTTAAAAAGCATATTTCCCCGGTCCATCACCCCTGCATTTTCCACATAAACTGGGATTTGGGCTTCTCCAAACAGTTCTTCTATTTCCCGGTAGTTCTCACAGGAATTTCTGATCATTTCTTCCCTGTGCTCTTTTTTTACCTTGCAGTTGTTGTGATGGAATACCATATATTTGCTGTTCAGCTTTTTGGAATATTCCAGTGTCTTTCGGACATAATCCATAGTTCTCACATACTCCTCGCTTCCTTTGAAAGCACTGTGTTCCGCGCGGTAATAAGGCCCATGAAAGCTTGAAGGGATGGTTTCCAGTACCTTCATACAATTTATCAATTCATCTTCATATCCTGCATCCTGGAATAACGGAAACACCTCAACACCAATTCTCCCCTTAAACTCCAAAAGATACTTCAGCACCCTCTTAAGCATCCCCTTGTCATACATATTGGTACTTAATAAAATATCCATCATCTGCTTCCTTTCTCAGAATCCTTGCCAATGAGCTCAGCAGAAAAATCCAACTTCTCATTGAGTTTTTTAATCTCCTCCGGATATCCTAGTGATTTTTCACTCTTTCCGTCAAAGAAATGCAGTTTATTGAAATCAATGGCAATAGAAACGCTCTCACCGGGACGGGGCACATGATCACTGCAGATCGCAATCAGCTCGTCTTCGCCACCATCCACATCGATATATACACCGTACCGGTTGCCATAGTCTTCCACATAGATAACCGTTCCTTTCAGAGAACGGTCATTACTTTCTCCATTTAAAACCACATGCTCCGGACGGATTCCAATGCGGTATTCTCCTGATGGATTCCTGTCAGCAATTTTACTCCACATATCAGGAAGCTTTACCGTCTGACTTCCTATGACCAGCATCCCCTTTTCATACTCTGCCTTAATAATATTCATAGAAGGAGAACCGATAAATCTGGCACAAAATATACTTGCAGGCATATGATAAACACGGCTTGGAGTATCCAGCATCTCCATGTTTCCCTCATACATAATAGCGATCCGGTTTCCCACTGTCATGGCCTCAATCTGGTCATGTGTCACATAAACCATGGTAGGCTGATACAGCTCATGAATCTTAACAAGCTCTTTTCTGGCCCTGAGGCGGAGCTGTGCATCCAGGTTAGAAAGAGGCTCATCAAGCAGAAAATACTCCGCCCGCTTTACAACGGCTCTGGCAAGAGCCACTCTCTGCCTCTGTCCGCCGGAAAGATCCTTTGGCTTTCTGTCTTCAAGGCCTTTCAGCTCCAGTATTTCCAAAACCTCCTGAAGCCTTTTCCTGATTTCAGCAGGATCCATCTTATGAGCCTTAAGGCCGTAAATAATATTTTCTTTTACAGTCATGTGAGGGTAAAGCGCGTAGTTCTGGAAAACCATGGCCACTTCCCTCTCTCCGCTGGGGATATCATTGATTACCTTGCCATGCATATAGATCCTGCCTGACGTAATATCTTCCAGACCGGCTATCATCCGCAGGGTGGTAGATTTTCCACAGCCTGACGGCCCAAGCAGGATCAGCCTTTCCCCTTCTTTTATTTCCATATTCAAATTTTTCACAATTACATTTTTCCCGTAGGATTTCATTACATTTTCAAATACTATATTTTTCATTCTTGTGCTTATCCTCCTGAAATATCTCCATTACCCTTTCACACCGGATGCTGCAAAGGTGTTTATAATGAAACGCTGGAAAATGATGTACAAAATCAAAGGGATGATCATGGTTATTACCGATACTGCCATGGCAATGGTAAATTCCGTGCCGCCTTCTGAACTGATATACATCTGGAGCGCCAGAGAAAGGGTATAATTTTCCTTTGATTTAAGAATCAATACCGGCCATACATATTCGTTCCATGAATTGATGAAGAATATGATTCCCGTTGTCAGAATCGACGGGCGGACCAAAGGCAGTATAATGTCCTTCATGATTTTAAAGTTCCCTACGTTTTCCATTCTGGCAGCTTCCACCAGAGCCTTTGGAATTCCCCTCATGGCCTGGCGAAGCAGGAAGATACCAAGTACATCAGCAAATTGAGGAAGCGCCACCCCCCAGATACAGTCTCTAAGGCCCATTCTGGAAACCATAAGGTAGTTGGGAATCATGGTGACTGTAAAAGGGATAAACATGGTGCTCAACATAATAAAGTAAAGAACTGTTTTCCCCCTGAAATCAAAATACACAAAGGAGTAAGCAGCAAATAAACTTGTTACGGTCTTAAAAATGGTTACACTTGACGCAATCAAAAATGTATTCATTGTTATTTTGGCAAAGGGCAGCTTCTGAAAAACGTGTACATAATTTTCAAGAGTCGGATTGGCGGGAATGATTTCAAATATAGTGTTAAATGCATCCTGCAGTGTTTTAAATGAGTTTGAAACAGCAAATAAAATGGGAATCAGCAATACAAACACCACGGCCAGTAAAAGCGTATGCCACCCAACCTGCATTTTTTTAATTTTCATAATATACTCCCTTCTCTACGAACTTAAATTCCAGAAACAGAAGTATGACAAACAGAACCATGGTCATAACAGAAACCGCAGAAGAGGTTCCTGTTTTAAAAAGTGTAAACGCCTCATGATAGGATGCATAAATAAGGTTTGAACTGGCGTAATTTGGTCCGCCCTGTGTGATGACCTTAATCGGCGTGAATACATATTGAAGCCCCTGTACAATGGTTGTTATAAAAACATAAATACCTGTAGCCGAGCTCATAGGAATGACAATGTCGGCAAAAATCTTCCATGTGGGAACATTATCCAGACGGGCCGCCTCAATCACCTCTGTGGAAACACCGGAAACGCCGGCCAGAATGTTTATAAAGTTATAGCCAAAGGTTTTCCATGAGGTGACGATACATAAAACTGCGATGACCCATCCCTCTGTCTTGGACCAGAAGGGCATGGTAATACCGAATCTGCCCAGTATCATTGCCACCGGCCCGGAAATCGGATTCAAGATCCATATGTAAAGAATAGAGCCTACAACAAGTGAGATGACACTGGGCAGGAAAAATACCGCTTTATAAAAACCTTTGCCCTTTTTAATCACTGCGGAAAGAATAAAGGAAAGAATATAAGGCATAACAAAGTTAAGGACAAGAAGTACAGCAATATAAACAAGGGTATTCCCCATAATTTTCCATGTATTTGGATCTCTTAATAGTACTGCATAGTTCGCAAAACCAACAAATTTCTTTACAGGCTTTACCATATTCCAATCAAAAAAGCTAAGATATAAGGTATAAAAAAGTGGATAAAACATAAAAACTGCAAAGACCACAAGGGAAGGAATAAGAAATAAATATCCCAAAATGGTTTGTTTTTTAGCTTCCCGGTTCAATGTCTTGACCTCCTAAATAATAATACAGGTACTTCCGAACCATGACGAAAGTACCTGCTGTCAGTTCCAATCAATTTTACTGTAAAAGCTGGTTAATGGCATCCTGAGTCGTTGTCATGCCCTCTTTTGCGGAAACCTGGCCGCCGAAAATCTGGTCCCTCATATCAAGAAGCATCTGCTCCGCCTGCATACCTGCATCTCCAGGAAATGCTGTCCAGGATACGACACCGTTCATCTGGTCCACGGCTGCTTTCATCAGTTCATTTTCTGCAAGGAAATCTTTCAGACCGTTTTCTGCATCCGCTACGTCTTTTCTGGGCGGAACATAGCCTGTACCAATGGTCCACGCAGCCATAGACTCGACGCTGTATAAGTATTTTTGAAATTCCCATGCTGCCGCCTTCTGCTCATCTCCCTGTGCCGTAATCGCAAGGAAGCATCCGCCTGCCGGAACCCTTCGCTCTTTGCTGCCCCAAGTCGGAGACTTCACGGTTGCCACATCAAACTGTGCGCCCTTTTGAACAGCTGCACGTCTTGCAATGGTTGTGTAAAGCATTCCGCAGTTGCCGTCGATAAAGCTCTGAACCCCTTCTTCCCATGACAGGTGAAGGCCTGCGTCATCATTAATCAAATCTGCCATCATCTGCATAGCCTCTACTCCTTCTTCGGAAGCAAAGGAAGCCTGTGTTTTACCGTCAGCTGTTTTTGTGAGCATGGAAGCACCATTGGATTCGATCATCCCCTGCTGTGCCCAGAAGTCTGCTGGCTCCTGCATATAAAAACCGTATTTTCCTGTCTTTTCCTTAATGGCTCTTGCAAACTCGTCAACCTCTTCCCATGTCTGAGGACCATTTTCTGAAAGGCCCGCTTCTCTGAGAATATCTTTGTTTATGTAAAGAACTGGTGTGCTGAGAGAATAAGGAATGCCAACCTGTTCCCCGCTGCTGTTTACAGCAAGTTCAAGAATATTGGGAAGAAAGTTGTCCTGAAGAAAGGTTTTATCCTCAGGGGAAAACTGGTCTATAATATTCTGAGGTGACGTATATTCAAAGTTCGATGAAAAATAATCCAGAAACGCCCATCCAATCTGAACAACTGCAGGACTGTTTCCTGTAGCCACCTCAGCCTGAAGATTCTGCATAAGGCCCTTATACATATCCGGATTGTATTTTGCCACTACTTCAATATGGTCATTGGTTTCGTTGAATTTATTAACAAGCTCCTCTACGGCAAGTCCCCCCTGAGTCTCTGCGTTGCAATGCCAGTATTCAATGACAGTTTTTCCTTTTGCTGCCGTGGAAGCTTCTGCTCCGCCGGTTGTTGAAGTAGATGCTGTTTGTGTGGCTGAAGAACCGCAGCCTGCAAGGGTAAACATAGTTCCTGCAAGAACAGCAGCCATTACGCTCTTGAATCTCTTTTTCATCATTGATCTTTCTCCTCGAAAATTTAATCGTAATAAATTACTTACGGATAACATAATAAACTAAATTCAGCAGATAATATATCATATTTCCGTAAATTATTTGTAAAATCAATATGATATCCTTAAAAAAACAGCCCAATTTCCTAAAATTTCCAAAAATCACAAAGGAATTTGGCAAAAAAATAAGTGCCAGGACAAATGTCCTGACACAAATCACATTCTCAATTACTATTTCACAAGATGTTCTTCCAGATTATCATACTGGGAACTTAAAACAATGATATCAATCCGCCTGTTTTGCGACCTTCCTTCCTCAGTATTATTATCACCCACAGGCTTATACTCTCCATAGCCTACAGCCATAAGTTTATCCGGAGGAAAATTACACTCATCTACAAAATACATGACCACATTGACCGCTCTTGCAGTAGATAATTCCCAGTTGGAAGAATAGGAACTCCGGCTGATGGGGACGTTATCCGTGTGTCCTTCGATCCTTATGTAATTATCTGTGGTATTAAGAACTTTTGCCACTTCACTTAAGGTATCCGCATGCTTATTAATCTTTGCACTTCCCGAATCAAAAAGTACGGCATTATTCAGCCGGATCACCAGGCCACGCATATCAATCATGGTTGATACGGACTGGTCCATATTGCCATCGTGGAGTTTTGTATCTATTTCGGTTTTTAACGTTTCCAGCTTTCTAAGCTCGTATTCACCGAAAAAGCTTTCCAGCTCACTTTGTGTTTCAATATTCAAGGGGCCGCCGGAACCGCCGGAAGAAGCTGCGGCATTATAGCTTTTATCCATCATGGTTTTGGAGAACTCTTCGGACATCTGCTGTGCTTTTTTAGCATCAATCTTACTGACGGCAAAAAGTACAATGAAAACCGCCAACAGCAGGGTCATCAAATCCGAATAGGGCAGAAGCCATGCTTCTCCGGCTTCCTCTTCCTGATGTGCGTGCTTTCTTTTTTTAGACATACATGTTCACCTTAATCCTTTTTGTCTTGTTCAATGATTTTCTTCTGCTTGGATTTAGGAAGAGAGGCAATTAATTTTTCCTTAAGTATAAAGGGGGAATCACCATTCTGCATGGATAAAACACCAATTATAATCATCTCTTTTGCCATTACTTCCTGCTGGCTCTTTACTTTCAGCTTCTTTGCGAAAGGATTCCATAATACATAACCGGTAAAGATACCGAGGATTGTAGCAATAAACGCTGCGGAAATCGCTTCCGCCATCTGATCCGTGTCATTAATATGGGACATGGCAGCAATCAGACCGAATACCGCACCCAAAACGCCCAGGGTCGGAGCATAGGCACCTGCAGAGGAAAAGATGCTTGCATTGATTTCATGCCGCTTTTCCATGGCAGCAATCTCCGTTTCCAGGATTTCTTCAATCAAATCAGCTCCGGTACCGTCAACAAGCAAACGAACACCCTTTTTTAAAAAAGGATCTTTAAGCTCTTCTACTTTGGCTTCCAGGGATAAAAGTCCTTCCGAACGTGCCTGCTTTGCCAAATTATAAATCAAATCAATCATCTCAGCTTCTGTAGGTTCTTTAGGTTTTGTAAAAAGAATCTTAAACAAAGATCCAATAGCTTTCATGTTCTTACCAGGGAATGAATTTAATATGGTGGCAACGGTTCCCACAATAATAACAAAAAAGGCTGCCGGATTTATAAGGACAGAAAAATCAATGTGCTTAAAAATCATGGCGCCAATTACAGCGACAAAGCCGACTATAACGCCTAGGATGGTAGTTAGTTCCATAGTTTCTCCTTTGTGTTTTCAGGTTAGTAGTTATGCATAAGGCTGAACTCGGTACTGTCAGAGATTTTTCGCAAATTCACTTTAACGATCTGGTTGCCAAAACATTATCATTCCATAGGGACAAAAACAATCACACACCAACGTAAGAACTGACTGGCCACCGGGAAGATTTCACTTTCTCTTATGACTCCATCTCTTATAGATCAAGTCTCAATCAGCTAATTCTTTTTATTATTCCCGGCCAGTTTCATACCCTCATATCCCCCGTGAACCCTACTGTGCCTCATCCTCACCTGGGGCAGTTCTTAAATTTAGAGAAATCAAGGGATTCACTTAAGCTTTGGTATAATAAGTATCACCTCACCAAATGTAGTAATTTTATTCCTTTGATCATGTGCAGATATATGTAACTCTCTCCGGAACACTCGTCTTCTCAGCACCAGTCCGCCAGAAGCTCCCACCACATGGGTGTGTACGTAATCATTTTAATTATTTGATTAATTCGTCATATAGTTAGATAACGTTTCAAGACATGATAGTATAGCTTCCCTTGTCAGGTTTCGAGTGGCAGCTTTATTCTACCAAACAGCTATTAACCATGTCTATCTTTATTGAATCGAATTTGCGAAATTAATTATATGCGATCCTGAACTCAGCAATACCAATGTGCTTAACAGTTATAGTATAATATATTTGTTCGTACTGTTGTGTTAAATAGTTGTTAAATGTTGTCGGTTTTTAACCTTTTCTGTCGAGTTCTTCTTTTTTACGTGTCCTTCTTTATTTTCCGCTGCCATTGCAGCCTTAATTTTGCCGGGTTGCCGGGCTGCTTAAAAATAAAATCGTCTTCTTTGAGGAAACGGTAAGCCCGCAGGTTTCAGCAGGAACCTGCGGGCTTACCGTTTCTTAAATAGAATTTGCATCTAATCTAAATAAAATCATTCAATCATAAGGTTCTCTACCCCGACATTTTTTAAGATAAGAATTGGTTTGCAGCGGAATGTCTTGCAGCTGCTTTCAGACAGTCTTACCTTTAATACGTAGCAGCCTTCATAGGGAACTTCAAATTCAAAGCAGCCGTAACTGTTAATCCGTACACAAAACAGCAGAGTATCAACACCGTTAAACCGGTTGTATAATTTTACATCCCACTCGTGATTATTATAGCAGCGGCATCCGCAGATACAGCCTCTGAGGAAACATGGCTCCACCAGACAGCACTCACAGACCGGGCAGGCTTCCGGTTCCGGGCAGACCGGACAGGTTGGACATGTAGGGCAGACCGGACATTCCGGACAGGGCTTTGGCTCCGGACATGCGGGACAGGCAGGGCATGTGGGACATGGCTCTGGCGTCGGACATGTGGGACATGTGGGGCACGGCTCCGGCGTCGGGCATGTGGGGCACGTGGGGCATGGCTCTGGCGTCGGGCATGTGGGGCACGTGGGGCATGGCTCTGGCGTCGGACATGTGGGACATGTGGGGCACGTGGGACACGGCTCCGGCGTCGGACATGTGGGACATGTGGGGCATGGCTCCGGCGTCGGACACGTAGGACATGGCTCTGGCGTCGGGCATGTGGGACATGTAGGACATGGCTCTGGGGCCGGACATTGGACAGGTTCCGGGCACGCAGGACACGGTTCCGGCGTCGGACAGGGAGCGGGCTGCGGATATACAGGGGCTGGCTGCTCCTCAGGGGACGGAACCACAGGAGCTGGCTCTACAGGGGCCGGTTCTACAGTCTGGCACATTACACTTCCGGCAAAAGGAAAATAGTGAAACTCAAAGCCGCTGGCCGCATTAACCGCAAAGGCACCTAAAGCAGCAGTGCCGCTCACATGGCCGCCGGTTGGATGTGCGTGGAACATGGCTTGGGGTGCCAGAATACTTCCCCAGAAATCGGAAGACTTTTCCATATAAATATTGGTTGCATCCTCAAATACATACAGAGTCTGACTGGCTTTGTCTCTTTCTCCATACAAACCATATTGCAAATGAGCATTCGCTCCTGTTCTCAGCCTTACGATAACAGTACTTCCTTGTGGTACCTCCGCACGAATGCCTTTATTTATCAATCCGTTTGGTCTTACATCAATAAGGAATACATTCTGTACAGGATCATTCCCCCTTAAAATCCATTCGTAATTATTATCCACTACACTTCCATTTGGTGTCAGCGCTTCGATACAGTTTTTAAAGTATTGGATACTTTGCCTTGCATTATTAAAAAATTCCGGTATGTTCGCTTCTATCCTGCTTGCAGGTATATATCTGGGTACATCGTAACTGGGAACCACAAAATGATCGCCTTTATCCGTTGGTGTCCAGTATTGACTTCCCCCATTGGCTTGGTACAGATATTTTAGTTCCTGCAGTTGATCCGCTGTACCATCTTTTCCTATTAAGTAGGTGCTTCCCTTGGCTACCCGAAATCCCCCGCCTCCAACCACGTGTCCGACCACAACCAGAGGGCCGTTGGTTGATACATTTCCCCCTACCAAAAAACGAACCATATCAGGGGAGTAACCGATGTCTCTATAGCCGCTGTCTCTGGCAAAGCCAACACTCATGCCTCTGGGGGTATAAAAGCTTCCGCCAATTGCAACCGGGCCTTCCACATCAATGATGTTATTGGCATCGTTGAATACAATAAGATTGAATCCGGAGGCAGAACCAAAGGGCTGCCCATCAATATTGTACCAGTTTATATCATCATAAGGTAATCCAGCACTTGCTACTGCTCCATTACTATAACTGATATTATCCATACAAACTCCTGTAAACCGCTTGAATTACAACGTAATTTCATTCTCAATTCAGTTTATTCGGATAAAAATAGTTCTGTGCAGGTTTCTATGCAAATGGACGGAACTTTATGATTACTTTTTTCGTTTGGTTATTGCTTATTCTTATGTAATCCTTTGCTGCAAGGCGATGAAAGGGATCTGTCCCTGACGATTACAGAAACTCCATCAGGGATGACAGTGATTCTCCCATCTGCCTTTAAAAGATAATGATCTGCCATGGAAATCGCCTCTTCTACCGTGTCTGCATAATCCATCTGCATGTTAAGGACCATTTCTCTGGGTGCCTGTGTCACCATGATTACCTTATGTTGTAAAAGAATCCTGCAAAGAATCTGCGCTTCCCACTGATCGGGTACGGTTTTATCCCGTGGTGTGTCAAGAAACCGTTTCATAATCAGGTTCTTATCTTCTCCCCCTGCAAAGGTATCATAAAGGGACTGCCCTCCATGGCCGTCGCTGCAGCTCGATACCATAATAATGACACCTCCCGGATTGCAGGTTGCCTCTGCTGCTGTCATGCCTTTCACTGACTGGTAAATATTCTGATCCAGGGGATATCCGCCGTTGGTGGAGATCACGATATCGGCCGGAATGGCATCCACTCCGGAAAGCTGGTCCACAAACCGGCAGCCTTCCTTATGGGCTTCATTAAAATGCCCGGCATAAGCCTTTATGACTTTCTTATTTTCGTCAAGCACCACATTGACGATAAACGCCAGTTTTGCCTTTTCCGCAGCATAGATCATATCCTTTTGTATCGGATTTCCTTCCAGGATACCGGTTCTTGCATAAGGACTGTCAATAAATTCGGAACAGTGATTGGCCATGACCGTCACTCCGCTTGATACGCCCGGCAGCACACTTTTTCTTCCGCCGGAAAATCCGGCAAAAAAGTGAGGTTCGATAAAGCCTTCCGAAATAAGAAGATCCGCCTCTGCAGCCACCCGGTTGATCAAAAGCTTTCCTCCAGAGGGCAGAGTGTCAATAAAAACCATATCCTCTTCCTTCTGGCTTTCATGGATCACGAAGCGGATATCCGGCCGGTCAACGATTTCCCAGCCGAATTTATCAATCAATTCTTCCCTGGTGGTGGACCTGTGAAAGCCTGTGGCAATAAGGATTGTCAGCTTTGCCTGTGGATTTCCTTCTTTGATTTCCTCAATGATTGCCGGTGCGATCACCCGGCTTGGAACCGGTCTGGTATGGTCGCTTGCAATCATAACAATATTGTTCTTTCCCTTCACCAGTTCTTTAAGCCTTGGGGATTGAATGGGATGCTCCATGGCCTTTTTGACCAGTTCCTCCTCCTCTCCATCTGCCTGATAGCTGTTGGCGCCTGACATAAGAAGCCCGTTTAACCGGGTGTCAGGAATGTTTACACTGATTTTTTCCCTTCCAAAGGGAAGTTTTACAACTGCCATTTTTATTTCCTCCTTCTTTGACGATCCTTTTGCCACTCTTAGTCAAGACATTTGGTATTTTATAACAACTAAGAAAGCTTTTAATTGCTTCCTATATTTTACCACAGAAAAAGGGACCTGCCTATATGCTGACAGATCCCTTGAGTTTATGCTGTTTGGCATAGCAGGGTGTTTATAAAAAGACTGCCCTGCAAACAAATGCCGCCATATCCGGCGGCATAAAAAGTTTAATATTATAAATCCAGTGCCTTTGTCATGAGATTCTCAAAGGCTTCCTTAAATCTTTTGTCTGCAGTACTCTCACTTTTAATGGTGCGGCCTGTCAGAACTTTTTAGCCTTCACAGAGAATTTGTTATAATTCCGTTTCTCTTTCAGAGTTCCGTCTGCAGTCATTCGAAACTTTTTTTCCGGTGATGAAGTACCCCCTCTTTTTTGAGATGCCCCTGATTTCTGTGAATTGGACCGGGTTGTATTTTTCGGCCCTTCTCTTCTCGGCTGAACCACCTTTATGGTGGGGAAGTTATTCATTAATGGATAGGGATGATCCTTTCTTTCTGTCAATCTCTTGCCAATTAGCCGTTCGATGTCATCAAGCTGTCCCTTTTCATCAAAATCACAGAAGGAGATTGCAGTTCCTTCAAGTCCTGCCCTTCCTGTACGTCCGATCCGGTGTACATAAGTCTCCGGTGTATCCGGCAGATCATAATTAAATACATGAGTCAGCTCATCGATATCGATTCCCCTTGCTGCAATGTCCGTTGCTATCAATATCCGCAATGTTTTATTCTTAAAATTATTTAAAGCATTCTGGCGGGCTCCCTGTGATTTATCCCCATGGATTGCCTGGGCCGTTATATTACTTTTTGATAATTGCTTAATGAGCCGGTCCGCCCCGTGCTTGGTGCGTGTAAACACCAGAGCTGACTCTATATTCTTATCTTTCAGGATGTGCAAGAGCAATTCCTTTTTATTGCCTTTATCTACAAAATACAGATACTGCTTTATAGTATCCACGGTTGATGATACTGGTGTGATTTCTATTTTAGCAGGATTCTTTAAAATCGTACTTGAAAGCCTGGCAATGTCCGGCGGCATGGTAGCGGAAAAAAGCAGAGTCTGCTTTTTTAAAGGTGTTTTGGCAATGATCCGTTTCACATCATGGATAAATCCCATATCCAGCATACGGTCCGCTTCGTCCAGAATAAATATTTTGATATGTTCTATATGAATGATCTTCTGATCGATTAAGGCCAGCAATCTTCCAGGTGTTGCCACAAGGATATCTACCTTTTGCTTTAATTTTTCCTCCTGGGGCTTTTGAGAGACTCCTCCAAAGACGACGCAGCAATTTAAATCAGTGAATTTCCCATAAGCATTAAAGCTTTCATAAATCTGCAAAGCAAGCTCCCTGGTCGGCGTTACGATCAATGCTCTTATGGTTTGCTTTGACTGAGAAGTCACTTTTTCTTCGCTGAGAAGCTGAATCGTGGGTATGGCAAATGCAGCTGTTTTTCCGGTCCCTGTCTGCGCACAGCCAAGCAAATCCCTGCCGCTTAATATCACAGGGATTGCCTCTTCCTGTATGGGAGTAGGAATATCGTAGTTTTCCTTCTCCAATGCCTTTATGATATCAGGCATAATATTTAATTCTTTAAATTGCATAAATTCTCCTTTTAATCTCCATGAATTAAATTTATCTCTATCTGACCCCTGACCCGGACCTTCTGTTACCACGGATAAATTTCGGCAGCACATGTTATATGTGCTGATTCTGTCATTCGGTTTCCTGTAAAACACAGCCGGGACCTGGCGAAAGCCCTATGGTCTGCGCTTCATTTTGCAAAGCCTTACATTCACCTACAAAAGTATAGCACAGCTAAGGGTAGTTTGAAAAGGTTAGATTATTCCTTTAAGCTGTCTTTGCTGTCGAAAAGCATAACTATAACCTTCATCAAATATATGATATAATTAAGCGGATAAAATCTTTCCAAGTATCAGAGGATCGGATTATTCACCGTTTTATACAGCTCCTATAAAAAACAAATCACGTTAAGGAGGCCTTTGGAATGTCACAGATCACAAAGCGGGCTCTGGAAAACTCGCTTAAAAATCTTTTATTACAGAAACCACTACATAAGATCACCATTGCAGACATTGCGAATGACTGCGGTATCAGTCGAATGACCTTTTATTATCATTTCAAAGATATTTATGATTTAATCGAATGGATTTGCAATGAGGAAACGGCAAGAGCTATTCAGGGAAATAAAACGTATGAAACCTGGCAGCAAGGGTTTTTACAGACATTTCAAATGGTTCTTGATAATAAACCATTTATTTTAAATGTTTACCGTTCGATCAGAAAAGAAATTATCGAAGACTATTTTTATACAATCACCTTTGACTTGCTGATGGGTGTTGTGGAGGAAAAAGCGGTTGGCATGTCTGTTACGGAATCAGACAAAAAGTTCATCGCAAACTTTTATTCCTTTGCTTTTGTGGGCTTACTTCTGGATTGGATCAAAAGGGACATGCGGGATGACCCGAAAGTAATCATTGATCAGGTCAGCACCTTGATTCACGGAGATATATCAAGAGCCTTAACCCAGTATCAGCATAACGGTTTTAATCAAATCACTAAAAATGATTAAAAACTATACAATATTGCCTGCATGATGGGATTCTTAACAAAACAGCCTTATTGATGATTGTATTAATCTCAATAAATACTATACTTGTGATGTTGAGACAATCTAATGATCATGGAGGTAATTGGAATGTATTATTCAAAAGGAAATTATGAATCACTGGCCCGTCCAGAGAAACCCAAAGGGGTCGAAAGCAAATCAGCGTATCTCATTGGTTCAGGTCTTGCCTCGCTTGCTGCTGCGGCTTTTCTTGTTCGTGACGGACAGATGGAGGGGAAGAGAATCCATATTTTAGAAAAGGATTCTATTGCCGGCGGTGCCTGCGATGGTTACAGATATGACGACGTTGGATTTGTAATTCGCGGCGGACGTGAAGTCGATAACCGATATGAGTGCTTATGGGACTTATTCCATTCCGTTCCGTCACTGGAAAAGGAAGGCGCCAGTGTACTCGACGAGTTCTATTGGCTCAATAAGCATGACCCGAACAGTTCTCTTATGCGTGCTACCGTCAACCGCGGCGAAGATGCCCACACGGACGGCAAGTTTGCCTTATCAGACAAAGGCATGCAGGAGATCATGAGACTGTTCTTTACCCCAGACGAAGCCCTGTATAACCGGCGTATTTCTGAATTCTTCAGCGACGAGGTTTTAAACTCGAATTTCTGGCTGTACTGGCGCACCATGTTCGCTTTTGAAAACTGGCACAGCGCACTGGAAATGAAATTATATATCAAACGATTCATTCATCATATTGGTGGTATGCCTGATTTCACAGCCGTTCGGTTCACAAAGTATAACCAGTATGAATCCATGATTCTGCCGTTAGTCAAATATCTGGAAGCCCATGACGTACAGTTCCATTTCGGCACAAAGGTAGATAATATATTGTTCGATATCCAGAAAGATAAAAAAACTGCAACTTGCATTGAAGTTACCCAAAACAATTCGAAAGAGCATATTGATCTGACGGAAAATGATCTGGTATTTATCACCAACGGCGGTTGTGTTGAAAATGCCTCCATCGGCAGCCAGGATTCCCCTGCAGCTTTCAATTATGAAATCAAGCAGGGCGGAGGCTGGGATATGTGGCGCAAAATCGCGGCTCAGGATCCGTCCTTCGGCCACCCGGATAAATTCTGCTATGATGCAGAGCAAAGCAACTGGATGTCTGCAACTGTAACGACGCTTGATAACAAAATTCCTCCATACATCCAGAAGATCTGCAAACGTGATCCATTTAGCGGCAAGGTGGTCACCGGAGGCATTGTAACTGCTAAGGATTCCAACTGGCTGCTCAGCTGGACCTTTAACCGTCAGCCTCACTTCCGTAATCAGCCCAAGGATCAGCTGGTCGGCTGGATATACGGCTTATTTACTGATAAACCAGGCAATTATATCAAAAAACCCATGCGTGAATGCACGGGCAGGGAAATCTGTATGGAGTGGCTGTATCACATTGGCGTTCCGGAAAATGAAATTGAGGATATGGCCAGCAACAGTGCGAATACAGTCCCTTGCATGATGCCTTATATTACCGCATTCTTTATGCCAAGGGAAGCGGGTGACCGTCCTGACGTTATTCCAGAAGGCAGTGTAAACTTTGCTTTCCTTGGACAATTTGCTGAGACAACACGTGATACGATTTTTACAATCGAATACTCTGTCCGTACTGCTATGGAGAGTGTATATACACTTTTGGATATTGACCGGGGCGTACCTGAAGTCTGGGGAAGCACGTATGATATTCGGGATCTGCTTCATGCCACATCAAAACTGGGAGACGGGAAAAGAATTACAGATTTAGAACTGGACCCCAAAATAAAAGCCGTATTGAATGAAGCTATGAAGAAACTTGCGGGTACTGATATAGAAAAGCTGCTTAAAGAATATCACTTGATTTAGGAATATGGCAACTGCAGAACCAGAACAGTCAAACAATGGGATGCCGCAAAAATATGCGGCATCCCTCTTTTTTATACAATAGCACCGCCGCCATCTACAATTATGAACTGGCCCTGAACATAACTGGAACTATCGCTGGAAAGATAAAGAACCGTACCATTTAATTCCCCTCTTCTTCCCGGACGCCCTGACGGGTTCATCGTATTATAATTATTCAGAAATTTGTCTGACTTAAATAAAGTTTCACTGGTCATCTCACTTTCAAAAAGAGCCGGTCCGATGGCATTTACAGTGATGCCATACTTTGCATAGGAAGCTGCCATACCTCTTGTCAGACCAACCACTGCAGCTTTGGAGGAATTATAGGAATGTCTGATAAATGCATCAAACTTATCTGCGACCACCGCGTTTACGGAGGCGATATTGACGATTTTACCGTAACCTCTTTCCTTCATCTGCGGAAGTACATACTTGCTTGCCAAAAAGATTCCCTTTACATTCGTATCAAAGGCTTTATCCCAATCCTCCACAGACATGCTGTCTACCCCGCCGCCAACAGCAACTCCTGCATTATTTAACAGAATATCAATGTGGCCGAAGGTATTAAGTACGGTTTTCATTGCTGTTTTTACACTTTCTTCCTTTGTAACATCACATGCAGCTGCAATTACATTCCTGCCTGTTTTCTCAATTTCTGCTTTTACTTTGTTCAACTTTTCAATACGTCTTGCCAGCAATGCAACATCCGCTCCTGCTTTTGCATAGGCCAGTGCCGCATCAGCACCAAGTCCTGAACTTGCTCCTGTTACTACCGCTGTTTTTCCGGTTAAATCAAAATAATTTTCCATATCTATATGCTTCCTTTCTTTTTATCAATCAAGACTACATATACTATTCCCAAAAATCCAGTTAAATACGGCCGGTTTCCATAAATGCGGTCCGGTCATAGCGTCCGGTCAGCAAATATGGAAGGATATCATCGGCTTCTATTTTTTCTACAAAATTAAGTTTATGTACCAACAGACTGTTCTTTGAATAAGCACCGCCGATTACGGTATGAACAGGAAGTTCTGCCCATGGGTCATCAATACTTGAATTCAAATTGAGAGAAACCATTCCCGGCTCCCATGACTGATAATTATATTCGCATTGATTCATAAGCAATGCACCGTTCAGGAAATGAGAAATACCGCTTTCATCCGGCATCCGGTCAAAGTGGTAATAGAACCCGCCTCCAAATGTCCGCTTTCCTGCTTCCGGGAACTGATAGAGCGCCCCGGTCAGAGGACTATTATACTCCCCTAATTTCATGGTTGCCTCTACAAGCTGGGTTCCTCTTCTCGTTACTCCTGCGGTTACCGTGTCACCATTTCTTCTGATGACAAATTCTCCTCCCAGTTTCTTTGGAATACTTCCATTCTCACGGCCGCACTGTACCGCCATTTCAGCGCCTGAGCCTCCAAGAACCAGACCCAGGGGATATAAGCCAGGTGTTTTACCGTAGACTGCATAAATCCCCAAAATAGCTTCGTAGTAGTCGTCGGCAAACGTTGGATTATTCACATGGCAGACGGATAAGGTGACTACCGGCATGGAAAATGGCTTTAACGGCGGCGGTAGTATCTGCGCAATTGCTGCCGGGTCCGTCAGATAGCTGATATAGAGTCCCTCCTGGTGATCCATTCGGGATATTCTGCCGAAGTTCTGCATATCATCTTTGGAAACCCGAAAGCTGGGAACTTTTTGCTTTTCCCTGAATAATTCACATCCAGCTTCATAACCAGTACGTACCGCTGGTGCAATCGCTCCGTCCTTTATGGCACTTCCTATTACTCTTATCACCGCACCCTTTGCTTCTAACTCTGAAACCAGGGACTGATCCGGTCTGAACCCAAGTGAAAGCACGACTGCATCGGCAGTCACCGTTACCTCTTTATGATCTTCCAGTCTCTCCAGTACAATTTCATTTTTTCTTATCTCTTTTAAGGAATGTCCCAGCATATAAACGGCACCTGATTCAGCAAGTCTCCCACAGACATCAGCCACATTGGTATGGTTTGCATTAGGAGCAGGCTTATCAAGCATATCAATAATTGTAACCTGATTTCCCTTCTCAAAAAGATATTCTGCTGTTTCAAGGCCTGTAAGCCCTGCACCGGCCACAGCTACCTTTTTTCCTTTTAATTCGGAATCCCCTGACAGCACAGATTCTACCGTAAATACATTATCCCCCAGTATTCCGGAGATTTTTTCAGGAATAACAGACACAGAGCCGGTGGCCAGAATGACTGCATCCGGTTTATATCCCATGATCATATCTGCGGTTGCTTCCGTATTTAATTTTACCTCTACTCCAAGGCGCTCAAATTCTGCGCTGTAGTAATCGGCGACCCACTGCATCCGTTCCTTTAACGGCGGTTTCCTGGCCAGATTGACGGTTCCTCCAAGTTCCCTTTGACGGTCCAGCAACGTCACCTTGACTCCGCGAAGGGCAAGGGTCTGTGCCGCACACATTCCGGCAGGCCCGCCTCCAACAACGATTGCAGTATGTCCTTTGGTATCGTGAACCAGATTCCCATATTTCCGTTCTCTTGCATACCTGGGATTTAAGGCACATTCGGCAGGCAAACCGGCAGCATTATTTTCATTCAGACTTTCAAAGCAGCGCAGACAGGAGATGCATTTGCGAAGCTCCTTTTCTCTCCCTTCCAGTACTTTTTTCCCCCACTCTTCCTCGGCAATCCAGGTACGTCCCATGGAAATAAAATCTACCACCCCTTCTTCCAGGAACCGTTCCGCTACGGCAGGTTCCCGAAAGACCGATACACCGATTACAGGGATTTTAACATGACTTTTTACTGCCAAAAGCATGTCATGCCTCCAGCCCTGCGGGAAAGAAACAGGCTCTACACAGGTCATGCCTGTTTCATATAAGCCACAGCTGACATCTATAAAATCAATTCCTGCCTGTTCTAAGGCCATGGCAATTTTTACACCATCCTGGATATGGATATACGCTTCTGTCACACCTGTTTTATCCAGGAATTCTTCTACGCTTAACCGGACACCGACCGGGAAATCCGGGCCGCATTCTTTCCGTATTCCATGGATGATTTCAACAATCATTCTTAGACGGTTCTCAAAACTTCCGCCGTATTCGTCTTCTCTTTTATTTGTATAGGGAGATAAAAACTGATGCAGCAGATATCCATGTGCTGCGTGTAATTCCACACCGTCACACCCTGCCTTCTGAACTCTGGCGGCACCCTCAATAAACTGCATGATTAACTGCTTTATTTCATCTTTAGTCAGCCCACGTGTCTCCTGCTTTACCAATTTACAGGGAATGGGAGACGGTGCAACGACCGGCTGCCCTCCAATGAGCGCGGATACCGTTTCACGTCCCGGATGATGCAGCTGTATCAATATTCTGCTGCCATGTTTATGTACTGCCTGGGCAAGCTCCGACAGCGGTCCGATATGCCTGTCTTTTGTGACTGATAACTGTCTCAGAAGCCCTGCCCCATGCGTATCATTGATACGGGTAATCTCTGGTATGATGATTCCTGCGCCGCCTGCCGCTCTTGCTTCATAAAAAGCGATCATATCTTCAGACGGTGTTCCATCTAAGTTGGCAAGCCCGCACCCCATGGGAGCCATGACCAAACGATTCTTTACTTTTACCGTTCCAATTCTTCCCGTTTCAAATAACCTGTTATACATTTTCCCCTCCTGCTCTATTTTTATAATACAACAAGAATATGATACCATCCGCAATTTAACAATGTGTATCATAAATGATAAAAATTTGACAATTTGTTCATGGTGCACTATAGTGAAACTATATTTGAAACAGATCATTTCTAAAACGGAGGGAGCTATGAAATTTAGAAAGTTTATAGAAAAAATCTCAGAAGAATATTCCGTTCATATCCTGTCACTGGGAGAAGATTTGGAAATAAAGGATGTTGCTTTGATTGATAACAGGCATGATCCCATGGTCAAAAATACCCTTTACTTTGGTTATGATAAACAACTGGATAACGCAGCATCGATTCCAGTCCAATGCATCCTTGCACATACGGATTTTAAAGCATCTCCTCTTCCGGCTGCTGGAGCTAATATGGCTTTGGTTCCAGAAAGTTCTCTATTTCCCCTATTTAACGATGCCAAAAATTTGATTGAAGCAAGTTTCAGAGGAATTTTTGAGGAGCTTACTGCTATCGCGGATAAAACCCGCAGCATCGAAGCCGTCATTGATGCCGCTTCTGTAAGACTTGGAAATTCTTTGCTTTTCTGTGATATGAATTTCAAAATCATTTCCAGCGCTTCATCCGTCCCCATTCTCGATCCTCTTTGGCTGGAAAATACCAGGAAGGGATACTGCTGTTACGATTTTATTAATGAAGTAAAAGAATTAAAATCCATACGCAGCGCCTCACAGACCACAGCTGCCATAGAAGTTACCTGCAGCAAATCCCCGTTCCGCAAGTTAAGCAGTAAAGTCTTTCATAATCAGACCCAGATTGGATTTTTGTTGATGATTGAAGGAGAGAACCACTTTCTTCCTTCCCATTTTGAAATGTTAAGTACCATAAGCCATGTGATCAGCTACACCATTTCCTACTATAAATTGGACTTATTTGAAAAAAACAGCGTTTACCATGAAGTATTATATGACATGCTGATCGGAACGCCATCAAAGGAAACTATGCCAAGGCTGGCAGCGCTTCAATTTCCTTCCATGATGCGGGTTTTGTTCCTTCGCTCTTTAAAATATCCCGGACAATCCTACTTAAAAAACTTTGTATGCAAGGATTTAAAAAAGCAGATTCCCGGTACCCATATCACTTATCATAATAACGGAATTGTTGCGGTCATCCCACAAGAAGAAGATACAAAAGCAGAATTGAGATTACTTGAAATGTTAAAAGGCTTTTCTAAAAAGGAATACATACAAATGGGAATCAGTAACGCCTTTTCCTGTATGGAATCCTTCGTAACTCACTATGAACAGGCATATGCAGCCTTAGAGTCGGGCAATAAGATAGACCCGGAAGAATTGGCTTACCTCTTTAAAGATTATCAGATTTTTAATTTATTTTCAGAAGTAAAGAAACCGGAAAAATTAGAGTGGTTCTGCCATCCTTCTCTGGCAGTCCTCAACCGTTATGACCAGGAAAACGGTTCCCAGCTGTATAAGACCTTATATGTCTACATAGAGATGGGCGGTAACATCAAAGCAGCTTCTGAAAGCCTGTATATCCACAGGAACTCTCTTGTCTACCGTTTAAACCGGATCACGGACTTATGCAAGGTGGATCTTACAGACGTTCATACCCGTTTTCTGCTTCGGCTTTCTTTTTTCATTGACCGGTATAATGGACGGATCCTTTAGCAGCTAAGTGTTATCCAACGGAGTATGGATCAGTTCCATACTCCGTACTTTGAAATATCTATGCTTCCGTCTTCAGATACTTCTACTCCTTCGGAAATAAGAAGTTCTCTTTGAACAGCTGCATGGCTTTTATCGGTTATGGATATTTTACCTTTTGAGTTAATGATCCGATGCCACGGGAGGTTGTACTTTTCAGACATTGAATGAAGGATCCTGGCGACCTGCCTGGCACCTCTGGGATTTCCTGCAAGCCTGGCGACCTGTCCATAGCTCATAACTCTGCCATATGGGATTCCCTGAATGATGATAAGTATTTCCTCAGTAAACTGTGTCACAATAGTAATTCTCCTTGTTTAATATAAATGATACCAGCTCCGGCGGTACAGATTAAAGAAAAGGATGAATTTATTTTAACAAATGCTGCTTTTTTCTCTCAATAAAACCTTATGCTAATTTAAATTTTGAAACCAGTGCATTCAATGCTTCTGCCTGTGCGGAAAGTTCCTCGCTGGAAGCGGAGCTTTCTTCTGCAGTGGCAGCATTGGTCTGTATGACACCGGAGATCTGATTGATTCCCAAGTTGATTTGTTCAATGGAACTGGCCTGTGCTTCTGAAGCAGACGAGATCTTTTTTATCAGTGTATTTACTGATTCCGCTCTGACCGCTATTTGATTTAAGAATTTTTCTGTTTCAATTACCATGTCATTCCCGTTATTGATGGCAGTAAGAGTATTCTGTATAAGTACCGTCGTATCCTTTGCTGCTTTGGCACTTTTGCTTGCCAGATTTCTTACTTCATCAGCAACAACCGCAAATCCTTTGCCGGCTTCCCCTGCTCTGGCGGCCTCTACTGCCGCATTAAGAGAAAGGATATTGGTCTGGAATGCAATGTCTTCGATGGTCTTAATGATTTTTTCGATTTCACTGGAAGTATCTTCAATCCCACTCATGGCTTCTACCAATTTTTTCATTTGCGCGTCGCCATGCTCTATTTCCAGTGTTGTTTCATCCATATTTGTACTTGCCTGTATGGCATTATCCGCATTCTGTTTGATCTTATCAGACACTTCGCTGATGGAAGCCGCAAGTTCTTCCGCAGAGCTTGCCTGTTCGGTAGCCCCCTGAGACAGTGCCTGTGCTCCGGAAGTCATCTGTTCTGAGCTTGCAGCTACCTGTTGGGAAGCAATGCTGATATCTGAAAGAGTTCCATTAAGTGAAGATATGATCTCCTCCAATGACTTTTTAATGGGTGCAAAATCATTCTGATAATCCGTATCTACCGTTACAGTCATATTACCGTTTGAAATCTCGCTGGTCACGTATGCAATATTCTGTATGTAATTTTTGAATTCAGCAACCATTGTACGCATGCTTTCCGCCAGTCTTCCAAATTCATCTTTCGAGGTATAGCTTACTTCCACATCAAGAACACCGGTGGAAAGCTTTCTCATCGCACCTTCGATTTCCTGTACCGGTTTTGTAATACTTCTAATATTATAAAGGTTCAGCAGGGCGACACAGAAAAGAATCATGATGGTAAAAACGAGAATAGCCACATACGCTTTAATCTCCGATTGCCCTGCATTATTATAAAACTGGTCTGCAACCTCTTTTGCCGAAACATTAATGGCATCAGAAAGATCCCTTGACGATTGGGCAGAGGCCATATAATCGGAAAAGTACAATTTTATGGCCTCATCCTTTTTTCCGCTTTTGTACAGACCAAGCATTTTCTGGTTCAATGCCTGTCCTTCGGAACCGTTTTTAACCAATTGATTGATATTATCCTTATTCGCTTGCTGCGTTAAATGCTCTTTTAAATATGCAATGTTTTTATCTATGTTCTCAGCGTTTGCAGTAAATTCCTTTTCAAATTCTGCTGCTTTGCCTGCATCATTCGTTGTAATCATCATGAGCATATATTTTTCCAGGGAGTTCAGGGATTGGTTCAATTCCTCCGTTTGGGAAACCACCTGATAAGGCCCCGAATAGAAACCTTTAAAATAACCGGAGACAGTTCCCATTCCTAATGTAATTACAAAAGCAAGGAGAATTACAAACAATAATACTATCATGGCAAAGCTGGCAGACATCTTTTTTGCAATAGAAAAATCTTTCATTTTATACCTTGTATGATAATTAGGAAGTTAATTATCACACGTTCCTTTCTTTTTAATATCGTGGTTATAATACATTCAGATACTGTGGACTTTTGATTTTTTCCTGTAGCTTTGACTACTCAACTGGAGTGTATTGCCGCTACCTTTATCTGAATTGTTTATATGCTGGATGTACCGGAGCACTTTGTTCCAATGAGTACTTATTTCAATCAAGTCTACGATGATAATCGCTGGTGGATATCACGGTATCAGATCTTACGAAAGGGAGGTACAACCTCATGATTTACGTTGGTATTGATATTGCCAAACTTAACCATTTCGCCGCTGCCGTTTCTTCGGAGGGCGAGATACTCATTGAGCCGTTCAAATTCACTAATGACGCTGATGGCTTCCAACTGCTGATTTCCAAAATCGAATCATTCGATAAGGACAGCACCATCATCGGTCTTGAGTCCACGGCACACTACGGTGACAACCTTGTTCGATACCTTGTTGCCAATCTTTACAAAGTGTGTGTTCTCAACCCTATTAAGACGTCTCAGATGCGAAAGAACAACATTCGCAAAACTAAGACAGATAAGGTCGACACTTACGTTATTGCTAAAACTCTAATGATGCAGGATTCCTTACGGTTCGTCAGCTTCTATGATCTTGATCTGATGGACTTAAAAGCTCTTGGACGCTTTCGCCAGAAAACGATAAAACAGCGAACCCGCCTTAAAATCCAACTGACAACCTATGTTGATCAGGTCTTCCCGGAATTGCAATACTTCTTTAAATCCGGTCTGCATCAGAATGCTGTCTATGCCCTTCTTAATGAAGCACCTTCTCCTAACAAGATTGCTTCCATGCATATGACTCATCTGGCAAATCTGCTCAAAGTGAAGTCTCATGGTCACTTTACAAAGGAGCAGGCCAAAGAATTAAGAGTTCTGGCACAGAAGTCTGTCGGTGCAAACGACAGCGCTATATCTATTCAGATAACCCAGACCATTCAACAAATCGAGTTACTGGATAGCCAATTAAATAAGATTGAAGCAGAGATGACGGACATCATGAATTTCAATGAATCAGTCATCATGACCATTCCTGGTATCGGATACATAAATGGCGGAATGATTCTTGGTGAAATAGGTGATATTCACCGTTTCTTAAGTCCTAACAAGCTGCTTGCTTTTGCTGGTTTAGATCCGTCCGTATATCAGTCTGGAAACTTTCAGGCTAAACGAACTCGTATGTCCAAACGTGGCTCTCGTGTACTGCGATATGCCTTAGTAAATGCAGCTTGGAACGTTGTAAGAAACAACGACACCTTCAAGGCTTATTATGATGCCAAGAGGGCAGAAGGCCGAACTCACTATAATGCCCTTGGGCACTGTTCCGGCAAGTTAGTCAGAATCATCTGGAAGATGCTCACTGACGAAGTTGAATTTAACCTCGAATAAGAGGTCTGTATACCAATATCGATAGATTTTGAAAAAGCACCCTCAGGGAGCTCTATTAAAGTTACCCTATTTTACCATCGATACGAAATAGAATTTTTTGCTAATTTATGATTGACTTTTCATAGCTGGTCTCCATTTTGGGTTCAATACTTTCATTTGAACTTTCCGAAATCAATACCACTTTTATCTGAAATCACAGTATCATATCATTTCAAAAACTCAAGTGCAAAGCAAAGTCACTTTTTTATTATTTCGACATAAAATGACAATTAATAATGCATTTATTTTAATTTCATCAAAAGATGTGAATATCCATGGAAGTTTCCTGTTTCCTCACCAGATCTATTATATCATCGCATATCTTCTGCAGGCTTTGGGCCTGATTTCCTAAGATCCGCACCACCACATCGGAAGCGGCTGTAAGTGTGACTCCTCCGCTTACATCTTCCTGCTTGCCGATCAGTCTTCGGATCTTATCCACAGAATGTTCTGCCCCCATCTGAAAGAGCAGCAGATTGGCAAGGTGGGAATATCCTTCAAAAAACCCCACCTCCTCCATGAAGTCCCGGTCCGGATAGAACCTGCAGTTTTCACGGTATACCAGGCAGCCGCTCCGGCGCGCCTCCACAAGGGAATGGTAATACCGGTAACGAAACCGCTCTCCTGCTGCTGCCCGTCCGCAGGATAATATTTCCTGATAAGCCAAACGGCTGGTGGAATCCTCTAATACGATTTGTGTACGGCTGTCAAATGCCGACTGTTTGAAAGGGATGACCGGAAGAGGCCGGTAAAGAAGGAGAGAATCCTTTCCCACGTGCAGGCATGTATCTCTCCTTGCACTGCCTGTAATCATCTTATGGATCTTTTCATAGGACTGGGAAACCACCTCCAGCTTCGTCCCCTGTCCGGTTTCTATCTGTATTTCCTGTGTATCCCCCTCAAGGATTCCGGCGGAGGCTGTAAGGGGCATCACCTGGAGGGTTCCGTCAGGCTTTGTAAAGGGGGCCATGACCTTAAACGGAGCCGTAAAAGACAGTTCTTTTAAATAGATCCTTCCCATATGCTCTCCGGCTGTTATGCAAAGAGAGGACAGCTTTTCAAATGCATTTGCACCGGTTCTTCCTGCCATCATGCAGCTCAGCCCCCTTCTTCCAGCAGCACACTCTGCTTAATCCATGCAATCACCCTGTCTGTGCCGTCAGCCCCGCGTATATTGGTGAACACAAACGGCTTGTTTCCTCTCATCTTTTTTGAATCCCGCTCCATGACAGCCAAATCTGCGCCTACCATGGGAGCCAGGTCAATCTTATTAATGACCAGAAGATCTGAGCGGGTAATACCGGGTCCGCCCTTTCGGGGGATTTTGTCTCCCTCCGCCACATCAATGACAAAAATCGTGGCATCCGCAAGCTCCGGACTGAATGTAGCCGATAAATTATCCCCTCCGCTTTCAATAAAAATAATCTGGATATCCGGGAAGCGTTCTGCCATCTCATCCACAGCTTCAAGATTCATGGAAGCGTCCTCCCGTATGGCAGTATGGGGACAGCCTCCGGTTTCAATGCCAATAATTCTCTCCCTTGGCATAATGCTGTTTTTGCATAAGAACTCGGCATCCTCCTTCGTATAGATATCATTGGTTATGACGCCAATGCTATACTGTGAGGCCATTTTTCTGGTCAGCAGCTCTATTAATGCAGTTTTGCCGGACCCTACCGGCCCGGCCACACCTATTTTCACATATGACATAAATCTCACTCCTCTTTTTCACTGCGGCCTAGGACATATAAAGCCGCGAATACAGTTCTTCATGCTGCATGCACCGTATTTCAAATCCCGGCGTTTCCGCACCAAGCTCTTCATTCCCCATATGTTCCAGCCGCTCCATTACCTGGTCAAACAAGGTCTGGCAGCCAAACAGCAGCTTCTGTCCATCCATCTGACTTAACGGAATTGTTTTTACACAGTTTGTGACCATGGCGGAAGCCTGGGCATACAGATAATGCTTCAAGGCGGCCGGACAGCTGATTCCCGATGCTGCGCAAAATACTCCATAAGCTACTGTATGGCTTTTGGCCCCCGGCAGTCTGATGTATTTCTGAAAGACTTCCGTTTCATGCAAAACGGGAAGAGCTGTAACCGTTTTTATAAAGCGGGACCCCAGCTTCTCCCCTGCCTGGCGGATTTCCATGGCTGTTCTGGTACATCTGACCAGTTCCTCCAGCTTAAGGATTTCGTCCAGATCGTCATTCACAGAATGCTCCCATGCCATGCGGATGGTAAGAAGCTCATTCTGGCACATGCTGTAAAGCAGCATCTGACGGAGATAGACAGCTGCTGACTGGCTGCTGTCTATGATACCTTTCTGAATATAGGTCTCCAGACCGAAAGAATGGGAATAGCTTCCAATTGGAAAAAGCGCGTCATTGATCTGCATAAGCAGATAATCTTTTGCCTGTCCGGTCATAGGTTCCTCTTCCTTTCACAATTTTTTTCCTGTCTACAGCGGTTGTTCCGACCCTTAATGGGTATGACTGCTGACTGCGGCTGATATAGCTTTATCAAAATCCATCTTCCGTACCGCCTTTTCAGCCCTTACCCCGTGAAGCTTCTGCATGAGCTGCAGGGCCGGTTCATTGTATGGGGTGATAAACTGAAGGGTATTTTCCCCGTACAGGAGAGCCGCGTGTCTATTCCCTATTTCATAGCATACTTTATAAGCCATTTCCGGATGCTGCACATCAATGTCTATAACTATGACCTCGCTTGGTGAGATGGTTACAACAATCACTTCCGCCTCATCCTTCCACAAGATGTCCCCTTCCCTCAATCCCCTTGTAAGAATCTCTGTTCCAAGGCGGATACCGATTGGCTTGCCGTTCCGGGTGTTTTTCTGGTGAATGCGCTTGTAAGCCTCATACCATTCGATCTCAACGTAATCTACCTGTTGGTTCCCGTATCCCTCTTCCTTTAAATTGCCCTTTACGGATTCACATAATATCATAAATGCCTCCTCTCAAAGTCTGTCAAAACAGCGAATAAAACTGTGCTAACGGCAGCTTCCCGGCCGGCCTTGACGTAAGCGGCTGTCCGTCTGCTTTTACTTCATAGGTTTCGGGATCTACCGTAATCTCAGGTGTGGCATCATTATAAACCAGGTCTTTCTTTGAAATATTCCTTGTATTACGGACTGGCAGAACCATTTTCTCCAATCCCAGCTTTTCCTTTATGTGGCCGTCAGCTGCGGCCCCGGATACAAAGGTGATGCATGTCTGATACCTTGCTTTCCCATGTGCGCCAAACATATGCCGGTATGCCACAGGCTCTGTCGTCGGAATGGATGCATTGGCATCTCCCATCCTTGCCCCGGCAATCAGCCCTCCCTTAATAATAAGGTCTGGCTTCACTCCAAAAAATGCCGGATTCCAGACCACCAGATCCGCCAGCTTTCCTGTTTCCACAGAGCCTGCATATTCCGAAATCCCATGAGTGATTGCCGGATTGATGGTATATTTTGCAATG
Source organism: Lacrimispora sp. (assembly GCF_046972725.1). Taxonomy (NCBI): domain Bacteria; kingdom Bacillati; phylum Bacillota; class Clostridia; order Lachnospirales; family Lachnospiraceae; genus Lacrimispora; species Lacrimispora sp. The sequence continues at coordinate 510,066 of NZ_JBKVXF010000002.1, read as the reverse complement.
TAACGTTTGATCCGGAAATTATCATCATCTTCCGTATCTTCTTTCAGAGGTCCCCGTTCTTCTTTCATTTTATGTGCGGTCTGCCAGGTTCTGGTTATCACCTCTCCTACCCGGCCCATGGCCTGGGAATCAGAGCTCATCATGCTGAACACTCCCATATCATGCAGGACATCTTCCGCAGCAATTGTTTCCGGCCTTATTCTGGAATCCGCAAATGCAACATCCTCTGGGATGTTCTTATCCAGATGATGGCAGACCATCAGCATATCCAGGTGTTCATCCAGGGTATTGACTGTAAAAGGCATGGTAGGATTGGTTGAGGAGGGAAGGACGTTCAAAGCAGACGCGGCACGGATAATATCCGGCGCATGACCGCCTCCTGCTCCTTCCGTATGATAGGTATGAATGGTCCTTCCCCCTATGGCAGCCAAAGTATCCTCCACACATCCCCCTTCATTTAAAGTATCTGTGTGAATTGCAACCTGCACGTCAAATTCTTCTGCCACATTCAGACAGTGGTCAATGACCGCCGGTGTGGCCCCCCAGTCCTCATGTATTTTCAGCCCTATGGCGCCTGCTTTAATCTGTTCTGCCAATGCTTCTTCATCGGAACAGTTTCCTTTTCCAAGGAAGCCCAGATTCATGGGATATTCTTCGGCTGCCTCCAGCATTCTTGCAAGATTCCATGGTCCGGGCGTACAGGTCGTGGCATTGGTCCCGTCCGCAGGTCCGGTGCCGCCCCCGATCATTGTCGTAATGCCTGAAAACAGGGCACAGTCAATCTGCTGGGGACAGATAAAATGTATATGGGTATCGATGCCTCCGGCTGTTACAATCATCCCTTCTGCTGCAAGGGCTTCCGTTGAGGCACCAACCGTCATGCCTTCTGTGACCCCATCCATGATATCTGGATTCCCGGCTTTTCCTATGCCGGAGATCTTTCCATCCTTTATGCCAATGTCTGCCTTGTATATTCCGGTATAATCAATGATCAAAGCATTGGTAATCACCAGGTCCAGGGCTCCGCCTGCACTGGTGGTCTTTACGGACTGGCCCATGCCGTCACGGATGGTCTTGCCTCCCCCAAATTTGATTTCGTCTCCGTATACGGTATAATCCTGTTCCACCCGTGCAACCAGACAGGTATCGGCAAGGCGTACCCTGTCCCCTGTTGTCGGGCCGTACATCATACTATACTGCCTTCCGCTGATATGATAGCTCATCCGCTAACCTCCTTTTGTCTCTAAACCATCCCTTTTTTTGCTGCCCGCTCCATGGCCCTGTCCCGTGCCTCCAAAACTGCCGGCCCTTTTGTCAGGTCATTGCAGCCATAAACTGTTTTACTTCCTCCCAGTTCAACCAGACCCACCTCTTTTTCCTCTCCCGGTTCAAAGCGGACTGAGGTTCCTGAGGGGATATCCAGACGATAACCAAAGGTGGTTTCCCTGTCAAATTTCAGCAGCCTGTTCACTTCAAAAAAATGATAATGGGAACCTACCTGAATCGGCCGGTCCCCGGTATTGGCAACCTTTACCAGTTTCGTTTCTTTCTCCTGATTTAATAGGATATCCCTGTTAAGGGGCAGTATTTCCCCTGGTTTCATACCTTTTCCCTCCTGTCATTCCACCGGGATGGGCCGGGCTGTATCGGGTTATGAACCGTGACCAGCTTTGTCCCATCCGGAAAGGTAGCCTCTACCTGAACCGCTTCCAGCACATGCTCCACCCCTTCCATCACATCTTCCTCTGTCAGAAGGTGACGGCCCGCCTCCATCAATTGGACAACGGTCTTTCCATCCCTTGCCAGCTCCATAAGCTGGGAGCTTAGATAAGCAACCGCTTCCGGATAATTCAGCTTCAGGCCCCGGCTGCGCCTCTCCGCTGCCAGCACTCCGGCCATATGGAGCAATAGTTTCTCCTGTTCCTTTGGCGTCAGTTTCATGAGTAAACCTCCCTTTTTAAAGTGACATGGTAGCCTGTAAACGTTTCTGATCCAAATGCTCCGGCTCACCATCCATAATAATCCTTCCATTTTCCATCACATAGCAGTAATCCGCTATGTTCAGTACGAATTCCAGATACTGCTCCACAATCAGCACTGCCATCCGGGATTTCAGTCCTGTTATGACTCGGCCGATCTCCTGAATGACAGAGGGCTGGATTCCTTCCGTAGGCTCATCAAGAACCAGTATCCGGGGGCCGGCTACGATTGCCCTGGCTATGGCCAGCTGCTGCTGCTGCCCTCCGGATAAATCTCCTCCCTTTCTGTGAAGGAATTCCCTCAGTATGGGAAACGTTTCAAAAACAAAGTCCGGAATGGTTCCTTTTCCTTTCCCCGCTTCAAGTCCCAGCAGGATATTTTCCTCTACCGTAAGCTGAGGGAAAATATCCCGTCCCTGGGGCACATAGCCAATGCCCCGTTTTGCCCGTTCATATACCGGGAGCTTCTGCAGCTCCTGTCCCTCCAAAAAGATCTTCCCCTGGGGAGTTTTTACCAGTCCCATGACCGCCTTAAGCGTGGTGGACTTCCCGGCCCCATTGCGCCCTACCAGACAGGTGACACGTCCCATGGGGACTTCCATATCCACATGGCGCAGGACCATCCCCTCCCCATACGTGGCATACAATCCTTCCAGTTTAAACATGGTCTTGCCTCCTTTCAGCCTCTTCCAAGATATACATCAATGACCTGCTGATTCTTCTGTACGGTCTCCATGGTTCCTTCATCAAGAATTTCCCCCTCATGAAATACGGTTACGGTATCGGATACTTCCCTGGCAAACTGCATATCATGCTCCACCACAATGATCGAGCATTCCTTTTTAATATCCTGAAGCATCCGGGCGGTCTTTTCTGTCTCCCTGCGTCCCATACCGGCGACCGGTTCATCCAAAAGCATAAGCTTCGGCCTTGCCGCCATCAGCATTCCGATTTCCAGCCACTGTTTTTCTCCATGAGAAAGGCTTGACGGATACTTGAACCGTTTATCTGCAAGACCGGTGAACTCCAGAACATAATTCATGTAATCCAGTTTTTCCCTGGACAGCTTTAAAAACGTAGTGCTGTAAATGGAGTGCCTTCTGGCAACAGCAAGTTCCATATTTTCTTCAATGGTGATCCCGCCAAACACACTTGGAGCCTGGAACTTTCTTCCGATTCCCAAATCTGCAATTGCATATTCCCTCATTTTGGTCACATCCCGGTCCCCGTCCCCGCCATGGAAGATGATTCTGCCGTCGGAAACCTTGTTCTTGCCGCAAATAGCATCAAGGATTGTAGTTTTTCCGGCACCATTGGGACCAATAAAAAAACGGATCTCATTCTTTCCTACTGAGGTCGTTACCCTCTTGACCGCTTTAAAATTGCCAAACCGTATGCTGATATCCTCGATATCCAAAACAGGAGAAACCGCCATATGATCCTTTTTTGCCTTTTGTTCCATAATAAAAACCTCCATTCTTATTATTTATTCCCGGGAGCCGCTTCTCTAGAACTCTCTTCCAGGAAAGCAGAAGTCTCCTCTATATGGGGTTTTTGTCTGCTACGGATTTTTCCGGGAATCTCTTTTAAGGAAATGAATCCGCCGGGCAGCCACAGGATCACGGCTACGAACAGGACACCGATAAAGTAAGACCACAGCTCGGGGAAATTTTCACTGGCCGCTGTCTTTAGACTGTTTACTGCCAAAGCCCCCAAAACAGGCCCTGCCAAAGTTCCCTTTCCGCCAATAGCCACCCATATAATCATTTCAACCGAGGGAACGATACCTACTTCTGCAGGCGATATGATTCCCACCTGGCCTGCATAAAGTGCTCCTGCGATTCCCGCCATTGCGGCAGACAACCCGTAGACAAACACCTTATACCGGGCGGTGTTATACCCCACAAATCCTGCCCGGTTCTCCCCATCCCTGATTGCTATCAGCACCTTTCCGACCCGTCTGCCGGTAATAAAACGGCAGACTCCAAAAAGAAGCATCAGCATGAGAAGCGTAGCATAGTACATCAGGATTTTTGTAACAGGGGCATGAATGTCCTGCCCGAAAATAGTTTTAAAGTCCGTAAGCCCGTTTGAGCCTCCGGTATATGCCTGACTTCCAATAAGCATTGTCCCCATGATCATTGCCATGGCCTGAGAGAGAATCGAAAAATAAACGCCGCGGATTTTATTGGTAAAGGTCAGATATCCGACGGCAACGGCTAACAGCAGCGGTGCCAGCACAGCCATGAGTATGGCAAAAAACGGATTTGCAAAAGGCACCCACACGGCGGGAAGACTGTTTAACCCGCTCCAGGACATAAAGTCCGGTAAAACGCCTCCGGAGGCTTCCAGCTTTAAGTACATTGCCATGCAATAGGCCCCCAGTCCGAAGTAGACACCATGGCCCAGGCTCAATATGCCGGTGTACCCCCATATCATATCCAGACCAAGAGCGATGATTGCAAAACACATATATTTCCCAAAAAGGCTGACGCGGAACATAGGCATATAAAATGGCAGGGCTGCCAGCAAAAGGAATAGGAAAATTGCCAAACCTGTGGTGCCTTTTATTCGTTTTAATACTTTCATACCATCACATCCTCTCCATGGATTAATCCTCAAGCGCCCGGCTGCGTATTGCAAAAATACCTTTTGGCCTCAATTGCAGCAGCAGGATCACACACAGGAATATAAGGACCTTGCCGATGGACGCTGTGGTAAAAAATTCAAATGCGGTTCCACCCAATCCGATGAAAACAGCTCCAAAAACCGAGCCTATCAGGCTTCCCGCTCCCCCTACCACAACGGTCATAAAGGTATCAACAATATAATTGGTTCCCAGTGTGGGACCTATGGCTCCGATCCACGTGAGCGCACAGCCGGCAAGGCCGGCCAGCCCGGAGCCGATTGCAAAAGTTACCGAATCGATCCGTCCGGTATTGATTCCCAATGCTGCAGCCATATCCCGGTTCTGCATGACGGCCCGGATATTACGCCCCTGCCGGGTCCGGTACATCAGCCAGTAAACACAAGCCAGACAAAGAACCGCAATCATGAGAATAAAAAGCCGTTTGTAGGGAAGGGACAGCATCCCATGTATTTTCAAGCTTTTTTCCAGAAAAGACGGTCCTTTGATACCGACATTGGGAGAACCGAAGATGCTTCTTGCCGCCTGCTGAAGAATCAGACTGATTCCCCAGGTAACAAGAAGACTGTCTGCCGCCCTTCCATATAGTCTGCGAATCACCAGGCGTTCTAAAATCAAGCCCAGAACTGCCGCCGTCACAAAGGATAACAGGATGGCCGCAAGGCAATAAAAGTCAAATACTCCGGCCGGTAAGTATGCCTGGAACAGTTTCTGGACCACATAGGCCGTATAGGCTCCAACCATGATAAATTCTCCATGTGCCATATTGATGACTCCCATCAGGCCAAAGGTTACCGCAAGCCCCAGTGCCGCCATCAGCAGGATGGAACTGACACTGATTCCGTTAAACAACTGCATCAGAAATAATTCCATTTCACAAATCTCCCTTCCGACAGGAACTGTCGGGAGGCAAAACGCCTCTATGAGCGCTGCCTCCCAGCCATTCCCCCTTGCTGTTACTGAGTGTTTGATAATCCATTAGCCCATTCATATCCTTTCAGATATGGATCTGGTTTTACCGGCTCGGGAGTGCTCCACACTTCATCAATCAGACCTTCCTTATTAACCATACCGATTCGTACCGGTTTATACATATGCTGGTTCTCTCCGTCAATGGTTATAGTGCCTTCGGGAGCCTTGAATTCAATCCCTGCAGCTGCCTTTCGTACCTGATCCACATCCGTTGATCCTGCTTTCTCCACGGCTGCTGCCCACAGATAAACTGCATTATATCCTGCTTCAATGGGATCATCCGTTACCCGGTCCTCACCATATTCGGCCTTGTAAGCCTCCACAAATTTTTTATTTTCCGGGGTGTCTGTCTTCTGATAGTAATTCCATGCCACCAGATGCCCTTCTAAATAAGAAGCTCCAATTCCTGCCGCCTCTTCTTCTGCTATGGATACGGATAGGGTCTGGATCTGCTCCGGAGTAAGCCCCGCATCCTTAAACTGCTTAAAGAATGCTACGTTGGAATCTCCGTTTAAAGTATTAAATACAAAATCCGGCTGCGCCTGCTGAATCTTGCTGATGATCGTTGTGTAATCCGTATGGCCCATGGGTGTGTATTCCTCTCCGACCACTTCCATTCCAAGGGCTTCCGCCTGTTTTTTTACAATGGAATTGGCCGTGCGCGGAAATACATAATCAGAACCTAAAAGAAATACTTTTTTTCCGTAATTCTCATTCATATACTCAATGGCCGGTACGATCTGCTGGTTTGGAGCCGCCCCCACATAGAAGATATTGGGAGAAGACTCCATTCCCTCGTACTGGACCGGATACCAGAGAAGACCATTGTTGCTTTCAAAGGTAGGAAGAACCGCCTTCCGGCTTGCAGAAGTCCAGCAGCCAAATACAGTTGCCGCTTTGTCATTTAAAAGCAGCTTTTCCGCCTTCTCCTTAAATGTGGCATTGTCAGATGCCCCGTCTTCCACAACTGGAACCAGCTGCCTGCCCAGTACACCTCCGGCTGCATTGATTTCTTTTATGGCTAACAGTTCCGCATCTCTCACCGAGGTTTCACTGATTGCCATGGTACCGCTCAGTGAATGCAGAATTCCGACCTTTATGGTATCCTCTCCACTCTCCTGGACCGGGGCCGACCCTTCTGTTTTCTCCTCTCCCTTCGTGCTGCTTCCTGCAACAGCCTTCATGGCACCGCCGCTGCATCCTGCCAGGGTAATTGCCATGAACACCGGCAACATAATTGCTCCTAATGTACGCTTTCTCATAATATTGTCCTCCTTCAGACTGATGTGTTGTACAAACAAAAAAGACAAAGCTGCCATTTCCGGGGAAACAGCGACAGCTTTGTCTTTTCGTTCTTCTCATATTTGAATATGTAACATCATAATCCATAAGGGAAGAAAAAAAAACCGCAGAAAACCGTTTTTATACCATATAATTCCGTTTTTTACCACTGCCCCGATAGCCGGTAGGCGTGATTCCGGTATAGCTTTTAAACAATCCGGTAAAATAATCCACCGTGGAATACCCTAATTCCACGCTTATTTCATATACCTTTTTATTGGTTCCTGTCAGCATGGATTTGGCCTGTTCCATCTTAAGCCGGGTACAGTATTCCGATATGGGAATTCCTACAGCATTCCGGAATCTCTTTCCCATATAATCCTTACTCAATTCCAGCTGTTCTGTCAGATAATCCTGAATATGAGGCCTGGAAAGGTTCTGCTTTAAAATGGCTGCTATGTTCCGCACGATTTTGTCCGGCTCCTTTATACCGTAACTTCTTATCATACGGGTGTACTCATGCAGTATCCTGCATACGTCTTCGGATAAGTCCTTTCCAATAAAGATATCGACCGGCTCCATGATTTCCAGCCACGGTGCCTGTTCTGTCATTTTTGTCCAGATTCCTTTTAAAACCGAACCCACTTCCTGCCGGACCATTAACTGATTATCCGGATATTTTTCCCGTATCCGTCTTAAAAGCCGGTCCGTAAGTATTTCTTCGGACTCTTCTTCTGATATGAGAGCTTCGTAAAATTCTTCCTGCATCCCGTTTCCGCTCAGAAACTGGCCGGCCAGTCTGAAAGCCTCTTCAAGCTTTTCTTCGCTGTAGGGCTTCTCAATGTATTCCACAGCACCAAGCCTTATTCCCTCCCTGGCATAGGCAAAATCACTGTAGGTACTTGCCAGAATGATCAGGGTCTGATACCCCTGCTCCCGTATTCTGCGGCATAATTCCAATCCATCCATAACAGGCATACGGATATCGGTAATAATCAGGTCATAATGGAATGCCGCCAGTTTATCCAGGGCTTCCTTCCCATTGGCTGCGGTTCCTGCAATTCTGTATTCCCCCTGTCTCCAGAGCTTATATCGGGATACCAGAAAAAGGATATCCTCGTCGTCTTCAACAAATAATATCTGATACATAGCCATCGCCCTTTCCTTCTCCATCCAAAAGTATTAGTACCTCCTGGTAATCATACCGCGCCAGGGCCCGCCAAAGAGCCGTCGCTTTTTCTTCACCAAGATACTGGAAAAAAGCAGACTGATTGGCTTTCCATTGTTCTATGGCTCCAAATTCTCCCATGGCTACCATATTCCTCCACGCTTTTAGCCGTTTGGCTGCAGTTTCCCCAGACACCGGTTCCCTTTTGCCTATCAGACATTTTTCTACTTTTTCTCCTTCCTGTGCCTGCCATGCATCAAACCTTCTTTTTATTTCCAGTGCTTTTTCTGTGATTTCTTCTGTCTTTCCGTCCTTTAAGCGTTCCTCCAGACCCACACACAGCTCCTTGATATCACTTACTCCTGCGGTTGCTGAGGCTCCCTTTAAGAGATGGAGCAGTTCCTTCATTGCTTCATACTGTCCTGCTTTTCCCAGTCCCACCAGCTTTTCAAAATCTCCGGCATGCTCTCTGCAGAAGATATGAAGCAATTCCTCACGCCATTCATATTGGCCCCCCTCTGCTGCATCTTCTGTTTTTATAAAGCGGCTGATTTCTTCCTTCAACGCTTTTAGGGCTACCGGCTTTACCAATATTGCATCCATACCAGCATGATCCACCTGATCCTGTACATTCCTGTCTCCATCCGCAGTCAATGCGATGATTGGAATATGCAGGTTTTCCGGTTCTTCTCGTTCCATGGACCGGATTCTCTCTGCGGTTTTATATCCGTCCATTTCAGGCATCCGCAAATCCATGAGGATTAAATCAAAGGATCCGGTTTTAAATAATTCCAGAGCTTCTTTTCCATTTGATGCCACCTCTACAGAAAGTCCCAGAGAAGTAAGAAGCATTTTCTGCATATATTGATTCACCTGATTGTCCTCTGCCAAAAGCACACGCCGCCCTGTCATAACAGGAACAACCGGGAACTCCTTTTCCTCTGGTCCAACCGTATGCTGGGGAAGTTCAGCCGTAAAGGTACTTCCCAGCCCCTGCCGGCTGCTGACCCGGACCGTTCCCCCCATCAGCCTGGACAGACTCTGGCATATAGACAGTCCCAGTCCGATTCCCCCATAGCGGCCGTCTGCCGCGGCACCGGCCTGTTCAAAGGGCTTGAAAATACGTTCCAGATCCTGTTCTCCAATTCCAGGCCCTGTATCCTTTACCATCAGAATCAGGGTTCCCTCTCCTTCTTTTAAGGGATGGTTTATAAAGCGCAAGTTCACCATAACCTGGCCTGTTTTTGTAAACTTCAATGCATTGGAAACAAGGTTTGCAGCAATCTGCCGGATTTTCACTTCGTCACCATAAAGGGCGGCAGGCATGTCTTTTTCCACAAGGATATGAAATTCCAGATTTTGGGATGAAGCCAGTTGAGAAAAAACAGCGTCCAGATAATGCACCATATTTTGAGGATTCCATTTCACAAAGGAAAGCGTATGCTGTTTCTTCTCCAAACGGGTATAGTCTAAAATATGGTTCACCATTTCCGTGAGATGTTCCGATGCATATTGCATACATGATATGTACTCCTTCTGCAAAGGATCAAGCTCCGTCTGCTCCAAAAGCGTTTCATAGCCAATCACGGAATTCAGCGGCGTCCGCAGTTCATGGCTTACCGTTGCCAGGAACTCATCTTTTGCTTTCAATGCCTGAGACATGGCCTGCCCCAGCATGGTTACTTCCAGAATTCCGGAAGGCTTCATCTCCTTATTCCCATCTTCCAGACAGCTGTGATAATAGAGAACCGGCCTGATCATCAGATAATAGTAGGACAGAATCATTACCAGAAACAATAGCACCGCCGCTGCCTGAAGGACCCACTGCATGGTCAGTGCAGCCGCCAGCCTGCCCTCTTCCTCTTTCAGCTGCCCATCCAGTTCTTCCTCTGTCTGCATTAAGAACTGACTGATATATTGTCCGATTACTTCCTTTTCACCGAGATACTGGTTTCCAAACAGAAGTTCCACCGCAGCCATGTGCCGTTCTTCTGGATTCATGGATTTTTCCACAATGTTTAATACGTAGTCCCTCATTTCTTCCGGCATTTCTCCTTCTTCCAGTCCGAAGGAATCTGCGGCAAGACGCATGGCCCTGGTTTCCAGATAGATCAACAGATCCGAATAATTCTTTGCGGAGGTCAAAAGTCCCATCTTCCGTTTTGGCAGCTCCAGTTTTTCCAGTTCCATGACCGCCGACTCCCTGCGTCTTCCGGTATATACTTCATCCCAGTAATTCTCAAGATAACGCGGTTCTCCGGTTATTACGTAATTTCGGGCCTGATCAGAAAGATATCCTGCCGCTTCATCCAGATTGTCGGAAAGCTTTCCGCATAAAATCCGTCTGTCCTGGACCTTTTGCCGGGCAACCGTTGCCTGAAAAAGATTCCAGGTGCTGGCTGCCATAAGAAGCACCATAAAAAGAACCGATGGAATCCATATACCATTGAGTTTTTTTGAACTGAATCTGTATGCTTTCAATTTTCTCCTTTCTTTTTCTTGAATTATTGTATGCCGTATAGTAGAATAGTCCCCAAAATACGGATGATTTGAAACACCGGTAAAAGGAGGTCTCCCATATGGGACAGCCGGCTGTCATACTGATTGTAGATGATTCGCCAGAACAGATCTATGCTGCTGGAACAATTTTAACAACCCATGGTTACCGCGTATTGGTGGCTTCCAGCGGGAAGGCGGCCCTTTCTGTCCTGGAGAAAGAACTCCCTGATCTGATTCTTTTAGATATTCATATGAAGGACATGGATGGCTTTTCCCTTTGCAGCCGCCTTCGCCAGAACATCACCTACCAGGACACTGCCATCATATTTATGACCGTTGCACAGGACCGGGAAAGCCTGGAAAAAGGATTTCAACTGGGCGCCCAGGATTATATCATCAAGCCCTGCCATGAATCGGAGCTGCTGGCACGTATCGGCACTCATGTGCGCATTGTATCCCAGTCAAGGGAGCTAAAGGCCGCGTACAGAGAGCTGGACCAGTTCTGTCACAGTGTATCCCATGACTTAAAATCTCCTCTGCAGGTCATAAAACAGCTTACTCTGCTTCTCAAGGAGGAACTGACCTCATTAAGCCTCCCCCTCCCCGAAGACATTATGCCGGTGTTAGGAAGGCTGGAACGTAAATGCGAATCGACAGAAACCATGGTCAGCCGTCTTCTGGAATTTTCCCAAATGACCTCCTTAGACTGCTGTCCGGAATCGGTAAATGGGGCGGTTCTTATCCGGAGTATTTTTGATGAACTGTCCGCCCTGGAACCGGAACGCCGTATCACTCTGCAATTAAGCCCTCAGCCGTTTCCGCCATTATGGGGAGATCCCACCCTTTTGACCTTGCTGTTTCAAAATATTCTGGGAAATGCAATCAAGTTCACCCGTATCCGCAAAGAAGCACAGATCTGCGTCACTGCCCGGCCCCTGGAGGAGGGACTTATTCTTACCATTCAGGATAATGGAATCGGCTTTGATATGGCCTTGGCGGATAAACTGTTCCATGTTTTTGAGCGGCTTCACAGGGCTGGTGAATATGAAGGCAGCGGCGTTGGCCTGGCTATCGTCAAACGCATTATGGAACGTCACGGCGGGACCGTGTCCATTGAGTCCCAACCTGGAAACGGAACCACGGTCTCTCTCTGCTTCCTGCCCGCCCCCGGTAACACAAAAAACAGGACACTCCCTGACAAAATTCGCCATTGAATGTCCTGCTTCTGATGATTAATATAACAGATAATTTATGAAGTTTCAATCTCCACGCTGTATGAGTTTCCTCAGTTTTATGTACAGATGCCTGGTTTTGTTCAATGCATTTTAAATAAACCGCAGGATTAAAGGGTAAGCCCTGAATTAAATTTCCATGCTTACCAGCCATCTTTTATCTGGAAATCAGTTTTATTTCGCCTTCTGTTAAATGATTTTTAGAAACAGCACTTAACACTCCATCTATCAGCTTATTTAAACCAGTATTGATAGTTAATTGACTAAGCATTTCTGAATTTCCATTTGTTAAAATCACCTGCTTGCAAGGCCTAAGACTTTTAATGCGTTCATTACATCAGGATACAACTTTAGATAATAAGTATTCAAAATTTCTTCTAATTCTTTCTCACCGTACTGTAATTCAAGGGATTCCAGAGCATAGCAAAGTGCATCTTTCCCATTAATGCACGTAACTAGGAATATTCCAGTTGCTTTTGTCTCCACACCTAACTAATTTCTATTCCTTTTCCCTGGAATACTTCCTCACATTTTTCTGTAACAGAAAAGACATCAAACAACGTACCATATGCGTCAAATACAATGCTTTCAATCATCTCAATCCACTCCATTCTATCTTAATAATACTACGAATAACGATATATGTAACAAGATACGGTTCCCGGCGTTCCGACCTGCAGGGGCGTCTCGTCAGCCATTACGAATGGCCGTGTAAGGAGTTTTCGCTGGAGGCACCGAAGAGGCGCTTTGTTAAGTAAATATGCATATCTGTTCTTTCGTTATTTCTTCCTGTTTTTTCGATACCACGAGAAACCAAAATATCCAATCAAACCAAACACAATGCAAAAAGCTGCATAAATTAAACCTTCCATCTCTTTTCCTCTCCTATCTAATCTTTTTCATTACATCTACTTTATTCAATCGAAAACTTGACAACAGAGCCAGCACTACAACGATACAAAATATGCCGATTCCTGTTATTATCATATATTCTTCATTGATATTTTTCAAGTTATTCATAATCAGATAAACTAAGATTGCATCTGCAATAGCAATAATATATCCACCTGTCTTTAAATCAGAAACGTGAAATGCAACATAAGATCCTAACAGCCCAAGTGTCAAAATTCCAGCACTAATCACAAAATACATTGCAATGATCCATTTCAAAGAAAACCCCGCATCAAGAAATGTGATATGAAATAATAGCTTTAACAAAAGATTATCCAAAACAGTAATTGCAAACAGCGAGACAAGTCCCAGTATCTCAATAAATAAAGTTTTTGCAAAAAGAGCCTTTCGAATATCAACGGAAGTAGAAATCAGAGTTTCCATGGTACGGTGATGCTTCTCTCCTCCTACCAAATCCAGTGACAGGTTATTTGGAATTAAAAACACACTAAACACCATAAATCCCAGACATAAAAGTGCTTTGTTATTCGTAACTGGAAACATATTATATTTGGGTAATATAATTATAAAACAATTTAAGATAATAATCCACAGATACCAACGAATCATTGCATTTCTGACAAGGAAATTGCTCCATTCCTTTTTTATCACTACATAAATTTCCTTCATTTCGATCACCTTTTTACACCTTATAAAAATTGCTTAATGTATATTTGTTTTTGTATATATTCCTTCTACGTTGAAGTGCGAATCCTATTACACCTTCTATGATAACGTACAGCATACTTATTATAAAAAAGGCACTTAATGGTACATCCATGCAGGAGATTACAATCAGACATGGAATTCCATACAAAAATGAAAGCAGTGTGGCATCCATGGCACATGCCTTGCTATCTTTTGATTGCAACGACAATAGAGAGAGCCGAATGGACAGATTCCAGATATTTAATAAAGGGAATAGATATATCCCTGTCAGATTACGAAGGCTTAGGATATTCGACAGAGGAACATGCCGAAAAAAGAAATCCATAAAAAAAGAAAGAGTATAAGTAACATATAAGAGACCACCAAATATAAAAAAACAAAAGAACGATTTTCCTCTTTCAATCTGTTCAAACGAAAGGGGAAGGGTCAAGAGAGTCTCAAAGGTCTGATTCTCTTTTTCTGTAATGAATAGTTTTGGCGTAATCTGGGCAGCAGTTATAATAAGAATAAAAATTGATAAGATTAACCTGGTATTCCCACCCATAATAAAAAATGCACACGTCCCCGCGATGCTCATAAGAAGTAAGTATACAACCTGGCTTGAATTAGAAAACAGCATTTGAAACTGCATTTTTAAGACTCTATTCATTCTCTGCCTCCTCGGTCTCCAGATATAATTTATTTAAATCAAATTGTTCCTTTGATACGCCGCATATGGATATCTTATGATACACCAGCTCCCTGATAATCTCTGAAATAACTTGTTTATCCGTCTCAGGGGTAATAAGTTGATGGTCATTTAAGGTATATGTGAGGTGATGCTGATCCATAATCGTCTTTACGGATTCAGTCTCAATATCTCCCAGGAGTTCGATATTTGTCTTTAAATAGGAATCTAGTGACAAAGATTGTTCAACTACGTTTTTTCCTTTTTTCATAATAACAATTTTATCGCAAATCTTCTTTACTTCTTCCAGATTATGAGTCGTAATCAGAAAGGTTGTATTGTATTTCTCCTTCCTCTCTTTTATAATGTCATGTAATGTAAGAATACTGACCGGGTCCAAGGAATTTACTGGTTCGTCCATTAAAACAATCTTTGGATTGTGAAGAATGGTTCTGATAATTGCAACCTTCTTCTTCATTCCCATGGAAAAATTTTTGATAATCTGATGTTTTGTTTCAAGAATATCAAACCGTTTTAACAAAATATCAATTTGCTCTTCATATTCTTTCTTGGAACATCCATATATCTCAGCAAAGAACTTTAAATTATCATATACTGTTAAGGATTCATAGAGTCCCGTGTCTTCACACAACACGCCACAGACTTTTCGGATTCGCTCGCCCGATAAGAACGGATTTTCTCCAAACACACTCACTTCCCCATTCTCAATGTCAACGAGTCCAAGAATAATGCGCAAAAGAGTAGTCTTTCCTGCTCCATTATGACCTAAAAACGCAGTAACTTCTCCTTCTTGTATGATAAAGTTCACCCCGTTTAGTACTGATTTGGGTCCAAAGCTTTTGTATACATTGGTGACACGGATTGTATGCTGGTTGTTTTTTTCTTCCGTAACCAAAGGAGTTGTATCTCTCATTCGTTACCTCCTTTTTAATATAACATTTGATTTGCCAGACTGAAGCCTTTTTTTATATCATTGGCCGTTAAATATGCCGTTCTGATTGCAGAATCATTCATTTTTAATTTACTAAAATCATCAACAATTAAGTTCACTCCCAGTTCTTCCAACTGATTCCGCAGCTCTGTTCCTGGATAAGGTGTATTGATCGAAAATACCATATTTGCATGAAATTTCTGTTTTAAATCTACCGCTTTTCTAATTGTTTCTTTGATTGTATCCATTGTATCCATATGGTGTCCAATCATAAACGAGATGTTCATTTTCAGTCCGGCTTCATATGCCATTTGAGCTGCATGATAAACCTGCTCATATGTGATATTTTTCTTTATGGATTTCAAAACGGAATCATTGCCGCTTTCCATTCCAAATTGAACCATATTGCATCCAGCATCTTTCATTGTTTTTAGCAGATAATTATCTGACTTTACAACATCTACTCTGGATTCACAGCCCCACACAAATGTAACATCAAGTTCTCTGCTTAATTCATTTAATAATTTGCAAAATTCTAAGGTCCTTGCTGGCTTTAACGTAAATGTATCATCAATAATGAAAAAGTCTTTCAGGCCAAATGTAAGGTATACTTCTCTTATCTCATTGACAACGCTCTGAGATGACCTCATAACGACCTTGTCGCCCCAAAAAGCATGGGCAGAACAAAAAATGCATCGCCCGGGACATCCTCTTGCCGTTGATATTGTAAATGGATAACTGTAACGATTAAGATCCAATACCTCTCTGGCTGGATAGGGCAATTGGTCAAGATCAGAGATTCTCTCAAAATCATTCATTATAATTTTTCCATCTACCTGATAGACCAGATTATTTACTTTATTAATTGAACCTTTATGTAAAATCAAGTGATTACATAAAGAAATATAGGAAAATTCCCCTTCTCCCCTTATAATATAATCATAATAGTTTGTTTGAAGCATTTCCTTATATGCAAAAGAAGCACAATATCCACCAGCAACAATTACTGCTTCTGGTACGATCTTTCTGATATGACTGGCAACTGAATTTTGAATTTTCCAAGATTCCACATAGGTTGATATCCCTACGATTTTAGGGGCCATTAACTTTAAATAATCAAGAAAATTTTCCCTATCAAACATTTCCACAGAAAAATCTATAAAGCTCACATGAAATCCTGCGGCCTCCAAGCTTGAAATAATATACAACATTCCCAAAGGAGGCATGGAGGTTAATTTGGAATGCTCCTTTCTTGTCTTTAAGACACGGTCCATCGGAACATTAATAAGTAACACGTCCGTATTGGGTACTATTTTCATCTTCTCGATCACCTACAATTTCGCATAATAATTTTCTACGGTTTCAATCATATGTTCACAATCTGGAATTGTATCACTTAATGCTTTACCATTTTGTCTGTTTTTTAATTTACACCCTCCCAGGCATAAACACCAGGATTCACATAAATCACACGACTTTGCTTTAAGCGTTTGACCAAACATATTCTCTCTTTTATTATAATAATCCTCTATGCTCTCAAAATAAAACTCATTTTTACGGGAAAGATGACAAGGATAGATATGTCCCTGAAAATCAATACTAATCTCTTCAATTCCTATGCCGCAATGTCTTTTATGCTTATGGGGATAAACCGACTTTAAACATAACTCATTTTCTGTAAGGATATAAAATCTCTGGTTTTCAGCTTTAATTCTATTATTTTTCCAGGAATTAATAAAATTATTTTTTTGATAAAGATTTTCAAGCATCTTTTCATATTCCGCAGTCTGAGAAACGCCTGAATCATCAATAAAGATTCCATTTACGCCATATTCATTCATATCCTGCTGAAGCAAGGAGCATTCCTCTAAATTCCTCGGTTGTAATGTAAAATGAATAAAAAATGACATACCATCGGAGAGACACTGTTTGCATTTCATAGCAATTTTTTTAAGATCCCTCTCTTTTTCATAGGAATCTATTTGCAGTGCTACCCCATCTATATATTCTTTTAATTGCTTTCGTATACTTTGTTCCAAACAGCTTTCCTTGCAAAAGAGAAATATTTTTGCAAATGTCTTGTTCCCAATGTATGCCAGAATTTTCAGAACCTCCTCATCGGGATATCTGTCATCTAAATTTATAAAAAATCGAATCATCTTCTCATGTTCATGTATTTCGACTGAGTCTATCATATGACAAATCTGACTAAATGTTAGGACTGAATTAGCCAGATCCAGATAGACCCGATTCAGACTTTGCTGCCTGTATTCAATTTCTTCCCGATCTCCCACTTTCTGAATTACGCCTTTTTGCTTCATATTATCTATAAAGTGAACGGTATAATTTTCAATCAACTCTTCCTTGATGTCATATTGTTCCTTCATAAACCGAATAATATCTTTGACATTATGTTTCCCATCCATCAAGGAGAGAATTGTATAAGCGGTCTCATTTAATGATAAGATGGAAAATTCCACTTTGGAAATAAGTATATATCTATATTTATGCCTCTTTACCAAAAAGTATTTTAAATTAAAAAGATAATAATTGTCCTCCACCATATTATACCACCTTATTTTATTAATTTTTGACCTTTTGCAAGATAATTTCTTAATTCGTTTGTAGTAAGATTTTTTGTCGAGATAATAGGATTATTTAACACATATTTAGACCAGTCTTTTGTCTTTACACTGATCCCAAGTTCCTTCATTCTTTCATACTGTTCGGTTCCTGGAAAAGGCGTATTTACACTGCAAACCACTCTGGCTCCATATTTATCACTAAAATATTGCGCATAAGAAAGTGTCTTCTCAATTGTTTCGTTGGTATCAAATGCATGACCAATAATATACGAGGTTTGAATATGCATCCCTATTTTACAAGCACATTTTACTGCATTTTCAATTTGTTCAATGGTGACGTGTTTTCTTAGTTTTTTCAGAATCTCATTATCCGCACTCTCAAATCCAAATTGAATCTTATGGCATCCTGCCCGGTATAATCTCTCAATAAAAGATTCGTCAATTACATCTGCTCTGGACTCACACCCCCATATAAAATTAATACCTGTTTCTTTAAGCATTTCACAAAAATCCAAGCACCTTTTTTTTGATGCGGTAAATGTGTCATCTGTAATATAAAATATAGTAACTCCGTACTTATGGTAAATATCCATTACTTCTTCAAATATGCTTTTCGCACTTCTCATGATAACCTGTTTTCCCCAAAAAGCCCGGGAGGAACAAAAGATACAATTTCCTGGGCAGCCTCTTGAAGTTGATATGGTATATGGCATTATATATTTATCCAGTTCTAAAAAATCACGATTTGGAAATGGCAAATCATCCAGATTTTGAATTCGGCATGAATCCTTATTAACAACTATATTTCCTCCTGAATCTCTATAACTAATTCCATCGATATCTATCGTTTGTCCCCATTTATTATCCCTGATAACAAAATCAGCCAATTCTTTAAAAATATATTCTCCTTCTCCTCTTTGTACAACATCTGTAAGGGATTGTAATAGAATATCTTCATAGCAAAAGGAAGCGAATGCTCCACCTGCACTTATGACTGCATCAGGTAATACTCTTTTTACAATCTTACATAGAACTTTTTGCGTACTCCAAGACTCATTATATGTACTTAGCCCAACGATCTTTGGCTGTCCTTCCGATAACATTAGTTCAAATTCAGTGCTGGATATATGAGTTACTGCAAAATCCAGTACTTTTACTTTGTAGTTATATTTTTCTAAGTAAGATGCTATATAAAGCAATCCCAAGGGAGGCATTGAATTAGAATCTTTAATTTTATCTTTATACCAGGAACCCGTAGGTAAATTAATTAATAAGATATCAATTGCATTCATACATTTGCCCCTTCCTTAAAACATAATATCAAAACTATCAATCTCATCCCGCACAGATGCCAAATCAAAGTCCGACAATTTATTTATAATTTCTTCCATCTGCCTCTCTGATAAAACATGTTGCAATTCCTCTTTCAGTTCTGAAATTTCTTTTTCACTATCAATTGTTTTCCACACCAAAGAATATAACTTATTTAAAATGACCGTGTTTCCATATTTATTTGTTATTTGAATACAGCCGTCATCCTCTTCAAACCAACTGGCACATTCTAAAATCACAAATCCTTTCATATCCTCACCCTGCTCCTCATACATGTTTCCATCTGCTATATGTTGATTCTAACTTTACACTCAAATAGAGTTTATTGCTCAAACAGGCAATCAGAACTAAACGGTAACTGCCTGTTTGAGCAACCAAATGCAAAAAATGACACAAATATAAGTTTAAGCTACTCTTTTCAATTAGCCTGGAATTGCTGGTCCAGGAATTGAATCAATAACCGCTCCAACTACTGCACCAGAAACGCCACTGGCAACAGAGCCAACGATTACCTCAGACATTTTACCACCTACGACTGTGTCTTCTCTCATTTCACCAGCACCAATCATATTGCACTCTGGGACTTCATAAATTCCATTCTTCTCCATATGTTTCCTCCTTTCTTGACATATTTATGTCACCATTTGCATTTTTTCCTCAACAATTTCCTTTGACTGGAGGCACTGCTTTTCATATAACTGGCAATATAATTTGTGACTGGAAAGCAGTTCTTCATGCGTACCAATTTCCTCAAGACGTCCATGATTCAGTACATAGATGCAATTGGCATCTTGTATGGTGGAGAGTCTATGAGATATCACGATGAGTGTTATTCCCATTTTTTTGAGATTACTATGTATATCTAGTTCATTGGTACTGTCTAATGAACTTGTTGATTCATCTAATATTAATATCTGCGGTTTTCTAAGAACCGACCGTGCAATGCTTAACTTTTGAATTTGTCCACCAGATAAATTTTTATTTTCATTCGAAATCATAGTATCCAGTTTCATAGGCATTTGTTCAATTTCATCCCATAAATTAACCATTTTCAGTGCCTCAATTAAAGCATCGTTGCTTATATCATTGTTACATAGTGTCAGATTTTCTCTGATGGTTTTATTAAAAACAACCGACTGCTGAGGAACAATTCCAAATAAATCCGCGAAATTATCCTCCATAATATCCTCAATTTTATATTCTCCATTAATCAAAATCTTTCCAGAGGTACATGGATACAACTTGGCTATCAATTTAACAATGGTAGATTTTCCTGATCCAGACATACCTACAATTGCTATTTTTTCACCTCGCTTTACGATTAGCCTTATGTTACTTAATACATCTTTTTGATTGGAATTATATTGAAAGCTCACATCATCAAAGGTTAGTTGATTGAAATTGTCTATCTGGAATTTCCCCTTTTTTAATTCTTTTTCATTAAGTAAATCATTAATATAATAAAGCTGTCCCCTTAATGTATGTATTTGAACACTCGTATTGGCAAGACTCATAACGTATTTTACATATAATTCCATAATGATATAGAAGGTAAAAAGGCTTCCAATTGAAACGTTTTTTTGAAACTTACCAAATATCATAATAAAGATTATCATTAATGGAATAAACATCTCAAATAGCCCTATAATCATAGAAAAATCTGACAACCCTTTTTGATTATGTATATACCCCTTCTTAAATTTTTCGTTGACTTGCTTATAAATACGAAAAAAGTGATCTTCCAGATTCATACATTTGATCTGATACATCTGACTTATGATCTCTGTCTGCACCCTGTTTAAACCTTGATTGTTACTGACCAATCTCCGATTGCGTTCCAGTAGGGAAGTATTTTGTAAAAATACAAAAATATATAGTATGATAAAAACAATCGTCATCATAACAAATAAAAAAATGTTTTTTATGATACAAATATAGACATAAATAGCACTAATGGACGTAATCGAAATAATTAATGATATTAATATTCCTGATACTTGCTTTTGCACCTCGAATAAAGTATTTAATCGATAAAGAATATCTCCTGTGCTTCGGCTGTCAAAAAATCCATAGCTTACCCGGAATAAATGCCTCATGGTATGCAAGGAAAATTTTTCAACAATTACGCCTTGTAATTCCACTAATTTATTATTCCGCAATTTCGTAAATACCAGATAAAAAACGGAAACCACAAATATATTTATTATAATTACTTTTTTTTGTTTATTAATCGACCCATTTATCAGGAAGTCAATCATGCTTTGTAATATCTGTGGAATGATTATATTCATTACATTGACTAAAATTGAAGCAATTACTGCTATCAGGAATATAACTTCAATACCTTTTAACATACGTATGATATAATAATAGATATGAGCTTTATCTTTTTCTTTTGCAAACTCATCTGTCTTTTTGATATATATCATATATTTTTCATCATAACCATTTATTTCACTCAGACTTATTTTTACACGTCCTGCCGCCGGATCACAGATGTAGCAATCCTGGTTTTTTATTTTTTCTATTACAACAAAATGATGATCCCAATAGAGAATACAGGGAATTCTCCCTCTTATTTCACTCTTTTTAATATCTCCGCAGGGGCTTGTTAATGGTTTAAACTTAATCATACGGAAGATATCGCAGATATTCTTTACAGACATTCCATCTCTTCCCACCTGAAATAATGACCGATAAAAATTGATATCCTTTCTATAGCCGTAATAAGATGCAAGCATGGCTGCAGCACATAATCCACATTCATTCTGCTTCGTCTGCATTATAATATCTATTTTCATATCGTTTAACCACTCCCCCCTTTCCATGCTTACTATATGCGATTATCAATATGAAATCATTGTAACAAAGCGAATCATCTTTTATTAACCTTCTTTAATAAGATAACAAAAAAATATTCTATGTTACGGAAGATGTAGAAATTCCGATACTGTTTGTCATATTTCATATATATAAAGATTTCAATGAGGCGAATAAAGTTATCTTTGAATATATCGAATTCTGATATAACAGAAAAAGGATTCATAGTTTCCTTGGATACAGAACACCTCAACAGATCGAGGACGAAGCGATTCAATCAGCTTAAAAAAGTTCAACTTTTTGTGTCTAAGGTATTGATTCAGATCCAACATTACCAAAATCTCCAACGGCAATATCGAACTATCGTCAAAAATTTAGGTGCTTGCAAAACAGAGGAATTAAGTTTTTTCAACCTAATTCCTCTGTTATTGATTAAACAATATAATTCATCAGCACTTACAGTAATTTCAGGGCACCTACCCGCATTGCCTCAAAGTCATCAATGGTCAGGCAGCTTTCTAACAAATAAATGCCTTCCATAATATCGCTTCTGTGTGTTCCCTGCCAAATATTTCAACCGCAAATCCGTTATTGCATTCTTACCAAAAATAAAACTAAACCGTCAAACAACTACCATAAAGAAATCTGCTTTTGCTTATTTTAATGTTCTGATAATAACTCCAAGCTTATCAACATTAGCCTCTGCCCGCCCGAAAAATCCTGCAATATAAGTTCCTGATGGAGCGGTTAGCGTGAGTGCTGTTCCGCTTTTTTTCCCATTTTTCAAGATCCGCCCCTTATTTGTTGTCAGCTCCAGATAAAATATCCTGTCTGCTCCCTTATACTCATCTTTATAAATAACCGCCTTATTTATATACTCACCGCTTTCTAAGTCCAATGTCTTCTGGGTTCCGCCAGTTCCGCCATTGGTGAGCACGGTGCCGTCATCGTAGGTCATTGATATTGCATCCACACGGTTATCTCCCCTTATAGCAACAGAAACAGGTCTGTGAGATATTGGTGATGTACTTCTTAAGAAATTGAAAGCTATTCCGCCTGGTCCTCCCCATAAATCACTATAAACGATACGGTTATCCCTGGTATAAGTAAAATTAGCACTAATCGCATAATGATCTGAAAGCTGATTTCCCTCTGAATCGGTAAAATATTTATTTTCAACCTTATAAGAAGTAGGATTTAACGTAATACCAGCACCGCTCCGGTAAAAAATCTTATCCACAACTTCATTGTCGGCACTCGTCTCCCCGGACCTGCCAAGCAATGCTTCTTTTCCCATTTCCGGATAATTACCATTTCTGATTTTTTCTACCCAGACATCTTTCATTTCCAACCGGTCAACAAACAGGGCTTTTAAGTTATCCTCCGTCCGGGTATACCGGCAATTCGTATCTCCAAATACAATCACTGCATGCCCCTTGGAATATTGCTCAATATATGTAGCAAGCTGATTTAAATTACTGCGTCTTGCAGCCTCTGATTTTGGATCCGTATCCGCATCCGCATGAAGATTATAAACATCTACATAAACTCCATCTGCTATTTTAACCTGATTGTACATGAATCCCTTTGGTGTCAGCTCATCACTGCCGCTATCCAAAAAACCATAACGGTCTTTCCATGTTTCCCGGTCTGTATCTTCAAAAGGAAATTTCGACAGGAAATTCATCCCATCACCAATTCCAGCCCCTCCGGAAGTGGGGGTCCTGTATGCATGAGTATCATTTGCATAGAGCGAAGCGTGGTAATTGAAATCTTCCTGTACATTTACTAAATCGTAGGCATGGAGCTTGGCTCCAATCTGAGGAATATAATTCTTAGGATCTCCACTACTTGAAAACATAGCTGGCAGCCCTCCGATATTGTAGGAAAGAATACTGAAAGAACCTGTGGAATCGCTTCCAGTACTTGCAAAAGTGGAAATGGATTGCTGCTCCGCCCCTAATACTGTGGCAGACATTGCAAATACCATTGTAAGGGAAAGAATGAATGATATCGTTTTTTTCATGTAAAAACCTCCTGATTGTTTTAATAAACTTTTTCAATTTTATGTAGTTAGCAGTTCATTGAAGTATTTAATACTGGATATTTAATTGATGAAAACATTATTAAAATGAAGCAGCTTTGACAGCCTTTTTATTCCATCTCTGCTGACAGGTAATTTAATACCGTTGATCAACTGCAAATGCTGAGCCGTACACGCACATACAAAAGAACTGTTCACGATACAGCCTTTATCTACATAGATAAAGGTTTTTTCGTCTAATTTTTCATAAACATGCATCAGACTCATGCGATAAGTTACACATCCATTGTGCGCAGTAAATATATTCACATTTTTACCATCTCGGTTTATATACAAAATATCATTAAAATATATTTTATCATATCTTTTTTTCGTTACCAGTTCAAGCGTTTTGTTTTTCTTACCGGCAACACTATGATGCAAAATTTCAAGTATTGTCTCCAATTCCTTTATTATATTTTTCTTGGACATATACTTGAATATTTTATATTTTAAGAACCAGTCAATACATTCTAAATCATCAATTAAAACTATGATCTTTGTATGAGGGTACTGCTTGATCAGCTTCGATATAAATCCGCATAACTCTTCTTTGGTATTATCCGAAATATCGATGATAAAACCATCGCAATACTCTTCGTCTATCAGAAACAGGGCACTCTTAATATCCTCCCAGACATTTAGTTCCAATGGGGAATATTTATATTTGATGATGGTATGTATGACTTTATTGACTGAACTTTTAAAATGAATGTCTTTTGTATAAAACCCAATATTCATCCTATTCACCTCCGTAGGTTATAGGTTATACTGTTTTATCCTCATTATTTTCACCATGTAAAAATTCCTTATCTTATTGTAATTTTCTCGTTTTATCTTATATGAGTAATAGGCCTGGATTGCACAATATATATTTTTCCTTTTACAATTCCCCATTCGATATCCTGCGGACAACCAAACCTACCTTCAATCTTTTTGCATACTTTAACTAATCTCAAAACATTTAGATAATTTAAGGAATATGTTTGTCTAAATTTCCCGCTGTTAAATACCTTTTTTATGCCACTTTCAGAATTAATAAACCGGTATTCCTTTCCCCCCTTTTTTCTGTATATAATTCTTTTTTTATTCGTATCATAGACATAAGTATCCGGTGAAACAGTACCTGAAGCAACTGCCTCGCCCAGGCCGTATGCCGAATTAACAAGCATTTCCTCCTTTTGGCCATTTATGGGATTGCAGGTGAAAACAACGCCTGCTGCATCAGGACTGATCATCTTCTGAATGAGAACTGCCATCTGAATATGATTATTTTGAAAATTATTTTTCCTTCTGTAATCAATTGCTCTCGGAGACCATAGGGATGCCCAGCATTTTTTTACATGTTGAAACACATTAAAATCCCCTGAGATATTTAAAAAAGTATCCTGCTGTCCTGCGAAACTTGCCTCTTTTCGGTCTTCCATATTTGCTGAGGACCTGACTGCAACACTTTCTTTTTTTCCCAGCGCCCTGTATTGCTTAATAATTTCTATTTTTAAATTAATAGGTATGTTTCCATGCAAAAAACGTTCCAAGATGCATTTGCTGCACTCTTCCAGGGACATCCTTCCATTTGAATTTTCACTTAAATAGTGTTGGATCGATTCATTGATTCCGTTTTCTTTTATAAAGTCTTCATACCCACGGTAAGTAATGCAAAATCCCATTGGAATATTAACCTTTAACGAGTATAATTCTCCCAGATTTGCAGCCTTGCCCCCAACATCTATATTGTCACGAATAGTTATATCTTTTAAGTTTTTCACATACATACGCCATAAATCTCCTCATCAGCCTGAACAAAATTAATCTGGGATGCATTTAATGGTGATTGCACTATATACTGTTTTCTTAGAAATACTATAAACAATAAACTCCGTTTCCTTGTTATCTCTGCAGGTTTCAATTCCCTTTTTTATATCAAAAACAGTCTGAGAACCAGAAGAGAGAGGGAATACATTCATCTGCTTATTCGATTCTTTTAAGTAGATCCCATGACTTCTGTTCTCTTCCTTCTCCACATCAACATTCAACCGGCTCCAGATACTTTCGTTTTCATATAGAATCCCTCTCTGTATATCTGTTATTTCCGCTATAGCCCCATATCCAGACTGTGAATCCAGTAATAATGCGGCTCCGCATTCGCCAAAATCTTTAACATCAGCCTGATGGTAATTTCTTTGTACCGCCATTCCAAATTCACCTCTACAGGAATCACTGCTGACAACTAATACACGGTTTTCCCGGTTTTCCATGATCAGCTCATATCCATCTATCACTGCATCGCATGATGAGTTGATTCCTGTTGATACCGTATAATTGGTACCTTTCAACTGCAATGCAATTGCTATAACGGCAGATTGCATATTTGAAAGTATTTTAGTGATAAACACAGGCGATACCAGTCCTGTATCATGATATCTGGCGACTTCATCCGTTATTGTATTCGTTGCCCCAAAGCAGGTCGCTGATAAAACAGAAATATCTTCACCGTGTCCAAAAAAATCCGGGTTTGATTTATGTATCTTTTTAGAGATCGCTAAAGATATTTGTGAATACCGGTCAAGCTTTCTTTTTTCCCTGGGAAGCAGGTACAACTCTGTATCTATGTACCCGCTGACTTCCTCCGGATAAAGGCAGACGATATCTTTAATAAATATACGATTCAAACAGTTTCTCCTTCCCACTTCTTTAAGAGCAACGATGCATTCTGTCCTCCAAAGGCAAATGTGTTATTCATTACAACCTTTAACTTCGTTTTTCGATTCTCAGACAGCAATAAAATGTTATTGTTTTTTATGGGATCTTTTAAATTCACAGTTCCTGGAATCAAGTCATTTTTAATTGCCAGACAAGAAAATATTGTTTCAACTCCCCCGCAGGCACCCAGTAAATGTCCGGTCATCCCTTTGGTAGAGCTTGCATAGACCGGATGATTAAAAATCAGCTCCATTGCATGGTATTCCGATTCATCATTTAACTTCGTTCCGGTCCCATGGCAATTGATATAATCGACGTCTGTGGATTTAATACCTGCATCCTCCAGTGCCCGTTTCATGGACAAGGCGGCTCCCTGTCCTTTCGTGTCAGGCGCAACTATGTGAAAGGCATCGCAGCTGGCCCCATAGCCGATAATTTCTGTACAGGCCTTTAAATGACTTATGTCAATACAGTCCTCTCGCTGCAAGACTAAGGCCCCTGATCCTTCACTTAGAATAAAACCATTATGATGGACATCAAACGGCCTCATCGCTTCATCACTGCTAAGTACTCCTAAAGCAGAAAAGCTGGCCAGACCCAGGTCTGAAAGCACGGAATCGATACCGATTACGTAAGCGCAGTCAATCTGATTGTTTTTAATGAGCCGGTAGGCTTTCCCTATTGCGTTTGAAGCAGAGGAACAGGCGCTGTTTATCACTATGACAATGGAATTTACACCATATTTTTCAGCCAGTTCATGAGCAAGAACTTCAGGCAGTACTTCGTCTAATTGCAGCCTGCCATGCCGGTCATTTGTATTTTGAGACATGTATTCGCTGTTTCCTATGCTGCTGCCTATAATAAGTGCACATCTTCCCTGATTTTCCTCTGGGACGATTCCGGAATCCTGGATTGCCTGAACCAAAGCATCTTCCGCTAATTTACTGTATTTTCTCCGCTCAGAACTGCACGATACCCTTCCGACATAGAATTCTTCCACTCTTTTGCCTTTTCCTTTCAACAACTGATAGGGCACAAAATGGTTTTTTCTTTGTATCAGGCTGTTCCAGTTCTCATCAACGCTATCACCAAGAGGTGATATCATACCCATTCCTGTTATAAAGACACGATTACTCATTCAAATATGATCCTTTCCTTAAGGATAGATGATAATTCACTGCATACACAAACAATATAAGATTCAAATATCTCCGTTGTTATAAAATAGGCTGACTCTGTTTTGCTGTATACTTTTTGCAGATTAAAGTCTATATATATTTCATTCGGCTCTATTCCTACCCAGCCTGTGCCCAGCCATTTAACAAAACATTCCTTAATGGACCATATTTTACTAAACAGCGGCAGTGACATCTCTGCTTCACCAGTTACATATTCAATAAAATCTCTGCTCTTTCCTTTATAGCGCTGGATATCGATTCCAATCCTCTCTTTTCCTACACCGATTACCACCCATTCCCCGGAATGAGATATATTAAGGAAAAGGTCTGCCTGTGCAATGACAGCCTGTCCCTTCCTATTATAAATCACAACTCCTCTGGTATCGATGGATTGAACCATACGCTGGACTGACTGATAAGAATACCTGCTTTTATGAAGTAGAAACAGTTTTATCATAATGGATTACTCCAGTTTCACCATCTAATATTATCTGGTCTCCATTTTTAAGGATTGCAGTCGCATTCTCTACATTAACGATGGCTGGTATATTGTATTCTCTGGCTATAATAGCAGCATGTGACAAAATTCCTCCCAGTTCAGTAATCAGCCCTCCTGCAACGGAAAACAGAGGAGTCCAACTGATATCAAGGGATTTAATTACAATAATATCTCCCTTTTTTATGTCCCCGGCATAATCATGACTGATTACTTTAACCTTTCCTTCTGCCCGTCCATAGCAGGCTGGTATTCCCCGAAGTATTTGTTTTACAGGTTTTTCCGTTGCCGGTTCCTCACAATTTAACAAAAACTGGGAATAAATCTTTTTTCTAACCGTAACATTTGCTTTTATTTTCTCGAACTCTGAGGGATCCCTGACCAGCCGGCCTAATTCCTCATAATTCATAAAATATATGTCATCCTGCTCCATCTGGGGTATGATGCCACATAACTTTAAATTCAATATTCTTATGATTCTTTTGATCTCTGCTATAATAAAATATAAATAATGTTTATTATTCTCTCTCAGCATGGTAAAGGTTCTGGCCTGCCGGATTAATTTCCCAAATTTTTTATCCTCCACATTTATTTTTTCCTGTTCCCTTAATCTGCCTGCTTCTTTATTCTCACATCGTTCAATGACCATATTTAATAGCATACGCGGATTTTCCGCCCAGTAAGGTTCTTTTATTTCCAGTTCATTCTTTCCCCGGTGGCCGTAGTTGGCAATCAGATGATCCTGAATAAATTGACAGACCTGTGGGAAGCCTGAATCCAGCAATGACTGCTCCCAGTTTTCATTTTTCAGACATTGCAATATCTGCTGTTTCTGTTCCAATGGCTCAATCATATGTTTCAGCTGTTCCATGTGCTTGCTGATTTCTGCCATCTCAATCCCTTCTATATCATTTACCAGCTTTAATAAAATTGAATTATCATACCCATTTTTCTTCAGTTTCCATTGGAGCATTGCCATCTTTGAAAATGCAGCGGTTGTGGCATCGGTATGTAGATGCATGTTTGCTTTTCCATAGATAATTTTTTCATTAAATAAATGAAAAAGCTCATTTATATTCATGGATTGATAATCCAATTCAGCCCATTTTTTATGATAACGCCAAAACTCCCTCCACTTTAACCGGGATTCTTCTTCCAGCTTTCCGTTATTTTTTTCCGCTTTTATACTGCCGGGTAAATGAAACAAAAACTTTATCCAATGAATTCTTCCTTTTTGCTGCTTCGCTCTATACGCCGTTTCTCCGCCTACAATCTCATCCATAGAAAAGAGTCCTATTTTTTTCATATACAGATTTACTAAGCCGATATTGTAATAAAGCTTTCTATTATTCAGCATAATAAAGCACTTTTCTTTTACCTCCGATGAAAATGAATAATACCGGAAAGCATTTCTTAACAATTCATTCATGGTTTCTCCCCACAGCGACCAGCTTAGCGGTGTCATGATATCGGGAAACGCTTCCGCTACATTTCCCCTCGTCCAGACATCATAGGAAGACTTTTTCCCGGGATAGCTTTTATTTCCTGTGTATATCTCATTTTTATTTTTGTTATTGTATTTCATATTCTTTTCCTCCGGGGCTGAATTTTCAAACCAAAGATGCTCCGCCGTCTACAATAATCGTCTGACCTCTAATCATTTCAGACTTTGAACCACATAGAAATAACACTAAATCGGCAATGTCTTCCGGCAAAACCATACGTCCTGCTGGAACTTTTTTTTTAAATTCTTCCATTACCAGCTTTTTATCCTGAAAATAATTTAAAGAATCTGTTTCGACCAGACCTCCTGAAACCGCATTGACGTTAATTCCATAGCCGGATAATTCACATGCCATATATTTTGTAAGATTCTCTATGTACGCTTTTGTCCCTCCTATGAGAGAATATCCAGGAATAAACCTCTGGCTTCCGGTACTGGTAATATTCACGATTGCCTTATGCCTTTCAGCCCCTTCTTTCATTAAAGGAACCGCATATTTGCTGCATAAAAATGTCCCTCTTGCATTTACCTCAAATGTGAAATCCCAGTCTCTCTTCCTGATATCAGTAATATTTTTATGTACTCCTGATGCTGCATTGTTGATCAATACATCCAAATATCCCGATTCTTCCTGGATTTTATGAAACATCTGTTTTATTTCTTCTTCATTGGAAATATCAGAACAGACCAGCTTTGCTTTAAAATTCCGTTTTAAGAAATCCATATAAGTGTTTTTTGCCAGTTCTTCATTCATGCAGTAATGAACATACACCGTGTAACCTTCTGACAGGAATTTTTCAGCAATCACTTTCCCGATTCCTCTGGAGCTTCCCGTAACAAGCGCTATTTTTTCCATTCGATCAACACGCCCCCATACATCCATTTTGAAGCTTCCCCTCCAATTATGGCTATTTTGTCTCCGTATGCCAGTTCTCCGTTTTTATCAATCTCATATAGAACATGAAACAGCGATGCCGTTGCACTATTTCCCACCTTATTCACGTTATATCTGATTTTTTCAACCGGAAACCCGCTGGATCTTAATGCCTCTATATCATTAAGCAGTAAGGAAGGGTTGGCCTGGGGGAAAATAATCCACTTTAAATCCTGTATGGAAAGGCCGGTACCTTCTGCCAGCTCTTCCATGGCACTCTTTGATAACGCGCTGCCATGTTTTTTGATCAGTTTGGGCCTTTGGCTCCATTTATGGCGGTTCTCAGCAAAATCTATCTGGTCTCCCGGGTATACAGCCCCGCCCATATCTAAAAAGATTCCTTTTTCAATCCCACTTCCCACACTTTCTGAAAAACTATATAAAATCCCTTCTTCTTCAGACTCCTGAATCACAATGGCACTGGCACTGTCTGAAAACATGGCCATATTTAGCTGATCTGCCATTCCCTCTATTTCTTTATTCTTCCAATCCCGAAGCCAATAGGTGCTCATCAGATTGCCTGCGGCTATTACTACCGTTCTGGCTTTTTTGCATTTAATATAGCAATTTGCAATATCAATTGCCTGAAGCGCCCCAACACATCCGCAATGAATCTCCAGGGCGTTACACTTTTTGATTTCCAACAGTTCCTGTACCAGCGTAGCCGTTGTGGGCAGGGTATAATCCGGTACTGTTGATGTCGTGATCAGTAAATCAATCTCCTCCTTTTGAATCTGTGAATCAGCAATTGCTTCTTCTATGGCCTTTGCCATCATTTCGCTTTGCGTCTCATTCAGAGTCCGTCTTTCAGGATCAGAGGCCCAAAACCGGTTCTCCACCCCTAATTCTTTTAAGAGCCAGGGGTCAATTTCATACCTTTCAGCTAATAGTTCATTTGATATGGCCGCACCTGGAAAATAAGAACCTATTCCTGAGATTTTTGAATTCATCGTTCATTCCTCCTTATCACAATAATTGATACTTCTCCTCCAAAACCAGCAGATATTTTCATAAATACCTGAGATTTGCTTTGACTGGCTTTCTTTCTGATAAGAGCTTCGGCAATTTCTACAGCAGCTGCTGCACCCAGCAGATTTCCAAACTGATTCTTTAAATTGATCTGCGGGATGTCGTGAAAGATATCTTGAATAGCCTTTTCCTCGATTACATGATAATTTTTATAGGTCAGACCATCCACGTGGATCAATGAAACATTATCAACGTCTTCCTGTGCTGATTCCAGGCTTTTATATATTCCCATTTTCAGAATCCGTATATTTTCCGTTTCTTCCTTATCAAGATTTAAAAAGACTTCTCCATGACCAATAATCTCACCATATATTTTTGCTTTTCTTGAAACAGCATGGTCATAATCTTCCACAATAAAGGTGCCTGCTCCCTCTCCTAATACCTCACTGTTTTTCCTCCCATCCGGATAATCTGTTTTAAATCCATATTGCTTAAAATTATACGCTTCTTCCTCATCCATGTGGGAATCGAATCCACCGGCCAGACACCAGATACAGTCGCCCCTTAAAATTGTATGATACGCAGCAGCGATTGCCTGAGAGCCTGCTGCCCCATTTGTGATAAATAAGGAATTACTACCTCTTATGCCAAACTCCTCTGCGGCATAATGCAGACACGCATTGGGCAGAGACTTGATGACAAATAAAGGGGACATGTTTTCCGCTACGGCTTCTGCAAACTCCTTATGTCTGATTTCTCCATCATAAATACTCTTTAAAACGTTTAAAAGCTCAGTTCTTGAGGAGGATTCCTTTGTCGTACCAAGAAATATCCCTCTTTTTTCGTTTGCTGTATCCATTTCCAGAATCCCGGAATCAGCAACAGCATCAACGGCAGAACGGCAAAAGATTTTTTCTCCTCTTGATAATAACTTTTTTATTTTTCTGTTCTTAAAGGCTTTTTCTTTTTTATTGTCAGCAACCGGCAATTGTAAGCTTACTCCCAGACCTGTGATTGCAATTCTTTTTCCCATGCAGTTTTCTCCTTTTCCACAACAACCTTAACCTCTTTTAGCTTAGCAGCTATCATTTCATCATGATAGATATTTGCTTCAAATACGTAACAATCATCCGCTTTACTGATCAAACATACTTCCGTAAAAATTGCATCCCCAGGTTGCAGGGCTTTATATACTTTCAGCTTTCTGACTCCCTTAAAAAAACATGTCTTTTCTTTCTCATTTTTTCTTATATATAAATCAATGCTCTGTTTGACATTTTCTAATAAGAGCACAGCCGGAAGTACGGGAAAAAAAGGAAAATGTATTTCATATACAGGTTCAGCAATTGAAAGTAATTTTATGGTCTTTATGCCGGAATCGCTGACTTCACAAATTTTATCAACCATACGAAAGCTCATTTGCCACTCCTCCTGAAAATAACGCTGGCATTGGATCCCCCAAATCAAAGTGAATTGGACATAACATAATCAATGGTTCTTTTTAATGGCTTGGGAATATGGAACAAGGTACATTTTCCGTCTATGTCCTCAAGATTCAAGGTTGGAGGCAGACACTGATCCTTCAGTGCCATAATTGAAAAAATAGCTTCTATCGCGCCAGCTCCTGAAATCAAATGACCGGTGGATGCCTTTGTGGAGCTTATGGGGATACTCATGACATCTTCGCCAAATACTTTTATTACAGCCGCTGCTTCTGAGGAATCATTATCACGTGTCGATGTTCCATGAGCATTGATATACCCAATCTGATTTTTGTTAATTCCAGCTTCATCCATGGCGATTTTCATGGCTTGAGCAAGATTTTCACCATCGGGAGGCGTATCGAGAATGCTGTAACCGGAAATGGCATTTCCAAAGCCAACAATTTCAGCATATATTTTAGCCTTTCTGGCCAGCGCATGTTTCTTTTCTTCAAGAACCAGCATGCCTGCCCCTTCCCCCAGAACAAACCCGCTTCTGTCCTTATTAAAAGGTCTGCTTCCCTTTGTTGGATTTTCATTATATTCGCTTGTTACAGCTCCCAGCATGCAAAATCCCATCAAATCTATTTCCGTTATCATGGCATCGCAGCCTCCTGCAAGCACCACCGTATTTTCTCCTGCTTTAATGCTTTCATAAGCCATACCAATTGCCTGGGTGCCTGATGCACAGGCTGTAGTAATAGAGCAGCAGCCGCCAGACAGATTACATTCCTTTGCAATTGTTTCTGCGGCAGCGGAATATCTGCTTTTATCAAACTGGCTGTCACTGTTTAAGTTTTTTAAAGTCAATTCTTTTAAATTCCGGGCTTTGAATTCTTCGGAAAAATCATCAAGCCCGGTTCTTGTCCCTGAATTGCCAAGAAAAACAGCCATCTCATCAAGAATACCTGCTTCATTTACCACCTCCGCATCCTTCAGTGCTTCCTTTGATGCAGCTAATCCAAAATATGTGCCCCTGCTATAGGGCAAATCGCTTCGATACCCATCATCTTTTACCTGCCCTGCGATTTTACAGGAGAATCCCTCTGTATCAAATAATGTTATCCGCTTTATCCCGGACTCTTCCTTTAACAAGTTCTTCCAGGATTGCTCCACATTATTACCAATCGGCGTAATCATACCCATTCCCGTCACTACTACTTTTCTATCTTCTTTTGTTATCATAGTTTCGCCTTTCTAAAAAAGGGATGTTATATTCCAACATCCCCTCTTTTTTGAGTCAAGTACTTTATATACCTCCGGGTCATTTCCGGATCCTCTAAGCCGGATGTATCAACCAGCTTTAAAATAGCATTCTTTAACGTTGCACATAATTTGTCTTTTTTATAGACTTCTCCGCGAATGGTTGCATACTCCACATTATGATCCTCAATGGTAACATTAATTTTAAGCTGTTCCCCAGGAGAAGCATGTTCGTATATCTGGTATCCCTCTGCCGTTACAATGGTAGGCCTCAATTTCTGATCGGAGGATAGTACAATCAGCCATGCGGCACACTGGAACATACTTTCCAGAAAAAGGGTTTCATCCATGTGATGACTGTCATCTATAAATTCCGGATTCCCATACGTTACATTCTTTATTGCCGAAGCTTCTCCCCACTCTGTAAATGATATTAACTTATCTATCAAATGAAAACGCATGTTACACTTCTCCAGCCGGGGTTTCGTTAAAGATTTTCATGATATATTTAATATCAATCAACCTTAATACTTCTTTTGACGTTATATTTTCTGCCTGAATATTCTCATCGCCTATTGCCGCCTTGATTTTTTCTATTCCTGCAGCGGTGATATATCCTGTCTCGTCTATAAATTCATCTTCCGTTAAGCCGCCCCTTACATCTTTCTGGATGACCTGCATGGTCACTTTCTTACCCGTCTGCCTGCTCAGCTTAAACAAAATATCCAGCAAATCCAATGACTCTGCATCCAAATCAACAACCGGTCTTGTTTTTTCACTGATTTCCTCTTTCTCAACATCAAGTACCTCTGCAACCGTCTCCTGTACCATATCAAATAATTTCTTGTTCTCCATGATTTATCCACCTTTCTTTTTTTAGCTGACTGGGAGTGTTCTTCCAAGACCACCGCCAACCAGAATATTTTCACCAGTAATATAGCTTGCTTTCTCAGAAATCAAAAATCCCATCAAATCAGCAACATTTTCTGCAGAGCCGAATTCCTTGCAGGGAATTAACTTTTTAACACTTTTCCCAATCTGTTTTTGAGCACCTTTCGACATCTGGGTATCAATCATACCTGGACTGATACAATTGACCCGGATTCCAAAACGGGCCACTTCGGAAGCAAGAGACTGTGTAAATCCGATGATGCCGCTTTTTGAAGCACAATAATCTTCCATTCCGGGAATGCCAAAGGTACCTAAGATAGAAGATACATTAATTATGACTCCGCTATACTGCTCCACCATAATTGGAACCACAGCTCTGCAGGAATAAAAAATACTGAATAGATTCGTTTCCAAAACATTTCTCCATTCATCAATGCTTTTGTTTACAAAAAGGCTCTCTCCTGAAATACCTGCACAGTTAATTAAAACATCAACTTTTCCACACTCCCTATTTGCCCTGTCTATTAAAGACTCCACCTCTTCAGGATTACGGACATTGCAAGAGGAACCATGGAGATAACCGGGAAATGCCTGTTCTAATTCACTGGCAGTTTCCTTATTTTTCAGAAATGTAAAATAGGTATGATAGTTTTCTCCTGCAAGCCGCTTACAAATTTCACTGCCTATAGCACCTGAACCCCCAATTACAACTGCTGCCTTATTCATAATTCACCTCTTTCCTATGATTGCTCTTGTTTGTTGAATATTTGATGCAATAAGGCCTTATCTTCCTCATCTTCATAGGAATATACATGCCCCTTATTCAGGCTTCTTTTCATCATGCCTTTTAAAATACTCTTAGGTCCTATATCTATGTAAATATCAACGCCCTCCCCTTCCAGATATTTTATGGTTTCATGCCACCGGACAGCGGAAACCATCTGTCTTGACAGCAGACTATAGATATCTTCTCCATAGGGAAGACTGCTGACATTTGAAATCACCTTACATTTGGGGACTAAAAAATTTTTCTTTGATAATAAAGATGAGAACTCACAGGATGCCATGTTCATATAACTGCTGTGAAATGCAGCGCCAACATTCAATCTGGTTGCTAATATACCATTGGATTCAAATGTTTTTTCTATTATATTTAATGTATCTGTGTCTCCTGACAATACGATTTGATTTGCTGAATTGTAATTAGATATACAGACTTTGGAATTATGTTGTTCCATAAATTCTTTACATATAAGCTTCACTTTTTCATTGCCTGCCTTTACCGCAAGCATTCCGCCCTGGGATTTTTCTGCCTCTATCTGCATAAGTCTTCCTCTTTCAAGTACTAATTCTAAGGATTCTTCAAAAGCTAATGCCCCTGATGCTGTAAGCGCAGTAAATTCGCCAAGGCTGTGGCCAGCCATATAATCAGGCCTGATAGTAAATTCATTCAAAAATGCAAGATAGTTTATGTAACTAACGACAAATATGACTATCTGTGCATGATCGGTTCTCGTCAGATATTCCAAATCGCTTTCGCAGCTCAACTTGTAAAGATCCAATGCAAAGCGATCCTTGATATCCTGATAAATCTCTTTTACCCAATCATACGTTTCATAAAGTGCTTTTCCCATTCCAACATATTGAGCACCCTGTCCCGGAAACAGCATTGCAAACTTCATAATTGATTCCCCCCCTTTTCTCACGAAAAGTATCCACTTTGGAACACTTTATATCCCGCTTTTTTGTTTGTCATATTTATTAATCTATTATGGATTAAAACATAAAAATGAACAATTTTAAAAAAATGTCCACTTTCTGTCGTTTTTTGTCCACTTTAATTATATACAAATATTATTTATTTTTAAGTATATCAAGTCATTAATATATTTTTATCATTATTAATAGTTTTAGTTGACAAATATTTTTTATTTTGATACAATTTATAAAACCGACCAGCGGTCTTTTTTGGAGGTGACAAAGATGTCAAGAATAGACAAGGCAAGTATCACAAAGCAGAAGATCACAACAACAGCCACCGCTCTGTTTTTCCAAAACGGATTTGAAAACACGACCATGATGGATATCATGAAATCCACTGGATTATCTAAGGGCGCTCTGTACCATCACTTTAACAGCAAGCAGGAAATTATGGAATATATCATAGCCCAGAGAAAAGAGCTCATAAATAATTTGTTTGAGGGTCTGGCTGAGAACAGAGATTTGAATTCCGTTGAAAAAATCGATCTGCTTGTAAGAGAACTACTAAAGGATGATACTCTATTTAATTTAACCCAGAATCATTGGGCAGAAAAGGTTCCTTATGCTTTGCTGGATACATTAAGAAATTCCGTCAATGTTTTAAGTAAGTATGTAGAAGAAATAATCCGTCAGGGAAATGCTTCTATGGAATTTAACTGCAAACATCCCAAAGAAATTGCAGAAATCTTTATGCTTCTATTTGATGTCTGGCTGGACCCCATCATTGTCAACAGTACCTATCATGAAGTATATAACCGAATCCAGTTTATTGTGACTATGCTGCAAAAATTCGAGACACCTCTCATTAGTGAAACCAGTGAGAAAATAATCAAAGAAAGGTTAAAAGAATATTATGAACAGTAAAAAGAAAATTCTAATGGTCAATCTGCCCTTTTCCGGGCATACCAATCCCACCCTTGGACTTGCAAAGGTCATCATTGACTTAGGGCATGAAGTTACTTATATCCAGTCCCCGGACTGGAAGACAAGGGTGGAAGAAACAGGAGCTCATTTTATCCCATACGATGATTATCCGGAAACCTTATCTCCCTCTAAAAAAGAGCTGAAAAGCTGGGGCGCTGCTTATCAAACCGTAAAACGAGTCGGCCGTGATTATGACTGTCTCATCTATGAAATGCTGTTTTTACCAGGGAAATCCCTTGCTGATGAACTGGGAATCCCCGCATTCCGTCTGTTTTCAACCTTCTCCTTAAATGAGCATATTCTGAACTATTTTGGTCAGACCGGGGGCTGGTATATGACCTGTATATTCCGGTATCCCTTATTATGCAGTCTGCTTTCTAAGTCACTTCAAAAGAAGTTTCATTTGCGTTATAACAGCATTGCAAAAGAAATGGAATACAATGCCCCGCCTTTAAACTTTACCTACACCATAAAAGAGTTTCAAATTTTTCCGGAAGAATTCGATCCGGCCCATTATAAATACATAGGAGCTGCAATCAGCGACAGGCCAATCGATCCCTCCTTCCAGTTTCCGAAATTGCGCTCCCCGTTAATCTATATCTCTCTAGGCACACTTTTAAATAATTCCACATCATTTTTCAAAAAATGCATTCAGGCCTTTAAAGGGAAACCGGTAACTGTCATTCTCTCAATTGGTACGAATGTAAAGGCAGAAAAGCTGGGTCTGATTCCTGATAACATATTCATCTATCCCTTTGTACCCCAGTTAGAAGTTCTGAAACAAACAAGCGTATTTATCACTCATGGCGGAATGAACAGTGTCAATGAGTCCATTTATTTTGGAGTCCCCATGCTTGCAATACCAGTGGGTAACGACCAGCCCGCAGTAGCCAAACAAATAGAGGCCCTGCATATGGGTAAAACTCTGTCAAAAAAACATCTGACTCCTGAAATCTTAGCAGATCATGCAATGAGCATCTTGCAGGATGATTCTTATAAAAAAAGCATACAGATCTATCAGAAATGTATGCTGAATTCCGGCGGTAATACTCAGATTGCAGAAGAAATCCTGGAATATTTAAATTGATATTTTGTGAGTATGCTTATTTTGCTGGCAGAAACAACCGCAAGAAGCGTTATATGCGTCTGATTTGTCAGCATGCGTATTAATTTTTCACTTTCTTCTTTTATGTTTTAACATAGCCAGATTGTAAGGCATACCACAAAATCACAAAGTACTGCTAAGTTCCCACATGCAAAAATATATAAGCCAAGGGCTACCCAAAAGGTAAGCCCTATTGCTGTTTTTCCGGGTCTTTTACCAGTTCCATACCGGACATCTCAACCATCGCATTTATCTAAATTAATGCAATCCTCCCGATTTCCGTGATACCGGTTTTTATTGCTTTTATAGATTAAATCCCCATATTCACCTTTATTTTTTATATATAAATAAAATCGTATCAGTTCCAAAATTATAAATACAATATCTTTATTTATTATATTTGAAATTCCATAAGTTTCTCCATATCCATGCAATTTCACCTGCTAAATCATGGGAAGTTTTCATGGTGTCCAGCTTACATTCCCATATTCTATATAAAATTTATTACCACTTTATTTACAGTAATCTTATATCTTCTCTTTATTTCCAATAAAACCTGCAGTAATGTCTCAAAGTTTCTACTCTCCAGAATACGATTCACAGCTTTCGTTGACAGCAAAACTTTTGATGTAATTTCATAAAATTTCTGGACTTTACTCTGGGTGGAATCAATAATTGCAACTCATACAACCAACTGCACTTCTTTTTTTGACCAGAGAATGGGGTCCTTAAGAATACCAACACTAATTATACTTTTATCGGCCATAGCTTTATGCGGATGTGGTATTGCCACCATATTCCCGTAATCTGTGCTCCCCAGTAGTTTTCTTTCCAAAACGGATTCATAAAAGCCCACCGGCAGGGGATATATCTGAGAAATCTTTTTGCACATATCTTTAAGAACCTCTTTTATTTTCTTTTCCTTTGTATTTGTAAAAAAATTCTTTTTTATAAAGTTCCAAAAGGAAACTCCGATCTCCGCTTTCCAAGGTTTTCTTCACAAATATAATATCCCCTTACTCCAGAAAATCATGGACTTCAATGATTGGCACAGATTTATGGGTCAGAATGGAAACTGTAGAAAAAATATAATCAATATGAATTAAGTCAAACGTTTCCAATTCATAAACATTACAGATAAAAATGTCATTCAGATAATCTACAAACTCTCTTTTAAGCTGAAATAAAAGCATTTGAGAACTGGCTTTTCCACTGCTGCAAACCAAAAGAATACTCTTCTTTTCTATCATTGGCTCCTTTTCTTCCAGAGCAAGAGCAAACAAACCTGCCAGAAAACCGATCTATTTTTCAGGAATTTCTTTTCCGTAATGCGCTTTTAATTCTGTGCAGCAATTGTATAGGATAAATAATACCTTTTACAAATATTTTCCAACAACGGATTCTCCAGAAATATCCCATATTTCATACGGATATCCAAAGGCATCATATGCTGTATCAAAAGCATACGCAAGTTGAAATTATCTCTTAATACAATATGGAAAGTTTTATATATCCTCATAAGCATAGCCGTAACCAGATTGTGGATTTTTTCAAAATTATGAAATCAGGTTCTTCCTTCATATCTGTACGAAACATACTCTTTCCTGCAATATAGAGAGTTA
This sequence comes from Lacrimispora sp., assembly GCF_046972725.1. Taxonomy (NCBI): domain Bacteria; kingdom Bacillati; phylum Bacillota; class Clostridia; order Lachnospirales; family Lachnospiraceae; genus Lacrimispora; species Lacrimispora sp. The sequence goes on along the minus strand of NZ_JBKVXF010000002.1, from coordinate 469,458 downwards.
AATATAGAGTATTCTCCTGAGATACAGGTACTTTCATTTTGGGGTTGCTATAAATCCACTGCATCAAAGGCTTAAGGTTCGACCTGCTTATTTTAACTGGACCTCTGCTTTCTTACTAGCATCCTTTATTCTCTTGTACAGTCACATAATAATTTGGATCGGCTACAATTAACTAGACAGAAATTTTAAGGGCATATATGATAGTACTAATAAGGAAAGGATGATGCCCTATGTCTAAAAACAAAGAACCGAGACCACGCCGTTCATTTACACCTGAATTAAAACAGCAAATCGTCGATCTCTATCGAGGTGGTAAAAGAAAATGCGATATTATAAGAGAATATGATATTGCAAGTTCGCTCCTAGATAAATGGATTACCCAGGCTGATAACAGTGGTTCCTTTAAGGAAAAAGATAACCGTTCTACAGAAGAAACCGAGTTGCTTAGGCTTCGCAAGGAAAACCAGCAGCTTAAGATGGAGAACGATATTTTACACCAAGGGTGGGCAGCGCCAAGCAAGCAGCGCTGATCTTAGGACGAAAGTAAATGTGATCAAGGCAAATGCTCACAAATACTCTGTGTCAGCAATGTGTAGAGTCCTAAAAATTCCAAGAAGCACCTATTACTACGAAGCAAAAGCAAAGCAAGACGAATCTGAACTGACAGCAAACATAATTGATATATTTAAGGCGAGCCGCAATAATTACGGGACGCAAAAAATAAAATCTGATTTAAAGGATAGAAATCTGATTGTTTCCCGACGCCGCATCGGAAGGATTATGAAGCAGGAAGGGCTTGTTTCAAGTTATACGACTGCTCAGTTCCGTCCACAAAAAGATACCTGCAACGAATCAGAAATTGAAAATATCGTTGACCGTCAGTTCAATAAACAACCATATAGAAATATTGTTGTAAGTGACCTGACATATGTTAGAGTCGGTATGCGCTGGAACTATATATGTGTGCTTGTTGACCTCTTTAATAGAGAAATAATTGGTTACAGTGCCGGTCGCAACAAAACAGCAGACCTTGTAAAACAAGCGTTCCAGTCCGTAAAAGGGAATCTGAAAGATATCCAGATATTTCATACGGATCGGGGTAACGAATTCAAGAATCAAACGATTGATGAAACTCTAAAAGCATTTGAAATTCAGCGCTCTCTCAGCCATAAAGGGTGTCCTTATGATAATGCAGTTGCAGAAGCAACATTTAAAATAATTAAAACAGAGTTTGTCAGGAATCAGACCTTTAGCAGCTTATATCATCTTCAGATTGAATTAGCTGATTATGTAAACTGGTTCAATAACCACAGGATTCATTCTTCACTGGGATATCTGACACCGGTGAAGTATAGAATGATTACCCTTAAAAAAGTTGTCTAGAAAACTGTTGACAATACAACCCTTGACAAGAAATTTCCTTTGTGCTATTTGTATTATAACAGCCACCGGTATGGCTGCCCCCAAACGGTATGCCGGAGAAGTTCAGCCTTGCAGCAGATGTTGCAGGGCTTTTCTTTTACTAAACCTCAGAATGTTTATTTGTTTTCAACAATTCTTGTAGCTTTTGTTTCTCGAACAGAAGTATACAATTTATAAATCATTTTGAATATTTATACAAATATGCTCCAGTTATTACAAATGCCGGAATCATAAAAGCAAAGCCCAAAACTCTATATGTCATAGCACACAAAAATAGCAATAACCCCATTATAATCATGTATGCAAAAAGATACTTAAAAGACCGTATATTTACTTTATTATCCCCTATTTCAGGTACCTCAATTTCTTCTATCTCAATTTTGTATTTTAGTACCTCAGACTGTTGATTTTCTTCTGTTTGATCCTCTAATTTTTTTATATTTTCTTGCTTTAAAAGCTCAATTTGGGGCTTTGTTTCATTCAATAGTATATTAATAAATTTAGTATATTCCTCATGATTCATAAGTAACTTTCCTTGTTCGGATATAACTTTATTCCTTAGGAGTAACGACAAAATTCTACATGAATCTTCTCTCGGTATTTTAAAGAATAAAAACTTTTCCACAGTGTCGATATTTATTTTTCCCACCCCTGTATCATAAACAATATCCATAAGCTGCCTTATGTATGGATTAATTTCATTTTCAACAATTATCCCTTCTTTAAATGGCTTATATGGCCCATATCTTTGCTCATATAAGAAGCCAAGTTCATCATATTCTCTTTTGCTCATCTCATTGAAATCAATCAACCTTATCTCCCCCAGTATCATTCCAATATAAATTATAGCGTTTTATATTAGATATCTATTGGTAATATATTTTTTTTCTTTATTAATGTCAATAGATATTTCCACAAATTTGAATCTTATTATATCTAAAAAGAGCCGGCTACAGCCTGCCCTTGAATCTTAATATTATATTCAATATTATCGCTTAGACGCCTCCACCCTGGCATTAATAAAAGAGTTTACATGTTCGCACAATCGCTCATAACTTCTTAGCAGTTCACAGACTGATTTATATACTAATTCTGTAGATATTCCGTCACTATTTCCACTTACATACATACCAGGTCCGACTTTAGTGACTTCCATCCCATAGTAAGACGATGATTTATTGTGAACAAAATTATTTCGTATAGCTAAAATTTGGTGGAACGATTCTGATTTTTCAACACGTTGATATTCAAAGGCGAGATCTTTAATCTCTTCAATATTTTTCATCTCATTAATTATTTTTCTTCGAGTTAGATTACGTTTCTCCCCAGATAATCTTTTCAGATCATATAAGTCATTGAACATTTCTAAATGTTTATCAAAATAAGAAATTGAATAAAGCGCTACATCTTCTGCAAATGTATCAAAATAAATTTTATGTGCACCTTCAGGGGATTGAAATTTATTTATATCAATTGTATCAAATGGATTTTGGCAATATTGATAATACATTAATAAAAAATGTGTCCATAAATGGCTTCTAAAACTATTAACGTGATAGCACCATACACTATATTGTTCTAAAAAAGTATCGAAAAAACGCAAATAATTATCCTCTACTTGCATTAAAATAAGTTTATTAATATCACAAATTTCCAGTGCTTCATCTCGCTTTAAGCGGTCCGGAAAACCCATAAAATCAAATAAATTAAGACGATTAGTATCCTCATTACTCATGCTATCCTCCCATTATTTCTTTGTCTTTTCCTTTGGAAATACTTATATACTTCTACGTTTATCTTTTTCTCATTGGATTCAAAGAGAATGCATAATAAAATTTCAGCGACATCTTTTTCTTTCTAGAAGGGTTTCCCCCGGAAGTATCCCGCATGTGCTAATAACAAACTAATTCTCAACATTTTCAAAAGCTACCTCTGTATGATCATACTCGAATTCATGTTGGGGTTGAACATTACATTGAAGAATCCATTTATCATCGGTTTGTCTTACAAACTTTAGCTTTCCACCTGCTTTTTCACCGCATCTAGGACACTTCTTTGGATAGACAGCATATATATATCCTTTACGTTCAATTAAAGCAGTCTCATTTAAATTGAATGACTTTTTAGATTTTATTTGGTCTAACATATTATATTTATAACGAACTAAGTTAAATAAAAACAGTAAAATCAAAAATATAACTATTTTCCACTCACCTTTAAAATTAAAATTAAGAATACCAGCCACACCTGTAATTATGGCTAAAACTTCAGCAGTTACAGTAATCCATTCCCTTTTAAAAAATTGATCAGTTTTTTTTATCCTAACAGCCTTGCACAATTTTTCATAAGATATATCATTGTTAGAGCTTTTATCCTCTATATAAACTGTGCAATTTTCATTAGCGATTGCATTTCCATTGTTATTCCCGGCAAAGAAATTTCCATTTTTCATTTGTATTTTCCTTTCGATTCTTTACTTTATTTTACAACATTAAAGCGTAAAAAGAAACTTAAAATGTATAACTTTTAATAATCAGCTCCTTATATCTCCTGCTCTTATCTTTATTCACCAAATTATCCATTCTGTCAACTTCAATGAACGGATATCCTTTGTATAATTCCCGTATCTGCTGGCAATCGTTATAAGATAAAACGAATTTCCCCTTTATACTGCCCAGGCATTTCCGAAGCCGTTCATGGTCCTCTGGGTTGAACCGGTCAGGATAATACTTCTCTGCATCATAATATGGAGGGTCCAGATAAAATAACGCATCTGGCCTGTCATATGTTTTTATCAGCCGCTCGAAATCCTGGTTCTCAATTACCACTTTATTGAGTCGACAAGAAACTTCTTTCAAATAATTTACCGCTTTCTGTATGTCTCGAGAGCGAACACCAAACGACCTGCAGTCCGCTCCGAAACTTTCCCTAATCAGGCAGAAGAACCGGGCGGCCCGTTGTATATCAGTCATTCCTCTGATATTCCTGTTTAATTCATCAAAGAACTGCTCCCGGGACATAAGCAGCCATTCCAATTCTTTCTGTAGCGGTTCCGGGTGATATTTAACCACCCGGTATAGATTATTTAATTCCCCGTTTACATCGTTAAATACTTCCAATGGGGCATGTTTATCTTTTGAAAACAATATCCAACCAGCTCCACCAAATACCTCAATATAACGGCTATATAAGTTCTGATCTGGTAATTGTTCCAATATCTGCTTTCGTAATAACTTCTTTCCACCGATCCAACTAATAAAACTATTCATGTAATAAAGCCTCCTTTATATTTTGGAGCATATCACAAGAAATTAATGTAATTCTATGAAATTATTTTTTCTGTACAATTGTTTACTAATTCAACGTCACATAGTATAATTAAACGTAAATTAACTGTGCATTTATCAAGAGACTAAAGAAAAGGGGTAAAATACATAATTATGAATGATTTGACCGTAATTAAAGAAGACTTAGAAATTTCAATTAGTGATTTTAATGCTCCATTTACACAATACTTAACAAATCTTGGATTACCTGTTGAAGGCGTCCTCTCTCCAATTGAAGAAAGAAAGACTGTAATTAACTCTATAGAAAGTGAAATCAGGAAAATACCTGAGGAAAACCGACATATTGCAGTATACTTAACACGTTTCCTATCTTCCGTTGCCGCCGGACTTTTTGATGGCGCAGTAACATATTTATGGAATGAAACAATAAAAAGTCTTCACCAAATGATTATATCCTTTGATTTAGACTACTTTTATAAAGTTTGTGAGCAATTAAATACTCGATATAGAAACCTTAAAACCGAAGAAGAAATATCAGTGATTAGTGATTTTGATTTATTAACTGCCAGCAATAGAATGGGATTAATCAGTGATCATGTCTTTGAAGTATTTAAATTTATTAATTATATGCGAAACCATTCTAGCGCTGCGCACCCAAACGAAAATGAAATTAGTGCTTTTGATTTACTCAGCTGGCTTAATAACTGTATTAAATATGCAATAAACGCAACTCCTAATGAAGATGCTGTTAAATTAAAACAATTATTATATAACATTCGAACAAACGAAATTCCTGAATCAGATTTGCATTACATGGGAGAAAATATAAAAAACTTACCAATTGTAATGATTGAAGATTTGCTTTCTACACTATTTGGAATGTATACAGACCCACAAATATCACAAATAATATTAAACAACATCAGATCTATAGCTAAATATGTTTGGGATCTAAGTAGCGAAGCAAAAAAACATGCTATTGGAGATAAATTTGGATATTTTAGAAAAAGTGGAGATATTTCTCGAAAGGATAAAGCTAATAATTTTTTAACATTGGTCAATGGACTTGCATACAAAGATGAAGATAGTATATCACAAGAATTACGTGAAACACTTGCAAATTTGCTTAGCACACATAATAGCATGAATAATTTTTATAATGAAGCTCCTTGGGCCCGACAATTGGATAACATGTTACCTTCTTCAGGAGTTATTCCGTCATCTGTTGTTTTTGAATGGGTTAAAACCATTTCAATCTGTTATGCTGGAAATGGCCTAGGATATAGAGAGGGCGTAGACGAAGCTGCAGTTGAATATTACAAAAAATTTATTAAAAATTATGATAATAAATCTATAGCTGCTCTATTAAATTTAATGGATGACCCAAATCTTTTGATGGATATTGATATGCTTAAACCTACTAGAAGATTTAAAATCATGTGCAAGGCATTGTCAGAACATTGCCAGAACGAATTTTTACGAAATGCTTTAGATTATATAGTAAACAGTCATGAGCCTTTAAGCAAAATCCACAAAACTACGACATATAAGACACTGTTAGAAAAAGTAAACTTACAATTTTAATAAAATTTAGCAAGCTCCACATTACTGATCTTATATTTAGCATGTGGAGCTTCCTTTTTATGATAGACATTATTTATTTTCTTCAATCTTATAAAGCATTACCCTATGTATATTAAAAACCTGCCTGACACTGTATCCCATCTTATCAGCTATGACTTCTCAGCGATATCCTCTTATGTACCGATATTTTAGCAACCGCTTACCCTGCTCATATTCCAAGGATTCGATTTTATCATACAATTCTGAGCAGATTTTAACTTTCTGATATCGGTAATAAATAATCTTTTCTTTTAAATCATTCAGGACAGAAACATATTTTTTATCTTGGCCATGGATATTCATTTCCTTTTGTATCATCTGAATTTCTTCCCCAGCTTCAGCAATGGCCGCATTGATCACAACCAAATTCTTTAACTGATTTTTTGTCTTATTATCTATCATGCTGAACACCTCTCTCTTACGCTTCTTAATGTATTAGGTGTTGATTGAGCATAATATATAGCGGTTACTGACGGAGTGGAACGTCTCAAAATTTCCTGAATGGTGCCGAGGTCTACTCCCTTATTTTTAAGGTTCATGCCCAGCGTTTTGCGGAGTTTATGAGGATATACTCGGCACTTTAACTTTGCCCGATTGCCAATGGTTTTTAAAATACTCCGAATTCCAGACGTTGACATCTTCTCATGAGGTGCTTTGCATTGAGGGAACATAAACGGACTTTCATCTCTTCTGGTATCAAGATACTACCGGTAATAATATCGTGCTTCATCATCTAAGAATATAGGCTCATACCTGTCATTCTTTTCTCCCTGGATCATAATATCCCCGGTATTCCAGTCTATCTGGTCAAGGGTGATTTCAACCAACTCTCCTACTCTGGCCCCAGTGCTTCGCAACACTTCTATTAAGGCACGTTCTCTTGGAGTCTTACAGGCATCCCTCATCTTGGCCATCTCTTCTGGCTTGAAATAATCAATCGGCTTCCTGATCGCCTTTAACGGGTCCGTTGCTTCCACAGGATTATCGCCAATCAATTTTTCTTTTCTCATCCAAGTGAAGAACGCTGACAGGAAACGCCTTTCATTATTCACGGTCACTGCCTGATTCTTCTTGCCGCCGACATTCAAATTTCTCTTCTCATACCAGGATAAATAATAGCTGATATCGGATTCCTCTATTCTATCCAACGGCTTATTAATCAAGGTAATCAGGCGCTTAATGGCACTAAGGTACGCTTCCTTTGTATTGTTCTTTATTTTCTTCTTAACGATGAAAAGCTGAATTATGTATTTATTTTTCTGGTCCGTATCATTCTGGTACTCTGCCGGAAGGGTTGTTATCTCTTCCATATTGACATTAACAAATTCCTTCACAATTACCTGATAAAGAATATCCAAAACTTCTTTTGCCACATGGTCAGCCATGGCAACAATAATATTGTTGATAACCTGTGCTTTTACAGTTTGTCCATTCATAATATGTAATCTCCTTTTCCATAAATTTCAGTTGCTTAAGGAGACAATTTGACTTATAATATCCTTAAGCGTGAAGCGGTAGAAGAACTTTGGTCGGGGACTCTGCCGCTTGTTTATTGTTCAAAATCGAATATATGTTCTTTTGTAGCTATTTTTTTACCGGGGTTTATGCCCCAGCTTATATCAATTAGTAATTCTAACTATGTTTTATGATTTTATCATATAAATTATATAACCTCGGTTGGCAGTGGCTCGCCAAGGAACCTATGCCATTGGTCTTTTTAATGTTTCTAGGATTAACTCTGAATAATCTATGAAAGTCATCTTCGTCTCCAACATAGACTGATTTATCATAATTCAGAAAAATCGGATTATCTCTAAACTGATCACCAGTAATGTCTATAATAGTATGATTAAGAGCCAGTAGCCACGCATGAGATTGAGGACCTTCAGACGAACTATGGGAATACATACCCCATACATAAAATGTTGTAATACCGTTTTCCAATAAAAATTGAGCTAATAACTCACTGGTATCACCGCAGCACCCACATGGAAATTTATAAAATGAAAAGTCTTTATCAAATTCCCCTGCATCTCTAGCTTTATCAATTGCGCTTCGGAATTGTCTTGCCATTCGTTTTATATCTTTCATCATATCTCCCAATTAATTTTATATTTTGACTATAATATAATACCATGTGCAGATTTGTCTTTCCAGTTCCATAAAGAGAATATTGTTTTATAACTGTTTCTCCTAAGATTCTATTATATCTGAAAAATCAGAAAGATTTATCTGCCCTACTGATTCCCAGGTTTCATACAGTATTTCAAAGATAGTCCAACGGCACATCCATGCCATTCCTGGATTCTGGTCATTGTCAGCTGTAATTTGGTTTCCCATGGCAGGTATTATCTCTGTGAAAACTGCCAATCATTAAGTTTTAAATCATCTTCTTTTATAAACATTTTCGAAAGGTGGTAAGCGCTACATAAAATAGCGTATTGCTTTTCCTGATTTTTCATCTCAATAAAAAATTAGACATTACCATTATCCAAGCTACAGGATCGCTTCATTGCTTCTGACCATGGCATCAGTTCTTCTAAGATACTATCGGGCTCATTTTTGTAGTCCAGCATCTTGGTCATTACTGTTTCCAGGTAGAGACGGATGTTCAATCCATTTGCCTTTGCTGTTTCTACGAGGGTATACACAACAGCACTTGCTCTGGCACCTTTTACCGTGTCATGAAATAGGAAGTTTTTTCTTCCTATTTCATATGATTTTACTGCTCGTTCCGCTGCGTTATTACTTATGGAGCAGCTTCCATCCTGAAGATAGTTCTCCATGTAAGGGCGTTGTTTTTTGGCATAGGTAATAGCCTTGGCAAGCTTTGATCCGCCAAGGGCATTCATCCCATTGATCCATTTCCAGAATGCGTCAAGTACCGGCCGTTCCTGCTCAAGACGCTGTTTCTGGCGTTCTTCTGGCTGCAAATCTTTCAGAGTCTTTTCAATCTGAAAGAGCTGTTCACAGTAAGCATACCCGATGTATGCCGGTGAGGCTTTTGCACTTGCTCCCTTTGTCTTAGGGATCGCTTCAAACATATATCTTCGAAGATGTGCCCAGCAGCCGCACCTGATGATATCAGTCAGCCGGTTGTATCCGCTGAATCCATCCGTATGAACGAAGCCATGGAAGTCCGCAAGGAACTTTGCTGCATGATAACCGCCTCTTGATGGCTGATATTCATAGATCACAATCCGGTGTTCCTCAAAAGCACCGCTGGTATACAGCCATATATAAGACTTTGATTCTGGAGGCTTATCGTCTTCATGAAGTACCTGACAGGTAGTTTCATCTGCATGTATGACGGATTGCTTAAGAAGATACTCATGAAGCTTGTTATAAACAGGTTCAAGATATTCCGCCGCACAGGTATTGAACCAGCTGGCCATCGTACCCCGGTTCATCTTGACACCAAGCTGTTCCCAATCTTTTTCCTGACGATAGAATGGCTGACAGTTGATACACTTCTGATACATGATAAAAGCAACCGCAGAAGCGGAGGCTCTGCTATGACTGATTAATGGCGTTGGAACCGGAGCCTTCTCGATCGTTGCTTCCCCATCATCACGACATACCGGACAGGCATAGCTGTGTTGTACATACTGAACACGCTCGACTTTGGCTTGCGTAATTCGGATCTCTTCACGAACCACCTTGGAACCGATATCCTCCATTTTAGTCTTACAGTAAGGACAGTTAAGGGCAGCACCTTCCAGTTCAAGATCGATCGTTGTGATTGGAACATACCTGACTAGCTCTTCATGGGTGGCACGGGATTTCTTCTTCTCGTGAGAGGCTACGCTGATTGTTTCAGGTACCTGGACTGGTTTGTCAATTCCAAGCGGATCAAACAGACTAAGCTGTCCATCAATACCTGGAACATTCGCTGATTTCTCACTGGAAATACCGAAAATCTTCCGCTTTAATTCATTTATTGTTTCCGTGAGGTTCGCAATGGTCTGATTCAGTTGTTCCATCTGACGATCTTTCGATTCAAGCTGTTTGAGCAGATGATTGATGAGTTCATTCGTATTAAGATCTTCCGCTTTCCCAGATGTTTCCATGACCATGCACCTCCTAAAATGATGTAATAATTATACTACAAAACGAGTTATAATACCAGCAAATAGGCCAGCTTGCATTCATTTCATCAGATACCTAGAAGGGCTTTTTTATAGTTGATTTGATTGCCTTTGGCTGGCTGATGGACAGGCCTTCCATAAGCCAGCGGAATTCCTGTCTTGTAAGGTTCTGGACATCACAAGAATTACGTGGCCACTGGAAACGGCCGGCATCTAATCGTTTGTAAAGAAGTACAAAACCATCTTTATCAAAGTGCAGTGCCTTCAGCCTGTCACATCTTTTTCAACAGAAGAGAAACAGCGAATTGCTGTAAGGATCCAACTCGAAGGAATCCCGGACAATCGCCATGAGACCATCAATGCTGCGCCTCATATCCGTGTAGCCACAGACCAGGTAAATCTTGGCCACGCCGGAGAGATCACCTAACACAGCTGCTGCAACGCAGAAAGCGTTGCTCTGATCATGGCGGCATCTGCACCATGACTGATTGCCATAACGATACCATGAAATTCAAGACGGATTGCGATGGAATCCGGCGGATTGTTAGGAGTGACTATTTTTGTTTCAGACAATTCATTGTAGTGAACTGGTACAACTTCCTGCTTCGCTACAACCTTTGGAACTGATGCCGGTACAGCAGATGCCTTCCTACGCAGTCTTTTGATGTTGTAATAAAAAGAGCTGGTAGATATGCCATTCTGATGACACCATGCATAATCAGATAAGCCGCTAACGCGGCATTTCTGGATGCAGTCCAGCCAGTATTGATCTTTTTGAGCTTTTGTCATTGATTAAATCCTCCAAAAAATAGTTGGAGTAAAATGATGCAAAAGTTTGAAATTAATAGCAGTGAAATGCTACAACTTTTGCCGTTCAAGATTAGAACTTAGAGTAATTTACTCCAACTATCCTAATCTTACGGCAAGAAAGAGCAAATGACACTACGGTAGATTATGTAGCGGTTACGAAAGGTGCAGACACGCGTCTTCTAGCCAGAATCTCCGACCTCCTTTCATTTTTACAATAAAAAACCAACTACCGAATATTGATAGCTGGTTGTAGAATTATCTTTTGGTATTTAAAAATCCATTAGCATTTCGACCTTTTCTTTGGAAGTTAATTCGATTCTCTCATCTAAATGATTTATATATTCCAATGTTTTCTCAGCGAGCCTTATTAAGCTTATAGTGCTTAAATGCACCCGATGTGCACTTGGCATAGTCCAATGCTGTGCCCATCTTTAATGATTAAGGAACACCCTTGTATACTCTTTTTCTTGGTTTATCATATTTGCTCCTATATGTATCAATAAATTAGCAAATAAATTTTGTTTAGAAAATGTCTATTATTCTTATTTGCTCTTTAACAATTCTAGAAAGTGCGTATATGCAAGACCATAATCATCTATCATACTGTTAAAAATATCATCTACTAAATATCCCGACGGAACCTTTTTCTTTTTTTCAATTCCTAAAAATCCCTTTTCACCTGTTCCGATTTTTTTGTATTTAGGTTGCTTTACATTTGGAAAATGGTTAGTTATTACACTTCCATATCCTGAAGAAGAGTTAACCGTATCATCAGATGAATTTGAATACATATTGAAATCTCCGGTTACATCTATGCCATATTTATTATTCAGATATACCATTGTTAAATCATGTGCTATTTGTTCCCTACTTATCATCGTAGTTCTCCTCAAAATTCTAACTTTTATAGGTCAAGTATACAGCAATTTCTACCAACTATCAATATTCAATTATCAAAGAACAATAAATCTTTAATTTTTAAATCTACAGAACATCAGGCAAATCTAAGCTGTTCCTAGCTGTCATCAATCTTCATACTTCCTTTTCCATGCATACCCACCAGCATGATGCCTCTCACCTCTAATAACTTTCTCAATATTAGTACTGTAAAGATTATTACTTCTTGCCGCCTCGGCCATAGAAGAATAAGTATCCTCTACTTCACCAGTCACCCGATTTATCTTTGAAACTGGAATCTTTTTACGACCGGAATTCCCAGTAATACGGTTTAAACCTGTTTTATAGGCGTGTATTTGATTTTCTCCATTAGTTACCCACTCAAGATTTCTAACATCATTATTTCTTTTATCTCCATCTATATGATTAACCTGCGGTTTATTCTCTAGATTAGGAATAAATGCGACCGCCACAAGTCTATGTACTTTCGCCGTTGCCTTCTTATCTTGTAAGCTCATTCGAACACGTAAGGATCCTTTTTTATCTAATTGTGGTTTCAATATATGACCTGTTATCTTATTCCTGACAATACCATTATTACTTACCTGATACTGCTCGCCGTAAATGTAAGTATCTTTCCATATTTCTACATTTACCATTTCTACAAAGAAGCCCGGTATACCCTTGCCCCGGCCGGAGGATGGCTCCTTTCTTTATTTTTGTTTTTCTGCTCTCCAAATTCGTTCAAGCTCTTCCAGAGTTACATGAATCAGACCAGCTAGTTAAAGTCAAGTCCTAAATGATAAAAAATAGAACTTTATGCATTTGTTTTTAGAACCTAAAAATGAGTAACTTTAATAAACGTAAATCCTTTGGATTTTCGCTTCATTAATAGTTATAGATTGTGCAGGATGAATGTTTATGCGACCTGCAAAGCAGGTCTTTGATATTTCCTGCAGTGTTCTTCGGGAGAACATAATGTAAATTCTTTTTCATCACGAAGAACAGCAAAGATGATATTGCACACTTTGTGCATAACTGCTCCGAGAGCAACCATTTTTGGCTTTTGCCCAGATTTCTTCTCGTAGTATTCACGAAGATATGGGGTTATGCCTTCACCATTGCGTTTAGTGCGAATGGATGCTAGTGCTACAGCAAAAATAGCACGACGGGCAATTCTGGAACCTCGTTTGCTCATATGTAACTGAGTCCCAACAAATTTACCAGATTCATTTACTTCTGGATCAAGTCCGAAGTAAGCGAATAGCTGCTTTGGATTACGGAATGCGGCAAAGTCACCGATTTCGCACATGATGGTTGCAGCAGTCAGAAAACCAACGCCTTTGATTGTGTTAATCAGTTTGATTTGTTGAACAAATTTTTCGCTTTTATGAAAAGTTACCAACTGCTTGATTCGCTACATAATGGAATCCAGAGCGCAATCAAGCTTTTCGATGAGGTCCAGTGTCAGAGAAATGTTAAAATAAATACTATCAATCTGACAGCCAAAAGTTTTTGACGATGTTGCTGCAGCACAGAGCGTTTCATAACGTTCTGCGGCTTTGGAGAACCCTTTTCTGGAAGCTTTGGAGATCTTTTCAATCATGGTCTTTTTGTGACCACGTAGTATTTTATCTGGTGTACCATACTGGCGAAGAATCATGGTAGATATCTTACCTGTAATATCACTAAAAATATCCAGATACTGCGGAAATACGGTATGTAGATCGCCTTTGAGTTTGTTGATATGAGCGGCTCGTTCATCCGTCAGATCATAATACTTACGAGTAAGGCTTCGAATCTCAAGAATCAGTTTTGCTGGGAATTGAGAAACAGGAATATCAGCAGATAATCCTAACTTTGCAATACCCTTAGAATCAACTTTATCATTTTTTACTTTTCGTATATTCCCATTCTTTGAAGAATGTGTAATAATAGGATTGATTATGGAGGCGTTAAAACCACAATCAATCAGATAGCAGAAGAGTGGGAAATGATAGATTCCAGTGGATTCCAGAAAGGTGCGACTTTCTAAGGAATACAGCTCTTCTGCTTTTTTGATGAAAGAAACCGCCTTTTGCAGGGAAACCGGATTGTTATGTGTAATCTTGAAAGGTTTTTGGATTACCGCTCCGTCAGGTGCAAGGATGGTCATGAAGCTGAAAGCAGATCCAACATCAATGCCGACGGAAATATAGTTTTTGTTGTACATTGTAAACTCCTTCTGATAGGGTTCCATAAAAACAATGAATACACTACCTGGCACGTAATACAGGTATGGCTTAATCGCTCCCAACCAGCCTAAAACATAAATTTTCATTGATGGAATGACTGTCTAAAGTTACGGGTATTGCTGGATAAAGGCCAGCTCCCTAGGAGGTTAACGTCGTTTTTTCTATCTAATGGAAGATAATACCTTATGTAACAGACAAAGTCTAGGAGTGAATAATCATACAGAAAAGAATGTAACTTATACACGTATCTATGGTTGGAATGATTTTCGGAGGAGAATCCTCTTACCAACCTTGATATAAATTTAATAATGATGTAGAAGACCCCTATTGGTCTATGACTACACATCATACCAGGAGGATATTTTTATGACAAGACAAAGAAAACTTTCACCGGAACGAAAAGAATTCATAAATGGGCTCTTACAGCATTATCAGCCCAAAACAGCACAGGACATCCAGGAGATGCTAAGAGATCTGCTTGGTGATACCTTGCAAGGTATGTTAGAAGCGGAATTGGATACTGAACTTGGATACTCTAAGTATGACTATTCGGCAAAAGAAACGGACAACAGCCGAAACGGCTATAGCAAGAAAAACGTTATCTCTTCTATGGGAGAAATCTCTCTGGACATTCCGAGAGACAGAAAAGGTGATTTTGAGCCACAGATTGTAAAAAAGAATCAAACAGATATTTCTAATATCGAGGATCAAGTACTTTCCATGTATGCGAAAGGAATGTCCACGAGAGATATCTCAACTCATCTGCACAGTGTTTATGGGGTAGATGCCTCTGCTGAAATGATATCTAAGATGACAGACCGCATTCTGTCCCTGGCAAAAGAGTGGCAAAACCGTCCACTTGATAGAAAATATGCGGTTGTATTCATGGATGCTATCCACTATTATGTATGGCAGGATAATGCAACTGTCAAAAAAGCAGTCTATATTTCTATCGGAATTCGCTTAAACGGCTCATAGGAAGTTCTTGGTATGTGGGTTGGAGGAAATGAAAGTACAAAATACTGGCTTGGAGTTTTGACAGAAATTAAAAACCGGGGAGTAGAGGATATCTTGATTGTTTCTGTGGATGGCCTTACTGGATTTGGTGATGCCATTCATGCAGTATACCCGCAAGCAGAAATTCAAAGATGTATAGTCCATCTAATTTGCTATTCCACTAAATTCATTTCGTATAAAGATATGAAACCCTTTATGGCAGACTTAAAAGAAGTATATCAGGCATCAACAGAGGAAATGGCACTTCAGAAATTAGACAGCTTAGAAGAAAAGTGGGGGAATAAATATCCTTATTCCATTGCATCTTGGAGAAACAACTGGCTACAGATATCCACGTATTTCAAGTATCCCCCAGAAATACGCCGCATTATCTATACTACAAACTCGATAGAAAATTTCAATCGTCAGCTGAGAAAGGTAACAAAATCAAAAACAATATTTCCAACGGACGATGCCTTATTCAAGATGTTGTATCTGGCAATGATGGATATCACGAAAAAGTGGGAAGAAAAACCATGGAACTGGGGTCAGATACTGGAGCAACTGTGTATTTACTTTGAAGACCGGATTACCCAACAGGATCTGGATTAACCGGAATGACAAAGAACAGGCTGCCAAAAGTTCTTGACAGCCTGTTCTCCATGTGCAACAATACAGTCACAAAATCTAAAATTCATTTAACAGATATTTTTTCATTAATCCAATGGGTTTACACAAAATAAATTACACTCTCTACTGCAGCCGTGTAATCCATAACGAATTGCAACTTGCATTCGACTACCATTCCCTACGGCATACCCACGCCACAATGTTAGTTGAAAACGGAGCCGATATAAAAGATGTACAAGCTCGCCTAGGTCACTCCAATATAAGCACTACCCTGCAGACTTATACCCACGCAACTGATACAATGGCTTCCAGAAGCGTAGATATATTTGAAAAGGCGGCTTCTATTTGACAACATCTCAAAAAAGGGTTATCAAATGGTTGTCACCGCCTACCGTTGTCAGTATTAAAAACCGCTTAAATCCTTATTTTACACGGGTTAGTAAGCAAACAGTTTCAACATGTGTTGATGCTGTAATATGGATTCCTGAAAGACGCACTTTGTCCTTGGCGTAAACAATAGATTGACTATTACTTATAGAAAAACGATACCGTTCTGAATCATATATAACAAACTATCTCTCAACAAAGGTACTTACAGTTTCCTTAGCTCATCACTGAACTCTTCGAAATCTTCGTAGCTAATTGCGCTCATTGCAGTTACTGCCACCAATGCTTTATTTCTGCGATTCCAACATCCCATACTCTAGCGTTTCCAGTGACTATTATTTTCAAATCTTTTAATTTTGCATTATAAAACGTTTTCACTTTAAACGTATTTTTACCTTCATCTTTATCACTGAATAAAAACAGCTCTTCCCCGTTGACCATAATCGTAACTGAGCCTTTATATTCTACCCCGTCAGGAATACCAATATTGGCATAGATCCACGGATTTTCCTTGCCTACATTAAATAGATACTCTTTACTTTTCTCATCCCTACTGCTATATAAATTTAACGTAGGATCTATTTTTTCACCTTGCACCGTGAAAGACGAAATTTTTTCGCTTACTGGTGCATCTGCACTTATTTCGTTTATTGCTTGAATAGGTCCTATTGTTTCATTTACATGTACACCATAATCAATTGCTTCAGAAACAGTCATAATCCCAAGAAATAATATAAGAATAGTTGCTGCTAAAGTAGTAAACTTTTTAAAGGTAATCCCTGTGGTAAACGCTACCTTATAGGCAACAAATCCTATGATTGCACCCAATGTATTCGATATAATATCCATCACATCAAACGTACCCAGGAAAGTTAAAGACTGAAGCACTTCTAAAAAGGTAATCACTAATATAAATAACGGGATAAACTTTTTAAAACAGATTCGATACAGCAATGGAATTATAATACCAAATGGAATAAAAGCAGCAATGTTTCCAAAATCGAATAACCATGACATCGTCAGTTTTGGAAACCTTAGTGGAACCCTATCCGGGACAAATATAAATGTATAAATATTATAATCAATTTTATCGCCTGTCCTATTAAACCCTAAGAACATGAAGTACAAAACTAAGACTGTATATATTATCATTCCTGCAAGAATAAATCTGCGAAATTTAGTGTTGATAGCCTGCGAATTAGGCGATAACATTTTATTGGCATTTAGTATTTCTTTTTGTTCGCCTTTCATCCTTAGAGCCTCCATTCAAAATATATCATATTTTTTTGCCTCTTCAATATATAATATCTGTCATAGTTCATTCTAAAATTTATATATTTTACGCCCTAACACTTTTTCTTTAAGAGATTAGCACTAATAATTTAAAACCATAACTATTGCAAAGCTTAGCACTTTCCTCCAAATCTGTTAGTTCAATTAAAATTGGTATGCTAAATTCAATGTTCAATACGCCCTCCTTATTTTCGACACAATTTGACAATTGTTTCTGTATGCCCCGTATTCGGAAACAAATCCACCCCCCAACCTTTCCTCGCCTCATACCCCATCTTCCTAAAATACTCCAGATCCCTGGCAAGGGTTTCAGGTCCGCAGGAAACATAGACAACCTTCTCAGGTTTGAGTTTCGCCACTGATTCAATAAATTCCTCTGTGCTTCCACTTCTCGGCGGATCCATGAATACCACATCAACGTGTTCTCCATTTTCCGCCATATTCACCATGAATTTTCCCGCATCATTGCAGAAAAATCTGGCATTTTTAACTTTATTTATCTTTGCATTTTCCACGGCATCGCGAACAGCATCCCGATTCAGTTCTACTCCGATCACTTCTTTTGCAAAACTGCTGGCAACAATTCCAATGGTACCAATTCCGCAATAAGCATCAATCACCCGCTCATTTCCTGTAAGCCCCGCTGCTTCAATGGCCTTTTTATATAGAACTTCCGTTTGAACCGGATTTATCTGATAAAACGATTTGGAAGATATTCGGAAACGGTACCCGCATAAGACATCTTCAATAAACCCTTTTCCATACAGTACATGCTCTTTATCTCCCAAAATCATGCTGGTGTCCCGGTTATTGACATTCTGAATTACTGTAGTGATTTCCGGATGCTTTTCTCTTAATGCTTTAACAAAATTGTTCTTTGAAGGAAATACCGGTGATGCTGTCACAAGAACAACCATGATTTCCCCGGTAGCAAACCCACGTCGGACCAGTACATGGCGAAGCAATCCATATCCAGTGTCTTCATTATAGGTGCGAATCTTAAAAGATTTTAGCATACCTCTTATGGTACCGATAATTTCATCTGACTTCTGATCTTCGATCATACATTTTTCTACCGGAACAACACGATGGGAATTAGCTTCATAAACACCAGATATGGGATTTCCCTTTTCAAAATCAAACACAGCATGTACCTTATTTCGATAATAATAAGGATTTTTCATTCCAATGATTGGTTCTATATGGCAATAAGGCTTCAGCAGATCAGCCAACTGTTTCTGTTTCTGCTCAAGCTGCTTCTCATATGGCATATCCAAAAGCTGACAGCCTCCACACTTTTGGAAAACCGGGCAAATACTATTTTTTCTCTCATATCCTCCTTTCCCATATGATCTATCTTTGTTTTTGTAATCCTTTTTCTGTTCTTTACCGCCATATTTACTGGAATCCCTAAAATTATCTTTATTGCCTTCCGTAACCTTTTCTTTAGAGTTTGCCTTACTCCTATCTCCCTGTTCCCTCCATTTTTTTTCTAAATTCTTACCTTTATTCCTATCTCCACCTTTTTCCCATTTATTCTCTACACTCTTACCTCTACCCTTGTCCCCGCTCTTTGCCCATTTCTTTTCTTCTCCCCTGTCACTATCTTTGAACGCGCTCTTTTCCCAGCTCTTTTCTACACTCTTTTTTCTATTTCCGTCGCCTCTTTCTCCCCGTTTGTTTTCAAAATCCTTTCCCCTGCTCTTGTCTCCACTCTTCTCCGTACTCTTACCACTATTCCTGTCTCCGTTCTTCACCCGCTTTATTTTTTCCCCTTTTTCCATTACGTCCTTACGAAACCGTTCCTTTTTCAGTCTGTTATCTATCATAAATACTTTCCACCTTTTCTCTTTCCTTTTTACACAAAATAAAATCCCGGTTTTTCAGCAAAATCAGGTTTCTTCCTGATCTTACGCCGGGCATTGGTCTGTTCCTGTATATATGACTATTATAATACATTCTTCCCTATAAAACCATCAAAATCCGCCTGTCTGCGAAAAAAGGTTGCATTTTTTCTATGCTCAGATATAATAAATTCTAAAAGACGAAAGGATGTGTGGCATCATGGCGGATCTTTGCGATCCATTTTATCTGGACACGACTCTTTATGACGGACGCCCTTCTGATTTAAAGGGGAGGCTGGAAAAAGAAATACGGACCTATGATCTGTTGGACAAGCTGGGAATTCCTTATCAGCGGCTGGATCATTCTGCCCTTCCTACGATTGAAGCCTGCCGGGAAGTGGATATTCTCTTAGAAACCGATGTTTGCAAAAATCTTTTTCTCTGCAATGCACAAAAAACAGATTTCTACCTGCTCCTGCTTCCCGGTAATAAAAAATTCCGTACCGCCGCCCTTTCCAAACAGATCGGGTCTTCCAGGCTTTCCTTTGCTGCTCCCGAGTTCATGGAACAGTTTTTGGACATTACCCCTGGCTCTGTATCTGTTATGGGCCTTATGAATGATAAAGACCACCGGGTCCGTTTACTGATCGACCGGGAGGTACTGTCCCAGGAATATTTCGCCTGTCATCCCTGTATAAATACTTCAAGTCTGAAGTTTAAAACCTCAGACCTGGTGGATAAATTATTGCCAGCCGTTGACCATAGATTTACCTTGGTTGATTTGCCCTGTGAGCAGGTAAAGTAATTTCTCTTAAAATTCCAATAGAAACTAAAAATACAAAATAAGCAAAGCAAGTCAGCGTTTTTCTTTCTGTCTTGGTTTGCTTATTACTAATTTCATATCTTTATTCTTCAAGTCATAATCCATACATTATTATGAAAAAATGCAATCCGGTTCTTACCGGCATCCTTTGCACGGTACATGGCTCTGTCTGCTTGGAAGAATAGGTCCTGATAGGCCTCTCTTTTCTTCCCCGTACAGGTTACAATGCCAATACTGACCGATAAACGCCCTTTTCTCTCCGGCACAAGCAGCTCTACCTGCTTCAAAAGCTCTTTTGCGCGCTGATGAACACGGCCGCCGGAAGTAAACACCACAAATTCATCGCCCCCTGCCCTTCCGGTCAGATCGGGTTCGGGAAATACCTGACAGAGTACTGCACCGATCTGTTCCAAAATACGGTCTCCTGCCAGATGTCCCAAACTGTCATTGATTTCCTTAAAATTGTCGATGTCTATCATGCACATCCAGCCTTTACGTCCACCTTTTAGTCGTTCCTCTACCCGGTATTCAAATGCAGTTTTATTATATACCCCAGTCAGCCCATCCTTGACGGATCGAAGCAGAAGCTGCTGTTCTCTTAATTTTAAGCCACTGATATCATGAAGTTTCCCGATAAGACTTATGGGGATATTTGCTTTCTCTTCCCATTTTGCACAAAGCTTGCAGCTGCACCACTGGTATGGCTCTCCCGCCTTTCCAAGACATATCTCAAAAGACTGAATTTCTCCAGCCTTGGGAGCATTACTCCTGTGTTTTTCCAAAAAATGTTCAAATGCCACCAAATCCAGCTGATCTTTTGCATTGGAAGACAGTTGCATTTGTCCATTCAGACAGGAATATTCAAATAACACTGTATCCGCAAAAAGACTTATATTTCTATATAGCTGATCCGACTCACTGTAATGGACAGATTGAGACACATCTGCGGTGCTCCGCCCATTTATTTCCTTTCCTGAACTTCCAATCATGATACGTCCCCCTGTATCTGTCAGAATACCTCGTTATGCATCTTTTTCACTCATATACCCTACATGATAACGCTTTTTAAACGTATATGCAACTTGTTTTTCTGTCATTATTACGCATATAATACGTAATGTTTATATAAAATATCCTTTATGATAAACCAAGAGGTGAGAATGTTGGATGAACAGTTTGTCAGGAATCGAATTACAGAGCTTCGCCTGAAAAAAGATATTTCCGAATATCAGATGAGCCTGGATTTAGGAAAAAATAAAAGCTATATTCAGGGTATCTCTTCCGGACGGTCAATGCCTTCTATGAAACAGTTTTTTGAAATCTGCGATTATCTTGAAATTACTCCCATAGAATTTTTTAATACGGAAAAAAAAGAACAGCCTCTTCTAAGAGAGGCCAATGCTTTGCTGAAAGACTTGACCACGGAAGACATAGAAGCAGTATTTCCCATACTGCTTCTGCTTAGAAAAAAGGCGAACGATCAAAAGGGTGCCGAACCATAAACACTATGGTCCGGCACCCTTTTGATTGTTATCCTATAAAAAAAGTTTATCCCAGACGATCCCCATTGGAAAAGATTCACACTCTATGCCCTAAAAGTATAGCTGTTAAAGCGACTGTGCTCCGGCACAAAAGTCCAAAAAAAGATTTCTTCATTATATGGCTCTTGTATTTTCTTTCAGCCACAAGGCTTCATCTCCTGAAAAATATGGAGATAACTTTTCATAAACTTCCTTGTGATAATTATTCAAAAGTTTTATGTCTTCATCGGTCATAATGGATTTGTCAAGAGCCTCCAAATCAATAGGAACCATTGTCAGAAATTCAAATTCCATAAACTGTCCATATTCATTCTCTTCCGATTTTTTGCAAACAATCAGATTTTCAGTTCTGACACCATGACTGCCTTCGATGTAAACACCCGGTTCATCCGAAGTAATCATGCCTTCTTCTAAAATACAGCTGTCCTGACGCTCGGGAACCATACGCCACCGGATTCCATTGGGACGTTCATGGACATTTAACAAATATCCCACGCCATGGCCGGTTCCATGATCAAAATTAATTCCGCGGCTCCAGAATGGTTCTCTTGCCACATAATCCAGGGTCAGACCACGGCAGCCATACAAAAACTTCACTGCCCCCAGACGAAGCATACTCATAACTGTCAGGGTGAAATGCTCCCGTTCCTCATCAGTCAGCGGGCCTACTGCGATGGTTCTGGTCACATCTGTGGTTCCTTCATAATACTGACCGCCGGAATCCACCAGATACAGACCTTTCGGTTCCAATGCAGTATCATTTTCAGCGGTCGCTTTGTAGTGGCACATGGCCGCATTAGGTCCATAAGCGGAAATCGTATCAAAGCTTACCCCCAGGTTTCCTTCCTGCTCAGAACGCAGATGATCCAGATGCTCCTGCGCGCTGACTTCTGTTATAACTTCTTTTCCCACATGATGTTTCAGCCAGTAAATAAATTTCACCATGGCAATTCCGTCTTTTATGTGGGCCTTCTTCATATTTTCCACTTCTACCGGATTCTTTACGGCTTTGGCAAGTGCGGTTGGATTCATCTTATCAATGATCCGGTTGGTACTGTCAATTCCTTTTACAACCGCATAATTGGCTTTGGCTGTTTCTATAAGAACCTTCTGATCGTTTAAAAGGGCAACCGACTTATAAATGTCATTATAAGGACATACAGTAACCCCAAGATCTTTTAGATAGGTTTTTACTTCTTCGTTTAATACCTGTTCATTAATATATAAATGGAAGCTGTCCAGAGTGATCAGTGCATAAGAGAGAACCACCGGATTGCATTCCACGTCATTGCCTCTGATATTCAAAAGCCAGGCGATATCGTCCAGTGTGGTAAGAACATGGACTGTAGCTTTTTCTTTTTTCATTTTATTTCGCAGCTCTTTGATTTTATCAGAAGAAGACTTTCCTGCAAAGTTTTCTTTTAAAATCCAAACCGGCTGTGCGGAAAGATCGGGGCGATTCTTCCAGATCTCTGCCACAAGATCTTTATCATAAGCAAGCGTTACATTTTTATCTCCCAGTAATTCTTCTAATTCCTTTCCGGTCTGGCCGTTCACCACACGACCGTCAAAGCCGAGACAACCGCCCTCTGGAAGAACTTCATCTAAGTATTCTTCAATCGTTGGTACTCCCGGCTGCCCCATCTTGCGCAGGGTAATACCTGTTCCGTCAAGCTGCTTTGCCGCCTGAACAAAATAACGGCCGTCTGTCCAGAGTCCCGCTTCCTCCTTTGTAATCACAGCCGTACCCGCAGAACCGGTAAAACCGGTAATAAATTCCCTGCATTTAAAATAATCACCTACATATTCAGACTCATGAAAATCTGAAGTCGGAATCATGTATGCATCCATATGATACTCAGCCATTAACTGTCTGAGTTGTTCCAATCTTTCTTTAATCATTCTGTTATCTCCTTTGGTCTTCATTGATTGCATAGCAGCACCTTCCGCCAGGTTTACCGGATCAGTCCCAAATGCAGGCAGGCTTTTTTTATGCCGTCCTGATCGATGGGGTCGGTCACATAATCCGCAGCTTTTTTCAGTTCTTCCATTGCATTTCCCATGGCAATCCCTTTTCCTGCCGCTTTTATGATATCGTAGTCATTCATGCTGTCTCCAAATGCATAGGTTTCGGATAATGGTATCTTAAAATACTCACACAGTCTTAACAGACCTACTGCCTTAGATGCTTTCCGTTCCACTACATCTGCACCCTTTTTATCGGCAAACATATGGACATGGATATCCGGGAACTCCTCTTCCATGGCTTTGGCACCGGCTTCATCGCCCATATAAGCCATGGTCCTCACTTCCAGGTCCAGAAGTTTGTAAGGATCATCAAAGCGTCTGCCGCATTCGCCCCAAAGTTCAATATCATGAGCTCTTACATTTTCCGGGTGAATATAGTAATCCCAATCTCCCACAGTCGTTCCCACACTATATGGGGTGTTTTCAGCATATTTTAAAATCTGTTTTAATAGATTTTTATCAAAGGTGTGTTCATAAATGATCTTATCTCCCACGGTCACCTTTGTCCCATTGAGATGAATGATGGCATCAGGTCTTACCTGATCACGAATAGCTGTACTGAAAAGGGAATCCATATCTCTGCCCGTAGCTATTACTATGGTATAATTTTCCCGCAGCCGTTCGATGGTCTCCATGGCACTGGACGGAATTTTCCAGTCTTTATGGTCAAGCAACGTCATGTCTACATCAAAGCTTACGATTGGCTTCATCTATTTTCACCTTTTTTCTAATTTAAATTTATCATGTCTTTACCATCATAGCTTAATTTTGAAAATTTTTCAAGAAATATACTTTACCAATCCAAAACTTTCTGCTATAATGTCATAGTGTCAGCAAGACGGAGTATGGCGTAGCTTGGTAGCGCGCTCGGCTGGGGGCCGAGAGGTCGCAGGTTCAAATCCTGTTACTCCGATTGATAACAGACCGGATTAATGCTGGAGGAACGTATAATAACACGTTTTTTCAGTATTTTTTTATTCTATTTCAAAAGCAGAATGTTCTTGCCTTTTTCTGCTTTTTCAGTTACAATTCATATATGGAGATATAGCTCAGCTGGGAGAGCATCTGCTTGACGTGTAGAAGGTCGCAGGTTCGAATCCTGTTGTCTCCATCTTTTAAAGACCCTGGTATATACAAGGATTCCCTGTATATGCCGGGGTTTTTTGTTTTATTTTGTCCTCATTGCTGTCTGCCTGGCATAAAAGCAATCACATACCGTAATAATTTGGAGATTTATGTCATATTTTCAGACACTAACAAACAATCCACAATTATTTCCACATTATTGTGGATAACTGTCAATTTAAGTATCAACCATGTGACCTGGATGACCGCCTTTTGAAATTTATTTTTTCGTAATTGCTACAATAACAGCCACGATTGCTGCTAACACAATAAAAAGTATACATAATAGTGTAAAAGACATTATTTATCTCCTTTGCTTTTCATTTAATCTTCCTTCTGCTGGTTTTAAAAGATTAACCTTGCAGCTTCATCACTACCCGTTTTACTAAATCAAAAACCCTTATTTTTTGCAATACATGAACCTGCTTCATAATAAAAAACCACTTTTAAAGCACAAAAGTTTTTCATAGCACTTTTCTCAGTAAAAGACATATTTATTATTCCTTTAACAACAGCCTTTGCTGCACCACATATATTAATATAAAATAATATTCAAGGGGAATAATCACATGCCTGGTATTGACGACTTTGATATTCCAGAAAATACTCCCACCTTCCCATATGATTATGGACCAAATCCATTGCTGATTGATCTTCAAAAAGCAGCACAGCAAAATGATAATTACCGTTCTGTTCTATGGACAGGTACCCAGCTGCAGGTGACACTAATGAACATTCCTGTTAATGAACTTATTGGTATGGAGGTGCATCCTGACCACGACCAACTCATACGTATCGAGGAGGGAGTTGGATTAATCCAACTGGGTGAACACAAATTCTCGTTGTATGATCAATATCTTGCTTTTCCCAATTACGTCATCTTTGTACCAGCCGGCACATGGCATAATATTGTTAATATTGGCAATCAGCCTCTGAAAATCTCTTCCACCTATGCGCCGCTCAATTATCCATGGGGCATGACTCAGAAAACAAAAACATCTGAACCAGTCTTACAGGATAATCTTTAAAATTTTTTCATGTCCGATATCAAAAAACGCAAATTACTGTAAATGTGAAAATTTGCGTTTTTTGTTTTTGTACTTTTTTCGGTGTATTCCATTGCTCTTTCAGTTTCAAATCCCTCCCTTTATAATAGAACCGTTCGGGATTATACAGTTACATGCAGCTACCTTACCTGCAATTAAATATGAAAGAAACCATCAAGAAATAGTAAGCAGGATGAGGGTACTCAGGCGAAAATTTAAACATGCTTATTTACTAGCTTCATTATTGTCTGTATTTCCGCTCCCATGAACCTCTTCACCTCTTTGTTTTATAAAGTGGTTATCTTTCATCTTTAAGTTTTTTTTTAAATTTAACCGTATCTAATTTATGGCTGAGCAACTATATTTTTTACAGTAGACTTTCCTCACCGTTTTTGGTATATTATGGCTAGGGCGAACACTCTTTTTTATCATTAATAAAAGCCCAAAAGATGAACAGATTATATAAATTCTATTATTTTAACATTCCCCCGTGGCCGGTTTTAAAAAAAGGAGTTGATCAGTATGGCAAAACTTAATGATTTGACCAAAGACATAACCACAAAAGTAATCAATCAAAATATGGAATACGTGATAGAAAAAGTGAGTTCTGTGGTATCCGAAAGTTCTTACAAACACATGGAAATCAATCAGGATACTGCAGCATTGATCGGTTGTGTTACAGCCGCTTCTGTCAGTGTTTCCGTTGAGCTGGCTACTATAGCAACGATTTCCATTCTTTCCGAACTTGGTCTTTTAGATATTGAAGAAAAACCTTCTTTACATATTGTATCTTCTGAAAAAGAATAATTATGTTTATAATAACGAAGCATTTTCCCCTGCATTCCGGACAGGATTCAGCTTGTTCACACAAACAAGCATTTGACATATACTATTATTACAAAACAACTTATCAAGCAGGGAAGATTGATATTCTGACCGCGCAAAACCGCCGCAAAACTGCCTTACTAAAGATAAACAACTCATTCTATGCGCGTTTCCTTCTATCAATCTTCCTGATAAGTGGTTTTGTATACTGCCCGGTCATAAGTATGAAACGATAAGTGGGTGAAAGCCAACGCATCCTGGCTTCCACCCACTTGTTTATTCAGTCTGATCTTCTCTTGGTGTTTGGTCCCATCCCCTCCCTGCGGGAATTATGGCTTTGATTCTGATTGACCGTATCACCTGTTTCCTTCACGCTGTTATGCAATACTTCATGGTCTTTTTTCTCATATTGATTTTCCAATCGGTTTTTTTCCATTTTTATCACCTCACCCATAGTATGCCAGCCATAGAAAGTTTTTATGTGAAAATAGATTTAGAATGCATAATCCATTTTCGGATGCGCACTATAAATATGAGGTGATGACCATGTCCTATATAGCTCCTGCCGTTCAGGCAAAATTTGAAACTCTCTCCATCGATTTAAAAAATGAGATCCTGGGGCGGAATGTTCAGATTAACACCATATACGATTTGATTCAGGTACTGGAACAGATCGTAAACGAAGGGAAATGATTTTCCCGGAAACAGGCCGAACGATCACCGTTCGGCCTGTTAAAATTTGTTATTAAATTTACCGCCAAAAACTGGAAAGAGAATTGCACTGCCTGGAATTAACGGTATAGGTTGTCTTACCATTGAAACAGCTGCTTTTGGAATTGTTATTTCCTTTGACGCAGCTGCTCTTGTAGCCATTGCAGTTCAACAGGTTATTAAGGTTTCCAGACTGTCTAAAGCAGTTTGATGTATAACCGTTTGAATATGATCTGGAACAGGTTGCTGCCTGTGCTGTCATAGGAACACCTGCAACGGTAAGTGCGGTCGCTGCCGCTAAAAGAAGTACTGGGAACTTTTTCATGGGAATATCCTCCTTATTTGTTACATAATAATTACATTTCTGTTACAAACTTATATTAGCATACAGAAAATGGAATTACATTAGGAGAAAAATGGCAATTACCCTATCTTTTCCAGTTGATATTCGTCAAGTCCAAGTTTTAAAGCTCCCATGATACCCTGATTGTCATTGAGACTGGGAAGAACGATATATTGTTCCATATGATCCAGTTCAGCCGTATCAATATATCCGGCCAGCTGCCGCTTTACCTCTTCTCTTATAAGAGGGAGCAAATGCTCCTGATGCATCACGCCGCCGCCCAGAACGATTCTTTGAGGGGACAGAATCATAATATAATCCACCAGGGCCTGGGCAATGTAATAAGCTTCCAATTCCCAGACCTCTCTGCGGTCTGCCAGTTCAAATCCCTTCTTTCCCCAGCGGGCTTCGATGGCAGGACCTGCTGCAAGCCCTTCCAGACAGGTTTTATGATACGGGCAGGTTCCCTCAAACGCATCTTTTGGATGTCTTGCCAGAAGAAGATGGCCTCCTTCCGGATGAAGCATACCGTGAAGGAGCTTTCCGTTTGTTATAACTCCTGCCCCCACACCGGTGCCAATGGTAATATACATACTGTTTTCAAGCCCTTTGGTAATCCCCCAGGTAGCCTCTCCAAGTGCGGAGCCATTAACATCCGTATCGAATCCTACCGGTATACGCAGTGCCTCTTTCAAAACACCTGTAATATTATAGTTTTTCCACGCAAGCTTTGGAGTGGTGGTAATGAAGCCGTAAGTCTTTGAACTTCTATTCAAATCAATGGGACCAAAGCAACCAATTCCAAGTGCTTCGATCTCCTTATCTGCAAAATAAGAAATCAGTTTTGGCATGGTAAGCTCCGGTGTTTCCGTTGGTATGGAAACCCGGTCGAATATTTCTCCGTGTTCATTGCCGATGGCGCACACCATCTTCGTTCCGCCTGCTTCTAACGCCCCAAGTCTCATATCTTTCCTCCTGCCTTATTCCGGATTAGAACAAATGATTGACATCGTTCCTTCAAATCTGCACTCTCCGCTCTCTGACGGAACGATAAAATGCTGCCCTGCTTCCAGGGGAATCCCATTAACGGAACCCTTTCCGCTTATCACACTCACATTGGTGAAATACTTGTTAAATTCCACAGAAAAAACACCATCGATATCATACTTGTCCACTGTATAATAGTTACAGGTCACAAAATGAGTATGCACCGCACCCGGAACCTTTTCCGTAACCGGCCGGCTCTCATTGGGCTCAAATGGCGCCTTAATGGTATCAATGCTCTGCTCTACATGAAGCTGCCTTGGCTTTCCATCAGATAAACGGTCATAATCATATACACGGTAAGTGATATCACTGCTCTGCTGGGTTTCTAAAATCATGGTTCCGCCCTTAATGGCATGAACACAGCCCGGATCAATCTGAAAGAAATCTCCTTTTTTAATGGGGACGGTACGAATAAATTCTTCCCATCTGCGTTCCCTTATCATAGATTCCATTTCTTTCTTATTCTTTGCGTGATGCCCGATCACGATCTCCGTATCCGGTTCGCAGTCCAGAATATACCAGCATTCTGTTTTACCAAGGGAGCCATTCTCATGAGTTCCGGCATAAGCGTCATCCGGATGGACCTGAATGCTCAAATCATTTTTCGCATCAATAATCTTAATCAAAAGCGGAAACTGATCACCCGGATAATGTCCAAAAAGCTCCGGATTTTCTTTCCACAGGCTGCTTAGCAGTTTTCCGTCGTATTTCCCCCCTGCAATGCGGCATTCTCCGTTCTTATGTGCGCTGATTGCCCAGCACTCTCCCGTTGTATCCCCTGGTATCTCATAGCCAAATACATCCCGCAGTCTGGTGCCTCCCCAGATGGCCTCTTTAAATACAGGCTCTAAAAACAAAAATTCCATCCGCTTCCTCCTTATGTGATAATTTTCTCTCTGCCCCTATTTTACCCGAATATTCACAAAAGGAAAAGAAGTTTTTCTCCATTATTTATTCTGAATCTTTTCCATAAACTTCAATCTGAGTCAGAGCAGGAAAAGGGGAAGGATCGTCTGCTTTTATCAGATCACTTAATTTTACCCAGGTAATATTCCTACGCTTTATAGAGAATACATGTGGCTTTACACTTTTAGTCATAGTGACTACTTCAGATGTACCATCTGAAAATGAAAACGTTGCTTTTACCCACCAGTTGTCATGAGGAAAATCGGAACGAGTATAAAGTACCAGCTGGTCAAAGTCCACAGGGCGGCCAAATTCAAGCGTCAGCTCTGCATCATCCTGCTGGTTGATTCCCCATGACTCATAAGGCCAATTCCCATGGGATTCGCTTGCCAGAACACCGTCAATGGCATTGCGGGCTGCAAATACTGCTTCTCCTCTTGTTTCAACATTGGCAAAGGCATGGGGATAGCAGCCCGGGTCTCCATGCTGATCCATAACATTCTTTGCAAGATTCCGATAAGCAGCCGTCTCATGTTCCGATGCAGTCCGAATAGTCAGATAATGTTTATCTCCAATAAATGCTTTGGGATTATAAGAAACTTTTTTCTCGCCAAATGGAATGGGATAAATCACTTCCTGTCTGGTGACATAGACCAAAGCTTCATCCATACAGTCATCGATTCGTACTACATAATGCATGTGTGTCTTATCAGTTCCAACAACGATAATATCTCCCTCTTCATATTCCCCTTCAAATACAAGGATTGCCTGATTTTCTCCTGATGCCAGGGCTTTCTCTTTTCCATCTTTTCCTTTTACAGCTATTGATACCGCAGCCATTAGATATCCTCCTGCTCTTCCTGTTCAAAATAGTCTTTGTATTCTACTTCAATCTGATACTTCATTCTCTTCATGCTATAATACAGATGTTCTCTGAGAGACTGTTCCAGTCCTGCAATGTCCTTTTTCTCCAAAAGTTCAAACAGCTCCGTGTGTTCTCTTATGATTCTGGTAAAATCTGTTTCAGTTACAAAATCAAGCATACGGAATCTTGTATAATGTAACTGTTGGGCCTGTAACATATCCCAAAGCTTCCTTTTTCCGGTAGCCCGAAACCAAATGGCATGCATCTCAGCATCTATACGGTAGAACTGTTCCGGTTCAAATCCCTTTTCCTGTATCAGAGCCTGCTGCTTGCGTATCAGATAACGCACTTCTTCGATCCACATAGGCGTCACAATATCCAAAAAGTCTCTCATGACCATGGTTTCAACAGCAACCCGCATATAGATCATCTGCTTGATATTATCCAGATTCAGCAGAGTCACCTGGGTACCGGAATATGGCACTGAAATGACAAATCCCTGTTCCTGCAGACTTCTTAGAGCATCCCTGACCGGAGTGCGGGATACGCCGAAACGCTCACATATCTCATTTTCGCTTATCATCTGTCCAGGCTTTAATTCCAGGTCCAAAATCTCCTGTTTCAGAGTCTCAAACACCAGCTCGCCACGGTTTTTATAGGTTTTGGTTTTTCCTTCCATGGAACACTCTCCGTCTTCTATATTATAAACATTTCCTGTGAAATTAAAAAATACGCCATGAAGTCCGCCAGGCGGCAGACATCATGGCCATAGTTTTCTCATGAAATCCCACTGCGAAAGTCTTATTTCATGTTAATATCTGACAAATTACTGCGGCTGTTTGCCAATGTAGGCTAAGATGCCGCCGTCAACGTACAGAATGTGTCCATTTACAAAGTTAGAAGCGTCGGAAGAAAGGAATACTGCCGGGCCTGCCAGATCCTCAGCCTCTCCCCAGCGTCCTGCAGGAGTCTTAGCGATGATGAACTGGTCAAATGGATGTCTGGAGCCGTCTGCCTGAAGCTCACGAAGCGGAGCTGTCTGAGGAGTTGCAATGTAGCCAGGTCCAATACCGTTACACTGAATGTTAAATTCACCATATTCAGATGCAATGTTCTTGGTCAGCATCTTAAGTCCGCCCTTTGCTGCTGCATAAGCAGATACAGTCTCACGGCCAAGCTCAGACATCATGGAGCAGATGTTAATGATCTTTCCGTGACCCTTTTTGATCATTGAAGGGATAACTGCTTTTGCTACGATAAATGGTGCATTCAAATCAACATCAATCACCTGTCTGAAATCTGCTGCTGACATTTCGATCATAGGTACACGTTTGATAATACCAGCGTTGTTTACCAGAATGTCAACCACACCAACTTCTTTTTCAATCTGAGCTACCATGGCATTCACAGCGTCTTCATTGGTAACATCACATACATATCCATGAGCGGTGATTCCCTCTTCTTTATAAGAAGCGATCCCCTTATCTACTAATTCCTGTTTGATATCATTAAAAACGATGGTAGCACCTACTGCTGCAAGAGATTTTGCAATGGCAAATCCAATACCATAGGAAGCGCCTGTTACTAAGGCAACCTTTCCTTCAAGGGAAAACTGGCTTGTTAAGTAGTCCTTATTCATAATTCCATTCTCCTTTACCTGTGTTTTTTGGTCAGTTATCTCGTCATCACTGTGTTTTAATTTGTATTCAAATATTAATATTTGTATACAAACTTAATGACTTGTATATATGCTAACATATCATATATACTTTTTCAATATACATTTTTACCAAACAATGGCTTTTTTATTTAGCTAATATTTTTTTATGTAAAACATCATAAGAACGAATCCAGCTTGGGGAATTCTCCGCCTGCAAAAGCTCGCCTCAGTGACATGAAATCCACCGCCGCAGTGTGATCCTACCGGAGGGCTTTTTATTATACAGGGGAGTTCGTAGAACTTTCATGTATAATAAAAAACCTGATCTCCATAAAGGAAACCAGGTCTTCATATTTGGATTGGTTGTTACCTGCAGTTACAGTTGGATTCAGAATCGCCCATGACGGAACCTTTATAGCCTCTTCCACATCCGGTAGCAGACCAGAAACCATCACGGAAACCGGTCTCATAACCATCCTTGAAACCAGCTGCATAGCCCTGACGATAACACATACTCATGTTGCCGCTGCCTGTGGTTGCATCGCTGACTTCACTTTTGCATTTATTTGTGTTGCTGCTTTTTATGCAGCTGGTGTTACAGCTGTTATTGTTATTGCTGCATCCGCAATTATTCCAATTATTACAACTCATTGATATATGCTCCTCAATTATCAAGCTTGTAATATATCTTATGCTTTTATACCTGACATGTGAGCCTTAGAACTGTTTTTTGTCTCTTTTTTCCATCAATCTTCCATTGATTAAAACCTTTTGAAATTAAACCTGATATATCTTTACACGGTCTCTGTTATGTAATTCCTGCTGAAAATAGCCGCTTTCTTCATTGACCTCCAGCATGACCTGTCTTGTAAGGTTTTTAAAGTCCAGACCTGAATATTCCAGCATATCCATAAGATAATAAGGCTGATTGTCTGGCTTCGGCGGAAGAACCAGCGGAATATCATTAAGAAAAACAGTGATCTCTCCTCTGACTTCCTGTACTTTTTTCACTTCCTCCTGCGGTACTCCCGAAGCTATATTCATAGACCCCATCTCCGCAGGAGCCAAACGGATCCCTGATACGGGAGTATGAGCAACGTTCACACTGCCTGTCACACTACGGCCATCGTTCCGATCCTCTGAAAAAGTTTTTTCTTCTTTCTCAACAGTATCTGCTTCTTTAACGAATTCTTCTATTTCTATCCGATCCCCGGATTTTAAAACAACATCTGTTTTTACCGGTTCTCCGTTCACAGTCACCTTCTTGTTTGAATCAAGGGATGTTACATCGGACAACTTGGCAGAAGCAGTCTTTCCGTGTCTTGCCGGAATGAATACGATCCAGTCTTCTGCATTTACCGGGTCAGATAACTGTGCTTCTTCTCCATTGAGCTTTAATACAGACGGCTCTGCCTTTTCACCATAAAAAACGGTTCTTTTGCCGTTGACGCTCACCACCAGATTCTGCCCGGAACGGCCGATCATATCCTGATAATTATAGCCGTTCATCATAAGCACATCCATTACCGTAAAGCTTCCATTGCGGAATATCTTAGCCGGCCGGTCATTTAAGGTAATCCGGTAGCTGTCATTGACAATGTTAAAGCCTGCGGAAATGACAATTCCAAGAGGCGTTGCATATTCCGGATTTTCAAGATCGTATTCCTCTGAATAGGCATTGATCTTAAAATTATTGCCTGCGATCGCCACTCTTTTGGGATCAATCTTTAAATGCTCCACAATCCCCTCTTTTAATCCGGCCAATCGGCTTCCGCCTCCCGCTAAAAATACAGCGGACGGCATTCCTCCGTTGATCTCCATGATCTTTGCAGAAATTTCTTCACAAAGCCGTGAGGATGCTTCCTTAATACTTTCAAAAATGGATTCTCTCGTTATGGTCTGTTCAAATCCCAGAATATCGGTAAAATGCAGTTCTTCCGCTTCATCAATCTCTGCCTTTATCTTTTCTGCCGTATCAAAATCTACCAGATACTCTTTCATGATCGACTCGGTAATCTCATCTCCGGCAAGGATGGCCATCGTGTATCCGGTCACACTTCCATCCCGGCACACAGCGATATCTGAGGTTCCTGCACCGATATCCACCATGGCAAGATTTAACAGACGGATATTTTGAGGGATTGCAGCATTGATAGCAGCAATCGGCTCCAGGGTGAGGCTGGCAACTTCAAGGTTAATCTTGTGCATGGCGGAATAGAGACTTTCAACTACTTCTGTAGGGAGGAAGGTCGCTATAATGTCCGCTTTCAGTACCCGTCCATGATGGTCCACCAGATTGGATATCATATAATTATCCAGATAATACCTGCTTACCGTATATCCTACCAGATAAAACTGCCGGTCAGAATCTTTTCCTTCCCGGCTCATAAATATTTTTTCAGCTTCACTGATTGCCCCGGCTTCCAGTCTGCTGACAGATTCTGCATCAATTTTCTGTGCTCTGGAAAGCTCCATCTCAAAGGTAACACTTTCCGTCCGCAGCGCTCTTCCTGCCGCTGCCACGCACACTTTATTAAGCCTGCATCCCAGCTTCTTTTCAAGTCTTTCCTTTACCTGACCTGCAATCCTGGCCACCTGGTCAATATCCTCGATCTGGCCGTCAATCATCGCCCGTTTTGTATGCTCGGCCCTCTCTATGGCAACGATATGAATTCTTTCCCCATCCGGCATTCCCACCATACCGATGATGCTGCGGGTCCCGATATCCAGTGCGAAAATAGCCTGATCCGGAAGTGTGTCTGTCAAAATGCTATTTCTGTTATCCATAAATAATGCCCCATTCTCTTGTCTATTTGTCTTTTATTTTACTAGTATAAACAGGCTCCGTCAATCGAATAAAGGAAACTTTTGTGGAAAAAGCGGGTTATTTAGAGAATAAAAACAGGCCGCAGTATGAAATTGCACTGCAGCCTGCTGTTATTAACATGGTTTTCTGATATCAAAACTGGGATTGAATGCATAGAAATTCTTGCTGTCCAGGTTATCCTGGGTGATTCGTAATGCTTCTCCGAATCTCTGGAAATGAACGACTTCGCGTTCTCTTAAATAACGGATCGGATCACAAATCTCCGGATCGGTTATTACACGCAAAATATTATCGTAAGTGGTCCGCGCTTTCTGCTCTGCTGCCATATCTTCAACCAGATCGGTAATCGGGTCCCCTTTGGATTGAAATTGATTGGCATTGAAAGGAACTCCTCCGGCTGACTGGGGCCAGATTCCAGTCGTATGGTCAATGTAATATGGTCCGAATCCTGATTCCACTACCTGTTCCGGAGTCAGGTTTCTGGTCAACTGGTGAACAATGGCGGCTACGATTTCAAGATGAGCTAATTCGTGGGAACTTAAAAGATATCTGTAATATTAAGGCAGGCCCGGAATACCGGATACCTGCCTTTTCTATTTACTAATTTGCCAGCCCCGGCCACTGTAGCGCACCATCATCATCAGGAGTGAGCATCACCGGCTCCGTAACCATCTTGCCATCTTTATCAACTGCATAAATCTTTCCGGAATTTTCTACAAGCTGCGACTTGCACATAGCACCGTCTGGTCCCAGATAATACCAGTCACCATT
Source organism: Lacrimispora sp. (assembly GCF_046972725.1). Taxonomy (NCBI): domain Bacteria; kingdom Bacillati; phylum Bacillota; class Clostridia; order Lachnospirales; family Lachnospiraceae; genus Lacrimispora; species Lacrimispora sp. Next base: position 433,429 of record NZ_JBKVXF010000002.1, on the reverse strand, counting down.
ATATTTGTACCAGGTGTTTGTGACCATCATGCCGGCACCGTCAAACCAGTACCACTTACCGTCAGGATCCTGGTGCCATTTGTTCTGTACACATAACCCGGTATCTCCATTGTAAAATCTCCAGCCGCCGTCCTCTTTTTTCCAGCCGGATTTCTTTTCTGCAGGAGTTACCAGCGCAGCCTTAAAAGCCCCCCAGGTATGCTGCGTGTGATTATAGACATAAGGATTCGGACAAATCTTCCCCGTTACATCATAATGCCGGATCACATGATCAGCAGGTACGTTGTATTTTGTCATCAGCACCTTGGTCAGTTCAATGGCTGACTGTACAGTTTCGTCCTCAAAGTACCAGTCCTTGGAATCCGATGCCTGGCTTCCCTTATTCCGCACGCATAGTTCAATACCTAAGCTGTTACTATTCCTGCATTCAGGATGTACATATTTCTTTGCTCCGCAATGCCAGGCAATGTTCTTATCCTCAACGGACTGCCAGATTTCACCTGCGAAGCCCACATAATAGTGTGCGCTGGCACCGACATACTGTGAAGCATAATATTTACAGTTTGCTTCTGCCCCGCCTAATGCTCCGACGTAATGAATGACTATATATTTGATTCGTTCGATGTCACCTGCGGTAAAGTTATATGGTGTAAGTAATTTATTGATCTGCATAATTTCCTCCAATCTAAAAAAGAGCCTTTAAGCTCTGTCTACAATGCTTCTATAAATCTCTTAACTTCTTGGTATATTTTTTTATATGGCAGCTCCTCTTTCATCAATGTGACAAGGTGCAGCTCTATCACGGTTTCCAGAGATTTCAACCGCAATAAGGTTTCCTGATCGGCTTTATCTCTGCCACCGCTTGGAATCTCTAAGCGTTTATTTATAAGATTCGTGTACAGGACATAATAGCGGTCAGCATTCTGGCTTCCCTGCTTCCGGGCATACTCCACAAATAGCTTAATCTGATCTGTTTCCATCTTCCGGACCTTCTTTGTTTCCTGACGTGTGCCAAGCCATTTGTTGTCTGTTTCGGAAGCTATGTAATATCCATTCTTCTTAATCGACTGGATAACTTCATATGTCCAATCGTTAAAATCATCTGCGACCTTCTGCCTTGATCTACGGCAAACTTCATAAATGCCGCGTTCTTCATACATATAAACTTTTGAAGAATTCTTGTTATTTTTTAACGGGGGCTCAAAGTGAGCACCCGTTACTTCAATGCTCCATTTATTAAACCTGTCCGGATATTTATTGTGTATATTCTTAATTGCATTAGACGGATCAGCGTATTTTAAGGCATATCCGATCTGCGTCCTGCTCATAAAGATATCGCCAGATTCATTTACATAAAAATCACATTTAGTCCCTAAAAAATCTCCCTGTTTAACAAGCGTTAGTTTCATAGTATTACCTTTCCTTTCAATAGAAAAAGGCCCAGGAATCACCCAGGCCCGTGAGTTGCGATATCGCAACAGGTTATTTTTTCATCGACTGTGTACCAAAGTAAAACCCTACGATGATCGTAAAGATGGTAAGGAACTGATCCCCGCCAATCTCCCCCGAACAGGTTAGGGCAATAAAGCCGCCTGTCAGGGATAATGTCATGATAGATTTTACATCGATCAGTTTTGCAATTTTCTCTTTCATGCCTTCTCCTCTCTTACTTCCGCTTTCTTTTTTAGAACATCAATAGCTTTTACCAGGACGGAAGGGAGCCGTACCCCCATAAGTCCTGCGTTCTCCACGATGGAAATAAGCTCGTTAGCCAGGAAACCAATGATCACAGCATCCCTTATGTAATTGGTGCCGATAACTAAGTCTAACCGGTAAGCTATCAAAACAAAGAAAAGCGTCATTCCCTTGCGGCACAGTCCTTTAAAGCCGGCTTTGGATTCCAGAGCTCCTGTTTCGGTTTTGGTACTTTTCTTAAAGACTCCGGCAACTGCCAATCCTGAAAAGAAATCTATTCCCATAAAAAGGACCAGGGTACCAATTCCTGTATCCCAGCCCCCAAATAAAGATGCTATAAAACTGCCGGCCACACCCGCAGCCGTGCATAATGTATTTTTCATTCTCATTTTCCTCACTCTTTCTCATATTCTTTTCCCGTGATCTCCCGGTACTCTTCCACCGTGATCCATTTACCTACTGCATTCCATACCCAAATTAAGGGCCATAAATCCGCAATGTAAAAGTTCTTTACCTTTTCAAAATTCTTACTCATGATCCACCTCCGTTTCTACTCCTGACAACATCTGTAAATAAGCGATTTGGGCGTTCAGAGCCTGTACCTGTCTTTGGGAGTCTTCATATTGTTTCTGGATTAACATAAGAGTTTTATAATCTACAAAAGGGTAGCAAGAATATCCTTGTAGAAGCCTCTCGCCATTTTCATCTAACTTGTACAATAATTCCCCCGTCTTTTCATCTCTTGCATTACTTCCGTCTTCGTTGAAAAGAAATTCATATAGAGGTTCATATTTATACCCTTGAATACATGCCTCGCATAAATTTCCGAACATTTCTTCTCTTGTTTGCCCAACCTCAAACATGTGCCAGTAATTTTCCAGTTCTGCATCCAAGGCAATGATTTCATAATTCTCATTTACATATATTCTCATAACAACCTCCTACGATGTCCATATTCTATATATATACAAAGCTAAGTTCCCGCAGCCAATGGATATATACCTAATTGCTTGTATTGCTGCCACATTTAGCGATAAAACGGTTTGGCTACCTATATTCGTTTGATCTAGTCTGGCGCTATAAGACCCCCCTATAGAAGTTTGTATTTCTATAATTAGCCTGCCTGTGTTGTTTGGGTGAGCACATAATACATTAACATAATTAATGCCAGTCAAGTCTAATTGCTTAACTAATCTTTGATAAGAACTGGCTGTTCCACTAAGATAGATCATCCCGCTTTCAAAGCGGATACCAACAGCCCCTGGATTTGATCCTGTATAAGTCTGAAAATTACCAACATTGTTTCCGTAAGAATATAAATCCTGCGCTACAGGAACATACCCCTCCCATGTACCAATAATGCCGCCTATATCAACGCCTCTTTTAATGTTTTCTGGACGATAATTAGGAATGTCCTGCTGGATCCAATTAACTCCATTCAGATAGTGACCGTTTCTAACCTTTAAATTTATCGTGCCCGCCCAATTCGACATCCCCTGCGACCATGCACGATCAGTACCAGCTACCTCTGCATTCTGCCAGGGAATTACTCCATCTACCTTAGAGCCATTCACCCAGGCACTCCGTCCGCTTAGAATAGAACCGGAATCTGCGTTCCCTGGTGTCTGACTTGCCAGACTGTTTGCTGTTACTTTTCCTGCGCCGTTATGATATCCGGCTGGTATAGAGTAGCTTACGCCTGCATTAAGCGCCTGGTTTACCGCTCCTCTGTTTGGCATGGTTCCTGTACGCTTTATTTTTGCATCTTTATTGTAATAGGTCTTTTTTTCCAGAACCTGACTGTCCGCTGCATCTCCGGTAAGTTCTAATGTACCTTCCGCAACCTCGTCACCCGAATCAGAAGTAATTGCGCTAAAGCCCTTTAATACCTCTGCTTTTGAGGCTGTACACTCATCAGATCCGGTTCCTGATCCGCCACCTCCTGCAATGATTACTTTACCCATTTGCACTCACTCCTCTTAAATATACACTAAAGTCCTCGGTTGGTTTTTTCTCTCCACAATAAAATGTTACATATCCATCTTCAGTTTCCCCATCAGTTATCATTCCAGCCATTTTTCTTTTAAGTTTCACCGCTGCAGCATCAAGGCTTTTCGGGGTACAGGGGCTAATTATTGGATTGTCCGTTTCTTTTATTCCTGGCACTGCAACCCTTTGACTGTAAGGCACTATATCACTCCAGCCAGATTCCGGAAGATTGACCTCAATGGGTTTTTCATGCTGTTCCTGAATCGCTTTATTATAAAATGTGTTATTAAAAAGTTGTTCTATTTCAACTGCCATTTCTTGACCATCCGCCAGCGTATCTCTATCCCACTTTCTAATATCCGTGGTGTATTCAGGTGGATTCTTTACATTACAAAATGCCATAACAAAACCTCCTTAAAATATTTCATCCATATCATAAATTTGCGGAATATCCGCATCCTTGCCTTTACGCATAAATGTCCGATACGCAATCATGTCTCCATCCGAATCAAACAACCCCATTTCTGAGATTTCATTTCCGGTCAACTCCCCTTTATCCAAAGTTGCTGTATATCGGCAAGTTGTTTCTTCTTCATTTACATATGAATGGGATTCTATAGGCTTTTTCATTAGTTCATTGTAAAGCCCAATTTCATTTCCAGTTGTTGCTTTTGGCTGTCCATTTTCATCTACTCCACCATCGCCCCAAGCCATATGGGTAATAACCGGGAGCGATATATCTCCTGCATGAGCTTTACAAAACTTTTTCCTGCCTGTTACCGTTATAACTCCATTTGTTGTATCCGCCATTTTTTTCTTCCTCTCTTATAAAATTGATAAACCGCCATTTAATCTACGGTTGCCATTCAGTGTCCAGTCACCATCTACTACATTTCTGTTCATGACTTGCAGACCCGATGTAATCTGTTTTTCAACTCCGGTAATGATTGTCAAACACTCTGCTGTATGAACTTCTTCTTTTACCTTTATTCCAGACTTTAATCCGTTCACAGAAGATATACCTTGTGCTTTGATTCCCGTAGAAATGCGTAATTTATCTGACTGCTGAATCGGTTCTGAAATCTCTGTCTGTATCCTTATTCCAACTGGATAGAAGTCTAGAAGTTCTTCTGCGTTGTATCCGTTAAGCCTTTGTTTCCTGTCAAGTATCCACGTATTATCCAAAAACAAATACGGCAGATTATAACGGGGATAAAAAGCCATACGGAAATGTATTACACTCTTTTTGGAAACCGGAACTCCATAATCACCTTGATATCTACCATAAAAATCTAAAATCATATGAGCCGGAACCAAATTCCTTACCTCTGCGATTATGTCATGCAAAACAGTCAGTGTTTGTTCTTTAATATTTAGCCCTAATACATAAACTGCAAAACGGGAAGTGTCTATGGAGTAATTTTCTTCACCTACCCATAAAGAAAGTAATCTTTTTAAATATTCCATAGAATATGGAACTTTTCTGTTCAATCTGGAAAACACCATTTTTCTACGTTCTTCTAGGTCAGTACTCCCACTTGATAAGCCAAGCCGTTTTTCATAAAGCGAAATAGTGTTCTCATCTGCTGTCTGAATGAAACAGTTATTCCTGACAGTTCTTAGGCTGTTTTCCACGTCCTCCAGTTCTATTTCTTCCGTTTCCAACAGCCTGTTAAACTCTATAATATCTTTAAACCATTCCGGAAGCATCATCTTTAAGTCAACCGCCATTTATAATCACCGTCCCCATAATTGGCACTTGCTGCACGGTAGAATTTTCTATGCATACCACATCAGATGCGGATCCGTTAATGGTCACATCTGTAACATTGACGATTTCCGGGATCGTGAGGATTGCATAAATAATTCTGGACACATATACCGTTACTGAATATTTAATCTTTTGACTTTTGAGCATAGCTCCCCAAGACTGGCGGACGGAATCCAGATACTCTTCGATTTTTTCTTCAATCTGGCCTTTATAGACCGTTTCTCCGTTTTGTATTCCGGAAAGGAACTGAACGGTAAGAGTAAAATCAAGTTTCAGTTCTTCACCGGTTCCTATTGTGACGGCAGCTCCGATTGGGGCCAGCCCGTACCCATTTGGCGAGGGTTCTGTTCCATCATCTTCTGGGGGACATATTTCATTTTGTACCCGGTCAATTATTGTGCTTCCTGCAGGTTTATAATTACCATCAAGGATGCTGCACAACACGGTCCCGCCGCCCTGCCAGGTCGGATAAATCTGTACCGCCCCCACACCCTCAATGGCAAGAATCGCATTTCGGTATGAAGCAATGTTTCCGCCAAATGTGGCAACATCAAACGTAGCAAAGTACCGTTCCCGCAGAGAAGCGTCCGTTTCTTCTTCCATTCCTCCGGAAAGAAGTTCTGTAAGCTGTGCCGAGGTGAGCCCCGTCACATAGTCAACAGCGACTAACTGACCGGAATAATTATTTCCAATCTCTCCCGCAGTCTCACATTCCATCTTGTAGCCATATCCAGCGTCCGTATGGTCAATGAATTCCAGTACCTTATATGTAAGATATCCACTGCCTGTAAGAGCTGAGAAACGGGAACCGATAGGGACCTGAATATTAAAGAAGCCTTTTTTTACTGCCCTGGTAGCTGCTTTCCGTTCAAGGCCCCGTTCCGCAACCAGCATATTGAGCCAAGATCCTCCGGCAGTCTCAGCGTAGGCATTTTTCTGAACGGAATCCAGGTCCAGATACAAACCTTCCAGATACCAGCTTTCAGGACCCAGGGCGGTCTGGATCATGGATCCTTCTCTTTTATCTATTGTATCTGGTACCCTGTTTAGCTGAGCTGCAAGTATATTCGCATAAGTTTTATTACTAAAATCTATCAAATTTCCACCTCCCCAGGAACTGTGCCATACACGGTCTTAATTTCAAAAGTACATTTCAACGTCCCCAGCTCCGTGGCGTCAAACACAAAATTACCCACTGAAAGAAAACGCTTATCAACAGAAAAAGCCTCTTGAATACGCCTTTTTAACATACTGGCCACGTATTCCGGAGGCTTTCCAATTATTTTTTTTAATTCTCTTCCAAAATTAGAAGTATAAATCTGATTCTGGTACCTTTCAGTATTCAGTATGATTTCCGCAGCCTGTTTCATTGCTTCCAGGCCACCTCCTACCCTTTTAATGGTGCCAGTACTTTTATCCACCAGATAGGTTTCCGAAGGATACTCCTTACTCTCATTTTCATAAATAGCTGAACTTGCTGAATCTGGTAATGTTGCCATCGTATCACCTACACTTTCGACATTGCGATATAATTTTGACCTGCATTGGCTTTTAATACCAACACCTTATCTCCTGGCTTTATACCAGGATTGATAATAACTGTTTCACCTTGCACCGTTACAGCACGGTACTGTAAATTATCTGTCAGAATCGCCACCGGCTCCGTTACGATCAACTGTGTGGCCTGGATTTTCAGTGTCAGAGGAGATACCGACTCTACGGTAGCATAGCCAGTATCCAATAGATCCATAGCTTTTACAGTATCATTAATAATAGACTTAAGTCTTTCTATCAGTTCCATTTATCCTCCTTAACCATTTATGAGCTTTGCCTCGACGCTCATTGTGTGCTCCCCGTCTGAAAAGGTATGCTTTACCTTATCAAGAAGCAGATAATACCCTGCGGAAAGTTCTGGAACGTCTTTAATCTTAAACATTGCCATAGCACCCGCTTTAAGCCCTGGCACACCTCCCACGCCATCAACCGATATTGTCTTAAGCACCCGGTCATAGTAAGCCATCATGATATTTCCTTGCTGGTTTATCTGCGCCTCATTCAGATTCTCGTCTACCTTTTCGTACTTTTGCAGGAGGCCCCACTTTTTGATCGTGGCGGTGTCATTAAATATATAGGTATCCCCTTGTCCTGTTTTTTTATTAGGACGGACAAGTTTCACCTGATTATAAGTATCCGAGTCAATATCCGATTTATAAGAATAATCCGTTATGATACTGCCATTACCAATAAGGATATCGGACATCATATTCTTAGCTTCTGTCAAAGAAAGTTTGCCAAAATCATCATAGAATACAAAGGTTTTTCCGGTATTGTACTGAGTCACTTGTAAACCGTATTCGATAATATCCAGGCATTCTGTGTTCTCTTTGGTCAGAGTAGGAATGACATATCCGGTATCTTCCAGGTTCCCTGTCTGTAGCTGCATATCGGTGGCAATCTGTTGGATCATCTCCCCCAAACGCTTTCCTACAAAGCTATAACTGGCTTTTGCTTTTAAATACCGAAGCTGATCGTAAGCAGTCACAGAAACAACTCCCCACCGATCCTGCTCAATAACAAAAACAAATCCCAGGAATATTTCTTTTCCGTCAACATAAAACTGAACCTTTGCGCCCTCTGTAAGATTGATGGGTTTTTCCTGCAGATAGGTAAATGTCAGCTTTCCTGCGCTGCCGTTCCTGTTTGTGGTGTAAGTGACCTTCTGGGTAACAGGGGCGTAATCATACATCGTATTCGATTCAGCATTGAATATTAAAAGTTTATAACTCATCCAGTCACCTGCAGCTGATCTGCTTTAATCCATCCGCGGCTCCCACCTATCAATATCGGATAGGGACGGGAAGCATCCGGAATAATCCTGGAAACCGTTGTTGTCAAGTTGTTTGCTGTGCCGGTGGGCTTATCTCCATAACTGCTGCTGAAATATTTACCGTTTGCAATGACCGTAGCCCCTACACGCAATTCAGGGGCTGCCGATAAGGGCCTTGGCTGTTCCTCTACCTGGGTAGTCCCGCTTGTGGCCGCCTCTGGCTGCGGAAGTACAACCTTGATCGGAGCATAGCTGCGGTATTCTTTGAATTTAATTTTATAATACACGTCTCCAGCTTCTCCACCTTTTTCGGTTGTCTCAAAACTATCTATCAAAGCGCTGATATTGGTATCGTACATTCGGCTGCCTCTGGCATTGTACCGGCTTATTACAAGATCACATATTTCCTTATTGTCCCTTGCATCCAAGATTGCTTCAACATAATCCCCCGGCTCTGACCAATCGTGTCCATAAATAAGAGGATCATCACTATCCCCAGGGAAGTAAGATTCCCAGGACACTTCCATCAAAGAAGGCGAACTGGGAACCACGATTTCTCCCGTATCTAAAATATTGTAGGTCTTATGATCGGAAGGATATGATATAGTGTATTCTTTTGGATTGACTGGAAATTCTATAGTATTTCCGCCCATATCTGCAAAGAATTTGTATTTGTTTCGCATAAAACCTCCTATCCTGCAACAACATTGCTGCTTGAAGCCTGCTGCGTACCCAGGACATTACTTAGAGCAGTAAGCATGGCATCTAAATCGGAACCACCTCCGCCCGTAACATTCTGGTTTACTGAAAGATTAGTCTGTGGTACTGTAAGATTTACCAGTGCTACATACTGCCGTTCCGACAAATCTCTAAGGAGCTTAATATTTTCATCCGCAATATTCACATCATCTTCTATTTTGCCTACCTTACCAACTTTACCGACGTTGCCAATATCTCCCATACCGGCACCAAAAGAACCACCAAGCCCACCCAATTTACCAGTAATGGAGTCGAGGCTGAAATTCATATTGTCCATTTTCTTGCCAAGAGAGGATCCTAATTCGCCACCCTCACCAGCGGTTGCACCGGTATCTAATTTGGTCATGCGCTTAATTGTCACAGCCTGTTCACCAAAGGCATCATCTACCCAGCCACTTAACTTATTTCTAAAACCAGACACAGCCCCCGACATATTGGTCTTAAGCACTGCATCTATGGCATTGGCAACCGTTTCAATTTCGCCCAGTATGGTATCAAATAATCCATGGAGGAGGTGTGCAATAGCAGAGGCGGGATCATTAAATACATTGGCAAAAAACTCTGCAAATACTGCGATCAAATTCCATAAATCAGCCACAGAATTGTAACCTACGGCATAAATAAAACCAAACACCGTACCTACTACTTGGCCCATCTGTTCAAATGAAACTCCAGCCTGCGTAAGTCCTAGAATTAATGCACCGATTAAAACGGCAATTAAGACAAATGGCCACGCAGCACTTATCCAACCGGCTGCGGTTTGAAGGCCAGAGGCCAACCCTACAGCCCCTGCTACAGCCAATGCTACTCCTATACCTATCAAAAAAGGATAAATATAGTCCCAGTTTTCAATTACAAAATTTGCTCCTGAAGCCAGCAGGTCAATGGCAAAGGACGCTACGTCTGCCAGTATTTCTATAGCTCCGATTATTCCCTCAATTGCTTTTTGTCCGGTATCGCTGCTTAGGAACTCATTCATTTTTCCTAAAACATCGTCCAAAGCATGAACTCCAGCATTTTTCATCATGTTCCAGGCATCAGCCCAGGTCATTGGAATGCTATCAAATTGCTCATTAATCTTGTCAGTTGCACTTAGCATGGCATTTTTTACAATATCGGAAGTAATTAAACCATCGGCAGCCATGTCCCTGATTTTGCCGATTGGTACGTCTAAATAATCAGCAATGGTTTGTATTACATTTGGGGCTGCTTCAAAAACTGCATTCAATTCCTCGCCACGTAAGACTCCTGATCCTAATGCCTGCGTGAGCTGCAAAGATGCCGAAGCAATTTCCTGCTGGCTGGCACCCGCAATTTTGAATTGCTTATTGAGGTTTTCAGCAAAAGCCAGAACTTCATCACTTCCTGAAAATGCGTCACTGGCCCTTTGCCCCAACTTAGCAACCACATCCGCCGTATCAAGATAGCTGGTTCTTGATCTTTGAGCTGACAGATAAATCTTTTCCTGAAGCTGCTCTGTCTGTTGCAGGCTGTTGTTTATAGCCTCGTTTCCCTGCGTTTCCTGCGCGGCTGCTCCGGAACTTACGTCTTTTGCCTGGAACCCTTTATTCATTAAATTTAACCGGGCAGTTGTTTGAGTCATTTCATCAGATAGTCCAAACAGTTCTTTTCCGATGGTAAAGCCGGCAGCAACGGCAACAAGGCTTTTCACGGTCGACAATAATTTATTTGCAGATCCATCAGCCTGCTTGATCTTATTATTGTGCCTGTCCTGTTGATTGGTTACTTTCACAGAGGAGGCTAATATCTTTTTTAAGGTCTCATTGATTTCATTCATTCCCTGAACAGCTACATAACGGGAATTATCACCCATTTCCCTGATTGTTGCATTGAGATGATCCATTTGCGCAGCAGACTGGGCACCGGCTTGCCGCATGTTTGAAATAATTGCGCCTGCAGCTCCTCCGATGGACCGACGCATAGTCATTTCCGTATTTGTAACAGATTGATCAATCCGCTGCATTTGGCTGACTGCAGAATTCCCAAGATCAAGGAACTTGGAAAAAGATGCACTAAACTGATCACTAAGTATAAAATCTTCTCTTATCTCTCCCATAGTTCCTCCTTTACTTCTTGGGCCTGCTGTTTATTTCTTTTATAGCCATCTGATACAATAATATCTTTTCGTTATCCGAAAGATCCGCAACCTCGCCGGGGAAGCGACCGTGATTGACAAACATATAGTAAGCCAACATCGTGTCCATATCTTCCCCGTTTAGGAGTTTTTTGCATCTTCCATTATCTCCTTAGGATCTCTCATGCCATTTAACTCCAAAATAGCTTCGGACAGACGGTTATACTCTCCCACGCTCAACATCTGAGATGGTACATCTAAAGGATCCTCGGTTCCGTAGTACTTACAGATCTCCTGATCATTAAAATCAGGCTCCTGAACACAGGCAAGGACCAGCCTCTTGGTATACAGGATATTATCCAGACTCTCCACCTGGTTCCCCTTTACGGTTGATATCTTCCGGCTCATGCGTGCCAGCTTTTCATTTTCTTTCTGATTTATGGCTTTAATTACAAAAGGGACCGTTTTCCCATCTTCACCTTTGAAACGGTCTGAAACAATAACTTCTTTCGTAACTCCCGTCACCGGGGGCTGTAAAAATGCTTTTAATGCGCTCATAGATTCCTCCTACTCTCCCAGCTGCGCCGGGGCTCCAAATGCGTTCAATATTTCTATATTAGTAAAACTAAACGAAACATCCATGCTCAGGTAATCTGCACTATCATCCAGTATAGCAATTGGGAGTTTGCTCAGTTTGACATTATAAAGTGCCACTGTCTGAGTCCCCACCGTTGTTCCCTGGTCGTCGTTTGTAATCTGAATCGTAAAATAGGGCAGTTTTCCGGTCTTTAAATACGTTTTAAGCATATTTAAGAATTCTGGTGTCCCGTAATAAATTGTAAAACTGCCAGTTAGGGTTACACCCTTGGTTTTCTTCTGTACCAGATTAGTTCCCACTACATTAAAATCTGCTTCCTGAAACTCGGCATCGGCCTGCATCTTTTTTAGGCCGAACATTTCCACGTTACGGCCATCAATCACCGCAAAGGCCCGACCCGCTTTACCGTTCAGTGCGTCACTCTCTAATAAAAATGACATATACTACCTCCTGTTAGTCTGTAAGGGTTGCTGTAATGTAAATCTTTTCAACAGCTGCCACCGGCTGGATCGCAAGTGTAATTACAACGGAATTGATTGCCTCTCCAGCTTCTACAACCACATCATCTGCTACAAAATTCTGAATGCCCCCATTTGCCTGGATTCCATTCAAATACCCGACGATCCAGGCCTTGAGCAAATCCCGGCCAGCAGCGTTATTCTGAATCTTACCTATGTAATTCTGAGAAAAGTTCTTGTAAACATCGTTTGCAATGGTATCCAGGGTTCGTATTACCTGATTTAAACTAAATGCTTCGCCTTTATCTGGCGTGTAAGCAGTAAGGGTATTAATATCTGAAACCACCTTTACGCTGCCAAACTCCTCGAAAAATACGATTTGCCCTTTACTCAGCGCCTCGTCAATCTCCGATGCCGTCAAGCGTGGAGAGACATTTACTGCGTCCGGATACTGTGCATATACCAGGGACTCATTATAATTTGCTCCTGCTTCAGCTCCTCCAACCCACCAAGTTGCCCTCTGCGCTGTCATGATGGTTCCATCTGACAGTTCTACTCCGTTCCTTACAGATATAACTGCGTCAGAATTACTTTCAACGCCTGCCATAACAGCCTGGCACTTCTTACCCAGGTTATCCCGCATTCGTTTGATAAAAGCCACATAAGCGGCCTGAACGGTGCTGTCTGCTCCGTCATAGATCAGGACATTAAAGGCGTAAGGCTCCAAAGCTGTAAGGAATGCGGAATATGCTGCACTGCTTATCATTCCATCATTTCCGCCAGACAGGGAAGTTCCCGCGCTGGCTGATAAATTTCCAGTTCCTGAGAACGCTACCCAATCATTTGCCTGCAGATCTGCAACGGTCTTTCCATTCTGGGTGTGCTTCACTGCTCCATCAACAACGGTCTGCACTGTAAAACTACCCTCATCGTCCGGATCTGCGATAACAGTAATAGAAATATCATTTCCTCTTACTCCGTTATGCTTAGCTGTGATTGTAAGCGGGTCAATGTTTGCGGTGGCCTTTGCTGCTCCTGTAGCAACCGGACGATACAGCATAACTGTTACAGGCCCCTTTGTGTGTCCGGAGCCTTTAAAAATCTCCCGCAAAAACAGGGCCTTGTCACTGGTGGAGTCATATCCAATAGATGGAGTGAAATCATCACCTACTTGAATGGTCATGATCTTACCCTCTGGTCCCCAGGACAACGGCTCACAGATTGCAACTACGCCCCGATCTCCCACGCTGACGGTCTGCGCCATGCTTGACTTTACATTAATGTAAACACCGGGCTGTTTCTTATTTTGACTGGTCCATGTTCCTCCGGCCATTTACGCTCCCTCCTTTTTATTAAAAAACTGATTCAATATTTTCTTTGCCTCGTCGATGGTGTACTCCGAATCAGGAAGCAACACCCTGGCAAAATCCTGCTGATAGTCTACAAACCCTTTGCTCTTAAGCAGGGATTCTGTTTTATACTTCATTGGCTCTTTTTTAGCTGCCATACTGATTGATACCTCCTTTATAGGATTCCATGGACTCAATTGACGGCGTATCATCCAGGTAGGATACGGTAGCTTTAATGGTAAACTGGTAATGCAGCTCCCCATCGTCAATCTTCCATTCACGGTCAAAAGTCCGTAACTTTCCATTTCCATATGAAATGAATTCCAGGGCAAAGTCCAGCTGATCAGCAACGGCCACCAGCTGATCATGTGCATCCGGATCGTTTTTTTCAACCAGATACACCACGTCAATCCCGATGTTCCGCATATAACGGCGGCCCATCCGATTCTCAGTTTCTGTTGGCATGAAGAATATAAAAAAGCAAGGGATATCCGTCCCCTGCTGATTTGGATTGCTATATACTGAAATATCCGGATAACTTTCTTTTAAAGCCCCGCCTATGGAGTCCAATAACTGCGTAAGCGCAAATATCATTTAAAATTCTCCTTCACCCTCTTATCAAGTTCCAGCCTCACAACATTCTTATATCTCCCTATGCCTGCCTGTTTCATGTACTTTCCTTGCACGTAGGGTGTCTTTGTCCCTACCATAATGCCGCCAAGTCTGGGATCTACTTTTTCAAGCATCCCTCCATTTACCACCAAACCGGGAACAAAATGCTTATCCATACGATGTCCGTCATTCACATAAGAAGCGTACAGCATATTATTGGCAAGAGTAGTCCGGACATTTCCTCCAGATACCACCGGCTTTGTAATGCTGTCCAGTTCCCATGCCTGTGCCAGGTCTCCGGTTCGTGTACCGGTTCCGGATATGGCGGATCCATTTGGTGGAGTCAATTCCGTAGCCCGTTCAACTGCTGCAATCGTGGCACCTTCCATTACTTCCACCATAATTTGGGGTACGTTCTGCCCCTGTTTGCGTAGTTGCTCCAGACGCTTCCTGGTTGCCTGTCCAAAGGTAGACATATATATGCCCCTCCCCTACTTGATTACCTCGTCCATCAACAGGACGGCTTCCTGATGCTCCAATCCGGAAAGCACTCCACCAACAGGATCATAATATAGCTGCGGAAGTCCTGCAAAGTACCGCTCCGGTTCTCTATCGTTCCCCAGGCGCCCGCCCCTTACAATCATGAGCATATCCCCCGCTTTTAGATCCACCGACACATCACAGGCTATTTTATCCGTAGCAGCAGCCGTGGCGGCCGTCTCCTTCCAAGAAGGACCGTTTCTTTTGGTACTGTAAACCCTGCAAGGGACATCCTTGTATACTTCTTCTCGTTTCTTTTTATCAATATTTCCAACCTTATAAGGGACATTTCTGGAAATACTCATGGAATCAGTGTACCAGTTTTCAAAAACAGGATTATCAAATAACATACATACCTCCCATTCCGATCATACGGGCCATGGTCACAAGCTGCTGGCCGTACTGAGTAGCATTCCAGGAGCCCCACTTGGCGCTTGCTTCCGTAATGGCTTCATTATCATAGCTGATTGTCGTATCACCCATGGTAGCCTCTTTTACAAGTCCAGTCTGCTGGCCGGTTGCGGCAGCTCTGGCCGGAGTAGCGGATCCATCGGAATAAGTCTTTAAATACAGGGCGGAAAAATGAGCCACATAAAGTCCGGCTGCGTATCTCCAAATATCTCCGTACCGGCTGGGTAAAATACTCGCATTTGCATTATTAATAAACACCTGCAGCATAGGATCAGGAACCAGACTTATGATCTGGTTCTCCTTTTCTCCATCCTGATTGACCTGTTTTTTAGTAAATTGCGGAAAATCAATCAGGAACATATCCTTTGTGTAGGTCCCCAGCTCCCCAGGCTTCGGCATGTTGGCCGCTGCGGATATTAAACCATGAAACTGTTCATACATAACATGGCCTCCTTATTCTTCCCGCCTGTCAACAGCGCTGGCCTTTTCTCCCGCTTCCTGATCTGCCTGCTCCAATGCTTTATCCTTCCTGGCTTTAGGAGTGGCGATGGACCCGTCTTTAATGGCTGCAAGTACTAACCAGTGTTTAGCCACCCACGCCGGAATTTCTCCGATATAATCACGAGGAATAAGAAATTTCTTCTCTCCCTCGCAGATTTCAAAATTCTTTTTACTGTTTATAAACATGATCGCCCTCCTTAAATTCCGTCAACATAGCGCATAATATTTTCATAAAACATCTGCACCTCTGAAATGTTAGCCAGGTATGCGGTATCATAGCAAAGGTTGGTTGCATTTGGCTGAGTCATGGCCCGGTTAAGTGGTGCCAGTTCGTCCATAGCAATAAAGCGTTCTGCGTTGATGTAGACTACCATTCGGTCAGTACCGCCCGCCCCTGCGCCTTTGCACCATGAGGCTCCGCCGATAAAAAGATCTGTTCCGTTTTTCTTGGAAACATTGTTTTCCAGCAGGAAGGTTAGAATCGTCTTTTCTGCCAACTCGGAAACTCTGGTTGTTGCAAGGTAGTTAAATTGCTCATAAGGCATTAGAATATGATTTGGAATGGCACTCCTGTCATATTCAGCGTTCTCCCATACTGCAAGAATCGCACTGTTAATATCCTGCAGGATCTGATCCGGGGTCTTACTCTTAAATGCTGTCGAGCTGCCGGTACCCGTGGAGGCTGCATTTGTTGTGGTTACGTTTGGATTATTGATAAGTCCAGTGGATCCGTACTTTTTGATACCGACATAAGCATTGGCATCCATGTGCTTATCATAAGCCATTCTGACCCCATCTCTTAAAATGCTTTCATAACTTCGTCCGGTCATGTTGCCGCGCTGCATATCCACAAACATGATGCGCATACCTACAGAGAAGATATGGGTCTTAAAAAGCTCTTTATCAAAATTTGCCTGCACCATTGGTATTCCATTGGCACCACCGGCATGAACGGGGCCGTCCTCACTGCCACCCGCAATTCCGTATTCCACATTCATAGCTGACACATATTCCGCCCAGCCACCGCCTACACGGACAGGAAGGTCACGCCCGTATGTAAAGCTGGTAAGTGGCTGCCGAATGGTATTATCTCTCTTTTCCAGCTCTGATTGTAAGAAAGCCCCTCCGTTTGCGATAGCGGCATCATCCATGACCTGAAATCTCTGTGGAGCCGCAGCTCCCGTTGATGGAGCTGTCACAACACCCGCATCAAATGTTCCCATATTCTGATATTTCATTAAACTGTCCTCCTTATGCTCTGTTGCAGGATAAAATCCTGATTTCTGCTATGCCATTGGCGTCCTTTTCTCCATGCCATTCGCAATTCGTCAGTGCCACGGTTTTTCCGGCGTCCTCTGCAGCTTCAAAGCCGCCAACTACACCAGTAGGAAAATTTGCATTTTCTTCTATTCGAACGTACACTTTCCCTCCTAATTTGGGGCTGCCTACGTTGCAAAGCACATTAATGCAGCCGCGCTTAAAAGTGCTGGTTGCCTCACCGGGTTCGTACTGTCCCGTTGACTGGGACAGATAAGACGTTGCAGTCTTAAACTCCCTGGAAGCCACCCCTACAAAGTCTGCGGCGGTATTGCTGGCCCCAAAAGCCACCACATTGCTATTGTTATCATAGACCAGAGGTGTTCCAAACTTTACGGCAGAATCACCGCCAAGTGGGTGAGTGTCGATAATCATATCCGGCTGTCTGGAATAATCTCCGGCATATCCGTGTGTCATGTTTTTTCCAATAACCTGTCCTCTCATTATTTCTTACCTCCATTTTTGTGTGGGTTCATAGCATCATAAGCAGACTGGCAAGCGTCCAGATCAATGCCTGGCTGTTTGTCCGCCAGTCTGGCTGCATTCTTCTGTGTAGCCGCTGCGATCCTTGCAATATCGCTCACAGTGCTGCCATCTGACAAGCAGGCAATCAGGGAATCCGTAACAGCCTTTTTGTCTGCTGAATCTTTGATTCCTGCGATTACCGGGCGAAGCTGCTTAATCACTTCTGCCATAATAGCTTTGTCCGCTGTTTGGGTAGCCTTGTCAAGTTCCTCGGCAGGAACCACCTTTGCTTCTGCGCCAGGAGCTGCCGGTTCCTCTTTTTTTCCGGTCAGGGATTCGATCAGACCGTCCAGCGGGTCCTGATCAGCTTCTGGTTCTTTCTTAGCAGACAAAAGATCCATTAGCTTATCCAATTTTGCATCCAGACTGGAAAAATCCTTTGCCTCTTCCTCTGCAGGAGGTGTTACTGGTTCCGTTTTCTTTGGTTCTTCTCCCAATGCCTCCGCTGCGTCATCCGCCATGGCTTCCAATTCTTCTGGTGAAGCGTCCTTTACTGCTTTTGCGAATAACTTAAAAAATAGACTGTTCTTTTTCATGCTACCTTTCCTTTCTGGCCGTTTAGCCTCTACATTCTTTTTTGAATCCAAAATCGCAACATTCTTTCCAGCCCGGCCCTGCGTTACCACGGCCACATGGTTTCCCCGGATTTCATGCTGCGAATAGGTTCCATCTCCATTATCTGACCAGACGCATTCATAACCGCAGCTGATCTCTCTCTTTCCCTCCTGCACCTCTCGGATCAGGGTCTCATCCTGAATGTGCAAATCGGCTACCATGTGACCTTCCCACTCCCCCACCCCTTTTCTTACATTCTGAGCGTGTCCCTTTGCATAAAGACTGTATGTTTCTGGAGTCAGCAGATCAGGCGGGTGTTCGTTGGTTACGGGTTTTCCCTCGAAGCTGGACAACGCCGCTTCGGAAAACACTTCTTCAGGAGAGCGCAGCACCTTAACCATCTTGGCTGAGCTGCCCTCCGGGTTTATTTCGCTTTCCAGATAGTCCATACTCCCAGTCCGGGCAATAGGGACGTTTCGACAAATTAAAAAGCCCTCGCCAGTTTCTATCTGGTTCGGACTTATGGTATATCCATAATATGCAAGCATTCCGTTTCCTTTCTGTTGCGATGTCGCAACGATTTAGGGTACAAAAATACCACCAGTCATTTTTCTGACCGATGGTATCTATAATTTTGCTATAATTTTTTCTGCTTCTTTCTGGCTGATTTCCTCCACAAGTTCCATGATGCTTGTATTCCCAGTCTTATATGGTGATTTAACCGGCTCTGATTCATCAAATCCCATGATTCTATCCATTAAGACATTATCATTATCCACAACCCAGCCTTTGCCCGGCTTATACAAATATGGGACATAATCCTCTTCCTTCCCCAACAGCTCCAAATCATTGATGCGATAATATGTCACACTCATTTATTTTTCACCTCTTCGATATTTGCTGGTATCTCCATGCCTCGTGATTGCTCCATCATCTTTTTTCTAAGTGCAATAGCTTCCGGAGAAGAAGCACTTAACAGTCTCCACGCCTCATAATCCTTGTGCATTCGATCCTTCACTCTATAACTTTCAGGCGTATGGAATTGTACTTCAAAATCCTGATACCCTTTTCCCTTAGGATCTTTTATTCTGAATGTACAATTAATGCCGTTATAAGGGTTCCCTTTATTATGCCAGAAATTCTTTACCTTTACAAGTTCATATCCTTTTCCCTGCAATGCTCCCGTAATACTCTTATATGAATCTACAAGGGTTAAAGGATTGTCCTGGTAGGTATAGCGTATCACGTCATTCGTGGAGGAAATTGTATCCGTTATTCTTTGTGGATCAAGGCTGTGTTTACTTTCCGTCCCCACTTTTCGCAGGAAAGAATCCTTTGCTTTTAGCCGATATTCCAGGCCTGACATAGGTACTCCAGTATCCTTGGAAATCTGCACCAGATCAGCAGTAATGGCCGGCTCTTTAAGTATGATCTTGTTGTAAGCATTGGTCTTACGGTAAAGCGCCTGCGCACTCTTCCAGCCCTCACCATCATTATACTTTAATTCCCGGAATTTTTCAAAGTTTTTCGGTACATCATTTCCGAGTATGGCTTGGTATCGTTCATGCTGCTTATAATCACTAAGCAACCTTTGACGGTTCCGAATCTTCTCCTTGTAGGCTGCAATCTGCTTCTTGCTTCTGGGGTCTACTGTGACAGGATTCTTTTCAAAACTAGAAAAATCTTTATCTTTCTGGATCTGAGACTCGCTCTTACCGATGGTAGTATACTTGACCAGAGCATGAAGACAGTTCGGGTGGATATTCAAGTATGTATTGCTCAAGTCGTTACTGCCATTAGGATCAATTTTACCAAAAGCGGAAGCCAACGGAGGATAATCCGGGTTTGTTCCTGATCTGCTATAAACCCGCCCTTCCAACGGTGCGCATATCGGACAGGTGCTCCCGATCTTAACGATACGGTATAGATCGTGGTCTGGATCTGCTGTTAATATGGCAGATACTTCGGCCTGTCTGGCCGTTGCCCTGGTAGCCATGTTGCAGTAATCTTGCAAGCCCCAATTGCGCCCGGCCTTATCTGTAAAGGCTGTTATTTCTGCAGATTGCAATTCCTTCGCCATGCTGACTGCGGCTTTGCCTGAACCATACCCTGCGGCTCTTGCTTCGGCTACTGACTTTAAGGCTGCTTCTCTTATCTTGTCAGCTTCTCGCCTGCCGACTTGAAATGTTTCTTCGATGTTCTTCTGAGTAGTGACAGAAGCCTCCACAATGTCACCCAGAAGATTGTTTGAAAGTTGCTGGACAATTCCAAGCTGGGAAGCACTAAGTCCGGCAGCATTCCTGTATCCATTGGCTGCCGCTTCTGACTTATAAAAGATCTTCTCAATCATGATTGGAACATAGTTCCAGCTTTCATCCACCATCTCCTGCAGGATTTTCTGGATACGGTTCAAAGCGGCCACTTCCGCATAATCAACATAATCCTGATTGCGCTTCCGGTTGATTTCTGCGATCAATCGCTGTTCTGTTTTCAGGAAAAGCATTCGGAGATAAGTGGTTTCGTCTTTGCTTTCAGGCGGCCTGATCATTTGCGGCATTACTCATCCTCCTCAAATGTCTGTGGAAGCGTAAGCCCGGCCAACGGGTCCGTCATAGCTTTGTAGTCAGAATAGGTCTTTCCTTTGGCAGCCTTGATGGCTTCATCGGAAATGGTGCTGTACATACCTGTTTCATCGGCCAGAGTCTTTAACTCCTTTTGAGCTGTGGCAGCGTCAATCAGATCACTTTGATATACAGTCACAACCGCTTGTGACTTCTTTTCCACGATATCTGCAATCTCGCTGGAATCAGGTGTCTGTAATGGTGGAAAGTCAATGTCCAGATCATCAGGAACCGCACCCCAGGTTGACAGTAACATAACTGGAAGGATTTTTTCAAGCAACGGCCGGAACTGGTTTTCTCGCAGACCGTCGATGTAATCGTAATAGTTGTTCATATCACTTTCGCCCGTGGAGTTCATACCAGCCGGTGAACGTCCGAACAGCTTTGTCACCGGCGTTCTGGCAGCTCCTGCAACATCCATCATCACTCTGTCGTAGACATCAGCCAATCCGGTAAAGGTGTACTGCGTGTTGTGCATGACATCACCTTTATTTATGAGGCGGGTTCCGAAGTTGCTTTCCAGTACACTCTGGGCCTGCATTATCTGCCAAAATCGTTGCTGTGCCTGAGCATTATTTACAGCAAGCATTTGATCAAGAGAATCTGTTTCCATGTAGTTTACGTTTGCCCGGAAGGTCAATGCTGCTATGTTAGAGGAAACATTGTCTCTCTTGACAACATCACTGTATATGGCTTCAATTTCTGACTCTCCCCAGTACTGCTCTGCAATCCTCTCGTTATAGGGAAGCTCCCTTCCTGTAAATCGTATGACTCGGCTGTGATGCACCCTGGACACCAGTACTCCGCTTTCTTCGTCTCGAATTGTGTAATAAGCCGGAAGACCAAAGTCAGGATCAGACGGATCTGTGACGATCCCCATTTCCGGATATATACCGCTCCACCGGTCAAGGATTTGCAATCCCAGGAATGTTCCAGGGAGAATCAAACCATAGTCCAGAGGCTTTGACAGATCATCTTGCCCCTTTACCATGATGATTGCAGCAGCTCCTCCATAAAGCCTGCCCCAGTACATTCCTTCAAGGATTGACTTTCTTAAGTGTGTCTTTCTTTCAAGGCGTTGCAGGGCGTCGATCCGTTCCGGTGCCACGTTACTCTTTACTGTGTACCACTTACGAATCATGTCCTCCGGAATCGTCGATATGATATTCTGAACGATCCAGTTATCCCGGTAAAGGCTTGTAAGCAGCTGGTAGTTCTGCGTCATTCGGGTAAGCGGGTACTGCGTCGCCTGTAACAGATCCTGCGTTCCATAGCCCAGCCTTGCGATCGGGTTTGAAAAGGCATCGTTTACTTGTGCTTTATTATCTGCCCTTATCTGCGGGCGGTTTCGTTTCGGTCTTGCCATTATTGAACATTCCTCCTCCATTTTGGTAACTTCGTCATGCAGAAATAGCGCAAGGCATCAGGTCCGTGATCCAGCTGCTTGACTGGCTTTTCGTCCCCGTGCTGTGCTGCCTTATCGTCCCACACATAGGACCGTAATTCCGTAATCAATCCTGCGCAACGTTCGTGTATCTTTATCTTTCCTGATTGAAACAGAGCTGCAACCACACGGATTCCGTCAAGGACTTCGTTGTCTGCAGGCTTTACGATATATCCCCGGCTCTTCAGCTCGGCAATGAAGCTGGCTGCCGATGGATCCGAAACAATGTCGCATTGCAAATCCGGATTATCACCCATAAAGGCAGCCATATCATCACCGTACTGGCTGTCGGTCTTCTGGCCTTCTTTTTCCACTCGACTATCCCACCGATACTCCCGATCTACCCAGATAGTGTCACCATCGTCATAGATGTCCAGGAATACGCAAGGGTTTGTCGTTCCGTAATCGAGGGAAATTGTACGGGTAGAGAGATATTCCAGTCCCTTGGGCCGTGTTTCATCATTGTAGATATTGGCCGACTTAGTAAACATGGTATAAATAAGACCTTCGGCAACCGCCCATAAACCCTTGATATAGCGCAAAAAAAAGACACCGGCGTACATGCTGCGGTATCTCTTCTTAATTGCATCGTCCAAAGAAAGATTGTCATCCATGGTGAAATGCAGGTACAGAATATTTCTAACTTCCTTTCCTGCGGCCTTTAACTCTTCGGCTTTCTTTCTGCCAAGATATCCTACACATTTATTAATCCAACCAATCTTGAACCAGTGCATAGGGCCTGCGGGGTTGCAGTTAAACCAGAATTTTGAACCTGTGACCGAACAACGTCCAGTTGCCTGATTAACAAAGGATTCCGGCATCAAGGCGACTTCATCAAAAAAGGCCCCAGCTGCCGTAATACCCTGTACGAGCTTCTGGGATCCTTCATCTTTTCCTCCAAATATGTAAAAATAGTTAGTGACTTTTCCTCTTGTCACCTCCAACATATTGGTTATTCCACCGGATATATGATGATCGTATTGATAACCTCGGCTACTTAACATTGATTTTAAATCAGTGAGTACGTTACGCTGGAAGGAACTGATTGTCAATCCCGCCATGATGAATTTTTTTCCGTTAAAGGAACTCATGGCCCACATGACATAAGACAGCGACATGGAAACCGTCTTTCCTGAACGAATCGCACCATCAGCAATTATGCCCTCCATATCCTTAACAGGAGAATCCTTCGTCCACCAATTTAAAATCATTCTCTGTTTGCGTGAAAAGGGTTGAAACTTAAATATCTGTCTCCTCATTTTCCCGCTCATCTTCTTCCCAATCCTCCCAATCTGTACCGGCTGATCCGTTTAATGCGTCAAGGAAGCCATCGTCCTCCGCCTCTTCCTCTTCGTCAACTCCCATCTTAGCTTTAGACGCTGCCATTCGTAGGTTCTGCTCCTCCTGGTCCATATCTGTCTTTTCAGACTGTCCGGAGTATTTAGCAATTGCTTCATAGGCTTTTACGTTTCCCTTGGCAGCTTCTTTGATCATGGCAGCATTGATAAGAGATTCCAGTGTGCTATCAAGGCCTAGGGCTTCCAAAAATGGAGACCATTCAGGGCTATCTATTTCAGCTGTAAGCAGGGCATTCAGTGTCTTGCGGAAGTCAGCCTTTTTTCGCCTGGCTTTACCAGAGGCTTTTCCACCAGCCGAAGCAATTCTTCTCTGTTCGCTCACTGTTCGTTTACTAAAAGGCACTAAGTTTTCATTGTTTGCCAATCACCTCACCTTCCAATCTGGCTAATTTTTATAATAAAAAAGAGACACCGGGTGGGTGCCTCTATCTTATGTTATTTAATAATTGTCATGTTTGTTATATTATTAGAGCATTCTGTCCCGTAAATATTTGAAAAGTCGGTATTTAAGTTAGTATTTAAATTTCCTGTATTAATTTTACTCCTGGGTTGCTCCATACCATCTGTTACTATTCCACATCTACTGTACAACGACTGAATTTCTTGTATACTTACAGTTTGCATATTTTTAGCCCCCTATCTTTTAAAATAATTATATCACGCTATCCGACATTTGCAAGGCTATTTTGCTTGGTTAGCAATCAAAATTTTTCCATTTTGATTTTCGATTATTTTTAAAGCTGTTGATCCATCTAATGTTATCATGTACGCATGGTGCACGCTAAGCACTAAATCCTGTAATTGCGCATCTGATTCTAATTCATGTATTTTCAAACCTATTTCTTTGCAAAATTTTATATTTAAATGCCTTCCGTGATTTTTAGAATTATCATGTTCGTTTAAACTATTAACTATTCTTCGAATAGTCACAATATCTTTTGGGTCATTTTTATCGAACATACAACTCCCAAGCCACTCCTCTACCAACTTGCCAGACAATTCTATTGCATCTAAAGCGGTTTTCATGAATGCCGCCGGATACTGTTGCAATTTTATCATCCAATACTGAGCATTTTTAGGATCCTTTAGTAAGTCTTCTTTTGCTTCTTCAAACTCCGATTTAATATTATATGCAGGAATACCATTAAATTGCGGATCGATAGGACCTAAACTTGACTGTTTCCCCATTATTATTTCTTTTGCGGAACAAGCAATCATTGTACCTGCTGACATTGCTAATTGAGGAATTATTGCTCTCACATCACTATTAAACTTGATCCTAATATAATTAACAATTGCCTCTGAAGCGGCTGGATCTCCTCCTGGAGTGTGTAATATTAGATCCAAACCTTTAGAGCAATCCATGCCTTGTATTGAATTCATAAATCCAGCCATGTCCGAGTCATTTATATCCACGTTGTTTGCCCCTCTTTTACTTAACCAACCTGAATAATAACAAATTGTATTTCTCCCTGTGTAATCACTTAGCTTTTTCAAATAGCTACGCCTAACATAATCAAATTGAGGCGGTGTTTCTTTAATTTCGTTTAATATATCGTTCCAACCAGCCAAAATTAGTCCCCCTTTTTTTCTTTTCCTTTATCATACACCAAATTTTACCAAAAGAAAACACCTATCGACTTAAAATCGACAGGCGTTTTCAAAAAGGAGAAAATCATTAATTTAAGGGGGCTTCCAAATTTATCTAATTTTGGATAATATTAATATACCATATTGACACGTCCCCGGTTTACCCCTCTTTTCAAAATTATTTTTTCTGACTCAGCAACCAGTAAAACTTCTTGCGCCGATCATAATACATTTTCTTTCCGCATGGAATATTCATAATCATATCCAGATACCTATATGATAAATCTTCCGTCACTGCTTTAAGTAAATACTGATAAATATCCGGATCAGCCTCCAAGGCCGTCTGCTCTATCAGCCGGCAATTCTTCTCCAGCATAGCCCTCCTGATTGCTAATTGCTGGGTAGCGTCCCCTGGATTGTGGCTGGTAGGCATATCCGTGATTTCCATAGAGCCTACTGTATCTGTTTTATATTTCAGTTCGTCCTTCCACTCGCCATACTGCAAGCACCAGTAATACAACTCCCAGAAACGGTTCTTACTGATCCCGTACTTGCTATGGTTTAACGGCCTTACATTTCCCACTCTGTCACCTCCCTGCTGTCAAAATTTGTTTTCTTACTCTATCCCAATCCTCGGCCCATTTCAGCTTTGCCGCAGTCCTCGCATTTGCCAGCCCCGCGTCAACAAAGGTATACTGGTCTTTGTATGTCAGACCGTCCCCTGCGTAGTTGGCAATTAATGTCCTGGCAGTCCCCAGTTTCTCTGCAAGCTCTACCGCAGATCCGGAATCTATTGGCACGCCATTCTTGTAAAGGGCGTATATCCTTTTAGGTTTCATCCCTGCACCTTCTTTCTCTCTGGCGGCTTCCTCAGACTCCGATCCGGACACAAACCTGTATAAGAGTAAGCTGGCATCCGTGCTGAAAAAGAGTTAGCCGGCGATGCCTTTAGTATGCTGTCCTGCTTTGCTGCTCTTGTAATATCTTCTTTGCTCAATCTATCACTCCTTTGGAAAATTTCAGTTTACCGGGCCAGCTTACAAAACTTAGGTATTACCTTGTAGGCCGTTTCCCATGCCAGGACAGATATATCTTTATAACTTTCTGCTCTGGCAACCTGTTCCCATACTGCCCTCTCAATGTCATTCATTGATTCAAAGGCTCTATCAATATTGTTCTGCCTTACGGCTGTAAGCTGCCGTTTCTGCCATCTTTTAAGCTGCTGATCTAATTCAATTTGTTCCTGCATTGTATAAGCCATATCCACCTCACAATTTCAGTTTAAATCATCAAGGTTCCAATTTTGAAATATTATTGCCTGAAGCTCACCAGATAATATTTTCAGCCTTTCCCATGTGGATCTATTATTTTCCCTTACACGCTTATCAGAAAATTTTTTATTCTCTGCTGCTAATAAATTTTGTAAATTAAGTATCTTAGCATACTCTTCTTCCGAAAGGGTTTGTGGCTGCACCGATAAATCGAAAAATCCAACATGTGGCTTGTAGTTAGAAATAACACTTTTAATCTCTGCCTTTTTCATTGAGCCTCCTCATGAAAATCCTAATTTTGCGGCATAACATATTCTGGATTTTTAAAGTTCCAACCAGCGATAGTCATTTTTGAAAATACTTCCGTTGTTCGCAGCACGTCTCCATACTTACCGCATTCTACACGTTCATTTGGCTTATTATCGGGAGTACAGTATATTGTGCACCCCTGCATTTCAATGCTGTAGCCTGTTACAACACTGCCGTCTTGTTTTATGATTTTCATTCGCACCTCCCAAACCGTTCCATCAGGTGACCTTTCCAGTCAACGCTTACCTCCTGGCTTTTAGCCTGCTTGGTGTATGTATTTAAGATATCGCACACATACTTATCCATCTGACACCCAGCACAAATATCCTCCAGATCCTCCTTGCGCTCCGTCTCCCAAGGGAACCGGCACAGGTGATCACATAAATATTCCATCATGGGGGTGACGATCTTCTCCATATTGTTTTGATCTGACATCTTAGGCTCCTCTCTATGATTTTTGCTTTACCCCATTTGGTAAATCTTTCCAAAACAAGTACGATAATTTTCTGCTATAATGCAGTTGTATATCTTAGGCTTCAGGGAATTATATTTCCTGTGGCTTAGGTATAGCTTTTTCATACTCATACCAGCGGGGAGAATATCCTCGCTGGCCCCCCGAAATTCTTTTTATCACTGCCTTCCTCTCGCCTGTTACCATGAAGGAAAAGGCTTTTTCGGCCCCGCCCCCTCCTGTTTTTTATCTCCGTACTTCAATTCTACCGCCTTGACGTTCCCATCATCATCTGTATGTACCTTTAAATCAATCAGTTCTAATTCCTGCAAACTCTCCTGCAATGATTGTGTATAAAATTTATTTAATTTCATGATTTATTCCCCTTTCCCTTATTGAAATCTCCATAGCTTCCGGAAACGAACATGACTAAATGTAAAATCAATCCGGTGCAGAATTCCTTCCCTTTAGTTCGATATAATTCTTCTGCCATCTCACTGCGTGTCATTTTCTCTAAATTCATTCCTTACAACTCCCCTTCCTGGCACGCACTCAAAATGTATGTGCAGCTTGCTTCGTCTCTTGGTTTCTATGTACACATGATCTCCCTGAATCTCTTTCCCACAGACATAACAGATATGTGCTTCCTGTTGGGGGGGGGTATTGGACTTCCTTTTAGCTGGCATCTGCAGACCTCCCATTTTTCTCTTCTTCCAGTTGGGTAAATGTTGCAAGCATAATCCGTCCGCAGATAGGAGCCCCATCATATTTTTTCATAATCTGAGCAAAGTCAGCCGTGGCAGACTCCCAGACTCCTGGCCCCATGGGCTTTCCGTGATACTTCTGATAAAATAAATAAGCATCACAGAAAACACCTTTCACCATTGCCGCAGCTTCTTCACTTCGCACACTCACAACAAACACCCTGCCTTTCTATAATGAGCCCGTCGCCTTTTCCACTGATTTTCACAAAATTGGATATCATCCACGTAGTCATAGCAAATAGCATCTTCTTTTCCGGTGAACATTCTGGCAATACGCCCCACGCTCTGAGTGACAACGGCATAATCCTTTTTAGGAAGAGTCATATACAATCGGTCAAGCCTGGGAATATCAAGCCCTTCCTTTGCAAGACTGAAAGTAGCAAACAGATAATGCTTCTTTCCATTTCTCATATCCTCAATCGCCTGTTCCCGCTTTTCCCTGGCCCTCTTGCTGGTCATGCTGCCATCAATCATGACGCTGCCCTTTTTAAGTTCCTCCGGCAGCATACTTCGTAAGACCTGCAAGTGCTCCAAACGATCAGAAAGAATCAGGTTGAAATGTTCTCCATTGCTTTTTAAGTCCTTAACAATGGATTCATTTCTTGGACCGCTTCCTGTCAGATATGGGATTAGTTTTGAAAAAACCAAGGTCCCATCCGTGTCCAGGCATTCCCGATTTATCTTTACTCCCGTTTCCCGTTGACGGATCCGCACCTGCATGGTTTTATCAGCCACTGCTTCTTCCGGAACCCTATAAGCAATTTCTCCGATCACAGCAAAGGTGCTTTGTATTAATCCGTCTGATCGGTGGACGGTTGCAGACAACCCGTACTTATATCGTGCTGCCAGACTGTTCATGACTTTATAAAACATCGTCACCTTTGAAGGAGTACCGGCCAGACGATGACACTCATCAACAATAATTACGTCCCAGGAATACCGGTATTTGTCCAAATCCAGCTTACAGAGTGTCTGTACCGTGGCAAAGGTTATATGACTGCCGATATGTACCTTTCCCGCTGTTATCTTTCCCAGTGTCTTTTTATCAAAATACTGCGCTGCCCTCTCAAAAGACTGAGTAAGAAGGTCCTGGGTGTGCGTGATCCATAATGTCCGTCTTGACAACTTTGCTGCAAGAGCAATTCCCATTTGAGTCTTTCCGGATCCGCAGGGGCTTTGTAAAATTCCGCAGCTCTGATGGCTCATTTCTTCCACTGCCGGCTCCTGATAGCTATACAGGGGAATTGTTCCATCAAAGGATAAGAGGCCATTATCTGCCAGATCTTGAGTGACGGGAGTGTCTGCCGGTTTAAATTCCTTCACCTTTTTTCCGACTCCTACCGGTACGATCAGCTCGCTTCCTTCAATCCGGTAAAGCCATAAGTGCTTTGGTACATTTCCGGTCCATAGCCCACGCCTGGAACGATTCGCATATTCTGGGTTGGGAAGTACCAGATTCTCACTGCACCAGTCAAACAAGGCTTTAGGGGCATCTGTTATCCGGATCTCACTGCCAATTACGATCTGCACTTTTATCACCTACGCTTTCCAAAAGATTTCCCAGCCAAATATCAAGGTTACTGCCGTATCTTTCGCAGACAGCCTCGTCAATCTGTTTGATTCCTTTGCTTTGTAGGTGCCGGATCAGGTCGTAATCAATCAGGTAAATCTTTTGATTACTGAACCGTAAAGCAAACTTCCCTTTTTCATTCCCAGTCAGTTCAAATAGATGCATGGCATTATACTGATTCTCTTCCATTCTGCTAAGAAGAAAATAATCCTTTTTACAGTCTTTGCAGTCAAAGAGATATGTAATTCCATTCCGGGAGGCTACCACATCACAGGGCTGTCCGTTTTTGTTATCCTGAAACATATGGACCCAGAACCCACGGGCCGCCATCAGCTCTGCAAACTTTCTTTCAAAATCCGCCCCGGCTTTCTTATTACTTACCATAAGAAAGCCGCCTCCTTTTCAAGTTCCAGGCTTAAACGCCGAACCATCTTTAAATCATCTTTAATTCGTTGCCTGTTAGGCCTTTGAAGATTCCAACACTTTGTCTGATCACTCGACTCCAACATTTCTCTGTAGTTTTCTATTTTTTCAAATTCCCCTTTTGCATCCTGTAAGAGGAACTCAATTGCATTGATTTTATTCAAATTACCACCTTTTCCTTTCTGGTCTAACCTTTTTCAGGACCAAGCTAACCGACTTTTGGTCCGAAAACGGCATTCAAACCCTTATTTTTACGTGGGGTCTAACCGTCTAACCTAAAATCCGGTTGCATAACTGTATATATTTAGAGTAAAATTTGTTCTTATCAATTTTCCCTCGCGCTACGAGACCTATTAAACAGGTTAGACTAGTTAGACAGGTTAGACTGTATATATAAAAGCCTTGTTTTATGCGGTTTCCTACTGTCTAACTATGAATTAGGCCAAGGTTAGACAGGTTAGCCCTTAATTAAACGGCAAAGTCTCTTGTCCATCATCAATATTCATAAATCCATCCGAGTCTGTATTGTCATCATCTTGGGGAAGATTGAATTTTATATAGCTGGACTTAATTCCATAAACTTTTGTGCTATGAATGAACTTTCCCTGAGAATTTCTAACTAAGTATCCTTTTTCAGACCACTTTTTACTGACTGCAGTATAATCAAATCCATTTTGGTTCAGGTAATCAAGTAAGACATCCCGGTTAATAATCATGACTTCACCGTCAATCTTTCCCCATACTTCACCTTTGTTTGGTGAATTTTCAGCCTTTGGATCTTCAAATCGAACTGGATTCTTGGCCGCCCAGTTAAGCACTGACTGGTACGCTCTTTCAGCTACATCCACATCCATAGCACTCTGCAAATATCCTTTTACCATAGAAACTGTCAAAGGCTGTTCTTCTGGAAAGAATAATTTCACAGCCAATTCATCGGCAAGGAGTAGGCACGCCATAGCCATTGCCTGCTTATCCGTCGTGTCAAGCTGGCACAAATCTTCAAAGTACTTCCTGTACCTCTCAGTAAGTTCCACCGGCTCAATTCCCTGTATGTACTCCACTAACCTGCGGCCAGCAAATCCATAATGCTCCTGTACTACGCTGCTGACATAGTGGCCATCATCTACTAGAGGACCATCAATCGCTACTTCAATGACACGGTTTTTGGATCCACCGCCTGAATTGGCCTTTGTGATTGGTTCCTCTCCGGTAAATATAAAACTGTTTTTCCAGGTCTTTGTGTCTTCCACGCCGCCATACGCCTTTGCCCGGCCACGGTCAACTCCCTCTGTGATCTGGTATATCAACTGATCAAAATTTCCCTGCCATTTATCCTTAATGGTCTGAAGTTCGTCCCCGGCAAAAGGAATGGAGCATAAGAAGGCAGCGTTGCGCATAATGGCATTCTTAGTCATATTCATGGTTTTAACAAGGCCGCCCATTTTAGGATTTCCCCATATACTCATAGCAACCATCAGCCCCACTGTTTTGCAGGTTCCTGTTGTTCCCCATATATGAAGGACAAAGGGAAGTACCTTAAGTGGCTCCAGGAGCACAGAAGCAAAGCTCACAGCCATCATCATGCGCAAAGGTGTGTTCTTCCTCAAACTGGCACATAAATTTCTCCAGGTGTCGTAACTGCCATTTTCCCTTACGTTTCGGAAAATTGCTTCATAATCCATATCTCCCTCATAGCGGATATCCTCTGCGTAGGGAGTAAAAAAGGATCCTACCCACCCAAGACGATTGATGGATTTTTTTGGATTAAGCGTCAGGGGATTGAGCCCTACACAATCCGATATGTACCGGACCAGATTCTTTGCATTATCCGATGTGACTTCTATTCCGTACTGGCTAAGAGCGTCCACGATCTTATTGGTATTTGCACAGACGCTACGATCCACGGTAATACTCTGCCAGGATGCTGACTTAAAATAGGCCAGGGTGATCCTCTCTTCTGCTGTATCCACGTTTTTCAGGATCTCTATAGGCAAGATGGGGTGACTGCAGGCATGAGCCGGCACCGGCATGGCGTTCTTGTCGTACCGGATCGCCCTGACTCCTAAGTCATTGGCCGTCCATTCTCCGCATATCAGTTCCAAAGGCTGATCGGTAAATTTTGTTTTCTGCCCATCCTGTTTCTGACGCTGAGCATAGTCAAGGACGAAGGATTTGTAAATATTGTTAAACTCAGTAATTCGCTTTAGTTTCCTGGCTACATTCCGCAGAGACTCTATGTACTGGGTCCTTTCAACATTGTCCTCAATCTCAAAAATCTCATAAAAGATTTCATCTGGAAATGGATCCGTCTGGTTCAATTCGGATATACCAGTTATTAATTCGTCCTTCGATCTCTCCAATCCTTCTCACCGCCTTTTTATCGTCATAAACTTCTTCCGGACATTCTTCCAAGTTCTCAAGCAGATATTCTATAAAAGTAATGTTCTGCAGGGCCTCTGTAAAATGCTCATTCTTTTCATGGATTGCTTCACAGAGTAAGATCCAGTACATGCGAACATACATTTTTGCTCTTTTTCTAAAAGCGGCAACCTCCTTCTGCCGCTTCCTTTTGCGCTCTGCTTCCCTCTTTTCCCGGTAGGTAACCGGCACTGATATTGGAACATGAAACGCTGCCGCCAATTCCTTTGCCGCTTCTTCATTGCGGATTCCCTGATACAGGGCCGCAAACTTGATCTGATCTCCTCCAGTGCCGCAGGTAAAGCAGTAAAACCCTTTTCCGTTAGGATATATCTTCATGCTGGGATCCGTATCATGGTGAAAGGGGCATAAACAAAGCCCCTTTCTATTCACCTGAAGCCCATAGTATTCTGCAACCGCCTGCATGGACACAGACTCCTTGACCTTACGAAACAGATCCGGATCACATGAATGGAATTCCCTCATCGCCGGCTCCTTCCGGAATGCTCACAAAACCGTCGCTGTCAGTAAAAGAAGGGGGTGCTGCATCTGCAGGACTTGGACGGCTTCCGCTCTGTGCCCCAACGGAAAGAAGTTCATCTTCCGGTACTTCTGCTTCATCAAGTCCCGCAACACTTCTGATTCTCCACAGCTCTGTCACAAAGGGAGTTGTCCCATCATTAGCTTCAAATTGTCTGCGGCGGAAGATTCCTCCAAATTTTTTACCTACCAGGGTCTTTTCATTTCCTTCCTTGTCCCACTGAAAAGTAAAGTTATTCGACCGTTCAATACTGGTAATTATGCCTTTCAACCAGGAAGTTCCCTTCCCGTCCATGTTCTGCTTAAAAACGCCTTTCCATTTTGCATTTTTACCATTCTGGGCCTTGGCTGCTTCAAACGCCTTTTTATAAAAATCTTTGTGTTCCCCTTCGGCAATATCGAAAAGAATTACAAACTGTTCATTACCATTCTGTGAAGTCTGTGTAGCCACCTGTACGATGGAGCAGACATATTTCCCCTTAGGAAGTTGTATAGACTCTCCGGTGTAAGCCTGGGCCTCGTCATACCCTGCTGGTTTCTTAATCATGCTTTGCATCCTCCTTGTTTATATTCTTTGGGTTTTGAATCTCATAGTATTCCCGAATGGTGTTATCCACCATTAATAAATCGTTATCTATCTCTACGCTTTCAAACATGCCCATAGGTGATTTTGAGACAGCGTTCCCATCTGACTGCGTAATAAATCTATGCTCAGATAGATTGTTCGTACATCGAAGAACAATGGTACAAAGTCCTTCAATCGTTACTTTTTCATCAAGAAGTTTTCCAATTGTTTTTGGCTTTACATTTCCGTAGTCATCCGTATCTTCGTGCATAATGATATAAACAATTTTGTCATTCGGAAGATCATCAATTACAAACTGGATCAATTTCCAAAACTCATCTGCCAAAGTATTATAGAAAGAATAGATTGCGTTTCCCGCTCCTTTGGAGCTGTGATTTCTCATAAATTCATTCGTAATCAAGTACCCTGCATCGTCAACAACAAATGATTTCTGGGGAGCTCCTTTTATAGCTCTTTTAATTTCCTCATATTTATCTGTTTCTACCTTAGGGATTTTCCCTCGAAAAGGAAGAGGCTTTTTTAGTACGTTAATCAATCCAAAATCTTTTCCAGGGCAGTTTCTCATACTAGTAGATTTTCCGCTCCCGGACTTTCCAATAATCAATACAGGTATTCCCATTATTGCCCTCCTTAATATGGCAGTTCTTCTTCAAAGTCTGCTTCCTGATCCGGTTCATTCTCTTCTCTTAAACGCCAGTCCGTCTGAAAAAAGTCCAGCTTTTCCATGCTTGGAAAAAGAACGTCCCTGGCCTTTTCTCCCGCTTCTGTTGTATGTACCCAATAAATGGTAGTGTCATTTTTCCAGTATAGGATTCCAGCACTATAATTGGGCCTGCCGGGCATACTCTCCACCGTTGTGTCCAGTTCCTTGCTGCTTATTACATCAGCAGTCATGCTCTTGTCTGCAATCTTGTAGCTTAGATTGCTATGTATCTGCAGCACAATGAAGGTGTGTGGCCATACACAATAATTTAATGGCACATAGGCTGCGTAATCTTTGGCTTCCTTCCATAATTCATAAACATTTGGATACTCTGATTGAGAATCTTGAACCACTTCCCCACCTTGATGCGAATATTTGTAATACTCTCCGGACTCCGGAATGTCTCCAATCAGTTCCATAAGGGCGGCTTTGAATTTATTGGATGCGTACAAAATATCCGTACTCAATCCCCACGTCCCGGCATGAACCAAATAGCTTCCATTGATATTTCCAACGTACAGGCCGCCGCTTTTAAGGGCTGCCTTCATGATCTTTTTTAATTCTCCTGTTTTTAAAAACATATTTCTCCCTTCTATCTTCCCTCCTGGCTCCGTTCGGCTGCCATTCGGACAAGATCAAGCACAATGTTCAGTTCATCGTAGGAAAGGTGCCAGACACCAGTTACCATTAGATCAGTGACTTTTGATGATACCTTGACGAGCTGCGCCATCCGGAGCGGCGATATCTCCAGACCGGATGTATCTGGCAGCCTGTCCATGCTCATCGGATCCGCAAGTGCTCCCCACGGGGTTCTAAGTGCGCCCAATCAACCTGTTTCTCAGTAAGAAGCTGACGGACCGCTTCTTTATTTACTACTGGCGGCTGCGGAATGGTGTATTTTGGCGGAATATCTTCCACGGTGCCGTCAATCACAAGCGGCTCTGCTCCGCCATTCTTGCAAATGGAATAACTGAACAGGGCAGTTTTGAATTTCTCTTTTCCGGTGTAGCGCATATTTTCCATAAGGTACTGCTTGATCCACTGATCCTTACTCTCCAGCTGCTTTGCCCGGAAAGCAAGCCTGTCCTGCTCTTTTTTAATTGCCTCAATGCTGGCCTGAATCTCCATATGTATCTTGGCAAGGTTATCTGATTTTTCTTCAAACTCCCCAAAGATTGACTCCAGAGTGTCCTTCATGATCTGCGGATCAACGTCCTCCGCATAGCATAGTTCTTCAAATGCTTTGTATTCCTCCGCAATGACATATAATTTTTCCATTACTGCTTTTCTCCTCTCTTTGTTTTAGTTGTTACCTTTTCTATGTAAAGTGTCTCTGAAACTCTAAAAACATTAAAATCGTCCCGGTTTTTCCGTCTCTTCCACGATTGAATTGTAGAAAGTTTTCCTTTTGCTTGTTTCGGATCATCGTATTCAAAACTCATGTTTTTGTGATTAGATAAAAGAAACTCTAATACAGTTTCGATTTCCACACTTGGGGTACGACCAAGCCTTGCTGCTTCCGGGATTTTTACATCAAAATTTATTTTCATTCCCACTTCTCTCTTACCTCCTGTCAGATACCTGACATTCTCCTCTGTGACGGTATCCTTATAAGTCAGATCATCGGTTCCCGGAATCACATCATCCAAGCTGATTGCCTGGATCTGCCTCTCTTGCTTTCTTCGGTTATTGCTTAAGGAACTGCGCACCGATTGACGTACAATAGTTTTAAAGGACCACTTCCTGAGCTCCGGCCGGGCAAACCATTTCTTCACCGCTTGGAGATAGCCAAACACCGCCACATCGTACAGGTCATCATCAAGTCCTTGGAGCCTCATGCACCATTCCAGGGCACTGTGATTCTCTTCCGCAAAGGCCTGCTCCTCCGGGGTAAGTGGGGTAAGCATGATACGTTCACACATGATTTACCCCCCCCCCTGAAAATCTGCTTCTCATAGGACTATTCCTTATTGAGATTGCGCATTACATCATCGTGTAATAGTTCAAGGGTAATCATCCGCATGGTCTTATCAGGATTTTTCTTTATTGCGGCATAAACCAATTCACACAGACCTGCAAAAATGGCAGCATCCGGTCCCTTAACAGTTACAGATCTTTTCCCATTCATACCCGATTCCTTGCAGAAACACATGACCACAGGAGCTTCCGCATCCATCTTTGCCGCTTTTTCCATAGATTTTAATAAATTTAAGAACTCATCCATCTTGATTTCCTCCGACTCTCTACGTATAATAGAGGTGAATAATATTTATCAGTTACCTTGATTCCCTGGGAGTTGCAGCTCCTGGGGTTTCTGCTTTCTCAACTTCTGTAAGGCCTCTAAGAATTGCATTAATCCATAAATCTTCATGGTTCCAGTTGATCTGTACAGGTGCTTGTTCTGCAATGGCCTGTAAAATGATCTCCGCTGCTTTACGCTTGTCCATCATTGCCCTCCTTTCTTAGCACTCTTTTATTTCAGACCTTTCAATTGTCTTGAATATGTCAACAGTTTGTCCCAGATTGAAACTTTCACCAGGAGCATAATACGCTTCCACTTCACTTCTGGTTCCGTTGATTTTGGTTGTCATGAAATCTCCATCAGTAAAAAATACCTTTACAAAGAATAGCTTCGTCTCGCTCATTACGACCTCCTTGGAACCGCCCGGCCTATCGCCCTGTAAAAATCCCTAACAATCATTTCTCGGTTTTCCGGCGTGTCTGGTGCATTACCTCCGCTAAAATCATCACCAATAAATAACTCACCATCACCATTTATTCCGCACTGCAAACCCGTTTTTTTGTCTTCCATCCAAATCTCTATCACTGCTTTCCCCTCCCTTTCACATCACTTCCAACGCACCACATACCGCAAACATCAAGATCATACTGCTGACAAATATTACCGCCGGTATAATCCGCTTGGTAATCTCCATCAAGTGTGACGGGCGGGTGTCGGTGTAATCATCTAAATTGTCATAGTACTTTCGCATGGGGCCTCCTTTCCTAAAAGGCTTGTCCTTAATTACCGGCATCAGCCGGATTTCTCTTTCTGTTCTTTTTCCTGATAAATGCTGCTTGCAATGCGTCCCATATTATCAAGAATCTGTTGAAGCTCTTCTTCAGTTTTAACAAAACAATCATCATGAGCACGAATAATAGAATTGCCTATTTTTCTTTCCAGGACTACCATATGTAACACCTACCTTTCTTTTAAACCTATGCGGCACCGGTTGTACTTGTTGCTTATTTGCAACCTTCCTTTCATAATCTTTGCATGGGTACTGTCTGCTACAATCCGGGCAACGCCCGCGGTACCGGCAGGACTTCCAAGATAATGTAATTTCTATATGTATCACCATTCTTTTCTTGTAAAATTTTCCAGTTCTCCTTATAATGTAATTACCAGACAACTATCTGGAATACTTACAAAGGAGCACTAATATGATTGACTGGTCTGCCACTGCTGCATGGGTAACTCTTGCTCTTACTTTAGTAATATCCATAGTATCTCCCGTAATCAGTACCTATTTATCGAATAAGTTTCAATTGAAAATTCGAGAATACGAAAAATCCGAGAAGGAAGTAGAACAACACTATCTTGAAAAGCGAGAAATTCTTCAAGGCTTTATAAGCAATACCGGTAAATTATTAAACCGAAGAGATTCTGACAGCCTCAAAGACTGTGGGGAGCACTTTTACTTAGTGTATACTTACCTTCCGAAAGAACATTGGAATAAAATAGACCTTTTGCACCAGCACATTCAAAACGTGGACTATGCTTCAGCACAAACCTTACTGCTCGAAGTTTCTAAAGTAATAGCCGAGTTATTAGAAGAATCAGACCGCACAAATCAACTAATAAAATCCATATAAGGCTTATTAACCATTTCTTTTTCCATATTTTCTTACAAATAGCTCCTAATGCGAGTGATAATAAAAGTAATAATAAAAAACATACAACATTTGTTTGGTCTGTCATTGTAAGCTTGTGGATCTGCCAAAACCACATCCTCTCTCACCTCCTTTGGATGATTTTGGGGTTAGTGCTTCTTCTATTTAATTTTTAACACCTCCCACCTGATTTTTATTAGTTTTAGATGATTTTAAATCATCTATTTAACAAAAAAAATATCTTCTTTTTCTTTTAAGGATTTAATATTCAATAACTCGCAAAGGGCGGAAACTTCACTAGTTTTAAATTCCTGCTTATTTTCCAATTTCAGTTGAAAACCATATGGAGATAGCCCCAAATAATCTGCTACGAACTTCATCTTCAATCCTTTTTTTGAAATTAAACTTCTTAAAAGTTCTGTATTAGTCAAAATATCACCTCCTTACTTCGATGATTTTAAATCATCTAACCATAATATAGCATCATGATGATTCTAAGTCAACTGTTTTTTTATAATCTTACAAATATAATTGATTTTAAATAAACTTTGTGCTATATTTATGTTATCAACACAGGAATGGATGGAAAATTATGGCGGATATTGGAAAGAGAATACGTGAAAAAAGAGAAGCTCTTGGAATAACGCAAGAGGAATTAGCAGTGAGACTTGGCTATAAAAACAAATCAACTATCGCCAAAATAGAAAACGGTACTAATGATATCGTTCAAAGTAAGGTGGTTGAGTTTGCAAATGCGTTAAACACATCTGTATCCTACCTTATGGGATGGAAAGAAGAATTACAAGCACAATCACAACTTCAGATTAGCCAATCGGAGCAATCTCTTCTACATAAATACCATTCATTAGATGATAAAGGCAAACACACCGTGGACACTGTGCTGGAAATGGAATATAATCGTTGCAAAGATAATTGCTCAGAAGAGTTAATAATAAAACCAAAAGAAGATAAGTCACACCTCCTCCCAATGGCTGCTCATAATGATACCATTACAGAGCCGGAAGAACTAGAAAAGACCATACGTGACCTTGCCAAACTAAAAAGACCAAAAAAATGACAAAATACAATTTAACCAGGAAGTGATTTTTATATGGAGTATGAAGAGCTGCTGACTGAGGCTGATTTAAATGGAATCTATGTTATTGAAGATTTGGAATTTGAGTCCCAGGCTTCCGGGCTCATTAACGGAGATGTAATTGGGTTAAATAAACGCCTTTCTACATATTCCGAAAAGACTTGCGTCCTTTCAGAAGAACTGGGACACTATCACACAAGCGTAGGCAATATTCTTGATCAGACGTCAGAAGGAAATAGAAAGCAGGAATATAAAGCAAGGCTCTGGGCCTATAATAAAATGATTACAATAGAAAAATTAATTTCTGCCAAGGAAGCCGGTTGCCGAAACCGATATGAAATAGCCGAACACCTCAATGTCACAGAGCCTTTTCTTCAGGATGCTATAGATTGTTACCGTTCAAAGTATGGCCTGGGATTTCAAAAGGGAGAATACATAATATTTTTTGAACCATTTAATATCTGCCGTATGGCAGAATAAATACGGTTTTAAATAAGGAAGATTAAAATAGCCTATGGCTTTTTAATAAATACAAAAGAATGAAAGAGGGAATGAATATGAAAAAGAAGTTATTCGTACCAGTATTATGTGCTGTGGCACTCAGCGCAACCGCATGTGGCAGCAACGCTTCATCTGAAAAAGCAGAAACCACTACTACCGAAGCAACAACAGCTGCTGAGACCACAACTGCAGAAGAAACCACCACTGCTCCTGAAACAGAAGCAGCAGCCCAGGCAGTTCCAATAGGACAAGCTGCTAAAATTGGAGAATGGACTGTCACTGTAAGTAATATGCAAATATTAGATAGTATTCCAGACAATTATGGAAGCTTTAGTCCTGATGAAGGAAACAAATATTTGTTAGTAACCATGACAGCATCTAACGAAGGAAAACAAGCTGATTCCTTCCTTCCCTCTTATCCTATGGATGATGATGATACCACTGCAAAAATCCTTTATGGAGATGGGTATGAATTTATTCATACAAATCTGCTAGGTTATAGTAAGTCCATGCTTAGCACTACTGTTAATCCACTATCCTCAAAAGATGGAGATATAGCATTTGAAATCCCAGATAGCGTAGCATCTGCAACAGATCCTATTACCTTAGAAATCTCTAATGGAAAAGAAAAAGTCAACTTTTCATTGAGATAAAATAACGTAAACTAATTGCTTATAAGAAAAAAATCGAATAATTTGCTGCCTTTAATTTTTTAAAGGCAGCCCTAAATATCAGGTTACTATTTTTTCTACAAGTAATACGGAATTTTAATGAATATAATAGCCTAATGCTTTAAATGTAATAACAAAAGAAAAGAGGAACGAGTATGTCAAAAATCATTCAGATTAGCAATGACATTGTTACAGTGGGGATGGACAATGGCTCAATAACAGAAGTTCGCATGTGTGATTTAAACTTTATTCCAAAAGTAAATGACGAAGTAGAAGTATTTCAGAATGAAACTAAAACTATAGTTTCAAAAAAGGAAACTCCAAAACAACAGGATATACCTGGCGGAATTAATATCAATGTTAATAATTCAAACACGGTTGGTAGTCAACAAGTAGTAGTTCCAAGTGGTAAGAAAGCTGTAAATAAAGTTGCTTATTGTCTATTATCCTTCTTTCTTGGAGGATTCGGTGTCCATAAATTTTATTCAGGCAAAATAGGATTAGGTATTCTCTATCTTGTTTTCTGCTGGACATATATTCCTGCAATTGTATCCATTATAGAATTTATTATTGCCTTGTGCAAAAAAGCAGATGATAATGGAATGATAATAGTATAACACTTAATACATAAAAAATATAAAAATGCCATGCTGATATCAATTTATCATTAAGCTGACAAATTAAAAGCAAAACCGCCCGGCGCTACCAACACCGAACGGCTTCACATAGATTTCTCTTATCAGGTATGCCCCGAAAAGATACAATCGTTCCCAAACAGATTATATCATTTCTAAAGCGTCCTGACAAGAGGGCGTATTTTTGTACCCAAATTTAAGTAAACTATACAAGGAGATGATATAATGCTTGACCCATCAGGAATCTATTACATGTACCTCCGTAAATCAAGGGAAGACCGGGAAGCCGAATCCCACGGCGAAGGTGAAACTCTGGCAAGACACGAAAACCGCCTAAAGGAATTAGCGGATCAATTAAAGATAACAATCTCCCAAGTATACCGTGAAGTAGTATCCGGAGAGACCATTGCTGCCCGGCCGGAGATGATGCGTATGCTCTCCGATATTGAAAGCGAACAGCCTGACGGGGTTCTGGTTGTAGAACTTGAGCGTTTGGCACGCGGGGACACCAGAGACCAGGGGCTTATCATGGAGACCTTTAAATATGGAAACACTAAAATCATCACCCCTTTAAAAACCTATGATCCAAACGATGAATTTGACGAAGAGTACGCAGAGTTCGGGCTCTTTATGAGCCGCAGAGAATACAAGATCATCAACCGCCGGCTGCAAAATGGACGCAGAGCCTCCACTAAAGAAGGAAAGTGGATTGGCAATGTTGCTCCTTACGGCTATGAGCGAATAAAACTTCCTCATGAAAAGGGCTATACCCTAACTCCTCTTCCGGAAGAAGCAAAGATTGTCCAGTTCATATTCCAGCTCTATACAGAAGGAACGAAAGAATCAGACAATCTTCCGATCGGTGCGACCCAGATCGCCCACCTTCTTGACGACATGAACATCCCTCCCCGCAAATCCGATCACTGGGAAACCGGTGTTATCAAAGGAATTTTAAGA
This sequence comes from Lacrimispora sp., assembly GCF_046972725.1. Taxonomy (NCBI): domain Bacteria; kingdom Bacillati; phylum Bacillota; class Clostridia; order Lachnospirales; family Lachnospiraceae; genus Lacrimispora; species Lacrimispora sp. The sequence goes on along the minus strand of NZ_JBKVXF010000002.1, from coordinate 391,625 downwards.
AACTACGCTTACATAGGTAAATTGGAAGTCGGCAAGCGCAAACAGATAAAAACCATTGAAAATGGTGTAGTAAAGCGTTCCCGCCCGATTAACACCAATTCCGAAATATTAGATGCCCTACACCCTCCTATTATTGAAGAAAGCAAATTTTATGCGGCCAAAAGAAAATTGGACGCAAACTTCCGCCCCACAAACTTTTCTACAATAAAGTCTCCTCTGGCAGGCCTGATCTACTGCAGCGAATGCAAGAAGACCCTATACCGCCGTCCTGCCGGCGCAAAGAACCCTTGCGATACCATTCTGTGTAAAACACATGGCTGTCCCACGGTAGGCTCTTTCTATTATCTGGTGGAAGAACATTTGATTAAATTCCTTGAAGAGACACTAAAAGATTATAAAATCAAGATCAAGGGAGACAATTCCGGTGACTGGAGCGAAATGCTGGAAAGAAAAAAGATAATTTTAGACCGCAAAAAAGATGAAATACAAACCATCACCAAGCAACTGGAATCCGTATATGATTACTTTGAGCAGCAGATCTACTCTCTTGAATTATTCCGAAAAAGATCAGCAGACCTGACGAAAAAGCTGGAAAAAAGCCAGGCTTCCATGAAAGCCATAGAAGATGAAATCTCAGACATTGAAGATCGTATTGTGAGGAAAGAACAGTTTATTCCCTATTTTGAAAATATATTACATTCCTATGCCGATACCGAAGATCCTCTGAGAAAAAATGCTTTGCTGAAACAGGTCGTTGACCATGTTTACTATTCCAAAACAAAAAAAGGCAACCGCCTGGGTAATGGAGTGGACTCCTTCACCCTTGACGTATACCTGAAATTACCCTTCCGGGACTTTTGACGCTTATTACTGATATCTATTAAGTACTAATTCTTCCGTCCCAATATCCGTCAAAAGTCCTTTGCACTCCTTATAAGGCATTGCATACCTTTGAGAAAGATAACGCATGGAAGCACCCATTTCTCCATCTGGCCCACCTGATTGTAAAAACTGATAAGATTCTCAAACAGTAATCTTCACACAATATTAACTTAGACACCGCAGTTTTACGTCGATATTATAATGTAAGATACTTAAAAAATACAACAGGGAGAATATGACTATGAGAAAAGCATTATGTTACTTGACACTGACAGGCGTTCTGGCATTTGGCGGAGCATTTACAAGTTTTGCACAGGGAACCGGCTGGATTCAGAATGAAAACGGCTGGCGGTATGAAAAGACAGAAGGAAGCTATTCTTCAAACGAATGGTATTCTGTAGATGGAAAATGGTATCATTTTGATGCTAACGGAATCATGCAGACCGGATGGCTGCAGGAGGGAAACGTCTGGTATTATTTAGATCCCGCCAGCGGTTCCATGCTTTCCAATACATCAAGAACCATTGACGGAGTAAGCTATAGCTTCAATCAAAGCGGTGCCTTAACCGATAATTCCAACACCTCATCCCAGAATGACATAAGCCTGGGACACTGGGAAGGAAGAACATTTGTAAATGACTGGTCTGAATACCGTATTACCGCTGCTGACAACTATAATATTGCTGCTCCGGGTACTTCAGATGATGAGACAACCCCACTTATTTCAGATTTTTATATTGAATCACAAGATGGATACAGCGCCATTCAATGCTATTATATTAATGATGAAGGCGATGATATTTTAACCAGTAACCAGCTTATTCAATATCTTTTTAAAGAGTTGAATAATGATAATGATGTCCTCAATACTAAGATGGATCAGGATGTAACATTAGGCCGCCATACTTACAGTAAAGGTTATGCTTATCTGAAAGATAATGCTGTCATTGAGTGTTATTCCCGAAAAACAGGAAATTATTATATGCTTCTTTTAGCAGGATACTATCCGGAACAGGCGGATAACATCCATAAGATGATCAGCAGCATCCAATAATAATCTTTTAGTTCAAAAAACAGGAGGGAGCCCTCAACCAGCTTCCTCCTGCTTTTTTAATTGCTCTGCTGTTAATCTTCTTCTTCGTACACCCTTCTGTTCTCTTCATATCTCAAGGTATTTGGTCCCAGAAACTTTCCAGTCTGCCAGTGGTCCTGAAAGGTTTGAGGCCGCTTTTCTTTCTCCTCTTGTTTATTAGGAGTCTGCTCTTTGTTTTTGTCTTTTTCCATTGTCATCACCTCGAATTTAGTCTGTCCCAATGTAAAGGAAATATGTAAAGACCTCTGCTTCCATTTCTGCTTTATAAACTTACATAATTGCCCAAACCTATCCATATATTATAAAAACGATCCTTTTATGAGGCTCTTATGCAGAATATTACCAATCAGACACTTACGGATACCATGCTTTATCAGGATGTCCCTGTTCTGACCTATACAATTCATTATCCCTATTTTACCACCAACTGCAGTCAGGCAGCAGCCATGCATGTGAATAACTATTACAAATATCAGGCCAGACAAAAAGAGGACTATTGCCGGAACGTATTATATAAGGAAGCCGTGGAACAGGCAACGTATGCAACGGATCATGAATTTCCATTTAATAAATACGAATTTCTTTCCGTTTATACGGTTACATACAACAATGATTGTGTGACAAGCCTTTATTCCGACCAATACACCTATCTGGGAGGCGCTCACGGAAATACGGTGCGGGATTCTCAGACATGGGATTTTCAAACCGGCTATCAATTGAGCCTTTCCGATTATTTCCCCAACAACCAGACATTTACGCAAGATATTATTTCAGAAATCAATAAACAGATTACGGAAAGAGAAAAACAGGATCCCTCTACCTATTTTGAAGACTTTCCCTCCCTTGTACGGGGAAATTTTAATTTAGAAGGCTTTTATGTTACACCTGACGGTATTGTTATTTATTATCAGCAGTACGATATTGCCCCTTATTCTACCGGGATTCCGGAATTTTTCTTTCCATTTAGTGAATCCTCTTCCAGAACTTAAACATCGAATGTCCTGGCCGCTTTCGGCCGGGGCATTCTCCTTACCGCTTATTCCACGGACGAAAGGTCCGGATCTGGCGCAACAAAGAGGAGGGGTCTCCCCGAAAGCAGATGGCCCGGTCATCGATATAGCAGATGGCAGGAAGCTTCACCGGGGTTATGCTGTCCACCCGAATTCCATACCGTTCCAGATATTCCCTGATTGCTGCTTTTCCTTCCTCACTCGCAGCTCTGGAGGAAACCACTGCCACTTCATATCCTGCCCTTCGGATTTCAGCAATTGCATCTTTGATTCCATCTACCGGCTCATCCGGAATAATATCAGCTCTTTTAAATCCGCTTACATAACTGTGAATGACTCCGTCAAAATCAAAAACCACTGTCCTTTTCAATGCATTCTCCTTCTATTCCGGTCATATTAGTGTTTCTCTCATTACATTTTGACCCGTTCTTCCTTCTCCTATTCTTACATTCTCAGTATTTTCATCGGTTATTTTATCTTTCACTAATTCTTCAGATTGTCAGCAAAATATTTACACCGTCTTTTTGGTTCCTCCCTTTTATGGGCTATCTTTGTGCAGCAATCCGTTTCAATCCTGCAGACTTCATGATATTTTCATCCAGCATGAGCGCAATTTCTTTTCTTCGCTCTACTGACAGGGAATCCATGGGAATTTCCTCTCCATTTATTTCTATGTAATTTTCAATTTCCGGGTTTTTTAACATATTCTGCTCCCCTTCCTGGTAAAATGTATGTGACATGGATTGTACTTGTTTCCATGTTTTCAAAGCCATAACCGGAAAGAAGTGATATTGTTTGAAAGAACAGGAAATACCCGCCATCGGTGCCGCTTATATTCGTGTAAGCACAAACGACCAGACGGAGCTTTCTCCTGACGCCCAGCTGAGGGAGATAAAAAAGGCAGCAAAAGCGGACAGAATTCTGATACCGGAGGAATATATTTTTATAGAAGAAAAAGGAGTCAGCGGCCGGCGCGCGGACAACAGGAAACAGTTTCAGAAAATGATATCCATTGCCAAATCACAGCCATCCCCCTTTCAGTATCTTTACCTTTGGAAATTCTCCCGTTTTGCAAGGAACCAGGAGGAAAGCACGTTTTACAAAAGTGTTCTTCGAAAAAAATGCGGAGTGACGATCAAAAGCGTATCAGAGCCTATTATGGAGGGAATGTTTGGCCGGCTGATCGAAAGCATTATTGAATGGTTTGATGAATACTATTCCTTTAATCTCTCTGGGGAGGTCACCAGAGGAATGACAGAAAAAGCATTGAGAGAAGGTTATCAGACCACCCCTTGCCTCGGTTATGATGCGGCTGGCGGCGGAAGACCCTTCCTCATCAATGAAGAGGAATACAAAATTGTGGAATTTATCCATAAAGCATATCATGACGGCATGGATTTATCCTCCATTGCAAGAAGTGCAAATCAACAGGGCTATTTGACCAAAAGAGGAAATCCTTTTGACAGGCGTTCCGTTGAGCGTATTCTAAAAAATAATTTCTATAATGGGATTGTCACATGGAAGGACATTTCCTTTCATGGTTCCCATGAGGTAAGAAGCTCCATTTCTTCCGTTTTTATAGAAAACCAGACACGTCTGAAACAGGAGTACCGACCCAAAAGCAGGCGCGAAGCATCCGACTGCAAGCACTGGGCATCCGGCCTTTTGCGGTGCGGCTATTGCGGTGCAAGTCTGGGATTTAATAAAGCATCAAAGACCGGCAGCGGCAGCTTTCAGTGCTGGCGGTATTCCAAAGGCTTTCACAGGGAATCCTGCAGCATCACTGCACAAAAAGCAGAAGCTCTGATTCTGGAATCACTGGGAAAGGTCCTTATTGCCGATGAAAACCGATACGAATATGTACATTCTGCCACCTTTCATAAAGCACCCGAAACTGAGCTTCTAACAGCAGCCCTTACAAGAATTCCATCGAAGATGCTGCGCATAAAAGAAGCATATGAAAACGGTATCGATACGCTTGAAGAATATAAAAAAAACAAAGAACGCCTGGAAAAGGAAAAAAGTGAAATAGAACGAAAACTAAATGAGTTAAAAACCAAACAGGCATTGGAAGAAAAAGTGAAAAAAATCCAGCATATGAAAAAGCTGCAGAATGCTTATGACCTGATTTCAGATCCAGATACAGATTACGAAACAAAAGGAAACGCTTTGCGGAGCGTAATTAAAAAAATTGTTTACGACAAAGAAGATAATAAACTTAAGTTCTACTATTATATATCTTCTTAGGTCCTGACAATATAACAATACAACTTACTATCCTTTTTTGCAAAAAGGTCCACCGTACTGACTCATAATAAAGGTAGCAATCTTAGGATTGGGAGTGGTAATATTTACCGGATACTGTAATCTTTTTTCATATCTCCACATCAGCCGCACACTCCTTCCCATGGCCAGGGATCCTGAATCCAGGTCCAATAGTTCTCGTCCATGACTCCATCGGTTAACAGAGGACCACATTGCTTCTCATAAGCCTGCAGTGCCTGCATCCTTAAATCATTTACATAATGATAATAGTTTAATGCATCTTTATCGTCCGGATGAGTGTCAAGATATAAAACCACATCATCCACTGCGAAGCTGGCCTTATACACCTGCATTAATAACATATCACAATCAACATTACAATTCATCAGCGGCACCCTCCCATCGTAAATGGCTTATATAAATCCGGGAAAATGGTTCCCATGCTCAATGCCACATCAACGGAATAAACTTCCTGCCAGCACTGCCACGGCACATAGGCCATTGCAATGGGATACTTGTCGATGCATTCCGCTGCTGCTTTTGCAGCTGGAACCGGAGATACATCCGGATTTTTATAACAAGACATATCCGGACATTTCATGGGCTTTGTATAGGCTGGTTTTTCACATGCGGGCTTTTCATATGCCGGCATTTCACAGGCAGGCTTCTCACATGCGGGCTTTTTATACATCGGCCTTTCACAGGACGGTTTTTCATAGGCTGGTTTCACACAGGCAGGCTTTTCATAGGCCGGCTTTTCACAGGCAGGCTTCTCATATGCGGGCCTTTTATACATCGGCTTTTCACAGGACGGTTTTTCATACGCTGGTTTTGTACATGCGGGTCTTTCACACGCTGGCTTCACGTACGCAGGTCTTTCACACGCCCGTTTTTCATATGACGGCTTTTCACAAGCCGGTTTTTCATACGCCGGTCTTTCACATGACGGTTTTTCACAGGCAGGCTTTTCATACGCTGGTCTTTCGCATGATGGTTTTTTGCACGCAGACTTTTCACAGGCCGGTTTTTCCGGACATTTTGCAGGCATTACATAAGATGGCATCTCCGGACATTTCACAGGCTTTTCACAGGCCGGTCTTTCCGGACACTTCATTGGTTTTACACAGGATGGCCTTTCGGGACATTTCATAGACATTGGAGAAACATCCGAGGCTCTGTCGTCCTCTGTACATACAGGTCTTTTGACCTGATACCAGGGACACGGACCTGCTGGCATTTCCTGACGGCTCACCGGTATGGGAGAAGGTACTTGCCCGGAAGATTTTGCCGGGCCCGAGCCAAGGGGCATATCAGGACGAATAACTGTACCCGGGCTCATTGACATATCAAGACCCATGACAGGCTCCCATGGGGATGTACCGGTGCGGTCAGCCTCACCGGGATACCCCTGTTTCGCATAAATATCCATAGGATATATGACTCCTTTCATAACTGAAAAGTTTCTAATATCAATCTATGAAAGGAATGCTCCGTTGTGCAGGGCCAGCGCATATTTTTCCATTAATTTCAAATCCAGACCCATGACAGGGGCATTCCCATCGCTTATCATACCGGTTCCATACCAAACGGCAGCCCAAATGAGGGCAATTGACCGCCCCAGGCATGGCTCCAGCTGTCAATCCCTTTACAGACTCCAGACCGTGACTCATAAACTCCATGGCCGAAGCTTTTAAATGGTGCCTCTGGGGAGAAAATACAGCATCATAGGGCGTTCTTTTTCCTGTAATCTGCATGCTTAAAATCTTTGCTGCTGCCATGGAGGAACTCATTCCCCATTTGCCAAAGCCGGTAGCAACATACCAGTCCGGACGCAAGGAGGAATATGTCCCGATATAGGGAATTCCATCAAGCGTTTTGCAGTCCTGGGCTGTCCACCTTCCCATTTCCTTGGCCTGAGGGAATATATGCTCTGCCGTCTGTTTCATGGTTATGAAAGGATTTTTATCAGGTAACTTCCCGGTTCTGTGACTGCCATAGCCCATCAAAAGCTTATCTCCGTAATTCCGAAAGGAATATGCCTTTTGATCCACCCCAAGATACATTCCGTCAAGCGCATCCACAGGTTCCAGCTCCATTACATAGCTCTTATCCTGATACATCTTTGCAAAATAAAATCCGGGTACATTAACAAAGGGATAGTGGGAAGCAAAAACCACCTTTTCGGCCTTAATCACGCCTCTGTCCGTTACAACCTCATTCCCCCGCACGTTTAACACTCTCGTCCGTTCATAGACAGTGAGCCCGGCTGACACATCACGCAAAAATTCCAAAGGATTAAACTGTGCCTGTCCGGTAAACCGCACCGCACCGTGAACCCGGAACGGAAGCTTTGTTTCCCGGACAAAGGAAGCCGGTAGTCCAAGCCTTTTAGCAGTCTCTGCCTCTTTTAAAAGCTTTTCCGATTCCTGAACCGAATATAGATAAGCATCCTTTTGTTCATAATGGCACTGAATGGAATATTTTTTGATCAGCTTTCCGTACTCCTCCACTGCCAGCTGATTGGCCTTGCCATAAAGCCTGGCTGCTTCTTTTCCGACCGTTTTTTCTAACTTACTGTAGATCAGATTGTGCTGAGATGTAATCTTTGCAGTTGTAAATCCCGACTGACCGCTTCCGATCCGGTTCGCTTCCAAAACCACCACATGAACCCCATGTCTTTGTAAATAAAATGCCGTCAGTATTCCTGCCATTCCGCCGCCTATAACCACCACCTCCGTCCGCTTGTTCCCGGTAAGCGGATTCCGTCTGGGTATTTCTGCGGTTTCCATCCAAATTGATTTCATTGTTCTCACCTCGTACTTTCTTTCCTACCCCTTATTATTCTCCCGATTTTTAGAATAATGCCTGTAATTCTTCTGCCAATTATTTCTTGCTTTCAAATATAATCCGAATAAAAAAGCGCCCCCCAATGACTGCTCTATGGGAAACGCTTTTTTATTATTAATTTGTTCCTAAAATCAACTGGCTTTTGACAACCGTTTTTTGAACATCCTGGGACTTCTCGTAGAAATAGCGGATGATATCTTTGCGTGTAATGATTCCTATAAAATTTTCCTGGTCATCCACTACAGGGACAAAATTCTGATTCAGGGCTTTATCGATCAGGCCCTCCATATCGGAATCTGCATATACCGGACGGTTATCTGATCTTCTGTCAATCTCTGTCACCGTCACTGATTCCGACTCTTTAAGACTTAAATTCAATTTGTTCTTGATCCCCCAAAGCATGTCCCCTTCTGTTATGGTTCCAACGTATTTCCCCGTCTTGTTAATCACAGGTATGGCTGAGTACTTATGATACTCCATCTTCTCAAGCGCCTGGCGCAGAGAATCATCCTCGTAAATATAAGCCACTTCGTTCTTTGGTGTTAAAAAAAATAATATGTTCATAGCCACACTCCCCGTTTATTTATCCGTTTCAGTATAGCAGACGACTCTTAATCGCGTATGAACAATTTATTATTTTTTTATAACATTTTCCCATGGATCTTTTGGTACTTATTTCATCTGATTCAGAGGATCAACCGCTTTGTCCTCATGAGTGAGTTCAAAGAATATGTTGGCACCTTCTACGGAATAATACTTGGTAGGTTCTGCAACATAGCCCAAAACCTGTCCTTCTTTCACATATTCATTTTCTTTGATCTGCAGCTCCTTTAACTGGCCGCAGACGGCTGTATATTCGTTGCCCATATCTAAGACAACGTAGTTGCCAATCTCTTCATTGGCTCCGATTTCCTTCACCTTTGCATTGGCAGGTGCTACAACGGGTGTGCTTACATCACCCTGGATGACTACTCCTGGATTGCACTTATACTGATCCAGGGTCGGGAAATAGATGGTTGAATCCATGCTGTAGTCCAAAAGGACATTTCCCCTTACCGGCCATGTCATTCTGGTCGCGTCGGTAAAATTAAGTACCAGAGACTGGGCAGCATCTTTGTCTGTTCCGGCTTTTACTGCGGGAGCCTGTGTTTCCTGTTTGGCAGTGGCATTTCCTGAATCAACTGCCTGCATATTCTCTTCATTACTTTTTGTTGCATTTGAGTCTCCTGCAACTGCTACCTGTGTTTCCTGGGGAATGGACTCCTGAACAATCATATTGCTCTGGTCCGGCACTTTAAGATAAGGGCTTTCTCCTCCACCATTTCCTCTTTGAACAGTAATAACTCCTGCTGCAGCTACTATAGTCAGCAGGCCTAGAACCAACAGGACAAGGAATACTTTATCCTTGAACATTTGACCTATTCTCTCTTTCACGTTTATCACCTCGGTAATATTCTTACCAAGAGTGAAAGAGTTATACAGAACTTATAACAATATTTTTATAAAAATATGAGAGAATTTTTTCCGCCGTCCATCCATCCTCCGCTTTGCATTTTGCTCCAAACTGACTGAAACCGTACCCGTGGCCGATTCCCTGGCAGACAATACGGACACCTCCATCATATTCTTCAAAGGAATAGGCACAGGAAGGAAGGCTGAGCACATGCTGGACCTCTTCTCCTGTGTAGGTTTTGGTTCCGATCTGGAGCTGGCTGACATAGCCTCCTTCGTCCCGGCTGATTATCTGGATGCTTCCCGGAATCTGGTCTGCCTTTATAGGCGTATCTCCTGCGATCTGGTTGATTTTTCCGGCAAAATCCTCTTTGCTTAATTCCACGGCCGAAAGAAAGCCTTCTGCTTCCACATCCCGCTTGCACTCTACCGGCTGTAAGTAGGGGTGATTTTCATCTCCTGCCCTGGTCTTTCCAGTACTGGCCCGGTGAAAAAGGGGATCAATCAATGCATCATTATAGGTAATGACCATTTTGGCAGTCGAACGAACAGCTTCCTCGATGGCCCCGTAGCTGGCCACAAAAGCCTCGCTGCCCCATAGCTTTTCCATCTGTTTTTGTTCCAGGTATTCCATACGAAGCTCTGATTCCTTTATTTCATTCCGGCCATTCATTTTACCGTAAATATAGGTCCGCGCAATTATCGCCTGAGCTCTTAAGGCTTCCTTTCCATAATCGGCTGGAATCTGCTTCGCCACCACACCCGGTAAATATTCCTCCACATCCATGGAGGATTGTATGCCTTTCCGGTCGAGGATTACGGTTTTTCCGCTGGATTCCATTGGTAGATCCTTTTTTTCTTCAATCTTCCCTGTCCATGCCAGAGTCATAATATATGGAAACAACAGCGCAAGAATACATGCAAGGATCATTTTTTTCATCATAATCTTTCACCACCTTTATATGCGGAAACCAGCTTCCTGTTTTTAAAAGACAAAACAGACCAGACCTTGTTCAATATATGCAAAAAAACGCCACGGAATCACTTCCGAAGCGTTTTTTGAATCTTAACTTTCTTCCAGTTCCACCGTTACCTTTTCCAGATGCCAGATGTCTCTTACATATTCTTCGATGGTGCGGTCTGAGGTGAATTTGCCGCTGCATGCCACATTTAACATGGCGGCCTTTGCCCACCAGGCTTTATCCCGGTACGCCTGATCGATCCGGCCTCTTGCATCTGCATAAGACCGGAAATCTTTCAGGATAAAATAAGTATCCGCACGGTCACTGCTTTGGGTATTCAATAAGGAATCATAAATATCCCGGAACAGTTCCGGATCATTTGGAGAATAATATCCATTGATCAACTGCATTAAAACCCGGCGGATCTCAGAATCGTTGCGGAAGATTTCCATGGGATCGTACCCGCCTTCTCTCTCATAGCGGATAATTTCATCGGAGGACAGACCAAAGATAAATGCATGTTCCGCTCCCACTTCTTCTACGATCTCCACATTGGCGCCATCCATGGTTCCAAGTGTCAGGGCGCCATTGAGCATGAATTTCATGTTTCCTGTACCGGACGCCTCTTTGCTGGCTGTGGATATCTGTTCACTGACATCGGCAGCTGCAAAAATGATTTCTGCATTTGACACCTTATAATCTTCAATGAAAACCACCTTGATTTTTCCGCCAATGCTGCGGTCACGATTGATTACCTCTGCAACAGCGTTGATCAGCTTGATGGTCAGTTTGGCTCTCTTATAGCCGGCCGCTGCCTTGGCGCCGAAGATAAATGTCCGTGGCACCATATCCATATGGGGGTTATCCTTCAGCTGATTGTATAAATACATGACATGAAGAATATTCATCAGCTGGCGTTTGTATTCATGAAGACGCTTTACCTGCACATCAAAGATGGAACCGGGGTCCACATCTATGCCGTTATGCTCTTTGATATAAGCCGCCAGACGGACCTTGTTCTGATATTTGATATCCATAAATTCCTGCTGGCATTTGGGATCGTCCGCGTAAGCAGCCAGCTGGTGGATATGAGGAAGATGAACGATCCAGTCATCTCCGATCTTGCCAGTGATCCACTGCGCCAGCAGCGGATTTCCATGGAGCAGGAAACGTCTCTGGGTAATGCCGTTTGTTTTATTGTTGAATTTCTCCGACATCATCTGATAGAAATCCTTTAGCTCCTGATTTTTTAAAATCTCCGTATGGAGCCTTGCCACACCGTTGACTGAAAAGCCTCCTGCAATGGCTAAATGGGCCATACGGATCTGCCCGTCATAGATGATAGACATACTGCGTATCTTATCCTGGTTTCCCGGATACATCTCCATGATCTTCTGCTGGAACCGGCGGTTTATCTCCTCCACGATCTGGTAGATTCTTGGAAGCAGCCTGGAAAACAGATCAATGGGCCATTTTTCCAGTGCTTCCGACATAATGGTGTGGTTGGTGTATGCACAGGTTCTTGTGGTGATTTCCCATGCCTCATCCCAGCCCAAACCGTAATCATCAAGCAAAATCCTCATAAGCTCCGGAACTGCTACGGTTGGATGGGTATCATTGAGCTGGAATACCGTTTTTTCATAGAACCGGTGAATGTCTTTATGGTTCTCCATGTATTTAATCACTGCTCTCTGAACGCTGGCAGAGATGAAAAAATACTGCTGTTTTAAACGCAGCTCTTTTCCGGCATAGTGGTTGTCGTTGGGATAAAGGACTTCTACGATGGTCTTTGCAAGATTTTCCTGCTCTACCGCCTTTTGATAGTCGCCTCTGTCAAAGGAATCCAGGCTGAAAGTATCAATGGCTTCCGCATCCCAGATACGAAGGGTGTTTACCACATTGTTTCCATAACCGACGATAGGGATATCATAAGGAATTCCACGGACAGACTGGTATCCTTTCTGGACAAACCGTTCTCTTCCGTTCTCCCATACCGTATCCACGTATCCTCCGAACTTTACCTCGGTGGCATATTCCGCCCGGCGGATCTCAAAGGGATAGCCATTCATCAGCCAGTTATCCGGTACTTCTATCTGATAACCGTCTTCTATTTTCTGTTTGAACATACCGTAACGGTAGCGGATGCCGCAGCCGTAAGCCGGATATCCCAGAGTTGCCAGAGAATCTAAAAAGCAGGCAGCAAGGCGGCCCAGGCCACCGTTCCCAAGAGCCGGATCCGGCTCCTGGTCCTCGATGGCATTTAAGTCAAAGCCAAGCTCCTCTAAAACCTCTTTTACCTCCTGCTGCGACATGATGTTTATGATGTTGTTGCCAAGAGCCCGGCCCATCAAAAATTCCATGGACAAATAATACAGGGTCTTTACATCCTTTTTTTCATACGCTTTGTGGGTTGCGATCCACTCATCGATGATCACATCCTTTACTGCATAAGCAACTGCCTGGTACATCTGCTGGGGCGTCGCCTCTTCCACTGTCCTGCGAAACAGATTTTTCATATTAAACAGAACGCTTTTTTTAAAGGTTTCCTTATCAAATCCCATACTCATTCCACAAAACCTCCTGACCCTTTACCCGATCTTTTCCACACCTAAGGTTACGTTTTCCCCGTTAATGTTCCATTCCTTCACATATCCGGAGGTTTTATCAAGTATTACATTTTCTGCAAGAACTTCACTTTTTACTTCTTCTTCATGAGCCCTTAAGATCTCTGCAATCTTTTCATTATCCTTGCTGTACACCACAATGTGATCCATAACTTCAAATCCTGCTTCCTTACGCATGGTCTGTATCTTGCTGATCAGCTCACGCACAAAGCCTTCTGCCAAAAGCTCCGGTGTTAAATTCGTATCAAGTACTACGGTTATGGTATTGTCTCCTTCCGATACATATCCCTCTGTCTGGGCGGTATCGATTAACAGATCTTCTTTTGTCAAGACCACTTCGGTTCCGTCAAACGTAAAGGTGAGGGCACCTGTTTCATTCAGGGTATCCATGGCCTCATTGCCGTTGACCGCAGCAAGCGCGTTTTTAATATTACCAAGCTGCTTGCCGTACTTCGGCCCTACTGTCTTTAACTGAGGCTTGAAGCTGTAGGAGGTGAAAGCACGTACATCGTCGGTAAATACCACCTTCTTCACGTTTAATTCTTCCTCAATGATCTCCTGATAAAAGACCGGCAGGCTGTGAGGTGCTTTTACGAACATCTGTCCGATTGGCTGGCGGTTCTTGATATTGGCTGCATTTCTGGCGGCACGGCCCATGACCACAATCTTTAAGACCTCATCCATATCTTCTTCCAGCTGTTTGTCAATTTTTTCTTCCTCCACTGCCGGATAATCACATAAATGAATGCTTTCCGGTTCGGATTGATTCACGCTGCAGACCAGATTCTGATAGATCTGCTCCGTCATAAACGGAATCAGCGGAGCCGCCGTCTTGCTGACGGTCACAAGAGCGGTATAAAGCGTCATATAGGCATTGATCTTATCCTGCTCCATCCCCTTGGCCCAGAAACGTTCTCTGCTTCTGCGGACATACCAGTTGCTCATATCATCTACAAATTCCTGAAGGGCTCTTGCAGACTCAGGAATCTGATAGTTTGCAAGACAGGAATCCACAGTTTTTACCAGAGTATTCAACTTGGATAACAGCCATTTATCCATGACGGGAAGTTTTTCATACTCCAGGGTATATTTTGTAGGATCAAATTCATCAATATTCGCGTAAAGCACAAAGAATGCATAGGTATTCCACAAGGTACCCATGAATTTGCGCTGTCCTTCCATAACAGCTTTTCCGTGAAAACGGTTTGGCAGCCATGGCGCGCTGTTTATATAAAAGTACCATCTTATGGCGTCAGCTCCGTAAGTTTCCAGTGCTTCAAAAGGATCTACGGCATTTCCTTTGGATTTGCTCATCTTCTGACCATTTTCATCCTGCACATGCCCCAGAACGATTACATTCTTATAAGGTGCCTGATTAAAGATCAGAGTTGAAATGGCAAGGAGGGAATAAAACCAGCCTCTCGTCTGGTCCACAGCTTCTGAAATAAAGTCAGCCGGGAACTGCTGTTCAAACAATTCTTTATTTTCAAATGGGTAATGATGCTGGGCAAACGGCATGGAGCCGGAATCAAACCAGCAGTCAATCACTTCCGGAACTCTCTTCATCTGCTTCTGACACTTTGGACAGGTAATGGTCACCCCGTCAATATATGGGCGGTGAAGTTCGATATCGTCAGGACAGTTGGAAGACATACTCTTTAATTCTTCAATGCTGCCGATGGAGTGCTGATGACCGCATTCACATTCCCAGACATTTAAAGGAGTTCCCCAGTAACGGTTTCTGCTGATGCCCCAGTCCTGTACATTCTCAAGCCAGTCGCCGAAACGGCCTTTTCCGATGCTTTCCGGAATCCAGTTGATGGTATTATTGTTGCGGATCAAATCTTCTTTTACCGCCGTCATCTTAATGAACCAGGATTCTCTTGCATAGTAGATCAAAGGAGTGTCACATCTCCAGCAGTGTGGATAGCTGTGCTCAAAGACAGGAGCAGAGAACAACAGTCCTCTTTCTTCTAAATCCTTTAAGATCATTGGGTCTGCCTTTTTACAGAATACCCCGGCCCATTTGGTCTCTTTGGTCATCTCACCGGCTCCGTTCACAAGCTGTACAAACGGAAGGTCATATTTTTTCCCTACTTTGGAGTCATCTTCACCAAAAGCCGGTGCAATATGAACCACACCGGTACCATCTGTCAATGTGACATAGGAATCACAGGTGACATAGTAGGCTTTTTTATCTGGTTTCACAAAATCAAACAGAGGCTCGTATTCCTTATATTCCAGATCCTTGCCTGTAAAGGTTTCTAAAATGGTGTAATCCTCTTCCAAAACCTTTTCACAAAGTGCTTCTGCCATATAATAGGTATAATCTTTGCTTTTTACTTTTACATAAGTCTCAGCCGGATTGACACAGAGGCCCACATTGGAAGGAAGGGTCCATGGAGTTGTGGTCCAGGCAAGAATATAAGCATCTTCTCCCTTAACCTTAAACCGAACAATGGCAGAACGTTCCTTTACATCCTTGTATCCCTGGGCCACCTCATGGCTGGACAATGGAGTTCCGCAGCGGGGGCAGTAAGGAACGATTTTAAATCCTTTATAAAGAAGTCCTTTTTCCCAGATCTGCTTTAAAGCCCACCATTCGGATTCAATAAAATCATTTTCATACGTGACATAAGGATCATCCATATCCGCCCAGAAACCTACGGTCTTTGAAAAATCCTCCCACATGCCTTTGTATTTCCAAACGCTGTCCTTACAATACTTAATAAACGGCTCCAGACCATATTCCTCAATCTGTTCCTTGCCGTCAAGTCCCAGCATCTTTTCCACTTCCAGCTCCACCGGAAGTCCGTGAGTATCCCAACCGGCTTTACGGGGAACATCATAGCCCTTCATGGTACGGTATCTGGGAATCATATCTTTGATGACACGAGTCAATACATGCCCGATATGAGGTTTGCCGTTGGCGGTTGGCGGGCCATCATAGAATGTGTAGCTTTCTGCTTCTTTCCGGTTTTCCATGCTCTTTTTAAAGATCTCACGGTCTTCCCAGAATTTTTCTACCTCTTTTTCTCTCGCAACAAAATTCAAGTCTGCAGGGACTTTTTTATACATCTTTTGCGACCTCCATTTCTTTTTTCATAAAAAAAAGCCTCATCCCGTAATCAGGACGAAGGCTGCACTTACTCTTCGTTATACCACCTATTACCGCATACCAACATATGCTTTTCTTTAACGCAGAAACTACGTCCTGACCTACTGCATGCGCGTTCAGCCGGAAACTCCGGAGTGATATTCGTATCCTGCTACTGTCACCAGGTTTCCACCCTCCCCGGCTCTCTGTGGATTTTGCTTAAGACCTACTGTCTCCATCAAAGTTTTTCTTCTTCATATATAAGTGAAATATTATCTTATATATCTCATAATTATAGGGATTAAAAAATAAAATGTCAAGGCTAATTTTATATCATGGTTTATGCCTGTAAACAAAGAACGGGTACCGACTCACTTTCATGAAATTCGATACCCGCCCTACATGCTTTCATCCATTGGTTCCTTAATACCTTTCTCTTGTTATTTTAATACGGCACGTTTTGGATGCTCTATATGAAATTGTTCCCGTTCCTTTCGCTTAAAGTACCATTTCCAATCTGCTTTTTCTGCTTCTATCATTTCATTCTTCTATACGGTTACCCATCTGCTTTGGAATCCTTATTCCAAGAACCAATTTCTTAATCCTTAAAACAGTCCTTTACAGTGTAACCAGCTATAGGCATATATGAGACTGGTAAATTACGTCCTGGCTTCATCCATGCTTTCACATTTATTCATCACCCGGAATTCTTCTTGCAAAAGCGTAACGGTTTTTCCTGTTGCCTGTTTTTCTATTCAAAGAAACAGGCGAAGTTTACATTTTTGGTGGAATCACCCTCCTTTTATCGTTCCATCCTTTTTACCTATTATGAAAAGGTGGATGTTGTATTTATCTTTTGTTATGGCTTTATTATACCCGATAGCGCCAGCTTTTGCAAGACTTTTTTGTATTTATTTTAAAATAAATAATTTATTTTCATATTGCATATAATTATTCAGATAATTTAATTTATTAAAAAAGTTTATTTTCTTTTGACAAAACCTTAACAAGTCATTTTTTACCTTGCTTTTACTTAGGACCGTAACCGGCTCCATAAAATGTTTTATCCTCTTACCAAAGGTTACTGAACCAACCGGTTTTTATAAGTTTTTGTATACAATATCCATAATGTTTTAAACCGAAAGTTTTACATTTTCCCTTATCTGTGAAAGCATTGTTATTTTTTTATCAAACCCATTGTGTTTTTGTCATCTTATGGTATAATCCTTAAAAGGCATTTTCAGATTTAAAGTAATAAAGCAGTTTTAATCCCTAAAACTGTTTTACATATCATTCTTTCCCAATGTACTGATTGGCAGATAGGTACCTGAAATATAATCGCTGCTGAATGAAAAAAACATGATATATGGGTATGATAATAATATCCTATTCCGTATGTTGTAATTCCCTGTATGTTTAGGAATGAAGAGCCCATTTTCAGCCGCAGTACTTTATTGGACCGCTGTTTCAGTGATTCTGTATAATACGGGAAATGAATTTGCAAAAGGAGAATAATTATGAGCCAGCGCAATTTGACTTTATTAACAGACCTGTACGAATTAACCATGATGCAGGGGTATTTCAAAGAAAAAGACGCCAACGAGACAGTCATTTTTGACGCTTTCTACCGCAGCAATCCCAGCGGTAACGGTTATGCCATCAGCGCCGGCTTAGAGCAGGTCATTGAATACATTAATGAACTCAGCTTTAACAAAGACGATGTCGATTACCTTAAGTCCACCGGACTGTTTGAAGAAGACTTTCTTGATTATCTTCTTAAATTTAAATTTTCCGGGGATATTTATGCCATACCGGAAGGCACTGTCGTATTTCCCCGGGAACCGCTCATAAAAGTTATTGCACCGATCATGGAAGCACAACTGATAGAAACGGCTCTTCTTACCATTATCAATCATCAAAGCCTGATTGCCACGAAAACAGCACGAGTGGTTTACGCCGCTGCCGGAGATGGAGTTATGGAATTCGGTCTGCGCCGTGCCCAGGGACCGGATGCCGGAATCTATGGGGCCCGAGCTGCCATAATCGCTGGCTGCGTGGGCACTTCCAATGTGCTGGCAGGCAAGATGTTTGGAGTTCCCATTAAAGGAACCCATGCCCACAGCTGGATCATGAGTTTCCCGGACGAACTGACTGCTTTCCGTAATTATGCAAAGCTGTACCCCACTTCCTGTATTCTGCTGGTAGATACTTACGATACGTTAAAATCCGGCGTTCCCAATGCCATCAAAGTCTTTAAAGAGATGCGGGATGCAGGCATTCCTTTATCCAATTACGGAATTCGTTTGGACAGCGGGGATCTGGCTTACCTTTCCAAAAAAGCGAAACGGATGCTTGTGGAAGCAGGATTTCCGGATGCCATTATTTCCGCTTCCAATGATCTTGATGAAACCCTCATCAACAGCTTGAAAATACAGGGTGCAACCATTAATTCCTGGGGTGTGGGAACCAATCTGATCACTTCCAAAGACTGTCCTTCCTTTGGGGGTGTATACAAGCTGGCAGCTATACTGGATAAGAAAACAGGCCAGTTTACTCCCAAGATCAAGCTTTCAGAAAATGCAGAGAAGATTACCAATCCCGGCAACAAGGAAATCAAACGAATCTACAGCCGGGAAACAGGAAAAATCATTGCAGACTTAATCTGTCTGTCGGGAGAAATTTTGAAAGAAAGCGATTCCCTGCTCCTTTTTGACCCCATTGAAACATGGAAGAAAACCTATCTGGCACCTGAAACGTATACCATTCGTGACCTTATGGTACAGGTATTTAAGGGCGGCGAATGCATTTATCATTCTCCGGCTGTTATGGACATCCAGGAATACTGCAAAAAAGAACTGAATACTCTCTGGGAGGAATCCAGACGTCTTGTAAATCCTCACCAGGTCTATGTGGATTTATCCAAAGCGCTTTGGGAGATGAAAAACAATTTACTGGACAGCTATCATTTCCCAATTTCTTAAACACTTTTATACAAAAGCAGCAGAAGCATGCATCGTTCTTAACATGCTCCTGCTGCTTTTCTTCAATAATAATCTTTTTCCCTGTATGACGGGAGTGCAGAGGATTATTTTTGATTGTTCAGGTAATGGTAAAGGGCCCCTCTTAAATTGGAATCATTGTAATACCGGCAGGCTGTGATTTCTGGCTTTTTCACTGCCATTCCTGCGTTGGCATTTGGATGTACCTCAAAGATAACATCCATCTCCTTTTGAATTGCTTCTAATAATATAGGCTGTTGGCTGATTCCTCCGCCTATGGCGATTACTTCCAGATCAAGAAGCGTTTGGAAATTATAAATACAGCCCGCCAGTTTTTTGACATATTGATAGAAAATCCGGCATGCGGTCTCATCCTTTTGGTTGATTAGTTCAAACATTTTGATCCCGTCGATTTCTTTCGGATCCCTTCCGGTCTCCCTGGCATAATTACGCCCCAGCACCAGGGAAGAACAGGAAACCGCCATATAATTGGGGGACTGCTCCGGCTTTTCAATGTCAAGCATAATAAAACTGATTTCTCCCGCGGTAAAATTGGACCCACGGTACAGCTTTCCGTCTAAAATAAGGCCCATTCCAACGCCGGTCCCCAGCACGATTGCCGCACCGTTTTTCACGCCTTTTAAACTTCCGTCCCATTGTTCTGCCATGGCTGCACACTTTCCATCATTGTCAACCGCAGAAGGCAGTCCATAGCGCTTCTTCACTTCTTCGCACAAATTGAGTCCCATTAAATAAACCAGTCCTCCTGCCGTATGTAAAAAACCGGTATTTACATCCACCTGCCCCGGTGTGCTGAATGCAATCCCTTCCACCTCCTGCTTCCTCGGCAGGACGATTTTGTCAAGCAAATCAAAGTAATCTTCTGCTGTCTTTGAGTAATCCGGCGTGGCCTCTTTTCCTTTTTCCAGGATATCTCCGAATTCATTCATCACAGCGTATTTAATAAAAGTTCCCCCATTGTCTATTACCAAATACTTCATCCTTCTCCTCCTGTTATGCTGATTTGGCAGACCCCATGCGTTAAAACCGTCAGGTAATGCTTAGAAAGCTCTAATTGGACTTGGCTGATTTCTCCAGTTACGTCCTATCTTATGCCTTTGTGAAAAAAAAGGCAATATCTTCTTATATGTTTTTTGAGAACCTTTATTAGTAATTCCCGTTGGTTCTATTTTTCATCGCATCATTGATATGCTCTAAAAACATTTGCTGTACGCCCTTATATTCTCCCATACCTTTTAAAACACATTCTACCTGGTAGCCCTCGGATATAAAGGCGGTCTTCCATGACTCCTCTTCGTCTCCTGCCATATCATTGTTGGCGTGATCCCCTGCAACAATCATGAGCGGAAATAAAACAGCTTTCTGGTAATCTCCTTTTTTCACTTCATCCAACACATCTTCAAGGGTAGGGGTCGCCTCTACGGTTCCGATATAATAATTGGCATATCCGGATTTTTTTAATTGACTGTTTAGCTTGTCATAGACCACATTGGCATCATGCTCGGTTCCATGGCCCATGAAAACAAGTGCTGTATTTTCTTTATTGAAAGCAGAGGTCTCTTCCGCCAGGATTCTGATCAATTTATCATAATCCGCTTCCTGGTTCAGCAAGGGCTCTCCATATTGTATGGAAATAAAGCTTTTTTCATAGGATGCCGCTGCTGCCATCATCTTATCATACTCGCTGCCGCTCATAACATGGGTCGGCTGAATAATAAGAGTATCGAATCCATCGTTTATAAGGCGCCTCATGGCCTCATCCATATTATCAATCTGATCTCCATCTCTCTGCCTTATCTTATCTATGATCATCTGGCTGGTAAACGCTCTCCGAATTTCATAATCCGGATACGAAGCAGCTATGGACCGTTCCACCGCGCCAATATTCCTTTCCAAAGATTCTCTGTAACTGGTGCCAAAACTGACCACTAAAATGGCTTTACTTTTTAAAACACTCTTTGATTTTCCCACTGTATCCTCCTGTTTCATTTCTTTATTCACACAAAAAAAGATGGTTCCTATCTTCCGCAGGAATCATTTTTATACTATTACAAGCAGTTCTCCTGACTTAAGTTCATCGCTCTGTAATGCCTTCCCGGATTTGTTTTAGTTCTCAAACTCCAGTGACCTGTTTTTACAGAACTCCCTATTTACAGTGACGGGATCGTACCGGATTCCCACCGGTTTATCTATGAATCCTTTCGGAACTTGTAACGGCTGACACTCTTCAATGTTCACATTCTGGTCATAATATTTTTACAACCCGGCCAAATTCTCTTCATATTTAGCCGATATACTTTAGATATCAGATAAAGATGTTGCCAACATCCTTTAAAGAGAAATTTTTTTCATAATAGCCGGTATTCTTCAGAGGGATACCGGCTCCTCCCTTTTTAAGGGATACTTTTCTATATCTGCTTTCTCACAATGGAATATTCGTCTCCAAATTTAAAGTGTGCGCATCTTTGACAGGAATTGCTTAAAAACTGCATCATTTCATCTTCATCTAAATTGATTCCACATTCATAACATTCATATTCTTCGTTATATTCATAATACATACAGCTTTCACAGTTGCTTGCCTGAGCCATGTTCATTCCTCCTTTTTCTCCCTGCACCACCATTTATAACAGCACCCGCTGACCTTTTTAACAGCTTTACCAGCGTCTCATCAAAAAAAACCGCTGCTGCCAGGGATATTATAAAAGTAAGTACGGTTTCAAAAAATATCCTGGGTATATAATAGTGCCGGATAAATGTCTTCTCTGCCATTTCCTTAACAATCTGTCCCAATACCAGATAATGAATTAAGTAGACTGAGTAGCTGTATCGGCTGATAAATCCGGCCGCCTTTATAAGGACCGGTACTCTTATATCTCCAAACCTTTCAAAAAAGAAAAAGATGGAGACTGCCATGGCTATCATTGAGAGTGCCATATCGTGAATGCCCGGAGTAAAAGCGGGTGTTACCCATTTTTGATATAAGGTCACCGCCAATCCTGCCGCCCCCAGTCCTGCATACAGAAGATAGGAAACGCTGGGATACAACCGCTTGCAGATATACCCCAGCACAAAATAGATCAGCCAGCCTTTGAATACCATGTAATCCAGACCAGGCCCTACTTCAAAGCCCAAAGCCGGCAGATAAGTACATATTCCCTGAACCAAAAGAATCAATCCCAGAAAAACCTTAAGCTCCCGGTCCGTCATGGCTTGAAACATACGCGCAAGAAACGGCGCACATAAATAAAGAGCCATGATTACGTACATAAACCACAGATGGGGGGCCATTGGAATGGTTTCCGTAAAAAGTGCACAAAAATATTCCTTCACATGCTCATACCATGGAATCGGGTCCAAGGAAAGGTAAATATTATAATACCAGTAATAAATACCGCAATAACACGCAAATGGAATAAAAATAGCACAAAACCGTTTCCAGTAAAAGTCTATGATATTTTCCGTACCGGATTGTAAAAGGAAAAAGCCGCTGAGCATAAAATAAATACCCACAAAAGCCAGAAGCACCGGCGTCATAGCTGCCGAGAACAGCCTCTGCTTCCAGTTTACAGCCTCTGCCGGAATTGCATGTACCATAATAATAGCAAAAACTGCCAGGGTTCTCAAGTAGTCGTATTTCACTTCACGTTGTTTAAGTCCCATAGGCTGATCCTCCTGCTTTTTCTATGGAAAAGTATAGCATAAAACATTTGATTTTGACAAATTTTTTATTTATCTAAAAAAAGTGTAGACAAATGAATCATCCTATGGTATTATAATGAAGCTGTCAGCAACGACAGCAAATAAGGCCTATTGGTCAAGCGGTTAAGACGCCGCCCTCTCACGGCGGAAACCCGGGTTCGATTCCCGGATAGGTCATAAAACTAGCACTGTGTTTTCCTTATAAACAAAGGGATTTACAGTGCTTTTCTCATTTTTATATTAATACAGTTGACTACAGTTATATATTAACACCACAATTTCTTAATGAAAGTTATTTTAATTCATACCTGTCACTGAATCCTCTTTTTTCAATAATACCGTCAATTCCCTTTGAACTCTTGATTGAATATTTCTCACCTTTTGAAAAGAAACCAGAAATATCCTCCAGTTCAAAATTTTCTCCTAAGAAATTATTCGTTTTAAGTTTTCCGGTAAACGTCTCTGTAAGTTTTCCTAAATCCTCGTCAAAAAATCCATTTTCTCTGTATAGGTGCAGTTCTGCCCCTTTTGTCTTAAAATAAAATTCCATTATATCTTCCTTTCTTAATGTAATAAAATGAATTTATTCAATTTCGCTTTCTGTTGTGGTCAAACATTTTTGTAACACTTTAACCTAATATTTTTAAGCTACATATCGTGCCTGAAAAGGCGTTTTATAATTATTGTAAGAATAAGGTCTTACATAATTGTACCAGATATATGCGATATATTCAATTGCTGTATTTAATTCTTCATCTGTATGATAATAATGTAAATTAATTCGCTCATCTTTTAACGTATTATAATATCGCTCCATAGGAGCATTATCCTATGGATAACCAGCTTTGCTCATACTTTACGTAATACCTGCTGATTTACAGAAATTAATGAAGTCTTTTAATGTATATTGACTTCCCTGGTCGTTGTGAAGTATTAATGTATCCTTAATTTGGTGCTGTGATTCAAGTGCCTTTTTCAGCGTTTTTATTGTTAAATGGCTAGTTATATTCTTATCTGTAATACTGGCGACAATGCTACGATCATAAAGGACTAAAATAGAACAATTATACCGTTTACTGTCATCTATAAAAAATAGTTTTGTAAAATCAGTGCACCATTTCTGATTAATTTCATTAGCAGAAAAATGGTCGGGATATGGAGGCTTATTTGGCGTACCCAAAAACAGCATACAGTAAAATAAACCACAAAAATGGCTCTAAGTAAAGAATGGAGCGGGATTCATACGAATCCCACCCCAACTATTGACAAAGAACCAGAAAACCATGAATGAGTTACCCCCTGACGGCAATCATCCATGGTTTTACCTTATAGAAATCAGATTTCAAAGTTTATGCAAGTGATTTTCCAAGCTCGATGCACTGTGCTTCTCCATCAGCATCAGGCTCATTGTTGCAGATTACGGAATCGTGAGCAAACACTGCACCGTCTCCCTTGCAGGTATCTTCCCAGTTGCGCATCCATTCTCCGTCTCCCCAGCCATAGGATCCAAATAAAGCAATTTTCTTTCCTGACAGCTTGGATTCGCAGCTCTGGAACATAGGCTCAAACTCACCGTCTTCTAATTCCTCACTTCCCATGGATGGACATCCGAATGCTACTGCATCGAACTCATCCATCTGTTCTGCCTGGAATTCAGAAGCGTTAAACAGGGAAACCTCCGCTCCTGCTTCCTTTGCTCCCTCGGCTACTTTATTTGCCATCGCTTCTGTGTTTCCTGTACCGCTCCAAAAAACAACTGCTACTTTACTCATCTTATCCTACCTCTTCTTTCCTATTTATTTGTTCAGGCAGCTACTGTTAGCTGCCAGACCGTTCGTCCGTTCTGCCACAGGCGTGCGTATATGGTTCTGCACTTTTGATAGCGTGCAAATTTTTTTACCGCCTCGCACTCATTGCAGTATACTTTCCAGCAGCCGATGCATTTACAGTTTTTTCCTGCATTCTGGATAAATCCTATGACATCACCAAGAGGATATCCAAGAAAGATCCCTATCTCATGGGGAAAAGACCCATCGGCCTTGAGCCGTTCTTTTAATCTGCCAAGGGCATACTCTACTTCCATATGCTCATAACCGTATTTTTTTAGAAATCTGCCTACGCCCGGACTTTCCAAATCTGCTTTTAAATGAGAATTTCTGTAAACATAGATCAGGGCTTTGTTATTGCGCCGGTATAATTCCATGAGAGAAATTCCTTTTTCACCAAGCTGACTGTTTAAGTGCGCCAGCTGCTTATTAAGCTCTTCATCCGATGTAAAGGAATGATTGAACAGGCTTGCCGTCTTAATGGAAGCCAGTGTCGGGGAACAATATTGAATTAGATGCCTTTCAAGTAACATATCCGTACCTCCACAGTCTTTATTTGTTTCCCATCATTCCGAAAAGCAGGTATCTAAGGTTAGCACCAACTAACTATATATATAAATACCACATTTTATTCTTGCAATCAATACTGATTTGGCTTAATGGGAAATTTTCTACTATATCTTATTATCCGCAGGATAAGCACGTATACTTTTCCAATTTTTTACAGAATTTCTTCATTAATTTTATGCTTTCTTTAGGAGCCGGACAAAATTTCTTCACAATTTTGCAGTATTATATAATTACAAACATAGAAAAAACCCACAAAGCCGTCAGAGAGCTTGCATACATATGTTTTTACTAAGTCGGTGAAGTCGCCCTGAATGGCTTCTTTGCCGGCTCAACCTAATTATAAGTCCGGGGAGTTTGGATCAAACACCTGGATTTTACATAAAAAAGAAAGAAGGAGTCCAGGCTCCTTCTTTCTTTTTTCAATTTTGCTTTTACAGATTTTTATGAATTTTTTCCCCATAAACCTCATCAACTGCCCGAATAAATTTATCCGGCGCTTCCGTACAGGATATCAAGATATCCTTTACTCCCCGGTTCTTTAATCTTTCCAGAATTTTGATCCAGAACTCTGTTTGATCTTCTTTTTTTATGTAAACTCCAAGAAGTTCATTACACCCATTGAGCGTAATTCCGTATAACATATATACCGTACGTTTGGGGTCAGTACCTTCCGGTTTTATATAATAAGACATGGAATCTAAAAAAGCAACTGCATATACCTCTTTTAAGGGACGCTGCTGCCAGTTGCTCATTACGGACCTGACCTTTTCTCTGATACTGTCCGCCAGTTGCTTTGAAATCTCTTCTTCGTATAGGCTCCGTACCTGGTCCTCCATCTCAAGGTCTGATAAATTCTCTGCATATAAAGAAATCAGTTTTTTCTCCATTCCATAGTTAATGGAATTCTGATATTTTTTAATAATTACAGGCTCAAACTTTCCCTGACGGTCTCTGGGCATATTGATTTTTATATCACCGGCACTTGTGTGGATATATTTTATAAAATGACCGTTTCTGATATTTTTGGTATCCTTATTCCGGTTGTCATATCTGGAATAACCGAGCACTGCATCCATTTCTTCATCAAGAATTCCGTTCACAAGAACCGAAATCATGTCCGATCTGGTGGCTTTCATATGCATTTCATCTAACAGCTTATTGCCGTGCTTTTTAATATAAGTACACAGAAAATCTCTGATAGCAGTCTTTATCGGCATGTATGTTTCGTTCTTCATAAAAGTACCTTTCGTAATTCTGCTCTTTTCTTTGCAAGCAAAAAACCGGGCAATGTACCTGATAACAACCGCCTGTTACTCTTAGCGGAAGCCTTTAAGGGCTGGACACTGCCTGGCATTTTAATTGTTAAACTTTCTGCTGTATCGTCTTACTGTCCGCGGTTATCAGCCCCAATGCAAGAGCTGCGCTTTTTTCCAGTTGCTTTACCGTAGTGAATTCCTTAGGAGTATGGACTTCATTCATTCCGCAGGCAACCACAATCCCTCGAATTCCGTTGCGAACAAAATGATTGTTATCGCTGCCTCCCAGAGTATACCGGGTCTCTGCTTTGAGATGAAGCTCCTTACAGACCTTGCGGAAGCGCTTTACGACCTCTTCTTCCTCTCCAATCTCATAGGCTTCGATCTGCTTTTCATACTTCAATTCCACACTTCCCTGAAAACGGGCAGCTGTCTGTTCAAAAATGTCTCTTAATTTTTCCAGTTCCTCCATGGCCCGGTGATCCTTTAGGCTTCGGATCTCACCCAAAGCGATGCACTCATCGGAAACAATATTGGTCTGTTTTCCGCCGCTTATTCTTCCGATGTTGACAGTTGTCTCCTCATCCACCCACCCCTGCTTTACTTGGGCTATGGCATGGGCACCGATTTCAATGGCATTGATTCCAAGCTCCGGGCAAAAGCCGGCATGGGCATTTCGTCCTTTTACCCTTATTTCAAAAGATATGAGGGTAGGTGCCGCAGTTGCTGCCAGTCCGATCTCTCCGCTCAAATCGAATACGTACGCCTGTTTGGAACGAATTCTTGAATAGTCAAGCAGCTGGCTTCCTTTTCCATAATTTTCTTCTGCAACCGGAAATAATACTTCAATGTCGGGACAGGATAGATCTTGTTCTTTTGCCACCCGCACAGCTTCCAATATGGCTGCAATCCCGGAAAGGTCATCGGCGCCTAAAACCGTATCTCCTTCTGATGTGATCACTCCATTTTCATCTTCCACCGCACGTTTTCCGATTCCTGGTCGGACGGTATCCATATGAGCCGATAAAAGGATGGGAGGGGCATCTGCAGTTCCCTTTAAAAAACCGTAGAGATTTCCGGCAGGGGTCTGGCTGCCGTATCCGGCAACACACTCTTTGAGCCGTATTCCTGCATCATCTTCCCAAACCTCAAATCCCAGCTCTTTTAGTTCCTCTGTCAGATAATCTGCCAGCTCTCTCTCATGATAGGTTTCGGAATCAAATTCCACCATTTTTTTAAATTGGCTTACCAGCCTGTTCTTATTAATCATGTTTTCACCTGCCTGGGTTATTGATTTCCTTTTTCATGCCGTTTGAACTTCTCTTCCGGGGTCTTGCTTAACTCCTTTCTGTTTTGGGGAGCCGACCAGATGCCTTCATAATCGATCTGGCTGACAAAACGGGAATTGAAGTCCTGGAAAAAGGATTTATTTTCTGACTGCGGCGCCGCAATATCACGAAAATATGTATTGTTGCGGAATGCCGGTATGACATATAAGTCTCTCAAATACGCCCAGATGTTCTTATAATCGACCACCCGGTGTTTGATCGGGCCAAGATTGCGGTAGTAGTGGGTATCGAACCTGGCCAGTGTTACAAAAAGTCTTACATCGCTGTCCGTCACATAATCTCCGAACAGAAAACGGTTCTTTGAAAGCCTCTCCTCAATCTGGTCCATAGCGCGGTAGAAATCTTCAAAGGCTTCCTCGTAAGCGGCAATGGACTGGGCGAACATCATACGGTAGGTGGCGTTGTTTATGTTCGGAAAGAGCCAGTCATTGTAATCATCAATTTCCTTCCTAAGCTCCACCGGATAAAGGTCCGGCGCATCCGGAGCCTGGAATGGACGGAAGGCCACTTCAAAATAATTGGTCAGCCTGTGATAATCATTATTCACCACTTTTTTGCTCGTAACATCCACAAGAGCCGGCACCGTGCAGCGTCCCTCATAATCCGGGTCCGCATTGTAATAAAATTCGCTTAAAAACTGCGCACCAAGAACCGGGTCCCTGTTCCCTTCATTATATACGAATTCCCATCCAAATGCACGGTTTTCTTTGCTGTGTCCTACTAAATTAATGCCAATGGCATCGGTCAAGCCTAAAAGTTCCCGCACAATGGAGGCCCGGTTGGACCAGTGACAGCCTTTTGCCCAGAATAAGCGGTACTTTCCGCTCTCCGCTTTTAATTCATTCTCTCCATCTCCAAAGGGCGTGGTAAAGTGATTGGGCTGTCTGATGAATGCACCTCTCTCATCAATTTCTTTTTCGATTTCTTTGGGGCGAACCTTTTGCCCTATGCTGCAGCCAGACATATATTATCCTCCTTTACTGATACAACCGTTTATCTCTTTCATGAGGCGTGTTCCAGCCGGAAAGATCCGGTCCTTTTGGCAGCAGGCCAAAGGGATTATTGGACACAGCACACAGATGATAATGTTTTTTTATGGCATCAAAATCTGTAGTATCTCCAAATCCAGGCTGATGGTATAAGTCTCTTACATATCCCCAGAGATTTGGAAACTCAGAAATCCGATTGCGGTTTAAAAGAAATCCATTGTAATAAGCGATATCAAAACGGACCAGGGTCACATACAGACGGATATCTGATTCCGTGATCTTATCACCGAAGAGATAACGGCTGTGGCTTAAGCGCTCTTCCAGCCAGTCCAGACGGTCAAATACCAATGCATAAGCCTCTTCATACGCTTCCTGGCTCCTGGCAAATCCCGCTTTATAAACCCCGTTATTGATCTCATGAAAAAGGATATCATTTAATTCGTCTATATCTTCTCTTAGCTCTTCCGGATACAAATCCGGAGCACCTGGCTTATGATATTTGCTCCACTCCACTTCCCAGTATCTGGTTAAATTAAAATAATCGTTATTCACCACTTTTCCTGTGGTTAAATCCACAACTGAGGGAACGGTAAATCTTCCGCTGTACTCCGGATCAGCTTTTAGATACGCCTCGCTTAAATACCTGATCTTTAATACAGGGTCTTCCTCATTTTCATCTAATGTAAACGCCCAGTCCGTACGCCCCACATCCGGTCTTATGGGATCCAGTGTTCCCAGACTTATGACCTCGGTAAGCCCAAGAAGACTTCTTACGATTACAGACCGGTGGGCCCATGGGCAGGCCGGAGACCAGATTAAGCGGTATCTTCCGGCTTCTATCGGAAGCTGACCTTCTTCTATTCCAAAGGGAGTTGTAAACCGGTTGCCCTGGCGTTTAAACTTCCCGTCTTTTTCTACTTCATTGGTTATATATTTTTCTGACATGGCAATTCCCTCTTTCCTCTTTCACAACTGGTTAATGCTTCATATCTTCTCTTCCGTACTCATCCACAAACCGGTATTTTTCCGGCAGCAGAAATCCGGTCTCTTCCATCCACCTTCTGGTGTCTTCCGGTCCGCAAAAGATACACATGGCAGTCTTGCTTCTCCGAAAACCCATCTTTTCGTAAAGAGCCACAGTCCTGGGGTGGGTATAAAGAATGACGTTCTGTCCTTGTACCTGATCAAGGAGCAGCCCGATCAGTCTTCTTCCGATCCCATATCCCTGATATTCTTCTTCAAGAGCAATGTTATAGACAGCGGCCTGACAGACTCCGTCAGATAAGGCCCTGCCAACCCCTATAATTTGATCCTTGTCATAGACAAACACCACCGCATAGCTGTTGGTGAAAATCATTTTCTGTTCCTCTGGGGTATGATCCGACAGCCCTGACCGGCGCAAAACATCGGAAACCTCCTGCCAGTTGATGTTATCCTTTGTTGTTTTATAAGTTATATCATTCATTCTTCTGCCCTTCCATTTTTCCTAAATCGTATAATCCGGACTCTCCAGCATATGGATTTTTACAAGGAACTCTTTCAACCGCTCATTTTTCGGGTTGTCGAAAATTTCTTTTGGTGTTCCGTCTGCAACGATTTTTCCATTTTCCAGGAAAAGGATTCGGTTTGCTACATTTTTAACAAAATTCATCTCATGTGTGACCAGTAAGATGGTATTGCCTTCCTTTGCCGCATTTCTTATGGTCGTCAGTACTTCACTGACTAATTCCGGGTCAAGTGCGGAGGTCGGTTCATCCATGAGAAGCAGGCTTGGATCCATAGCCAGTGCTCTTGCTATGGCTACCCTCTGCTGCTGGCCTCCGGATAAATGTCTCGGATAATGGGAAAGCCGGTCTCCCATTCCTACCTTTTGCAAATGCTTTAATGCGATCTCTCTGGCCTCGCTTTTCTTTAACTTCTTTACGACCATCAGCCCTTCCATTACATTTTCCAGTGCGGTGCGGTTTTTAAAGAGATTAAACTGCTGAAATACCATTTCCGTATATTGACGCAGCTCCAGCTTTTCTTTGGAGGATTTGGTGGTAAGACTAATCTCCCGTCCATTGATGACGACGGTTCCTTCTTCCGGTTTTTCAAGGAGATTGAGGGAGCGCAAAAGGGTGGACTTTCCGGTACCGGAAGGACCGATAATGGCTACTACATCTCCCTTATGAATGGTTAGGTCCACTTTATCAAGGACCACATTTTCTCCGTATTTTTTACTCAATCCGCGAATTTCAATTGCGCTCATTTTTCAATCCTCCTTTTACGGCTGCCACCTGCTCGGGTATACTCATCTTCTTCTCGATGTATGTAAACAGCCTTTCGATGAAAATGGTCAGTACCCAATAGATAATGGCCAGAGAACAGTAAATTTCAAAATAACGGTAGCTGCTTCCTGCAAGAATCTTTCCCTGTGCGGTGATTTCAACCACGGAACAGGTAAATGCAAGAGACGTTCCTTTTACCAATCCAATCAGAGAGTTCCCAAGGGAGGGAATCGCAACGGTAACCGCCTGAGGAAACAGCACTCTCCTAAATATCTGGAAGCCATTCATCCCTAAGGATTTGGCGGCTTCCACCTGGCCTTTTTCCACAGACTGTATGGCTGCCCGGATGGTCTCTGAGTCAAAAGCAGACTGATTCAGTCCCAATGCCACGATAGCAAAAATAATTGGCGGTATCCCATTGACGTTATAGCTGGTTCCGTTGTAGAAATTGTAGTATTTTAAGGCAATGGGGATGCCAAAGTACGTAAGGTACAGCTGAACGATGATAGGTGTACCTCTTACTACGGAAACAAACAGGGAACATAACTGCCGTAACACCGGTATGTTGTGAATTTTTACAAATGCGATCAAAAGCCCTGCCACCCACCCGATCACAAGGGCGATTAACGTCAGCTGCAGCGTAACCGGCAAGTATTTTAATAATGCGGGGATTTCTGTAAATACCAGCTGCCAATCAAATATTTTGCTCATCTTGCTCCTCCAGATCTGCCTTCTTTATTCATAAGAAGGGGAATAATCGGAACCAAACCATTTTAAGTTGATTTCCTTTGATGTTCCGTCCTCAATAACTTCTTTTAACGCTTTGTTCAGATCTTCAACCAGCTGTTCATTTCCCTTGCTTACAATCAGATAGCTGAACGGTTCACCCATCAAATCCTTGGAAACATCATTATTAATGGGAACTCCGGTTGCGTTAAAGTTGAATTCTTTCTGGTAATACTCAAACATGGGTTTATCCATTAATACGAAATCATATTTTCCTGCCTCCACATCCTGAATCTGAAGGACAAGGTCTTCTTCGCTGTATTCAATGTTAATAGGGTTCTGGGGGTTTGCTGCATTATAATTTTCTAGAGCTGTGGTAATATTGATGCCTGCCTGGGAAATGGTCTTTAAGCCTGCAAGGTCATCCCAGGAACTGATACTTTCTGCTTTCTTATTGTCTTTTGCAAAGATGGCAACATACTCATTAGCAAAAATCGGATCGGTGAATAAGTATTTTTCCTGGCGTTTTTCGTTCTTTGCGAAGTTGTTCACGCCGATCTGATACCGGTCGGAATCAAGCCCTGCAAAAATAGATGGGAAATCAGTTACTTCGATCTCCAGTTTATACTGGGGAAGCTTATCAAACACAGCTTTGATCAGATCTATGTTGTGTCCTGTCAGCTGATTATCCGTGTCTACAAAGGTAAATGGCTTTGGAGAACCGCCTGTTGCCGCATAGATAGTAATGGGCTCTGCGGTGCCTTCTGCCTGTTTTGATTCCTCCGGGGACGCGGCATTTGTCTTGCTGGTTTCCGAAGCGGAAGATTTTACTTCCTGCTTGCTGCATCCGGCCAGTGCACCGAGAACCGTCACTGCTGCCGCCAATCCCAATATGGCCTTTTTTACATTATTTTTCTTCATAATTCTGTCTCCTCTTTTTTATATTCTAATACTCAAATTTTCTCTTTCCAAATTTTTCATCTCTGTTATGGGGTTCCTCCCATATGGAACTATCAGGTCCCAATGGAAGAATATTGTATGGATTGTGTGCGTGATTTCCAAGGTGATACCCCTTTTTAATGGAATCAAAATCCGTTGCTTCTTTAAATGCAGGAATCGTATATAAATCCTTTGCATAGTTCCATAGATTATCAAAGTCCGTAAGCCGGTTTCTGTTTGTCTTAAAGCAGAAATAATAGGCCACATCAAATCTTGCCAGAGTCACATAAAGGCGGATATCCGAATCCGTGATTTGATCCCCAAATAAGTATCTGCTTTTGGATAAACGTTCTTCCAGCCAGTC
The DNA here is from genome assembly GCF_046972725.1 of Lacrimispora sp. Taxonomy (NCBI): domain Bacteria; kingdom Bacillati; phylum Bacillota; class Clostridia; order Lachnospirales; family Lachnospiraceae; genus Lacrimispora; species Lacrimispora sp. The sequence goes on along the minus strand of NZ_JBKVXF010000002.1, from coordinate 358,382 downwards.
AAGCCTCTGAAACAGCACATCATAGGCCTTTTCATACTCTTCCTGGGACTGGGCAAATCCAGCCTTATAAACTCCGTTATTTACTTCATGGAATATGACGTTGTTTAATTCATCAATATCCTTTCGTAACTCCACCGGGTACAAATCCGGTGCACCTTCTTTATGAAGCGGCTTCCACGCTGTCTCCCAGTAATTGGTCAGATGATGATAGTCGTTATTTACCACTTTCCTCGTCTTTACGTCGACAATCGTGGGAACTGTGGCTCTTCCCTCATATTCCGGAGCTGTCTCTGCGTAAATCTCCGGAAGAAAACGAATCTTTAACACCGGATCCACACCGCCCTCATCAAGAGAGAATTCCCAGCCGTTTTCTGTTCTTACAGGACCTACGGTTCCAACGCTGACCGCATCTTCTAAGCCCAGCAGCTTCAATGCAATGATCTGTCTGGTTGCCCAGGGGCAAAGAGGCGTCCAGATCAGGCGGTAACGTCCGGCTTCCACCGGAAGCTTTCCTTCCCCGTCACCAAATGGGGTAACAAAGTAATTATCCTGCCTGACAAAAGCACCTGTCTTTGATACTTCATGAGTATCTTCTGAGGTTGATACCTTTCCGATTTTTTCTTTTATTGCCATATTTTTTATCCTTCTTTCCGATTTTTGGGTACAAAAAAAGCAGATGCCCTCAGACGCCTGCTCATGGAAGCATAAATGCCATGCATAGGATCATCAGGTTTTAAAACGTGCTTAAATCCATCCGTCTGCCATTGGTACAGCAATACCGGAGTCCGCTCATAATAATTGAAACTGTTTTCATATTCTTATTGCTGTCAGCCATTTTAAAACTCCTTCCTTCATGTCTTTCCTTCTCGTAAATCATATCATTCCTATAGGTTTTTGTATAATATATAAAAAATACAGCTGGCAATAAGTTTTACTTATAACCAGCTGCTAAATCCACCAGTCACCGCGTTTATTACACCGTATTAACTAAATAACGGGGTTGACAGATAACGGTCACCGGAATCAGGCAATAACACAACGATGGTCTTTCCTTTATTTTCCGGTCTTTCTGCCAGGAGTTTTGCTGCTTTCAATGCGGCTCCTGAGGAAATACCTACCAGAATTCCTTCCGTCACTGCGAAGGTCTTGCCTTCCTTAAATGCATCCTCATTTTCAATTGTAATGACTTCATCATAAATCTTTGTATCCAGTACGTCAGGAATAAAGCCTGCTCCGATTCCCTGGATCTTGTGAGGCCCCGGGTTTCCTCCGGAAAGAACGGGACTGCTTGCCGGCTCTACAGCTACGATCTTCACAGCCGGATTCTTTTCTTTTAAATAAGCGCCTACACCGGTAACTGTACCACCGGTTCCTACACCGGCAACGAAGATATCAACGGTTCCATCGGTCTGCTCCCAGATCTCAGGCCCTGTAGTCTCTCTGTGTACTTTCGGATTGGACGGATTGACAAACTGTCCCAGGATTACAGCACCTGGAATGGATTCCTTTAATTCTTCTGCCTTTGCAATGGCTCCCTTCATTCCCTTGGCGCCCTCTGTTAAAACCAGTTCTGCACCATAAGCCTTTAAGAGATTTCTTCTTTCCACACTCATGGTATCCGGAAGTGTAAGAATGGTTTTGTAGCCTTTGGCTGCTGCAACAGCTGCAAGACCGATTCCTGTATTTCCAGAGGTAGGTTCAATGATGGTTGCACCTGGCTTTAAAACACCGGTTTTTTCTGCATCCTCGATCATCGCCAATGCGATACGGTCCTTTACAGAACCTGCGGGATTTAAGTATTCCAGCTTTGCAAGAATGGTTGCGTCCTTCACCCCTTCATGTGCACTGTAACGGTTTAATTTAAGTATCGGTGTTCCTCCAATAAGTTCTACTGCGCTTTCTTTGATTGTTCCCATATCCTTACCCTCCATTTTATTTTTTTATTTTTATGAAAAAAGAGCAGCTGCCAATCCTGGCACCTGCTCTTTGGTCTCAATGAAATAGATATCCATTTCAAACCTTAAGCTGTCAGGCATCACTACCGGCATTACAACAAAACTGTACTCATTCCCATACATACAGCCTGACAACAACATTTATTAGTTAAAAATACATGATTTCCAAAAACATTGATCTTCTTCATATGAAATCGCCTCTTCTATTTACATATAAGTTTAATATGTTTATATGTTATATATTAATACAAGAAAAGGAATGTGTCAATATTATTTTTATAATTTTTTAAAGACTTTTCAGCGCATTTTTTAATTTATCAAGTGCAAGTGTTAAAGTTGCCCTCGGGCAGGCAATGTTGATCCGTTCAAACCCTTCACCTGCCGCACCAAATATAGCACCGCTGTCCAGCCAAAGACCCGCCTTTTTTACGATCAGATTCTCCCGCTCCTCTTCCGTAAGTAAAAGCTCCCTGAAATCCAGCCAGATCAGATAAGTTCCTTCCGGCTCTATCAGCTTGATGCCCGGAAGGTTCTCTTTTAAGTATTCTCTTACATAGGCAAGATTTCCTTTTAGATATTCCATCAGTTCATCATGCCACGCTTCTCCATACCGGTAAGCCGCTTCACAGGCCGTAAGCCCCAGCGTGTTAAGCTGACTGTAGCCGGCGGCTGCCACCTGCTTTTTAAACTTTCCCCGTAATTCCCCATTGGGAATAAAGATATTGGAAACCTGAAGGCCAGCCACATTAAAGGTCTTGCTTGGAGCGGTGCAGGTAATGGTGATGTTGCTCAGTTCTTCACTGAGATTGGCAAATACCTGATGTTTTCCATTATATACAAAGTCCTGATGGATCTCGTCACTGACCACGAGGATGTGATGCCGCAGACAGATTTCGCCCAGCTGTTCCAGTTCCTCTCTATGAAACACTCGTCCTACCGGATTATGGGGATTGCATAAAAAGTATAATTTCACCTGATTTTCTATAGCCTTTTTCTCAAAGTCTTCCAGGTCCATGCGGTACACGCCATCCGCTCCGAGAACCAGAGTGTTGTCCACAATTTTCCGGTCATTATCTTCAATGACTTCACTGAATGGATAATAAACCGGCTGCTGAATCATCACTCCATCCCCTGGTTTTGTAAAAGCCTTCACTGCCATTGCCAAGGCAAAGACCACACCTGGGGTCTTCACAAGCCATCTTCGTTCCACGGTCCAGTCATGCCGTTTCTTCATCCAGTTCTTAACGGCTTCAAAATACTCCTCCTGTACTTCGCTGTAACCGAAAATACCATGCTCTGTCCGCTTTATGATGGCATCAAGGATGGGCTGTGCCACCTTAAAATCCATATCTGCCACCCACAAAGGAAGTATGTCTTCCGGTTTCCCTCTATGAACCGCAAAATCATACTTCAGAGAGTTGGTATTCCTCCGCTCAATCTGTTCATCAAAATTAATTTTTCCTTTACTCATGAAACACCTGCTCCAATTCTTTTATTAAATCATCAACCGCTTCAATTCCAACGGATAATCTTAAGATACGGTCCGTAATTCCGTTGGCTGCCAGCACATCCTTTGGCACATCGGCATGGGTCTGTGTAATAGGATACGTAATCAAAGTCTCTACACCTCCCAGGCTTTCCGCAAAACGGATCAGGCGGACATTCTTTAATACTTTATATGCCAGTTCCTTTGATTCCACTTCAAAGGTCACCATACAGCCAAATCCTCTTGCCTGTTTTTTACAGATTTCATGACCCGGATGGTCTGTAAGACCAGGATAACAGACCCTTGTAACCTTCTCTTCCTGACAAAGCCAGGAAACAAGTTTCTCCGCATTTTTCTCAGAACGTTCCATGCGAAGGGCCAGCGTCTTGATTCCTCTTAAGATGAGCCAGCTGTCAAAAGGCGCAAGGCCGGAGCCGACGGTCTTAATAATAAAACGCAGCTTCTCAGAAAGCTCTTTTGTCGAAGTGACCAGAAAGCCTGCAATGGTATCATTATGTCCGCCCAGATACTTGGTTCCGCTATGAACCACAATATCCGCTCCCAGTTTCAGCGGATTCTGGAAATAAGGGGACATAAAGGTATTATCCACGATCAGAAGAAGGCCGTGTTTTTTTGATATCTGTGCCAGCTTTTCTATATCAATGACATTCATCATGGGATTGGTAGGCGTCTCAATAAAAATCGCCCTGGTATTCTCCCCTACCAGCTTTTCAAATTCTTCACCGGAGCATTGGCCGCAGTCTACAGAACTGATTAATATTCCGTTCTTTTTGCTAATATTGTCAAAGAGGCGTATGCTCCCGCCGTATAAATCACAGTCCGTAATGATATGATCGCCCGGACGGAATAATTCCATTAAAGCTGTAATCGCAGCCATTCCGCTGGAGAATGCCAGTGCATCCGCTCCATATTCCAGCGCAGCCACAATTTTCTCCAGGTGCTCCCTGGTGGGATTCTGAAGACGGCTGTAATCGTATCCTGTGCTCTCTCCTACTCCTTTATGAGCAAATGTTGCCGTCTGATAAATAGGAAAGCTGATTGCCCCCGAGTGATCCGCAGACTCCTCCAGTCCATTTCCATATAAACATTTTGTTGAAAATCCATATTCCATACTCATTCACCGCTTTCTTTTATTTTAACTTCTGCTTTCAGTATACCAATATGGCTTTATAAAACGCTAATACTTAAAAACAATAGCCCGCTATAATTTATTTCTATGGTTCCCATTCCGTCTGCTAAAGAAGCTGTGCTTCATATTTCTTTAATTCATCAATATATTTTTTTCCGAGAACGCTTAGCGGCATCTTTTTCTTCTTTATATAACCGATCCTCATCTTGTCATTGGTGTCAAGAGGTATGGCTTTGTATTCATCTCCATTTAAATCCTCGCAGATGATTCCGGAGCATAGCGTGTAGCCATTTAATCCTACCATCAGGTTCAGGAGCGTGGCACGGTCATCTGCCTTGATGATCTGTTTGTATTCATACGTACTGAATACTTCTTCCGCCAGATAAAATGCATTGTTATTCCCCTGTTCAAATGACAGGCAGGGATAATTTTTCAAGTCTTCAAACCCGATCCGTTCCATCTGGGCAAGAGGATTGCCTTTCCACAGATAAACATAGATTCCGCACTGGAACAAGTCTACAAACTCCAGATCATTGTCCATGAGAAGCTTTTCAATTGCTTTTTCATTGAAATCATTCAAATACAGAATTCCCAATTCACTTTTCTGATTCTTCACATTCATTATGACTTCATAGGTTTTTGTCTCATGAACAGCAAATTCATAATCATCCATGCCAAATTCTTTCGCCATATGAATAAAAGCCTGTACCGCAAATGTATAATGCTGCATGGAAACACTGAATTTCTTTTTAAACTTTTCCTTTTTTACAAACCGTTCTTCCATCTGCCGGTATTGCTCCAGCATCTGTCTGGCATATCCTAAAAACTCTTCTCCTTCCGGAGTGATTTCAATTCCCCGGTTGGAACGGATAAATATCGGAAGGCCAATCTCATCTTCCAGATCACGGATGGTACTTGATAAACTGGGCTGTGTGATAAACAGTTCCGCTGCCGCCTTGTTCATGGATTTCTGATTTGCAATGCATATGGCATAACGCAGCTGCTGTAATGTCATAGTTCCTCCTTTCTATTGCGCATTCAACAAGGCTGCCATAAATTATGGCAGCCTGCACATGGTTATGTAATACTATTGTACCGCTTTGAATGCTTCCTCTAAATCTTCAATTATATCTTCTGCATGCTCCGTTCCTATGGAAAGGCGAATGGTATTTGGAAGGATTCCTGAACCTAACAGTTCCTCCTCTGTCATCTGGGAATGGGTCGTGGACGCCGGGTGAATGACCAGGGATTTTACATCAGCCACATTTGCTAAAAGCGAGAACAACTCCAGCTGGTCAATAAAATCCTTTGCCTTCTTTGCATCTCCCTTAATCTCAAAAGTAAAAATGGAACCGCCTCCGTTAGGGAAATATTTTTTGTAAAGTGCCCGCTGCTCCGGGTCTTCTGATATAGAAGGATGATGGACGGTTTCTACCTGCGGATGGTTCTTTAAATAATCCACAACCTTTAATGCATTCTCCACGTGGCGCTCTACCCGGAGAGACAAGGTTTCCAGTCCCTGTAAGAAGATAAAGGAATGAATGGGGGAAATCGTCGCTCCCGTATCACGGAGTAAAATGGCACGGATCTTTGTAATATATGCAGCGGCTCCTGCTGCTTTTGTAAAGCAGATTCCATGATAGCTTGGGTTAGGCTCTGTCAGCGTGGAAAATTTACCGGAAGCTTCCCAGTCAAAGGTTCCGCTGTCAATGATCACACCGCCGATGGTCGTTCCGTGACCTCCGATGAATTTGGTTGCGGAATGCACCACCACATCTGCACCGTATTCAATCGGTCTTACCAGATACGGAGTTGCAAATGTATTATCCACAATTAACGGAATTTTATGTGCATGTGCGATTCCTGCAATCTTTTCAACATCGACCACATCAGAGTTTGGATTGCCCAGGGTCTCAATGAAAACCAGTTTTGTATTTTCTTTGATGGATTTATCAAATGCTTCATAATCAAAAGGATCTACAAAGGTGGTTTCAATCCCATATTCCGGCAGGGTATGTTCCAGTAAGTTATAGGTACCGCCATAGATATTCTTGGCTGCCACAATATGATCTCCGTTTTTTGCAATATTTTCAATAGAATATGTAACGGCTGCTGCTCCGGATGCGACTGCAAGTGCTGCAACACCGCCTTCCAATGCTGCAATTCTGCGTTCAAATACATCCTGAGTAGGATTGGTCAGCCTTCCGTAAATATTACCGGCATCCGTTAAACCAAATCTTGCGGCTGCATGCTCGCTGTTATGAAAAACATAAGAGGAGGTCTGATAAATGGGTACTGCTCTTGCGTCCGTAACGGAATCTGCCTCTTCCTGGCCTACGTGCAACTGTAATGTTTCAAATTTAAAATTTCTTTCTGTTCTTTTCTTCTTTGTCATAGGAAACTCCTCCTGATTTTATTGGTTCAAATATTTTTCATTGCCTTCTGGTTTTTATTATACCCTGGCTGCAGAATAAGCGTTAATATATATAATTACTATCTGGTTATAGGAAAAACCTATACCAATACAAGTTTGCATCTTTATCCCTATCTTCTGTTCCGTTTTATTATACAACACCGGCTGGCTGATTACACTAATTTTTTCTTCCCTTGCTTATCCATCATATATCAAATGCATTTGAATATACATATACAAAAATGCAAAAGGATAACGATCCATGAACGAACATTACCCATTTGTGAATCCACCGCTTCCATACGCATATGACGCTCTGGAGCCTTATATTGACACACAAACCATGTATCTTCATCATGACAGGCATTTACAGCGGTATGTGCTTGAACTCAATACGATCTTAAGAGATTATCCTGAACTGCAGAATATGTCACTGCCAGAACTTATCTCCCAACCGGAAAATCTTCCCGAAGAAGTCCGCCAGGCCATTATCAACTATGGCGGGGGAGTTTATAATCATATTTTATATTTTTACGGCATGACCAATTCTATGAACCGTTCTCAGGCAGATAACCTGTATCCCGCACTGATACAGAATTTTGGAACACTGGAAGAATTCTTTAATGAATTCAAAAGAAAAGCCTTATCTGTGTTTGGTTCTGGATTCACCTGGTTAGTAGTCGCTCCGGATGGAAGTCTCGAAATTATTACGACCCCTAATCAGAATACACCTTTGACCGACGGTTACTGCATAGTTGCAGGCCTGGATGTGTGGGAGCACGCCTACTATCTGACAAGATTCAATGACCGGGCGGCATACATAGAGGATTGGTTTCATGTTGTAAATTGGGCGATGGCAGACGAACTCTACCAGCAATGCATAAATGCCATTGAAAACCGTGGAGAAGCCGCTCCCATGCCAACTCCGGAACAGGCGCCTGTCGCAGGACCAGGTCAATCCCCAGCCCCCGAAACATCTTCCACGGTACCAATCCCTGAAACGCAACCGCCTGCCGCTCCCCTGCTTGTGACCGGACCAGCCATGCCCCTTTCTCCTGGTACCGGACCTGCCGGGGCTACTGCTCCTGGTACCGGACCGGCTGGGGCTACTGCTCCTGGTATCGGACCGGCTGGGGCTACTGCTCCTGGCATTCCTGGTACAGGGCCAATCATCGGCCAGCACTGGCATCAAAACCAAACATGTATCCGAATGCTGTAATAAAACCATTGCTAAAATCAAAAAAACAAATAGTTGTGAAAGCCAAAAATGGAGCCGGATTAACGGCTCCTGTTCTTGCTTTAGCGGTAAGGGAATTATTGAAGGCAGAAGCGCTGGTTTTTGTACAGGCGTTAGAGTTTGGTGTATCTTATGATTCTATATTTATTTTCCTGTCAAAGTACTGGAAACGGAGGGGTTGATTACTCCCAATAGACCTACCGCATTTGTTTATTTTGTCAAACTATACCATTTACGGCATTTCAGACACGTATTTTTGCATACTTTATTATTCTTTTCACATACTACATCCTATGATAGAATTAATTATTAAGAATTAGAGAGGATATATTATGAAATATTTTTTGAATCATGAATGGAACCTGCTTGAAAAGCAACTGATAATAGCAACCTGTTTTATGTCAGGAATAATCATTGGCTTTATGTTTGCTCCAATCAAAAGGGGAATCTACTGTGGAAATCATAACGGAAATACCGATATAACCAGAGATTAATTAGCTTTTCCTTTCAAAGTTTTGCTTATTTTAAGAAGGCACCAAATAACCAATGCCGCCAACTGATCTTTTAATTGGCGGTATTACCGGTATATTATTTATAGAAGTTCATCTACCTTCTTTTTCGCTTCTGGCAGACTCGCTCCTGTCATGTCACTATAATATTTGATTGCCATAACTTTTGACCGTGAATTAAAGTTACTTTTAATATAATTATCAATTCCATTGGCTTTTGGCTTATACATGGCCGGATATATGCCACTAGCCCCATTACGGATCAATTGAATCCATTCAGGACCTTTTCCTTTGCAAATAAAACTTATTTTAGAGGGATTTTCTCCATAAATAAATTCAAAGCCCCCAATAGACAATTATAGATTCTTCAACCATCTTAATTTAGTATTGGATGTAGATTCACTATTATCGGATTCTCCGGCTTTTTCCACCTATTTTCCGCACTTCATACAAAATCTTTCCCCTTCCATCAATTGGGTACCACAACTAACACAAAACATACTTTCCCCTCTCAATCATCATCATTGGTATGGCAAAACCATCTCCAGTTTTACCAGTTAAGGTTATCATAAACAACCTATTATGAAATGAAAAGATTATATTCAATAAAATCTACGCAATACTGCATGATACCAGGAAGCTCTGATGGACATATTTATACTAAGACCCTCCATATATATTTAACTGATGCTGGTACTCTTTTTGGTGTTACTGTTCCTTGTAATATTTGCAACAGCTTGACTGGTTGTATTAAAGCTGCATGGAAAATCGCAGATAGGAATTCATTAATAAATCTTTTCTTTATAATTTAATTAATTTTTTGAAATTTAGGTTGACATCTTTATTGCAGCATGGTATACTCCAATAGTATTTTAAATAAAGTCTTGATTTCGCATGTATTTGTAAGTCATTATTCTATTGGTGATTTACAAATATGTGCGATTTTTGTTTTAGATAAAATACACTATAATTTTAAGGAGGTATCTTTCATGAAAAAAGGTACAGTAAAATGGTTTAACGCACAAAAGGGTTTTGGTTTTATCTGTGATGAAGAAGGCAACGATATTTTCGTTCATTTCTCCGGTCTTGCTATGGATGGTTTTAAATCTTTAGATGATGGTCAGTCCGTTATTTTTGAAACAACCAATGGTAATCGTGGCCTTCAGGCTGTTAATGTTCAAATCGCATAATCTTACGCCGAATTAATTAACATATCTAATCTATTCATTTTAAAATACCAAATTGATAAAGTAGACATAAGCCCACATTCTGTATATTAAAAAGTCAGAGCAATGTTTAATTATAACAGCTAAGTCAGCAAGGTTTATCCCATATTCCTTGCTGACTCAACCTAAAACATCAGTGATTAACGTCCTTCACTGTCAGCAGCTAATGGCTTATATGCAATTCCATCCATCTGGCATAAGCAGGTCTCCCCAACAAATTCTGTGGTGGTAGTCATTCTCGCAGGTGCCCCGTCCTTATAATATTCTCTAAATACATCAGCAGCTAAACGAAAATCCCCAATATTCCTAAGATAAAGATTAATTTGAACCACATCATCAAGTGTCGCGCCTACAGAAGCAAGTGTTTTCTTCATACTTTCAAACGTTTTTCGCATTTGGTAGACAATATCTTTCTTGTCATGACCTCCTGCATGATGAGCCAGGAAAATGTAATCTCCTGCAATTACACATGATGAACAAGTATCATCCCCGCAATGGGTCGGCATTCTTTTTATCATCTCAAAATCTCCTTTCGCAATACAGAACTGGTGTTCTGTTATTATAACACATTCAATATTAACATTCAATTACTTGTGGTATAATTGCTGATTTTTAATCCTGATCAGCTTACTGGTCTAAATTTTATATTGGCACGTCGGATATTCCTCATAAGAATCAACACCAGCCCATTATGAAAAATCAGATGAAGCATACATTCATACCAACAATGGGTTACTCACCATTGTTATAAATTAATCCTTCATATGATCCTATTTTTTGGAGATTATTACTGTATACATTATATCAATAAATATGATATAATGATAATATTAAACGTGTAGTTTGCTTTACAGAGACGTAAGTCCGGCTTTAGTGAACCACGCTTTTTTAATTTAATAGAAAGAGGTGAGATATTATGAATATAGGTGATGTCATTATATACGGAAGTCATGGTATTTGTAAGGTTACCGGATTACAGGATATGTGCATGGATGATAAAATCCGTCCATATTATGTACTCAAACCTGTTTACCATACTGCCTCCACCGTATACGTCTTAGCTTCCAGCAGCAGCAAAAGGACTGAAGTTCGCCGCATTCTCTCTGCCGATGACATCTTTTCTTTGGTAAAGAAAATGTCAGTGAAAGATTTTACCTGGATAAAAGATAATCGTAAGCGCAAAGAATTGTACGGTCAGATTCTTGCAGAGGGCAACCGTTATGAACTTGTTAATATGATAAAAACATTACGTTGGCACAAACAAGAGTTGAAAATCACAAATAAAGATAAGAAACTGCAGATCATTGATGAGGACTTTCTTAAAAATGCTGAAAAAACTCTTTGCGAGGAATTTGCTTACGTATTGAATATTAAACGCGAAGAGGTCATACCGTTAATTTATGGGCAAAACTCTTAACCCAGTTTAAATACTCCCTTTAATTCTAATCAAATGCATTTCATTTACTTTCTTTAAACCCACGTCAAGACACTTGAACTCATTTATTTCAACCACTATTTATATATCTATCCCACAGATAATATCTATGATTGATCCACAAAAATTGCCCAAATTCTTATATTTGTAATTTTCTTTGGCTGCGCGGCTTTCTTGCTTCCCAACTATAACAATAATTCAGTACATGAAAACTGCAATTTACTACATTGTTTATATATTTATTAGTAATACGGGATATTATTAATACGGAGAAAGAACAAGTACTGTATTTTATTTTTCAGCTTGTTACCTTCGCCAAGCAACTTTTATACTCAGCCGGCAGAGTTTTCCCCTTATGCCGGCTTTCTCCCTTCCCTTTTGGATTTGTTTCTGAAATCAAGTGAATACTTGTGTAGGAGACTACATGGAATTTTACTAAAAATATTATGGATTTTCAGAAGGAAATGAATAAAGATAATCAAATTTTTCACCAACTTACGCAAAAGAGAGGAGCCGTCAAAACGAGCTCCTCTCTTTTGTCTATCTATTAAAACTTCTTATAAAATCAAGCTTTTTTCTTAGAACTTACCAGCATTTGCTGCTTCTTCAATCCCGACAGCTACAGCCACGGTGGCGCCGACCATGGGGTTGTTACCCATACCGATCAGACCCATCATCTCAACATGAGCCGGAACGGAAGAAGAACCTGCAAACTGGGCATCGGAGTGCATACGTCCCATGGTATCTGTCATACCGTAGGAAGCCGGACCTGCGCCCATATTATCCGGGTGAAGAGTACGTCCTGTACCGCCGCCGGAAGCTACGGAGAAGTACTGTTTGCCCTTCTCCGTACATTCCTTTTTATAAGTACCTGCAACCGGATGCTGGAATCTGGTCGGATTGGTGGAGTTACCGGTGATAGAAACGTCAACGCCCTCTTTCCACATGATTGCAACGCCTTCGGTTACGTCATTGGCACCGTAGCAGTTTACCTTTGCTCTTAAGCCTTCAGAATAGGATTTTCTGAAAAGTTCTTTGACTTCTCCTGAGTAGTAATCCATCTCTGTTTCTACATATGTAAATCCGTTGATTCTGGAAATAATCTGAGCCGCATCTTTTCCCAGACCATTTAAGATAACTCTTAACGGTTTCTGGCGCACCTTGTTTGCTTTTTCAGCAATTCCGATCGCACCTTCTGCTGCTGCAAAGGATTCATGGCCTGCAAGAAAACAGAAACACTCTGTATTCTCTTCCAAAAGCATCTTTCCCAAGTTTCCATGGCCAAGACCTACCTTACGCTGGTCTGCAACAGAACCTGGGATACAGAATGCCTGAAGACCCTCGCCGATTGCTGCTGCTGCATCTGCTGCTTTTCTGCAGCCCTTCTTGATTGCGATTGCAGCACCAACGGTATAAGCCCAGCAAGCGTTTTCAAAACAGATTGGCTGGATTTTCTTTACCTGCTCATATACATCAAGACCTGCATCTTTTGTAATCTTTTCCGCTTCTTCAATAGAAGCAATACCATAGCTATTTAACACAGAATTGATTTTGTCAATTCTTCTCTCATATGATTCAAATAATGCCATTACCTTGTCCTCCTTATTATTGGCCAATATCTTCGCTTAGATAACCGGAAACCAAATGTCTCCCGTCCAACCGATTATTCGTGTCTTGGGTCAATGATCTTTACAGCGTCAGCTACACGGCCGTACTGTCCTTTTGCCTTTTCCCAAGCGGTATTCGGATCATCACCCTTCTTGATAAAGTCGGTCATCTTTCCAAGGCTTACAAACTGATAGCCAATGATCTGATCTTCATCATCAAGAGCAATACCAGTTACATAACCTTCTGCCATTTCCAAATAACGAGGACCTTTCTTTAAAGTACCATACATGGTTCCAACCTGTGAACGAAGGCCTTTTCCCAAGTCTTCCAGGCCCGCACCTACTGGAAGACCATCTTCTGAAAATGCACTCTGAGTTCTGCCGTATGCGATCTGTAAGAACAGTTCTCTCATAGCAGTGTTGATTGCATCACAAACAAGGTCTGTATTTAACGCTTCTAAAACAGTTAAACCTGGCATAATTTCTGCTGCCATAGCTGCAGAATGTGTCATACCGGAGCAACCGATTGTCTCTATTAATGCTTCCTGGATAATACCCTCTTTTACATTAAGAGTCAGCTTGCATGCACCCTGCTGTGGAGCACACCAGCCAACGCCATGTGTCAAACCGGAGATATCTTTAACTTCTTTAGATTTTACCCATTTCGCTTCTTCTGGGATTGGAGCAGCGCCGTGATGAACGCCCTGTGCCACTATGCACATCTCTTCTACTTCCTGTGAATAAATCATGTTAAAACTCCTTTCGAATAAGTAATAATTGTGAAAAGTACTTTGTTAAATATATCACATCATACTTGATTACATTTTCTCATATAATGTCGAATTCCGCAAGTGTTTTTTGTTCCAAACAAAAACCGGAAAACGGGATTTCTATTACTCCGCTTTCCGGTTTTTTATATTATATGTAACTTATACAATCCTTCTGACCGATAAAATAGTACGATAAGTGGCTGTTCCTACTTTAATTCCTGTCTTGGGAGTGCTTGCATGGACGATCTGTCCATTGCCGATATAAATGGCTATATGTCCTGCATAACAAATCAAGTCTCCCGGCTGCGCTTCTGAGTAGGGCACCTCCCTGCCTGCGGAACGCTGCTGTGTGGATGTTCTTGGCAGATTGTAACCAAAATGTCTGTAAACACCTTGTACAAACCCAGAACAGTCTGCACCGCCAGTCAGGCTGGTACCTCCAAAGACATAGGGATTTCCTAAAAACTGAAGTCCGTAATCTGCAATGGCTCGTCCCTGAGCGGTTCCGCCGCTGCTTTTTGAAGCGGAAGGGCCAGAATATTTGTTGCTGGCACTGGAGGATCTTCCAGTGGTTGAAGCGGCTTTCTTCCTCGCATCTGCTTCTGCCTTTTTCCGGGCTTCCTCTGCGGCTTTCTTTCTTGCTTCTTCTGCCTTCGCCTTTTTGATCTCTTCATTCTTCTTGGCTACAGTCTTCGCATATACAGCAGCATCCTGCTTTGCCTGTGCCAGCTGGCTGTCAAAATTGGAAACTTCCTTTTTCTTCTTGCTGATAAGAGTTTCAAGCTGGTCCTGCTGTTCTTTATATTCCAGCTTCATGCCTTCCATCTCGGCCTTGTCCTCTTCAAGGTCATCCTTGTAGTCAGCAACCTTCTGTTTGGTTTCCTGAAAGTTTACTAACATCTTACGGTCATAAGTATAAATGCCTTCCACATACTCCGCTTTATTGAGAAGATCAGACATGTTTTTTACATGTAGAAAAATATCCAGATATTCGGTATCTCCTTTTTCATACATATACTGAATTCTCTTTTTCATGGCATCATACTGTTTTTCTTCTTCTTTCTTTGCTTCTTCATAGTCGGCTTCTGCCTGTTTGATCTCAGCTTCTTTATTTGCCATATCATTTTCAAGAACCGTAATATCTGACAAAAGTGCGGTCAGATCGGAGGTAAGCTTGGTGACCTGGCTTTGAGCTTCACTTTTCTTGCTTTCCGCTTCCTTGGCTTTTTGATTCGCCTCTTCCATCTTTTTTTGTGCTTCCAGCTTTTCCTTCTCGGCCTTTGAGGTCGCATAAGCCGGGACGGTCTGGCTGAAAACCATCATTCCTATCATCATACTGAAAAAAAACTTTCGAAGTACCTTGGCATTCTTTTTTGCATCATTCATGAGTATTTTTCGTTTCATCATCAGTTCCTTTTCACCGTATTTTCTACTCTATATGTTAACGTAAAACAGGGGTATAATTCAAGTCCTATTTTATAAATTTTAGACTTTTTTTATATTTGAATGAAACTGGACCACAGGCCTTTTACCTTTTGAAAGCTTTTTTGAAACCAGAAGAAAACAAAAGAAAAATAATATTCCTTTTATTATGCTGGAGATAGCAATTGCCCACCAGATTCCATCAAGCCCCAGGGAAGTATTGCTTAAAATTATGGCAAGAGGAATTCTTGCGGAAGTAAACAAAATACTGATGACGGAGCATAACAAGGTTCTTCCCAACCCGGAAAGAGCTCCGATGGTCGTTAGTTCGATACACATGAACATCTGTGACACTCCAAGAATCACCAGATAACGGACCCCCAACGGAATTACATCCGCCTCATGTATGAACACTCCAAATATCTGAGAAGGCAGGAAAATCAACAATGCAGTGCACAATAATCCCCATACTGCCATCAACCTGACTGCTGTGGCATATCCTTTCTTTACCCTATGATACTGCCCTGCTCCGTAATTCTGTCCGATAAAAGAATTGATGGCGGCTGCAAAGCCATCGGCTGTCATCCAGGAGATGGATTCAATCTGATTTCCCACCCGGAGAACCGCCACTGCCGTATCTCCAAATCCAGCCACAAACCGGGTCAGTATCATGGATATGCTGGTATAAATCAGATTTTGTATGGAGGCAGGAAGCCCAATTCTAATGATCTCTTTCCTGTAATCCCAGGAAAGGCGCTGAAATATCTTAACTTTATCAAAGAGCAAACGGTCTTTTCGTAAGAACAATAAAAATACCAGAGTAACAATAAGCTGAGCCAGTACGGTGGCTATCGCAGATCCTGCCACTCCAAAGCCCTTCCATGGACCAAATCCAAATATCAGCAAGGGATTCAGCACAATATTCAAAACCAGTCCCACAACATTGGCAAATAACGGAGTCCTGCTGTCCCCCATTGCAGTCATGATCCCGGTAATTATCGCATTTAAGAAAGAGAAAAAAATAAGCCCGCAGGTAATCTTTAAATAGATCTGGGCATTATTGACAATAGAAGCATGCTTTAATCCAAAAAAACCAATCAAAGGCTTTGCCCCAAAAAATGAAACCGCTCCAAAAAGAAGAGCGAATAGAATTCCCATCTGCAAAGCGGCAGATGCGTATCTTGCTGCCTCTTCCGGCCTTTTGCTGCCTAAAGCATGGGCAACCTTAACCTGACCTCCCATTCTGGCAAGCGCAGACACTCCCTGAGAGAGCCAGACATACATACCGGCAGCCCCTACGGCAGCAACCGCATCAGATCCCACAAATCCAAGCCAGGCCATATCCGTTAAGTTATACGCCATCTGCAGCATGGCAGTAACCATAATGGGAAGAGCAAGTCCTGTTAAAGAGGAGAAAATATTTCCGTTCAGTAAATCAACTTTTTTGTTCATAAATAGCTGTACTCCGTTTCAAAAAAAGGCCGCCAGACGGCGGCCCTCTTTAAATATATTAATTATTCTTTTGCAGAAAGGTATTCATGAATGCCTCTTGCACCGGCACGTCCGGCTTCCATTGCAAGAATTACAGTTGCAGCTCCAGTTACCGCATCTCCGCCTGCATAGACCCCTTCCTTGCTGGTCTTTCCAGTAGCTTCCTCAGCAATGATGCATCTGCGCTTATTGATTTCCAGTCCTTTGGTTGTATTGGAAATCAAAGGATTCGGTGATGTTCCCAAAGACATGATCACCGTATCTACATCGATGACAAATTCAGATCCTTCTACCTCTACCGGTCTTCTTCTTCCAGAGGCATCCGCTTCGCCAAGTTCCATTCTTACACACTTCATTCCATTGACCCAGCCCTTTTCATCGGTAAGGATCTCAACCGGATTCGTAAGCAGATCAAAGATAATGCCTTCTTCTTTTGCATGGTGCACTTCTTCGGCTCTGGCAGGAAGCTCTGCTTCACTTCTTCTATATACAACATGAACTTCTGCGCCAAGACGAAGAGCAGTTCTGGCCGCATCCATGGCTACGTTTCCGCCGCCTACAACTGCAACCTTTTTGCCTGCTGCGATGGGCGTATCATAATCATCACGGAATGCCTTCATCAAATTGCTTCTGGTTAAATATTCATTGGCTGAGAATACACCGTTTGCATTCTCTCCAGGGATTCCCATGAACATGGGAAGACCAGCTCCTGAACCAATGAACACAGCCTGATAGCCTTCTTCTTCAAAAAGTTCATCAATGGTGACTGATTTACCTACAATTACATTCGTTTCAATGGTTACACCAAGTTTTCTAACATTATCGATCTCCGGCTGAACAACGCCCGCTTTTGGAAGACGGAATTCCGGAATCCCATAAGTCAAAACACCACCTGGCTCATGCAGTGCTTCAAAGATCGTAACTTCATAACCCAGCTTCGCAAGATCTCCTGCACAGGTAAGTCCCGATGGGCCGGAACCTATAACAGCAACTTTCTTACCGTTTTTCTTTTTCGGAGCTTCCGGCACGATACCGTGCTCTCTGGACCAGTCTGCTACAAAGCGCTCCAGCTTTCCGATGGAGATCGGTTCCCCTTTGATTCCACGGATACATACGCCTTCACACTGGCTCTCCTGGGGGCATACACGTCCGCATACTGCCGGAAGTGCGGAAGACTGTGCGATAACTTTCGCTGCTGCTTCTATATTGCCTTCTTCCACTTCTTTGATAAATCCCGGAATGTTTATGGATACAGGGCAGCCGGCTACGCATCTTGGATTCTTACACTTGATGCAGCGGGCTGCTTCTTCTCTGGCTTCTTCTTCATTATAACCCAGACAAACTTCTTCAAAGTTCGTTGCTCTTACCTTTGGATCCTGTTCTCTTACAGGTACTTTCTTTAAAACGTCCATTACTCTTCACCTCCACATTGACCACAGCCGCCATGATGGGTATCCCCTTCAATTGCTTTTAAAATAGAGCGGCCTTCCTCCGACTTATACATCGTCTGACGCTTCATGGCTTCATCAAAGTTCACCAAATGTCCGTCAAATTCAGGTCCGTCTACACAGGCAAACTTCACTTCACCGCCAACCGTGATCCGGCAGGCACCGCACATACCTGTTCCGTCTACCATGATCGGGTTCAAGCTTACAATGGTTGGTATCTCTAACTCCTTTGTTAAAAGACAGACGAACTTCATCATGATCATCGGTCCAATGGCTACGCACACATCGTACTTTTTCCCCTGGTTCTGTACCAGGTCCTTGATCACTTCTGTAACCATTCCTTTTCTTTCATAGGAACCATCGTCTGTGGTAACGTATAAATTACCTGCCTGTTCTCTCATTTCTTTTTCAAGAATAAGAAGATTCTTAGTTTTAGAACCGATGATAACGTCAACATCAATGCCGTGTGACTTCATCCATTTCACCTGTGGATAAACTGGAGCGGTTCCAACACCACCGGCTACAAATAAGAACTTTTTCTTCTTTAATTCTTCTATATCTTCATGGACAAATTCAGATGGGTTACCCAAAGGCCCTACCACATCTTCAAAGCTGTCACCGGCTTTTAAAACGGCCATCTTTTCCGTACTGGAACCCACGGTCTGAAATACAATTGTAATCGATCCTTTTTCACGATCATAATCACAAATAGTCAGGGGAATCCTCTCCCCTCTGTCATCCACCTTAACGATAACAAATTCACCAGGCTGGCAGGCTTTGGCAATCCGAGGTGCTTCCACATCCATCAGATAGATCTTGTCAGCTAACATCTCCGCTTTTAAAATCCTATACATCTTTATCCTCCTAAAGTCTTCATGAATATACCCGTACCCCTTTACAGAGCGCTTTTGATACGTTCCGGTCCGTGCTACTTCTATCATCTTACCATTTTTAAAGAACAAAGACAATATGTTTAAAAAATATCATTAAATTTTTAACAAACATTTTTTCTGGATTTTATACCATATTTTTTCTTTGGTACATGCGAAACGTATAGCACAAGTCAAAATAAGTCTGTTCTTCACTCTCTGCTGTCAGTGCCCATCCCCTATCTTCATCCAGATTTGGGAAATGAGTATCCGCACTGTAAAGATAATCAATATATGTTACATGCGCCGTATTGCAATATGGCAGAAACTGTTCGTAGATGCTCTGGCCGCCAATAATAAAGCAATCTTCTTTCCGGTACTTTTTCAGTTCCTCCATAACCTCCAAAAGACTGTGGCAGATAAGGGCACCTTTTGCTTTATAATCCTGATTTCTGGTCAGCACAATATTGGTTCTTCCATATAAGGGCTGCTTTCCCGGAAGACTTTCCAGGGTTTTTCTTCCCATTACAATTACTTTTCCAAGGGTTTCCTCCCGGAAAAGCTTTTTGTCTTCCGGAATGGAAACGAGCAGCTGGCCCTGATTGCCGATGGACCACTGTTTATCCACTGCAACAATAAGATTCATAAGCCGATTTATCCTTTCCTTTACTTATTCTTCTGCAAGAATCAATTCCTTTGCGTATGGAAGACCTTCGATCCAGCTGCAGAATGTGTGCCATTCCAAAAGCTTGTGGTTCTTCCTTGCAAAATACATATTGATCAGCGTTTCATAATTCAAAGTGCATGTCCGCATCTGATTGTAGCTGGAAGGAAGAAGCTGGATCATGTCATACCAGTCTTCTTTGCTTTTTGTCTCCAGATAACGGAGACGGATCTTCTCAAGCTCAGCAACTACCGTATCCATAAATAAAAGAGTCTGCTCCGTCATATGATCATGACTGAAATCATTCCGTTCAAAAGGCTTGCTGTGAATCTTATGCATGGTGCTGGTTGAGTTTGCTACCGTTGATACCTTATAAGTATCATATTCCTTCCACCAGTACAGGGGAGCCGTAATATCCACAGATACGATTATCTGGCGGATGTATTTGCGGTGGTCACTTCCTGCTTTCCTGAGCCTTCTGGCCAGTCCCAGATCTTTGGGGCCCAATATGTAATTTCCTTCTTCATCGTAGCTGCTGTCCATACGGTCCCAACTGTTCATTGGGTTTCTCGCTCCACGGATCGCATTCTCTATATTCATTACGCTGCTTCTCTCACATTTTAACATCGTATCGTTCCTTTCTATGGGTGAACTCTTGTTTGCTGCACCATATATTATAGAATAGATTCCTTGTTTCGTCCATTCCTTTGTAGCAGCAGAAGTATATCATTAAATGATTCAATAACCCTTCCCGTCCAAATCAAGAAAAATCCTGCTTCCCTTTTCATTCTTCTTTACTATAATCTTTTTTCCGATCTGTTCTTTTAATTCGGTCACATGAGAAATAATACCGATCAACCGGCGCTCCCCTGCCAGTTCTCTCAGTATGCGCACTGCTTTCATTCTGGATTCCTCATCAAGGGAACCAAAACCTTCGTCAATAAAAAGGGCATCCATGGATACGTTCCCTGCGGTTCTCTGTATGATATCTGACATACCAAGTGCCATGGCAAGCGCTGCCATAAAAGATTCTCCGCCGGAAAGAGTTTTTACATCACGCACCCTGCCCGTTGCCATACTGTATACATCAAGATCCAGACCTACCTCTCCCTGCTTTCCAAGGGCCTCAAATTCTCTGCATTTAAGCAGGAACTGCCCATCCGTCATCTCGTTTAACCTACGGTTGGCCGCCTGTATCATCTGGTTGAAATACTGCCGCTGAACATAGGTCTGAAAATCAAGACTGACAGTTAATTTTCCGTTGGCCGTCCGGTAAAGGTTATGATAAAGCCCATATTCTTCTTCCAGCCGCTCTCTCTCCTTCCACAGACGGTTCAGCGTTTCGTAAGCCTGTTTCATCTTGCTGCAGATACCGGCAACTGCAGACTCCTCTTTTTGCAGAAGCTGCTGCTTTTCTTGAAGAGCCTCTGCTTTTTCTCTCCACGGAAGAAGATCGATTCTTTCCCGCCCTTTTGTCTGTTTTCGATATTCTTCCAAAATGGTTCGGCTCCTTAAAAGGTCATTTTCATACTTCCCAATTTCTTTTTCCCATGCTTCCATGATATGTGCCGGCTGTTTCGCTTCCTGATATGCTTCTTCGCTTTCAAAGCCCATGGCCTTTAACGCTTCCTTATAATCATCTGCTGCCTGCTTTGCAAGCAGGTTTCTGGATTCCAGGTTCTCCATTTCTGAAGAAAGACGGCCGGTTCTTTCTTTCACTTCTTCTGTAGCCCGGCGGTATTGTTCATTCACAGAATCTGCAGACCTTTGAAGTTCACTGATCCTGTTCTGGAGCATTTTTATGTGATTAGCAGCTTCTTTTTCTTCCGGATACGGCAGCCGTTCTTTTAATTGATTGACCTGCACCAGAGATGCGGCGGCTTTTAAATTCCTTTCCTGCCAGAAGTTTCTTGCCTCCTCTATTTTGGGTTCCAGTTCATCCAGTTTTTTTCGGTCGGCTTTTAAATTCTCCAAAAGCTCATTGAGACGTTGACCGGCTTCCTGGGATGCCTTTTCACGTTCTCTCACTTGAATCAGCAAATACTTTCCCTGATTTATTTCCTCCGTCAGCCGGTTTTCCAACTGATGAAAAGAAGAATCGTCTTCCAGCCACTTTTTCATTTCTTTTTTTATGTATTCTTCCTGGTGCCGGCAGTTTTCCAATGCCTTAATGCTGGCTTCCACTGCCGTCGAACGGAGGCCATCCGCCCGGTTTCTGGCTGTTTTGGCCTGTTCTACCATATCCTGAGTAACTGGGTCATGAGATAAGCTGGCTTTTTGCGGATGATGGGTGGAGCCGCACACCGGACATGGATTTCCTTCCATTAAAGTATCTGCCATAATTCCTGCCTGAAGTGCCAGAAACACATTATATCTGTCATTGTAAATTTCTTCGGCCTGCATATAGTTCTTTTGTGCTTTTGCCGCTGCTGCCTGACACTGTTCGGCATTCATCTGCGCCTTTAAATAATCCGTCCAGGCGGATTGGAGATTCTCCATTGCCTGCTGCCGTTCTGTGAGTTCATGCTTTTTTTGAATCACTTCCGGCAGTTCATTTGCCTGTTTCTCCAATGCCTCCTTTCCGGCTTCATGAAGGGCAATCCGGTTTTTGCATTCCGTAAGCTCTGCTTCATACCGCTTTAATAAGGTGACGGCCTCTCTTTCTTCCTTTTTTAACTGCTCATATGCCTTCCATTCCTCTTTCCATCTGGCATAAAGAGGCATGGCTTCCTGCAGCCGGTTGATACTTGCCTGAAGACCGGGAATTTCCCTGTCCGCTGTTTTCTTTCGGTTTTCTGCTTCTGCCCTGACTGTTTCAAGCCCCTGAATGAGAGATTCCAGTTCCCTTTTTAACAGCTCCGTCCTATGATAGGCGCTTTCATATTCCCTCTTCTTTTCAGCCGCTTGCCTGGCCGCTCCGCTTATCTTCTCCGCCAGTCCGGCTTTTTTTAAGCGTTCCTTTTTTTGATGCCATAACTCCTTTTGGTCCTCCAAAAGCATTACTCGGTTCTGGGCTTCCCCCAGTACATCAAATAACTTATTGGTCTCTTCGGCAAGGCTTAGATGGCCTTTTGTCTCCAACAGCAGGTTTCCTGTTTCTTCCTGCTTCTTATGAAGCTTTTGTTCCTTTTCCTGTATTTCTTCTAAAACCTGATTTAAAAACTCTTTGATTTTCTCTGTCTTTGTTTCTTTAAATTCCAAAAGCTCCTGCCATTCGGAAAAATATTTACTATCCTCCAGAAATTCCATATGCTTCAGCTCATGAATACAAAGCATTCTGTTATCTTCCAGCTTTCCGTAATAGAAATGATTCTTTTCTTTTAATTTCATCTGGATCCGGCTGAAGATACCTGTATTGAATATCCTGGAAAAAATTTCTTTTCGTTCCTTTGATGACGCATGAAGCAGCTTTAGATAATCTCCCTGGGCGATCATGGCAATCTGGGAAAACTGATTCTGGTCCACACCAATGATCTCCTGAAGTTTTAAGTTGATATCCCTTATATTTCCCGGATATTCCGATCCGTCAGGAAGAAACAGGGCAGCTTTTGCAGGGACCAGCACCCCCGTATACTCTCCGTTTTTATTCTTTCTCTTGCTGATTCTGGTGTAAGAAGGACTTCTGTTTATCTCATAGACCTTCCCCCGCTCAGAAAACACGAAAGAAACACAGGTTTCCTCATTCTCTGAAGCATACTGACTCCGCATCATGGATGGCTCCCGCCTTTGACCGCTGGTTTCTCCGAAAAGGGCAAAGGATATGGCGTCAAATATAGTGGTCTTTCCCGCCCCTGTATCTCCGGTAATCAGAAAGATGCCATGACTGATCGTTTCAAAATCCACGATTTCCGTTCCTCCGTATGAACCGAAGGCGGACATGACCAGTTTCAGTGGTTTCATAAGCCTTCCTCCTCCTTTGCTTCCTGGACGATTTCCTCCATAACCTTCTGAACCGCCGGTGTCATCTCTTCATTCCTTATGGCTTTGTAAAACTGCCGGAAGGCTTCTAAGGGATTTAAAACAGGAACCATATCGCCTTGTTCCGTAAGAATCCTTCTGGTCCGTTCATTGTCCACCCGAAGTTCCAGCAAATGGTCGTAAACTTCCTCCAGACGTTCTCTGATACGGTATGGTTCCTCATCATCTGTCAGGGTAATGCTCACAAAATCGTGTCTTTTATCCTCTGTTGCCCGCTCCAGAAGCTCCACAAGACTTCCCCGTTCCCGCCTGACATCCTGAATTCCTGAAAGAGGAAGAAACTCTAATTCAGGAGCATCTCCTTTTTTATTTAAAGTTACCACTGTGATTGATTTTTTGTGGTGTTCCTCACTGACAGAGTATTTATAGGGGGTTCCGCAATAGCGGATGGTATCTTGCAGTACCTTTTGGGAACCGTGGATATGACCCAAAGCTGCATAATCAAATTTAGATAAAACCGAAGCATCTACCCGGTCCAGGCCGCCTGCCATAATCACGGCCTGCTCGGATTCACAGGTCTCCGGGTCTTTTCCGCTTCCTGTATAAAACTGGTGGGACAAAATCACATTTCTCTCTTTTTCATCTATCATTTCCCGTTCAAGGACTGCCCGTACTGCACTTTCATATCCATCCGGCGGATTTTCCACTAATAGCTGCCGGACATATCCGGGCTTTAAAAACGGTAACAGATAAAAGTTGACGGGTCCATATTCATCCTGCAAAACCACCTTTTTTAAATGTTCCTCCGGACGTTTGGGCGGAAACACGGATAAATGAATGCTGTGTTTTTCTAAGAATGAACCGGCATAAGAAAGCCGTTCCGGAGAGTCGTGATTTCCTGCTATGATAAGGACCGTAATCTTCGGTTTTATTTCTGAGAGAGCATCCAGAAAATTGCCGAAGATGGTATACGCTTCTCCAGACGGCACTGTTTTGTCGTAGATATCTCCGCAAATCAGAACTGCCTCCGGATGAATCTTATCTGCATAATCCACGATCTGCTTTAATACCGCTTCCTGATTTTCCTTCAGGCTCCGTCCAATCAATTGTTTTCCTATATGTAAATCAGACAAATGAAAAAATTTCATGCTTCCTCCTTCTCACTTGGTTTTTTTCATAATAACACAGTTACCGGCCATTGAATAGAAGGAGACAAATTTAAAGAGGCAAAAATGAATGCTTCCACTTTCGCCCCTTCAACCGGTTAATTCTGTGTTTCAATGATTCTATTTAAAAGCTCGCCCAGCCCTGGTGTAAAACTTACCCGGACAATTTCTTCAAGATCCCTGGCCTGCTGCATCTCTTCCGGTGTTAATTCAGTTATGGTCACTCCTTTTTCCACCAACTCTTTCATAAGCCTTGCTTCCTCTTCTACAATGGCAGCCTTATTCCATTCGGAAGCTCTCCGCCCCGCCTCTAAAAGGATCTTTTGATCTTCTTCGCTTAAAGCATTCCATTTTTCTTCTGCCATCAAAACAATTCCCGGGCTGTAAGCATGCCCGGTCAATAAGTAATAAGGTGCAATCTCATAAAATTTATTGGACATATAGGCGGTTAAAGGATTTTCCGCTCCTTCTACATTGCCATGAATCAAAGCATCCTTTAACTCATTGTAGGGCATGGGAATCGGACGTGCCCCCAGGGCAGAAAGAATGTCCATCACAAGAACCGATTCCGGAACACGGATTCTCATTCCTTTTAAATCCTCTAACCCGTTTATCTGTCTCGTGCTAAATAAATTCCTCGCACCCTCATCCGTATAAAACAGGCCCATCATATTAGCACCAACCTCTGTACCTTCTGACAGGAATGCCTGGCCAAGTTCTTCATCCTCTAAAACTTTCCACATTCCCTCACGGCTGTTAAAAACGTAAGGAAGAGCAAACAGATTGAGATTTTTAAATCCATATCCGGTCAGCGCATTGGTATTGGCACGGTACATATCAATGTTTCTGCCGCCTCTGCGCAGATCTCTCAATGATGTTCTTTCATCACCCAAAGCATGATTGGGATAGATCTCAATATTGATACGTCCATTCGACAGCTCATCCACATATTCAGCAAATTTATATCCGGTTCGGGTATTAATATTATCTTCCCCGTTGACTTCCCCATAACGAAACGTCAGCTCCGGAGTCTGGTATCTGGTAGCAGCAGCCGCTGCTTCTGCTGTGGCCTGGGCTTCCTTTGCCGCATTGGTCTCAGCCGATGACCCTTCTGCTTTTTTATTGTCTTTGCCTGAATTATAACTGCAGCCCGTAAGACTCACCGCAAGGGCTGTCACAAGCATAATCATCATAAACCGCTTCATGTTCATTCCTCCTGTACCTTAATACAGGTAGTCTTTCCATGAACTGCCTCATTTATTTATTCTTTAATTACTTTTCTATTTTAAAAAATCTCAAGGAAGGAATGCCCATACTTCTCCACCTTAAATTCTCCCACTCCGGATACGGAAAGCATTTCTTCTTTTGTCTTTGGCTTTATAACAGCCATATGTAACAGGGTTTTATCTGAAAATACGATATAAGGGGGGACTTTTTCCTCTTTGGCGATTTTCATACGCAGATTTCTCAGCTTTTCAAAAATGATTTCATCTTCTTTTGTAAGCTCTGCAGCTGCACTGCTAGATTTTTTTATTTTTTTGCTGCCTTTTTCTTTTGATGCAGGCTCCTGCTCCTTTGCCATCTTCATGACTATGGTTTCCTGATCTTTCTGTATGGTTTCTGATTGCTCCGTCAGTTTTACGATGGCATATTCATCGTTGGTTACCGCCAGGTAATCATTTAAAAGCAAATGATTCATGACCTGCCGGAGCTTATAGGAAGGAACCTTTGAAAGGGAGCCGTAATAAGGGTTTTTATCCATCTGGTAATTACGGATCTTCACAGTGTTGGCCCCATGGACGGTATCAATGATAACTGTAGTGCCATAACGCTGTCTGCTTGACTCCACACAGCCAATCAAAGCCTTGGAAATTGCCGTCACATCCACAGATTCAAACTGGCTTAAACAATTGGAACAATTGCCGCAATAGTTCTCGCCATATTCCCCAAAGTACCTTAAAATATAATCTCTTAAGCATTCATTGGTATAGGAATAAAATGTCATCTTTTTAAGCCTTTCCCGGTCACGTTCTATTACGATCCGCCGGGTCAGAGGATCAAGCTCCTGGTTGTCCTGATTATTATCCACAAACATCTGATTGGTCATTACATCCTGCCCGCTGTACAAAAGAATACATTCTCCCGGTTCTCCGTCTCTGGAGCAGCGGCCGACTTCCTGATAATAGGATTCCAGATTCTTCGGCATATTATAATGGATGACAAATCTTACATTTGATTTATCGATTCCCATACCGAATGCATTGGTTGCCACCATAATGGGATTTCTGTCAAAGATAAAATCATCCTGGTTCTTTCTTCGTTCTGCGTCACTTAGTCCCGCATGATATCTGGTTGCTGAAAATCCATCTACATTCAGCTTATCGCACACTTCCTCCACCAGCTTTCTGGTCAGACAGTATATGATTCCGCACTGGCCCGGATGGCATTCCACATAATTTTTCAGGGTGGCATACTTATCCTTTGGAGTCTGCACGCCCAGATACAGATTGGGCCTGTCATAACCGGTGGATACGATCACCGGTTCACGCAGCATCAGAATATCGATCACATCTTCCCGAACCTCTTTGGTTGCAGTGGCAGTAAATGCGCTGATCACCGGCCTCTCCTGAAGCTTTTCTACAAAATTCAGGATCTTTAAATAACTTGGCCTGAAATCCTGTCCCCACTGGGAGACACAATGGGCCTCATCAACCGCAATCATGGAAATCTTCGTGTGAAGCGCAAAATCTAAAAACTCGTCCGTCATAAGACGTTCCGGTGCTACATAAATAATGGGATATCGCCCTTCCCTTGCATAGCTAAGGGCCTTATAGTACTGATTTGCAGTCAGAGAACTGTTAAGATATGCGGCGTGAATGCCTGCCTGATTGAGAGTTGTTACCTGGTCCTTCATAAGGGATATCAAAGGGGATATGACCAGTGTGATTCCTTCCATCATAAGAGCCGGAATTTGAAAACACAGAGACTTTCCCGAGCCGGTGGGCATAATTCCAAGGGCATCTTTTCCTTCCAGAATCCCGTCAATGAGCTGCTCCTGGCCTTCCCGGAAACAATCGTAACCGAAATAATGCTTTAGTGCTTGAAATTTATCCATATATCGTTTATTTTTTGCTCCTTATCCTTTGCATTTTCTTTTATTATACCACTCCTATTTGGATTTTGCTACGCCAAACAGAAAAAGACCTGGCAAGAATTCCATGATTTTGATCCCTTCCAAGTCTTTTTCTATTATTTTATAATTTTACGATCCAGTAATTTCATGGGACTTTTCATATAGGTGGCAAGCTACCCAGTGCCCTGGTTCTGCTTCTTTCAAAGAGGGTGGTTCATGCCTGCATCTCTCCATACAGCTTTGACAGCGGTTTTTAAATTTGCAGCCTCCCTCTGTCCGTTTCTGGACGCCGCTTTCTATTACAATTTCATCCAGAGCATTTACCGTAGGATCAGGCGGAAGTATGGAGGAAATCAGCATTTTCGTATATGGGTGCAGCGGTTTTTTATAAAGAGCAGCCGAATCCGAAGTTTCCAGAATACTTCCCAGATATAAGACGCCGATCCGGTCACACAGTTTCTGGACAACCTGCAGCTGGTGACTGATGAATAAGTAAGTCAGTCCATACTGATCCTGAAGTTCCTCCAGCAAATGAATGATCTGAGCCTGCAGGGAAACGTCAAGGGCTGAGATCGGTTCATCACATACAACAAATTCCGGCTGTACCGATAAGGCACGGGCAATGGATATTCGCTGCCTTTGCCCACCGCTGAATTCATGTGGATATTTATAAAGATCAACCTTTTTTAATCCAACCACTTCAATCAGTTTTTCCGCTTTTTCCTTTCTTTCTGCGGCCGTATAAAGTCTGTGGATTTCCATGGGTTCGCAAATGATCTCCCGAATGGTGTGGCTTGGATCAAGAGAGGAATAGGGGTCCTGAAAAACAGACTGCATCTTTTTGCGGTAAGGAAGCATCTGGCTCTCTTTTCTGTGGCCGATTTCCGTTCCCTGATAATAGATCTCTCCTCCGGTGGGCGTATAGTACCGAAGAATCGCTTTCCCGATGGTGGATTTCCCGCTGCCGGATTCTCCCACCAGCCCAAAGGTCTCTCCTTTTTTTATGGTAAAGCTCACTTTATCAACCGCTTTTAAGCAGTCCGAATGAAAGGAAAACAATTTGGAGGATTTCTGCTTAAAATGAAGTTCTAAGTCTTTTACTTCTATTAATGTTTCTCCCATTTTTCACTTTCTCCTTTTCTATGGCACCGGATATAATGGGACTCATGACCCTGATAAAATTCAGGAAGGCTTTGCTCGCACCGCTTATCTGCTTTACTGCACCGATTCAGAAACGGACATAAATCCCCTTCCTTATCATAAACCGGTTTTTCCAAGAAGGGGACAAATGGCTCATCTCCTACTTTGGGCATACTTGCGATCAGCGCCTGTGTATATGGGTGATACGGATGAAAAAAGATATCCTCTGCCCCTCCCTCTTCTACCACGTATCCGCCGCACATGACAGCAATCCTGCTGCACATCTGTGCAACAACTCCAAGATCATGAGTAATCAAAATTACACTCATTCCAGAGCTTTTTTGTATTTTTTTTAACAAACTTAGAATCTGAGCCTGAATGGTCACATCAAGAGCCGTGGTGAGTTCATCTGCAATCATCAGCTTCGGACTGCTGCTGATAGCCATTGCTATCATAACACGCTGGCGCATTCCTCCGGATAACTCATGGGGATAGCTTTTTAAGTGTTTTTCCGGATCATTGATGCCAACTGCCGCCAGTAATTCAATGGCACGCGCTTTTGCCTGCGACCTTGTCATCTTTTGGTTGCGGCGAAGCAACTCTATCAGCTTGTTCCCAATCGTATAGACCGGATTTAATGCAGAAAGGGAGTCCTGAAAAACAATGGATATTTCCCTGCCTCTGACTGCCTGAAGTTCTTTTTCACTTTGATTTAAGAGATCTCTCCCCTCAAACTGAATCAAACCGCCATTTATTCTTCCGTTTTTCGGTAATAGTCTTAGAATACTTTTGGCAGCTACGCTTTTGCCGCTTCCAGACTCTCCCACAATCCCGAAAAATTCCCCTTTTTTTATGTGGAAACCGGCATTTTTTACTGCTTTCGTCTCACCAGATTCACTGTAAAACGATACCGCTAAATCTTCGACTTTCAATAATGTATCCATGGTGATCCTCCTATTTAGGTTCAAATATTTTTCTTGTTACCTCACCCAGATAATTAAAGCTGATGACGGTAAGCAGTATAAGAAGACCTGGAAAAAAAGCAAGGTAGGGAGCTGTTGCAATATATCCTTGGGCTTTGCTTAGCATGCTTCCCCAGGAGGCTGTGGGCGGAACGATTCCAAGACCGAAAAAGCTGAGCGCCGATTCCATTAAAATTGCATTTGCAATGTTCATGGTAGCTGAAACAATGATGGTAGGCATGATGTTTGGAATAATATGCTGAAAAATGATATGCCTTCTTTTCTGACCGGAAATCCTGGAATAGATGACATATTCCCGCTGGTTCAGGGAAATTGTCTCTCCCCGGACAATACGGGCAATATTCATCCATGTCAGAAAACCGATGATAAATATCACATTTTTGATTCCCGGCTCAAAATAAGCATTCATTACCACCATGATCAAAAAGGTTGGCAGGCTCATAAGAGCATCTACAAGACGCATTAGAACCGCATCGGTTTTCCCACCGATAAACCCGCTGACTGACCCGACTGCAACGCCTATAGAGGTTGACAAGATCATGGACAGAAAGCCAACCAAAAGGGAAGATCTTCCTCCGTAAAGACACCTTGCAAAATAATCTCTTCCCATATCATCGGTGCCAAAGGGATGCCTAAAACCAGGAGCCGCCAGCCGGTTCGTAACACTGATCGCGTTAGGGTCTACAGGATAAAGAAATGCAAACGCAGAAAACAGAGTAAACAGGACAATTACTGCTGCGCCAAGGACTGCCAGCCGGTTGGTTTTAAAACCTGTTTTTAAATTTTTTAATAGATTCTCTCTCATTTGTCTGTCTCCTTAGTAGTTTGCTTTCCGAATCCTCGGATCAAAAACAGCATAAAGAATATCAGCCAGCAGATTCCCAATCACCACAAGGAGTGCAGTGAACATGGTAATTCCCATGATCAGAGGATAATCAAACTGGGTAACGGCAGTAACTGCAAGCTGTCCGATCCCCGGCCAGGCAAAAACCTGCTCGGTAATGATTGCACCGGATACCAGAGACTGCACGCTCATTCCCAGTACGGTGATCATAGGGAGAATGGCATTCTTTAGTACATGCCGGAAAAGAATGCCAGACCCCTTCATGCCATATGCCTTTTGGACCATGACATAATCGGAGGATAATTCAGTTATGGTGCTGCTTCTGAGATACTGAATGTATTGTGCGGAATTTACAAAGGTAAGCACCGCACAAGGCATGATCAGATGTAAAAGCAGATCCGAAAACGAGGTGACACCTTCACTGTGCATCCCAATGCTTGGAAGAATCCTCTTATTTACACTGAATACGTAAATGAGAAGAATCCCAAACCAGAAGGTAGGTACTGAAATCCCGGCATAACACAGGATGCTTGTTATTTTATCGAACAATCCGTTCTTACGCTTTGCAGCATAAAGCCCCAGAAAAACGGAGATCAGGAATCCAAGAACCATACTGGTTCCCATTAATATAGCAGTTGCTGGCAAGCGTTCGAGAATCTGGGACAGTACCGGACGGTTATTCATAAGTGAATTACCAAAATTGCCATGAAGTATTTTAATAAGCCAGATAAAATACTGCTCATAAAGCGGTTTGTTCAGTCCAAGGCTTTCCCTCAGACTTTCGATATACTGTTCACTCATATTTGGTTCCACATAGATTAAAACCGGGTCTCCGGGTGCTGCTTTTACCAAAATAAAACATATGACTGAAACAATGAACATGGTTAAAATACATTGAAAAAGACGGCTTGCTGCTTTTTTCATGGTCTGCCTCCGAAACTAAGAACCTTATTTTTAAAAATTAGTGCTTATATCCATGATTTATTGCCCTGATGTGGTGTATATCTGGGAATAATCATAATAAATTGTTTTCAGAATGGCCTTATCAAATCCTTTGAAGGCATTATCCACTGCATAAAATCCATTGGAGTATGCAATCGGATAAATATACATATTATCATTGATCAACGTCTGAATATCTCCATATATTTTGGTACGTTCTGTTTCGTCAGAAACTGTATTGCCCTTCTGCCATAAATCATCCAGCCCACTATCTTTTATGCGGGAGTAGTTCGAGCGGCTGTCAGAAGAGGCGATATCAGAATATAGGCTGGGCTCTTCTCCTAATGTATAGTAATGAAGGACAAGATCAAAATCCGTGGAATCCGTTTCCTGTATTTTATTTTTAAAGGTTGATTCATCCATAGGTTTTAGGTTGATCGTAACACCTGCTTCAGCGAGCTTTGACTGGATATACAGTGCTTCGTTTTCCATTGTTTTATTTGTGGAAATGTACATGATATTCAAGCTTAAGTTACTATGTCCTGATTCCTGCAGTAACTGTTTTGCTTTCGCCTGGTCATTGTCGTATTTCGTCAGATCATCTTTGTAATATAAGGTATCCGGAGTCAGTATGGAATAGGCAGGCGTCGCAAACTTCGAGGAAGTAAATGCAAATTGTGTTAGTTCTTCTTTATTAAGTGCATAGCTGATCGCCTGACGTACCCGCACATCCTGCAGCGCAGCATTATTCTGATTCATAAATAATGCATTGACACGGCCAGAGTTATAGGAGTAGATGGTTACATTTTTATAACCAGATACCGTCTCATATTCTTCCGGACTGATCAGGCGGGCGTTGATATCTCCGCTTGCTAACGCTGCATTTGCTGAGTTAGCATCCTTTACAATCTTAAAGGTGATGCTGTCAAGATATACCGGATTAAACCAGTCGTCAAATCGTTCCACTTTAAAATATTGTCCTGACTTATATTCCGTAAATTTAAACGGGCCGCTGCCTACCGGACGATTGTTTAAATCGCTGGAACCGATGTCTTTTACACCGTCATATATGTGTTTGGGTATGCAGTAAATCTGGCTTAACCCTCCTAAGAATCCGGCAGAGGAAGCAGGAAGCTTGATTTTAACCGTTAAATCATCTACCTTTTCTGCTTCAATGGGCTTGCCGTCGATCATACCGTAGGAAGAATAGGGTACCTTTTGATCAGGATCAACCAGAACCTGCAAGGTAAATACCACATCGTCAGCTGTAATCGGCTGTCCGTCATGCCACTTTAAGTCTTTCTTTAAAGTCAGGGTGAACTCACTGCTGTCATCGTTTGAAACTACATGTTCAGAAATGCCGTTTCCATAATATATCTTCCCGCCTACAATTTCAAAAAATGGGCTGTAAAGCGCCTGCTGCATATCAAAACTTGTCTGATCCACCACAAACAATGGATTCACATTCTGAGGGTCTGCAGTCTCTGAAATTATAATATTTCCGCCTTTTGTAATCGCAGATGGGTCAGTGCCAGCTGATTTGCTTTCAATACTTACTTCATTGCCTGCTGCAGCTGCAGCAGAGCCATCAACTGGCTTTGTTTGAGAACTATTGCTGCAGGCTGTTGTCAGCATCGCTGCGGCAAATAGTATTGTTAATATCTTTTTCTTCATTTTTTCCTTGTATGATAATTAGGAAGTTAATTATCACACGTTCCTTTCTTTTTAATATCGTGGTTATAATACATTCAGATACTGTGGACTTTTGATTTTTTCCTGTAGCTTTGACTACTCAACTGGAGTGTATTGCCGCTACCTTTATCTGAATTGTTTATATGCTGGATGTACCGGAGCACTTTGTTCCAATGAGTACTTATTTCAATCAAGTCTACGATGATAATCGCTGGTGGATATCACGGTATCAGATCTTACGAAAGGGAGGTACAACCTCATGATTTACGTTGGTATTGATATTGCCAAACTTAACCATTTCGCCGCTGCCGTTTCTTCGGAGGGCGAGATACTCATTGAGCCGTTCAAATTCACTAATGACGCTGATGGCTTCCAACTGCTGATTTCCAAAATCGAATCATTCGATAAGGACAGCACCATCATCGGTCTTGAGTCCACGGCACACTACGGTGACAACCTTGTTCGATACCTTGTTGCCAATCTTTACAAAGTGTGTGTTCTCAACCCTATTAAGACGTCTCAGATGCGAAAGAACAACATTCGCAAAACTAAGACAGATAAGGTCGACACTTACGTTATTGCTAAAACTCTAATGATGCAGGATTCCTTACGGTTCGTCAGCTTCTATGATCTTGATCTGATGGACTTAAAAGCTCTTGGACGCTTTCGCCAGAAAACGATAAAACAGCGAACCCGCCTTAAAATCCAACTGACAACCTATGTTGATCAGGTCTTCCCGGAATTGCAATACTTCTTTAAATCCGGTCTGCATCAGAATGCTGTCTATGCCCTTCTTAATGAAGCACCTTCTCCTAACAAGATTGCTTCCATGCATATGACTCATCTGGCAAATCTGCTCAAAGTGAAGTCTCATGGTCACTTTACAAAGGAGCAGGCCAAAGAATTAAGAGTTCTGGCACAGAAGTCTGTCGGTGCAAACGACAGCGCTATATCTATTCAGATAACCCAGACCATTCAACAAATCGAGTTACTGGATAGCCAATTAAATAAGATTGAAGCAGAGATGACGGACATCATGAATTTCAATGAATCAGTCATCATGACCATTCCTGGTATCGGATACATAAATGGCGGAATGATTCTTGGTGAAATAGGTGATATTCACCGTTTCTTAAGTCCTAACAAGCTGCTTGCTTTTGCTGGTTTAGATCCGTCCGTATATCAGTCTGGAAACTTTCAGGCTAAACGAACTCGTATGTCCAAACGTGGCTCTCGTGTACTGCGATATGCCTTAGTAAATGCAGCTTGGAACGTTGTAAGAAACAACGACACCTTCAAGGCTTATTATGATGCCAAGAGGGCAGAAGGCCGAACTCACTATAATGCCCTTGGGCACTGTTCCGGCAAGTTAGTCAGAATCATCTGGAAGATGCTCACTGACGAAGTTGAATTTAACCTCGAATAAGAGGTCTGTATACCAATATCGATAGATTTTGAAAAAGCACCCTCAGGGAGCTCTATTAAAGTTACCCTATTTTACCATCGATACGAAATAGAATTTTTTGCTAATTTATGATTGACTTTTCATAGCTGGTCTCCCGTTGGCATTAGATGGACTATATCGATAATATCCGTTTAATCAAATGCCCCTGTTTGTTTTATATTCCGCGCAGATATAAAACCTATATCTACACATATTTAGTATGTTAATAGATATTATCAAACTTGAACTGGAAAGTCAATATGAATGGGGGAAACTTTATGAAGGAGATTATTTACATTCTGAAAGATAAACAGTTAAATAAAGAAGAAAGCAAAAGCGCTGCAAACATAATAGTATGCGGCGCTCTGCTTTTATAAACTTATATTCTTTTATCACTTTGATAAATATTTTGACTGGCTAATAGATTTTATACAATAACTGGATACCTGTACAAGCCAAATAATTGATATAACAGCAACAGGCATCAGACCAAAATCCCAGATATTGGCTCCAACCACACAAAACACCCATAATGCCAGACAAGCTACAGTTACAGCCCGGAAAGACGTGTATGCAGCTTTATAAATACGTAACTGCTCTGCCTCATCGCAGCTTTCCTCCCACTCCTTTGCAAACTTTTGATCAAAAATGCTTCCTTGTTTTTCAGGATTCATTTCCTTTTGAAAATTAACTATCTTCTGCTGAGATACAATGGTGCAGACCACCGCAAGAATAAATCCTGCAAACCAATAAATCAGATCTGCTGTATTGATATTTTCAGAGAAATGGACGCTAAAATAAGCACCTGCCGCAAAGAAGAAAAAGGACAAGATCAGTAAAATAGAGGTGAACCATAACCCATAGCTTAAACCGGTTTCAATTTCGTTCATCTCCTCCTCCCTCTCGCCATCCCACAACTGATAAAGCTTGCGGCATTTCGTATACAGATAAATAACGGGGAGCATGAATATCACTGTAAGCACTATGTTCGCCACCGGGTAAGATCCTTTTAGAAAATTCAATACATTATCTGCTATATTAACAGCCATTCCATTAGATATCATGTTGGATAATCCACCAATTAATAAACCTGTCAGCAATGAAAGCAGGATTATTATGGCAAATTTATGCAAAGCCTTTTTATCCTCTTTTTTTATCTCATTAATTTTTTCTTTATTCATCTGAATCTTCCTCCTCATAAATGAATATATCTTCTACCGCTACCTGAAACACTTTTGCTATTTTTAAAGCTAAAGTTACAGAGGGTGAATAATCTCCGCGCTCAATCTGGCTGATTGTCTGCCTTGAAACTCCTACCAGCTTTCCCATTTCATACTGGTTTATTTTAATATCTGAACGATATTCTTTTAAGCGGTTGTATAATGGCACTTTGTCTCCCCCTTTTGGTTTTTATATTTTTGACAACTTTTCTTGTCACCGTAGTGCCATTATATCATTGACAACTTTTCTTGTCAATACCTATTTTTTGAGCCATTTTCGCTAATTTCTGATTTATGGGTAAGGCTTTATCACTATACATGAATATGCTCTAACAGAGAAATCACATGGTATACTGGTCCCTTGGCTTCCCATGAATACATAGAGTGAGGAGAATGGATTTGAGGAATGTATTATTATTAATGAAAGCACAGGAATAAATTGGAATTATGAAACGTCTGATTAAAAAGTGGCATTTTAATGGTTTATGGAAACGGATCGGATTCATGAAACGATACCTTGAAAATCTCTTGCCATATTATAATGCGGGTGGGGTAGCCGGATGGTTAAAGTAAATTTCATGATTTTTCAGGTATTACATCGGTATTTGGAGTATCAAAGACAAGGTTTCTCTGAAACATCCGTTGGTGTAAAACAGAATACATCCAGCTAATTTATTTATACTATAAACAAAAACGGAGATGGTTTTTTAACCAGTCTCCGTTTTTGTAATTAAATCTGTATGTCACTCTTCTATTATATTTTTTTCAGCCACAAAAGAATTTGTACAACGCAAATTCCTATTCCAAGTATTAAGGCTATTCCTCCCCCAATTTTTGCTGCCATTGGCGATGGTATTTTAGGAAATTGCCGGATTAACTGGTTTACCGGTGTTATTATTAGTTTTCCTCCAAATAAAATCATTACAATTGCCATAATAAAATTTAACATTTCTTTTTCTCCCTTTATTCTATTTTTTTGCTCACGACTAATAGTTCTTTTTCACGAAAACATTAAGTAATTATTTTATATAAATAAAGTTTATCCGTCAGGGCTCTTGCAACATGCCTTTTCATGCACACCTTATAGCATGGATAAGTTTGAATTTATGCTGTTTTAACATAGAATGGCTAAACTCTATACAAACATTATCACATAAATTTCCTTTTTTTATTGAAGGGATGTTTCACGGATTTTCTGTAAGCATTTCTTTAAATGTAAATAATGGGTACTGCAAGAAATCTTAAGTACCTTACGCATTTATTTCACAATATATTGATTAAGATTTGTTTGAATAAAGAACACTTCCTCATCTATCGATTTTTGGCAAATATGGCAGTGGTTCTTTTAATATTTCATTTTATTCTAAAGAGCCTTTTACTTCTTCATAGAAATAGTCTCTATTTTCAAAATATGTTATTGAAGAAAGAGATTCTATTCAGATAGAAATTGTGCTTTTTGGTACATTATATTCGTCAAATGATTCTGCGATGCCTTCGCCTGCTTTCCTATGCAGTTCTATAATCTACTAATTGAATTCAAAGTTATAAGATTTTTGTTTTTTCGCCATGCTGAATACTCCTTTGTCTTTATTATAGAGTGTTCAATTTTTGTGTCCCTACTTATATACGAGCACCATTTTCCATTATTCAACTTAGACCTTGGCTCCACGAATAAAACTCATTTTCGTCTTTTTTCTTATTGTATCCAACATGAATCTTATGTTTTTAAAAAGGAATTCAACTCCGTTCATCAATTTTTGAAAATAATTGGGCGGATATTGACGTAAATATACTAAGATGATAAACTATTTAATATAAATTTACAACTATACAAAGGGAGAAAATTATGAGTATTGAAAAAGTAGGTATTGTTTTTAAAGAGTATTGTTCCAGTAATAAATTTCTAAAGATATTGCTTCCAATAAATATTCCTTTATTATTTATAATGGCAATTTTAAGAAATGTACAAAATTTTATTTCTATGGGTTCTGTAACTGGTACAATTATATATGTCGGTTTTTTACTTAGCGTTTTGCTGACATTTGCAAAATCAGAATATCGTATGTTAAGTATTGGTATTGGTATTTATGCCATAGATTATATTTACACCATCCTACATTCATTATTCAAGTATCATAGACTAAATTGGAGCAGTATTATTTACCTGCTAATTTGGGGTTATTTTTCTTTTACGGCTTACAAAAAATCATTACAAATTCACTCTTAAGGAGAAAAGTTAATGGGATTCTTAGATAACATAAAAACAAAGGGCGCACAAGCTGTTGAAAAAGGAAAAGAATATGCTGAGATAACAAAACTCAATATACAAATTTCTGGCTATGAGGATCAGATTAAAGAATATAAAGTAAAAATTGGTGACATCGTCCTTGTAAACGGACTTCCAATCATGAATGATAATATAGAAATCAAAGAATTACTTGAGAAAATAGAAGAACTTAATCAAATGATTGGGGAAAACAATGATAAAATCAATAATTTAAAAAATGTTATTGTATAATTAATTAGAATGTTAAAAATAAGTTTCGACTAATTGGTTATGACTAGAGTTTAGTGTAAATAGAATAATAAGAGACAGGGGTGCGTAGACTATCCCAAAGTTTGACTGATCTTGCTAATTCAAGGTTATGTCTATAATCCACTGGAATCAGGTCTCCAAGTGAAATTTTTATCCGTTTTTTATTATACCACTTAATGTAACTATTTAGATATTGTACGAAGTGTTCTATGGGAACGCCGATCCAAAATTTCCCATAGAACATTTCATTTTTTAATCTGCAAAAAAAACCTTCGCAAACCGAATTGTCAGGTGAGCATCTTTCTCTTGACATAGAACAGGATAAGCCTTCCTTTTCCATGCGTTCAATCCAACCAGGCCACTTATAATGACAGCCACGGCCAATATGTGTGATTGGTAACTCATCTGTTTTTAATCTCGAAACCGATGTATCAAGCATACTGTTTACGATATCTGCTTTTGGACTTCTTCCAATAATCAAACTCAATATCATTCCAATAAAACGCTCAAGCATTGGTGACAAATATACTTTTCCAGCCTGAAGGGCAAATTTAGTATTGTCGGTCGGCCACTTTGTGCGTGGAGTATCTGCATGAAAATTTCGGGATTTGATATTTTTTATTTCTGTACTGATTTTTCCTCAATAAGACTGATATTTTCTTTTACTTACAAAGCAAACTCCAAAGATTGTTCTTTCATAATCTTACGCACTAGCTTTTCAGATATAATAAGCCCTTGATTTTGTAACTGCTTCCATATCCTTCTATACCCATAGCAATCCCTACTTTTATGAAATGTATTTTTTATAATAATCCGAAGTATAGCATACTTATCCGTTCCCGATAGTCTACAACTTTCTCAGAAATAAATGGTTCTTGTACATGCTTTGAAGCCAAAGGCTTTCTTTTGATATTTTTCTTAGAGGACATAAGACCGATTGCTCCTTTTTCCTGATAAATACGCCTCTATTTATATATGCTACATCGGCTGTATCCTATTTTCCTTGATACATATTCTACATTTTCTCCAAGTTCAACGCAACGATGAAGTGTATTTAGTTTAAGCTCTGTAGAAGGCTGACGAATTTGATCAGTTGTATTGCAGAAATGTGTTTTGTTTACATCATTTCCAATTGTCCAAAATATCCACTCCAGTTTTTTACCTTTGCTTTTTGATATTCATACCATCGGTGTAGGATTGCTGGTGAGAGATATCCCAGCTTTTGTATGGTAGCACTGATAGAGCCTGTTCGTTCAAATTCTTTTATTGCTACTTTTCTTGTTGATTGGTGTACTTAGAATGCATCTTGACTCCTTCCAGTATTCAACTTTATTTCCGCCCATCCCTCCCTAATTAATATTTGCTCACTTTTTTATACTGTTCTGCTAATTCTACTAACTCCACTCCTAATAAATCTGAATAATCCCAAGAATCTATTATTATTCTTGGATAACTTATTATTAATCCTTTGGCTTTTTCCATTGAATCAAGTTCTTTCAAAATAGTTTGCAATTGAGAGATACTCTTTTCACTCAATCCTTTATTTACTTTATTTATTTCAGCAGAAACTTTGTTCTGTAATTCAATATTCTTTTTATATAAATTTTCTACTAATGACATTTTATTATACATATCCCCTTAATTGCTTATGCCTTATTTGATGCATTTTTAAGATATCTATCCCCTTCCCTTCAATAAAGAAGTCTTCAAAAGTATCTCCGAATTTAGTCGCTTCTTCAAAAAAGTTTCCATCACCTGATCCAACAACATACAATCCTACCCCTTCTTGCCCCTTGCCATAATAATACACATTACCACCTAAGTCTGTAGCAAAATTTAATCCTTCCTTAATATCTACTTTAAAATACGGATAATTGTCACCAACATTGATAATATATGTAACATACATGAAGTTTATTATTGATGTACCCTTAATTTTAAATCCATAAATTATTCCTTCTTCCAAAATATTTATTAACATTTTAGGTAGAGGTATTTGGGCTAATTCAGCAACTTTTTGTATGTCTCCTGGTGTCACCTTAATCCGTTACATTTCACTTTCGTTATACAAATTTAAAAATTGGCTGTTAACTACAGACAATAAATTCATTTTGAACCTCCTTATGGACATTTTTCTGATTCTGGTTTGTCATTATGTCCTTCTATACTACTTTCTATCTCTTCTCTCGAATAGCTGAGTATTTCTAATTCT
The DNA here is from genome assembly GCF_046972725.1 of Lacrimispora sp. Lineage (NCBI taxonomy): Bacteria > Bacillati > Bacillota > Clostridia > Lachnospirales > Lachnospiraceae > Lacrimispora > Lacrimispora sp. The sequence continues at coordinate 317,470 of NZ_JBKVXF010000002.1, read as the reverse complement.
CCGCTTGCAATTTTATCTACATTGTTCCCATTTAATTTGTCTATCATTTTATAATTATTTGCTAAATCCTGCATGACAACATCTTTTGATATTCCTGCATTTAACTGTTGTTGTGCCCCTAATATCAATCGTTCTTGTAATGTTCCTGATGTTGAACCATTTTGTCTGTTATAAGCATTTTGCTGATTTGTAATCACGGTATGAGAGAGATTTTTTACACCATTGGCATTAGTTTCCAATGTTATTGTTGGTGCTAAATCTGGATTATATCCATAAGCACTTAAATTACTAGATGCCCATTTTTGCTGCAGTCCATGATGCGATTGTAGTATTCTAGAAAAATCATCAGAACTAGTGTAACCATATTTTATCGCAGTATCATGGTCATGATTCAAAACATACCTATTGCCATTAGAATCTGTTCTTAGGGCACTTAAGACTTCACTTAATGAATAAACAAATCCACTTGGATCATAATATTTTATTGGATTATTATGGCAGTACGCATACAGATTCAGTCCATCTCCTCGATATACATCTTCCTGTAGGAATCTTCCCACCACTGGATTATAGAACCTTGCCCTTAGATAATACTGACCCGTTTCCTGATCGTATTGCTGACCCGTATACAGAATTCGGTTCTTAATCTCTTCGGACTGGCTTCTTATGGATCCAAATGCATCATACTCATAGAAGTTTTCAATCTCTCTCTTGTTCCCAGTTATATAAGCCGTACTGTTCTGTTCGTCCAGATGATACCCATGGTATCCTTCCCGGCCTTCTGTCTCACTTCCAGCAACACCATATCCAAGAATATACCTGGTTTTCACAGATTCATTCTCATATGTTTCTGCCTGAAGTTCTCCATTATAATAGAGGAAACGGGAAACTTCTCCATTGACAGATGTCCCGGCTCTTAAAAACTCTCCGTCATAGAAATTTTCTAACCGGAAATCACTCTCTTCCACCTCCGTCTGCTGGCCAAACGGATTGTACCCATACCTCCTTTTCTTTCCATTTTCCTTCTCTTCCAGTACATTCCCCTGTAAATCATACCGGTATTCACAGGTCTTTTCCTGGCTGGTTCTTTCTATTAACTGGTTTTTTCTATTATAACAGTACGTTTCTTTTCCTGCAACTGACTCCTTTTCTTTACGGTTTCCACAAAGGTCATATTGGTAGGAAATGGACTCTTTCTCATAGGTTTCTTTTAATAAACGGTTCATGGAATCATAACGGTATTGAATATCAGTTACAACTGTATTTCCTATGTTTCCTGTATTTCCACGTATGTTCTCTCCGCTTATTGTTTTATCTGAATCATATTTTCCTAAAATGATCCGGCTCCCTCTTTTGGCAGTCCGGTTCCCATTTAAATCATACTCATACCGGAAATCAAACAAGGGCTGGTTTTCCGAAACATACGTTGCCAGACGGCTGATATTTCCATCCGTATCCTACTCATAAGCCGTCCTTACTCCATTGAGATGGCAGATCGTCTTTAACTTCCCATCCGGCCAGTGGCTGTATCGTACGATTTCATTTCCGGCCTGATCTTCGATGCTTGACAGATTTCCTCTCCAGTCATAACCATAGAATAACGTTTTCCCCGTAACATCCGTCAGGGTTTTTAACGAGCCATCGGTATCGTAGGTACAGGAAACAAGATTTCGCCCTGATGATGACTTCTTTAACAGCTTTCCATCCGGCCGGTATTCATAAGTATAGCAAAAACCGCCGGACACCGCCTTTTTCTTTCTTCCAAAGGAATCATACTCCCAGCTTCTGATGACCTGATTTTCCCCTTTTTCATTACAGCCGGATTCATAAACCGGATTGCCATCTACATTGTAAATGGTTTTTACCTGATTTCCATTCCGGTCTACATGAAGGATTCTTCTTCCTTCCCGGTCATACCGGAAGGTCTCGCTGTTTCCTTCCTGATCGATGATCTCACAGACCTTTCCCTGGCTGTTATACCGGTAGGTGATTACACCTCCATTAGCATCTGTAGTGCTGGTCACAAGGCCCATGCTGTTATAGGTATAGGTCTCTTTTCCTCCATCTGCGTTCTGTACGCTTTGAATCCGGCCCCAGCTGTCGGTTTCCATTGCCGTATGGTTCTGGTTTCCGTCCACAATTCCTGTCATACGGCCATTGGCATCATAGCGATAAGACTGTGCGGCTTTTCCTTCTTTCCTGCTCCTTGAAGTATAAACCTCTGTTTCCAGTCCATGGATTCCATAACGGTAAGTGAGTTCATTTCCGTCGGCCGTCCGTTTTAAGGAAATATTTCCATCGGCAAAATACCGGTTCTCCTCTAATACTGTTCCGGCTCCATTGGTTCTTGACAGAAGATTCCCATATAAGTCATAGGTATAACGAAAACTGTTTTCTCTTTCTGCCTCCTGTTTTTCCTTATGGTTGTTTTCTTGCCCTCCCTGAGGCAGGATCTCCTTTTCCAAACGGTCATTCAAGTCATACTCATAATGGAAAACAGGACCCAGGCAGTCTTTGACATGAATGATCCGGTTCTTCAAATCATACTGATACTCCAGTTCCCAGACTTCGTTTTCCTTTCCCTGTCTGGCGATCTTCGTGATATTTCCTGCCTGATCATAAGAAACACACACCGTCCGGTCAATGCCGTTTTGCTTATCCAGGGTCCGCTCTAATTTTAAACGGTCACAGCAGTCATACTCCCGAATAATCTCATACCCCTCCGGCGTCTGTATCCGGGTCCGATTGCCATTTTCATCATACTCATACCTGGTTATGGCTGCTTTTGCTTCTCCCGGCAGCGGAGACAGCCCGCTAGCAAGCTCCTCCTTTGTCTCTGTCAGCCTTCCTGCCCGGTCGTAGCTGTAATGAATGATCTGGCGGACTCCCTCGGAAATGGTTTTTTCTTCATAAATCCTCTTTCCCTGTACGTCATAGCGATACTGCACCACAGCTCCCAGCCCATCCTCTGCACGGATCAGGCGGTCCCGTTGATCATAGGAAAACTTCAGATGCAGCTCTTTGCCTTCCTCTTCCTTTAACTGGCCGTCCAGGCTCCAGTAGCCTCCATAACGCTGTTCCCCGGTTTTATTTCCATTGGTATCATAGGTATAAACAGTTCTCTGGTAAAGAACCTCCTGACCGGTTTCCTTTACCGGGCGGTAAGTCTCACAAAGCCGGCCTTTTAGATCATAAGTATACCATTCGGTACGCCCGGATGCATTGGTTTTTCTGGCAGGATTTCCTGACAAATCACATAAACATCATAGAATCCTAGTATCACGTGTCTGATCCGATTTTTGTTTGCATGGTAACAAAGTCTCTCTATTGTATTTCTTTTTTGACAATTTATTATCCCCGTTTAGCTTTTATTAATTCCTTTACTTTGAAATCTCCTTTTGGTGAAAGAAGATGATAATTGTTTTTCTCTTCTTCACTGATTGGTTTTTCATTTCCCCATATATCTGTTATTTTACAAGAATGACCTAGACCATAAGCAAAATAAACATTCTCAAATTTCTCAGGAACATATTCTTCTTGATGACCTATGATTCTCCAGTCACCTTCTGCTTTTCTGTCAAACAGGCTATAAGAATCTAATATTACAGGTTCAATTAGTCTAGAAGATTCAACTATTTCTTCTTCATCTATTATCGGTTCTGATGACATATGATTAAATATCTCTGCTACATGACCAAATGTTATTTTTGCTACAATTCTTCCAAAACAATAGCTCTCCTCATCAAAACTAAAACAAAAAATATCTCCTGGTTTAATATAGCGCAACATTGTCCTTTTTTTCTTTTCCCAACCCCATATCTTTTCATGGAGATTTTTCACCGCTAATCCCTTCATATTCTTTTTTGCTATTATAAGTGTTTTGATCAAAACCGTTCTTTTTTATCAGATGACTGTCAATTAGGCAAAAGTCACCTGTTAGGTGGTTGCACTCGCACTGAAACCAGCCAAGTTCAAGATTTTTAAGGTGTCTATGTAAGTACACCAAATAAATTATCATCACTATTTCTCACAGCAATAACTTCATCAACACGTAATGAAATTTAACTATTAGAAACAGAATAAAGCTATATCCAATACGTCAACTTATTAACATATTCATTTCTTTCAACACAAAGACCAAATTTTAATTCTCGGTCTACTAAAATTAGATCACTATAGCCATCTTTAAATTTTGTAAAATACGCCAATTGTTCTATATTCTCAAAGAAATCTTTAATGAATATTTCAAGAGCTCCATAATCACATGATTTATGATAAAATAATACCGCTTTTTGACTTAAATAATTCTTAAAAAAATTTTTCAAGCTATATACTTCTTTTAAATTATCGGAAATGTCTTTTTCTAAAACTTTAAAGCTATTTAACGAATCAACTTTCTTAAATAATTCAGTTTGCAAAATAAATGTTTCATCTACGCTTAAAAAAGAATCTGGTTGAAGAATTAAATATTTACTTAATTCTTCTACTATTCTTTTTCTATTTAAATTTATTTTTAGTTCTTCTTTTCTTTTTTTCAGATCTGGATTCATATTCTTATAATTCCTCCTTAACTCAAAGTATAAATCATTAGCAAATTTGAACTGAACCACTACTAACGGAAAGCAGCAGTGGCTCAGTTTTACAATCTTTTTTACTTTATTCCTCTATTTAAATCCATTAAAATCATCAGGATAATGTCCAGGGTACTGATTATATCTTCCCTTATCAAACGGATTACCCTTTGCACCATCCGCACCATGAAAATGTGCCCCTCTTCCCATCTTATCTTCCGTATGCAATATTACATATTTTTTCTGTCCATCGACGGTAAATTGATACACTGTCCTATTTTCTGATGTTCCGTCATAAACATACGCATGCGTATCCGGCTGAGCAGATTTGGGTATACCAGCACTTTCCTTTGCTTCTCTAAAAGCTTGCTTGCGTGTAATTTTGCCCGAATCTTTATTAGTACTACCATCTCCAGGCGTTGCACCTTCCTTATTGCAATTACTTACTTGTGTATACCCACTAGGATCATAATAAACCACCGGATTATTCCCACAATATGCATACAGATTCAGTCCATCTCCTCTATACACATCTTCCTGCAAGAATCTACCAACCACTGGATTATAAAACCTCGCTCTTAGATAATACTGGTTGGTTTCCTGATCGTATTGCTGGCCGGTATACAAGATACGGTTCTTGATTTCTTCGGAGTGATTGCGTATGGCACCAAAAGCATCGTATTCGTAGAAGTTTTCAATCGCTTTCTCATTCCCGGTTATGTACACGGTACTGTTCTGCTCGTCCAGATGATACACATGATATCCATTTCTGCCTTCTGTCTCGCTTCCGACTATACCATATCCAAGAATATACCTGGTTTTCACAGATTCATTCTCATAGGTTTCTGCCTGAAGTTCTCCATTATAATAGAGGAAACGGGAAACTTCTCCATTGACAGATGTCCCGGCTCTTAAAAACTCTCCGTCATAGAAATTTTCTAACCGGAAATCACTCTCTTCCACCTCCGTCTGCTGGCCAAACGGATTGTACCCATACCTCCTTTTCTTTCCATTTTCCTTCTCTTCCAGTACATTCCCCTGTAAATCATACCGGTATTCACAGGTCTTTTCCTGGCTGGTTCTTTCTATTAACTGGTTTTTTCTATTATAACAGTACGTTTCTTTTCCTGCAACTGACTCCTTTTCTTTACGGTTTCCACAAAGGTCATATTGGTAGGAAATGGACTCTTTCTCATAGGTTTCTTTTAATAAACGGTTCATGGAATCATAACGGTATTGAATATCAGTTACAACTGTATTTCCTATGTTTCCTGTATTTCCACGTAAGTTCTCTCCGTTTATTGTTTTATCTGAATCATATTTTCCTAAAACGATCCGGCTCCCTCTTTTGGCTGTCCGGTTCCCATTCAAATCATACTCATACTGGAAATCAAACAATGGCTGGTTTTCCGAAACATACGTTGCCAGACGGCTGATATTTCCGTCCGTATCATACTCATAAGCCGTCCTTACTCCATTGAGATGGCAGATCGTCTTTAACTTTCCATCCGGCCAGTGGCTGTATCGTACGATTTCATTTCCGGCCTGATCTTTGATACTTGACAGATTTCCTCTCCAGTCATAACCATAGAATAACGTTTTCCCTGTAAGATCTGTCAGAGTTTTTAACGATCCATCGTTATCGTAGGTACAGGAAACAAGATTCCGCCCTGAAGATGACTTCTTTAACAGCTTTCCATCCGGCCGGTATTCATAAGTATAGCAAAAGCCACCGGACACCGCCTTTTTCTTCCTGCCAAAGGAATCATACTCCCAGCTTCTGATGACCTGATTTTCCCCTTTTTCATTACAGCCGGATTCATAAACCGGATTGCCATCTACATTGTAAATGGTTTTTACCTGATTTCCATTCCGGTCTACATGAAGGATTCTTCTTCCTTCCCGGTCATACCGGAAGGTCTCGCTGTTTCCTTCCTGATCGATGATCTCACAGACCTTTCCCTGGCTGTTATACCGGTAGGTGATTACACCTCCATTAGCATCTGTAGTGCTGGTCACAAGGCCCATGCTGTTATAGGTATAGGTCTCTTTTCCTCCATCTGCGTTCTGTACGCTTTGAATCCGGCCCCAGCTGTCGGTTTCCATTGCCGTATGGTTCTGGTTTCCGTCCACAATTCCTGTCATACGGCCATTGGCATCATAGCGATAAGACTGTGCGGCTTTTCCTTCTTTCCTGCTCCTTGAAGTATAAACCTCTGTTTCCAGTCCATGGATTCCATAACGGTAAGTGAGTTCATTTCCGTCGGCCGTCCGTTTTAAGGAAATATTTCCATCGGCAAAATACCGGTTCTCCTCTAATACTGTTCCGGCTCCATTGGTTCTTGACAGAAGATTCCCATATAAGTCATAGGTATAACGAAAACTGTTTTCTCTTTCTGCCTCCTGTTTTTCCTTATGGTTGTTTTCTTGCCCTCCCTGAGGCAGGATCTCCTTTTCCAAACGGTCATTCAAGTCATACTCATAATGGAAAACAGGACCCAGGCAGTCTTTGACATGAATGATCCGGTTCTTCAAATCATACTGATACTCCAGTTCCCAGACTTCGTTTTCCTTTCCCTGTCTGGCGATCTTCGTGATATTTCCTGCCTGATCATAAGAAACACACACCGTCCGGTCAATGCCGTTTTGCTTATCCAGGGTCCGCTCTAATTTTAAACGGTCACAGCAGTCATACTCCCGAATAATCTCATACCCCTCCGGCGTCTGTATCCGGGTCCGATTGCCATTTTCATCATACTCATACCTGGTTATGGCTGCTTTTGCTTCTCCCGGCAGCGGAGACAGCCCGCTAGCAAGCTCCTCCTTTGTCTCTGTCAGCCTTCCTGCCCGGTCGTAGCTGTAATGAATGATCTGGCGGACTCCCTCGGAAATGGTTTTTTCTTCATAAATCCTCTTTCCCTGTACGTCATAGCGATACTGCACCACAGCTCCCAGCCCATCCTCTGCACGGATCAGGCGGTCCCGTTGATCATAGGAAAACTTCAGATGCAGCTCTTTGCCTTCCTCTTCCTTTAACTGGCCGTCCAGGCTCCAGTAGCCTCCATAACGCTGTTCCCCGGTTTTATTTCCATTGGTATCATAGGTATAAACAGTTCTCTGGTAAAGAACCTCCTGACCGGTTTCCTTTACCGGGCGGTAAGTCTCACAAAGCCGGCCTACTAAATCATAAGTATACCATTCGGTACGCCCGGATGCATCGGTTTTCCTGGTAGGATTGCCGGACAGATCATAAGTGTATTCTGCCTGCACACTCCCGTCCGGTCCTGTGATTCTCTCTAAATGGCCTCCGTCATCATACGTATACTGCCAGCCAGCTCCGTCATCCGTCCTGGCATCGTAGGATTCCGGCATTACATGCTTGATCCGGTTTCCGTTGGCATCGTAAAAGAGTCTCTCGCAGCCTCCGTCCGGATGATGGATCCGGATCTGGTTCCCGTCACTGTCATAATCATAGGTAATTCCTTCGCCATCATCGCTTTCACTTAAATAGGCATTGGGATGAATCCTTTTTATTACATTTCCTTCTCCGTCCAGTACCAGTCTCTCGTGACTTCCATCGGGACGTACCGTATCCGTACGGCGGTCCAAGAAATCGTATTGGTACGTATATTCCCCTTTCTGCGCCTTCCACGCTTTAGGTGGATACATAGCAAGAAGTCTTCCCATTCCATCGTATAGGTAACGGGCTTCGTTTCCTTCTCCGTCCCGCACCATGGTTCTGTAGTTTCTGGCGTTATAACCATACTCCCTCCGGCCGCAGGCATCTTCTTCTGCCATCAGCCGTCCCATGGCATCGTATTCCAGATGGACTTCCTCTCCGTCCGGGTAGGTGATTATAGAAGGCTTTCCCTCATTTTCGTTATATTGATACCGGGTCGTCTTTCCTAAGGAATCTGTTTCCTCTAAGATTCTCCCTTTCCGGTCATAAACATAAGAGTGGGAGAAATGCTCCCCGGCAGAAGATATCTTTTCCTCTGTCTTTATCAGGTTATGGTTATGATCATATTCATAAACGATTTTCCGGCCTGCATTGTCTTTCTTTTCTGCCAGATCTCCGGCTTCATTATATTGGTAAACCGTGCTCAGCCAGCCCTTTTTCTTCTCCTCCGTAATACGTCCGGTGCAGTCATAAGACCAGTCGGTCTCATGTCCCAGACGGTCCTTCTGCCAGATACGGTATCCCTCCTCATTGTAGCGGAAGGCTTCCTCCGTTCCATCCGCATAAACAACCGAAAGGATCTCCATTTTTTTCCCATACACATAGGTAACTTTTTTATTCCCCACGCTGCTGAACACATGGACCTTTCGTTCCTCATCCACATAGTCTGCCTGGTAAAAATCTCCATTGGCAAGGGTCTGGTGCACCATTCTTCCGGCTGCATCGTACCGGTTTTCCAGATATGCCACCTTTGCCTGGTCTACCGCTTTTGTCAGATATCCGTTTTCATCGTATTCATAATGGGTCACTCCCTGATCCATATGTACCACGTCGGTCAGACGGCCGTTTTCATACCGGTACTGCATGGTCCTTCCCAGCAGATCTGACAGCTGGATCAGACGTCCCTCTCTCATGGTTACATGGATTATATAACCCAGAGCGGTTGTTATCTCTTCCAGATTTTCTCCGTGATAGGAAAAGGTCATGGCTTGTCCATTCCTGTCTTTGACGGACTGTAAAAGACCGTTTGACCGGTAATGATACGTCCGGTGCTCCTTATGGTCTTTGATGATCCATTCTTCATGATCCTTTAAAAGCTCAAACCAGCCGCAGCCATAGGTTTTGTTTACTGCCTTTTCTCCATCCCATTCAAAAATCAGATGGTAGCCGCTGTCTAAAACGGTGTGGAGTCTGGTTCCATCCTGATAAAGTTTTCCCTCATAGGAAAAGGTCCAGCCCGCACCTAAAATCCCTTCCCGGGTCACTGTGGAATTGTATCTGCGCTCCATTCGTATGGCTTCTCGGAAATCAGGCAGAATAAAATCTGTAGCAGTGATTAAAAATGCTCCGGAAGCTGCATCCACCGGTTCTCCAAAGAGCTGCCCCAGTCCGCTTGAGATAAAGTTTTCCTTGAGAGAGCCCACCACATCTACTTTTCTTCCCGGCAAGACTGCATCGACCGCCACATCTATGACGGTTCCATACACCGTCTGTACAGCCGCACCTACAACCTTTTTTCCAAGATTTGTATTCACCAGGTTCTGTGCTTTTCCCATAAGGACATTGCCCGTACCTCCCTTAAACATACCAAGGGCTGCGTTAAAGGCTACATTTTTCACATCCACTCTGCCGGTAACCTGATATTCATTGATTGCTCCAAAAATAACAGACCCTCCCATTTGGCTGACCAGATTGGAAACCTGGGATTTGGGGCACATAAATTTACTCATTTTTCCCAGACTGGCTGCATTTTTCAGCGCCTTTCCGCTGACCACATCAAATACGATATCCGTAACCGCTGAGGCAAAATTGTAAGCGTCTTCATTTCCCCCAAACACCGTATCCCGCAGGAAATTGGCAGGCCTTGATGCATCCAGGTTATTGACCTTACTGTAGCCGTCTAATCCTTCTGCCATATCGGCGACTGCAAAGGTTGCTTTCACTCCTGCGGCTACTAAAAGCGGAGCGGTTGCTCCTCCGGTACATACGGTTAAAGCAGTAAGACCCACTACAGTAGCAATACTTAAGACACCTTTTAAAAATTTTGATTTACTTTCCTGTTTTCTTTGAATCAGACTGTCGGCTAAGTCAATATTTTGCTTCTTCCGCTTTTCTGCATCATCTTTTGTAAGCTCCGCCTCAATCTCTCCTGCCGCCGGCACTGCTTCCGGGTGGGAATCTGCCAGGTGCGTCACAAGCCCGGATTTGACATCTGCCTTTTCCTCCAGACTGATACTGTCATCCCCATCTTCGCCCACCTGAAGTGTCACTTTATTTTCCCCTGAAATCATCAGGTTCCTAACAGGCGTTTCCCCTCCGGTCATCATTCCCTTCTGGGTTTTTATGTTGATGTCTTTTCCAAGTATTGACAGAAAACCTGACTTATTGAGACTCAGCAGGATGGAACCGCTGGAATCAGGGGCATAGCTTAGGGAGTCCTTTGTCATATCCATGGCACTTCCGCTTGGATCGGAGAAATTTTTATTATCCGGATTTTTTCCTCCACCGCCGCTTCCTTCTCCGCTCCCGCTTCCTATGGCATGGACTGCCACTGCACTCTGCTCGTCATGCTCCGGAAAATAAATATGTACCCGGCTTCCTTCCTCCGGCATGCAGTAAAAACTACTGCTTTCTATGGCATAGGTGAAATATTTCATCTGTGCAGAGGGTTCGTACACCGGATCAATGTCAAAATGGACCCGTATCCGGTTTCCGCTCCGTTCTTTTACCGTAGCAGGAATGCTCATTCCGTAGATTCTGGGATTTTTCTCCTTTTCTCTCCGGATTCCTTCCTTTCTGGCAAGGGTATAACGGTACACCAGTTCTCCTTTTAGGGTTGAGAACTCCATTCCGGTTACGATTGCAGGAATTTTGTTAAACAATACAGTCTCTCCCATCTGCAAATAACGGCGCGTCCTGATGTTCCACCGGGACGCTTCCTGGGAAAGAATTCCCTGGGGCTTTAGTACTCTTGCATAGTGTGCCATATCCTTTTGAAGAACATAATCCTCCCGCTCAAGCTCAGTCCCGTAATTCATATCCGGAATTCCGAAAAATACTTTTCCGCAGCTATCCTTTGCATCCACCATCAGATATGTTCCGAAATGGCTGGCAAGCCTGCGGAGGAACACCCAGTCACTTTCCTCATACTGCAAAAGCATTTCCGGTATGATCCCGTCACAGCCGGACTCTGACTTTATATCAAACCTTCCATAGTCGGAAAGGACCTTTTTTGCAACCTCCATATAGGTCATGGCTCCGTTTAAAAAGCTTCTGCTTTTTTGTTTCCGTTCCCAGTCTTTTGTGTAAGAATAAGCCTCCACATACAAAAACGGAAGTCCCTGTTCCACTTTTGTGTAAACTGTTTCAATTTTCCCCTGAAATACTACATCTCCGCCTGAATGTTCTGCTTCCCTTACGATTACGGGAAGAACAGAAGCCCTGTTTACAATTTCCTCCGCCATATCACCGTCTACCAGCAGTTTCAAGGCAAGAAATCCGTGATTGTTTAATTCCTGTGTGAGCCGGAATGTCTCCACCTGAATGATGCCTTCCAATGAGAACTCTATTTTCAGTTCCTTGTATGCTAATATCATATCTCATTCCCCCTGTCCATGAGGTAACTGTTCATTTGTACCTATCTTTTTAAGAACTCTTATGTATTAGATATATCAATATTTTTGCTTATTTACCCTTTCCAAAGCCATATTAAACACCATATAATTTAAAAGTGAATTTACTGAGTTTTACATTGTGCCAAAAATCTTCAATCCTTTCTGCGAATCAAATATTCATTATTTATCATTTCTTTCATCCGTTCAGTTGTCATATAAGTTTTCTGCAGTTCTTCTTTTGATATGATTTTTTTTATATCCAGATCTGCCTGTAAGTAATCTCCCCAATCCGGCTTAATTTCATAAAAATCCGGAAGATAATAACAAACCTTAGTTTCGTATCCCCCGTCATAACTAGTTGATACTTGAGCAGTATTTTTGCTTCTATCTATATTGTTAATCTCCAAATCCACCAAATACTCATTTGAGTAATATCTCCACAAAATTTGGGTCTTAATTTTTATTAAATCTGGTCCGTATACAGCCTCAATGCCGGAATCAAATATTATTTTTAAAAACTCTTTACCATTGTTTGTTACAATTTGAGCATTTACATGTTTATCTTTAAAATACTCTTCATAATCAGCCATGTTTTTTATGACATCTTGTATGCCATTATTACCGTTTATATTTTCAGTTTTTTTTGAAGAATTCTCCTCTATATAGAAGATCAATAAAAGAAATATTATTAAAGCCAGTAAATAAAAATGAATTATATTAATTTTTTTCATCATACCACCTTTCAATATACATTCTAAAAATTTATTATTTTACTTGTTTCTACTTTCATTTTTATTGTCCATTTCTCTCATTACTATAGGAGCTCTCTTAAATAAAATCAGATACACTGTGCTAAACTGCATTTTAATTTCTATAAATTTATCTTAAATATATACCTGCATCTATACTATGATTCTGGAATAAGAATACAGCGAATTACATTCACATCATTTCCTATATCCTGTTCTGTAAATGAAATAGTTGGTAATCCCTTAAACATCTGATAACTTATTTTATTTTTAAAATCTGTTATTTTTATAAATCTTTGTTTTTTATTAAGATGGGAATCAATTTCAATCTTCCTCCAGCCTAAGTTCTTAGCCTGTTCTTCATTACCTGACATAATTCCACACCAATTCCAATAACCAGGAGAATAAGTTTCATTTCCGTGGTAACCGTTGTAAGACAATTCTGTTATATTACTAAAAACCTCATTTTTAATCTTGTACGTTCCAATAGGTATATCACTTCCAATCTTGTACATACCAGAGGGAAAAACCATTTTCCCTTTTCCTTCACCACTCCCCTGGTACTTGACTGGGTGAATAACAGGTTTCTTTTTTATTGGTATCAAAATACAATCATCTAAATTTATAGCCACATCATTATCTATTGATATATATCCAAACCTGCTAACACTAGCTCTTAATTGATTCCGTTCGTTAAAAACTCTAGCACCTCCTGTATCTGTATCTATTGACAGTATAAAGTATTGTCCTTCTGGCAATTCTTTACCAACTTTATAAGCACCTTCGTAAAATATACCTTCTTGATTTATTTGATTATCTAAAAATTGATCAACATGTATTATTTCAGTGTTCTCATTAATAACAATTACATCACCTTTGTCCAGTTGGGTATAGACCATAAGGTTAAAAACATAATAATCTTGATTTCTAACATCATTGGATCCTTTCCGCTTAATCATTAGATTAGGATTTGATTTATCTTTACTTTCAATAGTTTTTTTACATAAATAGAGGCCTTCAGGAATATCCTTTCCAATATTATATTCTCCGTCCTTTATCCATTCCCCAGCCTGCTGACTTAAAATATTAATTTTAGTTACCTTTTTTTCTTCATTTTTACGAAAATAGTCCCAATATTCTTTTATCTGATCTTCTAATTCTCTAACATCAAAGCTATCACGGTTTTCATAATCATCTGGCTTTTCTAACATATAATCAAATTGCTCCTCTGGAGTATTCGTTTGTTGAATTAAATTATGAAACAAGAAAAAAACACCGAGTACTATTAAAATCAGAATGAATAATCCAATCAAAAACTTATTGACTCTTTTTATGTGCATTAATTCCCTCCTGTATCATATCCGCATCAGACGGTCCATCCGCATTTAGATTATCTCCATATCCCCCGCTCAAAATACTGTTAATATACTTAGCCGCAACTTCTTTATAATCTTTTAAATCTTCTTTACTATTAACTGCCTTTAAATCCGATAAAAACTGTGCCGTTCCTGCACCATACTTTAATATTCCATCATCTACTGGAGTCGTAAAATATTCATCCCCAACATATCCATACAACCAGTTTCCTGCATAATCTTTCTCAAAAGTTTTGCCTTCTCCTTTTGGCCAGGGAGCCGCCCATATTGAAAAATTATATTCTAATCCTGTCCGTGTATTTACGAAACTTCTAGACTTTAAATCCAAGGGATTATTAGTATTCACCAGATTCACAAAATTTACCAAATCATTCTTATGTCCCGTTACAGCCTCCATAGAATTCAGTTCTTCTCCCATCTCTGTCATATAGTTCATAATATCTGTATCTTTAAATAAATTTCTTTTTTTTAATTCTATTTGTTCACGTACTCCTTCATCCAAATATTTATCTGGATTTTCTTTTTCATCTTTTCTTAATTCCCAATACTTGTCAATCTGTTTTCTATACTGCATGTATATCTCATTTTCATATTTTCTTATAACCTTATCTATCTGTGTTAAATCTTTACTTTCAAAATATTTAGACTTTGAGGACACCGATTTTACTGGTATCATCGAAAAACCCATTTGTAAACTCCCCAATATATTTTCACTCGGATTTAATAACTGATGAATACGCCTATTAGCCACCGCATCTATATTTTCCAGAGCAAGCGCTATTCCAGCTTTTCCTAAATTTGCAATACCCAACCCCAGGTTTTTTGCAGCCGTTAACAGTTGATCAGCCATATTATTATTTTCAGACTTATCTTATTTTTTCTAAACCGCGCCACTTCCTGCCTCCGGCTGCCCCGATTCAACAATCTCAATCTCCCCGCCATACATACAGTACAGCTTTGCTCCCCCCATCAAAGGCCGTTCTTCCTCCGTGTTCACTCCATCCTGCCCATGATCCCACTCACTGGCAATGATTTTAGGAGTGCAGACTCCCACCACCTTAGAGATCTCACTATCAGAAGCCTCTTCCTGCTTCTTTTTCTTTTTCCCTCCGGTAAAGAAGTTCATGACCTTGTCTGTAAAGGTCTCGGGACATGCTTCCTCTATCTTTTTCTTGATTTTTTCTGCTTCCTCCTGTGTACTGGGATTTTCCATGCTATAGCAGCCGCCAAAGCAGACCACATTGAGCTCTCCCTTACAGTCTTTCACGGTCATCTGTGCCTGGCCTCTTAAAAATACTCCATGGGTTTCCTGAAGGACTGCCCGGCTGGGCCTCATCCCCTGGCTGCAGGTACAGCATGCACCGTGGACCACAAAGGTATCGGTTAATTCTGCCATACTTCCACCTCCGTTTCTTTAAAAACAATGCCCATTACATTCCTTCGCAAAAGGCTTTCTACCACTTCAAGACTGATAAAGGGATTGGGAAAACGCTTGTCATTTAAAAGAAACACCTTATGCTCACCGATTTTCTTCGGATCAAGGACAAGACGCCTGACACTTCCGTTAGAATAAAACTCCGTCCGGTCTGAAAATACTTCCAGCTGTTCCAAAAGAAGATGATGATAAACGCGAATCGTTTCACGTTCCTTATCTGCAACCGTAACCGTCTTAAATACCATGTCATCCTCATATAAATCAAGCACCTTTTTCACTTTATCAGAGACCAGGGAAACCGGACTTTGTATGAAATCAGGAGCCGCTTCCCCACTGTCCTTTGTCAGATACATCATGGTCGATTCATCTATGTCCTGTGCATCTTCTTTATAAAATATATGCCTAGGTCCGCAGATATCAAAATCACGGAAGCGGATCATATCCGGTAAGGTTTTATCTTGTTCCATCGTAAAAAATCTCATCCTTTGGCCCTCCTGTCGATCAGTATGGTCTGCAGCTGCTCCGGTTCCATATGCAGGAACGGAATATCCTCTTCAAAAAAAATAGAATTGGTTAAGTCTGCTCCGGAAAAATCATTGTCTTCCCATTTGCAGTTTTCAAAATCCGCCTGCCTTATAACTGCATTCTGAAAGCTACACCCTTTGATGGTACAATTTCTGAAACGGGAGCCGGAAAAATTGGTATTATCAAATGCAATTTGCGTTAATGTACAATTTTCAAATTCATTAAATAAAAAATATGTTCCGCTTCCATCCGAATCTCTGATCTCCATATCATACCAGTATTTGGATATCAGTGCTTCTTCCTGGTCCCTGGAAAGACGAAGGGCCCTTTCCCAGTCTTTCTGGTACTTTTTCTCCCTGTCCACAAAAGCCACAAGCTCACTGGCATCCCGGTATTCTCCCCAATAGATCCCCCAGGTATCAAGCTTTGGTATATCCGAAAAATCCTTGTTCTCTTCAATATCCCGGAGCAGAAAGCGCAGTTCTCCTGCCAGGATCTGATTCCATTCCATGGCGTTATTCTGCAATATTTCGGATATGTCATAACGGTTGACCTTTCCCATATACTTTCCTGCGTCAAGCGTAAGCTTTTTCTTTACATCCTCCAGCATGGAAAACAGGAATTTCAGGGTAAATGTTGTCTCTGCCGGTTCCGTATCCATATACCATCTGGCATCAAAGGCCTGGACGAAAAACCGGTATTCCTCAAGAAGTAAATCCACCCGAAGCAGAGAAAAATGGAAAAACATGATTTTCTCTTTTTCTAACCGCTTCACTTCCTCCTTCAGTGCTTTAAAAGCGTCCCGGAGCACACCGGAAAGTTCCTCTGTCTGCTGCTGCATTCCCTTATAAAACTGAAGTTTCTTTTCTTCCAGAAATTCTGTCTCTTCCTCATGAAATCTCTGAAGTGCTTCCTGTCTTGTCATAAGCTCCTCCTAATTCACCTTTACTTCCGTTCCCTGGATATAAAGCTTTCCATCCGCCGGCATCTTTATGGATGCTCCCTTTACACAGGTTAAAGCAGTGGATTCAAGCGCTTCAAAAGATACCGCCTCTTCCGCAGTAATTTCAATGTTGTTTTCTGCTTCGATCTGAATGGTTCCTCTGGCGCTTAAGGTCACATCCCCTCCGTTACCGATCTTTACACTGGCGGAGCCCCCGCTGGCAGAAAGATAGATTCCGTCGGCTGCCAGCTTCATCTCCTGCCCGTGAGGATTGCTTAGGTATTTGGTGGAAGGGCTCCCCATACGGTCAGGAACTCCCCCGGTCTTTCCGTCATAGGAGCTTACCGCGCTGACTGCAATCACATCCTTTGTATATTTGGAAGGAAAGTAAACACGCACATTGTCCTGTTTTTCCGGCATATAGTACCAGCCGCTGCCATCAGGAGATGCTGATAAGGTGGAAAACGGAAACCAGTACACATCTTTCCCTCCCTCTTTATCAATATCCAGATGTATCTTAATTTTGGTGCCGGATATCTCCAAAACCTTTCCTCCCAGAGCCACACCGATCAATTGCATGGGATATTGGGGCTTTGAAAGAATTCCCTCTTTTTTCTGCAGTTCCAGACGGCAATGGATCAGTCCCCGTTCCAGTTCACAGAAGATACGCCGGATTACAAGATTTTTTCCCTCAGCCTGTACCTGTTCAAAGATCTCCGGTACATGACTGGTTTCCACTTGAAGAACAAGAAAATCATTATCGTTAACAGGAGCACCTTCCATGAGCCAGTAGCTGTATTCTCCCATTTCCTTGCGGTAGCCGTTTTTTTCAAAGCTCCAGCCCCCCCATGGAATGTCCGGAACTCCACCGTATAAACATATGGCCTCAGTGGCTGGGCGGCAGACCAAAACGGCATTAAGTATGGACAGCATCCGTTTTAGGAACTGCCAGTCTGTCTCCTGATACTGAACAGCGATCTCTCCCAAAGGTTTATCCGGAATGGAAAGCTTTATCTCACTGCCGGGATAGTCTCCTAAGATTAGCTGAAATAACTGGCTGTAGGACATGGAAGTGTCCTGAAAGGTCCGGGACTTTTTTTTCTGATCCATAAGAATGCTTCGGCTCTTTGCCTCTGCCTGAAGCCTTACGGTCCCTCCCTCTCCGGATACAAGAACTTTGGTCAAAATACCGGAAAATATGGTTATCCCTCCGTCTGTACAGACTGATATGGAATCGTTCTCAGAAAATTTAAATAAAGTCTCTTCCCCCTGTTCCGATGGCAGAAAGCCATTTAACCTTAAAATCCCATGTTCCCCAGGCACGCAGTCCAGGGTAAGTTCATTTAGCTGTTCAACCGGAATCCCTTTGATCACGATCTGTTCCGCTGCATATGCCATATAACCGCCTCCTAATTCTCGTGAATCTCATTTCCATGAAAGTTAACCGTTCCTTTTTTTATCTCAACATCCGCGCCTGACTGGCAGGCCACTTTTACGGAAGTCTGGGACTTGATGGTCAAGTCATTTTTGGCTGATATGTTTAAGTTTTCTGCCGCCGATACTTTTATATCTTTTATGGCATTTAAGATCACTTCTCCGTTTTTCTTTAACAGAATGCTTCCCTGACTGTCTCCTGCAGCAATCAAAACCCCATCCGCAGTCATCTGTACCTGATTTCCCTGGGCAGTCTGTATATTCCGGGTGTTTGGATTGCCCATGGAATCGGAAGGATTTCCTTCTTCTGGTTTATGGCCCTTGACATTAGTCACCACATAGGCTTCCTTTTCGTCGTTCACAGGAAAATAAACACGAATACTCTCTCCCTGTTCCGGCATGCAGTACCAACCGCTTCCATCGGAAGAAGCTGCCACTGTGGAAAATGGAAACCAGTATTTTTCGCCGGTACTAGCCTCAATTTCCATGTTTACCTGCACAAGATTTCTCTGAACAGCTGCTATGGTTCCTTCTATAGAGACTCCTGTGATCTTACCATTGTAATAAGGCAGTATTTTAAGACCTTCTCTTTGTCTTAACCGGTACCGGTTCTTTAAAAGTCCATCCTCCAGGACTCGTACGGCGGATTCAACAAACCAGGGATTCCCTTTGTAGGTAATCTGACTTCCGATGGATACAATGTCATAAGATACTACCTCATAAACCGCATTCTGGGCACGGGTAAGTTCCTGAAAGCCATTTTCCTTCATGGCTTCAAAGGAAATAAAATCCTGGGTTAAAGTAAATGGAAGGTCATCCCAGTTTTGTTCCTCCGGCTTATTAGAAAGCCCGGCTTCAAAACGGATATCAGGAAATGCCGGATCGGGATATAAGCTTTCCCCGTACTTGGATAAGAAACGTTTTAAAAACTCCCAGTCTGTTTCCTCATACTGGACTACAAGCTGGCCGATGGGAGTGTCCGGAAGATGAACCATATGGTCAGATCCCGGATAAGTTTCCATCACCTTGCCGACCAATTTATGTACTCCCATCTGGGGGTTCTGAAATATCCGTTTTTTCCGGTCCACATCCATCTGACGGGTTCCATCCCATGCTTCGATTTTTACCACATATTCTTTTCCATCCCTGTCCAGAGAAATGTTGTGGAGGACTCCGTAAAAGAGCACATGGTCCTTCTCCTTCTGCCGGTACACAAGAGAAATCGTATTATTAATCTGATGAAAATCATTTTCATCCATTTCGCTGTCAAGAACTGCTTCCACCAACAAAAACGCATGTTCTCCCGGCTTTTCCGTAATTTTGATCTTACGAAAATAAGCAATTCCCAATGTTTCTAAATAAAGGTCCTTATAGGTAACTGCTGCTTTGTTCTCCAAAAAGGCCGCCCCCTTCTCTTTGTGCAAACCACTGGTCAAGTGCCACTACCATTGCTTCTAAGAAAATTCCGTATGTATCCTTATCTTCTTTGAGGCAATTGTAATTTCCCGTAAGTGACTGTTCCTCTCCCTTTCTTCGGAATACAATATTATAAAGCCAGCCTTTTCCGGTAGGCACATCAAAGCAGATGTATTCCACATGATCCAGCTGTTTTTTCTTTCCTACTCTGGCATGAAGTCCGTTTGATGCCATGCCGTTCACCAGCTGATTGCTCCACTGGCTAAAGGTTGCAGGCTTGATCTGCGTTTTGGGCCAGGAGAGTATCTGGCTGACTTCTTTGGTGTGATTGATATAAATTACGCCTTCCTTGTCCTCCTTTAACGCCTGATGGAAATTTTTGAAAATGATCATGGGAACGTTCTCTTCGGAATAGAAATGGGTCTCAAATTCCAGATGCTCCCCTTCCGGAAGGCGTATTTCACCTGCATGGAGACCTTCCAGTGCCTCCTGCAATGTAAGCTTTTTCCCGGGAGCATCAGCCTTTTTCTCCTCTGCCGCTTCCCGCAGCGCCTTTTCTTTCTGTCGTTTTTCCCGTTCCATAAGTGCAATTTTTTCATCCAGATTCATGGTATTCCTCCTTTTATAAAAGCATCATTCCCCGTTTTCCCTGGCTGCCCTGTCCTCTTTTTATTTCTCCGCTTTTTTGTGTTCTCAAAACCTCCAAAAGTCCCCGGTAAATTGCAGAATTTCCCTTTTCTCCATATTCCTCTCCCTGTCTGCAGGTTAAATATTCCCGGATCAGTTCTGCGGTAACATGTCCGTGATTTCCTAGAGCTGCCGTGGAAAAACTGATATCGTATGGATCAGAAGACCGGCTTTTCAGCATTTCTTTGGAAAACTGCCTGATAATGCGGGGATTTAACGTGCTTTCCCCGGCGGCTGCGTAGGGCTGATAAATGAGGTTGACCGTATCAAATTCCGTAGAGTAGTCCTGAAGGTTTTCATGACTGTCTCTTAATCTTGCTCCCTCCTGAAGCCGGAATCTGCAAAGCTCCATTTCACAGGCAGGATCCGGTTTTTTATCTTCCAGAACGATTCTGGTATTGCCCGTAATTTTCCCCGCCTCCCGGATCTCAGCCAGAAACTGCACCTTTAAATACCGGACCGTATCCTCTGCCCTGCACTCCATTACAAAAGGCTGTTCCATAAAATAAAGATTCTTCTTCCAGATGATCATACCCGAAGAAATGGTCAGCCTTCCGTCATCCCAGGTAATATTACAGCCTTTCACCACTCCGTCTCCATACTCCTGAAACCACAGATCCAGGAAATTTTTAGGGTAGTCTCTCAGCTTATCAAGCATCTCCACTCTCAATAAACGCTTCTTTTCAAATTGGGGATAATCGTATTGAAACATTTTCTCTCCTTCCGTCAGCACAAGATTATTTCGTCCATGGACATGGTTTCCTCGATACCCATAATTCCAAAATGATACTCATAATAAATTTCCACATGATAGGGAAGCTCTACGAACATCTTGATCAGAAAATCCATTTTATCCACCAGACTTTTTTCTTTTTTCCGTCCGATGAAAACCAATATTTCATAGGAATTCTGACAGCTGTGATACACAATGTTATTGGGAATCAATGCCTCCATCATGTCCTTAAACATATCAAGAGAGCTTCCGGTTTCATATTGCTTTAACAACCCGCTTAAGATAAATTCCCTTTCATCCCGGTCAAATAAAGCCACCGCTTCTTTGGCATCGGCCCCAAAGGCATAATCCATCAGATCCTGATACAGAAGTTTTTTGTGATATTCCTCTCTGGACATACCTGAAAGTGCATCATTTTGAGCCAGCATATGAAAAATCAGATGAAAGAGGTTTTCCCTGAGTTTTGGAAATTCAGTCAGATCCGGACGAAAAAAGTCCTTGAAAATATTGTAAAAACGGTAATAGGGGTTTATTTCAATGACCTCCCCTTCTTCTATGGTTTCCTGATTGATACAGGAGGACGACAGCTCCATATAAGCACTGAATTCAGAAGGCATCTGATAACGGATGCTGTTTTCCGCCATTCCCTGTTTTCTCACCTGCAGCATGACTTCCCACAAATAATTCATACAAGTTTTCCTCCGCATTCATATTCAGGATACAATTCCTGCACTTCCGAGGTCACAAAGCTTGCCAAATCCCTCAAGAGCCAGCGCTCCTTTCCTCTTGGCTTAAAATAGATCAAAAGCCTCTTTTTTCCTTTCCGGTCCCTGATCTCATCTTCCATAAAAAAATTCATGGGATACGTCTCCAATCGTTCCCGGCTTCCTTCTTCCAGAATGCAATCCTGGTACTCAATATAATTTTCCAGTCCGAATCCGCGGATAAACCGTTCCAGTTCTCCTTTTGTTTTTACCATCTGTCCGGTCTTTCCCTGAAAACGTTCTGCAAACCCATCTTTTCTTAAATTCTCCATAACCGGATAGGTGTAACGGTCAATTTTATGGTCAGAGCCGATTCGAATCATGTAAACATCCCATTTTTTAGAATTGGCCACCTTACCTGTCACCAAAAGCTTTTCTCCGCTTTGACGCACACTTCGGATCCCCGCCTTTTCTTCTACCAGATAGGCATGTCCGGTTCCGTAATCCCGTATGGAGATCACATGTTCATAGTTCTCATGATCGCTGCAGGCCACCGGAAATCCTACGCTTTCCAGCTTTAAATGCCAGACGTTCCATATAGGGATCAGATCATAATGTACAAACTGGTTGTATTCCCCAAAATCTCCGCCAAAATTCGTTACCGGTTCCTTATCCTCCGCCTCATCCGGAAGACTTGTGATGCAGATATCCATCATCTTAAATAAATACGGTGCATTGATGGTCTTCCATGGGATTCCATTTTTCATGAACAGATGGTAAAGATGCTCCATCTGTTCCAGGTAACGTTTGCTGGGTTCCAGGCGAATTTCAACCGGATATTCTTTCCCGGCCTTTAAGATTCCGGTAAAGCCTTCCTGATTTTCCAATAATTCCCGAACCTTAAGGGCATCACACTTCAAAAAAACAGTTGCCACACGGAATTTGCCTTCTTCCTTTAGCTTTCTGCGCACATCAGAAACTTCATAGACCGGATTTTCCATATCTTCCTCACACATGGGTGCCATAAGATGATGAGACTTGTCCATATAGGTCCGCTCCATCAGTCCGGTGCGGATCAGATAACGGTTAATGTCATAGACAAGATCATTCATGACCCGTTCCTCTAACATCCGGTACATCCTGACGTTGGTCTCATATAACTCCAGAAATACCCCCTCCATCAGATTTTTAAATGTGATGCGTTCTTCCAGATTGCTGATGGACTGGATTTCTTCCCGTATCATTGCTTTCATCTCTTCGATCTGGTCCATTTATGTACCGCCTCCCCTTACTTCCTATTTTTTCTTTCCATTTTTGTTTTCTCCATAGGAAAACGAATCAAATAAAGCATTGCTGTTTTGAAACAAGCCTGATTTTATTAGATTATCATCCAGTTGGCTATCGTTACCAAGCGATACAGAAGAAGCACCCCCGGTAAGCTGGCTTAGGATTTTCCCTGCAGCTCTAAAATCCATATTTCCCGTAACTGCCCGTGAAACAAACTCGGTCCCCGCAAGTGCCAAAGTAACATCCCTTGAACCAGATGCAGAGCCGGCTATGCCTGCCTGCAAAGAGCCTTTATTATTCTGGGATCCCTGTTTCTTATACATAACATTTCCACTGCATCTGCATTCAACATTGCCAGACTCATCTATTTCCACCACATTATTTCCTGTCTTACCTGCTTTTAATTGAATACCTTTTTCCGCCCTCATTTTAAGGTGCTTAAGACCCGCTCCCATTTGAATACATCCTGCTGAAGACACAGACATAGAGTCAGCAGCATTCAGTTGTATGATTCCATCCGGAAAAAATTTAAGTGAAGCATTTTTCTTACCTGTAAGAAATCTCAGGCTTTTTTTATCCATACAAAGCTCATTTCCTTCTTCATTTTTCATAAATTGCATCCCAGAAGGAAAGCCGGAGACCGGCACTCCTGCTCCCTCCCTCATGGCAGACAGTACAACTGCATTTTGTTCTTCTTCATCTGGGAAATAAACTATAACCCTTGTTCCGATATCAGACATATAATACCCTATTTGATTATTTTGTTCTCCCTCAAAAGGAAATAAAGGACTATTGGCTCCGGTTACTTCCTCCATGGGAAACTGAAGTTTCAGTTTGTTTCGTTTTATATCTGCAACGAATGCCCATTCCCGCTTATGAGCGATTCTGTTATTTGGTATGTAAGTGAATTTCTCTTCCCTGTTAGAAACCAACTTTATAAAATACCGGATTTCTTCATGATTTGTTACCATATCTACGGATTGTATAAAATAAGTTCTTCCCTGATTTGTTACAGTGTCTCCAATCTCGTACTTTTCATAAGAGTCAATCCAATTCGTCTCCTGCCTGTTTATAAGATTTGTTTTCATAAGTTCAGGCTGCTGATTTAACGTATGAACCTTTTCGTGAAGTGGTCTTCCAACAGAAAACTGAATGGTCTCCGAAGACATATCCGGATAAATACCATCTTGAAAGTGTGATGCCAGCCGTCTCATAAATTCCCAATCAGTTTCATCATACTGGATTATTATATGAGGAATTTTTCTATTTTCCGTTACTTTATCTACAAAAGACGCTTTATTATATGGTTCCAGAATTTTACTTATAATTTCACAGTAGGTCATATCAAGATTTTGAAATACTCTTTTTCTTTTTTTATAATCCATCTGACAGGTGAAAGAATTCGCCTTTAAAGTGATGGTACCGACCTGTATCTTTTCATCAATCATCAGATCTGTTATAAGACCGCAAAACAGCAGATTACCGTTCTGGCTCCTGACTGTGATTTTTCTTTCTGAATCAAGCTGTGCAACTACCTGATCAAAATGACCTTCCTGGCAAATCCCTTTTAACATCAGACAGGAATGCTGATTGATCTCTTCCGACATTTTCAATTCAAAAATTGATGCCAGTTCTATTTCCGCAGAAATTGTTAATTCTTTAAAAGTATAATCCACGTTACTCCTCTCCACTGTGAAAACAGTACCTTTTTTTATTATGCTATTTTGTTATGGCATTTATATAGTTCCCTATGAACATTTTCTTTTCCTCTTCCAGATTTTTCATTACACTGCTCACTTCCGCATTGATTTTATGTAAAACACCGTCTTCTTCCTGTTTTGTCTCCTGACGGGAATGAAACAACCCATTGACTGCTGCTTCTGCCACATCGATTGCAAGATTTATATTATCTGTCATTGCTTTAAGTTTATTATTTGAAAAAGGATTCTCAAGCCTGTCCTTTCCTTGACGTATCAGATATTTTACTGGTTTTGACTGAAGAAACTTGTTATCTTCCATAGATTTTTTAACTTTTTCAGCAAAAGAAAGCTTCTCAATATCACTTAAATCCATCTGTCCATTATGCTCCACCGTAATAATTCCTCCCCGGCAGCAGCCCAGCACCGACTTTTTCAATACGGCCTCGACCTTTTCTCCATTTATAAATAATGCTTTATCCGCATCCGTAAGCACCCACTCATGAAAAATCTCCGGCTGACACAAAACTACTCCATCTGATTTGTTATTATCCAATAGCAGTTCCGGTGCATTTGCAGAACAATTACAATCCTTCATGACAATATTTTTTCCTGCTATATTGTCCCTTTTTGATGCAACAGCTTTTTTCTGGATCAGGTTTCCATGATTTTCAATATTTTTCAGATCCCCGATATTACTGCTGTATGGACACATAAGAATAGCCCCCTCCACTACAAAGCTGGAATCCTTCTGGTCTAATTTATATTTGGAAAAATCCACATGAAACAGGTCTGACAGCTTTCTGCATAAGGCATCCTCTCTGCTTTTATTTACCTTTGCGTAGACTTCCTCTGCTTCCAGTACACAGTCCCAATAATCCTCATCCCATTTGGTTGTATCTGGAAGAGTTTTTCCGTCTTTACCTTTTTCATATATAAGTCCTGATAATTGCTGTGCAACCTTTCTTTTCACATATTCAGGTAAAGCATCAATTTCATTCATCATGGAGATGGTGTTCGCAAGCCTGGAGGGCACATAGGATCTGTCTGTCTTCTGAACACCTGGTTTTAAATAGTAGTTAGGTTTATGTACATGAAATAAATATAATTTCATATTAAAGTCTTTGTCCTGAAGATCTGCATTATAATAATCTACACCCGAATCAAAATATATTGTATTTTTGTTATAACCTGTTTTTATAAGGAGCTGGCTAACCGGATCTCTATATTCATTAATGTTATAAATTATGTTTTTTGCAAACTTCTGCTGGGAAGCTGGAATCTGATTTAGAAAGGAGCGTGAGGCTCCTTGTCCATCAAAGGAATATACTTTATCAATTAGTCCCTGAGGCAATAAATAAGCACAGGAGGCCGCCATATTCCCTCCCTTTGAATGTCCTGCCAATGTGACATGGTCCAGGCCGGAATTGATTACATATGCTGCTGCTTCCTTCTGGGATGGGGTCTGGGAGGAAAAGATTGCAGCAAGGTTATCGTCCCATTGACTGTCCCCCGCTGTTCCACGGAACACAATTACCGGCTTTACTTTGTTTTCAGGATCCACAAGAGTCATGGCTCGAAAGTCGGTTTTTCTATCTAAAGAGCTGTCTTCATTGGTATCTGTAAAATCTCTTATTTCCATTCTCATTAACGTATCAGATTGCTTAATCTGGTCAATGACGTCAAGAAATTCTTCTTTTGTCATTTCACCGCCGATTTTTTTATTAGGAGGTATATCTGATATACTTTTTTCCATGTTATTAATCAATTCACTTAGCTTATTACTTCTCTTATTTTTTAAATCATTATAAATTGTAGTTCCATAAATTATACTAACAAGTTTAGCAACATCTTTATCTCCCATTTCTTCCATATTCAATTCCCCTTTTATAATATTTAGCTAAATATCACTTATCACCTGTATCTATCATTAATTGAAATTTTAATTCCTTATCCATATCACCTACAGCTCTATAGGTACGATATATATCATTGTCATATAACCTCAAATGCTCTCTTGTTATATCTATTGCATAAAAATCTTCGTTTTTTTTCATTACATAATAGCTGAATGTTATATCTACATGGTCGGATTGTTCTTTTATTTTATCTAATAGCTGAGATATTTTTTGTTCTGTTTTTATTTCCAATTTCTTTGCTTTTTGAGTTGTAAACATGTCTATATAAATAGCTGGACTTTTTCCGTTGCCATTAAAATAGTCTTTAATTGATGAATCAGGTTTTATATTATTTTCAAAAGTCGCACTGCTTGATAAATATAATATTAATTTATAATCTCCATCAAAATCACCATTAAGAGTTTCTTTAATTTCATTATTCAGCTTCTCTTTCAAAAATTTCCAACAGTAACTATCTCTTATTTCTTTTATTTCATTATTCTTTATTGACACTGGAACCACATCTACAATAAAACGAAAATTTGGATCATCTTCTGCATATGCCTCATAAGTAACTGTATAATAACCGCTTGAGAAGGGAATCGGAGAACCTCCTCCATCCGTTCCATCCGAATTAATAACAAACTTTTTTTCATACTTCTTTTCCAAATGTCTTTTTACTACTTCCAGCCTTTGTTCCTGTTCCAGCTTAACTTCTTCTTCCGTTACTTTTGGAGTTGTAGAAAAACCTTTTAAAAAAAGTACTATAAAGAAAATTATTGAACCACCAACAATTACACCATTTATAATTGCAATCACCACCAATATTTTAACTATGATCTCTGCTGCTTTATTACACTTTTTTTTATTCAAATGTATAATCCCTTCCTAAAAATTAATCAAAATCTTCTATTTTAAATTGCAAATCAAAATTCTTATCCCATGATACATATTTGGAAGAAGAATAGTTCTCTATTGTTACAAAAACATTATCTTCAATTTTTTTTCATTTAATTCGTTAAAATCCTGTGGATTTTTTGCCTTGTAGCAAACAAACTCCATAAACATATTCTTGCTATATTCTTTATAAATTTTTTTTAATTCTTTATCCAATTTACCTTTTAGTATTTCTTGATCATTTTTATCCTCTGCAGTTAATACTAAATTTAATATCAACTGCAACTTCTCATTACCTGGATCAAAATATGATGTTAATGGTGAATCCGGACTTAAATCATTATTAAATGATACATCTGAATCAACCTCAATAACTAATTTGTAGCCCCCAGGAATAATTTTCTTTACTCTATCATCAAATTCTTTTCTTATTTCTTCTTTTAAAAACTTCCAGCAATATCCATCCCTTATCTCTTTTCTTATATCTTCTTTCAACTCTTGGTAAATAAATGCGCGAAAAACATAATTGGGATCATCTTCTGAATAAGCTTCACAATAACTTGGCGAATTATCTACCATACCTGGGATTGGAGATCCTGGGCCAGTTCCATACCAATCTGAACCCACAATAAACTTTTTGTTATACTTTGATTCTAAATGCTCTATTATCATTTGTCTTAATTGTTCTCCTCTTGCCAGCCGTTCTTCATCTGTTTCTTTATGTAAATCACCTGTTTCACGTAAAAGCAATATTGTTAATGCAAGTATCATTACTCCTGTTGATATACCAAATATAATTATAGCCTTCATAAAGACCTTAACTTTTTTATTCTTATTTTTATTCATATATGCTACACATCCAAACCAATCTATATTATTTTTAGATACTTCATACTCGAAACAGTTAAGCTCATTCCATTACTTCAGAAATCTTATAAACTCACAGTAGGTCAATTTTTCACAGTTTTATTAATTCAAAGATTACAAATCTTTGAATTAATAAAAATCTCCAGTTTCACTCATCTCCATAATTTTTACCTATTTTCTTCAACACCATTAAACTCAAAATCCTCTATGGTAAATAATGTTTCTAAATTTACTCCCCACGGATTATTTTTCTTTTCAAAAAGTTCTTTAGATTCTACAAATACACTGTTTTCTCTTTTTATTTGATTTATACTATTAAAATCTTTATCCGACATTGTTTTGAAACACACTAAATATATATACATGTTTTTATCATATTTTTCATAAAACTCACTAATAATATTATATAACTTATCTTTCACTTCATTAATATTGTCATCTGAATTTAATATCAGATAGAAATTAAGGCTTACTTTTCTATTACTATTATTAAAATATAATTCAATTGGAGATTCAGGTTTTATATTATTATTGAATGTAGTTCTTGGATTTATGTCAATTACTAACTTATAATTATCGATTCTTAAACTTTTTATTTGTTCTTCAAAAATATTTTTTATTTGTTCTCTAAAAAATTTCCAACAATATCCATCATTTAAATTAGGTACTTTAGTATTTTCCTTTGAATTTTGGAATTTATAGACACGAAAACCATAACTCAAATCCTCTTTCGAATAAGCCTTATAATAAACAGTTGGATTACCTACATTTCCGGGTATAAAAGAACCTGCATTACTTACATAATCAGGATCAATTATAAATTCTTTACTATATTTCTCTTCAAGATATTTTTTCACTTCATTAATGTCATTGTCATTAGTTTTTTCAGTCTTTAAATCATCTTTTTTTGTTTCTATTTCTAATTTCTTAAATGACATTATTGATACAATAATTACTCCAAAAACAAAACCGATTACTATTAATA
The DNA here is from genome assembly GCF_046972725.1 of Lacrimispora sp. Lineage (NCBI taxonomy): Bacteria > Bacillati > Bacillota > Clostridia > Lachnospirales > Lachnospiraceae > Lacrimispora > Lacrimispora sp. Next base: position 287,973 of record NZ_JBKVXF010000002.1, on the reverse strand, counting down.
CTGCAATTGCTTTGATACCAGAATACTTAAACATATTTACACCCCCATATAAAATTTCATTGACATACCTTTGCAAATCTGGCCCTATCTTTATAGCCTATTTCTCCCATTTAATTCACCTCACATACTTATATGCAAATTAATTTTTAGTATCTATTTTTACTACAAACTTTCTTTCCATTTTTATCTCTGAAAATAATTCAGGGTAGTTATCTCCATATATTATCAAACTTTTTTTCTCTAATTCTTTTGTATCAATACGAGAAAAATTTTTTTCATTTTCAACTGAATAGTAACTAAAGTTCATGTTCATATTATTATACTTACTCTTAAACTCCTCAAAAAGTAAAGAAATCTTTTGTTCAATATTTTTTTCATATTTTTCTTTACTATCCAATGCATATACATTAATAAATATAATAGGGCTAGCGTAATTGCCATTAAAATACTTCTCTAATTGAGAATCTTGTCTAATGCTATTATCAAATGTTATATCAGAATAGGTATCAATAAATATTTTATATTCTTCTGGAAATTCATTAGGTAACGCACTCTCTATAGTTTTTTTTAACTTTTCTTTTAAAAACTTCCAACAATAACTATCTTTTATTTCTTCTTCGCTGTCTATATTATGAGATTCAGAATATTTATAAACACGGAAAATAAATTCTGGGTCCTCTTCTGAATATGCCTCATAATAATCCGGAGAAGTATTCACAGCCCCAGGAATAAAAGAACCAGTATTTCTTTTTCCATTAGGATTAACAATGAATTTTTCTCCGTATTTATTTTCTAAATGACTTTTTACTGCTTCCAGCCTTTGTTCCTGTTCCAGCTTAACTTCTTCTTCCGTTACTTTTGGAGTTGTAGAAAAACCTTTTAAAAAAAGTACTATAAAGAAAATTATTGAACCACCAACAATTACACCGTTTATAATTGCAATCACCACCAATATTTTAACTATAATTTCTACCACCTTATTATACTTTTCTTTATTCAAATGTATAATCCCTCCAAATTATCATTAACTTAACCTTCCCATCAGATATTTCCAATCAAAGCCTGTATAAACGATGCTTGAAATATTTTTCAATCAATCACTTTACGATTTATATAAGATATGATATATGCAAACAATATTAAAATGTGTTCCACAGACAAAGCCGTAATACTCAGGAAATACTTTAGTTTACCCTCACTGCAGCCTTTTCCACACATATTCCAGTAAATGGACGCCTTAATATACTCTCAACCACATCAAGACTGGCAATAAACCTTTTTTCTCTTATTCCAGCCACTTGAAATATCTTTCTGTTTCCAATCCTTTTCCTATCCAGTATCAACTCTTTTATAGAGTGATCAGGATAAAATTCACTGTCTGTCCCAAGACAATCTGCCATTTCCAATGCACAAAACCAATATACTTTTTGTATCTTATTCCCTCTGTCGCTTAAAATTGTGCAATTGCATGAAAGATTGGACTCATAACTGATAAATACTTTTTTCAGCTCGTCTGAGATCAGCAAATATGGATTCTCTATAAAATCGGAATAATAATTATCGGCATTACTTTTAACAACTAAATTAAAGCATTTATCTCCAGAAATACTATTATTCCATTCAGAATAATTTTTTCTCCGCGGATATCCCAGTTGCCGTAATTCCTCCGGTAAGCGGCTTTTATCAATAACGACCTGATTTCTGAATGTTTTATCTTGTGATAATATATAATATCCCATGAAATTCCTCCCAGTTTAATCACATATCTGAATTTCCCTTAGTTGGTCTTCTGTTAAATACAAAAGAGGTAATGCTTCCTTTGAAAATCTTGCTCCACGTAATCTGGTTCCAGTAAACAATGTTTGGTCGAATATGGCATTTCTAAAATCAGCTCCACTGAAATTTGCTCTGCTGAAATCTGTTTTAGAAAGGTCTGCACCTGAAAAATCCGCTCCAATGAGACTGAAGATATTGCGGTTAAACACACCCGGTTCTGTTACAGAAGCCATTGAATTTGTAAAATTTCCTCCTGATAAGTCACTGCCAGAAAAATCTGTATCAAACAATAGTCCTCTCTTCCAGGATATGTTTCTTAATATGCAATCAATAAAACTTGTCTTTAACAAATAGGCCTCCTCCAAATTAGAATCTGACATATCCATTTTATAAAAACTGCTTTTGGAAAAATTAATTCTTTTTAATTCATTATTGGTAATTATCATATTTTCATAGTTTCTGCTGTAAAACCGGGCAGAACTCTCTTTACGATTTTCCAATAATTCTAAAAGCTTTGAATGATGATCCCCTGGTTTTTCAGATATGTAAACTTCATCAAAGCTTCCCCTATACTCCCCAACACTTATAATAAAATCTTCTGTCAGCGATAACTCTTTGAATCCATAAAGATATTCTTTTCTGATTCCATATCTTATAATTTCTGTCAGGCATTGAATAATATATGGAACATATTCAGTAAGCATAATCTGTTTTAAATCATTGCTTGTAAGAATTCCCTTAAAATCTGAAAGGCTTTGACTAAGATGATCCTCCAAATCCCAAATATACTGAAACAATATACTGGCATCCCACTCCGTCCGGATTGGGTCAGGATCCAGATGAAAACGTTTATCAAATGCACAAATCCGTACGTTTCCATCTCTTTGAAGATATAAAGTTCTTAAAACGCTGAAATTGATACAAAATATATATCTTCCTGGTTCTTTTCTCTGAACCTCTTTTCCATTACTTATCAAATGTTGGAATTCACCGTTTATTTTTTCACATAACAATTCCATATTTTCACGGCAATACTGGTACAAAGCCTTTACCTGTTTTGTTCCTTCCGGTAAAACATAACCATATCTATATTGATTTAGCAACTCTTCCCGATTCACTTAAGCCCCCCAATTAATTCGTATATACTTCATTCCCTTTCAACTCAATAATACCTTCCTTACTGATATTGATTTCTCCTTTTCCTCCGCATATCATCTGAATACTGTGTGCAGCATTCACTTTTATCTGATCTCCTGATTCAATTACAATATTTCCTTCTGATTGAAGAATTATTTTAGATTTTGCAGACAGGGTCAGAACTCCATTTTGATCCAGCGTTGCTACGCAGGCACCATTGGAGGAAATATTGATCTGCTCAGGGCTCCAATCCACTTCCATTCCCTGTGGATTGCGGATATATCTGTTCTTATAATCTGCCATCCTGTCTTTTTCACTGGATTTTGGTTGATATTCGCTTATAGAACCGGTGGAATATGCATTTTTTTCATCAGAATCAGGAAATATTAATCTTACCTTATCCCCTATTTCCGGCATACAATACCAGCCGCTTCCATCTTTAGACGCATATACGGTTGAATAGGGAAACCAACCGGCCCCTTGATCGGTTAATTTATCAACCTTCTGTCCGTTTGTTTTTTCCTCTACCTGGATTTTAACACAATCTCTGCTTACCGCTCTGACAACACCTTTTACCGATATCCCTGATAATAACTCATTGTATGCCTTTTTTTGATACAATCCAACTTTTACACATAATTCATAATAGTGGACCAGTACGGCATGTTCCAGGACACTGTAAGCTGATTTTACCCAAAGCGGCATTCCTCTGTAGGTTATTTCTTCACCTAAATCAAGCCAATTCTCCATGCAGACAGTATAAGTTATATATCCTGCATCTGTTGCTGCAAACTCAGATGATTCCACTGCCTCCTTATACGATTTTAAATCCTTTTTGACCTGAAATTCACCTTCTGATTGATTCATATCTCTATGCAGATTGGGAGTTCCGGCATAATAAGCAGGTCCAATAGACGTGCAGCCTGCAAAAAGTCCCTGAGATTTTTGGGAGGCCAGCCGTTTTAAAAAAGCCCAGTCAGTTTCCTTATACTGCATAAAAAGCTGTTGGACTTCTTCCTGATATATATCATTTATTATTACATTTGCACCTGAATATTCTGAAGATATCCATTGAAATAAATCCGTGTAAGTTTTTGCAACATCATGAAATGGTCTGGTTTTCTCAGTGATATCCATCAAAACCGTATAAGAACACCCCTGAATACAAACGGAATAAAATGCCCCCTGATGCTTTACTTCTACTTGTGTAAGCAAACCTCTAAAGAGAATATTACCGTCTGTATGCTTAACAACTAATTCCGTACCGAAATTTATTTCATGAGAATAATAATCCTTATCCTCCTCATCGATCCTTCCTGATGCTTCAAAAAAAACGTGTTCATTTATTTTTCTGTTGATTTTGATTTCATGGATCTCTTTTAAATGAAACGGTTCAATTATTATTTCACCACAAGTTATCATCTCTTTATTCATCATGATCTCCCCCCTGCCGTATTGTTCCGATGATTGCATAAATGATATCAGCCCAGTAAGAATACTCTTTTTCCCTTATATTAAAATCAAGGATAATCGTCTTATTTTTAAGATTAAATAAAATAATGTAATTAAAATGCTTTTGTTCCGGCATAGAATGAGAAGCCGAAAAATAAAAAACCCGGATTCCATTAACCATTCTGCTCTCTGAAAGACAAAGCTGCGTCTGCTGTTTTGATTGCTTCATTTGTGCCTCATAACTTTTTTTGATATCTTCAATATTAATTATATATTCATTATCTATCTTCTTTACAACCAGAACCAAATGTTCTGGCTGTGACCGAAGTACAATTATATTATCCTCTATTATCTCATTTTCAAGCAAATCTGATGGAATACAAATCGTAAACAGCTGTTCAAAAAATCCCTTTCTCTCCAATTCAAGATTTACAGCTTTTTGAACTTCTCTGCGGATATTTTCCAATTTTACTTCACTTTCTTTTCTGAGATTCTTCAGGCCCTCATTGAGGGGGTCTGCCGTAATATCTGCCTTTTCCATACAGGCTAATTGCAGATCAAGTTCATTTATTTCCATACGCCTTACTTTCTCCCATCAAAGAAATTTTCTTCCCACGTATCATCCTCAAAATCAAAAAATGTCTCTTTTCCCTTATAAAGCACCTCATTTTCTCTGAGGACCGGAAGCACAAGAAAGCCCCACCGCTTTCTGGATACCCACACAAAGAATTTCATTTCCCCTTCTAAGATGGTATCTGTCTCCTCCTGAATCACGCTTCCGGCATAATCTTTGTCTATCTCCTCCTGAGTGGTCCGGGTAAAGGATTCCGTATCGTATTCAAAGTAATAGGTTTTTAACCGTTTTCCTTTTTCATCGCTTAAATAAAGATCCAGCTGTTTTCCTATCATAAACCGGGAAATACAGCCAATATGTTCTTCCTCATCAAGACTTCGTATCAGGATCTTTTCCTGGTTTTCGTGAGTATAAGCCATAATCTCATAAGGAAGGGTCCGTACCTGATAATTCTGGTTCACCTTCATGTAACCCCGTTTGCAGTTCATAAAGTATGCCAGCGCGCCTTCCAGACAGCACATCTTCAGTTCTGCCTCATCAGCTTCCCGTTTTGCACTCTGAATCAGTTTTCCAGGAACGTATTGCTTTAAGGCTTCTGTAAATAAACTGGATTTGCAGGACTGTCCGGTCAGCTTAAGCATTTCGTATTCCTGAAGTTCCCCCTGTTCAAACTTCTGGTCTAAAAACCGCTCCATCACGTGGTAGATATCCGGCCTTAAAGTGGATTCAATTTCATTTAAATAAAGCGAAAAACAGATTTCCTGGTCAATGTGTGTCAGACCGCCTTTGCTGCGTACCGAAAGCTTCCATTTATCCAAAAACATTTCATCCGGTTTTCTATACTTTTCCGTATTGATGGAAAGTTCATACTGGAATCTGGTCTGGAAAAAGGATTTTTTCACTTCCTCTGCCAGTTGGAATAAATAATAATAATTATTTTTCACCTTAAAATACTGATCTCTGCTCCGGTCTTCGTATTCCTTAAAACGGGTGGGGAGGAAATTCTCTGCTTTCCGGTATCGTTCAAAAAGAGAATCCGCAGCATCTCCTTCTCCGCTTTCTTCAAACAGCTCTTCCTCCAGATAACCAAGTGCTTTGGCAATTTTGACTTTCAGCATCTGCAGAATGCGGAAGGTTAAGTTATTGCCTCCAAAATTGGTGTCTCCGTTTTCATACCGGGTCTCTAAATCAATGGTGTAGGATACCCTGCTGTTGTCAATAAGAAACCGTCCGGAAGTAAGGTCCGTGGTTCCCCCGCCGCAGTCGATGATGAGGGCCTGATACCACCGTCCCTTTTCATAAAGATTCTGCCGGATCATTCCGTAAATGCTGTTAAAAAGTACGGCCATCCCCTCATCAAGCTCACAGCTTACGTTATATTCGGGAAGGAGACTTTTAAACAGCTCCTGAAATTTTTCTTTCTGACGGATCGGAGCCAAAAACTGAATATTTTTAAACCGGCATTTAAACTGCTGTTTTGCAAGGTCCATTAAATACTCCAAAAAACCTCTCAACATATCCCGCCTGGAAATCTGATATTTAAATCCGCTCTTTAAAATGACTCCTTCCAACCGGTCCGGGTCACTGATCCAACGCTTGATATCAAAGAATACCGGAACATCTTCATCCTGGTAGTTCTGTTGTGCCAGTGCCAGTGCTTCATATCCAAATAAGAATCCATGTTTGCCTTCGCCTCTTTCTTCCACACCGATCACACTGGGAATGATGGGACCGTTTCCTGCTCTGGCAATTTTTGTAGTCCCATCGGAAAGACTGATGCCCATGGTGGTATTGGAGCTTCCAAAATCAATGACTAAGGGAAGGTCTGCGTCCGTCACCTCCCGGACCTCAATATTAAGAAGAGGAATGCGGATAGCTTCCATATGACCAGGGATATTTTTTGCATTTCCGTAATAGCAGTCATATAAAAACTCCGAATCCCGTTCATTTGGAAAATAAAGAATGGAGTACTGGTGCTTTAAAAGGGGCTTTACAGGCATACCCGCCCCCTGAAACAGATTCCACACATTTTGTATTTCTTTGATATAAAAGCAGGTATATATCTGGAAATTCTCATCAATGAGAAGAAGATTCCCCTCATAGAGAGCAATATCCGATTCCACCTTATACTGATCCAGCTCATTCAGTCCGGTTCCATGATAGAGAATGATGGTACCGGGAATGATCACATCCTGGCTGGAACTGATATCTATATCATTCCGGTCAAAGTATCCCTGAAGACGTTCGATTCCGCCTTCGCAGGCCTCAGCAATATGCCGATAATCCTTCTGCCCCCGAAACCGCATGATCAGACGTATCAGACCCTCCCGGTCCATGGTATTTTGGGAGGGCATTACCAGCTTTTCTTTCCGGCATATTTCTCTAAGCTGAAATGTCGTCATCTTTTCCAGTTTGCTTCTTTTATAGGTGCCCTTTTCCGGTTCTGTCTTTCCCGGGTGTAAGGTATAGGTATATCGGCTCATGTGCATTTCCTCACTTTGCTATTTATCGGACTTTTTCTCGCTCATTCCAGGGCCACTTTCCCCAGTATTTACTGTCTCGGCAGCCTTCTGCTTTGCTTCCAGGACCGCAGTTTTTGCAGCCTTGATTTTTCCATTGATCCCATCTGCCAGTTCTGTCATTTCCAGCCGTACATAGATGGCCTGAGCTGTCTGGTAATAGGTTATGGCACTCTCATATTTGCCTTCTGAAAAAAGCTCGTTGGCTTTATTCTCCAGATCAATGGCATTTTTCTGATCGTTTAACTTCTGCTGGTTTTCCAGTTCCCGCTGCTCTTCTTCCTCTTTTTTGGCTTTTTCTTCCTCCGCCTGTTTTGATTCCTCCTCCTCCTGTTTTGCTGCCTGGGATTCCTCTTTGGAGGCAGCTGCGGCTGCGGCTGTTTTCTGACTGTCTTTTTCCATCTTTTCTTCCAGCGCCATCTGCTTTTTCAAAGCCTCTTCCTTTCCTTCGGAAAAATAAAGAGCGGCTGCTTTATCTCTGGCCTGATGGTAAGAATCTATGGCACCGCTTAAGTCCCCGTATTCTTCCTTTTGCTGTCCAATTTCCATCAGATCAAACACATGAATGTAATCCAGGGTTTGCTTCAGCTGTGCATCTATATACTTTTTCCCAATATTTCCAGCTTCTTTCGATAAATCTCTGGCTTTTAAGTAAAGGCTTTGGGCTTTCAGATAATCACCGGCTGTCATGGCTTCATCGGATAGAATAATCTGTTCTGCCAGTTTTTTATACTGATCCGCCTCTTTGGAAACCTCTTTATTCTTTAAAGCGTCTGCAAGCTTTTTTGCTTCTCCGTAATCCTCTGATGCTTTTATATAGTTATCGTATTTTAAATATTCTTCTCCGCTGGCTAAATGCTGCTCCAGACTTTCTTCCTTGTTCTTCACACTTTTGTTCTTTAAATAAAGTCCAAGACTGATACCTCCTGCCAAAAGAAGAACAGGCAGAGCGATCAGCAAAACCTTTTTTAAGGTGATTTTCTTTTTGGGGGACTTATAGACCTTATCAACAAAGGTGACTGCAAGGCTGTAATTATCCACCTCCCCGGTCTCCTGCTTCCCCAGAATCATGTCTTCTGCTTTTTCCAGGATCTCCTGAGGCTCTTTGGCATCCTTGGAGATTTCCAGGAATTCGTCTTCACTTAAATTCTCCCAGGCACCTCTGGTAAAAAGTGCAAAGCTGTCTCCATTCTCCAATGGAACCTTTTTAGACACAAGTATTTCCGGCTGTCCCCGGTCTCCTAAAAAGGAATACAGATTGTTGCGTTCTTCGTGGGCCGCCGCCTGGTCTAAGGTGATCATTTCTTCTTTAAGAAGGTTCTGGGTAAGAGACTGATCCTTTGTTTTAATAAGAATCCTGGCATTCCGTATCAAATAAAACCTGCTGTTTCCAACATAGCAATAACAAAGTTTTTTATAGTCTGTGACCACCATGATAACGGATGCCTTTAAATGCATTCCGCCCCGCTGCTTTAACAGCTCTTTATGGGCCTGGTTCATGTAATGCTTTAGCTTTTGTGCATTCATGGAAGGACCTTCCACAAAACTGCGGATCAGGCTTTCCACTACAAATCTGGCACTGTTTGTCTCAAGTTCCCCATCAAGACTGTCCGCTAATATGTAACAGGCGTAATCATCCATCTCTACAAAGCCAAAATAATCCCGGTTGGTCAGTTTCTGCCCTTCTTCCGAAATATACTGTGTCCGGAACTCAGAATTAATTCGTCTCATAAAGCACCTCCGCCTTCAGAAGCAGAACGCTTCCGTTTTCTTTCTCCATGCCTTTTCTTCTTTCCGTCTCCATTACGATGGTATCTGCCTTTTCCTTTAATGTAAAATCCTTTAAAAGAATGTCCTCAATATCAGCCCAGGACAAGACCTCATAAATTCCCTTTGTAAGAAGCAGGATCAAATCTCCCGGCTTTAAGCAAATGGGCTGCTGTGCAATTTCGATTTCATGAAAACCATCTAATCCAAGATAGTTCCATACCCGTTTTTCTTCCATCGTCCAAATGGCTTCTGATCTTGTCAGAAGCCCTTCACGAAAGGCGTTTTGTGCAAGTACATCAAGGGTCTGTCCTTTGCTTATGGGAATCAGTTCCTGATTTCTCATCAATGCCACCCGGATATCCCCCGCCAGTCCATAATGAAAGGTCCGGCCATTGATAAAAACAGCGGCCAGGCAGGCCCCGCCCTTTCGTTCTCCAATGGTCTTTTGAATTCTGGAATTTGCCTCGTAAAATGAGGTCTTAAAAAAATACTCCGGATTATGAAGCACCCGGTAAGGAAGATAGGCGTCAAAAAGAGTATCCACCGCAATCTGTGCACAGACTTTTCCAGTATTTGCCTTTCCAATTCCATCTGCTAACACGGCCAGAGTGCCGGCAGAACTTCTCATGGTTCCTGCAGCATCTGCCTGGATCTCCTGATCTCCTGTCGTCTGGCATAGGGCTTCTGCCCCAAAGGATTTTCTGTTCATCTTTTCTTTTGTCTTTTTATCACCTGCCGAAAGCAAGATTCTTCCCAGGACAGAAACAGATAAAATTACGCCCAGACCACTCATTATCGTCATTGTCATTTCTGATCATTCCATTCAAAATTTTCTCCGCACAGGGGTACAAACAAAAAGCGGCTTTTCCCCAGCTCGATTACATCATAAGGCTTTAATTCTGTCGGTATATATACAGCCTCTTCATTTAAATAGGCAAGACCAGCCGCATCTCCCGGCAATATGACGGTATTTCGCTTCTTCTGGTCATAGACAATGATCGTATGATTTTTCCGGTTGATCTCATTGTCTCCTAAAATCTGTATATCCATATCGTCTCCCCGGCCCACAAAGTTTTTTCCGCTGTGGATCTTATAATCCATCCCCACTCTTGCACCGGATATGCATACCAGCCAGCCGCAGACCGGAAGCACCTCCTCCTCAAGAAGCTCCATGGAGGGCTCAAAGCCTGCGGGCTTTTTATCCTCGGCTTCTTCCTTCAGCTTCATCTGGCAGTAAGGGCAGGTATTCCCGTAACGCCTTGCGTTAAAAACATGTCCATTGGGGCATCTCACTAAGCTCATGTTTCAATCTCCAATCTTTGTTCTTATGTAAGTAAGAGGCGGGTACTTGCAAGGTATATCACATCTCCCGCCGAAACTCTGCATGGCCGGTTGGTCACCTGATAACAGCCGCCATCCTCCACCTTTTTGATCTTTACACCATTTTGGGAGCCTAAATCTTCCAGATACCAGGAATCCAGACAGAAATTAAGGACCGCATGCTGATCATTGATGAATGTACTGTATTCACACTCCGTCAAATCCACATCAACCTCTTCCCTGTCATTCTTTTTTCCCAGAATCAGTGCTGTTTTTCCGGCTAAGTCCCAGGACCTTACCGGTTTATCATGTTCGTCTAACAGCACCAGCTGGCCTGCTTTTGCATCCTCATAATTCCATGAGGTTTTATATATTTTGTGATCCTTCGCTTTCAGCTGGATTAGCAGATCCACCGCAGAAATTAAAGCGCACAGATAAATAAGAATCCGTATCCAGATTTGGGTGTCCAGGATAAGAAGGATAAAACTGATACACACCGCACTGATTAAAATTGCACCGTCAAAACCTATTTTTAATTTTCTACTGCGTTCCATAAGCAATTCGGCCCCTTCCTTATTTTTTTGTTCGAAAGAAAGCGGCAAACAGGTCCTCTGGATTCACAGGACCAGTCTGCTTTTTTTCTCCATTTCCTGACCCGCGGTAGGTCTCCATTCCTTTTCCCGGCTGAAATCCAAAAAAGTGTTCAAACTGGCTCATATCAGGAGCTGGCTTTGCCGGCTTATCTGCTGTCTCTCTGCTTCTCTCCCGCTCCCCGGTCCGGACTGAATCATATTGTTTTCTCTTTTCTTCATCTCCCAGGACTCCATAGGCTTCCTGGATCTCATACATTCTTTTATTTCCATCCGGATCATCCTTTATCACGTCCGGATGATATTTTTTTGCCAGCCTCCGATAGGCTGCCTTAATATCCTTTTCCGTTGCTTTGGAAGTCACCTCAAGAATCTGGTAATAGTCAAGCATCTTTCATTTCCTTTACAGAAAGGGGCTGCCATTTTGGCAGCCCCTGCATGTTTACACGCTGTATCCGCCTTCCACAGCGATTTGCGCCATCTTGTCTTTCTTCTGTTTGATGATCAGCCGGAATGTTCCAACTCCTTCTGTATCACCGTAATCTTCTTTATAATCCACAACAAATGCATTCGGATATGTATATTTACGTACCACCTGAGAAGCTGCAATCACTTCAATGGTAACTTTCCGGTAGCAATCAGATTTCTCTGCAGGAACCAGAGACCAGAGGCCAAGCTGTCTGGTAGAGTCAAACGGATCTCCATCCACTGCTGTTAAAATCTTTCCTGTAATTTCCACCGTGCTTCCTAAATCTGTGGAACGAGCGTTGGAATCGTGAGGAATATCGGTTTGAAACTTAACTCCTATAATACTGATGGTTCCCAGGTCGATGGTAGACGGCCCTTCTACTTTTAATGTAAATCCCATAATTATCCCTTCCTTTCTCTACATGTTTTCGATTATTCGCCGCTGAATCCGCCTTCAAATTTCAATGTGGACATCTTGTCCTTCTTCTGTTTGATGAGAAGCTTGAATACTCCGGTTCCTGTTTCATCCGTAAAGTCTTCGGTGTAATCAACCACAAATGCGTTTGGTACTGTGATCTGTCTTACTACCTGTGAAGCACTTACAACATCGATCTGAACGTTCCTGTAGCAGTCGGAATTCTCAGCCGGAACCAAAGACCATCTGGCCAGTTTGCTTGTGTCATCTGCGGCTTCCCCGCCTACTGATGCCAGTATCTTTCCTTCAACCAGAACCGTTGAGCCAAGATCGGTTGATCTTGCGTTGGAATCATGAGGAATATCTGCCCCAAATACCACTTTGATGATGCTGGTCTCACGCAAATCAACGGATTCGCTACCTGTGATTTTCATTCTAAGTCCCATATTTCATCCTCCATTCTTAATAAATGTTATTTTGTAATCTATAAGCCGGCAGTGCCAGCTTTCAGATACCTGAATTTTAGAATCCTCTCTTTTCCCTGTTGCTTCCAGCCTGTGGATTGATAAAGAGAGGAGGCGAAAAGCAGTTATATTCTTCTGCTGCTTTTCATTTATCAAATAAAATCTCAAAGCCCACTCATATCAGGAGCATACGCTCCCCACCCTGATGCACGTCATTGCCCGGAGGCATCATCCGGTTTTTATGCTGTCTGTCCTTTTCTGGTCAGCTCCACCTTTAAGTTCCTTGTCGTGTTGCTAAAGGTCAGAAGAACATTGCAGATTCCGTTCTTTTCATCGATGTTAAAATCCAATTCATCGCCATCCTGTAACAAAGAATTCACGTACTGGCGGTTTGCATCCCATTTGCTCTTCTGGCTGTTGGGATTGTTGCTGAAGAATTTAAGGATCTTGTCCTGCTTAAAATCTCCGCTGTAAAAGCGCAGCATACGCTCAATGTAGGTAACCACAAGAGTTTTATAAATCGGTTCAAACTCCGTGCCATTGCTCATTAAGTTTCTGGCCTTGTAAACCATGATATTTTTGATCTCACGCCCTTTATACTGTGCGTTATCAGAGGTAAATACAAAGCCAAATCCCGTGTTGTTAATGGAATTTTTAATGGCATTGGTAAATCCGGAGATTTCCTTTGTCATGCTGGTCGTCACCAAAAGCGCATTGTCATCAGCTTCTATGTCATAGCGCACACCCGGATATTCCATGGTGGTATTGCCAAATCTCTGCTTTAAATATTCCGGGCACTGCCATGCAGCTGTAATTCCTGCTGCTCCGTATGCTGCCCCCACATAAACGCCTTCGATCCACATCTTCATTACATCTTCTTTTTCCTCAGAAAGCGCTACATTCCCATCATCATCAATGACCATTCGTTTATCCAGGATCAATCCTGACTTGTCTTTTGGAATGATGGTTACATTTGGAATACAGGGAACTACAAACTCACTGTAATCCTTTTTCATCAGCGGCGTACATTTATCCTTAAAGATACCGATTCCTTCCGTTGCCACATAATTGAACGTGCTTTCTTCTCCTGTTGAAAAGCTGAAGAAGGTGGTGATCTTGTAAGGGCTGATGGCATTCATTAAAGTTGCCAGGCTTTCCATCGTATTGGTTCCAGGCTTCTTTTCCTTCTGGTTACCTGCGAAACGCATTCTCTGGAGCTTTCCGCCGCCGGACTGATTGAATTCCACATCCGGTACAATGCCAAACCAAAGCGTATTTTCAAATTCATTTTTATCGTTAGTCGTATTCAAGTAGGTAAGAAGTCTGGGAAGATTGCTTGATTTTACCATCATCTCCAATGGAGTGTTGGTAATCAGAAGCTTTGGCTGCATCCCTTTTTCTTTTACCTGATACTGGTCAAAGAACGACTTCACTCCTAATATTTTTTCAATCAGAGGTTTTACCGCCTTTACAAAGTCATCCTTGCTTTTTTTGTAAAATTCCAGATAGGTGTTATAGTTATGTACTTCCACTTCCCGGTCCACACTGCTTTCAACAGTGGAGGTGAGAGGACAGAAGGTCCTTACTACCAGCTCCCGCACATAATCGGAGGTATTTTCATTGAGTGCATCGTAGTCATCCCGGAACGTCTGGACCAGACTGGTATTGATATGGTCATCCACAACAGCCAGCTGGGTTCCTTCCTCCTGCTTCATTTCCAGGATTTTTAATTCTCCGTCATCGCCCATGCTTAAAAGGCCTGCTTTGAATTCCTGGCCGCCTTGTGCGGATTCTCCGCTTCCCAGCAGCAGACGTGTCTTGATATCCTCAATAGCTAGCGGAAGCATAGCCAGTACATTATTGTAATTATGGCTGGCCTGTTCAAACTGATAATTCAGCTTATCCCCAAAATCAAGACGTTTCGGATCCTCCTCGTCAAGTTCCATATATTTTCCATAGGTATACTGGATTTCCCTGCGCACCTGGCGGATATCCTCCATGATTTTTTTCGGAGAGATCATGTCCAGAACATTGCTGAATTTAAAATCCACGTTAGCGACTCCCAGAGAACCCTTTGCCCCCTGTAAGGTGATCAGCATGTTTAATAAGTCATTCATTTCATTGAGAGGTATTTCCGTAATACAGTTATCCGGTATATTTTCCGGTTTAATGAGGCTGTACTGGATACTACCAGTTTTCGCATCACACCAGGAATATACGACCGGTGCGAATTTCTCTAAAAATTCTTCAAAGCTTTCCACCAGAAGTACTTCATTGATTTCCTTAATTTTGTCATCATCCAGGCTGGTCTTTCCTCTCACATCCCCGATCAGTGTTAAAAGATTCAACTTTTCAGGATTAATTTCGGAAAACAGAATTGTCCGGTTTGTTTGTGTAATTGTTTCCATCGGCGCTCTCCCTCTTTCTTACTTCTTACTTTTTTATTTTTTCACTCCTTATCTCTTCAATGGATAAAAAGTGTAAACAACATGATTGCAGATATAAATCTGATTACTACTGAAGCATGGAGATATAGTGGATCTCCAGCTCATACCCTCCATCCGGTGAGGTAATGGATATAATATCCCCAAAGCTGACGCTGTATTGAATCTTTTTGCATACAATGGAACTTCCCAGCATAATGGATGCATCGGAAGAATGGTACAAAATCATTCGCCGGTCTTCATCTGCAATGAGGAAAATACGGTCAAGCCCCAGAGCCTCAGAAGCTTTCGGATACTCTCTCATCAAATCGCCAAAGCTGACCCGGTTGTCCTTGATCTTATACATCGGAAAGGTAAGGGGCGGTATCTCTTCTTCCTCTTCCGGCTGACCGATAAAATAAGCATCCATCTTTCCCTGAAAACGATTCTGTGCCTTTTTTTCCGTAATGACCTCAAGCTCAGGCTTCGGTTTGTGGAAAATCCGCCAGATGACAGCTCCCAGTATCAAAGCGGCAAGCACAAACGCCCACCAGTATGCCTTCCACAACGGAATGACGGCAATATTGTAACTGTAAGATATTGCTGCTTCTCCATCAGAAACTTTAATAACAAGAGGCTGACTGCCTGCTTTTAACGCCTTGACCGTAAGCACACCGTTATCGAGACTGACGTTTGCTTTTTTTGTCTCATTCTTTTCCAGAGAATAAGTAAGGGTATCTCCGTCGGTGTCTTTAAAGTAATCATCAAGCACCAGCTTTTTTTCCTTGCTCAGAGGATTCAGTCCCAATGTTTCGGGAAGTTCTCCTGCCGGAGGTGTATTGACCACCTGTAAACGTACCGTGTCAAAGACACAGGATTCCATCACATCATCCAGGCGGCTGTCTATGTAATAAGTACCTGACTGGGTCAGTTTCACTTCTCCCGTAATCACACCGCCTTCAATGGCTGTTTCTAAAGCAGTGCGTCCATTGGCAGATTGTCCATCTGCGTAAAGCTCTACCTTTGGAGTGAAATTTTTATAAAATGCTTCATCGGTTATGACTGTACCGCTTTTATCCTTAAAATAAATCCGGTAAGGCAATGACTTATTTCTTCCTGCTGCCGTTTCTATTTCAAGAACCGGAGTCAAATCCCGGTAGCTGATCAGATAGATCTTTAAGCCCTGATCCTTCAGGGTATTGGTCTGTATGGTCAATTCCCTGATGTCCTCTTTGACATCAGATAGCTTGGCAACCGAATAATGGACCAGGTTCACCGGCTTTATCTGCTGGTCCCCATACACAACCGTAGTATCTCCGATCTGCTGGGGGGAAATCATCAGCACATCCATCTCATCCAGATAGGCATCATCAAGTTTTACCCGGATACTCTGATTCCCTGCCCCGTAAATGCCATTGGTGATTTCCTGAATCCGGTAAGCCATGTTGGAATTAAAGATTCCGTAAAGGACTTCAATGAGTGCTTCCGGCATCTCCACCGTATAGCTTTCGGCATTGGTCTGTTTTGCAATCTCTTTTAAAATCTCTTTGTTTCCATCGTATTTTCCAAAGGCTACCGTATAAACGGGAATTCCCTCGGCCTGGCAGGCAGCCACGGTGTTCCTTAGATCAGAATTGGAATTATCCATGTTCCTTCCTGTTGTGGAACCTTTCAAATCAGTCTCACCGTCAGAAATAAGGACAATCATACGTTTGCGTCCGCTGTCCTGCCCTGACAGCCCAAATGCATAACTTAAACCCAAACCTATGTCCGTATTCCCGGAATACCCGGCAGAGTCGATCTGGCCTTTTAAGGAATCCCGTTCCTCCTGGGTCTTTACAGATACCGGTGCGGCCGACGACACGATCCGGTCATTGTATGCCACAAAGCCGATTCTGATATCCGCACTGTGAACCGTGTCCACAAATGCCTTTACCATCCCGGTTGCCGTATGATCCCTGTCATTTGCCGTCATGGAACCGCTGTAATCCATAACAAATGTCACATCAAGACCGTTCTGCTCACTGGCAATCTCCTCTGCCAGCGTACGATGGGAGGTTGTAATAAAACTAAAACAAAACAGTACAAATAGAACTTTTTTTAATCTCTTCATATATCTTTCTCACCTTTGTCTCTGCTTTTTATTCAGTATACACGAAAAATCGACAGAAAAAACGTTCATGTAAGAAATAACAGCTTACATGTATGTTTTGGTAATAATATGTCATTTTTGCATATTTTTACCCATAACCTTATAACTTTATTTTTGGATTAACATAAAAAATGAGATATACAATGTTTTCCATCATACATCCCATTTCCCATTAAATCTTTCTTGGTTCATACAATATGGCCTTTAAGGTAAAAACTCCGTCTTTTCCTTCCGTGACCAGAACCCCGTTATATTTTTCCGCTACTTTCTTCATGGAACGGATTCCAAGTCCATGGATTCCTCCCTTTTTCCCGGTAAGTAATTTTCCATCCTTCTCAGTCTTCAATTCCCCGGCATACCTGTTCTTGACACAGAAAAGAAGACAGCCTCTATCGTACTTCATCTCGATCTGCATTACCCGGTCTTTTTCTTCCACACCTTCCAGCGCTTCCACTGCATTATCAAACGCATTTCCCTGGAGAATGCATAAATCCGTATCCTTGATCCCCAGTTCTTTGGGAAGATTGATCCTGGTATCCAGACGGATGTTCCTTTTACGGGCCTCCCGGTATAAGTGGTTCACTAAAGAATCCACCACCAGATTCCCTGTCCATTCCTCCAGATATTCTTTTTTTACCGTCTCTCCGATCATCTGATCCAATACTTCCATCAGCTTATCCTTTTCCTCCTGATTCACCAGTTCCTGGATATAGATCAGCTTTTGTTTTAAATCGTGACGTTTCGTATGAAGTTCCATATTTTCCTGATCTTCTAATTGCTTTTGCTGCTGGAACAATTCCAATTGTTTTACATACATGCTCTCATTACGCCTGATCAAGGCTTCCTCCAGCCGCATGAAATAGGCAGGATAAACCAGGAAGTGAAGCAAAATCATCCATGCAGTACCAAATAAAAACCATTGTATATCATTTCTGCTCCGAAGGACAGATTGTTCCGCTGCCATATAAAAGGCAAAATACACCGTCATGGCCGCCACAAACGGCATAATATAAAAACCTCCCTGCTCCCCAGCTTCATGCTCTGCTCCATTGCGTTTCATATAGATTCGAACGCCCAGAATCATAAAAGCCAGGAAGAGCTTAGACAGCCACAGGGAAACCATGATCCAGATATGGCCTCCCCCTACCCACAGCTTTATTCCAGTCAGGCAAAACACATCAAGCAACAGCCAGAGAGAAGCAAAAAGAGCCGAGAAATCGATTCTCTTCTTAAGAGGCGAAGCATAAGCGGTAATTCCTGTAATTACTATGATCACCAGCGTTCCAAACAGGTAAAACACTGGATAATTTTCGATAATACGCATACTGCCGTACACTTGCCATAAAAAGAAAAGCAGCCATCCTGCTGCCTTTCCTTTCCCACCTTTTTCAGTTAAAAAAATGCCCAGATATTCCCTGGCAAGCAACACACTAAAGAGGGAAAAAGAGACGGTGCCGGCAATCCATAATTCTTCCTTCATACGTGGCACCACTCCATCGCCTCATATAAATTTACTTCCACTTCTTTTTTGCGGCTTCGGCTGACCGGCAGGCAGATTCCATCCATTAATTCGACAATATCCGCAGAAAACCTGGAAATACGCCAGTAACTGACCAGATAAGATTTATGCGTCCGCACAAACCGCATCTTCTGTCCCCTTAACTCCTCTTCGATAGCCTCCAGATTCTTATAAAGCCTGTAACGTCCGCTCTCACAGACGATTTCTGTCATACGCCCTTTGCTTTCAAAATAAATCACTTCTTTCAAAAGCACCTTATAATCGGACCGGTCATACCGAAAACGGTAATACTGATCTTCGGCCCCGATCATCTTCAATATGTAATTAAATGTGCCGGTAAATTCATCCTTACTGACGGGTTTTACAAGAAAACCAATGGGAGCTGCCATAAATGCTTCTTTCATATAACTTTCATGACACGTTACAAATACAATCTGTACGGTACGGTCCAATTCACGAATCATCTTTGCCGCCGTCATCCCATTTAAACCCGGCATTTCGATATCTATGTATATGATATCAAAACGCTTTCCTTTCATCACTGCTTTAACGATCTCATCCCCATCTGCATAGGTGGTAACCTCCAAACTTCTCCCGGTTTCACACCCCAGTTCCAGCAGATACTTTTCCATTTCCCACAGCAGCAGATGGTCATCATCACACACACCAATTTCCAACATGGCCTTACCCCCTACTATATGGATAATAGTATAAATCTTGTTACATTTTCCAACTTTTCTAACTTTTTCAGCATATAATGAAATTCGACATTTTTCAACCCATGTGCTAAAATTATACACTTTGAGTGCCAAAATTTGCACACTCACGTTACGATTCCAACGCTTATAAATATACACAAACAATACTAACATATAGTTTTTATATGTATATTTAAAAAAAAATAAAACTGAAAGAAAAAAATCTCTCAGTTCTATCATTTATTACGAATCCGTGACCCGGAGCATTCTGTAACCAATGCCAATGTGGGTCTGAATATACTTAAAATCAGAATCCGACTTTTCTATCTTTTTTCGCAGCGTTGCCATGAACACCCGAAGCGCAGGAATGTCACTGGAGTAATTTCCCCAGATCTCATGAAGAATAAAGTTGTGGGTAAGAACCTTTCCCACATGCCTGGCCAGAAGACAAAGAAGCTTGTATTCAATTGGCGTTAAATGAATCGCCTCTCCGTTCAGCCACGCACATCCGGCTGCGTAATCGATTTTTAAATTACCATTCAGGAAAATGGTGGAATCCCTCATCGGTCTGTCCTGTTCATACTGGATCCGGCGGAGACTTACCCGAAGCCGGGCCAGCAATTCGTCCACATAGAACGGCTTGGTTAAATAATCATCGGCCCCAGCATCAAGGGCATCTACCTTATCCTGATTCTCACTGCGTGCACTGACCACAATGATGGGAACCTTGGACCATTCCCGAACCTTTTTAATGATATCAACACCTTCCATGTCCGGCAGACCAAGATCCAGAATTATAATATCCGGCTGGGCATTGGCTGCTTTTAAAAGGGATGCGACTCCTGTTTCTGCGGTTTCATAAAGATATCCCTGTGTTTCAAGAGTTGTGGTAATGAGCTTGCGGATCGCCTTGTCATCTTCCACAACCAGAATAAGCGGTTTATTCATGTAAAATCACCTCCTCTGCCTGCAAGGTAAAACCAAGTATGGTCCCTGTGGGGACGTTGTCTTTTATATAAATTCTTCCGCCATGGGCGTGAATAATGGATTTGCAGAGGGACAGCCCCAGACCGATGCCGCGGCGTCCGTCTCCCCTTGTGTTATCTGCTGTATAAAACATGTCAAACAGCTTTTCTTTTGCCTCATGGGATACCCCTTTCCCATTGTCTGCGATCTCCACACAGACTGACGTTCCTTCCCGTCTTGCCGTAATTACAATGACAGAGCCTTTTGGTGTATATTTAATGGCATTATCAATGATATTTACAATTACCTGCATGATCAACTGGGAATCCATCTTGGCCATCAGCAATTCATCGCTCACCTCTGTCCGGATCACATGATCCACATGATTCCGGTTGATGTGGAGAAGCGCCTCAGCGATGACTTCTGAGATCAGATCGGGATGCATGGTCAAATGTAAGCCCCCATTGTCAATTCTTGTTATGGAAAGCAGATTTTCCACCAGATTGATCAGCCACATGGAGTCATCGTAAATATCCGTATAGAGATTTCTTTTTTCTTCCTCGCTTATTACTCCGCTGTTGGATATTAAAATTCCTGCATTCCCGGATATGCTGGTAAGGGGCGTGCGCAAATCATGGGAAATTCCCCGCAGCAGATTCGCCCGCAGCTTTTCCTGCTGCATCTGCATGGAGATTTCCTTTCTGGTTTCATTCAGTTCTTCTTTCTCAAGCGCCAGAGAACACTCTCCCAGAATGGCAGTAACAATGCTTTTTTCAAAGGCCTCTAAATGGTTTTCTCCTTCCATGGAGATTCCTGCAACAGCAAGGACCTTACCGCCTCCCTGAACAGCAAGATATAAGCATTTCGCTTCGGAAAGGGTTTCGGTGGCGGCTCCTGCCTGTTTGTTGTTTTTAAAGACCCACTCTGCTACTGCCCGCTCTTCGATTCCCAGATATAACGCTTTCTGTTCCTCAGATCCTTTCTTTAGAAAAACCTCCGGCATTTCCAGTCCCTCCTGATTGGCGGGATAGAAAATGATGGTCCGGTCCAGTAATTTAAGCATCTGATGAGCTGTCTCTTTTAAAATATCCTTCCGGTCCTTTGCCTGCTGCAGCTTCTGGCTGGTTTCCAAAAGAACCTCTGTCCGAAAAGCCTTTTCCGATGACTGCCTTGCCTGCTCCTTGATCTGCCTTGTTAAGGTACTGGTGATGAGGGCAGCGGTCAGCATGATCAGAAACGTAACCGGATAACTGGGAAAGGCCGCACGAAAAGAAATGCGGGGATCTGTAAAGAAATAATTTACGATCAGCACACTCAGTATGGAGGAAACTACACTGTATAATCTTCCTTTTGTAAATACCGCATTGACCTGGACGCCTAAGATATAAACGGTTATAATGTTGGCCATGCTAAAATCCAGTATATCAAACAAAAAACCAATGCACGTGCAGACTGCCAGCAAGGCCAGCGATTTGAACGTATCCGCCAGAGAAAGCCGTTCAGGCTCCCCAAACTTAAAAGCATAGCCGGTAAAGGCGGACTGGGTATCAGGGATGATATAAATATCCGCAGCCGGTGCCAATTCCGTCAGCGTATCCATGTAATTTCTTTTCAACCAGCGTCTGGTCCGCAGAGAACGGCCCATGACGATTTTGGATACTCTGCCTATTTTGGCATATTCTGCAATCTGTACCGGAACATCTTCCCCGTAAACCGTAGAAATCTGCGCCCCCAGCTGTTCTGCAAGCCTTAAGTTCTCCATAAGAGCCTCTTTATATTTTTCACTCATTTTTTTGGCTGCCGGAGTCTCCACAAACAAGGCAGTGAACGTCCCTTTAAAAGCCTCTGCCAGCCGCGCGGCCGTGCGTATTACCTTGGCATTGGAGGGAGCCGATGATAAGCATACCAGAATATGCTCATTGGAATAACCTCTGCTATTACTTTCATTCTCAATCCTGGCCGCAATCCGGTTCACCTTATCGGCCGTAAGGCGCAGAGCAATTTCCCGCAAAGCGATCAGCTTTTCTTTTGTATAAAAGCCTGTTAATTCCCTCTCTGTCCTGTGATCCTTAGATACCTTTCCTTTATTCAGACGGTCGATCAGATCATCCGGCTCAATATCCACCAGCTCGACCTGGTCTGCCTCATCAAATATACGGTCCGGAATCCTTTCCTGCTCGTAAACTCCGGTAATGGTTTCCACAATATCAGTCAGGCTTTCCATATGCTGGACATTGACCGTAGTATAGACATTGATTCCGGCTTTAAGCAGTTCCTCCACATCCTGGTATCTTTTTTTATGCCGGCATCCTGACCCATTGGTATGAGCAAGCCCGTCCACCAGAATCAGCTCCGGATGTCTTTTCAGCGCAGAATCCAGATCAAATTCGCTCAGCTTGTGGTCTTTTTCGGAAATATCCAAAGGATCAAGACTTTCCAGTCCTTCCAATAAAGACGTGGTTTCCCGGCAGATGTGAGGCTCTATATATCCGGCAACCACATCAATGCCGCTGTCTTTTGCTTCACGAGCGTCCCGCAGCATAGCGCATGTTTTTCCTACTCCAGACGCATAACCAAAATAGATTCTCAGCATTCCCCGTTTCTGACCAGAAGGCAGCGTTTTAAGCTGTTTCAGCAGGCTTAAGGAATCTGTCTGATGAATCGCCACCATGAACCACCTCCTTTTGGCTTCTATTATAGCATTTAAAAAACCAGTATAGTATGATTATTTTCATTTAAACATATAAAATTGCATTAAGACGGCAAAATATACAATACCAAAAGAATCACTGATCTTCCGGCATATACTTGCTTTATTTCTGTGATATAATGGAGAAAACTTAAGAAATGGAGACCCGGACTTATGAAACTTGACCGTTTACTGGGAATACTTACGACTCTGCTTCAGAATGAACGGGTGACCGCCCCTTATCTTGCCGGGAAATTTGAAGTAACCAGACGAACCATAAGCAGAGATATTGACGCCCTGTGCCAGGCCGGAATTCCGGTGATCACCCATCAGGGAAGCGGTGGAGGCATCTCCATTGCAGAAGGATTCAAGCTTGACAAAAGCGTCCTGACCGCCGATGAACTTTCCGGAATCATCGCTGCACTCAAAGGAATGGGAAGTGTCATGGACAAGTCTCCGATTGAGAAGACCCTGGACAAATTATCTGCAAACAAGGAAGCAGTACTGTCCCTGCGGGAGCCGATCATCATCGATCTTGCATCTCATTACAAAGGGAGCCTTACAGAAAAAATCAAGCAGCTGAAAACTGCCATTCAGGAAAACCGGTTGGTGGAATTTGACTATTATTATGAAAAGGGAATGACCCACCGTCACGCGGAACCATACTTTATTATCTTTAAGTGGACCTCATGGTATCTCCTTGGTTACTGCAGGGAACGGGAGGACTGGCGTCTGTTTAAGCTAATGCGCTTATGGGATCTGACTCTCTGCGGGGAAACCTTTCTTCCCCGGGAAGTTCCTACCGAAAAGAGGAACCTTAACGATACTCTGCCCGATGATAAAAAGCTGGTGGCACTGTTTGATCCTTCTGTCCGTTACCAGCTCATTGAACTTTATGGTCCCACATGCTATACGGAAACAAATGAGGGGCTGCTCCGCCTGGAGACCGGCTATACAAACAGGGAATACACAATCTCCTGGATTTTAAGCTTTGGAGATAAGGCCAGAGTATTGGAACCGGCAGACATGGCCATTCAGATCAGGCAGATAGCAGAAAATCTTTTAAAGCATTACTAAACAGGACATTCTGTTGTCCTGTTTGCTGTGGTATGATTATATAAAAGGAGGACATCTCATTGATAAGGAAACAGATAAAAAACTATAATGATTTTTTGGATGCTCTGTTAGAGGCCGGTTTTTCTATGGGGGGAGGAAACAGTGAAGGGATTTATTCGGTTATTCCCTGGAACTGGAACCAGGACCCCCCTTATGAAACAACGGTACGCTGGCATACCGGCCTTCCTGATACCGACCCATGGGAATGGCGTATCCGCGTACTGGACGAGCATAAGGGCATTGGCTATTCCAAAGTATTCTTTAAAAAGAGCGGATATATTACAAAAGAATGGATCCCCTATTTTCTGGCTGTCCGGAGAGGAAACCGGACACTGGAAGAGGAATACGAAAATGGTGTTATCAGCAGTCAGGCAAAACGAATCTATAAAACCATTTCCGAACACAAAACACTGCCCCTGCATTCCATGAAGGAACTTGCCGGCTTTGGCAGGGAGAACAAAGCGCAATTTGAACGGGGACTGGTGGAATTACAGACAAAAATGTTTATAACCATGTGCGGAAGACAGCAGAAAAGATCTCAAAAGGGGGAGGAATACGGCTGGTCCTCCACCGTCTTTTGTACCACAGAACACTTCTGGGGGGAAGAGATGCTAGAGAAAGCGGACCAGATCAAAACAGAGGAAGCCATTGATAAAATATCAGAACGCATTCTTCTGTTAAATCCCAGTGCAGAGAAAAAAAAGATATTAAAATTCATAAAAGGTTAAACCGCAAAATCCAAGGGACTTTAACGGAGCATCATTCTATTGGTCCTGATGCTCCGGAATCCTGAGTACTGCGTTTTCACACAGAGCAGTACAATCTTTGGAGCGGTGATAAAGACGCCCGGAGCTTCTTATAAAGGTTCAATCCGGATCACCCCTCCGCACAGGCAGGATAAGACGCTGGTACTGTAAAGCACCGGCTCTCCATTTAATTTATGGTCCTTATTTTCTATCAGCCATGGAATCAAAACCACCGGAACACATGGCTGAGGAGGAGTCATCCGGCTGCATGTACCAAAACAGCTATAATTGGTGCCGGGCTTGTAATCCATGACGGTGGCCTGATTTTTACCCTCAACAGCTGCACCATGACTGACCGGAACCTTTAAGCAGCACCCGCAGCTGCCCATGGAACATTTCAACGTAACCCCTTCAACCACCTCAAACTTTTCACTCATATGTAATACCTCTCTCAATATAAATTATATCATTGTAAAATCTCATCCTAATAGTGCAGGCTCCAAGAAAGCCTGCTGATTCCTTTCATGTCCTCCACATCATTGTGAAAGGCACAATCGGAAAAAGCAGACTTTGAAGGAATCGCTGTTCTCCAGAAGGAGCCCGCGCCGGATTATACTATCAATATATACGAATTTTTGAAAAAATGGAGCATCATGTAAGAAATAACGGTTTATATGTAAGAATAAGTGTAATTTTTATACCGGGAGGCCTTCATCCGCTTGCAGCACTTTTACAATTTCCCCTACAAAGCATTGATGATAGTCTTTTTCCGGATAATATCTGGATTCCAGGGATTTATCCAGAAAACCGGCCGGATTGATGCTCTGCTTATAAAGCTTCCGACAGATAAGCACAAGCTTTGCCTCTGAAAAATAGGGAGCATCTCCGTCAAAGAACGGGGTAAGTCCGGTTTCTTTTTTCTTATTCACATCACGGCCGGAATTGGAACCGCAGTAAGAAAGGACCGGCCGGTACTTCTCATCGAAAAAGTTGAGCGCATAATAGTCTTCCCTGTCCGCAAATTCCAGCGTATACCTTTGAGGGCGCAAAACAATCGTGGATACGTTTTTGCCCCACATCACTCCGATTCCTCCCCAGCTGGCAGTCATCATATTAAAGCTGTTTTCATTTCCGGCAGAAATAAGCATCCATTCCTTTCCAATTAACGTAACCGGATTTACCGGCACATTGAAAAGATCTGCTTCTTTTAACATCCCACTACCTCCATCTCTGTAATCATTTATATACTTCTCTACTCTATTATAAGACAGGGACAGTAACAAAATTCCTCTTCAATAGGAAAAAGTTCCGGATGGGCAGGTGGCTAAATTCAGCCATATATGGGATAATTCATTTATTTGGCGAATATATACTACTAATTACTGATACAGGAGACTGCCTATGTCTGCAAACAGAAGAAAGCTGCTGGCCTATATTATATTCCCTCTGGCTGTTGGCGGAATCTCAGGATTTCTTACAAGAAACAGCATGAATATGTACACTTCCTTAAACAGGCCGCCCCTTTCCCCTCCCGGCTGGGTCTTTCCATTGGTCTGGACTATTTTATACCTTCTAATGGGTATTAGTTCCTATCTGATTGCCTCCTCTTCATCTCCTAAGAAACGGGAAGCTCTGCTGCTGTATGCAGTCCAGCTGCTTCTTAATTTTATCTGGAGCCCCATATTCTTTGGATTGAGGAACTATTTACTGGCATTCCTGGTTCTATTACTTTTGTGGTATGCAATCTATAAAATGATCCGGTCCTTCTTTCCCATTAATTCCACAGCCGCACTGCTTCAAATCCCCTATCTTTTGTGGGTCACCTTTGCAGGGTACTTAAATCTGGCCATTGTTTTTCTTAACTAAGGTTTGAAAAAACAGGGGCCGGCGGAAATATCACGAAAAAGGATAATACCATTTCCAGTGATGTCTCCGCCGGTCCCTGTTTTGATTTATGAAACCGGTTAAATCAATATATATTTTAGTACGAATAATACGGCCAGGATATACATGAGAACACTGATTTTTTTCTCTTTGCTCTTTCCTGTTACCACATTAATGAATACATAGGAAATAACTCCCATGGAAATCCCTTCGGAAATGCTGTACATAAACGGCATGGCAATGATGGTAATGTAAGCCGGGATCGCCTCTGTAAAATCATTAAAATTGATTTTGACAATGGAGGTCAGCATCAGAAACCCTACCACTACCAGAGCCGGAGCCGTCGCAAAGGATGGAATCGCCAGAAAAATCGGAGACAAAAACAGGGACAGGCCAAACAAGATAGCTGCCACGACTGCTGTAAGACCTGTTCTTCCGCCTTCTGAAACGCCTGCCGCACTTTCAACAAAGGCGACAACTGTGGAAGTTCCAAACACTGCACCTGCAGTCGTTGCAATGGCATCTGACAGCAGGGAACCCTTCACATTCGGAAGTTTTCCGTCTTTATCTAGCATATTCGCTTTTGAGGCGACACCAATGAGAGTTCCCAGAGTATCAAACAGATCAACGAACAGGAACGCAAACATGACCACTAAAAAATCCAGGGAAAATACTCTGGAAAAGTCCATCTTCATAAATGTAGGCGCCATGCTCTTAATTCCAAATCCAGAACTCAGATCAGGAAATACGCTGTACATTCCAAGCTCCGGATTGGGCTGATACAGGCCAGTAGCCTCACAGATCATTCCAAGAATCCAGGTAATTAAGATTCCCCATAACATATTGCCCTTTACATTCTTAACTACAAGTACGGCCGTAATGAGAATCCCGATAATGGAAAGCAAGACCGTGATGCCCACGGTATGGAACGATCCGTCTGACAAAGAGCCTTTAAAAGAATAAAATGAAACAAGAGTGGTGCTGTCCACAACGATCTTTGCATTCTGTAAACCAATAAATGCAACAAATAAACCGATTCCAACCGATACCGCATGTTTTAAAGTGATCGGGATGGCATTAAAAATTCCTTCCCGGATGCTTGTAAGGGAAAGAATGATAAAGAGAAGACCTTCCAAAAATACTGCTGCCAAAGCCATCTGCCAGGTATATCCCATATTCAATACTACCGTGTATGCGAAAAAAGCATTGAGCCCCATACCCGGAGCCAGTACGAACGGATAGTTTGCAAGACATGCGATCAACAGGGTTCCAAATAAAGATGCCAGCGCCGTTGCCGTAAATACAGCTCCGTGATCCATGCCTGCCGCACCTAAAACGCTGGGATTTACCGCCAGAATATAAGCAGTTGTCATAAACGTTGTTATACCTGCTACCACCTCGGTTTTAACATCTGTTCGGTTTTGTGATAAGTGGAATGTTTTGTCCAGAAAACTTCCCCTTTCTTTTGTTGCCATACTTCGTACCTCCTGACAGCCGGAAACTGTCTCTAGAATATCCGGCTTCCTTCTGTGAATTTTCCTTTGATATGTCTGTCATCTGACAGGTAAATAAAACGTTCCAGCCTTTCCTTTAAGGAAAGAGCCTGAGGATGAGGCAGACTGCTGTCATCCAGAATCAGAGCATCAAACTCATAGCCTTTTAAAAAGCTTCCAACCTTTCCAAAGAAAGCTCCTCCGCCTAAGGTTCCCATATAAAATGCCTCTTCCACAGTAACCGGCTTTAAGCTTTCATCAAGAAGGCGCCACCTTAATTTTGATGCGGATATGGCATCCACCATGGCCCGGAAGATGGATTCCCCGCTGCCTCCTGCCACGTCGGTTCCAAGTCCGATATTCATCTCCTGCTCAAGATAGGTCCTTACGGGAGCGACTCCGGAAGCTAAATTAATATTGGACTGTGGACAATGGGCAATAAAAACTCCACGCTCCTTCATCAGCCCGATCTCTGTTTTTGAAGAGTAAACGCAGTGAGCCATCACCGTTTTCACCTTTCCCCCAAACATTCCGAACTGATCGTATGCATCTCCGTAGAATCGGGAGGCCGGACATAATCCTTTGACCCATTCAACCTCACTTAGGTTCTCCGATAAGTGGGACTGGACTGGAATCCGGTATTTTTTCTGTATTCCGGAAAGCCGTTCCATCAGCTCATCCGTACAGGAGGGAATAAATCTGGGAGTCAGAATGGGACTGACATTTGTATATTTTAGCATCACATGTTCTAACCATGCCTCCGTGTCCCGCGCTGACTCTGCCGCACTGTTTTCACAGTAATATTCCGGAGAATTCCGGTCCATATTCACTTTTCCCACCATGGTCTTTAAGCCGGTTTCTTCCATTATGTCCATTAAAACCTCTGTGGCCGGACCGTGTATGGTGGCAAAGATGCAGGCCCTCGTCGTTCCGCTCTTTTTCATTGCATCCGCAAATATCTGATAGGCTTTCTTTGCATAATCCAGATCTTTGTACCTGGCTTCCTCTGGAAATGTATTGGTATTCAGCCAGTCCAAAAGCTCCAGATCCATATGGAGCCCCCGGAACGAAAACTGGGGCGCATGGATGTGGAGGTCAATAAGACCGGGAATGATCATTTGGTCCCCACAGTCTGTCAGAGGAAGATTTACAAACTGCTCCGGCAGTTCTTTAAATACCCCTTCCGACTTTCCTTCCAAACAAACAAGATATCCCTGTTCTACGGTCCGCAACAGATTCCTGTCCTCGCTGTAGCAGATATCCCCCTTTAAGACAAAACTTTTATCACCAGTCATAGAACCTCCTGTCCGCATTCTGCAAAATAAAACACGGCAGTTCCGATTGCAAACCACCGCTTTTTTCTATCTCTTTTGCGTATACACCACAAAACACAGCCCATGGGGCTGCGTCATAATCCATGGGAAAACTTATAGACAACTATTCCGGTAGCTGGTAGAAACACTCAACCAATTATGAGCATATATAAGTTCCTTGCATCTGACACTATATAAATTTTGTGACCTCTGACAGGTCGACTATAACATATGGTACAACTTTTTGTCAATGACACTGTGTCATATTTTAAACCTTTTCCCCTCTATCCGCACTTCCTTTTGAAGCGCAAGAGAATAGATCACCGCTTCTTTTACCTTGTTCCCGGTCATCTGCTCCAGAGCACGGGTATAATAATCCATCTGCACCCGGTAACGGTCAATCAACACCTGTTCCTCTCCCTTATTGATGTGATCGGTCTTATAATCCACCAGAACAAGTCCATCCTCTTCTTCCATATAAGCATCAATGATACCCTGAATTAAAATAAGCTCCCCAGAATCTCCGATATCCATTTCCCGTGCAGGTATTCCAATAACGAACTGCTGTTCTTTTTTTAACCGTTTTTCCTGCTGGGCCTTAGAAAGGCGCTTTCCCAGGGGGGAATTCAGAAAGTTCAGAAGCACTTTTTTTGAGATGAGGGAAATGCTCTCCTCATCCATACGCTTTTCTTTTTGAAAGCTCTCTATGGCCTCTTCCAGTTCTCTTTCCGTTCGGACAGAACCAAAGTCCAAAAGCTCCAGAATGCGGTGATATGCGGTTCCCCGAAAGGCACCTCTGGCTTTCTCACCGGCCCCCTCTTCTTTTAAGAACAAAGGAATGGTTGGCAGAAATTCACTCTCCTCATCATCAAGAAACTGTCCCTGTTTTTTTAATTCCGATACGGATAGCTTTGTATGAAGTCCAATATCAGCTTCATAAGGATACCGGTATTCAAAAGCCGCTTTCAGCTCCCGTTCAAACTCCTTATCATACACCCGTTTTGTATCAAGAGATAAAAGGCGTTCTTTTGTAAGCTTTTTCCCGGCCTGCCGCTCTACCTCCCGTCCCACAAGCTCTGTAACAGAAAGCTGACGGACCACCACGCTGCCCGTATCCTGCCCCTCATCGGATAAAATGGCTGTTTGGGAATACTTTCCGGAAAGGCTCATGATCATCCAGTCCAGATAAGAATCCGCCGTAGAAAGAATGGTAAACGGAATCTCTCCATTTGCCCGAAATACCTCCGCATACCGATCCAGCTTTTTTTCCAGATACCGGTCCAGACCTGTCATCACCAGCTTTTCCCTGGCTCTGGTCATTGCTACATAAAGCACACGCAGCTCTTCGCCCATGGCTCCCAGCTCTGTTTTTCGTTTCAGGACATGTTTTTTCAAGGTAGGTGCCTTTATGCGCCGTTCCAGATCCAGATGGTCGGTTCCGATTCCCAGATCCGGGTCGATCAAAATCTTTCCGTAAGCATCCTGCTTATTAAACTTTTTCCCCATTCCTGCAAGAAAAACCACAGGAAATTCCAGTCCTTTGCTTTTATGGATGCTCATAACTCGAACCGTATTCTCTTCTCCAGCCAGAGAAGCCTCCCCAAAATCCGTATCATACTTTTTTAAATTTTCAATATAGCGGATGAAGTGGAACAAACCGGTATAACTTGTCTTTTCATAGGCAGAGGCCTTTTCCACCAGCATGGAAAGATTGGCTCTGCGGACCTCTCCCGCCGGCATGGCAGAGACATAATCATAATATCCGGTGCCTTCATACAGGTCATAGAGAAGCTCGTGGATGGAAAGGTAAGCTGCTTTTGCCCTGTAAGAAGCAGTCATATCTGCAAAACGCTTGAGCTTTCCATAAAGCTCTGGATAATCCGGATCCCGGTCACTTTCATAATCCTTTAAGTACTGCTGCCATGCCCCATAGATGCCACGGTCCTGGCCTTTTTTCGCTGCCTTTTTAAACAGAGCCGTCATATGGGCCATCTCCTCATCCGTCACCTGGCCGATGGGCGATTTAAGCACCGCAGCCAGAGGGATATCCTGCATGGGATTGTCGATGATATTCAGAAGGGAAAGAACGATTTCCACCTCAATGGCCGTAAAGTAACCGGTTTTTCTTTCCGCATAGGCAGGGATTCCCTCATTCATCAGAACATTGACGAAATCCTCTGCCCAGCCGCTTAAGCTTCGTAAGAGAATCACCATATCCCCATATCCGGCAATGCGGTAGCCGCCTGTTCCATTTAAATTCTTATCCCAGACATAAAGACCTTTTTTTGGATGAACGAACTCCCGGATTCTGGCTGCAATGGCTTTTGCCTCCAGTTCCCTGCTGGTAAAGTCCCCGCCGTCGTCATCCATCTGCTTTAATAATTTCCCTTCTGCATGGATCATAAGAAGTTCCGGCTTTTCCCCTGCACGCCCCTCAAAAGGAGCATATACGGCACCGGGGTGAAGGGCTGCATCCTTTGTATACCGGATATTCCCCAGATTCTTCGTCATGATCTGATAGAACACCTCATTGATGCTTTTAAGGACCACTTCTCTGCTTCTAAAATTCTGATGGAGTTCGATCTTCTGATAATTTCCTTCTTCCGTCTGATAGGACTCGTATTTCTCTAAAAACAGCTGGGGCCTTGCCAGACGGAACTGGTAGATGCTCTGCTTTACATCACCAACCATAAAAACATTGGGTGTGCCAAACCGCTCTCTGGAAATACTGTTGATCAGAGCTTCCTGCACATCATTGCTGTCCTGGTATTCATCCACAAGGATCTCGATAAACTGTGCACTCAGCTCATCGGCTGCATCAGAGGGAATCCACTGATCCTCTTCCTTTTTTAAAAGAATCTCCAGGGCATAGTGCTCCAGATCATTAAAATCCACCAGATTCTTTTCCCTTTTTTTCTCCTGATATCTCCTTGCGTATTCTTCCGCCAGATCAAGAAGCATGGTGACCGCTTCCCTGGTTCCCAGAATATCAGAAAACACCTCATCAGGAGATTCAAAGCAATACAGCTCAGCCAGCTTTCCTACCGCCTTTTTTACCCGGTCCCTGACTCCCGTTACGTAAGCCTTTTTCTCCGGATCAATCTCCTTGCTCCGTATGGAAGCGAGGCGCTCAAAGGATACGGATTTCAGCTGCTCATTAAGGCTTTCATAATTATCAGCCCCAAGAATACGTTTCAAAAGGTTCAAGTCGCTTGTCAGCATGGGAAGATATGCCGCCGGGCCGTTTTCCTCTTCACAGACCTCTGCCGCTGCCTGGATCTGGCTGATGAATTCTGTAATCTGAAGGGCGGCATCGTGCATGAGGAACTTCATCCACTCCGTATTCATCATCTGTCCTTTATCTCCCGCAGCAAGCTCGTCTCTGCAACGGGCCAGCCATTCCCCCGGCCACGGATTGCTTTGGGAAAAGGTATATACCTGCATAATGTAATCCTCAATCCCATGATCCGTCTTACCGCTTGCATAGGTTTCCACGAACTGCTCAAAAAGAGGATCACCCGACTCATAGAATGCTTCCAACATCTCTTTCATCACATCCGCCCTTAAAAGGATAAGTTCTCCTTCATCTCCGACACGGAACGCCGGATCAATGTCCAGCTTGTTGTAATGCTCCCGGATCAGCCCCAGGCAAAAACTGTCTATGGTCGTGATCTGAGCATAGGGAATCAGTGCCGCCTGCATCTGCAAATGGGAATTATCCGGATTTTCAACCAGTTTTTCATCCACTGCCTTTAAAATACGTTCCCGCATCTCATCAGCCGCCGCCTTTGTGAACGTCATAACAAGGAGCTGGTCGATCCTTACAGGCTCTTCTCCCTCAGTGATCATGCGGATGATCCGCTCCACCAGCACTGCCGTTTTTCCGCTTCCTGCCGCCGCTGATACAAGCAGATTCCGGTTCCTGCTTTCAATGACTGCTTTTTGTTCATCCGTCCAGCTTATCGCCATCGTCTTCTGCCTCCTTTTCTCCTTCAATCACCGGCCAGATTTCCTCGGATTTCAACGCCTTAAACTTGCGGTAGCCATACCCTTCTGTCTTTAAATCAAAACCGCAGACCGCATGATAGGGACAATAATCGCAGGCGCTCCGGCTGCCCTGTTTATAAGGGCTTACATCGATCACGCCGTCTAAAATCTCTCTTCCCTCTGCCTTTAGCTTTTCCTGAACAAACTCCCGCAGGGCGGCAAACCTTTTTCCCCCTGCCACAGAGGATCTGGCCTCCTGAATGATGCCGTTTTTCATGGCGACCGGAATCACATCGGACTCTGCCTCAATCTCATGATCCAGATGGGATATGGAATTTAAATCCGTATTGACCAGTCCGTTCATACGAAGCTGCTTTAGCATTCTGCGGTTGATTTCCTCATCTGTCATCTCCCCTTCTTTGTCTACTATGGGATCCCCGATGTTATAATAGAAGATTCCGGCCGGAACCACAGGCTTTTCCGGCTTCCGCCGTTCCTCCATTTCAAGAGCCGCATCCATGTAGACCACAAGCTGCAGCTGGAGTCCGTAGTACAGAGCCGTCAAGTCAAAAGCCGTTGCCCCTGACTTATAATCAATGATCTTAACATAAACCGCCTCTTCATCCTCGCATAAATCCATACGGTCGATTCTGCCTTTTAAATGAATGGCCTCATCCCCCGAAAGAGGGATCCGCATGGCCCTTAAATGATCAGACGCGGAAAAAGACACTTCAAATCCAACCGGAGTAAAATCTCCTTTTTTCAGCTGTTCCGTAAGCGCCCACATGGTCCGGTCTGTAATCCGTTCCACCTTACCGGCCAGATAGGCATTCCTGGCGGAGCTTTTTAAAATGGTATTGCCGTAATCCCCGGTCACCTGAACCACACAGTCATGAACCAGAGCCTTCCGTTCTTCTTCTGTCAGGGACTTAAAATCCTTCCCTTCCTCCTTTATCCGCTGAAAGCACAAATCTATGGAATCATGGAAGAGATTGCCGATATCCATGGCTGCAAGCTCATATTCCTGCCGTTCCATCAGCTCCAGGCCGTAATTTAAAAAATGGGCGTAGGCACAGGAAGCATACTGTTCCATTCTGGTCACACTGCCGCTGATGACAGAACCATATAATGCCCTTGCCGCAGCCTTTCCGATGCCCTTCTGCTCATAAGTATAAAAGGCCGCATCCAGCAGCCGTCTTCCCTCCTCACTGTGCCGGTCAGATAAAAGAAAGGCTTTAAAAAGCTCAAAAAAGGTTTCATCTCCCCCGGTCAGCTTATATTCCCGAAGTCCGTCAGATAAAAAAGCCCTGGCTTCCCGCATGGAAAGGGGCACCCGCCCCCTGGCAGGAATAATCTCAGAAAGTCCCGGAAACAGCTTTTTCAGTTCTCCGACCAACGTAGAGGGACGCATGCTTTTCCCTGAGCCATCCATTGATGAATAAGAAAGGATCAGCTCCTGCTCCGGTTTTGTCAGGGCAAGGTACAGATAGAACCTCTGCCGGAATCCTTCTTCTTTTGCAGTAGGAGCCAGTTCAATGGCCTGATGGCCTAAAAACTCCCGTTCCCTGTCCGTAAATAAGCTGCTTTTTTCCTTTTTTACAGGCACGATCCCGTCATTGACTCCCACAAAGAACAGCATTTTTACATGGTCAAGTCTGGTTCTGGTAATGTCTCCCACCACCACACGGTCCACAGAAGCGGGAATAAGACCTACCTTTATCTCTGAAAAACCGGCATCAAGAATCTCCGCATACTCTTTCCTGCTTACATGCTCTTCTCCTAAAAGTCCGGCCAGACGGTCAAATAAATCCATGACCAGCCCATATACCTGGCTGTATTCCTTTGCCAGAATAAACTCCCCCATATCTTTGAACCTGGCTTCAAAAGCCAGCAGCTTTTCTTCGATCCCTGTCTCCATAAGCAATGCAGTCACTGCTGCTGTCATGGATCTTACGGTAGACTCCTCTTTGCCAAACGCTTCCCGAAGGCGCCTTAAAGGGGCAAGGATCTGTTCCTTAAATTCATTCAATTCTTCCAGATTCAGTTCCCTGGCTCCCCTGTACCAGCCTTCCCATACGGAATCCCACCGTTTATATCCCCGGATTCCCATGGCAATGACATAGTTCTCCAGACGGTCCGTCTTTTCTTTTTCCTCTTCTTCTGTGACCAGAGCCGTCTTCAAATACCGGAAAACGGATTCATAGGAAAAATCCTTCTCCAGGATTTGAAGGGCCGCCCGAATCAGCTCCACCATGGGGTTTTTTAAAATACTTTTTTTATCATCAAGAAAATAAGGGATGTCATTTAACTGGAACTGGTGAATGATTTCATTGGCATAGCTGCCAAGATTTCCGGTAACTACCGCCATATCCCGGTACCGGAGCCCCCGCATTCTTATGGCTTCTTCCATGGAATGGACCAGACAGGTGATTTCCTCTGTTGGATTTAAGGCTTTTACCAGGCGAATGGATTCCGGCTCCCGGCAGGTCTTTCCTTTATACCGGTATAGATTCTGTTCCAGAAAATCAAGGGCATTCTCCGATCCCATGCCTGACCTTTTAAACCGGACCGCCGGATGTTCCGTAAGAAGGATATCCTTTTCTCTGGAGGTTTGAGCCTCTTTTGCCAGATCATTCAGCCTCCATATCATCTGACGGCTCATATAAAACAGCTCCTGAACGCCCATTTCCCGGCTCATGTTCTCCGATGGATCGATGGTTACGGTCACGATCACCCGTTTGCAGAAACGAAGGAACAGGCTTAAGATGCGGTACTGGACAGGTGTAAATCCGGTATAGCCATCCAGAGTGATCACGCTGTTCTTTATCAGCTCTGACTGGGGCAGGACCCGGCAGAATACATCAAGAATCTCCTCTGTCGTGATATACTTATCCTTAATGTAATCTTTAAACCCCTGATACATCATGGAGATATCCGAAAGCTTCTGCTTTAACATCGGACTCATGGTGTCCGGAAGATTTTCACTGAGCATAGCCGGAGTCACCCCATACTGGTAAAGCTCCGACAGCATGGACTTTAACTGAGAGATAAAACCGGACTTGCCTAAATGCTCTTTATATAACACCAGCTCCTTTTTCTTACCGGAGGCCACCTTGCGCAGCACCATGGATTTCCCCATGTCATCAAGAACCTGGGGATTTTCTATGGCAAGCTCCTCAAAGATCCGGTAAGCCAGGCGGTTGAAGCTGACAATATCAATATTCATGACCCCGTGATTGGGATGAAGCGAGACAATCTCTTTCTGGGTCTGCATGGTAAACTGTTCCGGTACAACAGCAATATATCTGGTATCCGGCTCTTTCATGGAAAGCCGGATAAGTTCCTCATAAAGGCGGTAGGTCTTTCCGGATCCTGAACCGCCCAAAATAAACTGAAGGGACATAATCTCTTTGTCTCCTTTTTTAATAATCCTTTTTATGTAAAACAAAACACACGTTTGCTTATTATCTTAACACATATTTCCCCTGACAACAACGAAATCTTAGGCATGAAACCCCAATCTCAATAATACACTATAACAAAACTGTACGGAGGGCTTTTTATATGAGCTCAAAAACAAAAATCGTCGTATTACGAATGAAAGAAATCATTTACACTGCAATCTTCGTCGGCCTTGGAATTCTTCTTATTACTTTGTTTTTAGTCATGTTCCGCCCGAAAAAGGACTCGGTTCCCACGTCAGGCGACGCCGTGCACTATGTTCCGGGGGTCTACACCTCTGCCATAACGCTGAACAACCAGGACATCAATGTTACAGTCACCGTAGATTCAGGTAAGATTACCTCTGTGAGCCTGGTTCCTTTAAGCGAAGCTGTCACCACCATGTATCCGCTCATGCAGCCTGCCATGGATAACTTATCGGAGCAGATCGTAAAAAACCAGTCTACGAAAAACATTTCCTATTCATCGGACTCCCGCTATACCTCAGGTGTCCTTTTAAAGGCAGTGGACCAGGCTCTTTCAAAAGCAGAGAAAGCGGATTAGACGGGATTGTGTTTTTTTCTTTATGATTGTATAATGGGGAAACGGAATACATACTTACATGAATGAGGAAAACTACATGAATCAAACTACAAAAGCACAGGATGCAGCGGGGCATAACGGGATTACAGAGGGAGTGATTTGGAAACAGCTTCTTCTGTTTTTCTTTCCCATTTTATTCGGCACCTTTTTCCAACAGCTCTACAATACCATAGACGCCGTCATTGTTGGAAGATTTGTGGGCAAAGAGGCACTTGCAGCAGTAGGAGGTCCTACAGGAACACTGATTAATTTGCTGATCGGTTTCTTCATAGGGCTTTCTTCTGGTGCTACCGTCATTATCTCACAGTTCTACGGTGCGAAACAGGAGAAAAGGGTAAGGGAGGCTGTTCATACAGCCATCACTTTCTCTGTGATCACCGGTATTCTCTTTACCTTTATCGGCATCATAGGCGCCCCGTTTGCTTTAAAAGCTATGGGAACTCCTGACGATATCCTCCACTACGCGGTGGTTTTTATGCGTGTCTATTTTGCCGGCGTTACCGCGAATCTGATTTATAACATGGGAGCCGGGATCTTGCGCGCCATCGGAGACTCCAAACGGCCCCTTTACTTCCTTATTGCAAGCTGTTTTACTAATATTATTCTGGACATCCTGTTTGTGGTGTGTTTGCACATGGGAGTCGGGGGAGCTGCTCTTGCCACTGTTCTCTCCCAGCTTTTAAGCGCGGTACTGGTAATTCGTCTGCTGGTCCGTACCAGAGAATCCTACCGGCTGATTCCAAAAGCCTTAAAAGTCCATCCGGACATGCTGAAAAGAATTATCCGAATCGGGTTTCCTGCCGGTCTCCAGTCCGTCATGTATTCCCTGTCAAATATTATTATACAGTCAAGCATCAACACTCTTGGTACTGATACGATTGCAGCCTGGACCGCATACGGTAAGATCGACAGCATATTCTTTACCATTGTCAGTGCATTCGGAATCGCCATTACTACCTTTGTGGGGCAGAATCACGGAGCCGGAAAAAAGGACCGGATCTATAAGGGAATCCGGGTATGCATGACCATGTGCATTGCTTCTTCCATCGCTTTAAGCTTTTTGTTCTATACCTTTGGAAACCATATTTTTCTGCTCTTTACTGCAGATCCATCGGTGATCTCCATTGGAACTGAGATTCTCCGCTATCTTGCGCCGGTCTATGTTACCTATATCTGTATCGAGATTTGTTCCGGCTCTCTCAGAGGAACAGGGGACTGCTGGATTCCCATGCTGCTCACCTGCTTAGGCGTATGCGTACTCAGAATCGTATGGATCTGGGTGGCCGTTCCTCTGCACCCCACCATTGAAACGGTAATATTCAGCTATCCAATGACCTGGGTCACTACCTCAATTTTATTTATCTTTTACTTCACCTTCTTCAGCAGGCTGAAATGGCGCCGGCTTCCGGTCCTCTTAAGAAGACAGGCGCCCTGACGGAGCATCTATTCCATAGGAGCCCGGTAAAAGGTACCAAAAAACTGCTCCGTCCGGAACATATTTACGATTACATGTCCATCCACCTCATGAAACAGGGAAATGATATCGGCTACTTCATAGGAAGAGACAACTGTATGAAGGAGGTACATCTTTTTTTTGCTGTAGCCGCCTACCGCATCCACACAGGAGATTCCGTGATGAAAGGCTTTTATATATGCCTGGACAAGCTCCGGCCCTTTGGAGGTGGTAATCTGAAGGGTCACCCGGTCATACCTGTGATGGAAGGTGGAGATGATCTTCGTTCCTACAAACTGGAATAAGATGGAATACCCTGCATATCTCCAGCCAAAGATTGCACCAAAAGTACAGAGAAGAATCACATTTCCTATAAATACATAGGTCCAGATAGAATTGCCTGTTTTATTGGAAACATAAAGGGCGATAAAGTCCGTTCCTCCGGTAGAAGCATTCCCGCGAAGCGCAATGACAATGGAAAATCCGTAAAGAACTCCTCCATATATTACATTCAATATCTCATCGTCAAAAATCGGATTAAAGTGAAATACCCGTAAGAAAACACTGGCCAGGAAAACCTGCAGCAGCGAAAAAAAAGTGAACCGCCTGCTGATGCTTTTGCTGCATGCAAAAGCTACAGGAAGATTCAGTATGATCATACCAAGGGAAGTAGATATATTGATTCCAAAAAGGGACGTGACCCGGTCAATCAAGATGGCAATTCCTGTAAATCCTCCGGATAAAAGTCCTGCCGGCTGGATAAATGCCTGTATTACATAAGTCTGCAAAAGTGCTGATATGACAACTGCCAAAGTTGTCATTACATTTCTCACCCGTTTATCTCTCCTCAGTTTTTTCAGCATAATTTTCCTCCTCGTATCATTAAATGATATTATATGTAAATTCTTCTTCCATATCAATCTTTTTTTATAATAGGATCCCGCCGCCCCACTGCGCTCCTCCAAAAGATTTTTACCGTACAGGACCGAACTTTTCCATACAAAAAAAGAGGACTGCCCTTCCCCCACAGAAGGCAATCCTCCGTCACGGTCCAAACCGTCACATTATATTGTTTTTGCTAACCGGCATCCCCATGCCGAAATCAAGCACATAAGACACCTCTTTGTGCTTCTCACATGGATGATAATACCATAATTCAAATTAAAAGTCAATAATTTTGGTCTATTTTACCAAAAAATTACCTGTTATTCAAAAATCATTGCTACATTTTTTCGTATAGATTTTCTTTCTGCTTCTTTATGTTGCGTACAAATTGAATAAAACATATTTTCCGGAAAATTGCATATACTTTCCTTATTACCAAAATGCTTCTATTTCATTTGTAAGGAGATATATGTCATGGATTTTTCAAGCAGTCTCACAGATAACATGAATTATTTAAACAATAAGCTGGATGTAGACAAAAACTTTGATCTGGTTTACCGCACGTTCTATATCGGAGAAAGGGAAGCCTGCTTATATTATATCGAAGGTTTTACAAAAGGGGATGTGTGGCAGAAGATCATGGAGGACTTTTCAGCCTTAACCAGGGAGGACATGCCCTTTGATGCCCATGAGTTCTCCAAAAAGCTCTTTCCTTACAGCCAGGTAAACCTTGTCAAAGATGATGAAACCATGATAAAAGCTGTGCTTACCGGCCTTGCCGGCCTTTTTATTGACGGTTACGATAAATGCCTGGTCGTGGATAGCAGGAGTTATCCTGCAAGAGGCATATCTGAACCGGAAAAAGATAAGGTTCTCCGAGGTTCCAGAGACGGTTTTGTGGAAACTCTAACCTTTAACACAGCTTTAATCCGCCGGAGAATCCGTGACCCAAAGCTGACCATGGAAATCATGCATACCGGAGAAAGCTCTCATACCGATATTGCCATCTGCTATTTCAAGGGACGGGTGGATGAAAAACTTTTAGCCACCATCAAGGAACGGATCAACAAGCTGAAGGTAGACGCTCTGACCATGAACCAGGAAAGTCTGGCGGAATGTATCTATCCCCATAAGTGGTTCAATCCTTTTCCCAAATTCAAATATTCGGAACGTCCGGACACCGCTGCAGCCTCATTGCTGGAAGGAAACATCATTATCCTAGTGGACAACTCCCCCTCCGCCATGATCCTGCCTTCCTCTGTCTTTGACATTATTGAAGAAGCCGATGATTATTACTTCCCCCCCATAACAGGAACTTATTTAAGACTCTCCCGGCTTATCATTTCTATTTTAACACTGTATTTGACCCCGACGTGGCTGTTTTTCATGCAGAACACCGAACTGATACCCTCCTGGCTCCAATTCATACAATTATCCGAGCCTCCCCAGGTTCCTCTCTTGTTCCAGCTTTTAATCCTGGAATTTGCCATTGACGGACTAAGGCTTGCAGCGGTCAATACCCCAAGCATGCTGACCACTCCCCTCAGTGTGATCGCCGGTATTGTATTAGGAGAATATTCAGTAAAATCCGGCTGGTTCAACAGTGAGACCATGCTCTATATGTCCTTTGTCACCATTGCAAACTATTCCCAGTCAAGCTTTGAACTGGGCTATGCCTTTAAATTCATGCGGATAATCATACTTGTAACTACGGCTCTCTTTAACTTCTGGGGCTTTGTGGGCGGTGTCCTGCTTTCCATTTGTGCCGTTGTCTTTAACAAGACCATAGCCGGAAAGAGCTATATCTATCCATTGATCCCTTTCCATGTGTCTGAGCTTAAGAAACGGTTTTTCCGGGGACGCCTTCCTCACAGGGAAAAATAAATGACAGGCGGAGATTAAAAAATCTCCGCCTGTCATCTGTTTATTCGTCAATACTGTAGTTCGGTGCTTCTTTTGTAATATGGATATCATGAGGATGGCTTTCCTTTAAGGAAGCAGCTGTAATCTTTACAAATCTTCCATTATCCTGCAAAGCCTTTATATTCTGTGCCCCGCAATATCCCATACCGGAACGTAATCCGCCTAACATCTGGAATACGGTATCTTCCACCATTCCCTTATATGCAACACGGCCTTCCACGCCTTCCGGTACCAGCTTCTTGGCATCTGACTGGAAGTAACGGTCCTTGCTTCCATTCTCCATGGCTGCAATAGAACCCATTCCCCGGTACACTTTGTATTTTCTGCCCTGATACAGTTCAAAGGTTCCAGGGCTTTCATCACATCCGGCAAACATGCTTCCCATCATACATACGCTTCCGCCTGCTGCGATAGCCTTTGTTAAGTCTCCGGAATATTTGATTCCGCCGTCTGCAATGATTGGAACACCGTATTCTTTGGCAACGGCAAAGCAATCCATAACGGCTGTGATCTGAGGAACACCAATACCTGCTACCACACGGGTGGTACAGATGGAGCCAGGACCGATACCGACCTTGACCGCATCAGCACCGGCTTCAATCAGCGCTCTGGTGGCTTCTCCGGTCGCAACGTTGCCTGCAATGACCTGAAGGTCAGGATAGGCTTCCTTGATCATCCTTACGCAGTTTATAACGTTCTCAGAATGTCCGTGAGCAGAGTCAAGAACCACCACATCCACCTTTACATTCACAAGCGCCGCCACACGTTCCAGTACATTGGCCGTAATTCCAACACCAGCTCCGCATAAAAGTCTTCCCTGTGCATCTTTTGCAGACAAAGGATACTTGATCTGCTTTTCGATATCCTTAATGGTTATAAGACCTTTTAAGTTAAAATCATCATCAACGATCGGAAGCTTTTCCACTCTTGCCTTTGCAAGAATCTGCTTTGCTTCCATAAGAGTGATTCCTTCTTTTGCCGTTACCAGATTTTCCGATGTCATGCACTCTTTGATCTTTCTGCTGAAATCCTCCTGAAACTTCAAATCACGGTTTGTAACAATT
This sequence comes from Lacrimispora sp., assembly GCF_046972725.1. Taxonomy (NCBI): domain Bacteria; kingdom Bacillati; phylum Bacillota; class Clostridia; order Lachnospirales; family Lachnospiraceae; genus Lacrimispora; species Lacrimispora sp. Next base: position 245,133 of record NZ_JBKVXF010000002.1, on the reverse strand, counting down.
CCGACCAGCTTTCTTCCTTCTGTGATCGGAACGCCGGAAATACGGAACTTTGCCATAAGTTCGTCCGCATCCTTTAATGTATGGTCCGGGGAAAGGAAGAATGGGTCCGTTATGACGCCGTTTTCTGACCTCTTAACCTTATCAACCTCATCCGCCTGCTGTTCTATGGTCATGTTCTTATGGATGATGCCGATACCCCCCTGTCTTGCCATGGCAATTGCCATGCGGTGCTCGGTTACGGTATCCATACCTGCACTCATAAGCGGAATATTCAGCTTGATGGTTTTTGTAAGGTTGGTCGTTAAATCAACCTGATTGGGAATTACCTGTGAATATGCAGGAACTAACAGCACATCATCAAAAGTAATGCCTTCGCCAATAATTGTACCCATTAATATTTCCTCTCCTTCTTTAGATTTTTATTAACATCGCTAATATACATTTTGCTTGTTAGTTACCTAGTTTAACAAATTTTACATAGGTTGTCAACGGACATTTTTTTGTATTTTTCCGTCATAGGTGGACAGTAAAGAAGGCACTTTTCACATAGAAAAAAGGGCAGGAACAGTTATTCACCATTCTTACCCTCTCTTCTGTTATATCTTATATCTGTGTAATCACCTTACGGGGTGCAGTCATCTTCATACAATGAAGAAGTTTCTCATTAGGTTCAAAAATAACCTTTGTTCTTTCGGAACCGGACTGGCTGATCATTGTATAAGTCTTTGCCCCCGGCAACTGAGAAGAAAAATCAAGTACCTTCATGCCATTTGTTTCGTGATCCCTGGCTTCTGTGGAACCTGTAGGAGCCACGATCTGTATCTCCTCCATGGAAGCCTCCCAGGCTTTTTTCCTCTTGCTTTTGCCGTAGATCCGGTCAATGGACAACGAATTCGTCACATAAAGATATTCAAATTCCACCTCACTGTTTCTAAATACCAGATATGTGGCCCCTCCGGCAGCAAAAAGTATGATTACTCCGAAAATCCCGAAAACCGGGGAGATGGAAAGGAAAAATGCGATTACACACAAGATTCCCATCACGATTTTTAACACCATGGTATAGGCCGGCGCTTTGCGCTTCACAAGCCATTCTGCATACATTTCATTCATAATGATACTGGATCCTTTCTTCCCTGCATCTTACCAGGGCATAAAGGTATACCTTTCTGGTTCTGCTTTTTCTTCCCGTGTTTTCCAGGGCATTAAAGGCTACCTCTCAGGTGATTCTTCTGTACAGATATGTTTTACATCATATCCATTCCGCCTGGTGCTGGCATTGCAGGTGTCTTTTCTTTAATATTAGCAACAACAGACTCTGTTGTCAATAAGGTAGATGCTACGCTGGTTGCATTCTGAAGCGCACTTCTGGTAACCTTTGTCGGGTCTAAAATGCCAGCTTCCACCATATCTACATATTCTTCTTTATAAGCATCAAAGCCAATACCTACTTTGGATTCTTTTACTTTATTAATAATAACGCTTCCTTCAAGACCTGCATTGGCTGTAATGTGATATAACGGAGCTTCCAGAGCCTTTAAGATAATCTTTCCGCCTGTCTTTTCATCACCTTCCAGTTCCTTAACAAGTCCTTCAATCTCAGTGATTGCATGGATATATGCAGAACCGCCGCCGGCGATTACGCCTTCCTCTACAGCTGCTCTTGCTGCAGATAAAGCATCTTCCATACGAAGCTTTGCTTCCTTCATCTCAGTCTCTGTTGCAGCACCTACACGGATCACTGCTACACCGCCGGATAACTTAGCAAGTCTTTCCTGTAATTTCTCACGGTCGAAATCAGAAGTAGTCTCTTCGATCTGGCTCTTGATCTGACCGATTCTTGCATTGATGGCATCCTTATCACCGCATCCATCAACAATTACAGTGTTTTCCTTCTGAACCTTAACGGATTTTGCTCGTCCCAATAAGTCAAGAGTTGCATTCTTAAGCTCATAGCCTAATTCTTCAGAAATTACGGTTCCGCCTGTTAATACGGCAATATCCTGTAACATCTCTTTTCTTCTGTCGCCATAGCCCGGTGCTTTAACACCAACAACATTAAAGGTTCCTCTTAATTTATTTACGATCAGAGTGGTTAAAGCTTCTCCTTCAATGTCCTCAGCAATAATTAAAAGTCTGGAACCGGACTGAACCACCTGCTCTAATAAAGGAAGAATCTCCTGAATGCTTGAGATTTTCTTATCTGTAATCAGGATATAAGGATCATCTAAATTAGCTTCCATCTTTTCCATATCGGTACACATATAAGCGGATACATATCCTCTGTCAAACTGCATACCTTCTACCAGGTCAAGCTCTGTTTTCATGGTCTTTGACTCTTCAATAGTAATAACGCCGTTATTGGAAACCTTTTCCATAGCGTCAGCTACCATCTCTCCGACTTCATCATCTGCAGCGGAGATTGCTGCTACTCTTGCGATGGATGCTTTGCCTTTGATCGGCTCGCTCATCTTTGCAATGGCTTCTACTGCAGCTTCTGTTGCTTTCTTCATACCTTTTCTAAGAACAATCGGATTGGCACCGGCTGCCAGGTTCTTCATTCCTTCATTGATCATAGCCTGAGCCAGAACCGTTGCGGTTGTAGTACCGTCACCGGCTACATCATTGGTCTTTGTTGCAACTTCTTTTACTAACTGTGCGCCCATGTTTTCAAAGGGATCTTCCAGCTCGATCTCTTTTGCGATTGTAACACCATCGTTGGTGATCAGAGGTGCTCCAAATGATTTATCAAGAACTACATTTCTTCCTTTTGGTCCTAATGTCACACGAACTGTATCTGCTAACTGGTTGACTCCTGACTCAAGTGCTTTTCTTGCATCTACGCCATATTTAATCTGTTTTGCCATAATTCATACCTCCAGTTTTCTTCTAAAATTATAGAAAGTCCTTAAGGGCTTCCGGTTCTTTACAACAGCCTGCTGCCGTTCTATTTATTCGATCACTGCTAAAATATCATTCTGCTTTACGATTACAAACTTTTCTTCATCATTACCTGTTTCAACTTCGGTTCCAGAATACTTGGAGAAGATTACCTTATCGCCGACCTTAACCTGCATGGTAACTTCTTTACCGTCTACCAAACCGCCAGGTCCTACTGCGATGACTTCCGCCTGCTGTGGCTTTTCTTTTGCCTGACCCGGCAGAACGATACCGGACTTTGTTGTCTCCTCTGCAACTAATGGTTTTAACACAACTTTGTCAAATAATGGCACTAATTTCATTGCAATTCCTCCTCATATCTTTCTGATTAGTTCTTTCTTTTGGCCTCTAGAAAGAAGATTTATTTTATTCACATACTAAGTTATATCACTCATTATTAGCACTGTCAATAGTTGAGTGCTAATTTTATATTTTTTTTACAATTTTTCCATATATAATCGTTTTCTTGCCTTACTTACTTAGTTTATAGAAATTTTCTTATTATATACCTTTCTTTTTTCCAATAGAAGTATTACAATAACAAAGAGAATGAAAGGAGTGTTTTTTTATGGCAAAAAAGGGTAATGGTTTTGGGAAATTCGTGGCTTTTGCCACAATCGCCGGCGCTGTTGCTGCAGGCATCTCTTATTTTACAAAATACAGATCTTTCCACAAAGAACTGGAAGAAAACTTTCATGATTTTGAAGATGACGGTAATGACGATATTTCCAAAATTGACAGCACGATGAACCGCAATTATGTTTCCTTAAATGCCAACAAGGACGAGCTTAAGGTTGCAGCTTCCGATATGGCAGATGCTGCCAAAGATGCCGCCACTGCCGCTAAGAACCTGGTAAAGGATGCGGCCAGTATCGTTGGCGATACCGCAAAGGAAGCAGCCAATGCCATGGCGTTTACTGCAAAAGATATGTTTGACTCCACGTTAGAGAAAGAAGATACAGAAGAAGTAACAGAGGATATCACAGAAGACGGCGGTCTTGATTATACCGCTTCCAAAGATGGTCAGCCGGCCGGGAACACTTTTGAAGAACCGGAAGCTGTGACAGACTCTATAAAGGAAGCATCTTCCGATGATACCACTACCATCGTAGAAGATGATATTCAATAACAGACCTGTTTTCCACAGGATAAAGAAGCTGCTTTCCCTGATCTGGGGAAAACAGCTTCTTTTTTCTTCTGTCCATTTTCGTATCAGGTTTCTACATAATACTCGAATCCTGCGTCAGTGATCATCTGAATGGTATCATCAATTCCCTGTCCATCTGCAGTCAGATAGCCGGAAGCAAAAATAGAATCAACTGCATAAAACATCAATTTTTCTTTTCCTTTTAGATATACTTCCCTTCCGGCTGCACATCTTATATCGGAACCTGGATTTAACAAACGGGCAAGGCATAATACTTTTAAACAATATTCAGCAGATAAATAAGAGGTATCCATATTCTCTAAATCTGTTCCTTCGATTGGAATCAAAAAATTGATGGGAACCGCTTTGGGGCCGATTGCCTGAATCTCAAAGAGCATATCAACAATATCACCTTTTTCTTCCCCAAGACCTGCAATGCCACCGCAGCAAATTTCAAATCCCATACTTTTCAGCATTTTTATATTGGATATGCGCTGGTCATATGTATGAGTGGTACAGATATTCGGATAATAATTTCTGCTCGTATTTAGATTATGATTGATTCTGTCCACTCCTGCTTCTTTAAGGATTCTTGCCTGTTCTGGCGATAAAAATCCGATGGAACAGCATATGGGAGATTGGGATTCCTTCTTAAGCTTTCTTACCTCATCTGCAAATTCATTTATTTCTGAATCCTGAAAACTTATTCCGCTTAATCCGATACAATGGCGTGCAAGATGCTTGTCTTTTACAATATAGCCGTCCTTTAACAGCTTATCGTAGGCTACGAGCCTGTATTTATCAATATGGGCTCTGGATTGGTGGGACTGTGCGCAATAGGTACAGTTTTGGGAACAATTGCCGCTGCGGGCATTTGTAAGAAGCTGGATGGATACGGTATTCCCTTTGTATTTTTTTCTAATGGAATAAACGACTTCCAAAAGGCCGGGAAGTTGTTCGTCAGGCAAATTAAGAATCCATAAGGCTTCCTCTTTGGAAAGATTTTTATAATCAAACGTCATTTTTATATCTCCCTGTATATTTTTCTTCACAATGGTTTTCACCGAGAGTTAGAGGATAGGACCGGGCTCAACTTTTTAATGAGGAAAATGCTTAAACATGTTTTAAAGCAATCTCCCGGCAAAAAGGGAACCACACAAACCATAAGTGCTGCGGCAAAATTTGTATGGGTGATATAGGAATACCATAACGTGCCGAATAAGTAAGTGACGGTCCAGCCGGAATAGATGGCGGCTGTCAGAACTGTCATCGTCCTTTTGCCGGACCGCTCAATGACAAATCCGGTTATAAAAGCAGCTCCAATATAAGCAATGATGTATCCTCCGGTGGGACCCAGGACCCTTAAAAGTCCTCCGGTAAAGCCGGAAAAGACCGGCAGCCCTACTGCACCCAACAGAACGAATACAAACTGACTCAAAGCCCCATGCCTGGCCCCTAACAGACCGGCAGCCACAAAGGTAGATATATGGGCCAGATTGATGGGAACAGGACCGATCGGTATGGATATTTGCGATAGAATGGCATTCAGCGTGGCAAATAATGCACATAACGTAAGTTCTCTTGCTTTTATTTTCATTTAAAATCCCCCTGTAATAAACTTAAGTCCACATGATTATACAAAGATACAGTCCAATTGTCAACCATAATTATATTAAAGGTTTACAATTAGTGCTGATCTTACAGGATTTATACTTCACCAGCCTTCTCCAATCACACAAAGAAACCAAATGCCTGGGACTCTGCCGCACAACTCTATGAAAAGTAATTAACTACCAGGATTAATTCCCTCCCTATAAACAGGAATACCAGAATAAAAATTTTCAGACACCAAAAGAACGTACAACCGCCAGGCTTTTACGCCCCGCTGCTGTACGTTCCTTTTATTTGCGTTTATTAATTTAAATGGAAAAACAATTATTTTTCATAAAGAAATTCTTCCGGTAATGTCACTTTAAAATCACGGGCCAGATCACGGAAATTTCCTGGAGTGATGGTCTGCAGCTTGTCAGGTCTGATAGAAAGAACCTTTACTAAGATTTCCGCAGACTTTTCAATGGTATGCATCAGCCCGAAGGTCAAATCAAAGTCCTCACCGGAAACAAATAAGCCGTGGTGCGCCCAGATCGCTGCATCGTATTTCTTCATAAGCTCACTGGTCGCAACTGCGATCTCACGTCCGCCCGGCACCATCCAGCCTACCACGCCGATTCCACTTGGGAATACAACCGGGCATTCTGTAGCCATTTCCCATAATTCTCTGGTAAAAACCTTATCCTCCAGAGGAAGAACAAAGGTAAGTGCAATGGTATTTGCCGGATGACCATGATAGATCACTCTGTGCTTTCCGCCGGTAGCTGCTTTTTTTACCTCATGGTTCATTAAATGGGAAGGAAGTTCGCTGGTAGGACGTCCTCCGTTGCAAAGTCCCCATAAGATTCTGTAATTTTCTCCGCTTTCATCCACTTCTATGATGCAGGTGTTGGCTTCCGGATCAAGGATCACGTTACGGAAATACTTTCCGCTTCCTGTGACCATGAAATACTCTCCGGAAAGCCCCTTAACGGTTGTACCAATCGGCTGCCAGGAATTGTCAGACTTCAACTCCTCCCTTACGGATTCCACCTCTTCCGGTTTGATGCGGTAGCTTAAATTGCCGCCGTTTCTTTCATGCCAGTTCTGTTTGAATCCATCATCACATAAGCGGATAAAGCCTTTTACAAATTCTGCATCTAAAATTTTCATGTTTATTTTCTCCTTATTTCCGGTTTAACAGTACTTCTTTTTCATAGCTGCGTATCTCTTCAAACCAGTCTTCTTTTGCAGGTACTCCATGTAACTCACAGAAGTAATTCCACACATCACCGATGGGGTAAAGCTTTAATTCTTCCTGAAGCATCATCAGCTCTGTAAAGCTGCGGGAATTCTGTAACTGTGCCAGCTTTTCATTAGGAAGAAGCAGAGCGCTTAAAAGAGCCTTCTGCATGTTGCGCATACCTACCACCCATGCGCTCAAGCGGTTGATGCTTGCATCAAAGAAATCAAGAGCCAAAAGGACACGGTCTGCACCGCCGCGCACGATTTCTTTTGCGATTTCCTTTGTTTCATCATCGAATAATACCACATGGTCACTGTCCCAGCGAACCGGTCTCGTTACGTGAAGAGCAACTTTATCAAAGAATAAAAGCATGGAAGAGATCTTATCAGATACCACTTCCGTCGGATGGTAATGACCGCTGTCAAGAAGGCAGAGAATATCATTCTTAGAAGCATAATTCATATAAAACTCATGGGAACCGACGGTACAGCTTTCCATTCCGATACCAAATACCTTTGACTCTACTGCAACCAGTACTTTTGTTTTATCATAATCCATGGAAAGGATCTGATCAAGAGAATCTTTTAAACGGGCCCTTGGAGAAGTACGGTCAGCCGGAATATCTTTAAAGCCATCCGGAATCCAGATATTCATGGTACATGGTGTTCCCTGTTCACTGGCCAAATATTCAGAAATGCGCAGGCATGCTTTTACATGGTCGATCCAGAAGCTGCGAATCTCCGGTATTTCGCTTGATAAGGTGGCATTCTCTGCTTTCTCATGGGAGAACAGGGTGGGGTTAAAATCAATGCCAAGGCCTCTCTCCTTTGCAAACTCCGCCCACTTTTTAAAATGCTTTGGTTCCAGTTTATCTCTGTCTACCCACTCACCTTCTTCAAAGATGGCATAGCTTGCATGAAGGTTAATCCGGTGTTTTCCGGGAATAAGGCTTAAGGCTTTATCCATATCAGCCATCAGCTCTTCCGGATTTCTTGCCCGTCCCGGATAATTGCCTGTGGCCTGGATTCCGCCGGATAACGCACCTGCACCGTCAAATCCGATCACATCATCCCCCTGCCAGCAATGCATGGAAATAGGAATCTGTTTCAATGCTTCAAGTGCTGCATCTGTGTCTACGCCAACGGCCTTATATACTTCTTTTGCTGATTCATATCTTTCTTTTAATGTCATGGTTTCCTCTTCTCCTTTAATTAGATTAATCTAAATGAAATACCGGTTTCAACCCATCAGAAACAGGGCTGTTATCCGGGTTGGTTCTCATAATATCCGCCATAAAATCCCACCATTTGCGGTTGATCGGCGTGTCCGCTGACTTTGCCCATCTCTCTTCATCTTCTATTTCAATGTATCCGTAAAGCACATTGGTTTCTTCGTCTAAAAATATGGAATAGTTATGGCCGCCGAACTGGTGGATCATCTCCTTCATCTCCGGCCAGAGCATGTTGTGTCTCTTTTCATATTCTTCCGCCATTCCTTCATTTAAGTACATTTTAAAGGATTTTCTTATCATAGGATTCCCTCCGCTTCTTATAAATTATTCCGTGGCTTATATTCTTTAACGGCAAAAGACTTATAAACAGCTTCTCTTGCCTGTTTTAAACCGTCAAATTCATGAAATGCCAGCATCTGTGCCAGTAAATTTCCGATGGCAGTCGCCTCTCCCGGTCCTGCATATACGGTTCTGCCGGTGCAGTCTGCGGTCAGCTGGTTTAAATAATCCGCGTTGGAGCCTCCGCCGACCACATGAATGGATGGATAGGACTTTCCCGTAATGGATTCCAGCTCCTTTATGGTATCGCCATAGCATGCCGCCAGACTGTTGTATATGACAGCAGCAATCTCCCCCGGTGTCTGTGGTACCTGCATCTGTCTGTCTCTGCAAAAGTCCTTGACGGCCTGTATCATGCTTTCCGGCGCTAAAAATACGCTGTCATTGCAATTCACAAGAGAGTTGATGGTCTCTTTGGAAGCCATCTCGCAAAGCTCTGCAAAGGAATACTTCTCCCCTTTTTCAGACAGTTCTTTTCTTACCGACTGGATCATCCACAGTCCCATAATGTTCTTTAAATAACGGTAACGGAATTCATATCCGCCTTCGTTTGTAAAATTGGCTTCCATGCTCTTTAACGAACAGTCTGCCTTTAAAAGCTCTGTTCCCATTAAGGACCAGGTTCCTGAACTGATGTATAAGATATCTTTCATGGAATCCTGATCACCGGGAACTACAGGAACTGCCATAACCGCAGAACCGGTATCGTGGGTGGCCGGAAGAATCACCTGGCAGGAAAAGCCTGCTTCTTCACGGATCTGCTTTGACAGTTCTCCTACCACAGTACCTGGCATGGAAAGCGGCCCAAACAGCTTTTTCGGAAAGCCCAGTTTTTCAATGAGCTCATAATCCCAGCTTCCGGTTTCCGGACTAACCAACTGTGTGGTGGTGGCATTGGTATACTCCTGTTTTTTCACTCCGGTCAGCCGGTAATGGAAATAGTCCGGAATCATCAAAAAGGATTCTGCATTGGAAAGCTGGTCCGGATTCTTCTGTTTCTCTGCCATAAGCTGATAGACCGTGTTAAAAATCTGTTTCTGGATTCCGGTTCTTTTATATAAATCCGGCAAAGAAATAATACGATATACAAGCTCATCCATTCCCTTTGTTCTGTCGTCCCGATAGCCTACCGCATTTCCTAACAAACGGTCTTCCTTGTCCAAAAGAACGTAATCCACAGCCCAGGTATCAATCCCCATGCTGACTGGTATCTTTCCGATCTTTTTACAAACCTTCATTCCTTCTTTGATTTCGTCAAATAAGGACTCCACATCCCAGCATAACTGACCCCCGGTCCGTTTCATTCCGTTCTCAAAACGGTAAATCTCTTCCAGATGAATCGTTCCGTCCTTTACGGTACCAAGAATATGACGTCCGCTGGAAGCACCGATATCAACAGCAAGATAGTATTTCTCCATGCGTTCCCCTCCCATGTTTTTCTGCTTCTATCATAATAGATTTCCATACAAAAAATAAGGACGCTGTTTATTTAAAACTACGTCCTTATTTGCACTTTTTTTATTTCATTGCCTTATTCTTCTGATTCCGGTTTTGAAGAAATAAGCAGTTGTTTTAAATCCATGATCGACATCTCATGCTCGTCCAAGATCGTTGATACCTCTTTGAATTGTTCCAGCTTTATTTTATCCAGAATTTCTTTTTCTTTTTCATCTAATGTAATGAGACAATCCTTGTACTGTTTGATGGATTCCCGCACCTCTTTTAACTCTTCCTCCAGTTTTTGAAGCGGTGTTTTTCTTACTCCTCTTGGCATATCGGTTCTCTCCTTTTCAGATTTATTTACCAACCATATATTACCAAGTATATGCCCATCCGCTTTCTTTTATTACATTCAAACTTCATTTTGATCTCATTATATTTTAAACTTATGAGTGATTGAAAGCTAAAATAACAACATTAAAATTCTTTTTTCCTTTGATTTTAATTGCTGCATAGATTCTTTTCTTTTCTTACCGTTGCCTGGTTCAAACACTTATTTTCTGTGTTCCGTTAAACCGGCTGTTTTATTCTTTTCCCTGTACTCTTTGGGGGACATGCTGTAATAGCTTCGGAATATCCGGTAAAAATAGCTGGTATTGTCATACCCCACTGCAAGGGATATATCCGTTACGGAAAGTCTGGTATTTAATAGAAGAAAGGACGCCTGGTTCAAACGCTTGATCTGTAAAAGTTCCTTATAAGTTCTTCCGGTCAGCCTCTTGACCGCCCGGCTCAGCCAGTAAATATTATAGCTCAAACGCTCTGCCAGTTCCGTCAATTCTCCCTCTTTATAATTCTCATCGATAAACTTTAATACCTGGAAAATAAGCTTTTGTTCAAAGCCTTCTCTGGTATGGCTGATCTTATCGGTATAATGCATGAGCTGAAGGAACAAAAGCCCCATAGTGACCTGATTGATGCTTCTTTTGTTGGGGTGGTCATAAAGCAGTGTCCAGACCATATTTTCCACCAGATTCTGTACCGGAAGCACATCAGCTACTTCAAAATGGAGATAACTGGCATAGCGGGGATTAAAACAAAGACAGCCCACAAGGAATTCCCGCAAAAGATTTTCTTCCTCTCCCATCATTTCAAAAGCAGTATCAAAAAATTCCGGCAGAATAATAAAATTAACGGCAATGTCGCCTTCCCCTGCCGGAAGTATCTCCTGGGTGGCATGCTGATTTAAAAACAGCAGTTCCCCTGTTTTTAAAACCACCTTATCCCCATCAATAATATGTGTGGTCTCCCCTTTGCACATATAGATAACTTCTATATAATTATGTTTGTGCCTTGGAAAATGCACAAACCTTGTATGAGGTCTGATGCGTATCAACTTTCCGTGTTCCAGCATCTTTTTGCTGTCAATGACCAGCTCCCGCCCCTCGGTATAACGTTTCCGGTCTATCTCTGTCCGTCCGTTTATGATTTCCCGTTCCTCATCCGTAATAACGCCCAGACGGTTTATGATTTCCTGATCCACCCGTTAAAGCCTCCTTCTAATCCAAATCAAACCCGATAAAATTCTTCCACCGGTCTTCCTGCAAATCTGCTTCACTCAAGGTATAGGCATGATTGTTTTCATCGTTTGCCATCAGTTTATACGTAGTTGTACCAGAACTGTCCACATCCCTGATCCAGCGGTCATCTAAAACAATCCGTCCATCCGCCGTCATCAATCTCCACTCAGCCTTCTCTCCTGCTGCATTGGTGCTGGTATATGTGACCTCTCCCTCCATCCGGTCGTCTTTAAAAACGCCTTCTTTGGCACTGAGTTTATTGATTTCTTCTCCAACTCCGTCATAATAATTATAACCGCTGGCTCCGCTGCCGTTCATTTTTCCATTGACCCAGGTTCCGTAGGAATAATCATACCGTTTCCCTTCTTCCAGGGAAATCACCTGCAGTGCCGTACACGTTCCGTTTGGAACTCCGTCTTTAAAATCCCCGTAAAAAACGGTGGAGGTCTTTAAAAATACCAGCCCCCGGCCGGCAGTAAGCTCCGTTCTCAAAGCGTTTCCGTCATACATACAGGGAAACTCCTTCCACGGAATCTCATAACCGCTTAAGAGTCTGGCCGCTCCCTCTAAATCTCCCTCGTTAAACCGCTCCGTCAGGCCCTTTAAAAATTCCTTATCCTCTAATGTAAGAGAAACCTCTGTATCTGGTTCTTCCTCAGAGCTTTCCTCCGCCAGTGCCTCCGGAGACTGTAGCATCTCCTCTTTGGCCAGCTTCCCACTCCGGCTGCTGCCTGCATAACCAAGCAGGAGCAAAAGAACGGCGGTCAGTCCGATGACCATCAAAGTCCGAAGGTTCTTCTGATTTTTGATGATTTTCCAATCCTTATTCACAGCATCCCTCCTTAGGCTCATGCACCGCCCAGGCTTTTTTAAGAAGAGCAAGTCCTCGAATGATCTCCTCTTCTGTCAGACTTGCATATCCCAGAACAACGGTAGGCGGATACGTATTATGTTCCTCATGAATAAAGTAACCTGACATTCCGTAAACTTTTACCCCGGCTTCCGCCGCCTTTTTTATCAAATCAGCCTCAGAGCTGTTCCTTTTGTCTGTAAGAAGCAGATGGAGACCTGCATACTCCCCACGGATTAAAAAACGGGATTCAAAAGGCTTAAGCCCTGCAATCAATACATCATGCTTTGCCTTATAGACAGCCCTCATCCGGTTCAAGTGCCGCTCATAGTGTCCTTGAGCCATAAACTGGTAAAGAATGTTCTGGTCAATGCGGGAAACGGTAGATGCATAGAAGTTCACCCGTTCCCGGTATACGGAAAGAAGGGATTTTGGCAGCACCATATAGCTGACACGAATGGCCGGTGCTATGGATTTTGAAAAGGTACCGATATAGATTACCCTGTCTTTCTGATCCATCCCCTGGAGCGCCGGTATGGGCTGACCCTTATAGCGGAACTCGCTGTCGTAATCATCTTCAATCAGATATCTTCCCTCTTTTTTATAAGCCCAGCCCAGAAGTTCCTGCCTGCGTTTGACAGGCATGACGATGCCGGTTGGATATTGATGGGAGGGCATGACATAAGCGGTATCCGCTCCGCTTTGCTCCAAAAGCTCTGCATTTAATCCCTGCTGGTCCATAAGGACGGGAACCACCTTGTAGTGCAGGCTTTGAAATACACGGTATGCCTGCTTATAGGTGGGATTTTCCATGGCAATCACCCGGTCATCAGATAAAATCTGAGACAGAAGCATGAGCAGATATTCGCTTCCTGCTCCCACAATGATCTGCTCCGCATAACAGTTTACACCTCTGGCTGAGTGAAGGTATGTACGGATGGTTTCCCTGAAAACAGCCTCTCCCTGGGGATCGCCGGTCACAAACATCTCCCGGTTGTCATCGACCAGCGTATTTTTGGATATTTTTCTCCAGGTGTTAAAGGGAAATGCACAAAGATCGATTCCTCTTGGAGAAAAATCCACACTCCAGTTTGAATCACCTTCCCCATCCGAAAAACCGGAACTCAAAAAGGAGGTTCCCTTCTCACCTTTTTCCTGTCCGGTATGAACCAGACCATCAATTTGCAATACAAAATATCCCTTGCATGGAACAGCTTCAATATATCCTTCCGAAAGCAGCTGTTCATAAGCCATCTGTGTCGTGCTTCGGCTGATCTTTAAATTCTCCGCCAGACGTCTGGTGGAGGGAAGCCTGGTCGCCGGTTTTAAATTTCCTTTTTTTATTTCTTCTTTGATATAGCGGTATATCTGACTGTAAAAAGGCAGTCCTGCCTGATTTTTTAAAGGTATCATCAGTTCCATAGAAAGAGATGCCTCCTTTCTTCCCGGAAAGGAAAGAATGCCGCACGTCCTCTTCTTACTCGGTCATGCAGCATTCTTCCTTTGACCGGCATCCCAGCCTGTCACCATTATTTTGTAATTTTAAATGAACTCTTCAAAGAAACGATCCGATTGAAAACCAGATGTTCTGGAGTGCTGTCTTTGCAGTCCACGCAGAAAAATCCGTTTCTGACAAACTGAAAGCTGTCATATGCTTTTGCTCCTTCAAAGCTGGGCTCCACATAGCAATTCTTTATGACGGTCAAGGAATTGGGATTTAAATTCAGGCTTCCGTCTTCGTTCAACTTTCCTTTTTCTTCATCAACGATATTTTCATACAGGCGGCACTCTGCCTGTACTGCTGTAGCTGCTGCCACCCAGTGAATGGTGCCCTTTACCTTTCTTCCCTCAAAGCCGGAACCGCTCTTGGTCTCAGGGTCGTAGGTACAGTGAACTACGGTCACATTCCCGTCTGCGTCTTTCTCGCAGCCGGTACAGGTGACAAAATAAGCATTCATTAAACGGACTTCATTGCCTGGGAACAGACGGAAATACTTTTTAATGGGCTCTTCCATAAAATCTTCCCGTTCGATGTAAAGCTCTCTGCCAAAGGGCAGCTTTCTCTCTCCAAGCTCCGGATTCTCCAGATTGTTGGCAGCATCTAAATACTCAATGGTATCTTCCGGATAGTTGTCGATTACCAGCTTGACCGGATCCAGAACCGCCATCATTCTCGGCCTTTTTAATTTTAAATCTTCCCGGATACAGTATTCAAGCATGGCATAATCCACGGAACTGTTGGCTTTTGAAACGCCTACCAGATCCACGAACATCCGGAGGGCTTCCGGAGTATAACCTCTTCTTCTTAACGCTGCAATGGATACAAGACGGGGATCGTCCCAGCCGTCCACAATATTGTCCTCCACCAGCTTCTTGATATACCGTTTTCCAGTTATTACATTGGTCAGATACAGCTTTGCAAATTCAATCTGACGGGGAGGATTGACAAATTCGCATTCCCTTACCACCCAGTCATACAGCGGTCTGTGATCTTCAAACTCCAAAGTGCAGATGGAGTGAGTAATTCCTTCAATGGCATCTTCAATCGGATGGGCAAAGTCATACATGGGATAGATGCACCAGGCATCTTTCGTGTTATGATGGGTCATATGGGCAACACGGTAAATGACCGGATCACGCATATTGATGTTTGGTGATGCCATATCGATCTTCGCACGAAGAACCTTTTCCCCATCCTTATATTTGCCTTCCTTCATCTCTTTAAACAGCGTTAAGTTTTCTTCCACGCTGCGGTTCCGGTATGGGCTTTCTTTTCCCGGTGTCTTAAAATCACCGCGGTATTCCCGGATCTCTTCTGCAGTCAGATCGCAGACAAATGCCTTTCCTTTTTTTATTAAAAGAACGGCACGGTCGTACATCTCCTGAAAATAATTGGAGGCAAAGAACAGGCGGTCTCCAAAATCAGCGCCCAGCCACTTCACATCTTCTATAATGGATTCTACGAATTCTGTCTTTTCTTTTGTCGGGTTTGTATCATCAAAACGGAGGTTGAACTTTCCACCATACTTTTGCGCCAGGCCATAGTTGAGTAATATGGACTTTGCATGTCCAATGTGCAGATAGCCGTTTGGCTCCGGTGGAAATCTGGTCTGTACATGATTATAAACACCCTCTGCAAGATCCTTGTCTATCTCCTGTTCGATAAAGTTTTTAGAAACCACTTCTTCCTTGTTCTCTTCCATTTCTCTTCCTCCATGTCAGTATTTCCAATAATACATTATCATACCATACTTCATCCATTTAGAAAAGGGGGGATTATTTTCTTGAAGAAGATTTCCAAATTGACAACTTTTCTTCATACTGCTGATTGATCCAGTCCACGGCCTGTTGTCTGCCTTCCTCGGAAAAAGGAAATATCATTTTTATCTTCTGCTCATCGGGAGTTGCTTCATAGCAGTACGGCTCCGGATATACGGCAGCCTCCAATCCTTCTTCCACCTTATTGATCCGGTAACGCATTCCATTCATGCTTCCGGTATAAGCTTCCTTTTTAAAAAACTGTATAGGTACAAAGGTTTCTTTGTTCAACATAAGCAAATCTCCTTTTCTATGAAACACTTTTTTCTATATTGTTTCATCGGCTCATCTTCCCGTAAGTTTAAGGCTGCTGCATCAGTTTATTTAATGTCTGATGCAGCAGCCTCTATGGTCTTGCTAATTTATATTTCTTTCTCTTGCCAGAACCGATTACATGCCAGGGCCGATTTTATTCTTTCCTGTGCTTTTGGCAGCACCAGGACCGTCTGCCTGCTCCTCAGAAGCAGCGGTCGTGGAAGGTTCCTTCACAGTCTCCCTGACAGGAGGTGCTGTGGTTGGTGCCGCCGTCGTTGGTACCGCCGTCGTGGCCGGAGCAGTCGTTGCCGGTACCGCTGTAGTTGGTGCCGCCGTAGCCGGTGCGGTTGTGGGAGCCGTTGTCTCCTCCGGCTTTCCTGTGGCCCCTGAAGCTGTCTTTGATTCGGTTCCCGGCAGATGATAGCAGAGAACCGGGACTCCGGCACTGATATTTTCAAAAATGGTTTTAGCCACTGCAGGAGGCAGATTGATACAGCCGTGAGAACCTCCGGTCTTATAAATAGAACCTCCAAAGCTGCTTCTCCACTTGGCATCATGAAGCCCGATATTGCCGTTAAACGGCATCCAGTAGGAAACCGGAGTCCGGTAATTTTCTCCTTTCAGTGTGGCGTCTCTTTCTTTATAGGTAAGAGAGAAAGCTCCTGCCGGTGTTGACCAGCCCTTTGATTCATTCCCGGATACAAAATCTGATTCCACCACCAGTTTTCCGTCTTTATAGAAATACAGATGCTGAGCCGTCAGATTGATCTCCACATAGGTGTTTCCGTAGTCTGCCGTACCGTGACTGGCCGCCTTCTGCTTGTAGACCGGTTCTCTTGTCTGGCTGGTTCCGGTCCGGATCAGTTCCGCCAGTTCATCTGCTTCGGCACCCTGATTAATTCTCCAGCCATAGCTTCCGCCAGTAATCTTCACATTCTTCCCATAGGAGGTCTTTAAGTTCTTTGCCTTATATGCCGTGTCATACTGGTCTGCCAGCTCTTTTACGAAGGCGCTGACCGATTTGCTGTCCAGATAGACCTTGCCGCTTTCATCCGTTTTGATCCATTTTGAAATGGTATCTCCGGTTAAAACCTTTTTTGCATCTCCGAATTTATAAGTGATGGTGGTGCTGACATATTTGTTCATGGTCTGAACCTTACTTATCAGTTCAGGGTCATCCGTTGGAATCCTGGGGGTTATGTAGGCACCTGCCTCATCAAGAGAAAGCTCAGGCTTTAAATTCATAACAGCGTCTGAAATCACTGTCTTTACTTTTTCAGGATCTAATTCTCTGCCTTCTTTTGCTGGTATTATGTGATACCCCTGCCCGGAAACGTAATCCGACACGGCAGCATCCTGTGCCTTTTCTTCCGGTTCCTTCGCAAGAAAGGATAAGGCAGAAACAGCTGTATTAAATCTATCCTCATCGTACTTGATCATGGTACCGAGTTCAAAGGATTGAGACTTCTTTAAGTGCTTTCCCCAGGAAAGGGGCTTCTGCTCTGCCAGTAACTTCTCAAGAGTTCCGTCAAACACTGCTTCAAGACCGATATCGCTGCCTTTTAATTCTTCCGTGTTTCCTCCCCGTTCCTGAATGGTCAGCTTATAATCGCCAATACTTGAAGCAATCATATTCTTTACATCCTCCACGGACTTTTTGGATACATTCATCTCATTGATGGTGGTATTAGGGAAAAACACCTTCTCATATGCTCTGCTCATCTGGATATATGCCAAAGCAGTAATTAACCCTGCCGCTGCAACAGCTGCGCCTCCGGCGACTGCCCATCTTTTTAATCCAAAGGACCTTTTCTTTCTGCTGCGCTGTCTTTGTTTTTCCATTTATTTCCTACCTCTTTACCAGCCTTTACTTTCAGGATTAATTATAACTGAAAACCACGAATTATGTCTAAATTTTTCCGGTATATTTCTTAACTTTTTTATTACGATTTCTCATTAAGGAACTTTAAGTTATTTCACAACCGGCCCCTTTCCTTCATAAACTGGAAATAAGAATGTTCCAAAGGACACCTTCATGACACGTTTTTCTCCTATCTACGGAACGGTCATTTCCGTTAATCCATTAGAAACCTCTACCCCCTCCCCCAGATGTTCCCTGCTTATTTCCGTTATGAGCCAAAGCCTTGGTGAGGTAAATTTTGTGGTCAATCCCGATACTTATGTTTTAGACCAGCATACCTTTGAAAGAGGGGATTCAATTACTGCTATTTATGATACAGATGCACCCGTTTTGCTCATTTATCCGCCTCAGTTTGCCCCTTTGATACTTGCGGAAGATGACGACGGATACTTAGCCATGTTTGATTATTTTGATGAGAACCTTTTAAATACCGACGGAACCCTAAGGCTCAATGTCCCATCAGACCCTTCGGATCTTCTGCTTCCCAACGGTCAGATGTTCTTTGATACGCCGGGAGGCCATTACCTGTTTATTTTATACAATTTTACTACCAGAAGCATCCCTGCGGTCACCACACCGGATAAAATAATTGTATTCTGTTCCTCAGAACAATAGTCTCTGACGCAAAAATACCTCCATATAAGACTTTTTATTTCATCGTCCTATATGGAGGTATCTTATTTTGCAAGGTACCCTTTCTTTTTTAATTCCTGCTCAATCCTGTCTAAGTTTTTTTTGGAATCTGCCGCAACCGTATGATAGTGGCAGCCATTGGTGAGAATCTTAAGGGGCTGGTCTCCGGAATGTTTCAGGGCTTCCATGAATTCTTCCGCATCCAGACGGTTATTGATGATTAAATCCACATGGATCTGGCCATAAACTTCATGCTCGATAAACACGTCCAGAAGTCTGCCGCCATAATCCACGATGGTATAAAGCTCGTTTAATGTATCTTCCGTCGTGTGACTGGCACAAAAAACCCTTATACAGTCTGCCTCTTCCTGGGCCGACTGGCGGCGAAGGACATATCCTTTGTTCGTTGAAAGGATTTCTTCCTGCTCCGCCCTCATAAGTGCCACATCCTGAACCACAACCTGTCTGCTTACCCCTACTCTTTTTGCCAGCTCTGCGCCTGAAACAGGCCCTTTTTCCTGATTTAAAATCTCTATAATTTTCTTTCTGCGTTTATTTCCATCCAATTCAGTTTTCCCCGCCTTTTTTTAATGTCTTCGGCCAGTGTCCACACACTTTTTTCACTATCAATGTAACACAAAGAGACTGTCTGGTCAATGAATGATCAGGTGACGAGCCAGCCTCTTTTTCCTTTTATTTAATAATGGCAGATAACCGGAATGCCAGCATAGACAAGACTGTATAAATCCTTTGCCTTTTTCGGGGGAAGGTTGACACAGCCGTGGCTTCCGTTATTTTGATAGATGGTTCCGCCAAACCTATTTCTCCAATCTGCATCGTGGAAACCAATTCCTCCATTGAAAGGCATCCAGTAATCCACATGACTTTCATATTCATAGGTTCCATCTGCCTGTTTGGCACCCCGAAGAATCCGGTCTGTCTGTTTATAGGACAGGGTATAGATTCCCTCCGGAGTGGTGTGATTCTTTGACACATTGCCAGTTACACAAGGGGCATCCCATACAAGAACGCCATCTTTATACATATAGACATGCTGGGCTGCCAGGTCTGCCTCCACATAGGTTCCGCCCCAGTCATTGTTGCGGTCAGCCGCTGCCTTTGCATAAACCGGTTCCCTGGTCTGGCTCTGGCCTGTACGAATGACCGCAACCAGTTCTGCAATCTCCGCAGGCTGATTGATCTGCCAGCCGTAAGCGCCGGAAAGAGTTACGTCCCTTCCGCTTGCCGTGTGGAAATTCCTTCCTCTTCCTGCCGTATCGTACTTGTCCGCCAAAGATTTCACATAAGCTGCCGCTTTGTCTGTGTTTACCTGAATGACTCCGTCTGAAATGCCGGTAATCCAGGAACAGATCTCTTCCCCGCCCAGCACCTCGGACCTGCTGCCAAAGGCATAGGTAATCTGCATTTCTCTTACCCGGTTGAGTGCATCACACTGGGCCTTAAGTCCTTCATCATCCTTTGTAACGGTTACAATGTCATAGCAGCCGGATTCTTCTAAGTTCACTTCTTTCAGTTCCTGGGTCAAGGCACTTTTTACTGCCTCTTCCAGCTTGCCTGCATTCACGCTGTTTCCCTGCACTTCCGGAATAATGGTAAATGGCTCTCCCTGCTTCCAGTCAGATACTCTGGCATTCACTGTGGATACAACACTTTGTCCGCTTACAAAGGATAACCCGTTGAGTTTTTCTTTTAATTTCTGCTCATCAAAAGATACTGTGCTTTTTAACGAATGGCTGTTATCCTCTGCCGGACCTGCCACACGTCCGGAGGCGTTCTGATCTTCCAGAACCTTCTTTAAACCGTCTGTGATCACCACCTGATATCCGATATCCGTTCCTTTGATTACTTCTGTTTTGCTTCCTTTTCCCTTGATGGTAAGGTTGTATTCCCTGCCATAAAACCCCTCTATTTGTACTTTTGCTTCATCGATTGTCATTCCACCCACCAGGACACCGTTGATCTTGGTTCCCGGCACAAACTTTGAAGCATCATCTGCCAGTGCAATCGTAGCTCCTGCCAGCATAAATAATACTGCCAGAAACATAATTTTTCCTATCGTACCTGCATGATTTCGTTTCCTGTTCATTTCCTTCAAATCCTTTGCTGTTTTTTATGGAAATTACTCCCATATTACTTAGATTAACATGATTCAGACGGAATAACAAGCATAATAATCACCTAAATTTAATGACCGGATACCAGATGATTATATTCCCTTAGAAGAAAAACTTCTTTCCGTTCCATTTATGCAGCCATGGAATAAGCAGCAAAAAGCGGGCCTGAAAAGCCCGCCTGTTATTAACTCTGTTCCATATGCCTTATAATCTCTCTCTTATATTCCAGAAATTCTTCTGAGACATGGAAGTCTTTGTTCCTGGGTTTTGCTTCTTTTATGATGATTTCCTTCGTAATATTTCCCGGAGTTCCTGTAAGTATACAGATCCGGTCAGAGAGTAGAACCGCTTCGTCTATATCATGAGTAATAAACAGAGTGGAAAGCCGGATCTCTTCCATCACTTTTAAGTACCATTCATGCATGGTATGCCTGGTCAGCATGTCAATAGCAGAAAATGGTTCATCAAGAAGAGCAATGGGCCTGGAAAATAAATAAGTCCTTAAAAGGGCCGCCCTCTGCCGCATGCCGCCGGAAAGCTGGGAGGGATATTTTTTCTCCGTCCCCTCTAGACCAAACATCTCAAAATACCCGGAAGCTTTTTTTCTGGCTTCTGCTTTTTTCATTCCTGACAGCAGCAGCGGCAGGGCAACATTATCTTCCACCGTGCGGTATGGAAGGAGCAAATCCTTTTGCAGCATGTAGCTGATCTTTCCCGGCTTGCCGGTGACTTCTTCTTCATTTATATATACATGCCCTTCGTCAGGCAGGCTAAGACCCGCAAGAATCTGAAACAGCGTGGTCTTTCCGCCGCCGCTGGCACCGAGAAGCGAAACCAGTTCCCCTTCCCGAAGATTCAGAGAAACTCCCTCCAGTACGGTTCTTCCGTCAAAGGACTTTTTTATGCCTTCCGCCTTTAATTGTACCATTGGCTCCTCCTAACCTTTTACTGGGGCAGATAATCGTTTGAAAAACCGGTATTTTCCGGAATCTCAGCTTTTGAAAGCCCATTTTCATTGAGCCAGTTATAGAACCGGTTCCAACGCTCCGGATCGATATATCCCCAGACATCCACATCATCCTGATATTTGTCCGCCAGATATTTCTGACTTTCCATTACAAGGGCTTCATCAAGCTCCGGTGCTGCCTTAAGTAAAATCCCTGCCGCTTCCTCCGGATTATTTACTGCATCTTCATATCCCCTGCTTAATGCACCAAGGAAGGCTCTTGCCGTCTCAGGATCATTCTTTAAAAAGTCATTGCCGGAGATAATGACAGGTGTGTAATAATCAAATACAGGGTTTAAATCTGCAAATGCAAAATAGTCCGTATCCAGGCCTTCCTGTTCCATCTTTATGCCGGCCCAGGCATAAAAGATCCATATGGCGTCCACGGATTTTGTTTTCAGAGCAGAAACTTCATCGGTCACTGTACTTGGAATCATCTCAATCTTTGAGAAGTCGCCTCCATCGGCCTCTACCACGTCTTTGATCATGGCTTTCTCCACCGGATTGTCCCAGGTCGCATATTTTTTTCCTTCCATCCCTTTGGGCGATGCCATGCCTTCCCCTTTTCGGGATATGATTCCGGAGGAATTATGCTGGATCACCGCAGCCACTGCTGTGATGGGAAGTGCCTGATCCCCTGCCAGAGCCGGTGCCATGGTGTCCTGGAAAGACATGCCAAAGTCCGCTTTTCCTGAAGCGACCAGCACTTCTGCTCCATCCTCCGGCGGCTGGACGATCTCCACGGAAAGTCCTGCTTCTTTGAAATATCCCTTTTCCTGTGCCACATAAAGGCCGGTATGATTGGTGTTAGGCGTCCAGTCAAGGACAAAGGTAACCTTTTTTAACTCTTCTGTTTTTGTTTCTGCTGCCTGTTTTTCAAGCTTCTGGCATCCGGTCAGTGATGCGGTAAAAGCCGCTGCAATTAAAATTGCCAAACCTGTTCTTTTCATTCTTTCCTCCAAAGTTTAGGGCGTATTTGAAAACTGCCTTTTATGGTTATCCCACGGCATACATTTTTTTGCGAGCATGTCCACCCCTTTCATAAGCAGCAGACTGATTACGGATATAAGAAAAATAACTGCAAACATTTTATCAAAGGCATAGGCTTTCCTTACCCGGGTCATATATACCCCCAGTCCCCCAAAGCCTCCCAGCCATTCGGAGATAACCGCCCCCACCACGGCATAGGAAGCAGAGATGCGAAGGCTGGAAAAAAAATGCCCCATGGCTCCCGGCAGCTTGATGTAACGGAATATGCCGATGGTTCCGGCCCCCATGGACCTTAAAAGATTCACAGCATCCGGATCTGCGGATTGAAAGCCGTTTAAGAGGCCAATGGTGACAGGGAAAAATGTGGTCAATACAATTAGAATTACCTTTGGTGTCATCTCATACCCGAACCATAATACCAGAAGCGGAGCCAGGGCCACCGCAGGTATGGTCTGGGTCAAAACAATCAGAGGATAAAATGCCCGGTATAGTCCGTTAAAATGATCCATCAATACGGCAATGAAAAAACCGGTGGCCACACCCAGAAAAAGTCCTGTAAATGCCTCTGTCAGCGTTATCTTCGCATGCTCCATGAGTGCCGGGAATTCGGTTATAAATGCATTCCCCACGCTTATAGGCGATGGCAGCAGATAAGACCCCACCAGTCCAAAGGAAGATATCCCCTGCCATAAGAAAAGAACCCCCAATACCGCAGAACATGACCACAGCTTATTGGTGATGCTTTGTGACTTTCTTCTCAATCGTTAATACCTCTCCTTCCGGCCGGTAAGTAACTTTAATATAAGCGGCCACAGAGGGAGCGCCTGCACGAATGGCTATATGCTGGCATTCCTTTACGATATCCATCAGTTCGTCATAATCTCCCTCTATGGCTGTCTCAAAGGGTCCCACATAATAATTAAGTCCGGTGCTTTTGATATAATCGATGACCTGATCTACAATACGGATCAATTCCTCATCATTTGCTGCCTCCGGAAGTGATTGAATCGCTACGCTTGCATTCATATATTATTCTCTCCTTTTCTTAAATACAGAAAACCCGTCCGGATATCCGGGCGGGTCTACAGGCTGTGCCTTAAAGTCTCCTACGCTGGCATTATCCAGATCAGGTTACAGGGTTCAAAACAATACTGTTTTATCTCAGCCGGACTTCTTCCAGCACCCCTTTTTATTTTCATTGCAAGTATACATCGAACCAGCAGGAAAGTCAAGCTGCTCCATTCACTCCTCTAACAGGTTCTGCATCCCTAAAAGACTGATTCCAAGCGTCGACAGATTGTGTAAAAGGGCAGAAGTCGTTGGAGATATGATCCCTGTTACCCCCAAAAGAATCAGGCTGGTATTGATTCCGACAATATTCCGGTAGTTGCTGTGGATCCGTTTCATCAGGCTGTCACTCAACAGCTTTAAGGTGACAATCTCATAGAGATTGTCCGCAGCAATGGTAATATCTGCAATCTCTCTTGCTATCTCCGCCCCGTCACTGATGGCAATTCCCACATCTGCGGCTGACAGGGCCGGGGAATCATTGATTCCGTCTCCCACCATAATGACTGCGTTGCCTGCCGCTTTCTCCTGCTCAATGAAACGTGCCTTCTGCTCCGGCAGGACCTCCGAGTAATATTCATCCACACCAACCCTGGCTGCTACTGCACTGGCCGTCCGTTCGCTGTCTCCGGTCATCATGACCACCTTGCAAATCCCTGCCTTTTTCAGGGAATTGATTACAGCTCCGGCCTCTTCCCGAAGAGGATCTTCCACACAGATCACAGCTGCCAGCTTCTGGTCCATGGCAAGGTAGAGATGGCTGCAGTCTGAGGGAAGCTGATGAAACGCTTCCTGATAAGCCTGGTCAACCGTACATGCTTCATCCTCAAATACGAAATGATAGCTGCCAATGACCACCTTTCTCCCCTCAATAGAAGAAGCAATGCCATGGGCCACGATATAATCCACCTTAGAATGCATTTCCTCATGCTCTAACCCCATTTCCCTGGCAGCATTTACCACAGCCTTTGCCATGGAATGGGGGAAATGTTCCTCCAGACAGGCTGCAATTCTAAGCATTTCTTCCTTGCTTTCCCTGCCGAACGTTACCACTTCCTTTACCGTTGGTTTGGCCTTTGTAAGGGTTCCTGTCTTATCAAAAACCACCACCGTCGCATCAGCCACTGCTTCCAGGTACTTGCCGCCTTTTACGGTCATGTGATACAGACTGGCTTCACGAATAGCAGAAAGCACAGAAACAGGCATGGCAAGTTTTAAGGCACAGGAAAAATCCACCATAAGAACAGAAAGGGCTCTGGTTACATTTCTGGTGATCAGCCAGGTCAGACCGGTCCCTAAAAGAGTATAAGGGACCAGACGGTCTGCCAGATGTCCGGCCTTGCTTTCCAGGGAAGACTTTAGTTTCTCTGACTCTTCTATCATAGTAACAATCTTTTCAAACCGGGTGGAACCGGATACTTCCCGGACCGCAATGACAAGCTCGCCTTCCTCCACCACAGTTCCGGCATATACATAACCTCCGGCTTCTTTTTTCACCGGAAGGGATTCTCCGGTAAGGGAAGCCTGGTTGACCATTGCCACACCGGAAACCACCGTGCCGTCAAATGGAATTACATTCCCCATATGAACCACGACCTGATCGTTCTGTCTTATGGAGGCTGCTTCTACAAGCACCTCCTGAGAACCACTCAAAAGCCACACCCGGCCCACATGCAGGGACATGCTTCTGGCCAGATCTCCTACCGACTTTTTATGGGTCCATTCTTCTAACAGTTCCCCAATTCCCAGCAGAAACATGACAGAACCGGCGGTTTCAGCTTCTCCCCTTATGAGGGAAACACCTATGGCGATGGCATCTAAAACTGCTACTTCCACCTTTTTTAGCAAAAGGCATTTCAGTCCTCTTATGATATATTTTATCGATCGTATGCCACTGTAAAGGGGCCTTATGGGGGCTGGGATAAACAGCTTTCCTGCTGCTCTGAAAAGTACCTTTAAGACCAGCTTTTCCTGATAGGCTGCATTGAGCTGCCGTCCGGAATGCTCCAGAACCGCTGACGGCACCTTCACCCCATCATAATCAAACTGCTTCAGGGCTTCAATCACTTCATCCCGGCTGCCTGCATAGCGTATGACCGCATCTGCCGTCCGTTCGCGAACCTTTACGGCTGTTATTGTTTTTATTCCATGCAGATAATAAAGCAATGTATCGGCTTCCCGGTAAGTCATCCTTGTCTGAATAAGATGGATCCTTAGCCGCCCTGGTATATCATGTTTTATGATAAATTTCACGTATGCTCCTCCATACAGAAAACGGGGCCACGATTCACCGGCCCCGCTCTGTCATATTCTTTTGTATTCTGGCGGTCTTAACCTTTTTATGCTTCTGCACCCTCAGATACTTCTGCAGCAGCCTCTTTTAATTCACGTTCTTCATTGATCTGCTTTGCTTCCGCAAGAATATCTTCTGCGTTTTCCTGAACGACAGTTGCCGTTTTCATCACACAATCCTTTGCCCGAAGAACCGCTGCGGTGCAATTGGTATATACCTTTTTTGCGTCCTTGCTGGAAAGAAGCTTTATACCGGCTGTTCCAAACAGGATCCCTCCAACAAAAATTCCTGTGTTTTTAATTTTAGTAATATCCCACATCTTTTGTATCCTCCTATTAATTACCAACTTTTCAGTTTATATCATCATATCAACCGTGTTTTCAGTTAGTCAAAGGTAATCTTTATAATTGATAAATTTTATCAATTTTGCGTGCAGCAACTGTCACTTCAGACCAACGCAGCAGCGCCAGAGCTCCGATATCCGGGTCATACATCAGTCCCAGATTCTTTTTGATTTCTTCATAACAGTGGTCTAAGGAATAAGCACCCCGGTAACCCCGGTCAGACGTCATGGCATCAATGGAATCACAGATGGCTATGATTCTGGCACCCACAGGAATTTCTTTTCCTTTTAAGCCGTCTGGATAGCCTTTGCCGTCATAGCGTTCATGATGATATAGAACAATTTCTTTCAGTTCATTCAGATGTCTGGATTTGCTTAAAATTTCGGCACCGATCCTGGGATGCTTTTTCATGGCTTCCCATTCTTCGCCGGAAAGCCTGTCCGGTTTATTAAGAACCGCATCGGGAACACCGATTTTACCGATGTCATGAAGATGAGCCGCAATATGGATCCTCTCCACCTCTGCCTGAGGAAGTTCCAATAACGCAGAAAGGGTCAGCGCCATATCGCTGACCCTTTGAGAATGCCCCGCCGTATAAGGGTCCTTTGCATCCAGCGCACTTACGATGCACTCGATGATTTCATGGTAATCAATACCATTATTGCATAACTCAAATCCTGTTCCTGTATTCATATTCTATATGCTCATTCTATGGGTTAGGAATGACTAACCTCAAATTAATAAAATTAATAGCAACCAGCCTGCTCACATTCGCATGGCTTTACTGATATGGATGAAATCTTCTGGTCATGCAAATAACCGCATGCAGAAAGTCCTGCCCTTACAACCGTATTCCAGCTCTTTGCAGACAGATGATAGGTGGTCTCATCATCCAGTACCACAGTACACGCATCTTCCATGGAACAAGTCTCTGAATAAGCGATCTTATACATGTTCTTGCGGCTGATTGCACCGATTTCTTCCAGGACATTTACCATCCGGTAAACGGTTGCGGCACCGATGCTCTCGTCAACTTTTGATGCTTTATAATATATCTCCTTACAGCTGGAGCATTCATGTTCCAGAATAATATCCAGCAGCGTAAGGCGCTGTTTTGTTATTCTGCATCCTCTTTCCTTCAGCTTTTCAATAATAAGCTCTTTCTGCATTCTTGATCTGTGATAGCTTCTGGAATCAGTCACTTTTCTTTTTTCACTGATAATATTGCGATCTTCCATTTAGGCACCTCCATTTTCCGTAATAGAAATCTTACCATTTACCTTCCGGCTGCAGTCTTTAGTGACTGCAATGCCCTCCACAATGTTCACATGATACGCCGCATTGAATGGATTTCCCGTTCTTTTTGTCTCGAATCATACCCTTAATGATCAATGCCACCACACCGATGACAACCATCAGCACAACAAATGTTCCCATAGAAGTACCTCCTTATATTTCGAGCCTGCACATTCATGCAGGCTCTTGTCTACGTGTTCTGCAGCTTATCTTGCACGTGCTACACCCTTTAAGTTTGCTTTTGTTGCATTCGCTTCTTTTCCAGGTCTCACAAGCATATAAATAAGTCCTGCAAGCAAAGCAAAGGCTACGAAGGTAAAGAACCCGAATGTACCAGTTGTAATCAGCATACCAAACTGATAAACACATAATGAAATCACATATGCGAGGATCGTCTGATAACCGATTGCAAACCAGAACCAGCCAATGTTATTCATCTCTCTCTTGATTGCACCCATAGCGGCAAAACATGGGGCACAAAGAAGATTAAATACCAGGAAGGAATAAGCGGCAATGGTTGTCATGCTTCCTGCAAGAGTTCCCCATATTTCGCTTCCATCTTCCGCTACTTCTGCAAATCCGTAAAGAACACCAAAGGTTCCTACGACGTTCTCTTTGGCAATCAGTCCGGTAATTGCAGCAACTGCAGACTTCCAGTCACCCCAGCCCAGAGGAGCGAATATCCAGCTGACCGCACCGCCTAACGCTGCCAGTATGCTATGGTCAAGCTCCATAGTGTCTAACAATCTGAACTGTCCGTCTACCCAGCCGAAGTAAGAGGTAAACCAAACAAAAATAGTTGCTAAAAGAATAATGGTTCCTGCCTTCTTAATAAAGGACCAGCCCCGCTCCCACATGCTTCTTAAAATATTTCCTACCGTAGGAATATGATATGCCGGAAGCTCCATAACGAAAGGAGCTGGCTCACCTGCAAATCTGCTTGTCTTTTTCAGAAGAATACCGGAGCAGACAATCGCAGCGATTCCTACAAAATAAGCACTCGGTGCAACCCAGGAAGCTCCGCCAAACAGTGCGCCTGAAATCAGGGCAATGATCGGAAGCTTTGCCCCACATGGAATAAATGTGGTAGTCATAACGGTCATCTTACGGTCACGGTCATTCTCAATGGTACGGGAAGCCATAACACCAGGAACGCCGCAGCCGGTACCGATCAGTATCGGAATAAATGATTTACCGGAAAGTCCGAACTTACGGAACACCCGGTCCATGATAAATGCAACTCTCGCCATATATCCGCAGCTCTCAAGAAAGGCGAGGAAAATGAAAAGAACCAGCATCTGAGGCACAAAGCCTAATACTGCACCAACACCAGCCACGATTCCGTCAAGAATCAGGCCCTGGAGCCAGTCTGCGCATCCTACTGCTGTCAAAATGTTTCCGATAACAACAGGAACACCGGGAACATCAATGCCAAAGAAGCTGAAGCCTTCACCAAACACTCCATCATTGGCCCAGTCCGTTGCCCAGGTACCTACGGTTGTTACAGATACATAATACACAAGATACATAATCACTGCAAAGATCGGAAGCGCCAGGAAACGGTTCGTGACAATACGGTCAATCTTATCTGACACCGTAATCGCATTCTTTTTATTCTTTGTATAGCATTCTTTTATAATAGACGAAATATACACATACCGTTCATTGGTGATAATACTTTCCGTATCATCATCCATCTCCCGTTCAATCAGGCTGATCTCTTCGGATACATCAGGAACCTTTTTCAGCTGGCTTTCAATCTTCTGATCTTTTTCCAAAAGTTTGATTGCAAAGAAACGCTTCTGATCTTCCGGAACATCATTTCCTAATTTTTCTTCAATGGATTCCAATACGCTTTCAAGCTCCGGCTGGAACTTGTGAACCGAAACGTTCTTTTTCTGGCTGGCAAGAGCAACCGCTTTCTCAGCCGCCTGCTTAATACCTGTTCCCTTTAATGCGGAGATTTCCACAACTTCACAGCCAAGTTTCTGGCTCAGCTTATTGATATGTATCTTGTCTCCGTTCTTCTCAACAACATCCATCATATTGACGGCCATGATCACCGGAATCCCAAGCTCCATTAACTGGGTGGACAAATAGAGGTTACGTTCGATATTTGTACCATCCACAATATTCAAAATCACATCCGGCCGTTCTCCGATCAGATAATTTCTGGCAACCACTTCTTCCAGGGTATAGGGAGAAAGGGAATAAATACCAGGAAGATCCATGATGATTACATCCTTATGGCCTTTTAACTTTCCTTCTTTTTTCTCAACTGTAACGCCCGGCCAGTTCCCCACAAACTGATTCGATCCCGTAAGCGCATTAAACAGCGTCGTCTTTCCGCAGTTTGGATTACCTGCTAATGCAATTTTAATTGACATACTCTACCTCTTTCTGCCTGTCAGCACTAATTTGTTTGGCATTAGTTTTACCTAACTCTTATGTAAAAAAAAACTACTCCACAACAATCATTTCCGCATCCGCTTTCCGAAGGGATAATTCATAACCTCTCACCGTAACCTCAACAGGATCACCAAGGGGGGCTACTTTTCTTACGAAAACGTCTACGCCTTTCGTGATTCCCATATCCATAATCCTTCTTTTCACCGGACCCTCACCGGTCAGTTTGGTTACCTTAACTGTTTTTCCGCATGGAACTTCCTTTAATGTCATCTTTTTTCTCCTTCTTTACCCTACCATGATTTTATTGGCCATATCTTTACCAATCGCTACTCTGGAATCTTTCACATTCACAATCATGTTTCCTCCGATTTCAGAGACAACAGTAACGATCCCGCCGGTAACAAATCCCAGGTTTTCCAAAAAACGTCTTGTTTCTTCTTTTCCTCCTATTTTTCGGATCACATTAGGCTCACCAGATTTCACCATTGTTAAAGGCATCATTCGTCATCTTCTTTCTTTTTTAAACTATTGATAATCATTTCCATTTCCTGTAGGTTAGTATATGCTAACTTAAGGAAGTTGTCAAGATTTTTATAAAACTTTTTCAAAAATTTTTTATTTGTCACGGCCGGTAAGCTGGTTTTGAAAAAAACCGTATCCCGGTATTTCTTCCGGGTACGGCTTTTTCGATCTTATTTTACCATATCTTCACCCGTTTCCCGGGCACTTCATACATGCCATCTCCCTCCTTTATGTCAGGATAGGCTTTGTAAAAAGCATCCGTGGAGCGGAGAACCGCATTGACTCTCACCTTTGCCGGTGAATGAACATCGGTGTTCAGTCTCTTAATCATGGCTTCCGGCGTATATTTGGATGCCCATATGGTAGCATACTGACGGAACAAAAGCCTTAAGGCTTCCTTATCATCACCTGCAATTGCAGTAATGCATGCCAGGGCGCCAAGATCTGCAATATTTTCATCAAGGGTCTGCAGACCGTTTACCTTGCGCCCCTCAAACCCTTCCTGTTCACTGTAATAAGCCACCACCCGATCCGCCCGTTCCTTAAATTTTGTCCGGTCTTCTTCTGACCACCATACATGAAAATTCCCGTTTTCATCGTACTGGGAACCGGAAGAATCAAAAGCATGGCTGACTTCATGAGCGATGACCATTCCGATCCCTCCAAGATTTGATGCAGCATCTGCATTGGGATCATAAAATGGGGGCTGAAGAATTGCTGCCGGAAAAACGATCTCATTGCCTGTAGGATTATAATAAGCATTGACGGTCTGAGGGGTCATGGCCCACTCTCCTTTATCCACCGGCCTGCGTACTTTCTCCTTTTGCACTGCATTCCTGGCTTTTACAAGGGAAAGGGTATTGTCAATGAAATTTCCGCCCTGTTCTGCCGGAACAACGGATGCAGCTGCATAATCATCGGGCCATATATCCGGGTACCCGATTTTCAGTGTCATGTGATCCAGCTTCCGGATGGCAGCTTCCTTGGTTTCAGCTCCCATCCAGTCCAGGGCCATGATCTGGCTTTTATAGGCATTTAAAATCTGCTGCACCATTTCTTCAATGGCCTTTTTATCTTCTTTTGAAAACTGCTTTTCCACATAAAGCTGTCCAAATTCAAACCCCAGCATATCCTGAGTCATTTCACTTGCCATTTTTTCATCGGATTTTCTTTCTTTGATTCCGTTTTGAAGATTATGCCAGTCTCTGTAATTATCACGGATTTCCGGCGTCAGATAGATTCCGAAATCATTCATCAGACAGAAGATGGTGTAATTTTTAAGAAGGGGCAGAGAATCTTCCGTAAGATAGCTGCTGATGGTTTTCATCTGCTCTTCCTGGCTGACCACATAAGTGTCAAGCCCTGAAAGTCCGGCTGCCTGAATGAAACGGTCCATGGTTCCAGACGGGAAGAGCTTATTCAATTCTTCCAGTCTATAAGGATTATAAATCATTCCCGGATCATTTCTCTGGCTCAAGGGAAGGGCGGTTTTTGCTAAATCTTTCTGAAATGCCAGAATCTCTGCTGCTGCCTTTTTTGCTTCCTTTGGCTCCATGCCGGAATATTCCATGGTTCTTCCAATATACGCCTCATAGCTTTTTATTAAATCCGCCTGTGACTCATCCTCCAGTGTTTCTTTTCCCGGTCCTAAGTCCGCTCCTGCAAAGTACAAGGCGTACCGGGTGGAATCCTTCAAATCCTCCTGCCACTGAGGAAGAATAATGCTTCCAAAGCCGATCTCCGAATAGATGGTTCCGGCAGCATCGAAATACTCGTTAAGACTGGAAGCATCTCTGATGCTTTCTATATAAGGCTTTAACTGTGAAAGACCGGCGGATTCTCTTCCATTCTTATCCAAAGCGGTAAGATATAAATCTGCAATTTTCTGCTGGAGAGATCCAGGCTTTGCACTGCTTCGGTTTTTGACGGCTTCGCTCAGTGTCTCATGAAGAACCTCATACGCCTTTTTGTCCAGATCATAAAAATAACTCCAGTTATTGGAATCCTTTGGTATCTCTTTTTCCTTTAAAACCTTCTCATTCACATAATCATAGTAATCCTCTGCCAATTCTGCCTTGCCTGCCGCCTGTTTTCTCTCATTCTTTGCTTCTCCCTGCACATTGACCGGCTGCGCAGCAGTCTCCTCCGGCAGAACTTCCTTCTGATTGTTACAGCCTGCCATCAGAAGAGACAGTATCCCCAAAATCGTCAGGCAGACACTGGTTTTCCTTTTCATAATTTCCCCTTTCCTGGTTTTTTGTATTCAAAAAGGAAGTGGATCGCTCCACTTCCTTATCTGTAATATATATCTTATTATGTTTAAGCTTCGTCAGAATATGCAGAAGAATCTTCCATATCATCCTGCGCCTGCAGCGCTTTGATGCTTAAACTGATCTTTTTATCATCTTCGTTGAAATCAACGACTCTTGCTTCAATTTCCTGACCGATAGAAAGCACATCGGAAGGTTTCTCTACATGCTCTCTGGAAATCTGGGATACATGAAGAAGTGCGTCCACACCTGGTTCCAGTTCTACGAAAGCACCGAAATCTGTCATACGTGCAACTCTTCCGTTTACAATATTACCTACTGCATACTTCTCAGAAGCATCTTTCCATGGATTGGTCTCAGGGAACTTTAAGCTTAATGCGATCTTATCGCCATTGATGTCCTTAATTAAAACTTTAACTTTTTCTCCGGCCTTGAATGCTTTCTTCGGGCTTTCCACTCTGCCCCAGCTCATCTCAGAGATATGAAGCAAACCATCTGCGCCGCCAAGATCGATGAATGCACCGAAATCTGTTACGTTCTTGATCGTACCTTCTACAACATCTCCTGCATGGATTCTGCTGAATAATTCTTTCTGCAGCTCTGCTCTCTTGGCAACCATGAGCTGTTTTCTGTCGCCGATGATTCTTCTTCTCTTAGGATTGAATTCTGTAATAATGAAATCAATTTCCTTATCTGCATATTTGGATAGATCCTTCTCGTAAGTATCGGATACCAGACTTGCAGGAATAAAGACTCTTGCGCCCTCTACAACAACACTTAAACCGCCGTCAAGCACCTGTGCAACCTTTGCAGTAAGTACTTCGTGGTTTTCAAATGCTTCTTCCAGCTTTTTATTGCCTCTGTCTGCTGCCAGTCTCTTGTAAGACAGAGCAACCTGACCTTCGCCATCGTTTACCTTGATGACTTTGGCTTCCATCTCTTCACCAACCTGTACAACAGTTGTAAGATCAAAATTCTGGACATCCGTGTACTCGCTACGCGGAATAATGCCGTCAGACTTGTAACCTATATTCAAGACTATTTCATCTTCTTTTACGTCGATGACTTTACCAGTGACGATCTCTCCTGTACGTATGGTTTTTAATGATTCTTCTAACATTTGTTCAAAACTTAACTCTGACATTAGTATGAACCTCCTCGATAATATGATTCGGGGTTGAAGCCCCGGCTGTAATACCTACGCTGCGCACAGAATTTACACAATCAGGATCTAAATCACCTAGTGTCTGGATATAGTAAGTATTCTTACATTCCCTTCGGCATATCTCGTACAGCTTCTGGGTATTAGAACTGCTCTTTCCGCCAATGACAATCATGGCATCCACTTCTGAAGCTATCCGCTTTGCTTCCACCTGTCTTTCCTGTGTTGCATTGCAAATCGTATTTAAAACAAGTATATCATACCTCGTTTCAGAAATTTTTTCAACTAAATCTTGAAATTTCTTGTAATTAAATGTCGTCTGTGATACAATACACAGCCTATCTCCTTCTGACAAAGGTAATCTTTCCACTTGTTCGGGTGTTTCCAATACTAAAGTATTGGCATTTCCCCAGCCTTTAATACCTTGTACTTCCGGATGCTTTTCGTTTCCAATGATGACCAGGCGTCTTCCGTCCTTACACTGTTCTTCTGCTATCCTGTGAATCTTGCGCACATAAGGACAGGTGGCATCGATAATTTCGATTCCGTTTTCTTTCATAATTTCGTAAACCTGTCTGCCGACTCCATGGGATCTTATGACGACCACAGCGTCCATGATCTGCCTTAATTCCTCTTCCGTATGGATGACCTTTACTCCCTTTTCTTCCAGATCCTTTACCACTTCTTCGTTATGGATAATGGGTCCATAGGTATAGATGGGCTTATCGTTTCTTTCCAGCTGTTCATAGACCTGCTCTACGGCCCGTTTCACACCAAAGCAGAATCCTGCTGACTTTGCAATCACCACTTCCATGTCTACTTCTCCCCTTTCTCTGTCTTTTGCCTGAATAATTCCACGATCTGTTCTTCCACCTGTCTGGCTGTCATGTTGGATGAATCCACCAGGAACGCATCGTCTGCCTTCTTTAAAGGGGCAATTGACCGGTTCATATCCTGGTTATCCCTCTCGATAATGTCTCTTTCAATGTCCTCCAGAGTGTATTCCCTTCCGCTGTTTTTCAGCTGTCCAAACCGCCTTCTGGCACGCACCTTGCTGCTTGCAGTCAGATAGATCTTAAGATCTGCATCCGGAAGGACACAGGTTCCGATATCTCTGCCATCCATGATGACATTTTCTTTTTCTGCAAGCTTTTTTTGAAGCTCCATCAGTTTTTTGCGTACCGGCAGATAGACCGAAGTTGCGGAAGCCATGGCGCTGACTTCTCCCGTCCGGATGAAACCGGACACATTCTCTCCGTTTAAAAGCACCTGCTGCTCCCCGTTTTTGTAGGAAATGGTCACATCCACATCCTCGGCAGCCCGGGAAATGGCGGCTTCATCGGAAGAAGAAATTCCATTCCTCAAAAAATGGAGCGCCATGGCGCGGTACATGGCACCTGTATCTACATATACGAAATGAAGCTTTCTGGCAACGGATCTGGCAATGGTGCTTTTTCCTGCTCCTGCAGGCCCGTCGATTGCTATATTATAAACCTTTTTCATCTTTCGTTTTCTCCTCTCCTGCAGCACTTCCGGCCGCCCAGCCGGTAGACCAGGCGATCTGCAGATTAAAACCTCCTGTGACAGCATCTAAATCAAGGACTTCCCCTGCAAAATAAAGGCAGGAGACAAGCTTTGATTCCATGGTGGAGGGATTGACCTCCTTGACAGAGATGCCTCCCTGAGTAATGATGGCCTCGTTATAGGCCCGGAGTCCGGTAAGCGTAAGGGTAAATTCCTTGGTCAGCTGAACGATCCGCTGCCGCTCTTCTTTTGTGATCTCATTGACCTTTTTTTCCGGAGATATGCCGCTTCGGTCTACCATGACCGGAACCAGCTTGGCCGGATATAAGTTATTTAAAGAATTCTTAAACTGTTTGTTGATGGACTCTTCAAATTCACGCAGAAGTCTGGCATCCAGCTGTTCTTTAGAAAGAGCCGGCTTTAAATCGATGGAAAGGGTCAGAGGACCTTTTTTTAACTCCTTTGCCGCATAACTGCTGGCACTTAAGAGCACAGGGCCGCTGACACCGTAATGGGTAAAGAGCATTTCTCCGAATTCCCTGTAGATGATTTTCTTTCCTCTGGAAACCGTGGCTTCCACATTGCGCAGAGACAATCCCTGAAGTTCTTTTACCACCGGCTCCTCTGCAACAAAGGGAACCAGGGCAGGAGACAGTGGCGTGACGGTATGGCCTGCTTCTTTTGCCAGCTCATAGCCATCTCCGGTAGAACCGGTGGCCTGATAGGAAAAGCCGCCGCAGGCAACGATTACCGCATCTGCAAGAACCGTTTCTTTTTTTCCCCCGTTCTTTATGACAAGACCGGTCACTGCACCGTTTTCTATGAGAAGATGTTCTGCCTCAGACCGGTAGTGAATGGAAACTCCAAGATCCAGAAGTCTCTGGGTCAATGCCCTGATCACATCCGAGGATTTGTCCGATACCGGAAATACCCGGCTGCCACGCTCTGTTTTTAACGGACAGCCAAGATTCTCTAAAAGCTCCATCATATCAAAATTGGTAAATCCATAAAAACTGCTATATAAAAATTTGGCATTGGTCACTACATGTCCGAATAATTCTTCTGTGTCACAGGCATTGGTCACGTTGCAGCGTCCTTTTCCTGTAATGTAGACTTTCTTGCCAAGCTTTTCATTTTTCTCAAAAATATGGACGGTACTGCCCTTCATGGCTGCTGCTATACCAGCCAGCATCCCTGCAGCGCCCCCGCCCACGACTAAAACCGTATTCATACCGTTTCCTCCTGGTTCATTCACTCTTTTCCTACTTTACACGAAAAAAGATGAAAATACAAGCAGTCACGGATTTTTCTTTGTCTCCCTGATCTTTGCTTCCAGAACATCGACTACCGTTCTTAATATCTTTACCCTGGCATAATACTTGCAGTTTCCTTCCACTACAATCCATGGAGCATAGGTGGTTGAGGTGCGCACCAGCATCTCGTTGACCGCCTCCTCATACTGGTCCCACTTTTCCCGGTTTCTCCAGTCTTCTTCCGTTATCTTCCACTGCTTTTGCGGATTTTCCTGGCGTGCAAGAAAACGGCGTTCCTGCTCGTCTTTATCGATGTGGAGCCAGAACTTTAAGACTACAGCGCCGGCATTGGCCATATGATCCTCCATCTCATTGATCTCCTGGTATGCCTGCTTCCACTCTTCTTCACTGCAAAAGCCTTCGATCCGCTCCACCAGCACGCGGCCATACCAGGTACGGTCAAAGATGGCAATGTGCCCGGCCTTTGGCACATGATTCCAAAAACGCCACAGATAATGATGAACCCGTTCCAGATCGTTGGGGGCTGACGTGGGAAAGACCTTATATCCTCTTGGATCCAGATGGCTGGTCAGGCGTTTGATGGCCCCGCCTTTTCCGGCTGCATCCCAGCCCTCAAACCCAAGAACCACCGGGATTTTACGCAGATATATCTGGCTGTGGAGCCGCTCAAGACGTTTTTGTAAATAACCAATCTCTTTTTTGTAATCCTCCCTTGATAAGGATTTGGTCAAATCCACACCGGAGAGAACTCCGTTTTGATACTGTATGGAACGGACCGGAATTTCTTTTTCCTTACGCTCTCCCCGAATCTCCCGCTGTCTTAACGCTTCCTCTAAGCAGTCCGTCACAAGAGTCATGATCTTTACCGAGGCATACCTCCGGTCCGTAGCTTCAATGATGTTCCATGGGGCATAGTCCATATCCGTCTTTTCAAGCATCTCTTCACAAATGCTTATAAACCGGCTGTAGTCTTTATTCCTCCGCCAGTCATCTTTGGATACCCGCCAGCTGGTATCTTTGGAGCTTTCCAGCTTTTTAAACCGTTGTTTCTGTTCTTTTTCTGAAATATAGAGAAACAGTTTAATTATGACCATTCCGTCATCCGTCAACTGCCGTTCAAAGGACTGGATATCACGCAATGCTCCCGGCATGGCGGCTTCCGGTATTTTGCCGTCGAACCGTTCCATGGTCACCTGCCGGTACCAGCTTCTGTCAAAAAGAGCGATCCTGCCCTGGGCCGGAAGCTTGGTCCAGAAACGCCATAAAAACGGGTGCAGACGCTCCTCTCTGGTTGATTTATCATTGGCATACACATCAAAGCCTCTGGGATCCAGTGCCTGTATCAGGTGATTGATCTGAGTTCCTTTTCCGGATGCTCCCAGACCTTCAAACACGATCATGACGGGAATTCCTGCCTCCTTGCATCTTCGCTGCAATTCTCCCAGCTTTTCACTTTGTTCCCTGATTCTTTCTTTATAGGCATCCTTACCGATCCTTTTTGATAAATCTATTTTTTCCAGCATAAACAGTTCCTCCTTATTAAAGTGATCAGGCTTCCAGTTTTGCAAACACCTTTGCCACCTCCGGCATGACCTGGCTGATCTTTATCATCTGCGGGCATTCCTTTTCACAGTGGTGGCAGGCCCTGCATTCCCTGGCATTGACGGAAATGGAACGGTATCTCTCTTTTGCTTCTTCCTCCTTGTGTGCGGCAGTCATGTTGTAAAGAGTAAAGATATCCGGAATCGGAAGTCCAAAGGGGCAGGGAATGCAGTA
Source organism: Lacrimispora sp. (assembly GCF_046972725.1). Taxonomy (NCBI): domain Bacteria; kingdom Bacillati; phylum Bacillota; class Clostridia; order Lachnospirales; family Lachnospiraceae; genus Lacrimispora; species Lacrimispora sp. The sequence continues at coordinate 206,574 of NZ_JBKVXF010000002.1, read as the reverse complement.
ACGGCAGCCGGTACAGCCCACCAATGCCATGGAATCATATACTTCCTTTGCCTTTTTGTATATCTCCTTTTCCTCTTCTGTTACCATGTGGACATGGCTTCTGTCTGCATATTGGAGATTGTCCTCTAACTGGGCTTCGTCGCTCATTCCGCTAAGAAGCAGGCTTACCTCCGGCTGATCCCATAAAAAGTCAAGAGCATACTCTACGCAGGACTTATCCTTAGGAAATATCTTTTTTACATGATCCGCCGGATTTGCCAGCTTTCCCCCAAGAAGAGGCTCCATGATTACCACAGCAAGCCCTTTTGCTGCCGCTTCCTTTAATCCTTTTGCTCCTGCCTGATGAGTCAGATCCACATAGTTATACTGGATCTGGCAAAAATCCCATCCATCATAATAATCTAGGATATCCTGAAATACGTCATATGAATCATGGAAGGAAAATCCAAGATATCTGATTTTTCCATCCTTTCTTGCTTTTTCCATCTGCTTTACAAGTTCAAATTTTTTGACCTTCTCTTCAAAGCGTTCCCTGCTCAAAGCATGAAGCAGATAAAAATCCACATGGTCTGTCTGGAGCTTTTCCAGCTGTTCATTGAGAAGAATCTCAAAATCTTCTGCTTTTTCCAGCTTCCATACCGGACACTTGGTGGCAAGATAGGTTTTCTCCCGGTAGCCGTCTGACAGTGCCTTTCCTACGATCCGTTCACTTTCTCCCTGATGATAGGGATATGCCGTATCCACATAGTTGACTCCCTCGTCAATGGCATGACGGATCATGGCAATTGCCCGCGCTTCATCGACCCGGTTGTCTTCCAATACCGGAAGTCTCATGGCTCCAAACCCTAAAGCTGATACGCTCAGTCCTGTTTTTCCAAATTTACGATACTGCATAATTACCTCCGCATGATGTATTTAATACTAAGATTGTACCATAATCTGCAGCAGTTCCATAGACTTTTATCCGTAAAAAATCAAAAGACAGGATAGAAAGCGTCTGCTTTTTACCCTGCCTTATTTTTTATACTTCTGTCATGATGAATATATCATAGATCGCCTTAATAGCTTCTTCAAAATCTGCATTCTTGACACCGATGATGATGTTGAGTTCACTGGAGCCCTGGTCAATCATCTTTACGTTCACTCTGGAATGGGCAAGCGCGGAGAAAATCCTTCCGGCAGTCCCTCTGGTGGCCTTCATTCCTCTTCCTACTACTGCAATCAAGGCAAGATCGGATTCCAGCTCCACAAAATCCGGTTCCACTGCCCGGTGGATCCCGGCGATCACAGCCTGTTCAAATTCTTCAAATTCCGATTGATGGACAAACACGGTCATGGTATCGATGCCAGACGGCATATGTTCAAAGGAAACCCCGTACTTTTCAAATACCTCCAGCACCTTTCTCCCAAAACCGACCTCAGCATTCATCATGGCCTTTTCAATATTGATAGAGCAGAACCCTTTCTTTCCTGCGATTCCCGTAATGGTATAATTGGGCTTTCTGCAGGTGCTCTCCACGATGAGAGTTCCTTTGTCTTCCGGCTTATTGGTATTTCTGATATTGATTGGGATTCCTTCTTTTCTTACGGGGAATATGGCATCCTCGTGAAGAACACTGGCACCCATATATGCCAGTTCCCTGAGTTCCCTGTATGTAATGGTCTCGATCACTTCCGGATTCTTAATGATCCTTGGATCTGCAACCAGAAATCCGGACACATCGGTCCAGTTCTCATACATGTCGGCATGAATGGCCTTGGCAACAATGGAACCGGTTATATCTGAACCGCCTCTTGAAAATGTCTTGATGGTTCCGTCATGCTTTGCACCGTAAAAGCCTGGAATAACCGCTTTTTCCACATGTTCCAGACGTTCTCCAAGTTCCTGGTTTGTTAAATCTGCCTCAAAGTTTCCGTCTGCATCAAAGAAGATCACTTCCGCTGCGTCAATGAATTCAAAGCCTAAATACTCCGCCATCACCATACCGTTTAAGTATTCGCCTCTGGAGGCTGCATAATCCCGGCCGGCTTTTTTGAGAAAATTTTCTTCAATCACGGAAAATTCAAAGTCCAGATTCAGGTTTATATTAAGACCGTCTATGATCTCCTCATACCGTTCTCTGATCTTTTCCAAAATCTTCTTGTAGCTTTTTCCGCCGGAGGCTGCTTCATAACATTGATACAGCAAATCCGTCACCTTCTCATCCTTGTCATTTCTCTTTCCCGGTGCGGATGGAACCACATACCGTCTTGATTTATCGCCGCGGATGATATCGCCTACCTTTTTAAACTGCTTTGCGCTGGCTAAAGAGCTGCCCCCGAATTTCACAACTTTTTTCATAGCGTCTTTCTCCTCTGATACAGGTTATTGTCTGGATATTTAACGGAAATGATATCCCAATTACTACGTGCTGTCAAGTATTTTTGAAAAAGAATGCATAATTTTTCATTTTCATGCATATTTAAACTTTCGTGCAGCAAGGTTTATAATCTTTCTGTTCCGCTCATTTCTACACAAGCGTTTCCAGTTCCTGATTTACGGATTCTTCACAGGAGCGCATGGCAAGAATTGTTTTTTCCATCAATTCCTCCAGGGTCCAGCCCAGATTTTCTGCTCCGGAAGAGATCACGTCTCTGGAACATCCTGCCGCAAATTTTTTATCCTTGTATTTTTTCTTTAAACTGGAAACTTCCATGTCCATAACACTTTTAGAAGGACGCATTTTTGCCGCAGCACCGATGAGTCCGGTCAGTTCATCGGCTGCAAACAGAACTTTTTCCATTTCATGTTCCGGCTTGATATCCACACAGATTCCATAGCCATGGCTGCATATGGCATGAACCAGTTCTTCCTCTGCTCCGATTTCAGAAAGAAGCTCCGGCGCCTTTTTGCAGTGCTCCTCCGGAAATTTCTCAAAATCCACGTCATGAAGAAGCCCGGCCAGGCCCCAGAAATCTTCTTCCTCTTTGTACCCCAGTTCCTTTGCATACCAGCGCATTACCCCTTCCACAGTAAGACCATGGAGCAGATGAAAGGGTTCCTGGTTGTATTTCATCAGTAACTGAAGTGCCTGTTGTCTTTTAATTGCTGTTTTCATGGTGATTCGTCTCCTTATCCGTATGATCAACTCTCTGTTTCAAACTGTTCTTTGACTCCGCTCTCTCCCGTTACGGTAATTCCGTTTTCCTCCAAAAGACCGGCTGTAATCCCGTTTCCAGGAACCTTTGTACCTGAAAATGTTCCGTCATAAATGACCCCATGTCCGCAGGATGGGCTTCGTTCCTTTAGTATGGCCCGCCTGCAGCCGTAAAGTTCTGCTATTTTTAATGTTTCCTTCGCGCCTCTGATAAAGTACTCCGTTACGTCCCTGCCGTTTTTGTCTGTCACAGAGCCTGTCTCCTGTCTCTCCGCCGGTTCCCTTGGGGTCTGAAGACCGCCAAGCTGTTCGGGGCAGACCGGAATTAAGTTGTACCGGTCCATCAGAGAAACCACCCATTCCCTTCTGCCGTTTCCGCCGTCATAACGGCAGTTGACTCCCAGCAGACAGGCGCTTACCAGAATGTTCTCCCTTGTCTGGTCCACTGATCCCGCCTCCTTTCATAAAATCTACTGTACCAAAAATAAGAAAAGGGTTCAATCCCTTTTTCGGATTGAACCCTGAAACCAGTCTTAATTTCTCCGTTCCAATATGTCATCGATGATCCCGTAAGTCTTTGCTTCTGCTGCCGACATATAATTATCACGGTCTGTATCCCGGTCGATCTCTTCGACGGTATGGCCGGTATTTTCAGCCATGATCCGGTTTAACCGCAGCTTATCTGCCTGCATCTTATTGGATAAAATGGAGATATCCGCAGCCTTGCCTCCAATGCTCTGAACCCCGACCTGATGAATCATGACTTCCGAATTAGGAAGGGCAAACCGCTTTCCCCTTGTTCCTCCGGCCAGTAAAAAGGCCCCGAAGCTGGCTGCCAGTCCAAGGCAGATGGTGGAGACATCACATTTGATAAACTGCATCGTGTCATATATGGCCAGCCCTGCGGTTATGGAGCCGCCCGGACTGTTGATGTAAAAGGAGATATCCTTTGAAGGATCTTCCGATTCCAGAAACAAAAGCTGGGCAATAAGAAGCCTGGCGGATTCATCATTTACCTCGTCTCCAAGAAAGATGATCCGTTCCTTCATCAGGCGGGAAAAAAGATCATAGCTGCGTTCGCCTGCTGCCGTCTGCTCAATGACATGAGGAATAAAATTCATGCGGCGCACCTCCTTTGTTCTGTCCGTTTTATGATTTCTTCCATGGTTCTTAATTCCTTGCAGATTCCTTCTTCTCTGTACGTCTTAGGCGTACAGCCATAGGCTTTTTTAAAGGCATAGGTAAATGCCTGCTGCGACTGGTACGAGGCTTCCTGAGCAATCTCTGCGATGGAAGATTCTTCTTGTTTTATGAGCCTTTTTGCGGCTTCTGTAAGCCTTCTCTCTTTGACATACCGGTAAAGCGTACAACCGGTCACTTCGGAAAATATCCGGTTCAAATGAAATCTTGAATAACCGGCATAATTGGCGATTGCCTCAAGATTCAGTCCTTCCTCCAAAGACAGCCGTTCTTCCACATATCCAATAATATCTTTTACCACTTTTTTCTTCTCATCCATGTTCCGTCCTCCATGATCTGTCCCTATTATAACAACTTCCGTTTCAATTGTCTTAATAAAAAAAGCGGTTATTTTTCGTCATTGTCCATATGATATTGTCACAGGCCTGATGATTGGGAAGCAGTATAGAGATAAAATTATTCAAGAAGGCTTATAATACCCGGAAATCCTACTATTTTTGTAGAAAAAACAATGACATTTCCTTAAAAATATAGTATACTTCATAACGATAGGATAGAACGAACGAAAGAAAGGAAGGCTGCAACATGTATTGTGTAAAAAAAATCAAAGACGACTTATTCTGGGTTGGGGGAAGTGACCGCCGTCTCGCTCTGTTCGAAAACGCTTACCCAATTCCGAGAGGGATTTCTTATAATTCTTACGTCCTGCTTGATGAAAAAACCGTTCTTTTTGATACTGTTGACCGGGCAATTGCCGGACAGTTTATCGAGAATGTGGAAGCGGTCCTTGGCGGACGGGACTTAGATTATATCGTTGTCAACCATATGGAACCGGACCACTGTGCCACTTTGGGAGACATGGTAAGCAGATATCCGAATGTAAAGGTTGTCTGCAATGCCAAGACAGTCCCCATCATCAATCAGTTTTATGAATTTGGCGTCGATTCCAGAGCCATTGTCATAAAAGAAGGGGATACCTTTAATACCGGCAAGCATACCTTTACCTTCTACATGGCTCCAATGGTCCACTGGCCGGAAGTTATGGTTACTTATGATATGACAGACAAGATTCTTTTTTCCGCTGATGCATTTGGTACCTTTGGCGCAATGAACGGAAACTTATTTGCAGACGAAGTGAACTTTGAGCGTGACTGGCTTGACGATTCCAGAAGATATTATTCCAATATCGTAGGAAAATACGGGCCGTCCACACAGACTCTTCTTAAAAAGGTGACTCCGCTGGATATACAGATTCTTTGTCCTCTCCACGGCCCGGTATGGCGCTCTGATATTTGCTGGTACGTGGATAAATATCAGACCTGGAGCAGCTATGTACCGGAAGAACAGGCGGTTATGATCGCATACGGCTCCATTTACGGAAATACAGAAAACGCTGCCAATATCCTTGCCGGACACCTTTCTGAGCGGGGCATACGAAACATTGCCATGTATGACGTATCCGTAACCCATCCGTCCGTAATCATTTCAGAAGCATTCCGCTGCAGTCATCTGGTATTTGCTTCCGCCACCTACAATGGCGGCGTGTTCAGCAGCATGGAGCATCTGCTCAATGATATGAAGTCTCACAATGTACAAAACCGTACGGTTGCCCTGATGGAAAATGGCTCCTGGGGCGTTTTAGCCGGTAAGAAGATGACCGAAATCATCTCTGAAATGAAGAACATGACCATACTTGATCATATGGTCACCATCAAATCTTCTGTGAAAAAAGACCAGCTTGCGGATATTATCGCTCTGGCTGATGCCATTGCAGAAACCATGTAATCCTCGGCTGCAAAGATGAAAGCCCTTTTGCGGCTTCACTTGATAAGTGAAACCCACAAAAGGGCTTTTTATCATATTACCTTGGAATTTCCGTGATTTTTTGCATTTTCCGGTAATCCGCTGATATCCATAATAATTGCTTCTTTACTTTTCTAAACTTCAATTACCTTTAGATCCGATGCAATGGAAAGCCGGGCATCGGTTGCTTTTTGAACGTCATCTACCGAAAGACCAGGAGCGATTTCTTTTACCACCAGCCCTTTTTCCGGAACCACATCAATGACAGCCATATCCGTTACGATGGTCTTTACCACATTTACTGCGGTCAGAGGCAGCTTACACCGTTTTACGATCTTTGGTGCTCCGTTCTTATTTACATGCTCCATGGCCAGGATCACCTTTCTTGCTCCTACTACCAGATCCATGGCTCCCCCCATTCCCGGAACCTTTTTCCCCGGTACCATCCAGTTTGCCACATTGCCTTCCTCGTCAACCTCCAGAGCCCCCAAAACGGTTATATCTACATGTCCGCCACGTATGATGGAAAAGGAAAGGGAACTGTCAAAAAAGCTGGCTCCTTTCACCGTAGTAACATAATTTCCTCCTGCATCAATGCAATCCAGTGTTTTTTCTTCAGGACCTGCATTCGGACCTACACCAAGTATCCCGTTTTCGGCCTGCAGCATGATATCAATTCCTTCCGGTATGTAGTTTGCGACCATTGTAGGCAATCCAATGCCAAGATTTACAACATCGCCGTCTTTCAGTTCCTTCGCTATCCTTTTTGCTATAAATTCTCTCTTATTCATCTCCATCATCCCACCTTTACAATAGCGTCTACAAAGATACCAGGTACGTTGACATGATTTGGATCAATTTCCCCTGTTTTCACACATTCATCAACCTCTGCAATCACATAGTCGGCAGCGGTTGCCATAACCATATTAAAATTGCGGGATGAGCCATTGATTATGAGATTGCCTGTTTCATCTGCTTGATTGGCCCTGATCAGGGCTACATTTGCTTTGAGAGGCAGTTCGAGCAAATACTCCTTCTGGTCAATCTTTAATTTCTGCTTTCCTTCTTCTATAACAGTACCGATTCCCACAGGAGTCAAAATACCGCCAAGGCCTGCACCTCCTGCACGTATTTTTTCAGCCAGGGTTCCCTGGGGAAACAACTGGACCTTTGCTTCTTTCGTCATTAACAGCCTTCCGGTTTCCGGATTTGAACCGATATAAGAGGCAATGATATGTTTTACTCTGCCGCTTTTCACCAATTGATAGATGGACAGCTCCGTGGTACCGGTATCATTGGAAATAATAGTCAGGCCAGAAGAAGAATTTGTATTTAAAAGAGCATTTACCAGATGTTCGGGATGGCCTCCTGCCAAAAAGCCGCCAATCATGACCGTATCCCCATCTTTTACCCGTTTTACTGCTTCCCGGGCCGATATCTGTTTATTTATCATCTTTTATATATCCTCCGTCTTCCTTTAGATAATCATGGATCACCCTTGCGTATGGCAATGTTAAATCTGCAATGAAATGCATTCCTTCGATACAGGTTCTTACAGGCAAATCTGCCACAGGAGCATTTGCATGAGGAATCAGGCTCAACCGGGCCGGACCGGACCATGCTCCCTTTACGGTAATGTTGTCCAGATTGTAAGCAGCCAGCTGTGCAATTTTAAGACTTCCATCAACATCAGGGATTAATTTTAAATTCACCTGTGTTTTTGCTATGGTCTTTGCAATGTCATTTCCATCCAGCGTATTGTACTTAAAGGGCATGGTTCCCATTGCCACCAGCATGTTATTATAATATAGGGTTCCGGTTAAGGTTTCCGTTTCTTCCACTCTGAGCGCAGGATGGCCCCACTTTTTTGGAAATCCCCAGATTTCACGTCCTCCAAGAATGGCAGGGCCGTTATTTAAGTACATCTGGGCGGTAAAATTACAGGGTTCTCCATTGAAGGTACAGGGAATTACGTTTCCGCTTTCTTCATAATCACCAAAGCCTGACGAATCGGGCATTTTAATCCATTCATAGAGAACTATATTGCTTCCGTCAGGCTCCAGGGGTTCCGGAACTGCCTGACGGATCGCATCCGGGTCAGATATGTAGCGAATTGTAAAATATTCCCGGTTGTTGAACCGGCATGGAGGACGGCCATAGCTTGGACTGGCTGCGGGCATGGATTGCAATGACAGTATTTCTTTTTGTTTCATAATCATCTTCCTTTCCCTGAAACTTTATTAAACGAGTGCATTTTCCACCAGCATGGCAATTCCCATTCCTCCCCCAATGCATAAGGATGCGACTCCATAATGTGCGGATCTTTCCCTCATTTCGTGTAACAGCGTGACAAGTATCCGTGCTCCGCTTGCTCCCAATGGATGGCCGATTGCAATGGCCCCGCCATTTACATTGAGCTTTTTATTGTCCACTCCAAGTTCTTTTGATACGGCCAGTGCCTGTGCGGCAAAGGCTTCATTTATTTCAAAAAGGTCAATTTGATCTATGGATAATCCCTGTTTTTTAAGAAGGGTCGCAATTGCTTTTAACGGGCCGATTCCCATGTATGCAGGGTCCACACCAACCAGAGAATACCCCTTGATATAAGCAGACGGTTTTAAATCATGCTCCCTGCATTTTTCTTCGGAGGCCACAAGCATTGCTGCTGCACCATCGGTAATGGGAGATGCATTTCCAGCGGTGACGGTTCCATTCTGTTTGAAAACGGTCCTTAATTTGGATAGCTTTTCTATTGAGGTATCTGATTTGACGTGTTCGTCCCTGGAAAAACAGATTTCTTCTTTTTTCTTTTTGACGGTTACAGGAACAATTTCCTTTTCAAATGCATTCCGATTCTGGGCATCCGCTGCCTTTTTATGGCTGATATAGGAGAATTCATCCTGCTCCTGCCTGGTGATATTATATTTTTCTGCAACATTCTCTGCAGTAATCCCCATATGGATATGATTGACCGCGCAGGTAAGACCGTCACTTAACATACTGTCTAACAGTTCTCCATGCCCCAGGCGGTAACCATTTCTGGCATTCTTTAAAAGATAAGGTGCTCCTGACATGTTTTCCATACCACCGGCCAGCACAAGATTTCCCTGCTCTGCCAAAATGGAATCGTATGCCAATGCAACGGCATGAAGTCCGGAACCGCAGAGAGTATTAATGGTTGATGCAGGCGTTTCAATGGGTACACCTGCATTTAATGCAGCCTGCCTGGCAGGATTCTGTCCGTTCCCTGCCTGGAGAACATTCCCCAAAAAAACTTCATCAATGAATGAACTCTCTAATTTACTTTGATCAAGACATGCTTTGATTACGGCTGCTCCCATAGCCGGAGCATCTAAAGATGAGAGAGTTCCGTTAAACGAACCGACAGCGGTTCTTAAAGGGCTTACCAATGCTACTTTCTTCATAGTCGATCATCCTTTCTTTTCGTTATCAGCTGCCTTACATCCTCTTCTTTTTGTAATTCCTGTGTCATATCATTTGCTCCTTTCTGCCTGCACTTTGTTTACAGTTGTATTTTCCTACTGCAGATATTTAATTTCAATATAGGGGAGCATAACTTACAGTTTTCTGTGTCTGATTTACAGAAAAAGGAGCTAATACAAGTATTAGCTCCTCAATTGCAGGCTTCCTTTTACAGGGAATTCTCTGCCTTATTAAAGATGATCTTGCAGCTGAATTCCTGATCGTGCTCTTCCAAAACCATGCTCCCATGATACTTTTTAATTACATTTTCTACATTTATCAGACCGATTCCATGATTTCTGCCTTTTTTTGAAACCGGCTTTCCCATATGCCATTTATCAATGGGCATTGTGCTGTTACTGATTTTAATAACTATAAAATCATGATATTTATCCAGCTTTATTTTAATATATTTATTTTTTTCCACGGATTCACAGGCTTCCATTGCGTTATCCAGTAAATTACCGAAAATGGTGGTAACTTCAATGGGTTCCATAAAGCTTAAATCAACAATGCCGATGTCCAGCTTGAATGCAATGTTACGGAGAACTGCGATTTTCTTTTTATCGTTTAATATGACATTTAAAATCGGGTTGTTTGTATATTCCTCCAAAGTTAAGGGCAGCAGCATCTGGCTGATTTCCTGTGTATAGGTGATTGCCAGATCCTTTTGGTTTGTCTGATAGATGTTTTCTATCATTTTCAGATGCTTATTAACATCATGAAGTATTTGAATGGATTCATTGTATTTTGCCTCCTGCGCTTCGTAAAATTCATACTGGAGCAAGGACTGCTGTTCCAAAAGTTTCAGTTTCACCTTTAACTGGTTGTTTTCTTCCGCAAACCTGGCAAAATATAAAAAATACAAATCTGCGCCCAGCATGCAGCCCATATTCACAAGTATCCATACATGCTCTGCTTTACTGGTCATCTTAGAAATAACCAGAAGAATCACTGCTAAATTGGCACTGCTGAACAAAACGATGATCAGTTCGATCAGGCATTGGGTCCTGGTAAATCTTACGTTAAAATCTTCTCTCCAAATCTTTGTAATTACCAGATAATAAAACACCAGAACTATTAATTTGGAAAATGTTATCTTTATACTTTCAGCCATTATGGTATGGATATCTGATATATGTAATTTATAGAATAAAAAGTTCAATAGCTCCACGCCGGCAGCTTCGGCGATAGCCAATAATAATATTAAAATAATCACTTCCACCAGCCGGTATCGGATTGTTTTGCTTTTATTATTAAAGGCGGAAAGATTCATAATGCTGATCACTGCCATCCAGGTGATTATATTGAGAACTGGCTGTTTAAAAAGGTTTATGCAGACACAGACCAGAAAGACACCTGCTTTTATAAAAAAATACAGCCAGTGACTTTGGTATGACCTTTGATTTCTTTCTTCCACAAATTGAAACGTCACCACACAATCAATCAGGCACGAAACCACAATTCCACATACAAAAAAAATATAATTTTCCATAGTCTCACCTAAATATAACTCAGAATGAACTGATTGAGTTTTTTTCTGAAACTGGCTGACCGTTTCTGCGAAACAGGAATGATTTCATCGTTAGTAAGACAGATTTCATACCCTTTTATTCTTTTTACATGCCGTAAATTCACCAGAAAACATTGATGGCAGATCTCAAAATGATGTTCCATCATCTTTTCTGCAAGATCTTTCATCTGATCTTTAAAAAAATACTCTTTATTTTCCAGCTTTATTTTGATCTTCCGGTCAAAATATTCAAAATAAAAAATTTCCCTTACTTCAAAATCCCTGATTCTGGTTTCCACTTCTCCTTCTGCAGTAATTTCCATTATTTCAAATTTAACTGTTTCTGACTGTTCATGTTCTTCCTGGATATATTGTAAAATCTCGTCAAGCTGCTTTTCTGCCTTATCCCGTGTCACTGGTTTTTCCAGATATGCAAATGCATGCACATGATTGACTGCCTGCTTGCAGAACTGCTTATAGCTGGTAGTATAAATCACTTTCACATTCCGGTTCTCTTCCCGTATCTTTTTCCCAACGATAATCCCATTGATTCCACTTAAACCAATATCAAGAAATATCAAATCAAAAACTTTATGTATCCCCAGCAGTTCTTCTCCCGACTGAAAGGTATCCACTTGACAGGGAATCCGCCTGGCATTCATATAATCTTTAATCAGAGCCACCATTTTTAAAGTATCCTTTTTGTCATCATCGCAAATAGCTATGGAAAACATTCATATCCTCCTGTTGTCTCTTATTATGCTTCGTTTAAGTAAGGGTAGCAGTACTATCTTTTTAAAATCTTTTATAGCTGTACTCTTATTCTAACACTAATTAAGACAAAATTTTAACAACGTAAAAATCAACCGTTTCCATGTAAGTTTTTATTAAAAATACAAATACTAATTACCGTTCGGGGCATGAAAGAACAAAGACAGAACGAATCCTGCGTATGGATAGAAAAACAGAAAGATGAGAAACGAAAGAGCTTTAAAAAATTTTATATGAGTGGATATTTTTATATACCGGAAACATGGGAGTAAAGATTTTTATGAAACAGATATTCAGAAGATGAAAATAGAAATGGTTGATACAAAAGGATCATAAGGGCAAGGCTGGCTGGCAGCCTTTATGGCTGCATCGCCAGCAAACCATTATGCTTCCATTAAAATCCTGACACTTCGATTCCTTTCACCGCCAGACCTTCCCGTATCTTTCTTACAAAAGCAAGGGCTTTTTTCCCATCTCCGTGGACACAGACGGAATCGGCTTCCATGGAAATATCATTTCCATCGATGGCCTTTACCTTTCCCTCCTTTGCCATGCGGATCGCCCGGCTGACGGCTTTTTCCTCATCCTCAATCATCGCACCCTTCTGGCTTCTTGGAACCAGTGTGCCGTCGCTCTGATAAGCCCGGTCTGCAAACACTTCACTGGCATATGTAAGCTCATAATCTTTTGCAGCACGGATCATCTCACTGCCGCTTAAGGCTAAAAGAACCAGGTTTTTGTCAACTTCCCTGACTGCCTGGCAGACAGCCGCTGCCAGCTTGTAATCCTTCGCCGCCATGTTATACAGGGCGCCATGAGGTTTTACATGGTACAGTTTTATGGAAGCACTGCTGCAGAATGCCTGCAATGCTCCGATCTGATAAGTCACACAGGCCTTTACCTCTTTGGGGGAAAGACTCATATTTCTTCTTCCAAACCCGGAAAGATCGGGAAATCCTGGATGGGCTCCCGCTCTCACTCCATGTACCTTGCATAAGGCCACCGTCCGCTCCATCACCAAAGGATCCCCGCCATGGAAGCCGCAGGCAATGTTGGCTGAGGTTATAAGCGGAAGGATTTCTTCATCCATTCCAATCTTATATGCACCAAAGCTTTCTCCCAAATCACAGTTTAAATCAATGGACCCCATAATCCATCTCCTTTCCTCACAGATGCATCAGCTATATTTTAACTTTACATTTTTGACATCCGTGATAAACATATGTCCCGGAGCATGAGTAATCACAAAGGGCGGGCGGCTGTTCATGACGACTGCCTGAGGCGTTACTCCGCAAGGCCAGAACACAGGTACTTCTCCCTCCTTTATGGTGACAGGATCCCCGTAATCCGGCTGCTCCAGATGATTGATGCCAATGGTCTCCGGATAGCCGATCTGTATTGGAGCACCATGTACTTTCGGCATTGCAGCGGTAATGGCAACCGCCATGGGTACCTGGCTGTGGGGAACGGGCCTCATACTTACCACCATATTACCGGAAAATACTCCAGCCGATGCACAGGTAATGTTGGTATTGTACATAGGAACATTTACCCCTTCCTCAATCTGCCTGACCGGTATTCCGGCTTCCAAAAGCTCGGCTTCAAAAGAAAAGCTGCATCCAATCAGAAAACTTACCAGCTTTCCCCTGGTTTTCTGGTATTTTTCAAAGAGTTCGGATACATCTTCCGATTCCCCTGTAAGAACACCGTCTTCATAGATCCGGTAACCGGGAATATCTTTTGTAATGTCACTACCTTCTGCAGTCAGAGGGAAGCTCCTGCTGCCTGCATCCGAGACTTCTAAGAGCGGACAGGCACGGGGATTCCTCTGGCAGAACAGCAAAAAGTCCCATGCCAGCGCTTCGGGAAGAATGACCAGATTCCCCTGGGCATAACCGGCGCACATTCCAGTGGTAGGCCCATTGATGATACCTTCCCGAATGAGTGTTCTTACCTCTGCAGGTTTATGATTCTTATAATCCATATGGCGTTCCTTCCCTTCTGTTAAGTGTTTATCAAGCTGGGGACCAAGTCTGTGAGCCGTTCTTTTAAGAATAAAAGCTTTTTTTCTTCTCTGCGGCAGGCAGCCACCCCTTCCTTTGGTGTCACAAAGCAAAACGTCACAAAATCACCCGGCCGCTGCTGAGCCAGCGCCGGAATGTCTGCGCTGATCACCGTGGCAATCTTTGCATACCCTCCGGTCGTCTGGTGATCTGCCATCATGACCATCGGAAGTCCGGAGGCGGATACCTGGACGGAACCTTCTGCAATTCCGTCTGAAATAATATCTGCCCCGTTCCCCATCTCAATGACCGGACCTTCCAGTCTGCAGGCCATTCGGTCACAATCGTTTGACAGGCGGTAGGGGGTCCTTAAAAAGGTCTTTTTCCCTTCCTCTGTAAATGCCTCATCCTGAGGTCCTTTTACCGCCCTTAAAAGGACAAACCGTTCCTTTCCATAAAACCGCCAGGGGGTGTAAGTCCTTTTCAGCCACGGCTCCTCTTGTCTGATGGATAATTCATTTTCTTTCCCTTTTATAAGTTCCGTAAGCGATCCAATCTGCTCCGCCGTTTTTCCTGTAGGCAGAATGTCCCCGGCACGGAGCGGCCTGCCGTTCAATCCGCCCACTTTGCATTTTAAATTGGTGGAACGGCTTCCCATAATGAGTGGAACAGAAATTCCTCCATATACCCCAAGATACGCTCTGAGGCCGGATGCGGCATACCCAAAGCTTAGAATATCTCCCGCTTTTGCAAGCACCGGACGGTACATGGAAACCGGCCTGCCGTTTAAGGAAGGGCTCATATCCGCACCAGTCAAAGCAAATATCTCCGGGGATGTGAAACGGAGTTCTCCTCCGCTGTATGTAAATTCTATCACAGCAGTCTGGTCATATTCTGTCAGATTTCCTGCAAGCAGACTGGCAAGCTTCATGGAATATTTATCACATGCCCCGCTTTCCTGGAATCCCAGGCTTTGATACCCTCTTCTCCCTAAATCCTGTACGGTGGAAAGAGGCCCGGGCAATACGATTTCTAACGCCATTTTGTCACCTCATTTCCTGTGTGCGCCTGATTTCATCAAACTCCCGGAGACTGATGGGAACAAAGCGGATGGTATCCCCGGCTTCATAAAGCCTTTTCTGCCCATTTTCCGGGTCAAAAAGGCAAAAAGGGGTTCGCCCGATCAACTGCCAGCCCCCCGGGGAGTCCATGGGATAGATTCCGGTCTGTTCTCCGCCGATTCCCACAGAGCCTGCCGGAATCAGGGTTCTTGGAACGTTTAAACGGGGAGTTGCGATCCGTTCATCCATGCCTCCCAAATAGGGAAATCCGGGAAGAAAACCAAGCATATATATGCGGTAATCTCTGCCGGAATGGATTCTTATGACTTCCTCTTCCTTTAAGCCTGCATGTTCCGCTACAAAAGAAAGATCAGGTCCAAAACTGCCGCCATAGCACACGGGTATTTCCACCAGTGCGCCAGACTGCTCCCGGTTTTCTGAGCCGGAAAATGACAGATTGGATATGTAATGGAACACCGCATCGTAATCCGTAACCATGGGATCGTAATAAACCAAAAGGGAGCAAAAGGCAGGTACGGTTTCCAGAATTCCTTCCATCTCTGAGGAAAGAACCTTTTTGTTGAACTCCATGACCTTACGGTTTACGGATTCGTTGATAGAATCCCCCAGTTCGACCAATACGGCACGGTCTCCCACTGCCTTTATTCTCATAAACCTTACCCTCTTTCTCTGAAAAATCCTTTTTCCAGCACAGGACCGAACCAGTGCTCCGAATTCTTGGAATAACGGACTGCGTAAGCGGTGCACTGCCGCATCAGGCTCACGATCCCTGTGTTCATCCTGGTATTGAATCCGTCAATACCAGGGAGAAGGGATCCGGTCATATCCACAAGCCCGCTCCGGGAGGCTACCCGCATTACCTCTGCCTCCATCTCCTCCCGGTGAAGGATTTCCATGTCCCTCTTTAAATAGGCAAGGGCTGCCATCATTCCATAACAGCCCCAGTCCGAGCAGGTGGCTGTGATGATATGATCAGCGCCGCTTGCAGACAGGATTCCTCCTTTGCAGCCGCAGATACATTCTCCCGGCCCGGTAAATGGAACGTATTGAACAATATGGCCGGCGATGGCGCCCATTCCGATCTCATTTCCCAAATCCCCGATGGCAATATTTAAGACTTTTTTTTCCCGGAGCATTTCCCACAAAACATCGCTTTTTGCTTCCAGCTCCGATACATCCTTTCCCACTGCGTTATGGTAAACTCCAAAAAGGTTTGCCCCCGGGGCTTCTACCGATATCACTGCGGACGGCATAGACTCCTTAATCATCCACTCTGCTTCAATCTGTGCTCTTGCGGAATTCTTCGTAAAGGAAAATACTCCCATGCTGTAAGGCAGCTCTTTCACCACGTTTAAATCCTCATAAATATGAAGTCCCACCACTCCTGCACACTTTTTTACCGGTTCCACGCATTCCTCCGGGCACACGATCACCGGTTTTGCATTAAATGCAAGAACCAGGGACCGGGCAAGTAAAAGGGAACTCACCATCCCATCCATCTCCGGCTCTTTATGGGGCAGAAGAACAAATCCCGTAAGAATATAGACCAGATCATTTTCCTTTACGGTTTCACATAGCTTCTGGGCTGCTCTCATAGCCAAAGGTTCTCCCATCTTAGCCCGGCTTCCGGCATAGAGGATCCGGCACACCCCATAGCCTCTGGGATCCAGATTCATTAACGCATCCAGATTTTCTCCTACATTTCTTTTTTCCAGCTCCGCTCTTTCCATAATGTCCTCCAAAAGCGCATGATCTGCGCCATATCAATCAGTCAAACAGGCTTTCCTTTCCGGTGTAAGTCAGATATTCTTTAATGACCTCCTCCTGCAGCTTTTTTAATGTTACAGGGTCCTTTCCTCCTGCAGCTTTTCCGTCCACTTCATTTGCATGGAGGCAGAAATTGGAGGAGGATGTCACAATGATTTCATCTGCCTCCATCAGCTCCCCTAAGGAAAAGGGCCGTTCCAGCACCGGAATGCCCAGATGGTAGCAGGCCTCAATCATATGGGTCTTTGAAATCCCCCTCAAAATCAGATTGTCATTGGGATGGGAATAAAAGATTCCGTCTTTTAAAATGGATACATTGCTGTGGGCACATTCCGTCACAATGTCCCCCCGGTGGAAAACGGTCTCATCAGCTCCTTTTTCCCTGGCCTTTTGGGACGCCATGACAGAGGGGATGAGATTTAGGGTCTTTATGTTGCAGTGAAAAAATCTGGTATCCTCCATGGTGATCAGTTTAATGGGAGCATCGGGATCTTTCAGCTTGTTGGGACGGATCATGACCCATAGCTTCCCTTTCATTTCTTCCTCATACACATGGTTTCTGGCTCCTGCCCCCCTTGTCACCTGCCAGTAAACAAAATGAGTGTTTCCCTCCACTTTGGAAAGAAGCTCTGTCAGCAGCCGGCCAAATTCCTCCTTTTCCATAGGAATCTTAATATCCAGTGCCCTTGCACTGGAATAAAAGCGGTCCAGATGATCCTTAAGCAGATAGACCTGATGGTTTCCTCCTACGGTAGCGTCATAAACGCCGTCTCCAAAGAAATGTACCCGGTCATTAAAGGGGACCGTTAATTCATCCGGAGTTCCGATTATACCATCATAATAAGCAAGTTCTTTCATATTGGTTTCCTCCTATTGTCCCAGATATGCTTTTTTTACCCGCACATCCCGTAATAAATCTCCGGCCTTTCCTTCCATGGAGATTTTCCCCGTTTCCATTACATAGGCACGGTTTGAGATGGACAATGCCATTTTTGCATTCTGCTCTACCAAAAGTATGGTGATGCCATTTTTATTCACTTCTTTGATGATGGAAAAAATCTCTTTGACTAACAAAGGCGATAATCCCATGGACGGCTCATCCATTAAAATCATCTTAGGCTTTGCCATCAGCGCACGGCCAACGGCAAGCATCTGCTGTTCTCCGCCGGATAAGGTTCCGGCAAGCTGTCTGCGCCGTTCCTTTAACCTTGAAAAACGGTCATATACAGAGGCCATTGTGGCAGCCATATCCTTCTGATCCGTAAATGCTCCCATTTCCAGATTTTCCTCCACCGTCATCTGGGGGAAGATATGCCTTCCCTCCGGCACATGGGCAAGCTTTAAGCTGATGATCCGGCTGGGTTCTGTTTTCCTTAAGTCTGCACCGTCAAAAAGGATCTCTCCCTCATCGGCCTTTTTTAATCCGGAAATGGTTCTTAAAATCGTAGTTTTTCCTGCACCGTTGGCTCCGATAAGAGAAACAATCTCTCCGTCATGAACCTCTAAGGAAACACCATGGATGGCTTTAATGGCTCCATAGGAAACTGCCAGATTCTTAACCTCAAGCATCCTCCCCCACCTCCTCTTCTTTTCCCAGATATGCTTCTATTACCTTCTGGTTATTTGCTATTTCTTTTGGAGTTCCTGATGCAATGGTGGTGCCGAAATCAAGCACCGTGATCCGTTCACAGATCTTCATGACCAGGCTCATATCGTGCTCAATGAGAAGGACCGATATCTTAAATTCCCTGCGGATATAGTTTATGATTTCCAAAAGCTCCTCGGTCTCCGTAGGATTCATCCCTGCTGCCGGCTCATCAAGAAGAAGGAGCTTCATATTGGTCGCAAGGGCTCTTGCGATCTCTAAGCGGCGCTGTTCTCCATAAGGTAGATTACCGGCTTCACAGTCTTCCTTTCCGCTTAAATGGACAACCTTTAAAAGTTCCCCGGCCCGCTTTGTCAGCACCTCCTCCTGCTTCCAGTACCTTGGAGTACGAAATACCGCATGAACCAGCCCATAAGACAACCTGGAGCTCATAGCCGCTTTTACATTGTCAATGACTGACATCTTCTTGAATAACCGAATATTCTGGAAGGTCCTGGCAATGCCTGCTTCTACGATCTGATGGGTTTTTTTCCCATTCATACGCTGGCCGTTTAGATAAAAGGATCCTTCCGTTGGCTTATAGACTCCGGTAATCATGTTAAATACTGTAGTTTTTCCAGCCCCATTTGGCCCGATCAATCCGACCAGCTCCGATTCTCCGATCTCTAAGTCAAATCCATCCACAGCCTTTAAGCCGCCGAACCGGATTCCCAGATTCTGAGCCATTAACACAGGAGTCTTTTTTTCTGAATCCGTCATTTTTACGCACCTCCATTCGCTTTCGCTTTCTCTTTTCCGGACTTTTTATCTTTGCCCTTAATCCCGGCCAGATGCTTGAACAAGCGGGTCAGGGAAAATTCCCAGGTTCCAAAAATACCGCCCGGTTTAAAGATCATGACCAGCACCAATACCACGGAATAAGCAAGCATCCGGTATTGGGAGAACTGACGGGTCATTTCCGGCAGGGACGATAAAAATGCGGCTCCGATAATAGAACCGGTGAAAGAACCGGTTCCGCCGATAATGACCTCGGAAAGCAGCTCTGCAGAATACATAAAGTTGAAATTGGTAGGAATCATGGCAGTCATGTAATGGGCATAGATCCCTCCTCCCACTCCTGCAAAAAAGGCGGCTACCGTAAAGGTCAGCACCTTATAGTAGGTGACATTGATTCCCGAAGCGGAGGCTGCGATATAATCCTCCCGAATGGCTTTGACGGTCCTTCCAAACCGGCTTCGTACATACATAAACATCGCGCATACACAGGCCGCCATAATCCAGTAGCACCAGTAAAAGTCAGACAGCTTTAAGATTCCGCTCATGGTCTTTCCTCCTCCGGTGATGGCAAAATTGCAAAAGCAGACCCGGATGATCTCTGCAAACGCCACCGTAACGATGGCAAGATAATCCCCTCTTAAGCGGAGAGCCGGTATGCCAACCAGGATTCCGGTCACTCCGGCAGCAGCTCCCCCTGCCAAAAGTGCCACCATAAACAAAGCCAGATCCGGCAGCCCCTTTCCCGTAAGAGCATTTGATACGATGGCAGACGTATAGGCTCCTACCGATACAAATCCTGCATGGCCCAGGGAGAACTCTCCCATACAGCCAACTACCAGATTTAAAGAAGCTACCATTATAATTGTATAGCAGGCGGTGGTGCATATTCCCTTAATGTACTGGGTGGAGTCTCCGAATATCCTGGATTCAAAGAGAAGGACAAAAAGGAGGAACAAAGAGAGCACACCAAAAAAATTAAGGATATAAGACAACTTATATGATTTTCCCATGGTGCACCTCCTAAACTTTTTCGCCAACATTCTTACCCAGAATGCCGGACGGTTTTACCAACAGGATGACAATTAAAATGGCATAGGTAATGGCTTCATACCATCCGGGAGCAAACAGCTTGACAAATATCTCGATGATCCCTACTAAAACCCCTCCAAGCATGGCTCCCGGAATGATTCCGATTCCGCCCAGGACAGCAGCAATGAATGCCTTAAGCCCCATCATGGAACCCATATCATTTGTGACCCGCGGATATTTTGTGCAGTACATAAGGGCTGCGACTGCCGCTAAGGCAGAACCAATGGCAAAGGTCACGGTGATGACTTTATTGACATTGATCCCTGCCAGTATGGAAGCATCCCGGTCCTGTGGAACCGCACGCATGGCCTTTCCCATTCTGGTATTTTTAATAAAGAGCTGAAGTCCTGCCATCATGACCACACCGATCAATATAGTCAGAATCACATTTAACGGAAGAGCTGCTCCCATCACATCGATGGTGGGGAAATCAAATATCTTCTGGACATTCTGAGGCTTTGCACCAAACAGTACCATTGCCAGATTTTCCAAAAACAGACTTACGGCAAGAGCCGTGATAAGGGCTGACATGGAACCTGCTTTCCGCACTGGTTTATATGCCACCACTTCAACGATAACACCAACTGCAGCACAAACAAGAATTGCCAGGAAGACGGATAGCCAGGCGGGCATACCTGCATGAATCATTAAGGGAATGGTATAAAACAAAGTGTAAGATCCGATCATGATGAAATCGCCGTGTGCAAAATTTATCATGCGGATAATCCCGTAAACCATGGTATAACCCAGAGCGATCAAAGCATAGATGGCCCCCTGGTTCAACCCGTTAATCACGCTTTGTAAGAATAATGAAAATGTCATAGGCGGTTTCCTCTCTCTCTCAAAAGGAAAATGTGCAACAAAGACGCTGTCCGGGCCTTCATGCACATCTCCTGATTTTTTACTCTGTTAATTCTTAGTGCCTTCCGGTGACAGGGTCATAAGCCACTTCACCTTGCCGCTTTCATAGGTATTGATGGCTACGGATTTTTCCGGATCACCATTTTCATCAAGAGTAAAGGTTCCGCCCACTCCGGTAAAGGTCATTCCTGTCATTCCTTTTACCAGGGAGGCCGTATCAGCAGCGCCGCCGTTTTTCGCTGCCTCAACAAGCATGTAGATGGCATCATAGTAAAGGGCTGCACATGCATTCAAACTTTCAGCTCCGTACTTTTCTGTATACTTGGAAACAAAGTTGGAAACTGCCGGAGCCGTGTCTTCGGAGGAATAGTGATTGGTAAAATAGCAGTTAATGAATTTCTCTTCAAATCCCTTCGTATCCGCTCCATCCCAGCCGTCGCCTCCCATGATGGCTCCGTCAAAGCCGGAATCCCTTGCTGCACTTACCAAAAGCGGGACGGTATCAAGAAATGCCGGATAGAACAGGAAATCCGCTCCCTTTGCCACAACCTGAGAAGTCTGGGAGGAAAAATCCGTATCTTTCGTGGTACACTCACCCGTATAGACGATTTCGATTCCGTTTGCTTCTGCATTTTCGATGAAGGCATCTTTTAAGCCATTGGAATAATCATCATCCTTTGCATAGATGACCGCCGCCTTTTTCCAGCCCTTTTCCTTGGCAAACTGAGCCGCCATCTTGCCCTGATAGGGATCGATAAAGCAGTCACGGAAAATCGTAGGACCTTTTAATGTAATATCTTTATTGGTAGCTCCGGTTGCAATCAGGAGCATATTGTCCTTTGATGCCTGCTCCGCCATCGGAAGGGTCACGGATGAGAAAAAGCTTCCTACCACCGCATCCGGATTCTCCTTGATCAGGCTGTTGTATGCATTAATGGTCTGTTTGGCATCGCTGGCGTCATCGGCCATCTTTCCTCCGTTAATGATCTCCACCTTGTACTCCGAATCACTGGCATTAATCTCCTCGACTGCCATGGTAATGGCATTTTGGGCTCCCTCTCCATAGATTGCAGAGCCTCCGGTTACCGGCCCGATGACTCCGACCTTAATAAGTTTTTCTTCAGAAGCCTCCTTTGTCTCCCGGATGGTTTCCTTGCCCGCTGAACTTTGCTGAGCCGATGAGCTGCAGCCGGCAAGAACGGTGGCAGCCATTGTTCCTGTCAGAACGAGAGATAATAATTTCCTTTTCATATACAGTTCCTCCTCTTACTTTTGTCATATAAACGTTTTCAGGAAATAAAAAAGGAGATTTTCCCATCATGATACAGGGGAAAACCTCCTCGTTCTCCTTTTGATCCCGGTCTGAACGCAAAACCAGGCTCTGAAAAGCGAAAAAAGCCGCAACCGCACCTCCTGCGGTTGAGACTCCTTCGTTCTCTTGTTTGATATGTTGGGTGAATTATAGCACTTGTCTTTTAAAAACACAATACATTTCAAAAAATCCAATATTTTTTGTGAAATATAGATAATTTCCCACAAGGTATTTCTTCATTATCATAGTATGCTTTTAAATATCTAATTTATTACTGTTTTTTTTTATAATAACTGATATATGTTACTTAATTATCTAAACCGTTATATTTTTTATAACTATATGCGAAAAAACATTGTTCAAGAACCAGACAGCAAAATCTAATTGTACAGCTCTTACTTTTATGCTTTATTTTCATTACTTCCCCCTCACCTTTTTACATAGAAAACAGCATAGGCAAATCTACCTATGCTGCTTTCTTTTTGTAGCTGCAATCCTATAAAAATTAATTTAATTTTGTATTTTCCATGTCCACACCGGCAGATTTCCCAGTCCTATATCTTCCAGACCAATCCCATCTCCCAGCCTTTTATTGAATGCATAGTCTTCGTATGTACCAGCATAGAAAATAATCGGTTCCTGCTCTCTCCATTCTTTCTGCATATCCATAACAACCTTGACTCTGTCTTCATCGGTTTCCGCTTTCATAAATTCATTATAGTAATCATCCCAGGTCGAATCCGGCCAATTGATAAAAGAGGCGGCTTCATTGGTCAGCATGCTTTTTAGATACATTGGATTGGACTGCATCGTCATATTTACCAGGCCCATTTCGGTAGTTCCGTCATAAAAACCGGCAAACATGGTTGCCGCTTCCTCAACCTTAATCTCGGTCTTTAATCCTATGGCCTCAAAATTCTGCTGCATAATGTTAGCAACCTTTTCCCTTATACCGGAAGGGGTATGCAGCGTAATTCCCTTTATAAGATCAATCGAACCATCGGCTGCTGCAGCTTCCAATATTTTTTTTGCTTTTTCCGGATCATACTGATAGGTCATGGAAGTATCATGATACTTGGTCCCGACCATAATTGGAGACTCAAGGGGTGTAGCCTTCTGGAGCATCTTACAGATGGCATCACGGTCAATGGCCAGATCAAGTGCCTGACGGACTCTGGGGTCAGAATAAGATAAATTGTTTACCATCAGCATATAAGGCTGAGTTGCCACCTCCATATGTGCAACATTAAGGTTACCTGCACCTTCCAGAGAATTGATATCATCCACGCTCATCGGCGGGTATGCCAGATCAATGTCTCCGGCTAATAAGGAAGAGGCCATATTGGAATTAGCCATCACAGTAATCTTAAATTTTGAAAATCCGGGAGCACCCATATAATATTTCTGATTGGATGCCATCACCAGTTCACTGCCGGCAATCGTACTTTCAAACACCAGAGGGCCGCTGCCTACCGGCTGATTCCAAAGTGTATTGGATACGTAGTCCGCTGGTGCAACATCCTTTAACAGATGCTCTGGAAGGGGCTGGTACAGATACATGTACGAGGGGAATGTTACGTCCTCTGAAATCGGTCCCTGGAACGTATAGCGAAGTGTATAATCATCGATTGCTTCTGCACCTACCTCTTCTGCGGTTTTACTCTGCTTCCCGCTTTTATCCACTCCGGTGAGAATGCTATACATAAATGTATGATTGGCTGTACATGCCGGATTGGTGATCATTCTGGCTGCAAACACATAATCTTTTGCTGTGACCGGCTCCCCATCACTCCAGACAGCATTCTTATTCAGGTTAAATACTATGGAGAGTCTGTCATCTGAAATTTCCCAGCTGTCTGCATTCCTGGGCGTCACAGTTCCATCCATAGACAGGTAAAACAACCGGTCATACAAAAGCTCCAATACCAGCTGGCTGTAATATCCGCCGCTTGCCCCATTGTAAGGAATCAAATCAGCCCAGGCCGATCCCATTCCCATGGTGACCACCATATCCGATGCAGTGCCGCTTTCGGCAGTTTTTGCTGAATTTTCTGACCCTGCTGCTGCCGAATTCCCCTTACAGCCAGTCACCATAACTGAGGACAATATAACTGCCAATGCCAGGGACGCTGCTCTTACAAGCCGAATTTTTTTCATAGTTAGTTCCTCCTCTTTATTAAGCTGATTCCGTTTTTACCTGAATGAATTTGCCGCAATTTTCTCTGCATAGGGGCAGGCCGCCAAATGCCCCTTTCCCATATCTGTCAGTTGATGCTCCATACTGGAGCAAGCTTCTGCTGCAAAGGGGCATCGGTTATGGAACCTGCATCCGGAGGGCGGATACAAGGGACTGGGGACATCCCCTAACAGATTAATCCGTTTTTTCTCTCGTTCCACATCCGGCACCGGAATGGCGGATAAAAGTGCCTGGGTGTATGGATGAAGCGGCTGATGAAAGATTTGTTCTTTACTTCCGAACTCAACGATCTGCCCTAAATACATGACTGCAACTTTATCGCAGAGATACCGTACCACACTCATATCGTGAGAGATAAAAAGATAGGAAACTCCTGTTTTCCTCTGTGCCGCCTTCATCAGATTCAGTACCTGGGAGCGGACTGACACATCGAGAGCTGATACCGGTTCATCACACACGATAAACCTGGGATTTAATATCATCGCCCTTGCAATTACCACTCTTTGGCGCTGGCCTCCAGATAACTCATGAGGTAATTTGTAAAACTGATAATCCCCCATTCCTACAAACCGGAGCATTTCTTCCGTTTTCTTTACCTTTTCTTCTTCCGTTCCCATCTTATATGCATCAAGCGGAGCCTTTACCGTTTCAAAAATCGTCTTTCTCGGATTCAGGGAAGCATAAGGGTCCTGAAAAATGATCTGCATATATTGACGGTAAGGGCGAAGCTCTTTTCTGTTTTTTCCCACTATTTCACGGCCTTCAAACTGAATGCTGCCTGAGGTGGCCGGATGTAATGACAGGATCGCGCGGCCCAGAGTCGATTTCCCGCAGCCGGATTCCCCAACCAGACCAATGGTTTCTCCGGAAAGGACTTCTAAATCCACTCCATCCACAGCTTTCAAAGTCAGTTTTTTCCTTCCTGGCCCTCCCTTTACAGAAAAATACTTTTTCAAATCTTTTACAACCAGCAGTGACTTTTTTTCTGTCATGATATAACCTCCTTATTCTGTAAGGGTCAAAAAAGAAAGCATTTTACCTGATGCCCTTCCTCCAGCTCCTTAAGCACCGGTGCCTCCTGTCTGCAGCGGTCCATACAATGGCTGCAGCGGTTACTGAAACGGCATCCCTTTGGCATCTGGTCCAGGGAGGGAACCGTTCCTTCAATGGTCTGCAATTCTTCCATATCCTGATCCAGTCTGGGAATGGATCTTAAAAGTCCTATGGTGTAGGGATGCAAAGAATTTTTAAATATGGACTTCACGCTTCCATATTCAACAACCTCACCGGCATACATAACCATTACATTGTCTGCATTTTCCGCCACCACCCCCATATCATGGGTAATGAGTAAGACCGCCGTGTTCATCTGATTTTGTAAATCCCTCATCAGCTCCAATACCTGAGCCTGGATCGTCACATCAAGAGCAGTCGTCGGCTCATCTGCAATTAACAGAGCCGGCTCAGAGGATAATGCCATGGCAATCATAACTCTCTGCCGCATTCCTCCAGATAAGTTGTGAGGAAATTCGTGCATTCTCTGTTCCGGCGATGGGATTCCAACTTTTTCCAGCATCTTAGCGGACTTCTCCCATGCCTCCTTTTTGCTGATCGCATTGTTTGCCTGATACATTTCCACCAATTGATCCCCGATCCGGTATACCGGATTCAAAGACGTCATGGGCTCCTGAAAAATCATAGAAATTTTATTTCCTCTGACCGTTCTCATTTCCTTTAATGACAGCTTTGTTAAATCTTTGCCTTCAAAATGAATGCTTCCTTTGGAGATCACAGTGGTCCTTTCCGGCAATAGCCGGAGAATGGTATTTGCCGTAACACTTTTTCCACAGCCGGATTCCCCAACGATTCCAAGAGTCTCTCCTTCTTTTACAGAAAATGTTACATCCTCAATGGCTGTCAGGGTATCCGTTTTACTTACCCGGAATTTCACCTGAAGGTGCTGTACATCCAATACTGTTTCCGCCATAACCGCCGCCTCCTTACAATCTCTTCATTTTAGGATCGAGAGCATCCCGAATTCCTTCACCGATAAAATTGATACATACTATGGTAATTACCAGACAAAGACCTGCCGGAATCCATATCCACCATCTTTTTGTTAATACAATCAGGCTGGTGGCTGCCTGAATAATATTTCCCCAGGAGGCCTGGGGAGGCTGGACTCCCGCGCCCAAAAAACTTAGTGCTGATTCCGTTATCATGGCATTGGAAATACGGAATGCAAGCGTTGCCCACAAGGGGGCTATGGAATTGGGGAGTATGGTTTCAAATATTATTTTCCGGTCACTGGTTCCAATGGCATACTCTGCTTCCACATATTCTTTACTGCGTACTGACAATACATTGCTGTAAATCAATTTCCCAACCGCCGGCCAGTTTAAAACGCCTATTAGTAAAATAATAATCGGAATGGAGGAACCGAATACAGCAACAAAGACAAGAATTAATACCATAGCAGGAAAAGACATAAAGATATCTGCAAAACGCATAACCAGTGTCTCAATCTTTCCTTTGTAATATCCTGCCATCAGTCCCAGGGGAAGTCCAATGGCTACACTTACCCCGGTTGCAAGAAAGCCCATCAGGATAGACACCCTGCCGCCGCTCAGCACACGGGCCAGAATATCACGCCCAACTTCATCTGTCCCCAGCACATGCCCCGCTCCCGGCGCCTGGTTAAACGCAGCACTGTCAATCGCATTGGGGTCGATGTTCATTAACACAGGAACCAGCGCAGCAACCAGAATTTCCAATACGATGATAATCAGGCTGAGGACTGCCAGTTTGTGCTTTTGGAAATGTTTTATAAATTCACTTTTTCCTTTCACTTATAAGCACCCCCTTTAATCCAGACGGATGCGCGGATCCAAATAAGCATAAATCAGATCAATCAGCAGATTGGCAATCAAAACCGCACCTGCAATCAATATGGTAATCCCCATAATGGTATTGTAATCACGCTGGCTGATAGAAAGTATCAGAAGGCTCCCCATGCCGGGCCAGCCAAATACCTGCTCTGTTACGGTTGCTCCTCCAACCAGCAGCGGAACTGTCATACCAATGGATGCTACAATCGGTATCCATGCATTCCTGAGAATGTGTTTTACGGTAACAACTCCTTCTTTCAGACCTTTGGAACGGGCGGTTTTCACATATTCTTCATTTAACACATCAAGCATGCTTCCCCTCGTTTGTTTGATAAAATTGCCTAATATCTGTATCACCATAACAAAACAGGGAAGGATCAAATGTTTCAACAGATCAACCATGTCATTGCCTTTGTTTCCGGAATACATTCCCATTGCAGGTAAGACTCCCAGTTTCACAGAGAAAATATAAACAAGAATCAGTGCAATAAAAAAGTTTGGTGCAGCCGCTCCCATAAAAGAGAGGAAGGAAGAAATATTGTCCCATACCGAGTAGGGCTTTACTGCTGCCATGACTCCCACCGGAATGGCGATTAAAAGCGATACCCCAAGGGAAGATAATGATAAGATCAAGGTAGGTACGATACGCTCGGAAATCAGATTCCATACCGGCTGCTGAGTTCTTGTGGATATCCCAAAGTTCCCCTGGAACACTTGGGCCAGCCAGGTAACATACCGGATTACAAGCGGTCGATCCAGTCCGTACTGAGTCCTTAAAGCCGCTTCTGCTTCTTCGGTCAGCTCTCCGCCTGCTTTAATCATATCCAAAGGGCTTCCCGGCGCCATATTGGACAAGAAAAAAACAACGGCTGTTATAATTAAAAAAGTAGGAATTGCCTGCAAAAATCTTTTTAATATATATTTAGCCATAAAACCACCTCCAATCGGCTGGAATGAATCAAGAAATGAATTTAGGTGCAGCAATCCCTTTTTCTAATGGGCAATCGTAAATTCCGTTATTTCTCGTCATAAACTCTGCTTTTGCTGCTTTAAGAGTTTCAGGACTTTCCATTACAAGGACCGAAGCAAGCGCCATGGACTTTGCTGCAAATAACATTCCCTTAGTTCCGATGGAAGAATTGGCCTGCCCGGTAATCTGCCAGGAATGCCCCGGAGTCCCAAATGCAGCAGTTGCCGCACTTGCCATTACGGTCGGAGCCACATACCCCACGTCTCCCACATCGGTAGAACCAGTCACAATGATTCGGTGGTCCGGATCATATGGATGGATTGCATCATCCAGAGGATGGTCCAGTTTTTCTTCCAGCTTCTCTTTTCCAAAGTACCGCAGGAGCTGCTGCCTGGCATCCGATTTGCAGTTTTCACTGACGGAATCAGCAAACTTCTTTGCCAGCTCATAATCTTCGTCTGTCCACTTTGGTGCTCCAATGGATATCATGGCATCTGTCATCACTTTTGCCAGAACTTCATTTGGTATGTAATTGGAATAGGCCGATTCCGTTTTATAGGTTACTTCTGTTTCACACATCATTGCTGCGCCCCTGGCAATGTTGTCAATTCTTTGAGTGATTTCATTTAGCTGCCAGATATAAGGCGCCCTGATGATATATTTGATTACTGCATGATCCTGAACCACATTGGGAGCTGTGCCGCCCGCATCCAGATAGGCGTAGTGGATTCTTGCTTCCTGGATGACATGCTCCCGCAGATAATTGACACCTACATTCATAAGTTCTACAGAATCCAACGCACTTCTTCCAAGATGAGGAGAGCCTCCGGCATGGGCCGTCACACCCTTAAATTCGTATATTCTGGAATAGTTTGCTACCATATGGCAGTTTGCTGCTTCATTGGTGGTTCCGGGATGCCATGTATAAAAAAAGTCTACCTCATTAAAGACACCTTCTCTTGCCATAAATGTCTTCCCTGAACCGATTTCTTCTGCAGGTGTTCCAAAGAAAATCACAGTTCCCGGTTTTCCGGCAGCCTGTAAATATTCCTTTATGGCAATTGCCGCCGCAAGGCAGCCGGTCCCCAGCAGATTATGACCGCAGCCGTGACCTCTTCCATCGGGAACCAGCGGCTCATGTACCGGATAGCCTGCCTTCTGGCTCAATCCGGGAAGGGAATCGAACTCGCCCAACAGTCCCACCACCGGGTGGCCGCTTCCCCATACACCTTTAAACGCGGTTTCTATATCTGCAAGATTTTCAGTAACCGTAAAGCCTTCCTCTTCCAACGTCCGGCACAGCAATCCGGCCGATTGGTATTCCTGATATCCGCCTTCTGCATACTCCCAGATGGAGGCACTGACCCGTTTCATTTCCTCTTCTTTTCTATCGATACAATCCTCAATAAATTCTTTTATATCTATCATCGTCTTCCCACCCTTTCGTTTTTAAGTTTCATGGCCTCCTTATCCGTACATGGGACACTTGTAGATGCCTCCGGTCTTTTGTATCCGCTCTTCTTGTGCTCCTTTTAACAATTCCGGCTTCTGATAGACCTTAATTGCTGCCAGCCCCATAATTTTGCCTGCACATTGAAGGCCTTTTTCTCCGATGGAAGAGCCTGTCATTCCTGTCATAAACCAGGAGTGACCAGGTGCCCCAAGAGCTGCCGTAGCCACAGACAGGGATGCTGTAGGCGTTACATAACCAACATCTCCTACATCAGAGCAGCCGTAAATCATAAAATGCTTTGATTCATCAAACAGATCCATTTTCATATCCAGTGGTTTTTCTTTCATTGCTTCCAGCTGCTCTTCTCCATACCGTTTTTTTATAAGCAGTTCCATCTCGGATTTCTGCACCGGATTATACTGGTCTGTAAACGACTTTGCAAGCTTCCAGTCTTCTTCTGACCACCGGGGAGCTTTTACTTCCTGAGCTGCGTCACTCAAGATCCTTGCTGCAACATGATTCTGAAACACATCGGAATATCCCATACGCGGTTCCACTTCTACCGTTGTATCTGTCATTAATGCGGCTCCCTCTGCACACTGTATCACCCGCTTTAGAATTTCTTCTGCCTGGTAAACTCTGGGGGCCCGCACTCCATAAATCATCTTTGCATGATCCGGAACCACATTAGGCGCCGTACCTCCTGTATCCAGATAGGCATACTGAAGTCTGGCCTCCTGTATCACGTGTTCCCTTAAATAATTTACTCCTACATTCATCAGCTCACAGGCATCTAAAGCACTTCT
The DNA here is from genome assembly GCF_046972725.1 of Lacrimispora sp. NCBI lineage: Bacteria > Bacillati > Bacillota > Clostridia > Lachnospirales > Lachnospiraceae > Lacrimispora > Lacrimispora sp. Next base: position 175,856 of record NZ_JBKVXF010000002.1, on the reverse strand, counting down.
TCCTAAATGAGGCGCCCCTCCGGCGTGTGCAGTTGTACCCTTAAAGGAAACATGAACGCTTTTTACTGCAATCATTTCGGTATTGGTAACTCCATTAACAGAAGCCGGATGCCAGGCAAAAACACAATCCGTATCATCAAATTCTCCATCTCTGGCCATGAGAGGTTTTACACCTTCTCCCTCTTCTGCAGAGCATCCATAATAAATAACTGTCCCTGTTTTTCCCGTTTTTTCTAAATACCGTTTGGCAAGAAATGCCGATGATAAGGATGCCACTCCAAGAGCACTATGTCCGCAGCCATGGCCGCAGGCGGCTCCTTCGATTGCCTTCTTGAAAGGATATCCGGCTTCCTGGCTAAGCCCGGGCAGCGCATCATACTCACCTAAAAATCCAATTACCGGATGCCCGTTTCCGTATGCTGCAATAAATGCAGTAGGCCTGTCACACACATTTTCCCGTATAGAAAATCCCTCATCTCTTAACACCTGCATTAAAAGCTTTGATGATTCAAACTCACCGCTGGAAATCTCGGCCAATTCCCATATTTTTTTATGGTTCTCCAGCATATAAGGCTCTATTTCTTCCGTAACCGTTTCAACAAATTTAAGTCCATTCATAATTTTCCGACCACTTTTCTCCCATTTTTAGTTTTAAGCATTTTTTTATTACTTCCATACAGCCGTCATCTCCCAATCTTTCACTATTTAAGGTCACATCGTAATTCACCGGATTCGTCCAATAATTTCCTCCCGTATAATATTTGTAATAATCGGCCCTGTATTTATCGGTTTTAACGATCATCTGCTCTGCTTCCTCCGGCGAAATATTCATCCGTTCCACCACTCTGGCAATGCAGTAATCCCGAGGTGCTTCTATGTATACACTCACCACATTTTTTCGTTCTTTTAAGATGTAATCGGCACATTTTCCTACAATGATACAGGACTGAGAATTTGCAAGCTCCAGAATAATCTGTTTCTGATATTCAAACAACCTTTCATTTGATACAAACGCTGACATATTGGGCCTTGGAGAAAACAATTTCGGTAATCCGGCCAGCCTGGCTGCCAGCAGAGAACCATTTAACTTTTCATCCGCTTCCTTAAAAAAATGTTCATCATACCCGCTTAGCTGAGATGCCAAAGTCAAAATCCGATTTTCATAGCTTTGGATTTTTAATTCAGCTGCCAGTCTGGAAGCTATTTCTCTTCCTCCGCTTCCGAACCCACGGGCAATGGTAATAATAAAATTCTCCATCCGCTTCCCTCCTTTTTCGGTTTCCCATGATTAAAGCACAAAAGGCGTACCAACCGATGTCAGTACGCCTTCGTTTTTCTGCAATAATCATGTAAGGAAGTATATCACACTCCATCCTGTCAATCTAATACCTTTTACATATCAATCCATTCGTTTATCATATGAATGGACTTTTTTATGCTATTTGACATTTTTCTTCCAACAATACAGAAAATAAATTATGAAATATATCTTAATATTATCAGAATGTTTACAAATTATTTTCATTGTTTTTTATCAAAATAAGTATTATAATTCCAATAACTTTTTATACTCTATCTGAAGCCCTGCTAATAAGTAATTAAAAAAGTCATGATACATTTTCAGAAAAAAAGAATATCTTTCACAGAGCCTCGTAAAATGTAAAAAACATATGTAACTATTGACCGTATAGATGGAATGGAAATGAGGAGGTACGGTATGGATATTAAACAATTAAAATACTTTCAGGTTATTGCAGAAGAAAAACACATTACGGCAGCCGCCAAAAAACTAAATATGTCTCAACCGCCTCTGTCCCAGCAACTAAAGCTGCTGGAAAACGAACTTGGCTGCTCCTTATTTATCCGTACCTCCAAAAGTATGGAACTTACGCCAGAGGGCCGTTATTTATTAGAGCAGGCCGATCAGATTTTAAAAAACCATAATTCGATTCTTCAATCCTTTATAAACATTAAAAACGGAGTAACCGGCAGCTTAACGATTGGGTCCATCTGCTCCGCCGCTACCGATTACCTGCCGAAAATCCTTCCGTTTTTTTTTGAATCCCATAAAGAAGTCCTGACTCAGGTTTTTGAAGACACAACCAGCAACATTCTGAATATGATTGATAATGAATCGGCAGAAATAGGAATTGTAAAAGAACCATTTAACTTCAACCAGTATGAGCACTATCTGATTGCAAGTTTAAACATAAAGAACCAGTTTGTTACGGTTTCCAGAACTCACTGGTTCCCCCCGGAAATCGATCACGTAAATCTCTTTGATCTTGACGATGCCCCTTTAATCCTTCACAATACCCACCGTTCTATCCTCGTCCAGGCGCTTAAAAGTGCCGGTTTAAAAGCCAGAGTTGGCTGGACTGCCAACAACATACATTCGATGCTTCGCTGGGCTGATCAGGACCTGGGAATTGCCGTCATGCCATATAGTTCTTCCTTTCTTTTTAAATACATGAACAGCAGCCAGGATATTTCTGTCAAAGTACTTGATAATCCCTGCTTTTACGCCCGTACATCATTAGTTTGGAAAAAAAATCATACTCTTTCTGCAGCAGCCAGACAATTTATCCGTTTTATTAAATCTATAGAAGAATCTCCGTCCCATAGTCTGCCCCAAAAACAGAACATAAATTAATCCCTTGGGGGAAACGCTTCTGTCCGCAGACTTAAGAATTCTGCTGCGCTTAAAGATAACACCCGTGACCAGACTTTCACCGGCCGAATGAGTGCCATGCCTGGCACTGCGAAAAGAGCCGCAACTGCTAATTCTACAGTTGCGGCTCCTTCGCTCTCTTGCCTGGTATGTCGGAGGGGCTATAGGTTCTGTTCTACAAGGTTTTCTCCTTTCCTCCCATATCTTCCTGTATTTCTGCTTCAACCGCTGCGGCTTCTGCTTCGTCCTCTGCCTTTTCTGCTTCAATCTCTGCGGTTTCCGCTTTGTCCTCTGCCTTTTCCGCTTCAACTTCTGCGGTTTCCGCTTCGTCCTCTGCCTTTTCAGTTTCAACCTCTGTCTTTTCTGCTTCGTCCTCTTCGTTTCCGGTTTCAACCTCTGCGTTCCCCTGCGCTTCTGTATTTTTATCCGCAGCTGTTTCTCCCTTTGTTAAACCGTCGGAATTCAAAGGATCCTGGCCGGAGCTTTCATTGGGAATTTCCTTTGTATCCTCTGTCAACTCCTCCTTCAATCCGTTCTCCTCCCCTGCAAGGGTCTTATCTGCCGGTTTCTGTTCCTTGACAGCAGGGGGGAGCATCTCCTGTTTTACAGTTTTTAACCTGGTCTTAACAGTAAATTCCAGTGTTTCATATCCCGGCACTTTAATGACCACAGAGTTGCTTTCTTCCGTGAATCCATCAGAAGTCAAATGAAGGTAGGTATGGGGGCCTCCGTATACGCTGTCATTAGTGACCACATAGGCAAATTCTGCGCTCATACCGAGGTCGTATTTTTCATCATATTCCATACCGTTTACAAAAATCTGTTTTTCTTCACTGTCCAGATACGCCCCGATCTCCATGGGTTTCAGTCCGGAAAATGAGATTTCATAATACTCCTTACTAAAGAAGGAGGGAGCTTTTAACGTAACATTTTTTACAGAAGGAGTCTTTTTTTCTCCGGTTGGAGGTACCGGATCTTCGGCAGCCTTTTCCACTTGTATCGCAAGGGTCTTTGGCGCATAGTTCGGGGCGGTGATGATTACGTTATATTCACCAGCTGTCTGAAACAGCCCCTTCTTTAAAATGATTTTATCGTCCTTAACAGAATAGTATGCTTCCCTGCTGCTCTTTCCCTCTGCTTCTGAAAGAATGCTCTTTGTAGTTCCATCGGGGTCTGTAAGAGATACTTTCAGTATATTCTTTAAAAAATCACCATAAGCCCCATCATCTTCATCCCTGTCACCGGCGGCCTTTATATAAATATCCTGACCCGTATAATACACATCAGCGGCATCGTTTTCTCTTCTTTCCGGGTTGGGACTCAGAGACAGTTCAAATTCCTCCAGGGATTTGCTTACCGTCAGTGTCACCCGTGCCGCCCGGTAACCGTCTGCAAGGATCAGCAGCGTATGCTTTCCAACCAAAGGCATATGCTGGGAATTGAACGCATTATGATAAATGGTTATCTCATCCTTCTCTGCATTGATCTCATATTCCTTTATGTAATCATCACTTCTTAGTGCAGTTCCGCTCCCGTCAAGATATACTTCCCGAATCTTTGAAATATAAAGAGGATCCTGGCTGCAGGTTAATAGGAAGTTCTCACCAAGCTGCACCTGGGTTCCTTCTAACTCCGGCACTTCTTTTCCTACTACTTCGGAAAATGAAAATACGGTTCCCAAAAGTCCATCCTCCAGTACGCGCTTCACCTCACCGGGCCGGTCCTGGGTAATTCCTCCCTGGTAATTTTGGGTATAATCCTCAAAGCTTAAATACCGTCCATACTCCAGTCTTTCATCCTTATACGCATTCATATAATGATTGAACTTATAAAATACTTCCCCATCTTCCCTCATTACTGCTTCCGGGGTCTGGGAAAACCAGCGTTCACACACTGCCGTTGCCTCTTTATTCAATAATCCAATTTCATTTAAAATCAATGCGTTGGAAAGCAGGTCATGATCAAAGAGCAGATAGCCGTTTACATTTCCTCCTCCTCCGGAAGAACCCTCTCCGCCCGAAGAACCGTCTCCTGGAGATAAGGTGGCACTTGTTATGGCATCAAGCCCCATGACCGTTAAGGAATCCCCGTAGCTTTCTGCGGCTGCACTTGAATTCCTGGCAAGGGTGGTTCCAGCTACCTCCACCTTTTTGCTCATTGTCTGGTATCCATAGGCATATACGGTAACGGTATAGACACCGCTTTCTCCGGTAATTATATTTTCTTCGCTGTCCGTACCAAAAATACGCAGATACGGCCCGATTTCATACCAGCCTTTTAGATTTTCCAGAGTAATAACTTCACCGGAAGGAGTGGTCAGATCCACCTGATAAATGGGCTGTACCAGATCCGTCCCAAATGTCATCCCTGCCGGTCCTACAATATCAAATGCAAAATCTTCCCCAGGCCTTGGATTTGTATTCAATCCATTGAGCTGCATGGTAAATTTATTGCTGTCTACCAGGTGAATCGGCAGAGTCAGCTTATTCTGACTGTATGCAGACCCTATATTGATCTGGTAACGCCCCCGGGTCCGTAAGTTATCCTGGGGAAGCGGTATACGTATGACACCGGTTTTTCCGTATTCCGTTTCCACTTCACTGCCAAAAGGCAGATTCCCATTGATAATGTTACTGTCCATGTTTAATGCCTTGATCCTATTGACCTGGCTGAACCATCTTTCCTGTTCTTCTGTTTCCAGGGACAGCTTTACCAGAATCTCACCCTTACCTGAATTCAGATTCATGATTACATCAGGTACGTAATATTTAGATGGAACCTCTGTGGTATTTTCTTCTCTTTCTCCGTTGATGGAAAAGGTGGTGCGTTCCGGTTCTCTTCTTACATTCCCATCCTTGTCATAGACATCGAGATAATAATCAAAGCGGGATACCGGGCCATTGGTCAGAACATAATAGGGAACCGTATCCGGACTGCCCTTTTCCGGGGACTTCTCTGCCGTTCCCTTGCCGATTTCAACGGTCTGCTCTGCCTGGTCACTGATGCGGACCGCTTTTATCACCTTGGGATTAATAACCGTCGTCTGCCATTTTACAATGCTTCCGTCATCGTCTACTCTGGTACATACATCTGTGATGTCCGTTCCGTCAACATAAACCCTGTAATCTTCAAGGGTTCCTGTCCCAAATGATATGACCGCATACTGCACCCAGCCAAGATTTACCAGCTTTGTTTTCTGCACATTCAGTAAAATATCTTTATTTACTGTATTTTCATTTTGTTTAGGAATCTCACCATTATCCGGAGTAGTTTCCGGAATGGTTTTTGGAGTACCCTCCGAATTTGATAAATCAATTCCGTTATCTTTTTCAGGCCGGTCAAAAGACTTTCCGGAACTTCTGCCGGAAGAATCATCAGAACTGTTACCCAAATTTACCGAACCGCCGTTTTTCAAAGACTTTTCTGTAAGGAGACCTTTGCCCTCTACGAAGTGAACAGTTCCATCAGGTTCCGCCCACTGTCCCTGTGAATTTGTGTGATAGCCGTCAGGAGTTATCTTTCCCATATACAGCTTTCCTATATCACTCCCCTGAGAAGACTCAAAATAATAACAATGGCCGTCAATCCAATGCCAGCCTGTCAGCATTTTACCAAACGTCTCCCCTGGTTCTGTATTTAAATAAATCCAGCTTCCGTCTTCGGTTAAAAACCAGCCGGTTTTCATGGTTCCCTCCTGCGGGTCCAAATAATACCGGCCGGAAGCCGTCTCAATCCAGCCGGTAACCATTTTTCCTGCAGTATCATAGTGCCGCCAGACATTTTGCTCAAACTTCCAGATTCCTGCTGCACCGGCATCCGTTGTTTCGGCGTAAACAGGTCCTGTCTGTACTGCCAGGCAGACAGACACAAGGCCCCATAGGGCTGCTTTCTTGATCACGTTTCCTTTCATCATACATCCTCCTGTATCTTCAATAAGTTAGCTAATACTAACCGTTTTAAACATTACAGGATTCCGTATAAGCTGTCAACCGGAACCGGGCTTTTTTATGCCTTATAAGAAATTACCTCAATAACAATTTGATAGGGGGCAATATATGTGCAAATTCGACATAAAAAGGACACAGCTTTTCACTGTGTCCCTGATCTGATCAAAGTCATCGTTGCAAACCATTACCGGATATCATACTGGTCATTTTGATTGTTATTGGGTCCTTCCACCGAGAGCTCCACGTCTTTCCAGTTCATATGTTTCACCCCCTGAATCCGTCCAAGCTCTTTTGCCTTTATCTTTACGTTTTCAAATGTAACGTTTTCCATGGGCTTTTTTGCAAAAGCATCGATTTCAAATGCTCTGGAAGGACCGTCGTAGTCCGGCTCATTAGTGGAAGTTATATTCCGTATGGTAATGTTCTTTACCTTTGGAATCCCCAGATCTTCATCCACCTTTTGGGTCAGGGTTTTCCAGTGTGCGGGAATCTCTCCCTCATAATTTTCAGGCAGTTCACAATAGCTGTAAGCAGGATGCCAGTTCAAGCACATGCTGAACGGATATTTTACGTTGACCATAGAAAGATTTTCCACAACCACATCTTCAATGAGCCCGCCTCTTGTCCTTGCGGATTTCATTCGGAAGCCGCAGTCCGTATTGCGGTATTTTAAGTTTCTGACCACAATATTCTTTGCTCCGCCTGATGTTTCACTTCCAATGGTAACTCCGGAGCCAGTCAGTATCTCACAGTCCTGGATCACCACATCTTCGCAGATCCGGTTGACCCTAAGGCCATCGGCATCGCGGCCGGACTTGATACAGATGCTGTCATCGTTACAAGCCACCGTACAATGCTCCACCACCACATGGCGGCAGGAATCAATATCGATCCCATCCGTACTTGGGCCTGCGTTGTCATAGATGGACAGGCCGTCCACATGGACATTCTCAGAGTAGCATAAATGGATATTCCAGAAGCCGGAGCGAACACTTTTAAAACCGGAAAGCTCAATATTCCTGCTTTCCATGACAATCAGATTCCGCACCCTTTTGCAGTCATAGTCCGCACACCACCGGAGGCCTCTGGCATCATACTCTTTTCTCATGCCGCCTGTTCCATCCTGGCCCCAGTACTTATCCCACCAATAGGGCCCCTGGCCGTTAATGGTTCCTTCTCCAGTAACCGTTACATCCTCCTGGCCGTTGATATTTAATATGGCAACAAACCAGTCCATCTCAATGCCTGCCACCCTGGTACCCATAATGGGATAAAGGCTCTCGTCTGTGGTTCCAAGAAGGACCGCACCTTTTTCCATATGAAATTCCATATGGCTTTTTAAAAACAGTGAACTGGTCAAATAAACTCCTGCCGGCAGCACGACCTTTGCTTTATGATCCGCTGACGCGTGGGCTGCTGCATCATCGATGGCCGCCTGAATCGCTTTCGTATCCAGCGTAGTCCCATCTCCTGCGGCTTTGTAATCCCTGACATTGTAAATCATGCCTCTTCCTCCTTCATCTTTAAAACTTCGATTCCTGCCAGCAGGACGATTCCTGTCCCATGGGTATCATTGAAATTCCACCCCAAATCCCTGGCATAATACTCCTTGCTGAAGGAGTATCCCGATCCACGGCATACACCGTAGATGTTGCCTTTCCAGTCAATTGCCGTATTGCAGAGAGCTTCCCAGCCCTTTGCAGCGGCCCTTGCATATTCTGCCTTTTCCGAAAGCCAGCCATACCTTACTCCTCTTGCAAACCCATAGATGAACATGGCCGTACAGGAGGTTTCCTGATAGGAATCCGGGAAAGTCAGTACCTGATGCCACATTCCTTCTTCTCCCTGAAGCCTTAAATATCCGCGGCACAGCTTCCGGAATATTGACAGTATCTCCTCCCTATCAGGAAAATCCTCCGGCAGGACTGCCAGCAGCTCTGAAACAGAAAATAATACCCAGCCATTTCCCCTTCCCCACGGAACCTTTGTCTGGACCTTATAATGGACATCATAGATATGAGACATGATCTCCAGGTCCGGCATATACAAATACTTAAAATAATTCCTGACCTGCTTTACGGCATCATGCAAATAGCTGTCATCTCCCTGGCTTTCATAGCACCTGCATAGAAACGGAATGCTCATGTACATATCGTCTGCCCATAAGGTCTCGTCCATAATCGGAAGATAGGAATGATTCCGGTAAAAGGTACCGTCATCAAGCCTTTGCTGCCTCAAGGATATGAAGTCTGCCGCCATTTTCCCAAGCCTTCTGCCTTCCGGGATCTCATGATCCTTCATCACCTCTAAAAGCGCCGATGCAAAGGAACCGCAGTCATCCAGACTGTCCATGGTAGTCAGCTGATTGTGAAACGGAGCCGCACCATAGAATCTTTTATCCCACATGCAGTAATCAAAAAACTCCGTACACTTTTTCATATGCCCCTCCACATAGGCGAAAAGGCTTGAGTCCTTAAGGATTCTGGCCGTCTGGATCAGTCCGTACAAGGTCACTCCCAAAGGATAGGTCCATTCCCCGTACAGTACCCCCTCATTGAATGGCCGTATCGCCGTCTCAGGTAAATCCACCCGCCAAAAGGAATCTCCCCGGATTGTTTTCAATGGTTTTTGAAAGGTAATGGCTTCTGCCACATCCGGTTCCTTTTGAGCCTGAAAGGGACCGGCATAAAGCCAGGACAGCTTTTGACCTCCGTTCCGTTTTACCGGACAGCACAACGAAACAGGATTTCCATTTTCATCCTCAATCTTTGCAGATACGTGGACACCAAAAAAAGCAAGGATATGATACCCGCCCGTAAGCTTAATGGAAATATCATAGCTGCAGTTTAGCATACCCTCCTTTTTACCGTCAAGGAAAAGAACCGGGGGTTTTGATCCTGTCCCAGTCACACGGTATGTTCCGGGAACGGGACAGAAAAAGGAAGTCACAGAAAGAAAGCCATAGGAATCCGTATCTTCCTTAAATCCATATATACGCCCAACAGGAAAAAGCTTCTCCTCTTTTTCTGTCCATATAAATCGGGGAAGCCAGCGGATGTTCATCTCCTCTTCCTTACAGGCAAGCTCCGGGATGGCTTCCAATCTGGACGGATAAGGACCGCTGTAAAGAAAACCGCTGTACCCCCAGCGTTCCCTGGTCGGGCCGAAAAACTGGATCCGTCTGCCCTTATAAGAACTGCTTCCAATGGTAAATCCGCACCCTAATGGAGTGCAGATGCACTCAAAAAACAGGCTGTTGTCTCCGGCCTCCAAATCCAGACAGATATCTGATAACCGGTCCGGGAAACGTTCCTGTTGATGACTGGTCCGAAATGCACGTTTTCCATTGACATAGATGGTAACTGGTCCAAAGGCGCTGAATCTGAAATGAAAGGGACCAGCCTGAGGAAGAACAAGCCTTGCCCAGGCAAAGCCATAGGACTCAAACTCCATGTGGGGAAATTTTTCATGAAGCTTTATTTGCTCCATATAGTCTTCAGATATATGGAAGCTATCCCTGCTTCTTAAATAATATTGGACCGGGACCGGAGGATTATCCGATACATATCGGTCTGCGATGGTACGGAGCACCGCCTTTTCTTCACTTCCCATCCGGTAACCAATGCTTTGTTCTTTTGGAAAATAGTCGTTCATGATTGTCTCCTCTTCCGCTGTCAGGGGTGAATGGGTACCAGCTGGTGGTTCTCATAGTCAAAATAAGTCCCGTCAAGCATATTGGCCAGGGTATTGGTAACCGATACCCTGATCCGGTTCTCCTTTTCCTTTAAAAGGCTTCTGTCACAGAGCCATTCATACGGTGTATACGCTTTCACTCCAAGGCTGATTCCATTGACGGACACTTCCACACATTCATAAATGGAAGCCGTAAATAAAAGTCTGACGGGAACAGAATCTGTTTGGTCAAAGCTGCATCCTCCGGCCAGTTCCTTTAAGTCAAAGTTTTTTTCGTAATGCATGGTGCCGCTGTAATAAGGAAATCCCTGGCACCAGTTCCGGTCAGGCTCTCCCTGGTGTGGTTTTGATACCAGCACCGGCATCCCTTCCGCTTCCCAAACCCCAAAATCTCCCCACAAATAGAAGGGATCTCTTAAGCCATCCTCATCTTTTTTGATCAGAATATTAATCTCGATCTGATTTTCTCCTATCCTAATCAGGGAACGGATATCTGCGGCCCGGTTGTTCTGGTCATTTACCCATACTGGTAAAAAGCCATTCTTTTCCATACTCTTTCCATTGATGCTGATCTCATATTCTCCTGCCGCAGTTTCACGGTCCATGAGGAGAAACAATTCCTCAGGAAGTGTCTGAACGGTAAATGCAGTCTTGTAACAGCAGGTAAGAGGGTAAGATGGACGTATCCTTTTTGGTGTTCCAAAGGTTCCTGTAAATGCAATATCTTTTCCGTCCAAAAGTCCGGTCCTGCTGCACTGCTCGATAAAGGTCTTTACTTCTGTTTTTTCCCAACGCTGACGGTCCAGAGACATGGAGACAGTGGCAAACCGGCAGAGATTTTTTCCCTCCGGCATAATGTCCCACATTCCGGCCATTGGTATGGTAAGGACCTGCCCGGCTGGTTCTTCTGCTTTGCTTTCCGATTTATTTCCAATGGTTATTTTTATCCAGCGGCTTTCAAACCCTTCCAGAGACAAACACACCGAGCCGTCTGAGATTCCGGTCAAAGACACAGTCCCGTTTTCCAGATTCCAGACTTCTGCCTTTAATGCCCCCGCCAAAAGCTTTAAACGAAGCTTTACAGGCTGCCTGCCCTGATTGGCTGCAAATACAAACACATTCCCATCTTCATCGAAACGGGTACACCCTGCAAGGTCCTTTGAGGAACCTGATATCAGCTCTGTCATAACCGTTTCCTTTATATGGCTGCGGCAAAGCCTTATCAGTTCTTCCTTTTTTTCCTTTCCGGAAAGGATATACGTATTCCCCGATTCAAACAGCTGATGCCACTGGTTTTCTGAAACCCTGTCCTCCTCCTCACGGTCAATGGATATGGCTGGAAGCTCTCCTGCCGCAATCACACAGCCTCCCTGTCTTACAAACTCTTTCAGCTTCTCTCTTGCTCCCTTTTCCATACAATGGCATTCCGGTAGAATCACAACGGAATAGGCGGCTCTCCCTATCCGTATTTTACCATTCTCTACTGATGCCTCCTTTAAGATTTCCGAATCCAGATGATCATAGTCCAACTGATGGAACAGCAAGGTCTTGCATACAGAGACCCAGCCATCCCGGATCCGGTCGCATTCTGCTTTTTCTTTCTCTGACTCTCCCCCGTACCGAAATCCATGGAAAGGATTTCCCAGCTTCGTCCACATGGCGGAAACCGGATCCAGAACCGCTATCTGAATATCCGCCTCCGTATTGGAAATCAGCATTCCCATCCGCCCCGTGTAATCAGCCAGGGTCCTGTAATACTTCCAATAAGGATTCTGCAAAAACTGGGATGGAGGTGCATCGTGTTTTGTAATGTCCTCTATAGTGTAATAAAAGGCATGGAAATTATAAAAATTGATCCCGTTGCTTCCCAGACGGTCGATCATCCATTTTGCATCCTGAATGGTCATGGTCCAGCCAACGCTGTGAAAGCTTTCGATCATGGCATATTTTTTATCCAGCTGCCTGGCAAGGGAGCTGACCGCCTTTGCATTGCTCCGGTAGCTGTGTATGTATTCATCGTAAATCCATTCTAAAGATTTCCCCAGCTTCTCATGGGCTGTGTCTCCGCCTATGATATCACTGTATCTCTGGGTTCCCATGCGCATGGACGGCACTTCCGTGGCATAGAGCAGTCTGTGGCTTTTGCACCAGTCCGACACCTGTTTATGGTAGCTTTCCACGAACATCTCATGAATGGTTTCATAAAGGTCGTAGCGGATACGGGCAGCCCCTGGAAACCCTTCCTCATGAAGCGCAGGAAGTACAGAAAGAATGGAGTAATGGTTCCTTTTTTCAAATTCTTTCGGAAGAAGTCTTGACCATGGAATGGGTCCCAGCATTCCTACCTCATCGGAGAACAATCCCCGGATACCGGTACCGAACTGACTGCCGGATGCCCGGTCATAACGTTCATGGGTAGTCTCCAAAAATGTTTTCACCGCCTCTGGATTACACGGATCAAAGAACCCTCCGTAATATTTAAAATCTCCCATCGCTTCTTCCGTGTAAATCTCGACCTGCCAGCTCCCCGCAGGAAGGACTGCTTTTAATATCTTCTTCGGTCCATAGGAAAAAAAGCGCTTGCTGTTATACTTGGTCAGCCCTGTTTCCTGAAAGATCTTTTCGGTCTGTAAATTCCCCACACAGCTTTTTAAATCCAGACTCCGGTTCCAGTCCGTTTCTCCATTTTCCAAAATGGGGTATGCGCTGGCATGAAGAATCCGGCTCCAGCCCAATTCCTCTTCAACCACCCCCTCTTCCTTGATACGTACGGTTCTGTGCCTTAATATCATATGCTCTGCTTCCGGATGCTCCAACAGCACCTCCCCGCCGCTCATGCCGCTGGGATAAGGATATTCATCGTAAAGCCACGCTTCCAGACCATAGCGCTTTGCCTCTTCACAGGCGTAATCCACCATATCAAACCATTCCCTGGATAAATAAGGCAGCGTCATTCCCTGCCTTGCACAGATAAAAACTCCTCCCAGCCCCTTTTCTGACATTTCCCTGATCTGACGGGTTATTTCCTCTTTTGTAATCTCTCCATTCCAGAACCAGAACGGTTTGATCCGGTATTCTGCCGGAGGATTTTGAAATGCTTCCAGAAACTCCATACTTATTCTCCTGTTCTGCCGTTTCAAACGGCCGTTTTCCTGACAAACAGCCAAAAAGGATGCCGGGACTTGCATCGGGCTCTGGCCCATTTCTGCATTTCCCGCATCCCGTTTCGGGTTTATTTTTTCAACGTCTCATAGGATGCGTTTACTTCTTCAATTACTTTATCTCCGCCGCTTTTTGCCCATAACTCCCACTGGGACTTTAACTGTGCTTCGTCGATCTGACCGACGATATACTGTATTCTCCCATCTTCAATGATCTTATCCAGAGCTACGCCATTTTTAATGTATTCCTCCGAATCTCCCAGGATTCCTGCTGCCGGATTCGATACGGCATACTGCTCATTGCCGGCGATGACTTTCTGCTGTTTCTCATAGAAAGGTGTTTCATTTAAAATCACATAAGGATCTGTATTGGGTGCATATTCGGTATAGGAAACCAACTGGTTCATAGCCTGATATTCCTGATTTAAAGTTGCATCATGGCTTCTTGTTACTCTTTTGTCAGATCCTACGGTATAATGGACATCCTTTAAACCGTAATTTGCCAGAGTCATCATGTCTTCATCATTCATCTTATCCAGGAAATCCAGGCATTTACGCACATCTTCTTCTGTCTTAGCCGCTTTTGTAATAACAAAGAAGCCCTGGCAGCCCAGAGTGGCCATCGTTTTTGCATCAGACTGTTCGTCTTTTTTTATGGCTCCCACAAAGTCCATCTCAGGTCCTGCAATGTTCTGATTCTGAAAATAATCCATGACTCTTCTGCCGTCATCAAGAGCATCAACCATCATGCCCGCCTTCTGGGTCTTTAAATCATCAGCCTTTGTTGCCACATCTCTTGTCGGAAAATCTTTTTTAATGATTCCTTCCTCACACAGCTTTCTAAACCATCTCAAAGCCTCTAAATATTCCTCTGTCTGATGAGCCGGTACCAGCTTTCCGTCCCTCTCTCCCCAGCCATTGGGTGCACCAAACCAGGTCTGCATAATATCAAGAGGTGCCGTGGCTTTGGTCAGCACAAGACCATAGGTATCATTCTGTCCGTTTCCGTCAGGATCGTCATAGGTAAATGCGTGAAGCATCTGATAGACATCCTCAATGGTCTGTGGGGCCAAAAGTCCGAACTTATCCGCCCAGTCCTTACGGTAGGAAAGACCGTTACGTCCCAGAGCGCGCCCTCTGTATATGCCGTAAAGCTTTCCGTTTATCCGAATATTGTCATTGACCACAGCCTTGGAATTTTTCAGGTGAGGATAATCCTCTAAAAAAGGTTCCACCTCCCAGAGCGCACCGGCTCTTGCCGCATTGATGATTGCCGGTGATTTTGTCTCAGTTGCAATGATCTGAGGCATATCGTCACCTCCCCCTGCAAGCACAAGATTCAGCTTATCCTCATAGCCGTCCTTTGGAGTCCACATCACATCAAGATTCACATTGGTGTAATCCTCTACCATTTTAACGATTTTCTCCCCGTTTTCCCCCTTCATCGGGTTACCGAAATGGTCATATGCCATGGCTTTTAAATTGTATTTGCCATTGGCAGCTGCAGAACCTGATCCGCTCTTTTTTCCGCACCCGCTCATACTTCCCAAAACCACTGCCATTGCCAGGGCAAATGCTGCTGCCCGTTTCCCATAATGTTTGCTGCTCATTTTAATTCTCCTCCTCAATCTTTTTCCTGTCAATACCATATGACAGGTTTTCCCATTATCCTTTTACCGCCCCAACCATAACTCCCTGTTCAAAATATTTCTGGACAAATGGATAAACACATAAAATAGGGATTGTTGCCGCTACGGTTGCCGCCATTTTCACGGCCTGTTCCGGCGGAACTCCGCCTGTCCCGAAATCAACCGCACTTCCATCGGCGCTGGCTCCCTGTGCCAGCAATACGATCTGCCGCAGTATGATCTGCACCGGAAATTTTCCTGTACTGTTTAAATAGATCAGGGAATTGAAGAAATCGTTCCAGTGGGATACTGCATAAAACAGCCCTACGGAAGCCAGTGCAGGCTTTGACAAAGGCAGAACCACCTTTACAAAAATCCCCACATCGGTGCATCCGTCAATTCTTGCCGCCTCCTCAAGCTCTCTTGGAAGCTCTTGAAAAAAGTTTTTAATGATGATTAAGTTAAATGCACTGACTGCTCCCGGAAGGATCAGCGCCATATAAGTATCGAGCAGATGCAAATTCTTTACCACCAGATAATTTGGGATCATGCCGCCGGAAAACAGCATGGTCACGATGATGATATTCAGGACCAGATTTCTTCCCCTTAACCAGCTTTTTGACAACGGATAAGCAAGTGTCGTGGTAAAAAGCATATTGATAAAGGTACCCACAATCATGATAAAAAAGGAATTGCCAAGTCCCCGGAATATCCCGCCGTCTGCAATGATGTATTTGTATGCATTCATGGAAAATGTATGGGGAATGATAAAAAAGGACCGTTCCACCAGTTCTTTTTCCGTAGCAAAGGAGCCTGCGATCACATAAAGGAACGGCAGTATAGTAAAGGTGCCCGCCAGAATGCATATCAGGGAAACCAGGGCCATTCCTGCCCGTTCCACAGGACTTATTTTCTTTCTACTTCTTTTTTGAAACACTGCTATCATATTCATTCTGCCTCTCCTTAATATAAACCGGTTTCTCCGCATTTTTTACAGATCCAGTTGGTGGAAAGAACCATGACCGTAGCAACTACGGATTTAAACAGCCCTACCGCCGTACTGTAAGAAAATGCGCCCTGAGCAATTCCCAATGTATACACATAAGTATCAAACACCTCTGCCACAGAGGAATTTAAGGAATTCTTCATCAGGAATATCTGCTCAAAACCTGTATTTAACAAGGTACCCACCTTTAAGATCAGCATAATAATGATGGTACTTTTAATGGCTGGCAGTGTAATGTGCCACATCTGCTTTAGTTTTCCCGCCCCGTCTACCTGAGCCGCTTCATATAACTGAGTATCTACTCCCGCCAAAGCCGCAAGGAATATGATCATCCCCCATCCAGTTTCTTTCCAGATATTCTGAATGACAATAATAAAGCGGAAATACTTAGGGTCAGATAAAAACTCCAGCTTACGTCCTGTCATTGCAAAAATAATCTGATTGACCGCACCATTTTCCGTATTCAACAGGGTAAATGTCAAGCTGGCCACAATTACCATGGAAATAAAATGGGGGATATAGATCATTGTCTGAATGGACTTTTTTACCAGCTTATTCTTCATTTCATTCAAAAGCAATGCCAGAATAATGGGCATCGGAAAGAAGAAAACAAGGTTTAAAAGTGCAATGGAAAACGTGTTGACAAAAAGCATTTGAAAATCCGGATTCATAAAGAATGTCTTAAAATGCTCAGCCCCCACCCATTCACTTTTTGCGATCCCCAGAAACGGACTGTAATTCTGAAATGAAATCACCAGACCAGCCATGGGCACGTATTTAAAGATTATGAAGTAGAATACTCCCGGAAGCATCAGCAGATACATCCATCTGTGCCTTACCATGTACTTTAGTAACGGTTCCCTGTCTACCGAAACAGAAACCAAAGCACCAGCGGCACCTTTTACTTTTGCCATAAGCGAACCTCCCTCTTATTTTTTTGTTGCTTTTGTTTGCTTATGGCATTATCATACAACACTTTGTTTATTTTTCAACAATCATTATATTTACATATATTTTACTGGTTTTTTATCATAAATTTGTGCATATTTTTGTATTTTGCTTTAAAATACTCATTTTAGAGCTTAAAATGATCCTCTTATTGCATGGGGGATCAGAGGGTTTCCATATTTTGATTATTCTTTTTCAACCATTTCACATCCTGGATAATCCATTCTTTAATATAAATGATACAAATTATTTGCACTTTAAGAAAGTTTTTCATGCAAAAAAGCCCGGGGTTGATGACAGATTCTGTCATCGCTCCAGGCTCTCCCCCTTATTCTGTTTTCGAAACTGTCCAGGCGTGATTTTCATATGCTTTTTAAAAAGGCGGATGAAATTCTGAGCATTGCTGTAGCTTAACCGGTTTGCAATCTCAGTCACCGGCAGATCCGTATCCACCAGCATCCCTTTTGCCAGCTCCAGCTTCTGTTTGGCAATATAATCCGTAAATGTGATATCCTTTGTATTTTTTAAGACACGCCAGATATAACTGGGATGATAGCCCAGTTTTTCCGCACATTCTGTCAGACTCAAATCGCCCTGGTATTCTCTGATCAGATCCATGATTTTTTGAAAAACCACCTCAGAACTGCTTTTACGAAACTGGTTCATTCGGGTAATAACCGGTACGATCACATTAGTTTTATAAAATTTGCCGATGGACTGATAATCGTACAACTGGTTAAACCGCCCAAAAAGGTTGTCCTCTCCCTCCGGAAAAATATCATGTATGGGGATTCCGGCATCCGCCGGCACCGACAATATGGCAAGAAGAAACCGGTGTAAATAATAGTGCTGTTCATAAAGCACTACCCCGCTTTTCGTTAAATCACGGAGGAATTCATCTGCAATTGAAAAAGCACGTACCTGGTCAGACTCGTCCACCGCTTTTTTTACCTCGGTATCAAGAACCAGATTATATCCGCTTTTTCCTGATCTCTGCCCTGCCAGATCCCCATAATAGGTGACGGAGCTGTCCTCCATGGACATCCCTTCCGTATCCTCATCTCTGTCATAATATTCATTGATCTTTAAAGCCTCAATGCTTTCATTATAAGCTCTGGCAAAGCCTGTGGCTTCCGGAAATATCCGGCTTACTCCCATATCCACATAGCCGCTGCATCCTTCATCAGCGAATACAGAAAGACAGTTTCGAAGCGCCAGAATCTTTTGCTCCACCCGTTCTCTGGTTTCTCCGTCTATGATCATTACAATGGCCCTTGTATGGATAAAGGGAGGAAATAAAAGAATGTTCTTTATTTCTTCCGGCATGCGCTTAAGCTGGTCCAGATTCAGTACATCCTGCTCCATCTGTTCCCTCTCCCGGTCCGTTTTTTTACAGAAAATAACAGAAACCACGCATAGATTGGGTAGAAAAGTGATCTTAAGCCGTTCTTTTGTCTGCCTGATCTCCGCCCCGTTCAAACGCCCCCGGATCAGACGATAGGCAAACAGCTCCGCCAGCTGGTTCTTTTGCCTGTCTATCATGTTCTGAAGCTCTTCGTTATGCCCTGCCAGCGTATGGATGCCCTGATTGATGAGAAGAAACTCATCAGAACCGGCCTCCTTCTGTCCGCTTGCCGGAACAATGCTGGAAATCTGAGTCACCAGATTCTTTACCGGCTGATAAACGTGGATGGTGCTGAACCCGCTGATCAGACCGCTCACAATGAGAACCATCAGAATAATCCCAGCCATTGTAATAGGAATCTGCTTTAACTGCCCGTCTGCCAGTGCCGGATCATATCCTGCAATAAAAGTCCAGCCGCTGATAGCTGCCTGTTTTTTAACGATATCAAAGGTCCCCTCTTTTGTATGGATGCTTCTGACATCAGGCCGTTTCAGCTCATCCGGATGCTGTTCATAGTAAGCTGCAACCGCTTGATTTTCCGAACAGACCAGTTTTCCGTTATCGTCAAATACCACCAGTGCGCCATTTGCAAGGCTCTTTTTTAACATTCCCTCAAAAGAGCTCCTGTCAATGTTAAAGATAAAAGCAGCATTGCTGAATTCCGCGTAGGTAGGTACCTTTACTACAAACGTAAGGTAATTATCATTGGCATATTCTGACTGGATCAGCTCCCTGCTGTCTACCTTTTCTGCATGATTGATCCAGAACATCTTTCTTCTGTCCGCACTCAGTTCCCTCAGCCACTGCACGTTATTTGCTTTATCAACAGGAATCATCCCTTTGTTGCTGAGCATCCAGCCGTTCTTATAATTAATAAAGCTGTAGCCGCTGACATAATTGATGTACACCTCGTCCCCAATGATCTCATCAATAAAATCCCTGATCTTCGGATAGGGAATGTCATCATATTTCTGATTAACGATCTCCCCGGCCAGACTGGACGACGCCAGACTTAACAGACTCTGCCTCACCGCATCCAGCACATTTTCCGCCTTGTTCTCCACCTGCAGCAATGCGGTCTCATTGGACTGTCTGATATTTTTGCGTACTGCCATTGCCGCACTGTGATAGGAATAAAAGCCCAGAATCAAAAGCGGTACAATGGAAATCGCCATAAAATATGCAAATATCCGTTTCCGATAGGTAAAACCTTTCTTTTTGTTCCCCATGGCATCCCCTTTACCAACACTTTTTATTTGGATGTTTTTTGCCGGATTCAACGATGACTTCCTTCCCCCATAGAACTGATAACAAGCCTCCTTTTTATTCTCCGACATTTTTTTACAATATTTATCATAGCATATGTACATGGTTTTTGCTTCATATATTTGCAATAGAATTCCAGTATACAAATCCAGGATATGCCTTGAAAAAAAACCATCCCCGTGCTATACTGGCAGGCAGGGAATGAGGTTCTTCCATGGCTCTGGCCTAAACTGCTTTTACGCTGATGACTTCTGCATTGTGCAGGAATCATCAGCTTTTTTTCGGAGGTGATAAATTGAAAAAACTGATTTTATCCTATCGTGACATCCTTCTTTTAAGTCTGATAACGATTCCCATCGGTATTGCTGTCGGTTTCGTGGACACTTTATTTGGCAGGATTTTGCTTTATCTTACAGATATGCGGATGAGCTATCCATTCTGCTTTATTCCTTTTCTCGGCATCATCGGTATCATTCTGGTCTGGTGCTATCAGAAGTTCGGCGGGAACAGCAGTAGAGGAATGGCTCTGATTTTTGAGACTGGTCATGGAATAAATCCTGATATTCCTCTCCGGCTTATCCCATTTACCATTATAAGCACCTGGCTTACTCATTTATTTGGGGGAAGTGCAGGAAGAGAAGGCGTTGCCATTCAGATAGGAGGAACCATTGGCCACTGGTTCGGCAGGCGGTTTCTAGTAAAGGACAGCGGGAAAATACTGCTGATTGCAGGAATGGCAGCCGGATTTTCCGGTTTATTCCGAACCCCCATTGCCGCAGCATTCTTTGCTCTGGAAGTACTTACGGTTGGAGTCCTGGAACAAAAAGCGCTGTTACCAGCCCTTACTGCAGCCTTTACTGCAAACAGTGTTTCCGGCTTATTGGGACTTGAGAAATTTTCTTTTGCACTGACAGACAGCCTGTCCTTATCCTGGGAACTGGCACCTAAGCTTTTAATGGCTGGAGTGTTGTTTGGCATTACCGGAGGGCTTTTTGCGCTTTCTCTTCATAAGACCAAACAGCTTTTTTCCAAATGGATAACAAATCCCATGCTGCGGATCTTTATCATTGGTATCTCCATAAGTATCTTGTCCCTTCTTTGCCGGGAAGGACGTTATTCCGGACTTGGAACCAATTTGATCTCCATGAGTTTCGGCAATGGCATCGTTTCATGGGATTTTATATTCAAACTGGTATTTACCGTTCTGACACTGTCTGCAGGCTTCCAGGGCGGCGAAGTCACTCCCCTGTTTTCCATCGGAGCTTCCCTGGGCGTTGTTCTTGCTTCATGGCTTGGGCTTCCTCCGGCATTTGCTGCCGCACTCGGTTATAGCGCGGTATTTGGCAGTGCCACCAATACATTGATTGCTCCAATCATTATCGGAGCAGAGATATTTGGTTTTGAATACTTTCCATATTTTGCAGTGGTATGCTCGCTGGCATATGTATGTAACTGTAATTTTTCCATTTATCCACTTCAAAAACGGAACGGACAGGACTTATAACCCTTTTGATTTCAGTTGGCTTACCAAATCTATATAGAATTCACACACATCAAAGCCTTCTATATTTTTTCTGGTCAAGTCAATCATATCTCCGTGAGAAATTCCCTGTCTGCTTTTGGAACTTATGATTCCAAGAAATTCTCCCCATTCCATGGAGCTTATGGAAACAAGTCCGTCGTTGTCTCCACCGCCAAAGAATTTAATGATGCAGTATCCCAGACTTAAAGGAAACATGGCACTGGTATGGGAAACCATTCTGGAGCCTGTACTCTGATATAAAACACCGGGGACATTTTTCATAATCTTATTAAGCCTGGAACATTCCCTGTCAGTTAAATCCTTTAATCCGCTGAAAAAATCAGGGTTGTCATCACCTAGCTTCCGGTATAGAGCGTCGTATTTATTTCCGATAGCCGCCACTGTTTTTTGGGGGATTCTGTCCAATATTCTACAAACATAATTACACCCCATATGAGGCGTATTGATGGTAGTAAGAGATGCGGCATATTGATCCATGCCAAGACAGCTTATGGCATAACGGCTGTCCAGTCCGCCTTTGGAATGGGCAATAATGTTGACCTTTTGACAGCCTGTTTCCTGTACGATACTAAGAATTCTCTGTTTGATTTCGTTTGCGCATTGTTCTACAGAGGCAGATGACTGATGATTGCTGTAATAGATCACCGCTCCATTGTCTTCAAGCTCCTTTGGTATTCTTCCCCAGTAATTAAAGCTTTTCCAATCCCGGAAAAAAATGCCGTGGACCATTAAAATCGGATACTTTGTCCCACACACCATATCCTCTTTACGCTGTGCCAGCACTTTTTTCCTGTTCTCCGTAAACCGGTATTCTGTACGGGAAACCGTCATAAATTTTCTAAGCAGAAATAAGTTGATGCCAGGAACCCACCAGAACAAAAGCAATGCAAGCCTCGCCATAATTCCCAACTGACTGGAACAGAAAAATATGCGCACAAGCCCATGAAAAAGAAGCAGAAAAGCCAAAAACCAGGCCATAAGCCCATTGATCAAAAGGATAAGCAGAGGAACCGGTTGGTCTGAAATTATGATGCAGCCATAAATCAGAAATTCTATGAAAGAACATACCATAGATGCCAGCATGAGCTCGTATCCCCCGGAAAGGATACGAAGACGCCGTTTGGCCGGCTTGTATTTCAACGGGCAGATATGATAATAAAAATAGTATCCCACAAGACCTGTTGCAGCAAGGATTAAAAGCGGAATATCCGGGAAAATGTGCAAAAAAAGAACAATATTAAAAAGAATGGCAATTAGTAAATAGCTGATCCCTCGTTTTAAGAACATTTTCTCCCCTCCATACCGGCTAAACAGAAATCTATTAAAAAGCACTTTGTATTTCAATCATAAGGCATTTAAAATCACAGCAGCTTTATCAGCTCCTCCAGCTCTTCGGACAAAACCTTTGCCTGTTCAAAATCATTCTTCGTTAATGCAGATTCGATTCTTGTCTCAACTGTTTTTTTCTTATCCTGAATCTCCAGGTAATTTTTATTGAAATGATTGGCATAGATCATCTTTCTGAATTTACGTATGCTCATTTTCCGAACCGTCTTACCTTCGATCATCAAAACATAATCCGCACAGTTTGCTATGGTATTAAAATCATGGGATACCATCAAAACCGCGCCCTTAAAATCCCCTATGGCCTTTTCCAGGGCTATTTGAGAATAGGTGTCCAGATGGCTGGTTGGCTCGTCAAGAAGAAGAAAATCTGCTTTGCTGACAGCAATTTTCGCTAATTGGAGCAGATTTTTTTCACCTCCGGATAAATTTCCAATCTTCTGTGTGAGAACCTCCTTTCCGAAACCATACTTTTCCATATGAGAGGCGATGGCATCATAGGTCTTGAACCCGGCCTCAAAGAATTCGTCCTGAACCGTATGATCTTCCCCCAGCATTTCCCCCTGGATCTGAGAAAGGAATGCCACTTTTACGTGATCCCCAAGCACAATGGAATCCTTCCGGTTTTCATAAATATCCCGGAGCAACGTTGTTTTTCCTGTTCCATTTGGACCAATCAGAGCGGCTTTATCCGTTGATTTCATTTCAAAGCTGACATTTTCTAAAAGAACCTCCTGAAAAGCCACAGAATAATCATTGACATTTAAAACCGCGGCTTCTCCGGGAACCTGTACTTCCGGCAAAATGATTTCCGGCTGCCGGATCTCTACAAAAGGTGCCTTGATTCTGCGGGCTTCCAGTCTCTCCAGAACCTTTTCCCTGGCATGCAGGGATTTGCCTCTGGAAGCCTCTGTATGATAGGTAGCGGCAATTCGCAATTTGTTGACTATGGCTTTATTTCTTTCGATTTCTTCCGTATCCGCCGCAGCCAGCTCCTGCAGTTCAATCTTTGTCTGGAGCAGGGAGAGCTTATAATCCATATATCTTCCATCAAACTCCTGGAGTTCTTTATTTTCCAAGTGTATGATCTTATCAAAGCAATGATCCAGTAAATATCTGTTGTGGGTAATGATAAGCATCGTTCCTTTGTGAGAATTGATCAAATTTTTCAGGGAATCGATATGTTCAAAATCTAAAAATGCATCTGGCTCATCCATGATAATAAGATGAGGGTTGGTGAGCATTACCTTAATTACCTGGATCAGCTTGAATTCACCGCCGCTTAAGCTGGACACCATTGCGTTCTCATATCTGCCCAAATCCGCCAGATTCAGTTTCTTATTGATGTTATTCTCATAATCATCTCCGCCGATGGCATCAAATGCATCTAGGGCCGCTTGGTATTTTATAAGAAGCGCCTCGATGTCTTCAGAGGTCTCCATCTCTGTACAGATTAAGGCAATTTCATGTTGAAGCCTGATGAAATCCGTTGCAATGTAATCAAAGACCGTAATCTCTCTTGCTTTATCAAGCTGGGAAAACTGGCTTACATATCCGATTCTGCAATTGGGATCGATCTCCAGCTTTCCATCAAACAGAAAACGGTCCGGGTCCATGATGATATCCGTCAAGGTACTCTTTCCGCTGCCGCTTGTTCCTATAAAAGCACAATGCTGCCCCTCTTCCAATGTAAATGAAATATTTTTATATAGTTCCTTTTCTGGAAATGAAAAGGAAAGGTTTTTCACATGTATCATATCTGCTCCTATCCGTGTGCCCTGCACACTCCAGTCACCCGGTCAAAATCCACAGTGGTTCTTAATTATCAAAAAAGAGCCTATTGAAATAAGCTCTTTCTATCATAATCCTTATTATCATAATTTTATAATTGACAATATATAATATAGACTATTGATCTTAATCAACCTTCGTAGCATATCATTTTTTTTGATTTATTTCAACTATTTCATTTGAAAGCATCTCCCGGTTTTCAATCAATTATGAAAACACACTTATTTTGATTTTATTTTTCATTATTATCCCCCGGCTTCTCCTGACAATCGGGCAGAATGCGGGGACTAAACGTTTTGTGATATTCCCTCTTTTGCTTTCCTCCTTTTCATCATAAATGGAGGGTTCTTACTGGGATTATAAACCCTCTAATTGCCCTAGGGTCAATATCTTTAGAGATTTTATTTAAAAGGTATTTGAAGTTCTGTCACGAATTTATTACGATTGCTTGTTATTCCATCATCAATTATAGTAATCTCAACAGAGTTTCCTGAAATCTGAAATCCCGATTCTTTAATGTAATTTAAGAGTAACGTATAATACGGTGCGGCTTCTTCATGGGTACCTTGATAATAAACTGTTGCATAATTACCTTTCGGTAAGATATGATCACAATTATTAACATTGTCCTCCTCTTCCATAATTATAAAGATTGATGAAAAACGTGAAAATCGCTCCTGTATTAAATCTTCTTGGCGAATAGATACTCCAACTTTTCCCAGAAATATAGCAGTATCTAAATTATGATCTTTGCTCAGATTCCGAATAAGTGGTTCCAAATCATCGGAAGCAGAAAAATTTTCTTCCAGCGATACAATTTTTCTTTGTGGTAATTGCTTAATTACAACTATACCGTAAGATTCTGAAAGTGCTGTTTCAATTTGTTCAATTCTGTTTGCGATTTTCCTTTCAATTCCAGACAACTCAATCTGCTTTTTAATTACATCGTTACGCTGTTCTATAAAAATAGACAATATTGTATTTACATCCTTTTCATCAAAGAAGCTTTCTATTTTCTCTAGAGATACATCCAACGCTCTTAAATACTTTATTGTATTTAACCGTTCAAACTGGTTTGTAGAGTAATAGCGATAATTGGTCTGGGGATCTACATATTCAGGTTTTAATATTCCGCGTTCATCGTAATATCTAAGTGTGCGTAAATTCATATGAAAAAGATTTGCCATTTCCCCAATCGTAAAGAGGGATTTCTTATTGCAGTCTTTAAATCCTTTTTTCAAACTTTCACCTCCTGAAGCTATATGTTACTACTCTTTACTAATTATTTTATCTTATGTCAGAATATCTGGCAATGTATTAAAATCAAAACTACCGCTTGACTCTCCAGTTGATAGAGAGTTTATAATAATACCATTGTTTGGTTCTTATTTTAATCATATGAAAGGAGAACAATATTCTTATGAAATTTTCAGTGGAAGATAAAATTTTCAAAAAACTAAATACTGTTTGTTTTGCGGTTGTAGCTGTATATGGAGTAGATAATTCTACAGAGAATGCAAACATACAAAAACGGTTAGAAGAAAACATAAAGTTATGTCAAACCTCTCTTGAGGGAGTAAAAGTAAAAGAAATTGAATCTGTGTTATGTTACAGAGAGGCTTTTCGCAAGATAAATATAAATCCAAATAAATACATGTGTTCCATAGAGGCATTATTAACAAGAATATCGAAAGGAAGAGGATTACCAAATATTAATACTATCGTAGACTTAGGCAATGCTATATCACTTAAATATCAAATTCCAATTGGTGCTCATGACATCGATACCATGAATAGGGGAATTTCATTACGATTTTCAGAGGAAAAGGATTATTTCATTCCTTTTGGAAATACAGAGAAAGAAGCTGTAGATAACGGCGAAGTTGTCTATGCCAGTGGAAATTCCGTCAGAACCAGAAGATGGACATGGAGACAGAGTGAAGAAGGAAAAATTACGAATCAATCCAAAAATATTTTCTTTCCACTTGATGGATTCTCTGATGTCAATAAAGAAACCATTCTTCTGGCCCAACAAGAATTAGCCGACATTCTTAAACAGGAATTTGATTGTGATGTGAGTATTGGCTGGGTAGATATAACAAATCAAAGTTTTAGAACCGATTGATCTGGTGAAAATCTTGTACTATGAAGCTATGTATAAGCACAATGAGGTAGCCGCAGACTGGAATGGGAGCTCCAGTTTGCGGCTGCCTCTGTTCATAATGGATTCTTTTATAATATTATCCCCTTAACTCCCTTTTCACCACCAAAGTCTTATATCCCCCGATTGCATCTTTTCCTGACAGTTTCCCAAATATCAGCTCTCCGCCGTTTATCTCTCTGACCGTCTCCGGAGAAAGGGCCACCGGTTCTTTATTAAAGTTCTGGATAAAAAGGTACTCCTTCCGGCCGGAGCTTCTGGAAGTAACCTCCACATCTTCCGGAAGCTTTCCGCTTATAAGAGGTTCTATCCCGCATTCTAAAAGGATTGTTTCCATAAGATCATCATATAACGCCTGCTCTGCATCTGCGCAAACGCAATAAGCAGTTCCCTTTCCATACCGGTTTCTGGTCAGTGCGGGATATCCTTGATAAAAATCATTTTCATATACATACATTGCTTCAGCACCCTGAAGCTTCACCAGATCACAAAGATTCCGGCACTCGTACCGTTTCTCTATTCCTTTTTCCAGAGCAGGAACCATGTGATTGCACTCCCCTTCAAAAAGGCCGTCAATTTCCATACTTCGTATTCCAGCCACGTCCATGAGTCCATGAGGCGTTCCATAAAGATAACAGTTATCCCACTCATCCACAATGCCGGACCAGTAGGTCATTATAAGCTGACCTCCCTCTTGAACAAAGGTTTTTAATTTTTCTTCTATTCCGCCTTGATATAAATAAAGCATAGGCGCTGCCACCAGTTCATACCCCTCCAGGCTGTCTTCCGTGGAAATAACATCTACGTTAAGCCCCAGCTTTTTTATGGCACTGTACATCTTAACAGCAGCTTCATGATAATGAAGTCCCAGATTTCTGGGCCCTTGGGCATCTTCCATGGCCCAACGGTTTTCCGTATCATAGATGAGCGCTGCCTTTGAAAAGACAGTGGTTCCCTTTATTTCCTCCAGAGACGAAAGGGCAACCCCTGTCTGGCAGACTTCCCGGTATACTCTGGTGTCCTCACCTCCGTAATGGTCAATGACCGCACCATGGAATTTCTCAGAGCTTCCGCAGCTTTGCCTTATCTGAAAAAACAGCACACTGTCCGAGCCATGGGCTACGGCCTGCAGGGAATCAAGTTCCAGCATTCCAGGGTGTTTTAATTTACTGACTCCCTGCCAGTTGGTGCTACTGGGACTGGACTCCATCAAAAGAAAGGGTTTCTTTTTTAAGCTTCTCATATAATCATGCTGCATTCCATTGTCTCTGGCTGTCAAAATCTCCTTTTTCTTATGCCAAAGAGGATAGGAATCCCAGGACACCACATCAAACTCCCTGGAATACCGCTTATAATTCAGCCCTTCATAATCATACATGAAATTGGAGGTGGTGGGCTGCATGGCTCCTGCCTTACGAAGTGATTCAATCTCCCATCTGGCAAAATCTGCTGTCTGTTCCGTCACAAACCGCTTCCAGTCCAGATTCAGCCCGTGAACCATGCTCTCTCCAATGGGGGAAGGGCTTTCCACCTGCTCAAAGGACTGATACACATGACTCCAGAATGCGGTACACCATTTCCGGTTTAAATTATCAATGGTGCCATACCGTTCCTTTAGCCATTTACGAAATGCCTGCTGGCATAAAGGACAGTGGCATTCTCCTCCGCACTCATTGGAGATGTGCCACATAAGAACTCCCGGATGAGACTTGAACCGTTTCGCCAGTTCCAGGTCAATGCTCCCAACCTTTTCCCGGTACACCGGTGATGTATAGCAGTGATTCTGCCGTCCTCCAAACAACTGGCGCCGCCTTGCCCCGTCCACCCGCAGCACTTCCGGATAACGGTCCGACAGCCATTTGGGGCGAGCGCCAGAGGGTGTTGCCATAATAAAAGAGATTCCATTCTCATAAAGCCGGTCGGCCTCCTTCATGAGCCATTCAAATGCAAACCTGCCTTCCTCCGGTTCCAAAAAAGACCATGCGAATACTCCTAAGGTAACGGTATTGATGCCTGCCTTTTTCATATACTCCAAATCTTTTTCTGCTATTTCAGGCCGATCCAGCCATTGCTCCGGGTAATAGTCCCCTCCATACCATAAACCAAGGCTCTTCATACTCAACCGTTCCTTTCCAAAAAGTATTGGGTTTTCTCTTATTTTACTGCACCTGTAATTCCTTCCGCAAAGCTTCTTTGAAGCAGGAAGAAAATAATTACCGTAGGAATGGTACAGATCAACACCGCCAGCATAAGAGTTCCGTAATCTGTCACATAGCCTTGCGTTAAGTTTGACACCAGCATGGGCATGGTAATACTGCTTTCATCGGACATAATTACCTTTGGCCATAGATAGCTGTTCCATGCATTCATAAAGGTAATGGTCATGGCTGCCGCATAGGTGGAGCGCATGGTGGGCAGAAACATCCGGTAAAAGATCTGGAATTCCGTCAGACCGTCAAGCCGTGCCGCTTCCATAATATCCGAAGGAAAGGATCTGGCACTCTGCCGGAACATCATGATTAAAAACGGAGTGGATATGGTGGGAAGGATAAATCCCAGGGTACTGTTTAAAAGCCTTGCTTTTGAAAACATCTGATAAAGCGGAATCATGGTTGCCGCAAAAGGAACCATCATAGCCAGCAGCAGAAGGCTCATGACCCGGTCCTTTGCCTTATCATGGAACACCTCAAAACCGTATCCTGCAATGGAGCAGACAAATAAGGAAATAAGGGTCATGGTAATGGAATATTTAAAGGAATTAAAAAGAGCGGTGCTGACATTCTGTGATGCCAGAAGCTTCTTCGCATTATCGATTAGCGCCGTTCCAAACATTAAAGTTCCTCTGCTCACATCCACACTCCGGTTCGTAGCTGCAACCAGCATCCAGTAAAGCGGAAATACAGAAATCAATGAAACAATGATCAAAAATACATATGCAAATACTTTTTTCCCCTTAGTCACGTTTATCACCTACCTTCAACTGTACAAATGCAAGAACTGCCACCAACAGAAGGATCAAGTATGACATAGATGCGGCATACCCGAAGTTGGGTACATACTTAAAGGATACGTTGTATATGTAGTGTGACATGGTAATGGTTGCATTGGCCGGACCGCCGCTTGTTAAGTTTACGGATTCATCAAACAGCTGCAGCGTTCCATTGGTTGACATAATGGCAGTCAGAAGAATGGTCGGCTTTAAAAGCGGAACCGTAATACGGAAAAAGGACTGAACCGGAGATGCTCCATCAATTTTTGCGGCCTCATATACGGAATACTCGATATTTTGCAGGCCGGATAAATAAAATACCATGTTATAACCGGTCCACCTCCAGATAAGTGCCAGAATAATTACGATCCTTGCACTGTCCGGATGCCCCAGAAAGTTATATCCGGTGGTCAGAAGCCCAGCCTTTATAAGAATAGTGTTGACCAGGCCGTCCACAGCAAACAGGGAACGGAAAATCACAGCGTATGACACCAGAGAGGTGGCGCATGGCAGAAATATTGCGGTACGGAATAGTCCCTTAAACTTTAAATCCTTATGATTTAACAAAGACGCCAGGACCAGAGCCACCATCAGCATGATTGGTACCTGTATGATCAGGTAAATAAAGTTATTTTTCAGAGCCTGCATAAAGATCGGATCCTGAAACATCCGGATGTAATTGGTTACACCCGTCCATTTCATCCTGGTACCGATTCCCGTCTGGAAAGAAAGGAACAGTGCCTGGATCATGGGCAAAAAGCTCATGATTCCGATCAGTAATACTGCCGGAGCTAAAAATGTCCAGCCGGCCAGGCTCTGTTTCTGGCCCAATGACAGCTTTTTATTTGAATTTCTCACGGAACATGCCACCTCCTGTCGTCATTTACTTACCCATGGAAAAATTAACGGTATCCTCAGCACTTTTAATCTCTGCATCAATGTCCCCGCCTGCCACAACTTTGGTGATTGCCGTAGCAACGGCGTCACGGGCTTCATAATAATAAACGCCGGTGTTGTTGGACGGAGCTTTGGAAGCAAAATCTGTAATCATGGTATATATGGTTTCTCCGCCGAAAAATTCCTGGGGCTCTTCATAAGCCTTACTGTCTGCGGCCGGAAGGTATGTAGCCATAGCACCGGACTTTGGAAGGATTGTTTCATAAAGATCTGTACTTCCTGCAAAAGTCTTGCTTAAAAAATCATATGCCAGTTCCGGATTTTTGCTTGCAGAGGTGACTGCCCAGCTGGAACCGCCGTTGTTAGAATAATTGGTCGCGCCTTCAACGCCTTCCAGCTTCGGCATATTGGTAATCGCCCAGTTGCCGGACTGGTCTTCTGCCGTCTGAATGCTGGCCAGAATCCAGCAGCCGTTAATGGTTCCGGCTACCGTACCATTGGTTATGGTTCCAACATACTGGTCCCAGTCATTGACTTCCACAAGCACCCCGCTCTTAACCAGAGACGCATAAGTTTCCATTACCTTTTTTAAAGTATCATTCCCCACCATACTGGGATTCCCATCCTTGTCAAAAAGGCTTCCGCCTGCAGACTGGAGCATCATTACAATCAAATCGGATTCTCCTGCCTGACAGGATAACAGAGGCTTTCCTGTCTTTGCCAGAATATCCTCTCCCATCTTCTGATATTCACTCCAGGTAATATCCTTAAAATCATCCACCGTATAGCCGGCTTCCTTTAATATATCCGTTCGGTAGCAGCCTACTACAGTTCCATTATCAAAGGGTACCCCGTAATTTTTCCCTTCTACCACAGAATAAGCAGTCTTTGCCTTTGCAAATTTCGTAAAATCGATACCGCTTTCCGTCAGGTCCATAAATGCATCCGGATAGCTGATGACATTTTTCTGGAATGCATTGTCCTGGAGCAGCAAAATATCAGGAAGAGTGTCTATATTCCCGGATGTAGCCGCCGTAGTGATCTTGGTCTGGAGATCTTCCCAGGGAGTCTCCACCACGTTCAGTTTGAAATCCGGATGATCCTTCTGATAAACTTTTGCTGCTTCCTCCATGGCATAAACGTTAAATGCCGGATCCCAGCACCAGACAGTCAGCTCATTGGACGCCTGTGCTCCAGCCCCTTCCTTATCTCCTGATTGCCCAGAAGTACCGGAAGTACCGCAGGCTGTCAGGGAAGCTGCCATGGCCCCCGCCAATAGTAAGGATGCGATTCTTTTCTTCATAGCAAAACTCCTCCTCAATTTTTATTAAAAGATTGAATTAATATAATTCAAGCATCTTTTTTACCTTATCCCAAAGATATTCATGAAACGGTTACCTTATCATTTTTAATAATATCACGCTTACTTTTTCCATCCGGCACCATACGGAATACTAAAAATGAGGCTTGCTCATCGGTTAAATTTTCAATTGTATGAAGAGAGTTTCCCACACGGATTACCATACCTTTTGACGCCTTCTCCCTGATGGATTTCAAATTCATCAAAAATAAAATAATTGACCTTTGTTCCATTATCCTTTTCTGCAAAAACAGAATCCTTCAAACGGTACAGTTCCAGCTCATTCAAACGATACTACCTCCTATATATACAGGAATTTACATTCATAGACTCATCTTCAACAATATCCTTTTGTATCTTATATTATAACAATTTTTTTAGCCGCAAAGTTTTTAGATTCAATTAAAAAACGTGCAAATTCGATCATTTAAATCCATCAATCCCAGCCCTTTTGCGCACTGATTCTGCAATACAACAGTTTGCTCTCATAATTCTCTGCCGACTTTTTCCACTGATAAGGTGATATATTTAAAACCTTTTTAAAATTCCTGTTAAACGCTGAAATTGAAGCAAATCCGGATTCAGCCGCGACCTCTTCCATATTTTTTTCCGTCTTTTTCAGCAGTTCACAGGCGTTCTGAACACGAATGAGATTGATATAATCCACCGGCTTCATATTCATTCCCTCTTCAAAAACCCGGCGAAAATGACTTTCACTGATATTGCAGGCTTTCGCCAGGCTGCTTATCCTGATTTCCTCCATATAATGGTTGGATACGTGATCCAAAGCACCGGCAATTATGGTCGTATTTGCCCGGCTTCTCATGATCCTTTCCTCATCATCAGAAAGGCGCAGAAATTCCACCACACAAGCACCAAGGATTCCCTGAATACTTTCCTTGTAATAAGGCTTTTTATTCCGGGCTTCCTCCATGATTCCCAAGATAAATTTTGCAAGAACAGGATTTTCCTCTTTGGATAAGAGATATCCTGTTCGTTTGATCCGCTTTAACATATTTTTCTTATCCATAGGGTCATAATTATTTAATTCTGAAATGAATTTGTCTATGTCTATGTAAATCCACTCCCAGTACCCTTTGGTCCCAGGATCAGTGTTGGTTGTATGCGGAAGCCTGGGCGGAACGATCATAAAAGAATGACCGCAAAATGGTATATGCTCCTGCCCAAGCACCACTTCTCCGCTTCCCCAGTGACAGTATCCTATCTCCAATAGATTGTGAAAATGAAGATACCTGATTTGTTTTCCATACTCCCTGATCCAGTCCTCTCCCAAAAGGGCAAGCACCACTTCCCCTTCCGGGATTTCATAATAACGAAATTCCACCTTTTCCCGCTGCTTTGCCATACGTTTTCCCCCTGGTTAAACTTATTTTCTTTTATTCCGTATTTATTTGTATCAACGAAAAAGAACGGTCTCTGACATGAAAGCAATGGCTTGGCATCATGACATAGACCGCTCTATTTATTTAAGAAAACTCATTTGTTTTAGATCACAAGCGTAGGCGGCGTATATACTCTGGTCGCCAGTTCCGAATCAAGTAAGTATAATCCCTTGGCATCATGACCAAATAAATCATATCGCTTTATGATATCCTCTGTATTTTTCTCTTCCTCGTTCTGTTCCTTTACGAACCAGTCAAGGAACTGCATGGTACGGAAATCTTTTAATTCATAGGCTGCCGCATAAATATCATGGATAGCCTCCGTTACCTTTAGCTCATGCTCAAAGGCTTCTGCTGCCGGCTGACGGAAATCATTATAGACCGCCTGTGGCGCCTTAATATCTCCTAATTCTACCTTCGCACTGTTATTCAGTAAGTAATCCATGAACAGCATCGCATGATCACGCTCTTCCTGTGTCTGGATTTTAAACCAGTTTGCAAACCCGTTTAAATTGTTGTCTGCATAATAATTTGACATATCCAGATATACATAAGCAGAATAGAACTCAAAATTTACTTGCTTGTTTATTTTTTCTGCAATGATCTTATTCAACATATTATCTTCCTCCTTTTATTTTAATGGCTTTTGTTGCTAAATTGCCCGGATTTATATCCTCCGGTTATTTAAGCAGGCAGTTCCATGAAAAATCCCATGATGCCGGAGACCCAGGCCGTGATTTATGGGATTTTGCATGCAACACTTCCAATCATGTGTTATTATATTCTAACATTTTCAGCAAAAATATTCAATCATATATCATAAAATATTTATTAAAGATAACGTCAGATAATAAAGAGTATATTAAGGAATTATTTGATTGATGATATTTCTTCTTTGTTTTCTGATTTTTTCAATGGTTATCAATTGTATCAAAAAAACCGGAAGGCCATATTTGACATGACCTTCCGGTTTTGATTCCTTATTATTTTTCTTTTCTTTTTTCCCACATTGCCCATAAAGTACCGGCAACACAGATGGAGGAATAGCAGCCGGTAATTACACCAAAGAGCATTGGCAGAGAGAATTCAAT
This sequence comes from Lacrimispora sp., assembly GCF_046972725.1. Taxonomy (NCBI): domain Bacteria; kingdom Bacillati; phylum Bacillota; class Clostridia; order Lachnospirales; family Lachnospiraceae; genus Lacrimispora; species Lacrimispora sp. The sequence goes on along the minus strand of NZ_JBKVXF010000002.1, from coordinate 141,552 downwards.
AATGGATTCAATCTGAAAATAAATGGAGGCTGCCATGATAACTGCAACGCAGATACCTGTTGCAAGGGATGTATTTAAGGATCTTCCTAAGGTCTGGCTGGTACTGATATCAACCAGGTCCACAACGGAAAGCTTACTGTCAAGTTTTTTGTTCTCACGAATTCTGTCGTAGATGACAATGGTATCATTAATGGAATATCCAATAATCGTAAGAACTACGGCCACAAAGGCATCGTTTAACGGAATTCCAAACAAAACAAATGCAAAGAACACCACCATCGTATCATGGAACAAAGCGATCATTGCCGTAATACCTGCGGACAGTCCTGATATGGCTGAGAACCGGATCCATACATAAACAATAATAAACAGCAGCGCAAGTCCGATGGCAAGCCCGGCGTTTCTTAAAGCCTTGGCACCGATATAAGGTTCCACCACATAGGTTTCAGAAAGCTTTGCATCCACCTTGTCAGAAGTACTGTTAATCGCATCTGTAATGGCTTTCTGCTCATCCGGAGACATACCTGCATTACCTGCAAAGGTAATAGAAAGCCTCTTAAGGCCGGTCATATTATCTTCTTTGATCTGAACCGTAACCGGTCTGTTGGTCTGTTTCTCCACAGCAGACTCTATTTTTTCTGTGTCTGCTTCATTGGATACGGAATAACTCAATACGGCACCACCGGTAAACTGGGTATCCAATGCGACGCCCTTGGTAAAGCAGCCTGCAATCCCTGCGATGGTAATCACACCGGAAATGATGGCAAATATATATTTTTTCCCGTAGAATGGAATCGTCTTGGTATCTTTTCTGACACGGAAGTGCTTGATATCATGAAGCTTGTCATTCTCAATAAAGGATAACAGAAGGTGCTTGGATACGGGAATACCAATAAAAAGATTTACGATCATACCGATCATAAGGGTATAACCAAAGCTTAGCATGGTTCCGGAACCCAAAGCCATCAGGATTGCCGCAATGATGGCTGCTGTTACATTCCCGTCAAATACGGAAGAAAATGCATTTTTATATCCATGGGTAATCGCTCCTTTGATGGAAGCTCCTTTTTTCAGCTCATCGGAGATACGTTCCGATGTGATAATATTGGTATCCACCGTCATACCAAGCGTCAGGATAATTCCTGCAATTCCTGGCAATGTAAGGGTATACTGAGGAATTGAGATCGCAAGCAGCTGTATGATCATCTGCATGAACAATGTGATACAGGCGGAGACACCAGGTACCTTGTAAAATCCAATCATAAATACACAGATAATGAAAAATGAAAAAATTCCTGCATAAACCATGATTGTAAGTGCATTGTTACCAAGAGCAGGGCTGATGGTGGAGAAGTTTGAGGTGGCAAGAGAGAAAGGAAGCGCACCTGCGTTGATTTTCTCCGCAAGGCTCTTTGCCTCATTATAATCTTTCATTCCTGTAATAACAGCCTGTCCGCCGGAAATCTTTGTCTGTACGGTAGGGCTTGAGATCAAATCTTCATCCATGTAAATGCTCATTCGTTTTCCAATCAGCTTTCCAGTCGCTTCTTCAAAAAGCTTGGCTCCCTCCTGATCGAAACTAAGCGAAACATTATAAGCCTTGATTCCGTTGTTCGTTGTTGTTTCCGGTGCTGCATTTTTTACATTCTTCCCCTGAATCAGCACTTTGCCGTCCGGATCTCTGAACGTAAGCTCTGCCATCTCACCAAGTTCCGCAATGGCATCTTCCGGGTTAAAGTTTGTTTCTCCTGATTTCCATGGGAACTGTACGATGATGTAGCCGGAATTTTTATCGACTGTCACTTCACGGTCGGAAATATTCTGATTGTCCATTCGGGTCTCAATAATTTCCCTTGCTGTCTGAAGCTCCTGTTCGGTTGGCTTTCTGTCTAAATCCTGAGGTTCAAAGATTGCTTCTACTCCCCCCCGGATATCGATGCCGTAACGCATGTCAAAGATGCCTTTAATATCATTTCCAAGACCAAATACTGCAACCGCACAAAGGGCTGCAAGCGCAGCAAAAATCCCTGCAAGCATTTTCTTTCCTGGTTTCATTTTGTTTCCTCTTTTCTACTTTTAATTTTGACAAACTTTAAAAAGAAAAGCCCTGCTTCCTTTTTCTCCGTCCGAATCGTGAATAAACCGTATCAGAAACATTCTGCTGATATAGCTTTCCTGCAGCAAAACAGTTATGACCGTCCACAGAATCAGTGGAATAAAAAGAAGGTCTGTCCTTATAATCAAGTATTTTATAGGTAAGACTCCAAAAGAAAATCTTCCGTTGGAGTTACTGATCATCTCTCCATTGGCTTCCTCGTCAAAACTACCCGGAAACTCTGCGATGCCCTTGACGCCTTTTTGACCGGCCCCCCGTTCCCACACCGCCTTTTTCGTTGGATGAGACAGCTTTCGGCCCACGTCAATGGTAAAAATATTAAATTCTGACGCCAGCAATGCGAAACAGAATAAATACGCTAATATTCTGTGAATCCCATTACCGCTTCTGGCCTGGTATCTCATAGGTACCCCTTCCTGCAACAGCCACACAAATCTTTTACTTTTCTGAATATATACACCAAAGAGCATTGTACTACAAATAATCTGGAAATACAACTATTGCTTCTTAACAGTAGAATCCCGCCTTCTTTTTTCCTTTTTCAGTCAAAGTTATAATCCTTCCCTGATGCTCTGACTGCCGTATCCGGATTTTTTCCTTCTCTTCCAGTTTTTTGAGCGCTTTTTTTAATACCGTTGCATCAAGGGTTGTTAAAGCCTTTAAGTCCTTAAGCGTTACTTCCTCCTTTTCCGCCAGCAGGTTTAATATGTAATAACGAATCAGCTTTTTCCTGTTTTGAATACCTGCCTTTTTTAACAACGATTCGTTTTCCTCTATATATAGAAGAGAAGGAATTAATTCCTGAACCGTACCTTTCTTTACTGCTTTCCTCTTGACTTTTTTACATTTATCTCCAGGAATGTCTTTATTACTCTTATCTTTTTTCTTTTTATCTTTTTTCTTCTCATGCCCTTTTTTAAGCTCATCTGCAAGAGCTTTTCCTTTTCTGCAATGAGGCGCTTTCAAAGAACAATGCCGTTTGCAATAAGGACAGTGATCTTTCTCTGCCATTTCTTTTTTCATAATCGTTTCTCCATATCTCTTTTTATCATAATCGTCTAATCATGTATTTTAATAATTCTATAATTTTCTTTTCTATATAAGTGCATAATTCTTCCAAATGCCTTACCGTTCCTGTTTTTGCATGGCCTCCAACCAATATAGAAGCTGGTCATGTGTGTAACTTATACAATTAAGAAAGGATTTACCAATAATTCCTTGTCTGATTTCTATTATATTTATAATGGTTAAGAATATCAAGCATATCTTATAAAATCATATGGGAAAAGAACGTTTCACGATTAAGTAAGAAAAAACAGGCGCTCTTATTATGGTTATCCTGGTTTTTATAATTTGCAGGTAATATATCCCTTCCTATCCATACAAGAAATTGATGACCGGTTCATTCATTTTTTGCCAGAGGCCCATGTTTGATTTCAGGTCATTCCATGACCCTTAACTGGTATGTATGAATTTATTTAAATTGGATATTTGAATAATGCCATTTATTCTATATGATAGTTTTAATCTGCAATAAATAAAAACTGTCATACAGGAGGAAAGCCAATGAACAGCAAAAAAACAAAGAACATCGTATTCACCGCTTTAATGACTTCACTGACCACCGCAGCTACCATGGTGATCCATATTCCTTCCGCTTTTCACGGTTATATACATCTGGGAGATGGAATGGTGTTGCTTAGCAGCTTACTTCTTGGCCCTTTTGCAGGGGCTGCCGCAGGAGGCATCGGTTCCATGCTGGCTGATTTGCTGTCCGGCTATGCCTTCTATGCTCCGGCCACCTTGATCATTAAAGCACTGGGGGCCTTTTTGGCCGGTATGCTATACCGGAAACTTTTTTCAAAAAGCCAGACCATCGGGTTTAAGCTCCTTCCGTTCTTAAGTGCCGGTATTGTATGCAGCACCGTGGTTACCGGCGGATACTTTTTATTTGAATCCATCGTATACGGACCGTCTGCTGCCGCCTTAAATGTTCCGCTGAATATGGTTCAGAACTTATTAAGCCTGCTTGTCGCCGGATTCCTTTTGCCTGTTCTCCTGCGTATTGATGAGATTCAAAATTTACATAGAAATAGCCCTGTATAAACCACGCATCATTTTCCAATGATATAAGACGTGATTCATACAGGGCATGAAGGGTAAGGATATAAATATAAAATCAGCAAGAATTAAATGATGCTATCCAAATCCTACTTATTAATTTTCTTTAACTCTGGCGGCATTTTGGGCTGATGATAAATGTACATACACCTGCTTTCCGATGACATTTCAACAGATTTTCTTGCTACTGTCTCCATGAGTTTTGCAAAATTAATCTTTTTACTCTTCATTCTTATTACCTCCAATGTTTTTATTTTTTGAAGCTAAATTCATTATAGTACGAAAACGTACATGCTGTTGTATGTTGTAAAAATATCGATACTGCTCGTAACTTTTACTTTTTATCCATAAAAACCTTAGGGGTACCCCCTTTTTCGGAATCGATATGATTATAAAACTTCTGTTTTTTACACTGTTTTCTAATTTTTTTATACTGTTATAATAGCAGAAAAAGTATATGAAATTTAGTCATTTTAATCCTTCTGCATTTAATTGTTTCTTCCGCTTACGTTCCGGTCTTTCACAAAAAGCAAGATCAGAAGTAAGATTAAACACATCAACAGATTAATCAGATAGATTAAAGATACCATGCCTTCTTTTATGAACCGGTTTGAATTCATAATATGGACATTATTCCACTCAATATAATTTGATATAGCCATAATAGTGACCAGATTCATATAATAGATTTTTTTATCTGATTTTAAGTGAACGTTAATGTGCAGTATTAAGATAAATAAATTTACAATTAGAAACAACATACAAATACCAATAATTAAAAGAAAATAATGATTCACTTTTTTTACCTCCATTTTTCATCGAAACGTTTTCAAAACAATAAAAAAATATTATATTTTCAAACCATATCATGCAACTTGTTGAAAATCCGATTCTCCAGGTAATTTTCCATTTGTACAGAACAAGGAACATTTATTTCGACAGAATATCTCTCCTAATCTATACAAAAAATTATAAAAGTAGGCTATAATATAACGCATATTCTTATTTTATATAGAAAGATCTGAAATAATTAAATAAAACACTTGTATTACCTATGAATCATAAAAAAATACACTTTACTTTCATAAATAAAAAAAGGGATCTGAAACAACGGTTGATAAAATAATAGAATTTACATAAAGGAAGTGCATACATGTTAAAAATAGCAATTTGTGATGACGATGTTCTATTTACAGGAATGTTAGAAAAGTTATTAAGAAAAGAAGCTCTGGCCAATGGAATTGAAGTTGATATTGATGTGTTTTTTGACGGTTTTATGTTAGAAAAATATATATGCAAAGGGAATCTATATGATTTGATTTATTTAGACATCGAGATGGAACAGGAGAATGGGATTGAAGCAGCCCGTCACATCAGAGAAATTGATAAATCCGTATTATTGATTTATATTTCCGGATATGAACAGTATTTAAAGGAATTATTTGAGGTAGAGCCTTTCCGTTTTCTTTCCAAGCCTTTAGAAAATGAAAAGTTATCACGTTATTTTCAAGATGCCTGCAAACGCATTGGGGAAAACAATGCCTACTATCAATTTAATTTTAACAAAGAGATCAGAAAGGTGGCTTTAAGAGATGTGGTATACTTTGAAAGCCGTAACCGGATCATACATATCTATCTCAGCAACAATGAAATAGAATCTTTTTACGGAAAACTCAACGATGTGGAAAAGGAACTGAATGAAAAAAATCAGCGGTTCTTGCGGATCCATCAATCTTATCTGGTGAATTATGATTATGTAAGGAAGATGAACTTTTCCAACCTGGAAATCGAATGCAACGGCAAGTTAACGACTCTGCAGATCAGTGAGGACAGGCAGAAAAAAATCCGAATGCAATTATGTGAAATGGCCAGCAGAAAGGCAGGTATTTAATGCCATGGATACTCTGTCAACTGGTTTTTCCAGCCTTTTTATTGCCTTTTTTTATATTCTGGTCATACGAAAATGCATTCAGGCATTTTTCAATCCTTCGCCAAGGAAACTTCCTACATATGTTATTTGGATTTTTTATTATTTTTTTCAATTTTATTTAAACATTGGTCATTCCTTTTCACCAGTTATTACATTGTTTTTAAACATGTTTTTTGTTTTTCTTGTAACCAGTATCTCCCACACAGAAAGTCTAAATAAATGTGCCATTTTTTCATTCCTGATATGTGCCATCTGGATGCTGGTTGAAATTATTGTACATATGATTATAAGTATGCTCAATCTTGAAGATCAATCCGGTCTTTCCGGTGCCATAATCTCAAAGATTGTTATGCTTGTTTTTGCCATCATAACAGGGAACTGGCTCCAGCCAAGAAGCTCTACTGATATTTCTCTTCGCTATATGGTCATCCTGCTGATCGTACCTGCCGGAAGCATTTATATCATGCATAACATTTTTTTCATCAGCAATCAGTCTTCAGACGAGTTGCTGTTTTCATTTATTGCAGGAATATTACTTCTTTCTATTAATTACGTGATCTTTGAAGTCTTTGAATCACTGGCGGAAAATACAGAGTACCAGAAAAAGACACTGCTCTACGAACAGCAGTTAAATCTGTGCAGCCAGCAGGAAAAGGAACGGGAAATCCAGAATACAGAAATCAAAATGCTGCGGCATGATATCAAGCAGCATTTGATTTCCCTTTTAGGAATGATTAACGCCAACCAACTGGAAAACGCCGCAAGCTATATAACCGCTCTCCTGGAAAAAACAACAGCCAGAAAGATATACGAGATATCCCGCAGCGGCAATATTGTAGTAGATTCTCTTGTGTATTATAAATGTTCCATCGCGCAGAAAGATAACATTGAATTCAGTGCCAATATTTTTATCCCTCCAGTCTTACCGTTTCAAAATGGAACTCTGACCATTATTCTTGGGAATCTTTTGGAAAATGCACTGGAAGCATGCCGCCAGATAAGAAACGGGAAACGTTTTATAGAATTACAGATGTCCTATCAAAAAGAAATATTATCGATTGTGGTCTGGAATTCCTTTGAGGGGGAACGCTATCCCGACAGTCAGAAACATTTTAAAACCACAAAGACCAATCATGCCAGACATGGATTAGGCATACTTTCTATTGAGCAGGCGGTTGCAGCCTATAACGGAGAACTGATTACAGAAACACATGGAGAAATCTTTAAAGCAGTGGTAATTTTGTATGAAGGAAGGGAAAAATAACGAATAAAGCGGTATTTTCAACATCCTTTTTTTAACGGGATTATTATAGGATAGACTGTTTATTCAGGAGGAAAAGTCTATGGAACGATTATCAATTGCATTCACGAATTATATCATTCATAAAAAAGTCATTTCAAAGGAAAATTATGAGGCTTACCAGTATGGGTTTCTGACCTTTTTTGAGCTTATCCTGAATTTGATCTGCAGCGTTTGTATCGCAGTATTATTGCACATGGAATTGGAATGCCTGTTGTTCTTTGTTTTTTTCATACCGCTCCGCTCCTATAATGGAGGACTGCATCTGAAATCCTATTATTCATGTTTGATTTTTTCCTGTATGACCATGACGTTTATTCTATTGATCGTAAAATATTTTCAGGTCAGCACTTCGGTATCATTCTGCCTTTATGTTATTTTGCTTTTGCTCATCAAGTTCACCGGTGCTGTCAATCATCCCAACCGGCCGGTTACAGCAGAGGAAAACTTATCCTTCAATCAAAAAACAAACTTAACTCTTTTGTTCAGCCTGTTATTTGCCTTTTGCTTTTTAATATTTAACCTGGAGAGATATCTTCTTTTAGAAATGCTTATATTTCTTCTGGTTTTCTCTACCTTGGTCATATCCAAATTGAAACAAAGGGTTGTGGAGAATCATTGACACCACACTTTATCATAAACAGCAAAAAGCAGACCAGTGCAGCCCGGTCTGCTTTTTATTAAGACACGATCTCTACTTTTCCGGCTCTTTTAACGCCGCCTGAGCCGCTGCCAGCCTTGCAATTGGTACGCGGAACGGAGAACAGGAAACATAATCAAGACCAATCTTGTGGCAGAATTCCACAGAAGAAGGATCTCCTCCATGCTCGCCGCAGATGCCGATGTGCATATCCGGGCGGACACTCTTTCCTAATTTCACAGCCATTTCCATCAGTTTGCCGACTCCGGCCTGATCCAGCTTCGCAAATGGATCATTTTCAAAAATCCTGGTGTCATAGTAAGCATTTAAGAACTTTCCCGCGTCGTCACGGGAGAAGCCGTAGGTCAGCTGGGTTAAGTCATTGGTGCCAAAACAGAAAAACTCTGCTTCTTTGGCAATTTCATCAGCAATAAGAACGGCTCTTGGAATCTCTATCATGGTACCTACTTCATAGCTTATAGGACTGCCTGCCAAACCGATCTCTTCGTCTGCGGTTTCAACAACAATTTTCTTTACAAATCTTAATTCCGTATCATCACAGATAAGCGGAATCATGATTTCCGGACATATGTTCCAGTCTTTATGTTTATTCTGTACGTTGATCGCAGCACGGATCACAGCCTTTGTCTGCATTCTTGCAATCTCCGGGTATGTAACGGTCAGACGGCAGCCGCGGTGTCCCATCATCGGATTGAATTCATGAAGGGAATGAATGATGTTTTTGATCTGAGCCACCGTTTTTCCCTGAGTTTCTGCAAGTTTTCTGATGTCTTCCTCCTCCGTAGGAACAAACTCATGAAGAGGCGGGTCCAGGAAACGGATGGTAACAGGATTCCCTTCCAGTGCCTCATAAAGTTCTTCAAAATCGCCTTGCTGCACCGGAAGGATTTTCTCTAAGGCTGCTTCCCGCTCTTTTACCGTATCGGAACAGATCATCTCACGGAAGGCTGCGATTCTGTCGCCTTCAAAGAACATATGCTCGGTCCTGCAAAGACCAATTCCTTCTGCTCCCAGTTCCCTTGCCTTTCTGGCATCTGCAGGAGTATCTGCATTGGTCCTTACCTTTAATTTCCTGTATTTATCCGCCCAGTTCATGATTCTTTCCAATTCGCCAACAATGGCTGCATCTATGGTTTTAATGATTCCGTCATAGATTTTTCCGGTTGAGCCGTCGATGGATAACCAGTCGCCTTCATGGAATTCCTTTCCTGCCAGCGTAAATTTCCGGTTTTCTTCATCCATGGCGATTTCAGAACATCCGGATACACAGCAGGTTCCCATGCCGCGGGCAACCACTGCTGCATGGGATGTCATGCCTCCACGGACAGTCAAAATGCCCTGCGCCGCTTTCATTCCTTCAATGTCCTCCGGGGAAGTTTCCAGGCGGACCAAAACCACCTTTTCGCCTTTCTCTTTCCACTCCTTTGCATCATTTGCAGTAAATACAATCCGGCCGCAGGCCGCTCCGGGAGATGCTGCAAGCGCTTTTCCTACCGGCTCTGTTTTCTTTAATACCTCAACGTCAAACTGGGGATGAAGCAGGGTATCCAAATTTCTCGGGTCGATCATCTTAACTGCCTGTTCCTCTGTGATCATTCCCTCGTCAACCAGGTCACAGGCAATGGTAAGGGCAGCCTTTGCCGTCCGTTTTCCATTTCGTGTCTGAAGCATATATAATTTCTTATCCTCAATGGTAAATTCCATATCCTGCATATCACGGTAATGCGCTTCCAGCGTGTCACATATCTCCACGAATTTATCGTAGACCTCCGGCATCACAACTTTGAGCTGGTCGATCTTTTTGGGGGTGCGGACCCCTGCCACCACATCCTCGCCCTGTGCATTGATCAGGAACTCTCCCATCAGCTTCTTTTCCCCGGTTGCAGGATTTCGGGTAAATGCCACACCGGTTCCGGAGGTATCGCCCATATTTCCGAAGACCATCATCTGAACATTGACTGCAGTTCCCCAGGAATACGGAATATCATTGTCACGCCTGTATATATTGGCTCTTGGATTATTCCAGGAACGGAACACCGCCTTTACAGCTTCCATCAGCTGTGTCTTCGGATCATCCGGAAAATCTACGCCCACTTTCTCTTTATATTCTGCCTTAAACAAACCGGCAAGTTTTTTTAAATCCTCAACGGTCAGATCTACGTCTTCCGTAATTCCCTTTTCTTTCTTTACCCGGTCAATCAGCACTTCAAAGTATTTTTTCCCGACTTCCATTACCACATCGGAAAACATCTGAATGAATCTTCGGTAACAGTCCCATGCCCACCTGGGATTTGATGATTTTGCCGCCAGAACTTCCACTACTTCTTCATTCAAACCAAGATTTAAGATGGTATCCATCATCCCCGGCATAGATGCTCTCGCTCCGGACCGGACGGATACCAGAAGAGGATTCTCTTTGTCACCAAACTTTTTCCCTGTAATTTCCTCCATCTTTACAATGTAATCCAAAATCTGCCCCATAATCTCTTTGCTGATTGTTTCACCGTCTTCATAATACTGGGTACAGGCTTCCGTTGTAATTGTGAATCCCTGGGGAACCGGAAGACCAAGATTCGTCATCTCAGCCAGATTGGCACCCTTTCCGCCTAAAAGATTCTTCATCTCTGCATTGCCTTCGGTAAACAGGTAAACCCATTTTTTTGCCATAAGAAATATCCTCCTCAAAAATGTGTTGGTTCGTTTACTCTTCCAATGGATTCCTATAAGGAAAAGTCCTGAAAATATTATAACATAATTCAAGAGCCAGTAAAGAGATTTTATTGGATTTTCAAGGATAATTTCCGCATTTTTCGATACAATTACATCATAATCGCCTTTATTTTCTGTCTTCTTCTGATATGCGATTTTTAATCGTATATACGAAAATCACCCGAAAATCCGTCTAAATTTTATGCGAGATATCCGATAAACATTCAAAAATCATGCGATTGTATCTTTATAATCTTAGTCCATGGATTCAAATAAACAGGATTTGAAAGCTGCAGGATTCATAAATGCAGCAAAACAAATAAGATTCAAAGAACAGCATATTATTGCCGTGTATTTTCATCAAATCAACACCAAATACGATTGTGTAAGAAGGAAAAATATGGTACATTATCTGTATCTATGAAAATCAACCAATAACAGGAGGGAAAACAGGATTATGAAAAAAAGAGCATTGGGATTGGCTATGGCAGTATTAATGACTGCTGCATTAAGTGCGTGCGGTTCTTCCGGTTCCGGCACTGCCGGAACGTCTGCATCAGGAGAAACTACCGCCGCTGCGGACAAGACTGCGGAAACAACAGGGGCTACATCAAAAAAGTCTGATTCTTCCGAGGGATATGAGATCGCCCTTATCACAGACCTTGGCACCATCGACGACAAGTCATTTAACCAGGGGGCCTGGGAAGGCATGAAAAAGTACGCCGAGGAAAAAGGAATTTCCTACAAGTATTATCAGCCTCAGGAAGGAACCACAGATTCTTACCTTGAGACCATTGGACTTGCCATCGAGGGCGGTGCTAAATTAATCGTCTGTCCCGGATACTTATTTGAAGAGCCGGTATTTATAGCACAGGATCAGTATAAGGACGTTCACTTCATTCTTCTTGACGGAGAGCCACACAACGCTGATTACTCAGAAAAAAGAACAGAAGCAAACGTCATGCCCATCCTTTTCCAGGAGGACGAGCCTGGCTTCCTGGCCGGTTACGCTGCGGTCAAAGACGGCAACACGAAACTCGGCTTCTTAGGCGGTATGGCTGTTCCCGCTGTAGTACGTTTCGGATACGGATTTGCAGAAGGGGCTGACTACGCTGCAAAAGAAATGGGCATTGATAATATTGAAATCATGTACAACTACACCGGTGCATTTGCCGCCACACCGGAAGCACAGTCCATGGCTGCTTCCTGGTTCCAGAACGGCACTCAGGTAATCTTCGGATGCGGCGGTGCTGTAGGAAACTCCGTTATGGCTGCTGCGGAAGAAAAAAACGGCAAGATGATCGGTGTTGACGTTGACCAGAGCTTTGAATCCCCGTCTGTTATCACCTCTGCCATGAAAGAACTTTCTGTATCTGTTTACGATGGCGTAAAAGCTTTCTATGACAACCAGTTCCCAGGCGGAAAGACAAGCATATTCTCCGCTAAGAATGACGGAATCGGTCTTCCAATGGAGACCTCCAAGTTCACAACCTTTACAAAGGAAGATTACGACAAGATCTATGCGGAATTAAAAGCCGGCAAAATCACTCTTGTACAGCCTTCTGAGGATAACAACAATCCCAATGTAGACTTAAAGCTTGAAAAAGCCAAGATCACCTTTGTAGAATAAGCTGCGAATAAAAGGCCCTTCGGGCAGATAACAGGTAAGGAGATGCCGTTTGATTCACCAGTCAGAACAGACATGGTTTCTTACGGCATCTCCTTTCCCTATGATAAAATAAAACCACATTGTTTAAAGAATTGGTACCGGGCCCAAATCAGGTACCGTAGTTAGGGGGATTTTATGGACTACATTATTGAGATGCTTCATATCACAAAAGAATTTCCCGGTATCATCGCCAATGATGACATTACACTGCAGGTAAAAAAAGGCGAGATCCACGCCCTGCTTGGGGAAAACGGCGCAGGGAAATCCACTCTTATGAGTGTCTTATTCGGTCTCTACCAGCCGGAAAAGGGTGTTATCAAGGTTCGGAACAAGGAAGAAAAAATCACCGGACCCCTGGATGCCAACGCTCTGGGAATCGGCATGGTGCATCAGCATTTTAAGCTGGTTGAGAATTTTACTGTACTGCAGAACATCGTTCTGGGTATGGAAACCACAAAGCGGGGCTTCTTAAAAATGGATGACGCCCGCAAAAAGGTAATGGAATTAAGTGAAAAATACAAACTGTTCGTGAACCCGGATGCGCTCATCTCCGACATTACAGTTGGAATGCAGCAAAGGGTCGAGATTTTAAAAATGCTTTACCGTGATAACGAAATTATGATTTTTGATGAACCAACTGCGGTTCTCACTCCACAGGAAATCGATGAACTGATGCAGATCATGAGAGACCTGGTAAAGGAAGGAAAATCCATTCTTTTCATTACTCACAAGCTCAACGAAATCAAGGCGGTTGCAGACCGTTGCAGCGTCCTGCGCCGCGGTAAATATATTGGTACTGTAGATGTGGCTGAAACAACAGCCGAAGAAATGTCGGAAATGATGGTTGGCCGTAAGGTGAATTTGACCGTTGATAAGAAAGCGGCAGCTCCCGGTGAAGTTGTATTGGAAGTGAGCAGCCTTTCCGTGGAAGCAAAAAGAGAAGGCCAGAAAAAAAAGCTGGTGCATGATGTCTCTTTTAAAGTCCGTAGAGGTGAGATCGTCTGTATCGCAGGAATTGACGGTAATGGCCAGACAGAGCTTATCCATGCCATCACAGGTATTTCCGATATGAGTTCCGGAACCGTTTCCATTAACGGGGAAGACATGACAAGAAAGAGCATCCGTTATAAAAACACCCATGGCTTGTCCCATATACCGGAAGACCGTCACAAGCACGGTCTGGTACTGGAATATAATCTGGCCTACAACCTGGTGCTTCAGCAGTATTTTGAAAAGGATTTCCAGAGCGGTACCTTTTTAAGAAATGATAAGATTTACGAATATGCAAAGCAGCTGATCTCGGATTATGATATCCGAAGCAGTGAAGGTCCTTTTACCACCACCAGAAGCATGTCCGGAGGAAATCAGCAAAAGGCGATCATTGCAAGAGAGATCTCAAAATCACCCGACATTCTCCTGGCAGTACAGCCCACAAGAGGGCTTGACGTAGGAGCCATTGAATACATTCACAGCCAGCTGATCAGACAAAGAGATGCTGGAGCCGCCATCTTACTGGTTTCCCTGGAATTAGACGAAGTAATGAATTTAAGCGACCGGATTTTAGTCATGTTTGAAGGCGAAATCGTGGCTGACTTAGATCCGAAGAATATAACCGTTCAGGAACTGGGGCTTTATATGGCAGGCGCAAAGAAAGAAGGTGAACGATGATGAAACAAAAGCACCCGAACGACCATACCGGCATTCTCTCTTCCATTTTTGCCATTATACTTGGATTGATCGTAGGCCTGATTATCCTTTTTTTCTGTAATCCCGATCAGGCACTTCCGGGATTTGCAACCATTTTAACAGGTGCATTTACCCATGGAGCCAAAGGGGTCGGGCAGGTCTTTTACTATGCCACTCCTATTATATTAACCGGGCTTTCCGTGGGATTTGCATTTAAGACAGGCCTTTTTAACATCGGAACTCCCGGACAGTTTATCATCGGCGGGTTTGGGGCTGTATTTGTAGGAATTCTTTTTACTTCTTTAGGACCGGTTCACTGGATCGCGGCACTTTTAGCCAGTGCGCTCCTTGGTGCTCTATGGGGACTGGTGCCGGGGCTTCTAAAGGCGTATTTTAATGTGAATGAAGTAATTGCTTCTATTATGATGAACTACATCGGCATGTATCTGGTAAACTGGATCGTAAAAAGCTACAAGCCTCTGTTTAACAATCTGCGGAACGAATCCCGGAACGTAGCTGCCACCGCCAACATTCCAAAGATGGGAATGGACAAGCTGTTCCCCGGCTCCAGTGTAAACGGCGGAATCATCATTGCAATTCTTGTGGTCGTGGTGATCTGGCTGCTACTCACCAAAACAACCTTTGGTTATGAATTAAAAGCTGTTGGCTTTAACCGGGATGCAAGCAAATATGCAGGGATCAATGAGAAAAAAAGCATTATCCTTTCCATGGTAATTGCAGGAGCTATCGCAGGACTTGCAGGCGGCCTTTTATATCTGGCCGGAACCGGAAAACATATTGAAATTAAGGACATGCTTCCTTCCGAAGGATTTACAGGTATTTCCGTTGCACTGCTGGCATTAAACAATCCAATCGGAATCCTTTTCTCAGGTATCTTTATCGCATACTTAACAGCCGGAGGCTTCTATCTGCAGCTGTTTGAATTTTCAACGGAGATCATTGATATCATCGTAGCTGTCATCATATATTTCAGTGCTTTTGCCCTGATGGTCAAGCTTTTGATGGCAAAGATCCGGAAAAACAAAATCAATAAAACAGAAGGCGAAAAGAAGGGAGGAACCCAATCATGAATGTTATATATTTTATTTTTCAGCAGACCATGTATTTCATGATACCTCTTATGATCGTCGCTTTGGGTGCCATGTTCTCCGAGCGAAGCGGAATCATCAACATTGCCCTGGAAGGAATCATGACCATGGGAGCTTTTACCGGCGTTCTGTTTTTAAGCCTTTCCGGTGCTTTTATGAGCGGTCAGACCCAACTGCTCATTGCCGTAGTGATTTCCATGGCAACCGGAATGGTATTTTCCCTGTTCCATGGGTATGCTTCCATTCATATGAAATCCAATCAGGTCATCAGCGGTACTGCACTGAACATGTTTGCCCCTGCATTTGCAATCTTCGTGGCCCGGGTGATTCAGGGAGTTCAGCAGGTTCCGTTTAGTAATACCTTTCGTATTGCTTCCGTTCCGGTCCTTGGAAAGCTCCCGATCATCGGCCCTCTGCTGTTCCAGAATGCATACATCACCACTTATATTGGAATCGCAATATTCTTTCTTTCCTTTGTGGTCCTTTATAAGACCCGCTTTGGACTGAGGCTGCGTTCCTGCGGGGAACATCCTCAGGCAGCCGATGCGGCAGGAATCAATGTTTACCGGATGCAGTATGCCGGCGTACTCATATCCGGTGCTCTTGGGGGACTTGGAGGACTGGTATTCGTTGTTCCTACCTCCACCAACTTTAACGCAGATGTAGCAGGTTATGGATTCCTTGCTCTGGCCGTGTTAATCTTCGGTCAATGGAAACCGGTCAATATTATGTTTGCATCTCTTTTCTTCGGTTTGATGAAAGCAGTTGCTTCTGCATACTCCGGAATCCCGTTTTTAAGTGTGCTGGGAATTCCAAGCTATTTTTATAAGATGGTTCCCTATATCATCACATTGGTCGTACTGATCTTTACCTCCAGAAACTCCCAGGCTCCGAAAGCCGAGGGAATTCCTTACGATAAAGGCCAGAGATAAAAAAAGAACCCTGGAAATCTGTCTTTTAAAAGACAGACCAGGGTTCTTTTTTCTGCCCGCTTCCAACCTGCTATTTCTTGAGCATTGGCTGATTTACCGGCCAGGAAGGCGCTTTTCCGGAAAGCACCAGATCGATCTGAGATGCTGCCTGGACCGCCATTTTGACCATACACTCCTGGGTATTGGAAGCCATGTGAGGTGTGACCACTGCATGCTCCATGGCAAACAGGGGATTATCCCTGGCTGGTGGCTCCTGTTCCAGTACATCGGCAAACACACCGGCTATTTTCTTCTTTTCCAGTGCTTCAATCAGATCTGCCTCACATACCACTTCCCCGCGGGCACAGTTGATCAGATATGAAGTATCCTTCATCCAATCAAACTCCCTGGAACCCACCATTTGATTGGTCTCTTTGGTGAGAGGGACATGCAGGGAGATAAAATCAGACTCCCGGAACACCTGCTCCCAATCAGCTAAGGCCACATAATCCGGTAACGTTTCTTTCTCCGCCCGGGGCGCATATGCGATCACTTTCATGTCGAATCCTAAGCTGGCTTTTTTCGCTACCTCTCTTCCGATACGGCCAAGCCCAATGATTCCCAGGGTCTTTTGATACAAATCCACCCCTTTATGGCTGTTCTTATAATCGAAGTTCCCTTCCTTTAAGGCATTGGCCAGCAAAAAGGTTCTTTTGGCTGCCGCCAGAATCGCTCCCATGGTGAATTCTGCTACGGATATTGTGGTGGAGTCCGGAGCATTGGTCACCCATATTCCAAGTTCACTGGCTGCATCAATGTCCACATTGTTATATCCCGCTCCATGACGGGCCACGATCCGTAAGTTACTCCCGGCTTCCAGTACGGACTTACTGACTTTTGCCGTACGCAGAAGAATCGCATCGCAATCTGCAACATCGCGGATCATATCCGCTTCTGTGGTTCCGCTGCCCATCTTTATCTCATATCCCCGTTTCAACAGAAACTCTTTTCCTTCCTCTGCAATATCCTGTGGGATCAATACTTTATAGCTCATGGCATTCCCTCCTTCTTTGTGGATTATACAATATCCAGATATACTTTCTCTTTTGGAGCCGGGAATATCCGGTCAATCTCCGCCAGTTCCTCTTCTGTTAATTTTACAGCAATGGAACGTGCATTGTCCAGGGCATGTTCCTTTTTTCCGGTGCGGGGAATTGCAATGACATCACCGCCTCTGATTACAAATGCCAGCAGCACCTGGAACACACTGCAGCCATGGGCTTTTGCAATCTGGTTCAGGCAAGGACTTTCCAACAGTCCGCCCTTTAAATCTCCGGCCTGGGCAAGGGGACAATAAGCCATAAGAGGAATTTTATGGCTCCGCATCCAGGGCAAAAGATCGTATTCGATTCCTCTGGAAGCCATATGATAAAGCACCTGGTTCACGGAGCAGTTCTTCCCCTTTGGTATCTGCCATAGTTCTTCCATATCTGCGGTATCAAAATTACTGACTCCCCAGCGGCGGATGAGCCCTTCCTCTTTCAGCTGCTCCATACATTCCACGGTTTCCGTAAGAGGAATGCTGCCTCTCCAGTGAAGGAGATATAAATCCAGATAATCCGTATTTAAGCGCCTTAAGCTTTCCTTGCAGCTTTTCCAGATGTTCTTTTTCCCTGCATGATGGGGATAGACCTTGGATACGAGAAACAGGCGGTCTCTGTCATAGCCCTGAATAGCGTTTCCAATAAGTTCTTCTGATTTTCCATTTCCATACATCTCTGCCGTATCAATCAAGATCATACCTGCATCGATCCCAGCTCTAATGGCCTGGACTTCCTGTTTGCCTGTTAATGGGGATTCTCCAAGAAACCAGGTTCCCTGACCGATTGCAGGAACCAAAGTTCCGTCAGGCAATGACACCATTTTTTCCACCTTTCATTCCTCCATTCTTTTTTCTTCTATTGCCTGTTTCTTCAAATTTAATTTAACCCCTTTCCGGTTCGCAGCATACGGAAGGTTCGCACCGCCGCATTCCTGTATAATTCTTCTGCCCGCTCCATGGCTTCTTCTATGGACATGATTCCAGATATGGTAGTTACAATACTTTCAATGCCGTGTTCATACAGCTTTTCAGCTCCGTCTCCCATGCCTCCCACGATAGCCACCGCCGGAATCCCCTTTGCTTTGCAGCGCATGCCGATACCGCTTGGGACTTTTCCAAAAGCGGACTGCCAATCCATACGGCCTTCTCCCGTAATGACCAGATCCACCCCCTCCAGCAGAGAATCAAATTTTATAAGGTCCAGAACCGTTTCAATTCCTGATTTCATATTGGCATGGAGAAATACCTTTAAAGCAGCTCCAAGCCCGCCGGCAGCGCCTGTGCCGGGAATCTCATTGACATCTGTTCCCGTCAGTTCCTTCAGCTTTCTGGAGTAGCTTTTCATGTCTTTTTCCAGCCTGTCAAGGATTTCCGGAGTTCCGCCCTTTTGTTTTCCAAAGGTGTAAGTGGCTCCATCCGGACCTGTAAGAGGATTGGTCACATCACACATTACCGTAAATTCAGTCTCAGAAACGGCTGGATGAAGGCCGCTTACATCAATCGTATCAATCCTTTCCAGATCGGCACCAATCCCTGTAAGAGCCTTCCCATTCTTATCGAGGAAACGGATACCAAGAGCTGTCATGGCCCCCATGCCTCCATCATTCGTGGCGCTTCCGCCAATTGCAATGGCTATTTTCCGATATCCCTGCTCCAGCGCATCCCGAATCAGTTCCCCTGTGCCAAAGGTAGTGGTATTCAGGGGATTACGCTTTTCTTCCGGAACCATGGGAAGGCCGGAAGCTGCTGCCATCTCGATTACTGCATGATTCCCGTCAAAAACACCATAGGAACAGGTGATATCCTCCATCAGCGGGCCATGGGCCTGTATGGTACGCATCTGTCCGTTCATCGCCTTTACCACTGCATCCACGGTTCCTTCTCCGCCATCTGCAACCGGAATCCCTCTGCACTGACAGGATGGAAATATACTTTTTGCAGTTTCTGTCAGAATTCCAACAATCTGTTCCGATGAAAGAGAGCCTTTAAAGGAATCTGATGCAAATAATAACTTCATATATCATACCTCTTTTCTATTATAGCTGATATACAAAACAGGCCGGCAGCCAATCCACAGCCGCCAGCCTGCCAGCCAGTCTTATGTAATATCCGAAAACGATGATTTTATTCAATCAGCCCTGCAGCCTTCATTTCCTTTTTGATCCGTTCCAGAACAGGGCCTTCCTTTGTTGCCAGATTTGGTTTATACGGAGCTCCAACATTTCTTCCCCTTAAATTAGCCATATCCTTTGCTGCCACAGGGAAACTTGCCGGGTCCATGGCCAGACGAACCGGGTTCAGTTTAAACTGCGCTTCCAAAGCTCCGGCCAGATCGCCTGCAATGTATTTATTATAAACATCCGTAATCAGCTCCGGCATAAAATTAGCTGCGGTACATACACCGCCTACCGCTCCATGGCACAGGGAAGCATATAAAAGGGTATCTTTTCCGCCAAATACTTTAAAGCCGACGTGACGGGTTCTCCGGATAAATTCCGAGGTTTGGGTAATATCTCCGCTGGTGTCCTTCATTCCCACGATGTTTGGCACGTCTGTGGCGAGCCGCTCCACTAAATTTCCTGACATGGTATATCCTACCCGTCCGGGATTATTATATAGAAGCATGGGCGTCTCCGGAACAGACTCGGCAATCGTTTTAAAATGCTGGTACAGTTCTTCCTCGGTGGGCTTTAAAAACATTGGCTGTAAAACAGAAACCCCTGATGCTCCGTTTTCCACTGCCATTTTTGCAAGCTTACAGCATTTTTTTGTACTGATTGCACCAATTCCAAAGTAAACAGGCACTCTTCCGGCAGACTGGTCCACCATAATCTTCAGTCCACGTTCCATTTCATCCTCTTCAATGACATAGAACTCTCCGTTGCTTCCAAATGCCAGGATTCCCAGCACTCCGCCCTCAATGACATAATCCACCTGATCTCTTAATTTTGACTCATCAATCAATTCATTTTCATCGACAGGAGTGAGAATTGGAACAATCACGCCTTTCAAAAAATCGGTATTCATCTTTTCTTCCTTCCCGCCTGCTTTATTTTCCTGGTTTTACAGTTGTATTGGCAATCTTTTCATAGTATTTTACAATGCTTGAGTGGTCCTCTTTTTCCAGGCCGTCTGCTTTTAAGCCCTGCATGATCTCCATCAGCTGTCCGGTCAGGGGAGCCGGGGAACTAATCGCATGAGCTGCGTTCAGCGCATTGTTTAAATCCTTGATGTGAAGCTCAATACGAAAACCGGGATTAAAGTTGCGGTTTAAGATCATAGGAGCTTTGGCATCCATAACCGTAGAGCCTGCCAGACCTCCGCGGATCGCCTGGTATACCAGTTCCGGGTCTGTTCCTGCCTTCTTGGCAAATGTCAGAGCTTCAGAAACAGCAGCAATGTTCACAGCAACGACCATCTGATTGGCCAGCTTTGCTACATTTCCGGAACCTAATTCTCCTACATATACTACAGAACCTGCCATTACCATCAGCATATCATAGTACTTATCGAACAGTTCCTTTTTTCCGCCTACCATAACAGATAAGGTTCCGTCGATTGCCTTTGGCTCGCCGCCGGATACAGGCGCATCTAACATCTCAACCCCAAACTTTTCAAGTTCTGCGCCGATGGCTTTGCTTTCTGTTGGATCGATAGAGCTCATATCGATCAAAACGGTTCCTGGCTTTGCACCTTCGGCTACGCCGTTTTCACCCAGAACGGCAGCACGGACATGAGGAGAGTTTGGCACCATTGTAATAACAACTTCGCTGAGAGAAGCAACTTCCTTTCCGCTCCCCGCCCCTTTTGCTCCGGCAGAAACCAAATCTGCAATCGATTCTTTTTTATGATCAAAAACAACCAGTTCATGGCCTGCTTTTAACAGGTTTTTCGCCATAGGCTTTCCCATGATTCCCAATCCAATAAATCCAATCTTCATATCGTTCATCCTCTCTTTTTTCAATCTGTTTGTCAGTAACCGATGGACCAGTCCATCTATGCTACGATTATAAAAAAAAGAAAAGGATTTTACTATGGGCGGTTTTACTGAATGAATTGTAATTTCTTATACAAACCTTCCATCGTTTCATTTTTGTTTCTGATTCATTTCATTATTATTTCAACTGATATCATGATTTCAGATTATTCCATTCATTGATATGGTATTTTTTCCGTTTCCGCCATAAGGTGGTTTTGCTCATTCCCAGTGCCTTTGCTGCTGCCTCCTGGTTTCCAGCAAACCTTATAAGCGCCTCTTCAATGGACCGGGCTTCTTCCGGCAGCTTTATTTTCTGTTTTTCCTTCTCTTTTCCAGAATCGGATGTGTCCTTCTCCTGTACCGGGTACAGCTCCATAAGAACCTGCTTTACAAAGGTTTCGTCCAGACTCCGCCTGTTGGCCGTAAGAATCAGCCGCTCACAGAAATTCTCCAACTGATAAAGATTCCCCTTCCATGGATAATCCAACAGCAGCGCCTCTGCCCCCTGGGTCAGAACATGGAATCTGGAATAGTGTTCGCAGCACGTCTCAATGCACTCTTTAAGCCTGCGCTTTAAATCTTCTTTCCTCTCTCTCAAAGGAGGGATCCTAACCGTCAGGCCGTTTAGCAGATAAAACAGTTCCTCACTCAAATCCCCCCGGTCAAGCAGCAGCGGCAAGGAAAATCTGGAGGCAGCCATGACCCGCACGCTGGTTCCAGGATAGGAAACAGCACCGCTGCCGAGACGGTTCTTATAGCGAATGAGCTGGCACAGACGGTATTGGTTTGCCCTGGTCAGGCACTCAATATCTTCTAAAAGCAGAGAACCGCCCGTTGCATGGACTACAGCTCCTTTGTCTCCGAAAATGGTTTCAAACTGTTCCGTTTCTTCCAGTCCCTCACAGGACAGCGCGACAAAGGGTCCTTCTCTGTGTATTCCCGCATTGTGAATGCTCTGGGCAAGGAGCCGTTTTTCCGTCCCCGCCTCTCCGGTAATTGCCACAGCCTTCCCGGACAGGGCATACAGCTTTGAAAGCCGGATACATTCCTGCATTTGCCTGGACTCTTTTAAAATATCATCAAATTCCCCCAGTGCTACAAATCCTTTCAGCTCCTTCTTTTCCCCTGGAGAGCCGCTTTGGGAACGGTTCTTCTTCATCCGGTGGCAGGTCAGGATAGCCCCCTCCACCCGGCCGTCAATCATGACCGGTGCCACTATGGCAAATAAAGACATCCGGTTGATCTGGAGAAACAAAGAACAGGATTCCTTTCCATATTTCAGCACCTGTCGAAACGGTTCTCCTTCAAGCTCTCCAAAAACTTCACTTGCAGGCAGATGAATGACCTTATCCTTTTTTGTCCCCAGAATATCCTCCATAACCGCATTGATGTCCACAATCCTGCCAGTGGCATCAAGTCTTGCCACCCCGTTAAAGGAATAATCCAGAAGTGTCTCGATCTGGGCCGCATTGCGCTTTTCTATCTCCATGGCATAATTCACCCGTTCCGCCATAGAAAACGCATTCTTAAGAGAATCCTCCGTATTGGATAAAAACAAAGAAGGAATCCCCTGAGCAGCGGCGATCCCCACCGCAGTGTCTCCTCCTATCATCAAATCCACCTGGTCTTTGACTGCCTGCTTTGCCATCTCTTCCAGTAAGTCCCCTTTTTCCGCAAAGTAGGTCCTCATATCAATATCATAGATGGCATCAAAGTAGGACATATCACAGAACATATTCTGGAACCCCACCACACCGATGACAGGGGTATCTTTTTTCAGTATCTGCTTTGCCTTGATTACGAGCAATGCCATCTCCTGAGCGGTTATGACGATTTCCACCACCGGAATATTCGTATACTGTTTGATCAGGGAGGCCTGAAGCCCTCTGGCAATAATGATAGAGGCACCGTTTGCTATGGACTGCCTTGCCTGGGTCACAGCATCTTCGGTTTTGATGACTTTCATTTCGTTGATCTCATATTCTTTTTCCTGCAGAATATTATGAGCCTGGTAGAGCATTTCATCTCTGGAAACAAGCAGTGCGATTTTTCCCATGATGACTTCCTTTCCGATTGTATCTTCTGCCATTTTAAAACGGCACCAGGATTAATTCCTGACGCCGGTTAAAACCTGATGCCGCTTTTTCGTTTTTTACGCTTCATCCGCACGGAATTTTTCAATTCCCTGGTCTGTCAGCGGATGTTTGATCATCTGCATCAGCACGCCGTAGGGAACGGTTGCAATGTCAGCCCCTGCTTTTGCACAGTCAATGACGTGAATGGGGTTACGAATGCTTGCTGCTATGATCTCTGTCTCGATTCCATGTACCTGAAAAATCTCTGTTATGTCACGGATCAAATCAATGCCGGGCATGGAAATATCATCCAGACGGCCTAAAAACGGGGAAACATAGGCCGCACCTGCCCGGGCAGCCAAAAGTGCCTGGGCAGCGGAAAATACCAGTGTCACATTGGTTTTGATGCCTTCTGCAGCCAACACCTTAACCGCTTTCAGTCCTTCTGCGGTCATAGGAATCTTAACGATCATATTGGGATGAATGGCTGCGATTGCACGCCCTTCCCCAATCATGCCCTCTGCATCTTCAGTGGAAGCCTTTACTTCTCCGCTGATCGGACCGTCAACGAGGGACGTGATTTCTTTAATAACCTGGGCGAAGTCACGGCCTTCTTTGGCAATCAGAGAAGGATTGGTCGTAACGCCGCAAATGATCCCCATATCACTTGCTTTCTTTACTTCTTCCGTATTCGCTGTATCTATAAAAAATCTCATTGTCGCTCTCCTTAGGTTTTATATTCGTTTCCAACGGCTTTTCAGCATTACAGGATTCCTAAGCCAACAGGCTCTTTACATACTCTGCAATTGCTTCGTCCTTGCAGTTAGCGAAAAACAGTTCTTTAAACTTCTCTCCACCGATGGAGCCTTTTACCAGTTCCTGATCAATTCCCTTTAAGCATGTCAGAATATCTTTTAAGTTGTTTTCTCTTACTTCGTCTAAGATTTTTTTATTTCTCTGCTCCGGAACGACTCTTTCTCTTGGGTAGCCCTGTCCGCTTACTTCAGAAAACAGCTTTTCAAATGTATATTCCAGATTCAGCTCTGCCCCCCAGCCAAAGCCTTTTGCAAACGGCATTGAAATGGCATTGCCGTCGTTGATCTGAGCAAACATGTATCCGTCACTTGGGTCACAAACATGACCGCAGATCACGCCTGGAAAACTGTTTAATGCAAGCATTGCACCTTCTCCTGTTCCGCAGCCGGTAATTACATAATCCGCTGCTTTGGAATTTAAGAGAATTGCTGCAAGAATTCCATTCTGCACATAAGTGAGGGAGCATGCATCCTCTGGAGAATACATTCCATAGTTATCTACTTCATATCCCTTTGTGTCTGCTACCTTCTTTAAACTGTTATAAATCAATCCGTTTTTAGCCGCCTGGCTGTTCTCATTAATTAATGCGATTCTCATGCTTCCAAAACTCCTTTTATTTGATAGTATACTTGTCTCCCGCTCAGTCCGTATTCTTCTAAAAGTTCCTCTGGCTTGCCAGATTGTCCGAAACGGTCCTGAACACCGATCTTTTTAAAGGTAACATTGTATTTACTTTCCAAAAGAACTTCACCTACCGCATCACCAAGTCCGCCGATGGTACTGTGTTCTTCTACGGTAATTACATTGCTACAATTTGAAGCATACTTTAAAATGCACGCTTTGTCAATTGGTTTAATGGTATGCATATTGATAACTGTGATGGAAATTCCTTCTGCCTCAAGCCTTCCTGCACATTCCAAAACCGTAGAAACCATAATTCCGCAGGCAAATACAACGGCATCTCTCCCCTCCTTTAATACATTAGCTTTTCCGATGATAAACGGCATCTCCTCTTCAAATACCGGGCTTGGAAGTCGTGCCAGACGCAGATAAACCGGTCCCTTCCTCTCTGCCACTGCCCTTACCGCCCGGTGTGTCTCCCTTGCATCGCACGGAACCACAACCGTCATGCCAGGAATTACGCGCATCAGCGCCAGATCTTCAATGGCCTGGTGGCTTCCGCCGTCTTCTCCAAGAGTAATGCCGGAATGTGTCATTCCAAGCTTTACGTTAAAATCAGGATAGGCCACACCGTTACGGACCTGCTCATACGCCCGTCCTGCGCCAAATATGGCAAAGGTGCTGCAAAATGGAATGTAGCCCATGGTAGAAAGTCCTGCACTCATATCGACCATGTTGGCCTCTGCGATGCCTGCATTGAAAAAACGTTCCGGAAACTTTGCTGCAAAGGTGGCTGTCATGGTGGCATGGGCAAGATCTGCATCCATAACAACCACCTTTTCATTTAACTCGCCCAGCTCTGCCAAAGCCTCCCCGTATGCTGCTCTGATTGCCTTTAATTCACCCATATCATGAAACCTCCAATTCCTTTAATGCCTGCTGTCTCTCGTTTTCATCCGGTGCCTTGCCATGCCAGCCCACCTGATTCTCCATAAAGGAAATGCCGCTGCCTTTTACGGTGTGTGCCAGGATGCATTTTGGCTTTCCTTCCATAGTGCTGATGGAATAAGCGGCCAGTACTTCTTCTAAGTTATTGCCATCCGGCAGTTCCAGCACATTAAAACCAAATGCTTTGAACTTGGAATGCAGATCCCCCAAAGCCATTACCTGATCATTGCTTCCGTCAATCTGCAGACCGTTGTTGTCAATAATGATAGTTAAGTTGTCCAGGCGATAGTTGGCAGCTGCCATACATGCTTCCCAAACCTGGCCTTCCTGCAATTCACCGTCTCCAAGAAGAGCATATACCTTTATATCCTTTTTCTGAGCCTTGGCCCCAAGTGCCATACCCACGGCAATGGATACTCCCTGTCCCAAAGAACCTGTGGAAGCGTCGATGCCAGGGACCTTTTTTGCATCCGGATGCCCCTGAAGGATGCTGTGAAGCTGTCTGAAATTCTTAAATTCCGCTTTATCAAAAAATCCCATTTCACCTAATACTGCATAGTAGCAGGGGGCTGCATGTCCTTTGCTCAGTACAAAACGGTCCCGGTCTTCCATATCCGGATTCTTAGGGTCCACCCGCATCTGAGTATAAAACAGTGCCGCCAAAAGTTCTACCGCAGATAAAGAGCCGCCTGGATGGCCGCTGCCTGCATCGGCTGTCATATTGATAATATCTTTACGAATATCTTTGCATATCTTTTTTAGATCCATTATGTCCATCATGTTATTGTGCCTCCGTCTAATTTATGAACATTCACTTTTTCAGTGAGCCTCTTTTTTTCAGGTAATCCACATATACCGCTCCAAGAATAACAATACCTTTTACTACAAACTGCCAGTAGCTGTTTATTTTAAGCAGATTCATTCCGTTATTCAATACTCCAATGATCAGTACACCAATGACTGTACCGCCAAGAGTACCAATACCGCCGTTAAAGCTGGTACCTCCGAGAACAGAAGCCGCAATGGCATCACGCTCAAAGCCTTCACCTACAGAGGGCTGACCGGAATACAGTCTTGCTGCCAGAACGACCCCGGCAAGTGCTGCCATCACTCCGCTGATGATAAATACTCTGACCTGAATCCATTTGGTATCAACCCCAGCGTATTTTGCAGCTTCCTTATTGCCTCCCGTCGCATATACGTGACGGCCAAAGGAAGTGCGGTTCAAAATAAAATAAAGAATAATAAATGATACGATTACAAATACAACGGGAATGGGGATTCCAAAGACGCTGCCCACCCCCATGTTGTTGAATATTTCGTTGTTGGACTGGGCCGGCTGACCTCCTGTCAGAATATAACTGATGCCGCGTACAATGATCTGGGTGGACAATGTTACGATAAACGGTGGTAACGTAGTGTGTGAGATAACATATCCATTGAAAAATCCAATGACTGCTCCAAAAAGCAAGGGAACCAGAATGCAGATGATTAAGGGAAATCCTGCATTGGCACACCTTACGGCTATAACACCGGAAGCCGCTACTACGGAACCTACGGACAAGTCAATGCCGCCGCAGATCAATACGCAGGTGATACCAAATGCAATGAAGCAGTTGACACATACCTGACGAAGTACGCTGAAAAGGTTGTTTTTAACGAGAAATGTATCGGTTGTAACAGATAATACAATACACAGGAATACCAATGCGATCATAGCTGCCATATTGCGCCTCAGCCAGATATAAAAGGGATTGGCATTCCACAAGCCTGATGCCTTTAACCGGGGGGTCTCTGTTTGATTTTTCCTGTTTAACATACGGAATGTTCTCCTCCTACTGCATATGACATAATGGTTTCCTGGGTAATCTCTTCTTCCTGAAAGTCCAATATTCCTGCCAGACAGCCTTCCCGCATAATCGCGATCCGACTGGAGTTATTGATGATCTCAGGAAGTTCTGAGGAAATCATAATAATGGAAACCCCTTCTTCTGCAAGGGTGTGCATCAGCTTATAGATTTCCGCTTTCGCACCTACGTCGATCCCTCTGGTAGGTTCATCAAGAATCAACACCTTAGGCTTTGCAGCCAGCCATTTTGATATAACGATTTTCTGCTGGTTTCCTCCGGAAAGTTCTCCGGCCGATTGTTCTGTGGAGGCCATCTTTATGGACAGCTTCTGTCTAAACTCATTAACAATCTCTGCCTCTTTCTTTCTATCCACATTCAGATGATGGATAAATTCAGAGAGCACCTGGAAGGTTAAATTGGTTCCGATGGTGTGTCCCAGAAAAAGCCCCTGCTCCTTCCGCTCCTCCGGCACCAGCGCTATACCCGCACTAATGGCATCTTTGGGCTTTGTGATGGAAAGTTTCTTTCCTTCCAGCCACACCTCACCAGACTGAATGGGATCAATCCCAAACAAAGCAAGTGCCAGCTCGGTCCGTCCTGCTCCCACCAGTCCGGAAAATCCCAGGATTTCTCCTTTTTTTAATGTAAAGCTGATATTTGAGACTTTACCTGTTGTTACATTCTTTACTTCCATGATGACCTCACCGCCTGCTACACGTCTGTTTCCATAAATGCTATTGAACTCACGGCCTACCATCATGCTGATCAATTCATTCTCTGTAGTTTCATCTGTGTTTCTGGTACCGATAAATTTTCCATCCCGAAGTACAGTTACAGAATCACATACTTTAAACGTCTCTTCCATTCGGTGGGAAATATAGATCATAGCAACGCCAGCTTTTTTCAGACGGTCTATCTGGGAGAACAGATTTTCCGTCTCGCTATGGGATAAGGAGGCGGTCGGTTCATCAAGAATCAGGATCTTTGCTCCCTCATTGACGGCCCTGGCAATTTCAATCATCTGCTGCTGCGCTACGGATAATCCGCGGATCAGCATTCCGGCATCCAACAGGAGTCCTAACTGATCCAGTGCCGCCTGCGCCTCCTGCTTCATCTTCCGGTAGTCCACCATGTTCCAGTGATTTTTAGGCTCCCGGCCCAGAAAAATGTTTTCAGCAATCGTCATTTCAGGAACATTAGTGATTTCCTGATGAATAAAACTGACCCCATACGTTCTGGCATCGTCCACACTTTTTATGGAGGCTTCTTTTCCTTCCATATAAATCGTGCCGGAATCAGCGGTGAAAATGCCCCCAAGTATTTTCATCAATGTGGACTTGCCTGCACCATTTTCTCCCATGAGCGCCCGAACTTCTCCGGGCTTTATGGAAATGCTGACTCCGTCAAGGACAATATTGGTACCAAACGCCTTGGTTATATCTTTCATTTCAAAAACATAATCCATTGACATGCTTTTCACTCCTAATCTGCATTCCTGCTTAAAGTCAGCGCTTTACGGATTACTGATCTACATTCTCCTTGGTAATGATAGACATTGGCACCACTACCTTCTCCTCAACGGTCTTGCCTGAAAGCAGCCTGTATGCAGTTTCAATACATGTAGTTCCAATTCCTGCCGGATCCTGTGCAGCAGAAGCTACCATTTCTCCAGAACGGATAAAGCCCTTTCCTTCATCAGAACCATCGATTGAAACCACTTTTGTATGTTCTAATCTTCCTGCTTCCTTCAGTGCTGCAATCGCGCCGCGGGCAGTTGGATCGTTAATGGTGAATACACCGTCAATTACCGGATTTGCATTGATAAAATCTACCATGATCGGCTGAGAATAATCGGACTTTGGCTTTTCCACATCTCTGGTCTGAATGATTTCGATGTCTGGATAATTCTTTAATTCCTCTTCAAAACCGATCTGACGATCATAACAAACCTCTGTAATACTATAGGTAATTTCAACAACCTTTCCCTTTCCGCCAAGGGCTTCTGCAAGAGCCGTTGCACAAAGCTTTCCAGCCTCCTTATTATCAGATACAACGGTACACTGAACCAGTTCCGGATTTTTTACAGCAGTATTGAAAGCAATAACCGGAATACCGGCCTCTTTACATGCTTCCAGTGTGGCACGTACACCTTCCGAGTTGATTGCTGAAATGCAGATTACATCGACGCCCTGATTGATCATATCGGCAACATCGTTCATCTGTTTATTCTGATCACCGCCAGCATCCTGTATAATCAGTTCATCATCCGGTCCTGTCAACGCTGCCTGCATCGCGTCTTTGATCTGAATAAAAAACACATTGGTTAAATCCGGTGCAGAAACACCAATCTTAATTGGTTTTGCAGAAGTTTCAGTCCCTGCTGCCCTGGTTGTTTCTTTGGCTTGAGCCCCAGTTGTTTCAGTGCTGCCTCCACTTGTAGTCTCCTTCTCTGCAGAACTACAAGCAGACAAAGAGAATGCCATTATAACGGATAAGACGATTGCTGTAACTTTTCTCATAATAGTAACCCACCTCTCAAGATTTGAATTCTTATCACATATCTTTAATACATTTTGTTTTTATCCCCTGTTTTTGCTACAAGGCCATATATATTGTATGATATCATTCCTTAATACCTTCCCGGGCTTGTATTTTTTGTATGCTGTCATACAATATCGGCATCCTCATAATACATCTTTACTTAAAATTTGTCAATAGAATTTTAAAATTTATGCACATTACACAACGCGCTGTTTATAACAGCAAAAAAAGAACCAAAAGGCACTGCTAATCTGGCCTCCGGTTCTTACTGCTGTATCTGTTTATTTTTATCCGTTTCTTTTACCGCCTTATAATCACATTCAAATCTGTATTGATGAGAGCAATATGTCTTTTGGCATAAAGCTCTGCAACCTCTTCATCCCGCACCATTAAAGCATCGATGATGTCCTGATGGGCTTTGATGGCATTACGGGCATTCTGAGGAACCTGAAATGTCTTTAAACGGAAATCACGTATGCACTCGTCTATTTTTTTACAGATAAATATCATCATCTTATTCCTGCTCGCTTCTACGATCTGTCGGTGAAGCCTTTCATCGTACTTCGCCATGCCGGTAATATCCTCTTCCTCTACCGCACGTATAAACCGCATATGAGTCCGCTCTATCTGCTCCAGCTCTACATCAGTGGCACGTTTGGCAATCAATCTGGCACATAAAGGCTCTATTGCACTTCGTACCTCCATATAATCCATCAATTCCACTTCATTTTTCAGAAACCATTCTGCCAGTTCTTCCTGTCCAAGCTCCTTTTTACTAACCAGAAATGCTCCGCGTCCAGGCCTTATTTCAACCAGCCCTTTGGCCTCGAGAATACGGAATGCCTCCCTGACAGTGCCGCGTCCTACCGAAAGTTTCTCACACCATTCTTTTTCTGTAGGTAATTTTTCACCGACCTCTATTCCATCGGCTTCAATAAAGTCCTTCATACTATTTACTACCTGCTGCACGATCGGTATTCTGGAAACCTCTGTCATGTTATTCGCTCCCTCTTCCTTTTATCATTTGTAAAAATCAATGATGTCATACAATCATTGTAGCACATTTCAAAAAAACTGCAAACATAAACATATTTTTTCCTGGTTTTTATGACCCATCAGACAATTTTCATCATTTTCCTTCCTGTTCTGACAAATCGATCCAAAAGACTTTGACATGAAAAATGCAGGAAAGACCTTATTTCGTCTATCCTGCATTTGATTGATATTATTTAAAACTGAAACTTGTCTTCAAAATAGGCTTTCAGCTCTGCAATCGGAACTCGCACCTGTTCCATGGTATCACGGTCACGAACCGTCACTGCATGATCTTCTTCCGAATCAAAATCATAGGTAATACAGAACGGAGTACCGATCTCATCCTGTCTTCTGTACCGCTTGCCGATGTTTCCTCTGTCGTCAAATTCACAGTTATAGTATTTACGCAGTTCAGCAAATACCTTTTCTGCACCTTCATTTAACTTCTTGGAAAGGGGGAGCACACCGATCTTAACCGGTGCAATGGCCGGATGGAAATGAAGCACGGTACGCACATCGCCGTCTGCAATCTCCTCTTCATCATAAGCAGAGCAAAGGAATGCAAGAGTCACACGGTCAGCGCCCAGAGACGGCTCAATGACATATGGAATATAGCGTTCCTTCTTTTCATCATCAAAATAAGTCAGATCCTGGCCAGAGGTGGTCTGATGCTGATTTAAATCGTAATCGGTCCGGTCAGCAATTCCCCATAATTCTCCCCAGCCGAATGGGAACAGGAACTCAATGTCAGAGGTCGCCTTGCTGTAAAAGGAAAGCTCTTCCTTCTCATGATCTCTGACACGCATCTCGTCATCCTTGATGCCAAGATTCTTTAACCAGGCAATGCAGTAGTCTTTCCAATATGCGAACCACTCCAGATCCGTATCCGGTTCGCAGAAGAACTCCAGTTCCATCTGCTCAAATTCTCTGGTACGGAAGGTGAAGTTTCCTGGTGTGATCTCATTACGGAAGGATTTACCGATCTGGCCGATACCAAACGGAATCTTCTTTCTGGAAGTCCTCTGAACATTTTTAAAGTTTACAAAAATACCCTGAGCCGTTTCAGGTCTTAAGTATACAGTATTCTTGGCGTCTTCGGTTACGCCCTGAAAGGTTTTGAACATTAAGTTGAACTGGCGGATGTCGGTGAAATCATGCTTGCCGCAGCTTGGACAGCAGATATTCTTCTCATCGATATAGCGCTTCATCTCCTCCTGAGACCATGCATCCACAGATCCTTCGATGGTGATGTTATTCTCAGCCATGTAATCTTCAATGATTTTATCCGCACGGAAACGCTCCTTGCAGGCCTTGCAGTCCATAAGCGGGTCTGAAAATCCTCCTAAGTGTCCGGAGGCGATCCATGTCTGGGAATTCATTAAGATCGCGCAGTCCACGCCTACATTATAAGGACTTTCCTGTATAAATTTCTGCCACCATGCTTTTTTTACGTTGTTCTTAAGCTCTACGCCTAAATTTCCGTAATCCCATGTATTGGCAAGACCTCCGTAAATCTCAGAACCGGGATAAACAAATCCTCTTGATTTTGCAAGTCCTACAATCTTTTCCATTGTCTTTTCCATTGTCTTAACCTCTCTTATTTAAAAATGATGTAACTTTTTCCCTCTGCTGTCTGCACCGTATAGGAATCCTTTACGACAACGTTATCCGATACAAATAACAGCTTTCCTTCTGTCTGTATGGTTACAGGATTTTTCGATTCTACAACCACGGCATGACTCTGGCCCTTTTGGGTCAGCGCTTTTTTTTCTGCCTGTTTTCCGTCGGAGGCTTTTAAAAATATCACGCCCTCTGTCTCACTTTGTCCGAGTACATCAGAAAATGTACTGACAGAAATAGAATCCACCTGGTTTTCCTTATCCTCATACTCGGCAGCAAAACCTGCCAGATCGCCGCCTGACTTATATTTGAATATCATCCGGGCAGTGCCTTTTTCCATGCTGCAGGAATCCAGGGTAACGGCTCCTTCTCCATGAGCTCCGTTATATGCCAGAGCAGCTTCCTCCAGATATGCCTTTAATTCATCTGCATTGTAGTAATCCTTTTCTTCATATGTTTCTACCGTTGCTGTCTGAAATACACCGTCTCCCGTTACAAATATTCTGCTGCTCTCCGCATTCAGAGCGTTGCTGCCGCCTCTTCCCAGACATCCCGTCAGCATTCCTGCTGCAATCACTGCAGCCAGAACCGCTTTTCTTTTTTTCATCCATTTTCCTCCTGAATTGAATCCGCGGTGTTGCCGGTGAATCCAAAGGATTCACCAGCTCACAGGCATTCGCCCTATGAATCAGGATGCAGAAAATCTTTCTTATGTGCAAGCACAACGAAAAAATTTCTGCATCCTGAATCGCACTGCTCATCGCATACGTGGATTATACCAAATGCCTTCTATCATTTCAATACTTTACTCTATCATGGTCTGCAAAATCTCCAGAGAATGAAATTCCCGGTCTACATAACGTTTTTTATTGATTTCTACACAGCGGCCGAACTCTTTAAGCACCTGATCGGTTAAGACAAACGTATAAAGATGCTCCACCGGAGATGCAATCACATACTCCCATGCATAATTGGCGGAATCGCTGACCGGAAGGGGAGGAGACTCCGTATATTCGCCGTTGATTACCATGGATTTCAACTCAAAAATTCTTTGTACCAGTTCATTTTTTAAGGCTGGTTTTAATAAAGCCCGTACAGACTGGTACAGCAGCTTTAAAAGCCCGGTCCCGTTCTCATTCTCTCTGGAATAATAATCGGCCAGCTCCAGAAAGTAGGAACCGTAACAGGCCGCCTCCATATCCAGAGCCAGGCCCTCAAAATAATTGGTGATTTCCGCTGACTGCAGGGTATAGGAATCCCTGCCCTCATACAGGGAAAACAGTCCAAAGGCGAAGGGCCGGCTGGCTCCCATCAGCTGGCTGCCCGGTCTTCTTGCTCCTCTGGCAAATGCAGTGATCTTTCCTCTTTCCCTGGTAAGCAGCACAAGACGCTTATCCATCTCTCCCACCGGGGAGGTTTTAATTACCATCCCCGTCAGTTTTTCAACTTCCCTCAATTCCTCTCACCGCTTTTAGATATCTTTTTGATTGTATCCATAATTCTTCATATAAAGCTCGCTGTCCCGCCATTCCTTGCGGACCTTTACCCAAAGCTGTAAATTGACCTTGGTATCCAGCAGATCCTCGATCTCTCTGCGGGCAGAGCTGCCGATCCGTTTCAGCATGGCTCCCCCCTTTCCGATGACGATTCCTTTGTGGGATTCCCGCTCACAGACAATGTTGGCCTCCAGATCGATGATTCCGTTTTCCCGCTCCTTCATCTTTTCCACGGTCACAGCAATTCCGTGAGGGATCTCATCCTTTAACAGCCGGAGCGCCTTCTCTCTGATCAGCTCAGCAGAAATCTGGCGCATAGGCTGGTCTGTGACCGTATCTTCGTCGTAATACTGAGGCCCGTATGGAAGATATTTATAAATCAATTCCAGCATCAGACTGGTATTTTTATCTTTCAAAGCGGATACCGGCACGATCTCTGCAAACTGGCAGATATCCTTATAGGCGTTCATAAAGGTAAGGATCTCCTCCTGGTTTTTTACCGTATCGATTTTATTGATTACAAGAATCACAGGCGTCTTTACGGAACGGAGCTGCTCTGCAATATGCTGCTCTCCTGCCCCGATGTAGGTGGTAGGCTCCACCAGCCACAGGACCACATCCACTTCTTTTAAGGTGTGTTCCGCCACACTTACCATATATTCTCCCAGCTTGTTCTTCGCCTTGTGGATCCCCGGAGTGTCCAGAAATATGATCTGTCCTCTCTCATCCGTATATACTGTCTGAATCCGGTTTCTCGTGGTCTGAGGCTTATCAGAAGTTATGGCGATCTTCTGACCGATCAAGCGGTTCATCAGGGTAGACTTTCCAACGTTGGGACGTCCGATCAGAGTAACAAAGCCTGATTTATAATTTGTATCCATATAGGTTCTCCTTTGAGTTATGAGTGGAATAAGTTCTTCGTCTCTCCAAAGAGATCCTTTTCCGCTGCGATTTTATCTTCGTTCCCGATCACACAGAGACTTCCTGTGGCAAGAACCGCTTTTACAAGAGGCGCCAGCTTCCGGATGTCCTCCTGTGTGGCATTTAGTACTTCTTCCCGTTCTTTTGCCATCATTTCCTGATCAACTCCGGATAAATAGGCGGAAAGACCTCTGTTGCCTCTGGTAGATGGGGGATAAGGAACGTCCATGTCGCTGATAGTACCGATGACATATTTGGTCATGTCACGGTCCTCTACCTGAAAATTCTCCAGATAATCCACAACCCCTTCGTAAATCTTGTTGGTCTCTTTTAAATTGGGATCCCGGTAGGAAGCAAAATACCCTTCGCCGGAACGGCCGAAACCGCTCATACAGCCGTAAGCTCCTCCCTTGACCCTTAAATTAATCCAAAGGTAATCATAGCTTAAAATCACCTTTAATATCTTAAGAGCTCCGGTATACTCTTCCCCGCTTCCTAAAAAGGTTCCGCATCTTGCCACATAATTGACCTGAGATGCCGTAGCAAACCCTTCGTTTCTGTTTCCTGACTGGAACACATAGGGATAGCGCTTTTCTGTTCCTTTTGGAAGCACATCCGTAAGTTTTTTCATGGCATCGGGAAGAAGCCGGTAGCCTTCTTCATCTGCGGTGTAGCTGACAAGCATGTTGCCGGTGGTAAAAAGCTTCTCCATAACGGATTTTAACCGGGCAATCACCGCCTGCTTATTGGCTGCATATTCTTTTTCCAGATTTTCAAGAAATTCATAATATCCGATTCCCCCGGTCAGATCATTATAGGAAGAGGTGGCGGAAAAATAGGATGTGGCTCTTGCAACTGCTGCCGAATGACAGGCTCCCTCCAGCTTCATTCTTGCTCTGGATCTTGTTTCGCTGATCACATCGCCCATACGCTTCTCATCATCAAGTATGGAACGGGTCAGTATCTCCGCAAGAATGGAAAAGCCGAAATCCAGCTTATCATAAAGCACCCTTGCACTTGCCATAAAAAATCCCTTAAATTTCCCCTTCTGGACCAAATCCGGGTAAGAGGTCACGCTAAAGCTCACGCCACCGCTGTTTAGATGGATCTCACTGGTCAAATCCCCATAAGTGAAGTTTTCTGTATTCACATAACCCAGCAGGGACTTTAAAAATCCCACATAAGGCAGGTCTTCCACCGGTACGGCAGAAGTGTCAAACAGGACCTTTAAATAGCCGATGCCTGAGGTGAACATCTCATGATGAATGACCTTTACACCGTGAGCCTCTTTTTCTGTCCAGATGATCTCTTCGGGTTCCCTGCTGATATCCTCTCTGCGAAGCATCGGAATCTTTTCCAAATCCTTCTGAGGAGACGGGGATTCCTGATATTCCTTAAGTGCACGGGTCTGTTCCACCAGATGGTTAATCTCAGCCTCAGAAAGAGAGGCTTTGTAGGCTGCCAGTTTTCTGGCTGTCTTTTCGTCTTCCTCTGCGGTTAAGTTCTTTTTCGGGCTTACGGTTAAGACGGCTTCAAAGGGATTATCCAGAAGATATTCCCGGATCAGCTGCTCAAAATATCCGTCATCCACCACCTTTTTTAAATAATCAAAGGTTTTTTGATATTCCAGATGTGTCATGGGGTCACCGTCATAGAGCCAGCTGTCCATACACTGAAGGCCGTACATCAGTCCTTTGGGTGCTGAGCCGTAATCCGCTTCCCGGTAACGGAACTCATAATAGTTCATCCCTGCTTTCAGGCTCTTCCGGTTGATTCCTTCATCGGCAAGTTTTCTTAAAGTCCCCTTTACAACTGCAAGGAACTCTCCCTTTTGGTCCGGATTGGCATTCTTTGCAACTACGGAAAAATAGGGCTGTAAAATCCCGCTGTCATAACCGCCCATAATGTCCTGGCCGATTCCTGCATCAATCAGTGCCTGCTTTAAAGGTGCACCAGGCGCATCAAGCAGCGTGTACTCTAATATCTGAAATGCCACATAATGCAGAGGGTCCAGGTTGTTGCCTATTACCGTACTGACGGATAGATAAGTGGCATTATCGGCTGATTCCCCTTCGGTAATGGAATAAAAGGTCTCTGCTTCCACCGGTTTCTCAAAGGGCTTCTGGCTGATGATCCTGGAATCAATGGAAATCTCATCATAATGGCTTAAATATTCTTCATCAAGCCATGTAAGTTTCTCTGCCATATCCATATCGCCGTAGAGATAGATATAGCTGTTGGAGGGATGGTAATACCTTCTGTGAAAGTCCAGAAAATCTTCATACGTCAGATCCGGAATAAACGCCGGATCTCCTCCTGACTCCTGTCCATAACAATTCTCCGGGAACAGGACCTTCCTGGTGAAACGGTCAAGGACTTCATCCGGAGAAGAAAAAGCTCCCTTCATCTCATTGTAAACAACTCCGTTGTAAATCAAATCCGCTTCCGGGCTTTCCAGCTCATAATGCCAGCCTTCCTGCATGAAGATCTTTGGCTCTCTGTAAATATTTGGATGAAACACTGCATCCATATAGACATTCATTAAATTCTGAAAATCCTTTTCGTTGCAGCTGGCTACAGGATACACAGTCTTATCGGGATAAGTCATGGCATTTAAAAAGGTATTCAAAGAACCTTTTACCAGTTCTACAAAGGGATCTTTTAAAGGGAATTTCTCTGAGCCGCAAAGCACGCTGTGTTCCAGTATGTGTGCCACTCCGGTACTGTCTGCGGGCGGAGTACGAAAGCCGATGGAAAAAACCTTGTTATCATCGTCACAGGACACGGCAAAGATTCTTGCCCCGCTCTTTTTATGGCGGAGTACCCAGCCTGCTGCCTGGATTTCCTTAATTTCTTTTTCTTCTACAACCTCATAGGCTGCCAGGTTATACAAATCACTCATTCTTTTTTATTCCTCCTGCAAAATAAGTATTATTTACATATTGCCCACTAATTTGTCTTTTAATATGGCCGCACACTCTCTTACACAAAAGTGTACAAAAAGAACGGGGTCAGATTCGCAGGAAATACCATAAATATCCGGAATTCCCCATTTCTTTGCGATCTGCTGGGCACGGAATACATGAAAATCACTGGTCAATACCCCGATCTTAATGGGCTTATCCGGAACCAGCGCAAATGTACCGGGCTCCATGAAGACGGGACTCTTCTGCTTCTTTTCTTTCTTCGCCTTCTGATCCTCTTCAATGGCCACACGGCTGTATGCGATGTTCTCCACTGTACTGTGAGAACGCATCTCCAAAATCAGCTGTTCTTCTCTGACACCGTTAAATACCAGATAATCCCTCATGGCCTCTGCCTCGCTGACCGGCTCATCATCTCCCCTGGCCCCGGAAAGAACCAGTATGGTCCCCGGGTTTTCATCCAGGTAATCAATGGCCTTATCCAGACGTTTTTTTAATGACTTGCTGATTCCGTTCTCTTTGACTCTGGCTCCCAATACGATCACATAGTCAAGCCTTGACGTATCACGGGCAGCAACTCCGGTAAATACTAAAATTTCAACCACTGTAAATACAAGAATCCCGGTGCAGCAAATGGTCACCAGCGATACCGGCAGCCATAAAGGAATCTTGTCCTTATGCCGCATATAAGTCTTCCAGCCTAGTAAAAAAAACACACAAACAGCCGCAAGCACCAGCCAGATAAACGAAAAGGAAGTCGTTATTCCGGAATAAACAGCAATTATGACATAATAGATCACACATAAAGCAGCGATCAGCCATAAAATCCACATAATAGGAACCCCTCCGTTCTGCACGTTCTAACTCCAGGTAATATCTGGGTATAATCCTTATATAGCATACCACAAGAACGTAATTTCTACAACAGCCACGAAAAATACCGCTCCAGGCATTTCCCAATAAAAAAAGCCAGATAAGACAATAAATACTCTTTGTTGTCTACCTGGCTTTTATGATTTACGTTTTATTGATAAATTTTATTTCTTTTATTCCTTCATTTCGCTTCTGCGCAGAATGTCGTATTGCTTCATATCCACTCCCAGATCCACGTAGATGATCTGTCTGGAATGAGGAGCACTCTCCTGGAAAACACCCTCTTCATTATAGATTGCCTTTACCACAGCTTCGATATTTCTGCCGTCCGGCTTCATGACCTCAATGGTCTCTCCTACCGTGAATTTGTTCTTCTGCTGGATCCGGGCATAGCCTCTGTCATCGACGGATTCAATGGTTCCGATATAGGTGTAATTTTTCACATAGGTATTGCTGTCATAGATCTGTGTGCTGGAATCTGCTTTGCCAAAATAAAATCCGGTAGTAAACTCCCGGTAGGTGCATTTGCCGATCTCAGAACGATACCAGTCCATATTCTCCTCATAGAGCTTCGGGTCTTTTTTATAATCATCAATGGCCTTCCGGTAGGTTCTTGCCACAGTCGCCACATATAAGGCAGTTTTCATACGGCCTTCGATCTTAAAGCTGTCGATTCCGGCATCGATCATCTCCGGAATATGTTCGATCATGCAGAGATCCTTGGAATTGAAGATGTAGGTCCCCCGTTCATTTTCATAAACCGGCATGTATTCGCCGGGGCGCTGTTCTTCCACAATGGAATATTTCCAGCGGCACGGGTGGGTGCATGCCCCCTGGTTCGCATCTCTTCCCGCCATAAAGTTGCTGAGCAGGCACCGTCCGGAATAGGATATACACATGGCTCCGTGCATAAAGCTTTCGATCTCCATATCATCCGGGATCCTGCTGCGGATTTCCTTGATCTCCGCAAGAGAAAGCTCTCTGGCAGTGACCACACGTTTGGCCCCAAGCTGATGCCAGAATAAGTAGGTTCCGTAATTGGTATTATTGGCCTGGGTGCTGATGTGGATCTCCATATCCGGAAGAATGCGCTTTGCAATTGCAAAAACTCCGGGATCCGAAATAATCAGGGCATCCGGATTGATTTCCTTTAATTCTTTAAAATACTCTTCCACTCCCGGAAGATCATCATTATGAGCCAGAATATTGGCTGTAATGTATACCTTTACTCCATGTTCATGGGCAAATGCAATGCCTTCCCGGATTTCATCCTGTGTAAAATTCTTTGCCTTGGCACGCAGTCCAAAGGCCTCTCCTCCCAGGTAAACAGCGTCGGCGCCGTAAACCACTGCGGTCTTTAATACGTCTAAGCTGCCTGCCGGGATCAAAAGTTCCGTCTTTCTCATGAAACTCCTCTCTCGTGTTTTACTTTCTTATGCTAACCGTAATTCCGTCACCGATGGGGACAATGGCAGTAGTCAGGAAGGGAGAATGCTTTAATTCATATAAATATTCCCTCATCCTCCCGTGAATGGTCCGGTTACGCCGTTCCACCGTATAACGGGATTCAATAATGTCTCCATCCTGGAGAACATTATCCGATATGAGCATACCGCCGGTTCTCATAAGTTCCAAAATTCTCGGAAGCCACGCCAGATACTGCCCCTTGGCCGCATCCATAAAGACAAGGTCAAAGGGGCCGCAAAGCCCCTTTAACAGTTCCTGCGCATCTCCTTCCAATAAAGTGATGCGGTTGGTTTCCCCGGCCTTTTCAAAATTGCTTCTGGCTTCCGGTATCCTTTTTTCATATTTTTCTATGGTTGTGATATGACAGTCAGGAGCCATGACCTGAGCCATCAAAAGAGCAGAATACCCAACAGCGGTCCCTACTTCTAGAATGGCTTTTGGATTCATGGCTGCTGTCATGGTTTTTAAGAAGGCAGCCGTCTCCTCTCGAATGACAGGAACTCCATTCTCCCTTGCTTTTTTACCGATCTCATGAATCAGAGGAGCTTCCCCCGGTTCCAGAGACTTAATATAATCAGTGATTCGGTCATTGACGATCATTCTTTCCCTTCCTTTTCCTCTGTATTCTCATTCATCATCTGAAGGATCTCCCTGGAGGTCATGGAAGTATTCAATGTGTAGCTTCCCGGATTTGCCTTATAATTAAAGAACTCTGCCTGTATGATAAAGGAATATTCATTGGCAATCAAGCCTTTGTCCTTCAAAAGTTTTGCCACACTGGTAATCGAAGCGCCTTTTTCAATGGTTACACTTATATCCTGTCCCGGTTCCGCTTCCATGGCTGATGCATAGAAAATTTCGTGGCCGAACTCATAGCCCCTTGTAATTCCTTCGTAAAGAAGAAGGATCATAAGGGCAAGAACTATAAGCCTTATGGACAGGGAAATAATCGCTCCTGTTATTTTGTTGATTTCTTCTGTTGTCCGGCTCATAAATTTCCATTCCTTTCATGTTAAAGGCACGGTTATTCCTCGCTCATTCCTATACTTCCATAATGATGGGAAGAATCATCGGATTACGCTTCATTCTCTTCCACAGGAAGTCGCTTAAGCTGTCTCTGATGATATTCTTAATCTTTCCCCAGTCATTGATATGCCGGTTCAGACAGTCCTGGACAGCATCACTTACAATGACCCTGGCTTCTTCCATTAAGTCTTCAGATTCCCTTACATATACGAAACCTCTGGATACAATATCAGGTCCGGCCAGTAACTGGTTGGAGTATTTCTCCAGTGTCAGAACCACTACGATAATTCCGTTCTGTGCCAGATTCTGACGGTCTCTCAATACAATATTACCAACATCCCCGACTCCGAGACCATCCACAAGGATCGCTCCCGACTGGACGTGGTCAACGATCTTGCAGGATTCCTGGCCTAATTCCACCACATCACCGGAAGACATAATGATAATATTTTCCTTTGGCATTCCCATGGCCAGCACCAGATTCCTCTGAGCCATTAAATGTCTGTACTCTCCATGAACAGGAATGGAAAACTTGGGACGAACCAGCGCATACATCAGCTTGATTTCTTCCTGGCATGCATGTCCGGATACGTGGGTATCTTCACAGATTACCTCAGCCCCCTTCATAGAAAGCTCATTGACTACCTTGGAAACAGCCTTTTCATTGCCTGGAATCGGGTTGGAGCTTAATATGATTACATCGTTTGGCTTGATGGATACTTTTTTATGGGTACTGCTTGCCATACGGGAAAGCGCTGCCATGGATTCTCCCTGGCTTCCGGTTGTAATAAGGACCGTCTGCTCGTCAGGATAATTCTTAAGCTGGTCGATATCAATCAGTGTTCCCTCCGGAATGCTGATAT
Organism: Lacrimispora sp.; assembly: GCF_046972725.1. Classification (NCBI taxonomy): domain Bacteria; kingdom Bacillati; phylum Bacillota; class Clostridia; order Lachnospirales; family Lachnospiraceae; genus Lacrimispora; species Lacrimispora sp. Next base: position 99,183 of record NZ_JBKVXF010000002.1, on the reverse strand, counting down.
AGCCAAGCTCACTTGCCGTACCAATGACATTGACCATACTGCGTCCTTCTACCACTACCTTGCGTCCGTACTTTGCCGCAGAGTTGATGACCTGCTGCACACGGTCCACGTTAGACGCAAAGGTTGCAACGATAATACGGTTGTTCTTATGATCTGCAAATATATTGTCAAAAGCCTTGCCTACGGTCTTCTCCGAAGGCGTAAATCCGGGCCTTACCGCATTGGTGCTGTCACATAAAAGGGCCAGAACCCCTTTCTTTCCAAGCTCTGCAAAACGTTCAAGGTCTGCGATTTCTCCAAATACGGGAGTATAATCGATCTTAAAGTCGCCGGTATGAAGAATCACGCCTGCCGGAGAGAATATAGCCAGTGCAGAAGCATCTGCGATGCTGTGGTTTGTCTTGATGAATTCAATGCGGAAACACCCCAGGTTGATGGACTGTCCGTGCTTGATCACCTTTCTCTTTGTGTTCTTTAAAAGATTATGTTCTTTTAATTTGTTCTCGATGAGACCAATGGTCAGCTTTGTTCCGTATACCGGCACATTGATCTCTTTTAAAATATAAGGAAGGGCACCGATGTGATCCTCATGTCCGTGAGTGATTACAAAGCCCTTAACCTTTTCAATATTCTGCTTCAAATAGGAAACATCCGGTATTACCAGATCAATTCCAAGCATATCATCCGTAGGAAATGCGAGTCCGCAGTCTACCACAATAATGCTGTCTTCGCATTCAAAAGCAGTGATATTCATACCAATCTGCTCCATTCCTCCTAATGGAATGATTTTAACTTTCGCATTCATGTCTTGTTTTTTCAATCTTTTACCTCCATTTTATCATTTCCCGTTCTGTTCTCTCCATTGCCTCCCGGCATTCCTGCAATACCCGAAGAGCTATACTTCCTGATCCGTTCCCATAAATCCTGACTGGTCAGAAAGTGCCTGCTCCAGAGTATTCAACAAGCCGCCTGGAAGGAAAATACGTTTCTGCACCGGCTGTAAATTGCATGATGATGATGTCCTGACTCACGACCGAAGCCCCCAGCGCACAGGGGGCAAACCCATCGTCAGAACTAACCTTATCAAAGACCGATCGATCCACCTGCACAGTCCTGCAAATCGAGGCAGGTCCCATCTCCGGATACCTCTGTCTGGCCAGATCATCGATCTCTTCCGCAGTCAGATGCTGTCCGGGGCTCTCTGCCATGAGTTTCAGTACCAGCATGAGCTGGATGGTTAAGCCTCTTCATCAATCATCATCATTTTTCAATATCTACACCCGCTCCGTCAAGCAGTTCGGAAAATATTTTAAATAAATAATCTATTTCGTTATCATCCTCTACAAACTCATACAAAGCATCGGATTCTTCCCGCTTTGACAAATCCTTTAAGATGTAACATTCTCCTTCTTCGTCATCATCTGCCGCATCGGTTACAAGCAGATAATTCATACCATTGATTCTGGTTTCTTCCAAAACAAAAAAATCTACAGATTCCCCTGTGTCCGTTGCCAGGGTGATTTTCTTTTCTTCGCTGTTCATTCTTTATCTCCTGTTGGTAAGCTGTCTAAATAGCCTTGCAGAATCAGCCCTGCCGCCACCTTATCGATGACCGCTTTTCTGTTTTCCCGTCTTACTCCGCTTTCCATTAATATCCGTTCCGATGCTACGGTAGTCAGCCTCTCATCCCAAAGGATCACAGGAAGCCCGGTCCGTCTTGCAAGCATCTCTTTGAACTGTTCTGTTTTTTCAGCCCGGTCACCGATCGTATTATTCATATTCTTAGGATATCCCAAAACTATGGTTTCAATCTCAAATTCCCGAATCAGTTCTTCGATTCGGGCACAGGTTTTTCTCAGTTTGTTCTCTTCTTCTCTCGTAATTGTCTCCACACCCTGTGCAGTTATACCCAGCATGTCAGAAACCGCAACTCCTACAGTTCTAGAACCAAAATCCAGTCCCATGATTCTCATATTTTACTCTCCACGTCAAATTTATGCAACAAAACAAAGCTGGTGCGCAGCCAACTGTATAAAAACAAACTGCCAGAATCCGCCTGTTCCACTTCATCTGACAGCTAGACTTAAGATTATCCACGTCGTTACTTTAACATCGTATCGATATATACCCGCATCAGTTCTTCCAGAATCTCGTCCCGTTCTACTTTCATGATTAGACTCCTGGCGTTCTTATGACTGGTAATATAGGTTGGATCTCCTGACATAATATAACCCACGATCTGGTTAATGGGATTATAGCCCTTCTCTGTGAGGGCAATATAAACCTGTTCCAGTACCTGGCTTACGTCCATTTTATTTTCCTGCACTGCTTTGAAAAATTGTGTGTTATGAATATCGCCCATGTTTCTCACGTCCTTTAACTGTTCTCCTATATTTTAAACCATAATCATGGATTCGGCAAGATAAAAATTAATTTTGTCCGTTAATGTTTAGAAACACAATCTCATCGGTAAGCATTTCTCCCAGTGTTCCTTCCACGATTTTCCCTTTTAATCCTTCTTCATAAGGGACTACGGCTTTTACATATTCTCTGGTATGGCCGATCATATAAGTGGTTCCATTGCACTCATAGGCTTCCTCCATAAGGACCTGGGCCCTGCTGCCTATGCAGGACTTCCGGTAAGCCAGAGACATCTCTTTTTCCAGCTTTAAAAGTTCGTTGCTTCTTATTGATTTTACAGATTCCGGTACCTGGTCCGGCATCTGGGCCGCCCTGGTACCATTTCTTTTTGAATACTTAAACACATGCATTTCATAAAAGTGTATCTTTTCAAGATATTCCCTGGTAATCAAAAATTCTTCTTCCGTCTCTCCGGGAAACCCTACGATTACATCCGTAGTAATGGCAGGATTATGAAATGCCTTCCGAAGAATCCTGCAGCAATTGAAATACTCTTCTGCGGTGTAATGGCGGTTCATACGCTTTAAGGTACTGTCACATCCGCTTTGTAAGGATAAGTGGAAATGGGGACAAATTTTATGAAGGGAAGACAGGGTCGATGCAAATTCTTCGGTCACGATCCGGGGCTCCAGAGAACCCATACGGATTCGTTCCAGCCCTTCGATCTCATGAATGCGTACAATCAGATCCAGTAGGGTAAGACGTTCTTCCTCTATAAAATCCTTTCCATAAGAGCTTAAATGAATGCCGGTCAGCACCACTTCCTGAAAGCCTGAGGCCACCAGGCGCTTAATTTCCTCCGCTACCTCTTCCGGCCTGCGGCTTCGCACCTGTCCTCTGGTAAAGGGAATGATGCAGTAGCTGCAAAACTGGCTGCAGCCATCCTGCACCTTTATAAAAGCCCTCGTATGATCTGCTATTTTATCAATAGAAAGACCTTCGTATTCCCTGGTTCCCCGGATGTCGATAATGGTTTCCTCCAGTTCTTCCTCCCGGTCTGCAAAATAATCTTCCAGAATGGTTACCAGTTCTGTCTTTTTATTATTTCCGATCACCAGATCCACAGCCTCATCCTTTTTCAGTTCTTCTCCTGCTGCCTGCACATAACAACCGGCGGCAACGACAACAGCATCTGGATTCATATTTTTTGCCCGGTGAAGCATCTGTCTGGATTTCCTGTCTGCCATATTGGTTACGGAGCATGTATTTATAATATAAACATCCGCCTCTTCTGTAAAGGGGACAATTTCATATCCCGCGTGTTCCAGAAGCTGCTGCATGGCCTCTGTTTCGTATGAATTAACCTTACATCCAAGGTTGTGCAGGGCTGCCTTTCTCATTTTATTTTCTCCTATCTAAATTATCGGTTTATTCGTGTATTTTTCATGTAAAATTACCATTGACTTTTATAAGATATGTCAGTAGTATTGAAGGGAAAAGAGGACTATCCCTCAATAAAGAAAAGAGTTCATCAAAGGAGGTTTTCACATGAAAACAGTTCGTATATCTTTAAATTCCATTGACAAAGTAAAATCATTCGTAAACGATTTAACAAAATTTGACACTGACTTTGATCTTGTTTCCGGCAGATATGTGATCGACGCAAAATCTATTATGGGTATTTTCAGCCTGGATCTTTCCAAGCCAATCGACTTAAACATTCACTCCGAGAATGAAGTGGATGAAATCATCAAGGTTTTATCTCCATATATTGTAGATTAATGAAAAATCAGATTTTAAAAAAGGGGTCCGGCCTTTGATGCCGGTCCCCTTTTTCTTTAACACCAGACCTTTTCCACTGTGCTTATGGCCGTCTCAATAAGTTCTTCGATTTTCTCCGCCAGATTTTCCTCGGAACGTTTGATCATCTTTAAGCTCGGCTTTGTTACCGGGTGCTTTGCTACAAATATGGTACAGCAGTCCTCAAAGGGGAGCACAGAAGTCTCATAAGTACCGATTTTTTCTGCTACATCAACGATTTCCTGCTTGTCAAACCCGATCACCGGACGGAATACCGGGATGGTAGCCGCTGCATCGGTTGCTGCCAGCGACTGCATGGTCTGAGATGCCACCTGTCCGATGCTTTCTCCTGTAATGAGGGCGGAAGCACCGCTTTCTTCTGCCAGGCGCTCTGCGATCTGCATCATATACCGTCTCATGATGATCGTAAGCTCTTCATGAGGACATTTGTCATAGATATAAAGCTGAATATCCGTAAAATTCACAATATGAAGCCGGATCGCACCGGAGTATCTGGAAACCAGCCTTGCCAGATCCACAACCTTCTGTTTTGCGCGGTCGCTGGTATATGGCGGCGCATGGAAATAAACGGCGTCGATCTTCACTCCGCGCTTTGCGATCATGTAGCCTGCAACCGGACTGTCAATGCCGCCGGATAATAGTAGCATGGCTTTTCCATTAGTTCCTACCGGCATACCGCCCGGACCTGGAATCACATGGGAATAGATATTGATTTTATTACGCACTTCTACTTGCAGCATGACTTCCGGGTGATGGACATCCACCTTTGTCTCCGGAAATCTATCAAGAATGATTTCTCCCAAATCCCGGTTGATCTGTTCAGAATTAACCGGATATCTTTTGTTGCCTCTGCGCGTATTGACTTTAAAGGTGAACTTCTTATCCTCATAAAATTCTTCAACATAGGATAAGACCTGTTTCTTTAAATCTTCATAGCCATTGTCCTCTACCTGTACCATAGGACAGATGGCTGCTATGCCAAAGACCCGCTTTAAAGCAGAAACCACCTCATCAAAATCAAATTCTGATTCTGCCGCGGCATAAATTCTACCTGATTCCTTGGTTACTGTAAAATCTCCGTCTACTCGTTTTAAAGAATGGCGGATATTCGTTACCAGGGCATCTTCAAATAGGTAACGGTTCTTTCCCTTTACGCCAATTTCTGCGTACTTGATTAAAAATGATTTATATTGCATCTGTTGTCCTTTCTCTGAAACACTTCCTACCCTCTCTGATACCGTCTGAGCACAGGGAGAAGTTCTTTTAACTTATCAATACAGTAATCCACTTCTTCTCTCGTATTAAAAATCCCGAAGCTGAACCGAAGGGTGGAATCCAAAAGCTCCGGTTTTACACCGATTCCTTTTAATGTACCGCTGACTGCCGGGTGATTGGAGGAACAGGCCGATCCGGAAGACACATAAATCCCCTTTTCTTCCAATGCGTGCAAAAGCACTTCACTGCGGGTCCCTGCAAAGCTGGCGCTTACGATCTGAGGGGCTGATAATTCCCCGGGACAGCTGTTTACAGTCACGCCTTCTATCTCTTTTAACCGTTCGATCATATAATCCTTTAGATCCATAAGAGCCTGAACCTTCTTTGAATGGTCCGTATACATGATTTTAGCTGCAACGGCAAAGCCTGCGATCCCCGGAACATTCTCCGTACCGGAACGCATACCTCTTTGCTGTCCTCCGCCGTAGATCAGGGGCCTGATCTTCACGTTCTGGTCAATATACAAAAATCCCACGCCCTTTGGACCATGGATCTTATGAGAGCTGACCGACAAAAGATCGATGCCCTGACGCTTGGGACGTATGACGAATTTCCCATAGGCCTGAATGCCATCCACATGGAAGACAATGGCAGGATTCTTCTTTTTTATTACCTTTGAAATGGCTTCAATAGGTTCCACCGCACCAATCTCATTGTTTACATACATGATCGAAACCAGGATCGTCTCCGGGCGGATGGCGGCTTCCAGTTCTTTAAGAGAAATGTGTCCCTGAGAATCAACCGGAAGGTAGGTAACGGAAAACCCCTGTTCCTCTAAAAATGACAGAGGATTATACACGGAGGCATGCTCAATACCGGTGCTGATAATATGGTTCCCGGCCCGTTTATTTGCCATAGCCGTTTCAATCAAAGCCATATTATTGGACTCGGAACCGCCGGAGGTAAAAACGATCTCCTTTGGTGCAACCTTTAACGTATTGGCAATGGTCTCTGCCGCCTCTTTGATATACTGCTCCGCTTCCATTCCTTTTTTATGTTTTGCAGAAGGATTGCCATAATCCTCCGTCATAGTCTTTAAAACTATATCCTTAACCGGCTCCAGTACTTTTGTAGTAGCCGAATTATCAAAATAAACTTCCATCTATGTTTTATTTCACTCCTTTTCCAGGCAAACAGCAACAAACCGGCTGCCAGGAAGCTGTCTCTAAGGTTCCAGTAAAAATGACAGCACCGATAATACGGAAAGACCGGCTGTTTCGGTTCTTAAAATCCGTTTTCCCAGAGTAATCGGTCTGGCACCAAAGCTTTTTGCAAGTTCTATTTCCGAATCTTCAAAGCCGCCTTCCGGCCCGATAAATATCCCTGCATTCATTCCAGGCTTTATGGCGGAAAGGATCTGTCTTGTTTCTTCCATGCCCTTTGCATGTTCAAACGGAATCACTGTCATATCAAATTCTTTTGAAAGGGCAAGAGCTTTTTCAAAGGTCATGACTCCGGCAACCTCAGGCACGATCAGCCTTCCGGACTGTTTGGCCGCACTTTCTGAGACCGCACTCCATCGGCGGAGCTTTGATTCTTCTTTCTTTTTATCTAATTTCACTACCGTACGTCTGGTTTCTACCGGAACAATCTGGTAGACTCCAAGCTCCACGGCTTTCTGGATAATAAATTCCATCTTATCACTCTTTGGAAGCCCCTGAAACAGGTAAATTTTTGCAGGCAGTTCCTTTCCTGCCTCATCTACAGACAGGATCCTGGCTATGACTTCTGTAGAGGTCACTGATACGATCTCACACAGATAATCCTTATCCACACCATTGCTGATTAAGACTTCTTCCCCGGCACCCATGCGCAGAACATTCTTCATATGGTTCACATCCGGGCCGGTGATACGGATGCTGTCTTCTCCGATCTGGTCCTGATGAATAAAAAAGTGATACATCTTATCCCTCTTTCTATTTTTTTCTGACCGTTACGGAAACCCATTCTCCCTGATAGGTGATCTCCACCAGCTCAAAGGCCTGATTTTCAGCAAATGCTTTCTTCACCGCTTCTTCCTTCATATTAATGATACCGGAAGTGATAAAAATACCGCCTTTTTTTATGTGAACAGGAATTTCCTTCTGAAGCAGAATAATAATGTCCGCCAGAATGTTTGCCACAACCACATCATAGGCTTCAAAACCGACTTTTTTCTGAACTTCTTCGTCATCAATGATATTTCCTTTTAAAACATGGAACTTTTCCGGCGGGATTTGGTTGGCTTCCATATTTTCCTTTACGGCAACGATGGCGTTCTCATCAAGGTCCGTTCCAAACACCTCTTTTGCGCCCAGCTTCAACCCGGTGATTCCAAGAATTCCGCTTCCGGTTCCTACATCAAGAAGCTTTGTTTCCGGTGTTACGTATTTTTTAAGCTGCCGGATACAAAGCTGTGTTGTCTCATGCTGCCCGGTTCCGAATGCCGTACCTGGATCGATCTCGATCAAAAGCTTGTCCTCATGTTCCTTTGGAACCTCTTCCCAGGTAGGCTTGATCAGAATATCGTCAACGGTGAATGGTTTAAAGTACTGCTTCCAGTTATTGATCCAGTCCTTATCTTCCGTTTCCCCTGATTCCATGGTACAGGCGCCCAGATCCGTAAACATGGAAAGCTCAGAAAGTCCTTCCTCCACCCGTTTTAACATCTCTTCAATATTAACGCCAGAATCAGGATCCAGATAAAAGCTCACCTTTGCAACCCCTTCATCCGGCGGAAGTTCCGGCAGGATATCAATGAACATTCCTTTCGTCTCCGCTTCCGTAAGAGGCGTATTATCCTCAATCTCAATTCCTTCTATTCCAATTTCATCAAACATGCTGCTGATTAAATCTACAGCTTCCGTTGTTGTTGTCAGTGTAAACTTTTTCCATCTCATAACAATCTTCCTATCCTTTTATAATTTTCAAAAACAGGCAGAGGAGCACCAGAAGTACCACAGGGCGCACGATCTTCAATCCGTTTTTTACGACAAGTCCTGACCCGATGTAATGACCTGCAATGCAGAAAAGCCCGGATGCAAGGCCCAAAGGGATCAAAACCTTTCCATTTATTAAAAATGTCACCAGCGCGGCGATGTTAGAGGACAGATTGATCACCTTTGTCGTACCGGAAGCATTTCTTACATTCATTTTAGCAAGACCGGTCAGTAAAAGCAGTAAAAATGTGCCGGTTCCCGGTCCATAAAATCCATCGTAACATCCTACCACCAAAGCGGCTCCCATGCTGATGAGCATCTGCTTTTTATGGGATATGATGATTTCTTTCACATCTCCCATATTTTTATTCTTAAGAACATAGAAAGCCACAACCGGAAGTACCACAATCATCATGCCTTTTAATACCCCTTCGCTGGCAAGCAATGATAAATGAGCTCCTATGACAGAACCGATGACTGCAAATAAAGCTGCAAGCAATGACAGCTTGCTATTGATAAATCCATTTTTTGCAAAACGGGCCGTTGATATAACCGTTCCCATAGTAGAACTCATCTTATTGGTTCCAAGGGCCATATGAGGCGGTATTCCTGCTGCCATGAAGGCCGGCAGGGAGATTAACCCTCCTCCCCCTGCAATGGAATCAATAAAGCCTGCAAGAAAAACAAGGGGACACACGATCAGATACTGGTACATATAAAGGTTCCTTTCTTTTGTCCAAACTAAACCACATGATATCATAACATACAATGAAATTGGTTGCAAGCGTATAAAATCACGGGACTTTTCCTGTATTTTCTACTTTTAAAAAAAATTTTAAAAAATTTCAATAAAAGATGCAATAAAAATATAATCTGGTGCATTAACTAATTGAACGGATGAAAAAGACTTCTGTTTCATTCCGGGAACAAGGGCAAAAAACATATCAAGTAAACGAAATTCCTTGATGCATTACACCCCATCACACCCGCCTGAGTTTCCGGAACTGAAACAGAATCTGTTTTCACAAAATTACAATCACATGTAATAAGAAATTGTAATAAATAAAAGCAGGGGATATATCTGATGATTGAAGCATTCAAAAAATCAGATATATCCCCTGCTTTTTATTTTTGTTTCAAAAAAAGGAAAAGGCACAACAGAATGATCTCTGTCATACCTTTTTCACATTTTTATTTTAAGGCACCATCTTCCCCCACCTGATACCCGTCAGGCGTCACCGTATTGACAAGCAGCTTTCCTAAAGAACCATCGGACATGGTATTAAAATAATAGGCCCTGCCTTCGATGATCTGCCAGCCAATCCGCATGGAACCCAAAGTTCCGTCATCCACCGGATTTAAATAAAACCTGTTACCGTTCTGATCCGTAAACCAGCCGGTCTGCATATGACCGCCCTGATCAAACCGGTACCATCTTCCATCAATGTACTTCCAGCCGTTGGAAGGCCAGGTTCCGTCGCTGTACTGGAACCACCAGCCGCCTGGGCTGTAACGCCATCCCCGTTCATAGCTATAGCTTCCCGGGCCATCATCGTCATCATCTTCCTCCTCGTCATCCCAGCAGTCAGATGAAAAACTCCCCTCAATCGGGCCCTGAAACGTGGTACCGGAACCATGAAAGCCTGGAAAATTCCGGATTTCCTGTGACTCGTCAGCCAGCGCATTCTTCGGTAATAAAATCCCAAGAATCACAAAGGCTGCTGCAAGTGCCAGTTTTCTCTGAAACTTTTTCATTCTTTCCCTTTCTTCTCCAATCATGTATCAGTCCGGAAATCTATTTAAAAAGTCCTTTCTTTTTATGCTTCTCTCCTTCGCCGATGCCGTTCATGGCATCTTCAAACTTGCGAAGAGCCTCCTTCTGGGCTTCTGTCATGCGCTCCGGTACCTGAACGACCAAAGTTACATAATGATCCCCGCGAACCGCACGGTTTCTCAGAGTTGGGACTCCTTTTCCTTTCAAACGGACCTTAGTGTCAGTCTGTGTTCCTGCTTTTACTTCATATTCCACCTCGCCATCCACGGTCTTAATACGGATGGTTCCTCCTAATGCTGCAGTTGCAAAGGAAATCGGAACGGTTGAAAAGATGTTGGTATCCTGACGCTTGAAGATCGGATGGTTTGACACAACAACCTCCACCAAAAGATCTCCCCGTTCTCCGCCATTGGTACCTGGCTCTCCGGCTCCAGCCAGACGCACGGCCTGACCGTTGTCAACTCCTGCCGGAACATTGACTTTTATTTTCTTTCTCTTTGTAATGTAACCGGTTCCATAACAGTCCGGACATTTATCTTTAATGATTTTCCCTGTTCCTCCGCAATCCGGACAGGTCTGTACATTCTGCACCTGACCAAAGAAAGACTGCTGTGTGTACATGATCTTTCCTTTTCCGTTACATTTCGGACATGTCACAGGGGAAGTTCCTGCCCTTGCACCGCTTCCATGACAGGAAGCGCACTCTTCTTTAAAATTGATCTCAATCTCTTTTTCGCAGCCAAAAATCGCCTCTTCAAAGGTGATCCGGATGCTGGTTCTGACATTGGCACCTCTTGATGGCCCATTGTAATGGGCGCTGCTTCTACCGCGTCCACCGCCAAAAATATCTCCGAATATGTCTCCGAATATATCTCCCATATCAGCTCCGCCAAAATCAAACCCTCCGAATCCGCCGGCTCCTGCACTTCCGTCAAAAGCGGCTGATCCAAACTGGTCATACTGGCGTCTCTTTTCAGGATCACTTAATACACTGTAAGCTTCGGAAGCCTGTTTAAACTTCTCCGCTGCCACAGCATCTCCGGAATTCGTGTCAGGATGGTATTTCTTAGCCAATGCCCTGTAAGCTTTCTTAAGCGCTGCGTCATCCGCATCTCTGGGAACGCCCAGGATCTCATAATAATCTTTTTTACTCTCTGCCATCTTAGGTCTACCTTTCATAAACTAAGGAAGTCCGGCAGGACACAGCCTGCCGAACGGATAAGCTCCCTTAAGCTTTGCCTGCACCAGTTTTTATAGAACTTACGCCTGTAGAAAAAGTGCTGTATCACTACAACACTTTTTCCACAGCCCTGTCAATCGACCAGACTAGTTTACACCTCTTTGTAATCACCGTCAACTACATCGCTGTCCTGATAGGATGCATCTGCTGCTCCCATATCAGGGCCTGCGCCTGCTGCTCCGCCCTGTGCCTGTGCCTGCTCATAAACCTTTGCAAACAGTGCCTGTGCGCTGGTCATCAGTTTTTCCTTGCCGGCCTTAATATCTTCGACCTGAGCATCGGTCATCTCATCGATAGGAGCTCTGTTGATCGCTTCTTTTAAGGCATTTAAGTCTGCTTCGACCACTGCTTTATCGTTGGCATCGATCTTATCTCCGACTTCCTGCAGAGCTTTCTCTGTCTGGAATACCAGGGAATCCGCATCATTTCTGGCATCAATGCCTTCTTTGCGTTTCTTATCCTGTGCTTCATATTCAGCTGCTTCCTTCACTGCCTTTTCGATATCAGCATCTGACATGTTAGAGCCGGAAGTAATGGTGATGTGCTGTTCTTTTCCGGTTCCCAAATCTTTTGCAGAAACATTTACAATACCGTTGGCATCGATATCGAAAGTAACCTCGATCTGCGGAACACCTCTTCTTGCAGGCGGAATTCCATCAAGACGGAACTGGCCTAAGGTCTTATTGTCTCTTGCAAACTGTCTTTCTCCCTGTACTACATGGATATCAACGGCAGTCTGGTTGTCTGCTGCAGTGGAGAAAATCTGGCTCTTCTTTGTAGGAATCGTAGTATTTCTTTCAATCAGTTTGGTAGCTACACCGCCCATTGTCTCGATGGACAGGGAAAGTGGAGTTACGTCTAACAGAAGAATATCACCTGCACCTGCATCACCTGCAAGCTTACCGCCCTGGATGCTTGCACCGATGGCAACACATTCATCAGGATTCAGGGATTTGGAAGGCTCCTTGCCTGTCAGCTGTTTTACCTTTTCCTGAGCTGCCAGCATACGGGTGGAACCACCGACTAAGAGCACCTTTCCTAAATCGCTTGTGGAGATACCTGCATCTTTTAATGCATTCTGAACCGGAATGGTAGAACGCTCAATAAGGTCTGCAGTCAATTCATCAAATTTCGCTCTGGTCAAGTTCATATCCAGATGTTTTGGTCCTTCTGCAGTAGCAGTAATGAACGGAAGGTTGATGTTGGTAGTCGTAGAGGAAGAAAGTTCTTTCTTTGCTTTCTCTGCTGCTTCCTTTAATCTCTGCATTGCCATCTTGTCACCGGACAAGTCAACGCCTTCTGCCTTCTTAAATTCATCTACCATCCACTGGGTAATACGGTTATCAAAATCATCACCGCCAAGGAATGTATCTCCATTGGTAGAAAGCACTTCGATTACACCGTCACCAATTTCAATAACAGAAACATCAAAGGTACCGCCGCCTAAATCGTATACCATGATCTTCTGTTCTTTTTCATTGTCAAGGCCGTATGCCAGAGCTGCTGCTGTCGGCTCGTTGATGATACGTTTTACATCAAGACCGGCAATCTTACCGGCATCTTTGGTTGCCTGACGCTGAGCATCGTTAAAGTAAGCCGGAACAGTGATCACTGCTTCTGTTACTTTTTCTCCTAAATAAGCCTCTGCATCTGCTTTTAATTTCTGAAGAATCATTGCAGAAATCTCCTGAGGACTGTAGCTCTTGCCATCAATGGTCACTTTATAATCAGTACCCATATGTCTCTTGATGGAAGAGATGGTGCGGTCCGCATTTGTAACTGCCTGACGTTTTGCAGGCTCTCCTACCAGTCTTTCTCCATTCTTTGTAAATGCAACGACAGACGGAGTTGTTCTTACACCTTCACTGTTAGGGATTACGACTGGTTTACCGCCTTCCATAACGGCTACACAGCTATTTGTTGTACCTAAGTCAATACCAATGATCTTGCCCATAGTTTTTTCCTCCTATTTATGAAACAAATGTAATATGTTATCTGATTTTATGATCTATTGTTAATTAGCTACCTGCACCATGGAGTGTCTTACCACAGTGTCCCGGTAGGTATAACCCTTTTGAAGCTCCTGGGCCACTATATTCTCTCCCAGGGATTCATCTTCAATGTGCATCACTGCATTGTGGAAATTAGGATCAAACGGCATTCCAACCGCTTCAATGGGTTTTACGCCTGCATCCTCCAATGCTTTTACAAGCTGCTTGTAAATCTTTTCCATTCCTTCTGCAAAGGGCGTTGCCTTTTCCTCTTCCGGAATTGCGGCCAAACCTCTTTCAAAATTATCAACGACCGGTAAAATCCGTTCGATGATGTCTTTTGCTCCGATTTCAAACATGGCTGACTTTTCTTTTTCTGTTCTCTTTCTATAGTTGTCAAATTCAGCCATACTTCTTTGCAGACGGTCTGTCAGCTCTTCAATCTTGTCATCCTTTGGATCATTCTTCTCTTTCTTTTTACCAAAAAAGCCTTTTTTTCCGGCTTCGCTTTTGGCACTGTCCTCTTCCTTTTGATCTGTCTCAGAAGGAGTCTCTTCCGGACAGGCCTCTGTGTCTTCTATCTCTTTTTCAGAGGAAACAGCATCTTCCGGATTAACGGCCTCGTCTGCCAGCTTTTCATCTGCTTTTACATCTTCCATGCTCAATGTTCTACCCTCTACCTTTCATCTTTTTTCAATATTGTATCCAACTGCGTCATTAAATTACGCAGAGTGCTTAAAACCTTTTCATAATCCATGCGCTTTGGACCAATAATACCAATGGTACCGCGAAGTCCTTCTCCAAGCTCATAATTAGCGGTTACAATGCTGCAGTCTTTCATATTCTTAACAGGCGCTTCATCGCCGATGTATACCTGTATTCCGGAATTTTCTTCTGAGCCGTTGACATCATCAACCAGTTCCTGAAGAAGTTCTTTCTGTTCCAGGGTTCCAATCAGCTTGCTTGCCTTATCTCCATCGCTTAATTCGGGATATTTAAAAATATTGGTTGCACCGCTGGTATAAATCTGAAGATCTTCATCATCTGCACGAATGGCTGCTGCCACTTCCGTAAGCACACAGTCAACGACCTCTGAATGAGGACCGGCCTGAAATTTCAGCCTGCTGATGACATCAAGATTGATTTCTTCTATACTTAGTCCGTTTAAGGCACTGTTTAGAAGAATGTTAAGATTTAAAAGTGCTTCCTCTTCCAATTCCTTTTGAATGGGAATTATGGTATTCTTTATAATGTTCCCCTCAATGACGATGACCACAAGAAGCTTCCTTTCATCCACTTTGGAAAGCTGTATAAACTTCAGCTTGTTCCGCTGATACTGGGGAGCGCTTATCATGGCTGCGTAATTGGTGTTCTGGGCTAAAAGCTTTGCCATCTGTTTTAACAGAAGCTCCACCCGGTCCACTCTCTTTAGCATCAGATCCTTGATTTCAGTAACTTCTTCTTCCTTTTCCTGCATGATCTGATCTACATAAAACCGATATCCTCTGTCAGAGGGAATTCTGCCTGCCGAAGTATGGGGCTGCATGATATAGCCCAGTTCCTCCAAGTCAGACATCTCATTACGGATTGTGGCGGAGCTTAAATGCAAATCCGTATACTTTGAAATCGTACGGGATCCAACCGGTTCCCCGGTTTCCAGATAAGTTTTAATTATCGCTTTTAAGATCGTCACTTTCCGTTCATCAAGCTGATCTTTATCTTTCAAACTGCCACGCTCCTTTCCTGAGTTGTTATTAGCACTCAACGTTTAGGAGTGCTAACATCTTCTTTTCATAATATATGCTTTTTTTCAACATTTGTCAATACATTCCCATAAAAAAATTCCGTTAAGTTTTTGTGACTGCTTTCTACATTTTTTCTCATTCTTCAAGCATTTATTACAAAGCTATTGACAATTTATGCTTGACATTTAACACTTTTGTAATATAATAGTAAATGATACACCAAAACAACACGATTGCGAGGTAAATCATGAAGTGTTTTTTAAGTAAATTACGAATCACTGGACTCCTGACATTCCTTTGTATCCTGCTGTTATCTACAACTGCAATGGCAGAAGAAGTTTCGGGAAAAGAAAAGACTGCAGAGGATGTATCGTCCGAAAGTGTCCAAACAGATAAGCAAACCATAAAAAACGAAACAGGAAGCGAAGAAAGCTCTGAAAGCGAAAAAGCAGCGGAGAAAGAAATCGGACCTGGTATAAAGGAAGAAACAGAACCACCAAAAACAGAGCCAGCTGGACCTGTTTATGAAAAAGGAGCATCACTGGGACTTTTTTCTGCTACTGCCTATTGCCCCAGCAAGAGCGGTAAGATCGGCCGGACTTACTCCGGAACCATACCGAAAGCAGGACATACGCTTTCCGCAGACATCACGCTCCTGCCGATTGGCACGAAGGTCATGATCGATGATGTGGTCTACACAGTAGAAGATACCGGAAGCAGCATCAAAGGAAATAAGATTGATATTTTCTTTGGCAGCCGGGAAGAAGCACTGAACTTTGGAAGACAGACAAAGGAATTATTTGCAGTGACTGTGAAATAATTCAAGTCCATATGGCGCCCAGAAAAGCGAGTTGTTCGCTTTCTGAGGTGCTTTTTTTATTGTACGGAAAAGTTCCTCCGATCTTTCTTAATTTTACAAAAAAACACCTTCCAGCTCTTTTATATCATACAAAGCACTTGGCGCAGGAATGCAATGGACAGAATTTTTTATATGGATAAGATTGACAAATCCGGAAAAAAGTGTAAAATATGTACTTATCTCTCATTTATTACAAATGTGTTACATATAATTATAATATCATTAAATTATATTACGGTTTGTTAAAAGAAAGGAAGTACCTGAAATATGCAAAAAAGAAAGAATATCCAACGGTTCCTCGGAACTTTACTAATGATGGTATCTGTATTTCTAAGTACATTCGACGCTTATGCCCTTCCGGTAACTGGTATCATTGACGGGGCCGATGAAAAAAGTGTCAGGGGCTGGGCATTAAACAGTTCCGATCCTTCCGTACCGGTTGATGTAAAGGTGGTCATTCTCAATCAAACCAGCGGACAGGTTGCCGCAGAGCTTTACACCACCGCTTCCCTGCACCGGGAAGATTTAACGGAACAGGGGACCGGGGGGTACGGATTTGAAGTAAGCGTTCCCTGGGACAGCTATGGTAACGGCACCTACCTGATCGAAGCCTTTGCAGCAGGGCAGAAGCTTTCTGGCACCAAAGTCCATGGGGTCGGTGTTACAGCTCCTGTTACCACTCTCCGTTCCTTAGGCATTTTCCGTACCACTGCCTACTGTCCCTGCAGACAATGCTCCGGGAAATGGGGCGGACTTACGAGCACCGGAACCATTGCCACCGCAAACCATACCATCTCTGTGGACCCCCGCGTGATCCCTTACGGAAGCCGTCTGATGATCGGCGGTGTTCTTTACACCGCGGAAGACTGCGGAGGCGGAGTAAAGGGGCGGCATGTTGATATCTTTTTTAATACCCATGGAGAGACCCGCGGATATGGCTCCCGGAATGTAGAAGTTTATCTGGTACAGTAATTGGACACATACCTCCTCCTTTCTGAAAGAAAGCCATGAAAAAACAGGCGATTGAAGCAATATAGAGTTCTACTCCATTTGCTGCTATGCCTGTTTTTTATTCCTGAAAACAAATTTATAACAGGAACTGACTCATTACATAATTGCTCAGGTCAATCCCCCGTGTGGTCAGACGGTAATACCCGTCTTTAAATTCCATTAAACCATCCCGCTCCAGCCCTTCAAGGATATGTCCATACACATTCCGGATATTCTGACCAAAATTACTTACAAATCCGTGAGCGGAAACTCCTCTTGTAAGACGCAGCCCCAAAAACATATACTCTTCCATCTTTTCATCAATGCCGAGCCGTTCAAATTCCTGCCGAAGCACCCGGTTAAAATCTTCCTCCTGATGAAAATGGGCACTGCGGTAATCGTTTAAATCAGCAGTGTTGTGGAACCGGCAGCCATTCATATAAGAAGATGCTCCCAGCCCAAGGCCGAGATATTCTATGCCGGTCCAGTAGCCAATATTATGCCTGCATTCATATCCCTTTTTGGAATAGTTGGAGATTTCATACCGGTTATAGCCCTGCTCTTTTAAAAAATCCCGGGTCAAATAATACATTTCCCTTTCGGAATCCTCATCCGGCAGATCCGGCAAAGCCATTAAATGACGGCGTTCCTCTGCAGTCATGGCAGGGCTTTCCATTTCCACATGCTTCCCGTAACGGTCGTAGAACGGAGTTCCTTCTTCCACGATGAGGCTATAGGCAGATATATGCTCCGGTTTTAACATGGTCACCTTTTTTAAGGTGTTCTTCCAGGATTCCACAGTCTGCCCGGGAATTGCCGAAATAAGGTCCACATTCACATTATCAAAGCCTGCCATACGAACCCGCTGATAACTTTTCAAAAATTCGTCATAGGTATGAATTCTTCCAAGATAGCGCAGCTCCTTATCATCAGCAGACTGTAAGCCTACGCTGATACGGTTGACGCCTGCACTGCGGTATAAGGAAAGCCCTTCCGCCGTAACGGTGCCGGGATTTGCCTCCAGGGTTATCTCTGCTTCCGGGTGAATATCAAAGTGGGTCTTTATGGCAGTAAGAAGGGAAACCATATCTTCTGCCTTTAATATAGAAGGAGTCCCTCCTCCTATGAATACACTGACCACCTGATAATCTCCGGCACCAGCACTCTGATATTCTATCTCTTCCAATAACTTATCCGTGTAATCCCGCTGCATCTGCACATTTCCCGGAAATGAAAGGAAATCACAGTAAGCACATTTGCGTGCACAGAACGGAATATGCACGTAGACCTCCAAATTCTTTTTATTCATCATCTAATTTCAGTACGCTCATAAATGCCTTCTGCGGTATTTCCACATTACCCACCTGGCGCATACGTTTTTTACCTTCCTTCTGCTTTTCAAGAAGTTTTTTCTTACGTGAAATATCGCCGCCGTAGCATTTGGCAAGGACGTCTTTTCTCATAGCCTTAACGGTTTCACGGGCAATGATCTTGCCGCCGATGGCAGCCTGTATTGGGATTTCAAAAAGCTGTCTTGGGATTTCATCCTTTAACTTCTCACACATTCTTCTGCCTCTGTCGTAGGCGGATTCTGCATGGACGATAAAGGACAAGGCATCCACTTCTTCCTTATTCACAAGTATATCCAGCTTTACAAGCTCCGAACGCTCATAACCTTTCAGTTCATAGTCAAAGGAGGCATAGCCTCTGGAACGGGATTTTAAAGCATCAAAGAAATCATAGATGATCTCATTGAGAGGAAGCTCATATTTTAACATGGCTCTTGTGGCTTCCATATATTCCATACCAAGGTAAACGCCCCGGCGCTCCTGGCAAAGCTTCATGATAGCGCCCACAAATTCTGTGGTCACCATAATCTCTGCGCTGACAATGGGCTCTTCCATATATTCGATTTCCGCAGGGTCCGGAAGATTGGAGGGGTTTGTAAGCTCCAGCATTTCACCGTTCCTTTTGTACACCCGGTACACAACACTGGGAGCTGTGGTCACAAGATCAAGATTGTATTCTCTTTCCAAACGTTCCTGGATTACTTCCAGATGCAGGAGTCCTAAAAATCCGCACCGGAAACCAAATCCAAGGGCCAGAGAGGTCTCCGGCTCGAAAAACAGAGAGGCGTCATTTAACTGAAGCTTTTCCAGTGCTTCCCGCAGATCATTATAGCGTGCTCCATCGGCAGGATAGAGTCCGCAATAAACCATGGAGGTTACTTTCTTATAACCGGAAAGAGGCTCGCTGCACGGCCTGCCTGCATGGGTAATGGTATCACCTACCGCCGTTTCCTTCACGTTCTTGATGCTGGCAGCCAGATAACCTACCATGCCTGCACTCAGTTCCTCACAGGGAATAAACTGGCCGGCTCCGAAGTAGCCCACTTCCACCACGTCCTCCACCGCACCGGTTGCCATCATAAGCACTTTATCACCCTTTTTTAAGGTTCCTTCCTTCACACGGAAGAATACGATAACTCCCTTGTAGGAATCATAGAAAGAGTCAAAGATCAGGGCTTTTAAAGGTGCATCAGGATCACCGGCCGGAGCAGGGATCTTTTCAACGATGGCCTCTAACACATCCTCCACATTCAATCCGGTCTTTGCCGATACCCGGGGAGCATCCTGGGCTTCGATTCCTATAACGTCCTCGATTTCCTGCACCACACGGTCCGGCTCTGCACTTGGCAGGTCGATCTTATTTAAAACCGGAAACACGTCAAGGTTATGATCCAGTGCCATATAGACATTGGCCAGTGTCTGTGCCTCGATTCCCTGGGAAGCATCCACAACCAGGATCGCACCGTCACAGGCCGCAAGACTTCTGGATACCTCATAATTAAAATCCACATGACCCGGTGTATCGATCATGTTAAAGATATACTCTTCCCCGTCCTTTGCTTTATAAACGGTACGTACCGCCTGTGCTTTGATGGTGATTCCCCGTTCCCGTTCCAAATCCATATTATCAAGCACCTGAGCCTGCATCTCCCGGCTGGTAAGCAGTCCTGTTTTTTCTATAATTCTGTCTGCAAGGGTTGATTTCCCGTGATCAATATGAGCGATAATACAAAAATTACGTATCTTATTCTGCTGGGCAGCTGCCATAAAGTTAACTCCTCTTTTCTGATGATTCTGAACAGTTCCAGCACTTTCCGTAACAAAAGACAAGCCGCCAGAATCCTGTGATATCTATAAAAATATACCATTAAAATCACTGATTGTCCACTGTGAAAGCGATGAATTTCCCTGCCGTTATGCTGGAAAAACCCATTCCCAGTTGAAGATATTCATAATATCAGTATGGACAAGAACCAGTGAAAATCGGCCTTGTCCATAAATTCCCATAAATTCTATAATTGTTTTTCTGAATTGCATTAGTAATAACTGTTTTTATTTGCTTTCAATTAGCTTTAAGGCAAAATCGGGAACGTTACCGCCATCCATCATTCCATAACCGGCGGACGGAATAACTGCTACCGGTATTCCGTCAGGATCGTTTTTTTGCATTTGAAAAAGTATAGGCTGCCTGGGCCCCCATCAAAGCAACATCCAGCCCCTTTATATGTTTGAAAAGCTGGCTTACCGGAAATGCTGCAATATCTGGAAGATCATTACATGAATGCCACCTTAAACTCGACCGCCAGTTTTTTGCTACAGGAAGTTCCTTTAAGAAATTAATACAAAACCGGAAAATGGCACGTACCAAATTCCTTATTATTAATTCTAATCTGCCAATTGATGATCTTGCACATGAAGTCGGTTGTAATAAAATTTAAGTTTCTTTTATAAAAAGTTTTCTGAGCTATATGGTTTAAAACCTGGTGAATACAGAAAATCATGTTTATAATTAATGGAAGGAAAAAGGGTTTTATCGTGGTCAATTTCCCTTTAACACCATATCAAGAACTTCAGCAAGGGGTTCCATGGCATTTAATGCTTCCTGATATGTATTTGTCTGAGCGCCTACTTCAATCAGGGAAGACCTTGCTCTCAAATGCTGGTTGTAACGAAGCCCTTTTATGTATATTTTCCGGGTAAGGTTTGGGAAATAGGCTGCGGAATCAAGCTGCATCTGAAAGCTGAAGGCAAGATTCTTTTCCCGGTAGGGATTTGGCAGGTATTCTATAGGGCCCTCCGGAGTCTGACTGACACCGTTAAAAAACATTATGGGAGCAGTTGGTTTCCCGTTTACCTGATTGACCATATGAAGACTTTCATTTACCCCATCCCGGTGAATATCAAGGATCACTTCAATGGAAGGATTTTTCTGCAAAATACCTGTAATTCCTTCAAGTGCATAAGTATAGGCTTTATTCCGGTCCAGTTTTCCGTTTTGCAGGTCGTAAACAGAGGTATCGTGTATGACATTATATCCTTTATCGGTTAGGAGCCTGGTGAGATAGGTCCCGATTCCTACAACGGTGGCATCTGGCTTATCAGGCCCGTGATCCGCAAATTCCTCCTGGGAATGGGTATGGTAAATAAGTATCTGAGGCTTGTCATTTCCACCCTCCAGCGTGAAGTCCTCTGCCAGGAAATGATCCGCTTTCATAAGATCTCTGCCTGCTGTGGTGGAGGTATGTATGCTGTAGAAATGCTTCATAAGAAAATCATAATCAGCCAGCTGTTCTTTTCTATATGTGGTCCCCACAATCGGCCAGACATTACTGGCGGCACAGGTGAGAGAGTCATTCTTTCCGGCATTCACGTCTTGCCCCTGATTCTGATCGTTTGTATCTGCCGTTTCCTGTCCGGAAGAAGTTTCCGGTATCTGCTCTCCCTGGGCATTTTTCGTTCCTGCATTCACAGAGCCGTCCTCTCCGCTTTCTTCTCCGCCGTCATAAAGCAGAAAACTATGTTCTTCATAAAATTTCCCGCTTTCCAAATATCCTTGATAGGAGGGGTCTGCCTCTTCATAAGCGCTGTCTCCTTTGCTTCCGCCACCGGCAAAGCGGAAAAGAGGGGACTGGTTCATTAAGAAATGAAAGAATGCGCTGCCGATGGAGCCTTCGTTCTTCCCTGTCTCGTTTCCGTTTTTTTCTTCATCCCACACAGCCGCAGGATACTGGTGCCGCCAGATATAGGAAACGCCAAAACCAGCCCCCTCTTTTACCAACTCCTCTGCCTTGCTTAAATCTGCCTTTTTCCCGGCCTCAGAAGCTTCTCTTATACTTAAGAAAACGGCCAGAATCAGGATTACTGCAATCATCATATTTTTTATGAGCCGATTAAAATAATTATTTCTCTTATCCATAGCCGCCTTCCTGCATAATCATTCTTAATATCCTATGCAGAAGGCCTGTCATTTACTACGAATCTTCCTGTCCTAAAAATGCCAGATGGATTCCTTCTGAGATGGTAAAACTCAGTTCCTTAACTGTTTCATCGATATCCGGAGGGGTCACATAAAGAGGACCAAACTCCGGTTCCAGCAATTCCTTGATCAAATCGTACTGCTCATCAGAACTGAGCTTTCCGATAAAATCTCCCATCCCCTTTGTTTCCATATTTTCCGACAAAGCTCCGATCATGGCAGAAACCGTATCATGAACAATGGCAGCGGCACCAACAACCGTAGGAACACCAATGGCCATAACCGGAATTCCAAGGCTTTCCTCTGTCAGACTGTGCCTGTGGTTCCCAACTCCGGATCCCGGGTGAATGCCCGTATCTGTAAGCTGTATGGTTGTACCCAGACGTTTTACACTTCTTGCCGCCAGCGCATCGATGACAATAATTAAATCCGGCTTCGTTTCTTTGATGATTCCCTTTAAGATCTCCGCACTCTCCATACCGGTCTGGGCCATAACGCCAGGTACAATTCCGCTGATCACCGGCATACTTTTCCCCTTCCAGAAATCCTCTCCATACTGGACCTTTAGATGTCTTGTCACCTGGAGATTGTTAAGGACTCTCGGACCCAGGGAATCCGGCGTTACGGATGAATTTCCAAGGCCGGCCACCAGCACATGAAAGTCAGGTTTCCGGTAATTCTTTCCTTCTAACAGGCGGCTGATCTGGTTTGCCAGCTCTTCGGAAACTTCTCTGTGATAATCTTCGTCTTTGAGGGAAAGCTCATCTGCCTCCAGAGTAATGTAGGTGCCAATGGGTTTTCCCATGGCCTTTTCGCCTTTTTTGTCTAAAATTTTCACCTCGGTCATCTTTATGTGGCTGTCAGAACGATGCCATTCCCGAAGCGACACACCGGAGATTTCACCTCCGTCTCCAGGAAAACTTTCTTTTTCTTCTACCGCCAGATCGGTACGCACTTCAAACGTGTTTTCCATTTCTTCCTCCTTTCCACCATTTCTTAGGTATTTTCTGCAAAAAAGCTGGAATTATGTATTGACATATGGTATGAAATTCGTTAAAATACAAAGGTATGTTTACATTGAACTGTCCGTGTCCAGGCTTTGATGCAAAACAAAGAATAATCATATATCATTTTATTGGAGGTGTACAGATTGGCTAACATTAAATCTGCAAAGAAAAGAATCTTAGTAAACGAGACTAAGGCTGCTAGAAACAAAGCGATCAGATCCAAAGTGAAAACATCTATCAAAAAGGTAGAGGCTGCTATTAATGCCGGTGACAAGGCTGCTGCACAGGCTAATTTAATCAGCACTATCACAGAGATTGATAAGGCTGCTACCAAGGGCGTATATCATAAGAATAACGCTTCCAGGAAAGTATCCAGAATCACTAAAGCTGTTAACGCGATGGCTTAATTCATAGAAAAAACATTTATCCTGTTCAGACAAACCCGCTGAATGGGATTTTTTGTTGTGGATGCCTGGAGCTTCAACGATAAAAGGCGGGGCCGTTTTACCGGTCACCCGCCTTTTATTATACGATCTTAAGCGCACCTTCCTCATCGGTACTTAATGATATGGTCCCTCGAAACATGCTGCCGTCTTCTGTGGCTCTGTAAAGCTGGCCCTTCCAGATGATCCACTGGTCCTTTGCCATAGAACCATCGTCTGCCAGGTAATACCACTTTTCATCAGCTCCGGTTTTCCAGGTGTTTTTTACCATATGGCCGGCATCATCAAACCAGTACCATTTCTCACCGTCTTTATACCAGTCATTTTTTACATAACTGCCGGTATTTCCCAAATAAAACCTCCAGCCGCCGTCTTCCTCTATCCAACCGGATTTTAACTCTGCGGCTGTTACCAGCGTATCTTTAAATCCCTGCCAGGTATGCCTGGTGTGATTGTAAACATAGGGATTGGGGCAGATCTTTCCGGTTACATCGTAGTGACGTATTACATTTTCCTTAGGGACACCATATTTTTTCATCAGTTCCTTTGTCAGTTCCGATGCTGATTTTACTGTTGCATCTTCAAAATACCAATCTCTGCTGGTGTCTGTCTGGAGCCCTTTGTTTCTGACACATAATTCGATTCCAAGGCTGTTGCTGTTTCTGCATTCCGGGTGTTTGTAGGTCTTCGCACCGCAATGCCATGCAATGTTTTTGTCCTCTACAGACTGCCATATTTCTCCGTTAAATCCCACAAAATAATGGGCACTGGCGCCAATATACTGGGAGGCATAATATTTGCAGTTTGCTTCTGCTCCGCCTAAGGCCCCTACATAATGAATGACTATATATTTGATGCGGCCGATATTGCCGTTTGAATAGTTATATGGCGTTAATAGTTGATGAACTTCCATGTCAAATCCCTTCCCTTCTGCCTGAAAACCCCATCTCATCCGGGTGAAAGGACTCCCGGAAACGCGTGATTTCCGATTCGTCGGAATCCTTTAGATTTTCCTGGATTCCCATCAGTTCCAGGCGGGACATATCCTTTGTTGCCTCACTTTTTACCATAACTCTCACCTTGTCCTTTCTATTATATTACATTTTATGATATGAGAGAGTAAGGTAGAATGTCCCGGATATGGATTGATGGGGAAATCAGCTTTATATTTTTTATTTTGATGGCTCAGACTTCTGATTTAAAATGTTTATGGCTTTTGTTATAACAGTAGGAAGAGGGAGCCCCATAAGCCCTGCGTTCTCTACTATGGAAATCAGTTCGTTTGCCATAAAACCGATGACAACGGTATCCCGTATGTAGGTTGTCCCAATGGATAGATCCAGCCGGTGGGCGATCAGGACAAAGAACAGGGTCATGCTTTTTCTGCATAACCCTTTCCATCCGGCTTTGGATTCCAGGGTGCCTGTCTCGGTTTTTGTGCTGCTGTGAAATACTCCTGCTACTGCCAGGCCAGAGAAAAAATCAATGGCCATGAAGAGGAGCAGGGTGGCGATGCTGGTGTCCCAGCCGCCAAATAGGGGGGCTATGATACTGCCTGTTATGCCTACTGCTGTGCATAAAATATTTTTCATTATTATATTCCTCGCTTTGTTTCATACTCTTTTCCTGTGATCTCCCGGTATTCGTCCGCTGTGATCCATTTAGCTACTGCATTCCAAACCCAATTTAAGGGCCATAATTCCGTAATGTAAAAACTCTTTACCTTTTCAAAATTCTTACTCATAATCTACCTCCGTTTCAACTCCTGAAATCATCTGTAAATAAGCCAATTGAGCATTAAGATTGGTAATTTGTTTCTTCTGCGACTGTAATTCATCCTGAATATTTGGAGTTCTGTATTCCACGATAACAACTTCCCCCATAACTTCTTTATGTTTGGTTACGGTGTTTCCACTCTCATTGGTTTCCTCTACTGGTTCAATTCCAATTGGGAAAGAAGATTGTAAGGACATTAGACCAGTATACACCAGATTATCCTGTTTCCATTCTTCTACACCGTCCGCATCGTATTTTGTAACGGTGGTATTTTCGGAGAGATTTTTATGTATATCCGTCACCTTGTTTGATCCGATGATGATAGCGACCTTGGAAGTGTACCCGATCAAATCGTTTAAGCTACAACTGCCTTTTGCAATATTATAAGTTTTATTTCCAACTTTAATCGTTTCAAATTTCATATTCGCCTTTTTTCCTTCCTTATGAGTTTGTAAAATACGTACATGACATCATTATCGAGTACCCAGTGCTAACACTAGATATTGTTTTACAATGTAATGTACCATCATTATTCATTTGAGCATATGACATCAAATTATCATGTACAGTAATGGCTGCTCCCACATAAGTGGGTGGAAATCCATATATCATATACACAGTACCACCTGATAATGGTGTCGTTATTGTTGCACGTATTTGAACTGTTATCATTGCAGCACCATTTGAATTTCCGTGTCTAATATATCCGCCTTGAAGTGTTGCCCAAGTACATGATAACCCTGAAGTATTTAGACCGGATATTTGAGTACCACTTTCACCAATAATCATACTTCCAGAAAGAGAATTAGTGAAAGTATCTCCCTGCATTCTATTATTTACAAGTGTTACCTTAGCACTATTTGTAGCATATATCCCAGTACTGTTATTATTACCATCACAACCGGCAATGTATGCATGTGAATCATCTACATGAATTCCTATCAAGTGGCTTGAGATTTCAACTCTCACAACATCAATATTACTGTGGTTAGTAACATATATTGCGGTTAAATGAGATTTAGTGTTTTCAATTATTTTCATGTCGTAAAGTCGCACCGAATCAGATCGATCTACTCGTATAGGTTCTATAAATGCACCATTTTCATCCGTACATTCAATCATTCGTAGACCCTTAATGATAACGGTCGATGATGAAGCAAATATTCGGAATGATGATACAATACATTTATCAGAAGAAGTATAACTAGAATAGTTTTTGCTTTGTATTTCTATATGCCCACTATGATATCCCTGAATTATCACATTTTCAGGATAAGTACCTTCATCAATAATAACGGTAGCAGTATACCCTCCTAAATTTTTCGGTAACATATCTATCACATATTGTATGGTCTTAAATGGGTTGTCTTCAGTACCACCACCTGTAATATCACTACCATTATTTGATACAAACAATGTTATGTGAGATTGTAATGACCCTATCTTGGCACCAAATATAGAGGATATGATACCACCGCTGCGAATATCCGTGGTATGTACTGCATTTGGCTGATTACCTGCTGTTGTAATAATAGAACCATCTACTGCCACTAATGCAATTCCATTATTGGTACCAATGTTATTAATTGACTGAACTTTACTATTATTGAAAACATATATTGCATGAGTGTGGTTTGATAATTCTGAATTAGTTACAATAACATTACTACGTTTCACTATAATGCTTGTCATTAGAGGGTTATTTACTACACTCTTTATATATGATAATGTAACATTCATAGTATTATAAATTTCCACAGCATTATGACGATCATCTTCGCATATGTTTATTGAATTAATCTCAATCGCAGCAGTACATTCTCTAATATGTAATGATTTGATAATACAATTTATATTTATAGCATCTGGTTTATTTGAGCATAAAATTATACTACCATTTGTATAACTGATAATTTCAACATCTTCCTCACATGCACCATTACCAAGAATAATTTTAACCTCATGTGAATTTAAATTTTTTGGGATCAAACTCAATGCATATGTAATAGTTTTAAATGGTTTCGATGAAGAACCGTCCCCCGTGGTATCACTTCCGGTAGTTGCAACATACACCGTTAAGTTGTCATCAAGGGGCTTTGTATCCTTCAGAAATTTCTCAACTTTTCCCATGAAAACTTTTGTTGTCTCTCCCTCACCCGGAACCGGATACCTTTCTGTAGTACTTTCCAACGCCCCAATAACAGTCCCCGAAATATCCCCGCCAGAAGCCGAAACCTTCCCATTCCAGTCATTCTTTTCCGTATCAGTCACAAAGCGATGTGCAGCATCAGGAGTTAAGTCCTTTGCTTTTCCAGAAAAAGCCACATCTTTCATTTCTGAAAACCACTTTTTTATTTTCCCATGAGTTACGGATAAGGTTTCTCCCGATTCTATATTCTCTTTTAAGACTTCCTGCTCATATTCCGTAATAACTTCCGATGCGTCGCCATTTTTATCCATTTTCTTTTCGTTCAGCTCATTAAGAGACTCATCCAAAAGATCCATAGTCTTGTTGTATTCTGAAATATCATAGAAATCATCCGCTTCCGGTTTTGGAAGCTTATAGTTGTTTGTTTCATTCGCCACTGATAAGCACCTCATTTCTTATATGCCTGTGATTCCAGGCTCCCAATTGTTTATGTGTGAATTTGTGAAGCAAACCATGCTGGTTATAAAGAAGATCCAAATCAATCACCATATTGCATGGCACGAATTCTTCCAACAATGCTCTCACTTCGTTTAAATTTCGTTTGCTTTTCAAAGCTACACGGACTATGACTCTCTTTTCCGGAGTAATATCCAGCATGTATCCATCTTCTCCGCACAACACCTCCAGCTTTTGTCTTAATGTTACTTTGGTATACGGAATGATCCGGTTCCACTTGGATAACACCTTAAAGCGCCTGTCTTCCAGTGTGTCCTTAGATAATACCTGCATTTGCAGCATTTTTTCGTAACGGCGCAGATTTTCTGCATCTGAACCTGATATAAACTGATTCTGAAACAGCACCTCAGTCTCATCTTCCATTTGCTGGATCTCCGGCCCTATGACTTCCTGAATAGCACGCATTTCCTCATATTCCTTAAGGAAATCCGGTATATAGGACAATAAATCAACTTCTCGAATCAATTTCAATCCCTCCATATACCGGAATCTGATTTTTACTCAGTTCCAGATTTTCTGCAGCTCCATTGATCTGCGTATCTTTGATGTCATATATACCTTCTAACGCCAGTATTCTGGCTTCTATCTGGGATATTCTTACGATACAGCCATGATCCCCCAGACCTTCCCAGGATGCCCTAAGCTCTTTTAAGTAAGCTTCTGCCGCTTCTTTGATTTGAGCCTGCATGGTCTCTCCCCCATAACTGCTCTCATATTCCAGAGTGC
The DNA here is from genome assembly GCF_046972725.1 of Lacrimispora sp. NCBI lineage: Bacteria > Bacillati > Bacillota > Clostridia > Lachnospirales > Lachnospiraceae > Lacrimispora > Lacrimispora sp. Next base: position 70,267 of record NZ_JBKVXF010000002.1, on the reverse strand, counting down.
ATTTTATCTGAATCTTAACTTCTTCTGCCGTATCGACGGTTACCACATGATCGATAGGGGCCAGACCATCTCCATTTCCGGACATTGCCGGATCGATTGCGTCCTGCACTGTTTGTATCAGCAGCTCTGACGCTTTATTATAGTTGGAATCCAAAATGGTCAGCTTTACTGTGGAAGCTCCATTCCATGCCCTTGTAATTTTTGTGGCACCAACCCCTGGGATTCCATTGGTCTTATCCAGATAATCCTTACGGTTTCCGCTAAATGACTTTTCCATAAATGAATTGATATAGGCCTTACGGAATACCTCTGTGTCCTCTTCGTCTTCTCCGGGAATCAGAAGCTCTGTCAATTCAATCGATGTAAGCCCTGAGATATTTTCCACCGGAACCAAACGTCCAATCTGACGATTGCCAACGGCACCTGCTGTTTCACAGGTCAATTGATAGACACCATTCCCAATTATTTTTGTAACGGTATAATAGTAAATACCAAGACGAAACCGCTGACCTGATTCTATGGTAACCGTCTCAGGGACTGCAACTGCTTTAAAAACGGCGTTTGTTGCCGGCCTTGGCTCCATGCCTCTCTCTGCAGCCCTGCGGATTAAATTTTCTCTGGAAGCCGTTTCCGCAAATGTCTCCCTTAATATGGTATCAAATTCTATGTACATGACCTGCATTTCCGCTGCTGCCGGTGCTAATGCCGTATAAATAAGAGACCCTTCCCTCTTATCAATTCCATTGGGAACACGGTCCAGCATACGGCTCATAATCGTCTCATACGTCATATCCTCATACATTAAATATTCACCTCTTTCTCTGCCTCAACTTCTCCCCATACGGTATGCACGGTAAATGATACATGGAGCTTCCTTTCAGATAAATCAAAGGAAAACGAATCCACATCTGATATCCTGTCATCCTGCTGCAGCGCTTCTCTGATCCGCTTTTTAATTTTTGCTTTAACCAGTCCTGTCGGTTTCCCAAACATACCTTTAAGTTCCATGCCATAGCTCCAGCTATAGATCAGCCATTCAAAACGTTCTGTATTAAGAATACAATAAACAGACTGTTTCACTGCTTCCAAGCCATCTACCATATCAATGATTCTTTTCTTTTCCGGATCCATCCGAAATGTCTTTGAAGGCCTTTGAACAATTTTTAAATTTCTTTGTAAAATATCACCTGCTGCCGGAAGCATAAAATCTCTCCTTTCTTACCATACGCCTATGACCACATACTGCTGACCGCCCCTTTTTTGAAGAAGAAGCACCTTTTTTCCTGTTTTTAATACACCTTTTACAGTAACTGCTACTTCCCCTGTTCCTGGAATGCTGAGGATGCGTTCATGGTCTTTCAATTGTTCAGGGATAATGATCTGGGAATGGAATAAAGTGGTTTTCTGGCTTATCTGAATCTCCATAGGATTTTCATTTATTATTGTCCCTGGTATAACATCGCACGGATCTCCTGCTTCCATTGCCTGAATGACAATCCTTTTTATATTTTCAACCCATTCCACATCAGCCATTAATATTTGCTCCTCTCAAGGTTAAATCCATAGTATGGATTCCAGTGTCAATTTTGTGGGTTACGGATTCAACTAATAGATAATTCTTAAGAACCATATCTTTGATATCCATCACCACCGGAATCAGACAGCCTGCCCGCACTCTGATATCCCCAAATGCATCTTTTATGGTCAGAGTTCTGGAAGGCTGGTTGTGCTTGGTTAATTTCTTTTCCGCAATTACCTGTCCGTCAACCCCTTCGTCAATGGTTTCATCTTTTTGGAGAACCCCCCACTTATTGATATTTTCTAAACTTTTCACCATATAAATTTCTCTTTTCTTCGTCGTATTGTTATCATGATAGAGCTTGATCTGATTATATGTATTACTGTCTATGCTGACCTTGTAGTCATAATCCTGGGCTGTTCTATCATCAATGACAACATCCAGCTTCATATTCTCCATATCATTCAAAGTCAGTTTTCCAGCATCATCGTAAAATACAAACAGCTTTTTCTGATAGATCATGGCAAGGTTTAAATTGTTCATAATAATATCAAACAGTGTTTTATCTTTTTCATTTCTGCTTAGCTTTTCTCCGGTATCCACTAATTTTCCAACATTTAAGTTATAATCCCCTGCAATCATTTTAATCAAATCACCAGTCGTTAAATCCGTATAATTATAGCTGTCTTTATTTTTCAGATACCGGAGCTGGTCGTAAGCGGTAATTTTCACCTGACCGCTGCTGTTCCAGCTTCTTTCAAATATAAATCCGAAAAAAACCACGGTCCCATCTACATCCAGCCGGAGGGCATTGCCCTCCTCAATGTTCAGGATGCCATCCGGGATCAAAGTAAACGTACATTTCCCCGGCTGTCCGCTTAGCTGTATCTCCCAGGTGATACTCCCCTGGACCACAGGCTCATAAACTGTTTTTCCATTTTGGATATATAAATGCGCTTCCATTGCTCCCTTCCTTTCTATGGCATCGTAAGAATCTGACCTGGGTAAATAAGATTGGGATTTTTTACCTTATCCCGGTTTAAATTGTAGATTTCCTGCCACCGGCTGCCATTGCCAAGCTGCTTTTTGGAAATTGACCAAAGACAGTCTCCTTTTATTACCGTATAGGTTTTGGCCTGAGGCGGTTCCCCCTGCCGGTCTTCCCCGGATTTTGCTGCTTCTGCATTTTCCTTATCCAAAAGAATAAAATTCATGATGTGAGTTCCATAATGCCTGTATTCTTTCAACGTAAGCGATATAAGAACATCAAGTCCTTCGGACACATCATCAGATACTTTGTATTCTTCCAAAGTAACATCCAAACTGGTGTCAAAAAAACTGCCTCCGCCTGCTCCTTCACGAACCACAATCAATTCAAATGGGGTTTTCCCTTTTTTTAATTCCGCAAGCCTTTCTATAAATGCTTCTGCATCATCAAAGCTTCCATCCCACACCGCACAAGGGTAATCCATCTGTGGAATTATTATATCAATGCTGATTTCTGCAAGACCTGCAGGTTTTAGAAGGTTAATTTCTTCTCCATTTATTAAGTTTACCGTCTTATTCTGGCTGCTGTACTTGATTGGAATTTTTTCAGGCGGCAAAGGAAGCAGCATATCATCAATATAAATTTCATAAGCCATTATCCATTCACCCCTTCCGCAAAGGAACAAAGTACTTCCGCTGTTGTATCACTGAGCATACGCAGAACATTATCTACATCTGCTACATTTTTAATGGTGTTGTTGTTATTTACATCCAGCTTCAATTCAGCAAGCGTAAACCGGTTGATTATCTCCTGCTCCGCTGCTTCCCGCATATATTTTAAATCTTCATCCATCACATCCATGGTATCTGCCATAGCCGCAGTGTTCATGGCGGTATCACCGGTGTTTTTACTTATGCTGTCTGAGATTCCTGATGCCCCGGGTGAATTATCTTGATTGTTCCGGTTGAAATTGCTCTCAATTGAAGAAAGGTCCGGCTGATTTCCATTGTTTGAATCCCCACCAAATGAAGAAGGATCAAACAGATTATTTTTATCTCCCAGAATTCCTTTCATATCACCAAAACCACCACCAAGCAGATTGCTATTGGCTCCCTTATCATAAGCATTTTTACCAGATTCTGTATAGCTTTTGCGTTCCTTGGGGAATCCAAATTGCTCTGCTAATTCCTCCATATCCAAAGGTTTAAATTTTTCTTCATACTTTCCGTTTCCATGATCCTTTGCAAATTTATCTCCCAATGAAGATAAATCTTCTCTCCAGACTTTTACCGAAGCTTCCATATCTTTCCCGAAAACCAAATCTAAGCCTTTTGCTATTTTCTGAATTACACTAAGAACCGAATCTGCCATATCGAAGAAAAGATGAATAATTGAACCAACCGGATCATTAAATAGATTTGCAAAGAAATTTGCAAAAGCAACCCCTTTGTTTACTATAAATTCAATCACAGCAAATACTAATTCACACATTTGCATAATACTGTTTTGAATAAATGCTGCTACGATAGAGAAAGCAGCGCATATTAATCCAGTCGCGCTGTATGAAGTCCCGGCAAATTTATTAACGATTGCCACTGCTGCATAAAATACTGCAATTAAAGCAATTATAGCTATAATTATAAGACCGATCGGAGATACCCAAAACGCTGTATTCAATGCATTCTGTGCAGTTTCTAAAATTAAAGTTGCTGCTGCTCCTGCTAATTCACAAGCTTTTTTTGCATTTAAAGCCGCAATAATTCCATATATAACCGGCCCAATAATCGACCAATTATCTGAAACAAATCCTCCTACAAGTCCAATACCGTAGCCCAACATGCCAAAAATTCCGTTGATATTTTCTACATTTCCTTGCAGTCCTGTTGTAAAGTCATTGAGCGTACTGGTTATAACATCAACCACTCCGGTCATAGGACCTGCCAAACCCATATTAATGGTATTTACAAGACTTGTAAGCGCACTGGTCGCATCACTGAACTTAAGCTGATTTAGTTCATTTAAATTTTGAGAAGTGATTTGGACTGATCCGTCTAAATTGGATAAAGCAGCTAAGCCCTGTTGCCCCAATTCTCCCCAAGAGTCTCCAAATAATTTTGTTCCGGCAATATTCCTGCTTACTGAATCATCCATATTATTAAGCGCGTTTACCGTCTCTAAAAAAGCTTGCCTTGCTGTCTCCCCACCGCTTCCAAAAGCTTCTGTCATTTTTCCAGCATCAAGTCCCAGCGCAGAAAATCCTTCTGAAGCCTCCTGTCCTCCGCTGACAGCTTTTGCTGAAAACTCACTCACCGCATTTCCCAGCATGCCAACTGAAACATTGCCATTTTGTGCTCCATGAATCAGCATATTAAACATTTCCTGACCACCAAGACCCAGATTCTGAAACTTCTCGCTGCTCTCGTTAATCGTTTGCAGAAGATCACCATTTTTATTTAAGCCAGCCTGTGTCGCCTGAATGATCAAATCAAAGGATTCTGCCCCTTCTAAGCCAAACTGCTGCTGGAGCATGCCGGCAGATTTTATACTGTCTGTCAGACCGTATCCAAAGGTATCCTGCAAAAGCAGTCCTGCACGGGTTACCTGTTCTAAGCCTTCTCCTGTTTTTCCTGTCATTTGATAAACGGAGGACAGGCTCTGAGCCGCTTCCTGGGGACTTTTGCTCATATTGTCTTTATATAAATTTTGAGCACTTTGCTTAGCCGTATTAAGGTTTTCACCCTTCAACCCGGTTTGAGCTTGAATGGAATTGCCGGCCATTTTTACATTATTTGCCTGTGCGATTATATCCATCGGACTATTAGCAAGTCCAATTTTATCCATACTGCTCATAACTGTTTTCCATGCTTTATTGACCTTTTTGATCCTATCCTCTTGTCGCTCTGTAGATTTATTCAGATTTTTCTGCTTTTTATCTGCCTCAGATATACTTTCTGTTACTTCTCTATATTCTCCATCTATAATATCAAGACTTTTTTCTATTGATGCAAATGATGGAAAGGCCAACGATCTTGAAGCATTTCTCTGAAAATTTTCCAACGATCTTGTGGCGCTTTGAATCGAATTATCAATGATACTTAACACCTTGCTTGCTCCATCATAGATCTGAAGCGAATATTCCACTGAAGCCAATTAAATTTCCTCCTTTCCGCCCATATTCGGAAGGGCTCTCACAGGCACCCTTCCCCTTTACCGATATCTCCCTGCCTTTGCCTTGGCAGCCTCTTTTTTATCATTTTCCAGCTTCAACTGCACGGCTGCCATAACAAAAGCCCGCTCATACCGGTCAAGACTTAAAAACTCATGAGGCCATTTGTGGAGCTTATGGAGGCAATAGTAGGCAATATTTGCCTCCATATCGCCTCCCTCAATTAGTTTTTTGCCTCTTCCACCTGTTCTTCCAGGGTAGTGTCAAAACCATTCACCTGCTGAATGCGCTCCAGGTAACCGGCGTATTCTCCGGCTGTCAGCATGGCTTTTAACAGCGCATCCGCACCCATTACATGGTAGGAATCCTGCAGACCTTTATCATTTAAATTGGGATAAACCGTACACTCTGCAGCCAGTTTTCCAAGATATAAATTAAAATCTGTCTCCTGTGTGTACTGACCCTTTTTGCCTGTCACAGGCACTCTTTTTGTACATTCTCTTCTTAAATCTTCATCTTCCTTGGAAGTGATGGCTTTGATCTCCCATTCCACCGGTTTTTTATCGGCTCCTACAAACCGTCTGGATGCTACAAACTTCTCACGATCCGCTTTCACAGCATTCTGGCTTAAAAAACAACTTAAATCTCCCATAATCTTATTCTCCTTTTTTCTTTACTGCATTCCTGCAACTGTTCCGAACCGCTCCGGCATTTCCCAGCTTTCAAATGTAAACTCAAATTCGTCCTCAAGGTATTCACCGGTCGCGTCAAATTTTGTTATAATCCCGCCATTTAAGTTACAGTCCTTTAAAATAATGGTCTGGCGGCCCACACTTGAAGTAGGGTCTTCATTTGTAACCTGAATATCAAAATAGATGTCTTTTCCAGACTGCTGATACTTATACAAAATATCCCGGAAAATACTGGTGTTGTAATGGAAGGTTGCAGAACCGGTTCCCTTCATTCCAACCGTCTTGTTGCCTTTCATTGCCCTTCCTAAAATCGGAATTTCGGACTTCACCTTCTCAATTTTTGCTTCCAGTTTTAATGCCTGCATAAAATTGTAACGTTCATTTTCAATGGTGATATAACACTCTGCTTTTGTTGCGCTGATTGCATCCCACGCGTTCATTGTAATATTACTCATTATTCATTACCTCCTTTTTATGATACAACAACTGTCATGTATAAAATGCTCATACAATTAACTGGCTGGACCGGGAAATTGACCACAACGGATCTCTTTCCTTCCCCTTTTTCTACGGTGATTGCTTCCGAATCCAGAGCCTCAATGGCCCGTAAAACTGCCAGCTGCTTTCCATATGTAACGATCTCATTCCAGAGACTTACCCTGCCTGCGGCATCATTGGAAATCTTTCCAAGATAACGTGTATTAAATAAAGAAGCGATATCATTCCCAATCTGATCCAGAACCCGAATGGTCTGATTGTTGGAGAAATCCTCTCCTTTTTCACTGGTATAAGTGACCAGTGTATTGATGTCTGTTAGCACCCGGATCCCATCTAAGACCTTATGAAAAAGGAACTTTCCTGCTTTCATGCCGTTTGCAAGCTGAGTCTGTGTATAGGAAGTCTTAACCGTGTACTCTCCGTCATAGATTCTGTTTTCGTTGGTCTTATTGATCTCACAGGCAGCCTCTGCTCCTGTTACCCAATAAACAAGTCCTACCGGAGACTCCTCTGTTTCATTTTCAACGGAAATAATTCCTTCATGGTCGGCTTTCTCATATTGATGCATGACCGTCTGAAATTTGACACCTGCTTCGTCTCTCATCCGTTTTGTAAAAGCAACAAACAAAGCTTTCACCTTATCATCTGCAGAAGGGCAGCAAAGAGTTTGAAATGAAGTGCTTTCTATCTTATTTAAAAATACGGTATAATCCTCACCGGTTACACTGCTTCCATTGGTACCGCCCGTAAATGGAAGTCCGGCTGCTTCAGCAAGAGATGCCTCTTTTTTAAAGGTAACATATTGATTGTCCTTTAATTCCAAAGCCGCTGCTACTGTCTGAGCGTCCACCTCTCTGCCTGCAAACAGAGTTTTTACATCAAATTTATTTTCATCATCAACATTTTTTGTAATGATTGTCATCAGACTGTTTCCCCGTTCGCCGGAATACTTTGCCACAGCGTAATCATTGGAACTTTTTATCCCATCATTTAAGCGGTAAAAAATCCCTTTTGTCATATTTTTAAACAATTCTCTGATTGGAAGCATCGGGTCCTCATCTGCAGAATAGCCAAAAATTTCTTTTGCATTTTTCTGAAATTCTTCTGAAGTGACCTCAAATACCTCTTTTTCCGGTCCCCAGGACAGGACCATGGGGATTGCTGCCACACCACGGGTTCCTAAAGACGCATTTGCAGAAACACTGTTTACAAAGTTAATATACGCACCTGGAAACACCTTATTTTGAACTGTAAAATTTCCTCCACCTAACATACTTTCACCTTTCCTTTCATAAATCGATTCATAATTTCATCTGCCTCGGACCGCGTGTATCGCGTTCCATCTTCAAGCAGGGCACACAATAAATCACTTTGATTGCAATACCGTTCTGAACATACAAGCTGTTTCTTTGTAAAACGTTCACTGTCTGCCTGCTTTTTTAACTTTTCATCATTCTTTGCCAAAACTGCACCTCTCTTACATTAGTTTCATGTGTTCCATTGACGGTTCCGCCGTATGGGATTTTAAAATATAAATCTGATAATCCACCTGAAAATCTAAGATTCCTCCCTCAATCGTTCCATTTCTGCTGCTGCCTTTAAAAGAGGAACCGTCTTCTGCAATGACATATTCAAACTCGTTCATCAGAATATCCAGTACCTGATTTATTTCTCTGGAAGCATTCTCCGATTCTTTCGGATAATATTTAACAGAAACTCCAATGCTGCGGAAATACCGGCTGCCATTGACCGGCTGTTCTTCAGAATTTGTGATCCCAACTTGAAAACAAGGTTTACTAACTCCCTCGCCAAGGGGATTTACAAAGGTTACTATTTCCGGAAAATGGATCTGCAGCTTCTTTACAATCCCATCCAGAATTTCGTTATACATGCATTCCCTCCTTCGTCTTTTTCTTATCTGCCATTCCAGCACCTCCTCTCCATCCTCCAATTCACTATGTAGTCTTTTTGTCTACATTGTCAGTAAAAAAAATTTCGTCTCTCTTTTTCAAAGACGTAATCTTCAGCAACTGACACAAGCCTTTGATTTCTCCAGCCTTAAATTGGCTCTCATTATTGATTTTCCTGAGAAATCCATAGTTGGATAAGCCTAGTTCCGCTGCTATCCAGCCCTTTTTCAATCCGGACCGCTTGATCTCCTCATTCAGACGAACCGTATCTGTCATATCCGCCCTCCTTCTTGTAGTCATTTCGTCTACATTTGCTACTATACTCCTCTGTATCATTTTTGTCAACACATTTTCGGAATTTTGTTGAAAAGTTTTCTACAGCGTGGTATAATACCGATATGGAGGTGATCCTATGGAGATAGGTCATATCATTAAAAAGAGGCGGGAAGAACTTGGTATTTCCCAGGAAGAGCTGGCATTAAAGGCTGGCTATAAATCCCGTTCATCCATTAATAAGATCGAGGTGGATGGCAGAGGACTTCCTCAGTCAAAGATTGCGGCGATTGCAAAAGCACTGAAAACCACCCCTGCATTTTTAATGGGATGGGAGAATGACACTGCTTCTGCATTTGATTATGTCAGCAGCTGCTTCGGCATGGATGCCGGAGAGATGCTTGAGAATTTCCACCAACTGAATGAAAAAGGTCAGAAAGAAGCATTAAAGCGTGTAAAAGAAATGACACATATCCCTGAGTATATCAAGGATCAGGGCAATGCAAGGATTGTGGATAGACAGGATAAATCCTACCTTGCTCCTGTGGCAGCTCATGAGAGAACGGATATAGAAGTGACTGAGGATATGAAACGGCACGATGATGCATTTTTTGATGAATAAAATTAACTCGCTGAGGTGATTTGATTGAATTATGAAGCATTATTAGAAGAAGCGGAATCCATTGGAATTACCATAAAAGAAAAACCGCTGATCGCCAACGACGGACGGATCCGGGGTACTAATATCCTGATCCGCCAAAATATGCCGGACTGCCAGAAGGCCTGTGTGCTGGCAGAAGAACTGGGCCACTACCACACCACCACCGGCGATATTTTAGACCAGTCTGATGTCAGCAACCGGAAACAGGAGCGTACAGCAAGGCTCTGGGCCTATAATAAGATGATTACCCTGGAAAAGCTGGTTGCAGCCAAGGAAGCCGGCTGCCGGAACGGTTATGAGACTGCAGAATATTTAGATGTAACGGAAGAATTTTTGCAGGAGGCTATCTCCTGCTACCATGCGAAATATGGAAAGGGCTTTCAAAAAGACAATTATCTCATTCTTTTTGAACCATTTAATATTTATAAGCTGTTAGATTAAAATTTCTCTGTCTTGTTACGGTTCTCTTACATATACTATTCAGAGGTGATGTCTTTATGCAATCCTGTGATCTTGTCATGTTCGTTTCCTCTCTGGCCTGCTGTATTGCAAAAGACAGGACCGATGAGGAAATCGCACTGCTCAGCTGTATCTTTTCCCAACTGGGTGACACTCTGGGAACCATTTCTGCCCAGGAGGCTCTCTGCTCCAGTTGTTTTGATAAAGATCCGTGTTGCTGCAAAGATGAGAACTAACAAGCAGCTTCCTTTAAGATACACCGGAAAAAACCCAAAAGTATCATGCATATGGCAGGTCTGCATGATACTTTTGGGTTTTACTATATTCTCTGATTCTTTAATACTTGTGTGTCAGCAAAAGCTCCACTGCCAGCCGGTCTAATAGCTTTCCGGTCTTTACCGCTTCTTCTGCATCCACACACAGATTCACATAGGAAAGGATGGCTTCCTTAGAAAAGGATCTTGCCTGAGGCATGATTTTTCCGGCAGCAAACGGCGGAATCTTAAGCTTTGATGCAATCCCGCTTTTATCCATGCCTTTTCCCATCAATTCCTTCACCTGCAGCAGCTGGTTAAACTGCCTGGCAATCAGGAACAGGATTCTCATAGGAGGTTCTTTTAACGTCAAAAGATCCTCGTATAAATCCATAGCCTTTCTCGTCTGCCGGTTGACAATGGCAGTTACCATTTCAAAAATCTTATTGGTGACCCGTTCGGTACAGATCGCCTCCACATCTTCAGCGGTGATTATATCTCTGCCGAGCGTATAGCTGACCAGCTTTTCCAGTTCCATTCGTATGTTTTCCATATCATCCCCGGTCTTGCTCAAAAAAAGCTCCATGGTATTTCCCGTGATCTTTTTTCCTTCTCTGGACAACAGGGTGCCTGCCCATTTTGCAAGCTGCCCCAGGTCCTGGCGCCCCATCTCACAGACATAACCGACCTCTTTCACCTTTTTAAACATCCTGCTTCGCTTATCCACTTCGGATTCCACGAATATCATACAGGTAGTATCCGGAATCTGGGACAAATAAGCTGCCAGTTCCTCTGCCGGACTCTTGAAAAATCCGCTGTCTTCAATAAGAATCAGCCGCTTTTCCGCAAAAAAGGGCATGGTATCTGACAGGCTGATCAGTTCCTTTATATCGATTCCTTTCCCTTCAAACTGATTGAAATTGACGGTATCTCCATCGGTTATGGCAGCCTTCATTTTATTTTTATAGCTGTTCTTTAAAAATACTTCGTCTCCGTATATAAGATACACCGGCTTAAAGCTGTGTTCTTTCATATCCTGAGTCAACGTCTGCATGATGCCTTTCCTCTCTTTTTCCTTCTTTAATTATACCCATAGAATCCGTCTCCGTCAACGTAACTGGAAAAATGGATTTTAAACCCATCGGTCCATAAGCGGATGGCTCCGCACTCTGCCGTTTTAAATACTTCCACGCCCAGGTTCTCCAACCGTTCCACCACTTCTTTGTGAGGATGTCCGTAAGAATTATTTTCTCCATAAGAAATAACTGCCCAGCGGGGAGAAAGCGCTTCAAGAAAATCTTCACCGGAAGAATACCTTGATCCATGATGAGCGGTTTTCAGAACATTGATTTCAGAAAGCTTCTCCTTACCAAACCGCTCCAAAAGCCTGTGCTCCTCTTTCTCTCCCATATCTCCGGTAAACAGCATGTGACAGTTTTCATAGTCCATCTTCAGAACCTCAGACTGTTCATTCACATCTTCCGGAACATCTGAAAAACCGGGATAGAGGCAGGTAATCTTTAATCCTTCCACTGAAACTTCATCGCCGCCTGCCAGATATATCACTTTGGTCCCCCGCATTCTGGCAAGCCTTGCCAGCTCCTTTATATTTTCATCCTCCTTTCCCTGACAGGGAAGCATGATAGTTTCAATTCTGATGTCATCACTGCTTTCCAGCAAAAATTGAACACCGCTGAAATGATCCAAATCCCCATGGCTGACAAATGCATAGGTGATCACGGAAACGCCCAGAGATTTCAGACATGGTTCCAGCGTATATTCCCCCAGAGATTTTTTAGAAGAGCTGCCTCCATCTACAAGCACTGCAGACTTTCCGGTCCGCAAAAGAATCCCGTCTCCCTGTCCTACATCAAGGAACGTGGCCTCCAGTCCCTTTACCGGTGCAGGTTTAAAGAACAGAATGCAAAATCCATACAGTACAAAAAGGAGCAGAAGGCGCCTGACGCAGGAAAAAGATTTTTTCCCGTCCTCATCGTTCCTGCAGGCAGGTCCTGTAACTTTCAGCAGAAAAAACAAAGCCGTTACAAAAAATCCGTAAGCCACAAGGCGTTCCGTATCAGGCCGCCCAAAGGTTAAATTATTATAAGGGAGTTTCGCAATATTTTTACAAGAAAATTCATAGAAATTAAGAATGTAATGACCGATCCCTGCTGCCCCAATTCCCAACAAGGGACAAAGGCTTCCAAGGAGAATTACGGCAAGTCCGGAATAAACAACTGCGTCCATAAGAGGGATCGCAATAAAGTTTAAAAATATCCCATAAAGGGGAAGCTGATAAAAATGGTATAACACCACAGGTAAGGTAACTACCTGAATTGCGATTGCAGTTGATACCGCCCGGGCAACTGGGTGTTCTTTCCCTGCCCATTCTGCCATGACAGGCATCATACCTCCGATTGCAAAGACGGCTCCAAAAGACAACTGCACTCCGCCTTGCATCAGGATCAGGGGAGATTTCAGTGTCAGCAGGATCAGAGCCAGAGAGGCAGAAGATAAAAGATCATAGGTCCTGCCAAGATAAGAAGCCAGAAATGATAGGACCATCATAATCACTGCTCTGGCTACAGACGGGGAATTGCCGGTCAATATTCCGTACAGAATCACCAGTATGGCACTGACCGCTCCCGCCATTCCATAACCAAGGCCCGTCTTTCGAAGAATCCGGTAGAAAAACAGCCCGATGACTGACATATGCATCCCACTGATGGCCAAAAGATGAGCGATCCCGTTTTTCTGGTAAAGATCATTGATTTCTTTTGGGATTCCCTCTTTATCTCCAATCACCGCCGCCACAAAAATACCCGCATCCTTTTCTCCGGTAAGTCTGTAAAAGATTCCGATGATCCATAGCTTTACCTGCCGGATTCCTTCAAGGACCGGATCCTTGCGGCGGTCTAAGACAAGCAGTTCCTCACCGTAAAGCTTAAAATCCAGATCCATAGCTTTATAAAATTCCCTGGAATCAAATTCTCCCGGATTCCTGGCTTTTGAAAAAGCGCTGCCTTCTCCCCGTATCAAGACGGTCTGGCCGATACCAAGCTCTTTTAAGCCTGCCATACTTCCTTCTTTTTCTTTCTTTTCAAAATCCTTGAATGTCACCATCAGACCGGGGACTATAAAGAAGTTTGTTTTGTCCCGGTTTTTTACACCGCCTTGACAGACCTGGTTATCTTTCAGCAGAATTTTAAGGGTACCGTCTGCCTCCTCTATAGAAGTGATCTTCCCTCTGGCTTCCACATAAGTCTCCGCAAGTGCTTCGACCGCTTCGTCCCGTCTTTCCCAGCTTCGTTGATCCGTGAGTGCCCAGGCTGCTCCCAGATACAAGAAAAGGAGAGGCAGCAGGATCCACCAAAAGTCTCTGCCTCTCCAATAACCATAAACAATCAGCCCGGCAGCAAAAAATGCCGGAATCAAAAGCCATGATGTCAGAGCCAGCAAAGCGGCAGTCTCTCCAAGTACAAATCCCCCTGCGATCAGACATAATGGGCGTTTTATTGTTTATTTCCTCCTGTTTCACTCAATGCTTCTTCATTTTCCGCATTGTAATCCAGATTTCGTTCAAACACCTGGTTTAAAGAGATGGAGTCCCGGAACATATATTCCTGAGAACCATTGACCGTAATCTGCACCTTGTTGATGGAAGTCACCGCAGCCAGAGAATTGACGATAGAATAAATAGGAATATACTCTTTTACTTCCAGGGTATTATTTAAAAATGAAGAATCAAAATTTATATAACATACGTTTTCGTTGACTGACACATTAAGAAGCCGGGTCTCCTTTGGCAAGGTAGGATTCATTCCCTTCCGCCCCGGCCCCGCGATCAGCTGCTCAATGACCAGCTTCTCTAAAGAAGTATTCACATAATGCACAACTTCTCTTGTCTCTCTTTCCAGCTTCTCGCCGGTCTCATCAGCGAAATACAGCACCAGCTCCGTCTTCTCATAGGAGTTGACATTGCTGATATTATCAATAAAATCCGAATTAGCCAAAGGCCCCACCGGGCTCCCCGAGCTATCCATCAGAGGCTGCTCTGCGGTATATACCGTTACATAATCCACCCCTTCCACCTGGGTCAGAGTTCTTACCAGCGAAGCTCTGCATAAGATCTCTCTGGTACTGTTCATCAGAGAATAGTTATTGTCAAAATACAGATAAAGGACCTTATCCTCCAGTTTATAACGTTCAAATCCTACCTTATCCGGCACTGCCGCCTGCCGGTCCAGATCCTTTGGCACGGTCCGCAGCTGCTCAATCAGATTGGAGATTTCCCAATCAGTTGCCGGACCTTTATTGTCTTCCGGCTTTTGAGGCATGATGTATTTCTGAGGTTCCATCCTTGTCATGGCAGAATTCAAATAGTAGATCTGATATACACGGCCGGAAGCCTCTGCCTCTGTTTTTTCTTTTCTCTGGCATCCGGTCAGGCAGAACAGACACACCAGGAGGATACATAAAATGCTTTTTCGTCTCATCATATAACTCCTCCTGTTCCTATGAGATATAAGTGAGAGGAATCCGCACGGTAAATGTGGTTCCTTCTCCCTCTTTGCTTTGAAGTTTTAAGGCACCCTGATGCATGAGAATGATCTTTTTTGTGATGGAAAGGCCAAGACCGGTACCTCCGGTTTCTCTGGACCTTGCTTTGTCGACCCGGTAAAACCGTTCAAATACATGCTCCTGGAATTCCTCCGGAATGCCGATGCCGGAATCTGCCACCTTCACATAGAAAAACTTATGGTCTGCATCAAGAGTGACCCGGACCCAGCCGCCTTCCACATTATATTTGATCGCATTCTCCACCAGATTGCTGAGGGCCAGGGAAAGCTTCATCTCATCCACATCCGCAGTAACCTCCCGAATGCTTTCAAAGATCAGTTCCACATTGCGCTTTCCTGCAATCGGACGGAGCCTCTTTAAAATCAGTTCCAGCAGACCGTTGATATTTACCTGAGCAATATTTAGATTTCCTCCGGAAGTCTTGTCCATCCGTACCAGCGCCAGAAGATCATCAATAATCTTACTCTCCCGTTCGATCTCCACGGAAATATCGCTCATAAACTCCCGGTACAGTTCTACCGGTGCATCTTCCATTCCAATGAGGGAATCTGCAAGCACCCGGATGGATGTGATTGGAGTTTTCAGTTCGTGGGATACATTGGATACAAATTCTTCCCTGGACTGATCGACTGCCTTAAGTTTTTTTAACGCAAGGTTTATGGAATCTGTTATTTCCATCGTCTCCTTGTATGCATGGGAGCTTATGGTCTCTTCCATATTTCCTTCCGCTGCACGGTTTAAAATATGCTGCAGTTTTTTAAACGGCTTCATAATAAGCTTTGCCACCAGATACACCACAATGCCCAGTATGGACAAAATCATAATATTTAAAAGAGAGCCCTTTTCCGATACCTCAGAAACCCGGTTAAGGATATCTTCTGTTGAAGCGGTAATGATCATCACTCCGTCGATTTCCTTATCCTGGCTGTTGGAATAAACAGGAATAGTCAAAGCGGAATAGCGTTTCTCAGGATTATATTTGCTGCTGTTCTCTCCGCTGAAGCACTTAACCACCTCTTCCGATACATTAATCTTTCCCAGTGACAGAGAAAATGTATCACTGATGATCCGGAAGCTGCGGTTGACCACCACGATTCTGCCGTTAAACATGTCCGCTTTTACCGACATCTCATTATCCAGCAAAGGGTCCTTGGGTTCCATTGTCATATATCCGCTTCTGGTCATCTTATTGCTTAAAATCCAGCACTGGTTTTGAATATCCTGCATTCTGGATTCGATTAAATTCTGCTTATAAGACCCAAGCATTACCGGATTCTGGATAAAAACCGGTACGCTTCCCACCAGGAATAAGACGATGATCAGGGTAAGGCGCAGGCTTATGGTATGTTTTATTTTTAATAATTTAAACGGAAACATATCCCCATACCTCCAACTTTCCCCTTTCATCATAGATCCAGACGTTTCGTACAGGCAATAGCAAGTGCTCCGGGGCCGATGTGGCAGGATACGCTTAATGACAGATGATCCACATAGATTTCACCGGTCTTTGGAAACAGTTCCTCTAATTCCTGTTTAAATTCCAGGGCAGCCGCTTCATTCTCAGAATGAGCTACAGCAATACAGGTATGAACGCCTTCCGGATCTTTAAAGCGTTCCTCCATATCCTTTTTGGCGGCCATGATCATCATCGTTTTCGCCTGTTTCATCGTCCTTGCCTTAGCAAAAGCATCAAGCTTTTCCCCCTGTATGGTCAATACCGGCTTAATCCGGAGAAAGGACCCTAACAGTGCGGCAGCCGGAGTAATTCTTCCGCCCTTTTTTAAGTACTCCAACGTATCCAGCGTAATATAAATGCTTGAATCCATCTTTGTATCTTCCAGCTTTTTCCGGATATCCTGGCCTGACATACCGGCATCCGCCATCTTCTTCGCTTCCAGAACAGACTGCCTTAATGTAACGGAAATCCGCTGATTATTTACAACAAATACCTTTCCCTCATAATCTTCTGCCAGCATCATTGCCGTGTGGCAGGAGCTGCTTAAACCGCTGGACATGGGAATATGGACCACTTCATCGTATTCCTCAAGAAGCCTGTTCCAAAAATCCATAATATCTGCCGGAGACGGCTGGGAGGTGGAGATATCAATTCCGCCTTTCAGCTTTTCATAGAATTCCTTCCGGGTCAGGCTGATATCCTCATAATACGTTTCATCGCCCATCATGAATGGCATGGGTATTACATAAATTCCAGCTTCCTCACCCTGCTTCTGTGTAATTCCGCTGTTACTGTCTGTTAATATCGCTACTTTCATTTCCGTTCTCCTCTATTTCTCAATCTCAGCCCTCTGCCTCCGTTTCTCTTACAGAGGTATAAAGCTGATAATACATTCCTCTCTTTAAGAGAAGTTCTTCATGATTCCCCTCCTCCGCGATCCGGCCGTCAGAAAGAACCAGAATCCGGTCCGCATTCTGAATGGTGGTAAGGCGGTGAGCAATGGTAAGTGTGGTTCGTCCCTTAGAAAGCCGCTCCAAAGACTGAGAAACCAGATATTCACTCTCATTATCCAAAGCAGAAGTCGCTTCGTCAAGAATCAGCACCGGCGGGTTTTTAAGGAATACCCTGGCAATGCTGATACGCTGTTTTTGTCCGCCGGACAGCTTCACGCCCCGTTCTCCCACATAAGTATCATAGCCATCCTTCAGCCCCATAATAAATTCATGGGCACCGGCCAGCTTTGCTGCCTCACAGACATCCTCTTTGGAAGCTCCCGGACAGCCATACTCAATATTTTCAAAGACTGTGCCGGAAAACAGATATACATCCTGCTGGACAACACCGACTGCACTTCGCAGGCTTTCTAATGTTACCTGCTTTATATCATGTCCGTCAAGAAGAATCCTTCCTTCCGTCGGATCATAAAAACGGGGGACCAAATTACATAAGGTAGTCTTTCCGCCTCCGGAAGGTCCCACCAACGCAACCTTTTCTCCAGGCTTTATCTCCAGATTAATATCGCTCAATACCGGATTATGGTCATCGGGATATTCAAAGGATACATGTTCAAACGCAATGCTTCCTTTTACATCCTTTAAAGGAGCCGCCCCCTCTTCATTAAAAATGTCGATATCCGCATCCATAAGCTCCATAAAGCGTTCGATCCCTGTCATGCCTCTCTGGAACTGCTCTGCAAATTCAATGATTCTTCGAATGGTCGCAAGAAGAGTGGTCACATAAAGAATATAGGCAACCAGATCTCCGGGTTTAATAATTCCCCTGATCATGAAAATTCCGCCGGCTATGATAACCACCACATACATCAGACCGTCAAACATACGGATGGTATTCTGGAATGCAGCCATATATTTGTAGGTTTTCCGCTTGATATTAAGAAATTCCAGATTATCATGACTGAACTTTTC
This sequence comes from Lacrimispora sp., assembly GCF_046972725.1. Taxonomy (NCBI): domain Bacteria; kingdom Bacillati; phylum Bacillota; class Clostridia; order Lachnospirales; family Lachnospiraceae; genus Lacrimispora; species Lacrimispora sp. Next base: position 51,885 of record NZ_JBKVXF010000002.1, on the reverse strand, counting down.
AATCTCGATCTTCTCATTGGCAAAGGCCCGGACCACCCGGTTTCCCAAAAGACTGTCTTCGATTCTTGCATTCAGCTCTCCGATGTGGTTTCTCTGATGTTTAAACGCTCGTTTTACCTGAAGATTAAAATAGATACAGGATGCTCCCATAACCGGAATCAAAAGGAAAATGAGCAGAGTCAGTGGAAGGCTGATTCTTGACAGAATGAGAAAAGAGACCACAGTCTTTATAAATGCAATGAAAAATTCTTCCGGACAATGATGGGAAAATTCCGTCACGTCAAATAAATCACTGGTGATCCTTGACATGATCTGACCGACCTTGGTGTTATTAAAGTAATTATCCGACAGCTTCTGCAAATGGGAAAAGGCATCCTGTCTCATATCCGTCTCAAGGGCTGCTCCCATAACATGCCCGGTATAAGCCATATAAAAGCTCGCAAGACCGTCAATAATCCTCAACGCGAAATAAAGAAGTCCAATGCTTACGATGGTCTTGACCGACAAAGAAGCCACGTCCCTTAATCCCTGATTTGTAATATAGCGCAAAATAAGCGGCAGCACCATCTCACAAACCGTAGTCAAAGAAGCGCAGAACAAGTCCATGACCATGATTTTGGTGTATTTTTTATAATAGGGCACAAAGCGTTTCAGCAAAGTGCCCGTTTTCATCTCATTTTCTTTCATACGATCCTCTACTCTGTAATTTTAATGTTCTTAATAAGGCTTAAAGCCCACTCTTTTTCTCCCGGCTTTCTGCTGATAATATTTATATTCATACGCTGTTCTTTATAAAGCACCTGGGCAGACATTGCATAAATGGTCTCTCCCTTTATTTCCTCCGGTTCATAAAAAGCAGTCCTTACTCTGGCCTCTCCCATGTTAAAATCCACAGTTTCTTCCACTTTCCCCTGTTCAAACCATTGGCTTTTAAACTCGGCCTGCCGTCCTTCAAAGACCGCTGCATAAATATAATAATCATGGCCTCCATACAAAATCCCGTCAAAATAGTGATCCATAATTCCGGGATCTCCATCATCATATAAAAAATTTCCCGGTATTCCAAAGCTCATATTGCCGATTTTCCGGTAAACCAGATGCTTCCTGCAGCCGATGGCATTCTCTTCATGGAAGGAAACCGCATCCTCTATGTCCATGGGAGCATGATGATGAAGGCCGCAGACCTCCAGATATTCCTTTTTCGGAAACGGAATCCTCCGGTCCATAGTAAGGGCTTTTTCCAGCAGATCAATGATGGTCTCATTGACTTCTCTGTCCTGCTCACTACGGTCCGATGGCATAAAGCAGCAAAACTGATTCAGCAAGACCATCGCACTGTTTCTATAAAACCAGGCGTCCTTTTCCACTTCATTCCATACGAAAAAATCCCTGGCAAATGCCACACTCATTCCGGAATTCGCCATGCCTTTCAGTTCTTTATATGAAAATGACCGGATATGGGTAATCAGCTTTCCCTCCTGGCGCTCCGGTATGTAGTAAACCGCAGGCCAGCAAAACAGGTATTCCCCGCTTTCCTTCCACCCGGATACCAGATCCATAAGATCTGAAAACCACTGATAGAAGTATTTCTGCCTCATAGCAAGAAAATCCCGCCGGATAAAATATCCCGTCCGGTCTTCAACCTTAAGCTTTAATCGTTCTTTCCCTGCAAGCTGCTCCAAAAAATCAATAACAGCCGCATGAAAACCAGGACCGGCAATATTTGTCTGGCTCTCCCCCTGCAGTTTTTGTTTCTTCCATTGAAACCAGATATAGCCTTCCGGGCAAAGCTGGACCAGCAAAAATCCGTCCATTCGGTAACATTGGTATCCCATTTCCTTCACCAGATTTTTTGTCATGCGCTCTGCATTCTGACAATTCCAGACGATTCCGGAAAATATTTTTTTCTTAGGCTCCAAAGAAAATCTGATTCGAATACTCATGCGAAACCCTTCCTAACATATCTTTTTATATTCTATCGTATTTCTGTTAGAAATGGAAGCCTAAAACGAATTTGGACAAATATAATTTTCCCATGAGCTAAAAATAAGAGCCTTCCAGCAAATACACCGGAAAGCCCTCATTCTTAACCGTTTATTTTACAAGCAATGATTTTCCTGTCATCTCTTTCGGCTGCTGCATACCCATCAGTTCAATCAGAGTCGGAGCAATGTCAGCAAGACAGCCGCCTTCTCTCAGCTTATAAGACGGGTCTGCATTTACCAGGATAAACGGTACCGGATTGGTGGTATGTGCGGTAAACGGTTCTCCTGTTTCATAATCCAGAAGCTGCTCTGCATTTCCGTGGTCTGCACAGATAAACAGTACGCCATCCGTTTCCTTAATGGCATCCACAACCTTTCCAACACACGCATCAATGGTCTCGATCGCCTGAATGGCAGCAGATTCGATTCCGGTATGGCCAACCATATCCGGATTTGCAAAATTAACAATCACCACATCGTACTTATTGGAACGAATGGCATCTGTCAGTTTCTCACAAACGACAGGTGCGCTCATCTCAGGCTGCAAATCATAAGTGGCAACCTTGGGAGAAGGAACTAAAATCCGGTCCTCTCCTTTGTTCGGTTCTTCCACACCCCCATTAAAGAAGAAGGTTACATGGGCATATTTTTCGGTTTCAGCGATTCTTGCCTGAGTTAAGTTATTCTGAGCAAGGAATTCACCAAAGGTATTTGTAATGGATTCTTTTTTAAATGCAACAAGCTTATTCTTAATGGTCTCATCATAATTGGTAAAGCATACAAAGGTCAGATCAAGGCGTTTCTCTCTCTCAAAGCCTTTAAAATCATCATCACAGAACGCTCTTGTCAGCTCACGGGCACGGTCCGGACGGAAGTTAAAGAAAATCACGGAATCATGATTTTTAACAGTTGCAAGAGGCTTTCCGCCTTCAGTCACTACAAGCGGCTCCACAAATTCATCAAAAACCTTTGCATCGTAGGAGGCCTGAATGCCTTCTGTTGCTGACTGTGCATAATTCCCTTCGCCTTTGGAAAGGGCACGGTAAGCCCGTTCCACACGGTCCCAACGGTTGTCACGGTCCATGGCATAATAACGTCCTGCTACGGAAGCCACTTTACCAACACCCAGTTCTTTCATCTTCGCTTCCAGTGCCTCTACGAAGCCCTTTCCGGAAGCCGGAGGCGTATCACGGCCGTCCAGGAAACAATGAACATAAACTTTTTCAAGGCCGTTTCTCTTAGCCAGCTCAAGCAGGCCGTAAATATGGTCAATATGGCTGTGTACACCGCCGTCTGAAACCAGTCCCCACATATGAAGGGCTGAATCGTTCTTTTTGCAGTTCTCCACTGCCTGTAAAAATTCCGGTACTTCAAAGAAGTCACCGTCTGCTATGGATTTGGTAATTCTTGTAAGCTCCTGATATACGATGCGGCCTGCACCCATATTCAGATGTCCCACTTCTGAATTGCCCATCTGTCCATCAGGAAGACCTACGGCTAAACCGCTGGCATTTCCCTTTACAAACGGACACTGGCTCATCAGCTGGTCCATGATCGGGGTCTTTGCTTCACAAACAGCGTTATGCTCACAGTTATCATTTAATCCATAACCATCAAGTATCATCAATACAACTGGCTTTTTGCTCATAACTAGTTCTCCTTTTTCCGCCAAAAACTGCCGACCCTGGTCTACGATAAATGGAGTCGGCAGAATTTAATTATTTTTTGTAATTAACAATTGCGCCAAAATCCGGTTTTAAGGAAGCTCCGCCAACCAGTCCGCCGTCAATATCAGGCTGGGCAAACAGTTCTGGTGCGCTGCTTGCAGATACGGACCCGCCGTACTGGATGCGGATAGCCGCTGCGGTAGCTTCATCGTAGATTTCCCTGATGCACTCACGAATTGCACTGCAGACCTCCTGTGCCTGCTCCGTTGTCGCTACCTTACCGGTACCAATGGCCCAGATGGGCTCATAAGCGATTACCGCTTCTTTTGCCTGTTCTGCAGTCACATTTAAGAAAGCGATCTTTATCTGCTGGCGGATCCAGTCAAGTGTGATTCCCTGTTCTCTCTGAGTTAAGGATTCTCCACAGCAGACGATCGGAGTAATTCCGTATTCAAATGCCTTTAATACCTTTTTGTTCACTGTCTCGTCGGACTCTGCAAAGTATTCTCTTCTTTCAGAATGTCCGATAATCACATATTTTACTCCAACATCTTTTAACATGGCAGGAGAAATCTCACCGGTATAAGCGCCCTTGTCTTCAAAATACATGTTCTCTGCCCCAATGTTGATATTAGAGCCCTTTGCTGCTTCCATAGCCGGAACAATATCAATTGCCGGTACGCAGAAAACAACATCGACCTCATCATTGGCAACCAGAGGTTTCAAGGTATTAACAAGAGCAACCGCCTCTGTTGGCGTCATATTCATCTTCCAGTTTCCTGCTACGATTTTTCTTCTAGACATACAATTATCCTTCCTTATTCATCGCTCACTAAGACATAGCCTCTTGCTTAAAAGCCCGGACGTTCACCGCCCGGGCCGGTATCTGCTATTATTGATTGTCAGCTGCAGCTACGCCTGGCAGTTCTTTTCCTTCCAGGAACTCTAAGGATGCGCCGCCGCCGGTAGAGATATGAGTCATCTTATCTGCAAATCCAAGTCTCTTAACCGCATTTACGGAATCACCGCCGCCGATTACGGTAGTTGCATCGGCAAGGTCTGCGACCGCACGGCATACCTCCAGGGTTCCCTCTGCAAAGTTGGAGAATTCAAAAACACCCATAGGTCCGTTCCAGACAACAGTCTTTGCTCCATTTAATGCTTCCTTATAAAGGGTGATGGTCTTCGGTCCGATGTCAAATCCTGACCAGCCGGCCTCAATGGTTTCTACCACTTTTCTCTCTGTATCATTGGAAAACTCTTTTCCTTCTACGTGGTCAACAGGAAGAAGAAGATTTACACCTTTTTCTTTTGCTTTTCCGATCATTTCTAACGCATAATCAAGCTTATCTTCCTCACATAAGGAATTACCGATCTCCTGGCCCTGAGCCTTTAAAAAGGTATATGCCATACCTCCGCCGATGATTAAGGTATCTACCTTATCAAGCAGGTTATTGATAACGTTGATCTTATCAGAAACCTTTGCTCCGCCCAGGATAGCCACGAAAGGACGAACCGGATTCTCAACTGCCTGGCCTAAGAATTTGATTTCCTTTTCCATCAGATAGCCAACCACATTCGTGGTGGTATATTTGGTAACACCTACGTTGGAGCAGTGTGCTCTGTGAGCCGTACCGAATGCATCGTTTACAAAAATGCCGTCGCTGAAAGCAGCCAGCTCTTTTGCATAGGCTTCTGCATTCTCATCTTTTCCGTACTTTGTCTCTTCCGCTCTGTAACGTGTGTTCTGAAGAAGCAGCACTTCGCCGTCCTTTAATTCTGCAGCAACCTTCTGAGTCTCAGGTCCTGTTACCTTTGGATCATTAACAAACTTTACGGAAACACCAAGTCTCTCGCTCAAAGCCGGAGCTACCGGTTCTAAGGACATCTCCGGAAGAGGCTCACCCTTTGGCTTTCCCAAATGAGAGCAGAGAATCACCTTTGCACCCTGATCCAATAATTTTTTAATCGTAGGAATCGCTCCATCGATACGGTTATAGTTCTGGATTACTCCATCCTTTAACGGAACGTTAAAATCACATCTCACTAATACTTTCTTCCCCTGTAATCCGGTTAAATCATCAATTGTTTTCTTGTTAAGCATGCTCTTATATGCCCCTTTCCAGTAAAATAATAAAAGGGCCCGGTCCTTTACGACCGGACCCTCCGTGGATCATTAGCCTAATTCAGCGAAGTACTTGATTGTACGAACCATCTGGCTTGTGTAAGAATTCTCATTGTCATACCAGGAAACAACCTGTACCTGATATAAGTCATCACCAATCTTTGAAACCATTGTCTGAGTAGCATCAAACAGGGAACCAAATTTCATACCGATAACATCAGAAGATACGATCTCATCTGTATTATAACCGAAGGATTCGCTTGCTGCTGCCTTCATAGCTGCGTTGATGCCTTCTTTTGTTACATCAGTACCCTTAACAACTGCGATTAAGATTGTAGTAGAACCTGTAGGAACCGGAACACGCTGTGCGGAGCCGATTAACTTGCCGTTTAATTCCGGAATAACCAGACCGATTGCTTTTGCAGCACCAGTAGAGTTAGGAACAATATTAGCAGCGCCTGCTCTTGCTCTTCTTAAATCACCTTTTCTGTGAGGTCCGTCAAGGATCATCTGATCGCCTGTATAAGCATGAATGGTGCTCATGATACCGGACTGGATCGGTGCGTAATCGTTAAGAGCCTTAGCCATAGGAGCTAAACAGTTTGTTGTACAGGAAGCTGCAGAGATGATCTTGTCTTCTGCTGTTAAGATATTCTCGTTAACGCTGTAAACGATGGTTGGCAGATCATTGCCTGCCGGAGCAGAGATAACAACCTTCTTAGCGCCTGCATCGATATGAGCCTGAGATTTCTCTTTGGAGCAGTAGAAACCGGTACACTCTAAAACTACGTCAACACCGACTTTACCCCAAGGAAGATTTGCAGCATCTTTCTCAGCGTAGATTTTAATATTTTTTCCATCAACCGTGATTGAATCTTCAAAAGCTTCAACTGTATGAACGTTCTCGCCGTAATGTCCTGCGTATCCGCCCTGTGCAGTGTCATATTTTAATAAATGAGCTAACATCTTTGGATCTGTTAAATCGTTAATTGCTACTACTTCATAGCCTTCTGCGCCAAACATCTGTCTGAAAGCAAGACGACCAATACGTCCGAAACCGTTAATTGCAACTTTTACTGCCATAATTCAATTCCTCCTAAGAATAAAATTGATGTGATTGTTAAATAATAATCAACTACCTTTTATTTTACCTAATATCCCAATAAATAGCAAGTCTTTTTTTATTTTATCTTCTCCTATTATAGAACTTCTTTTTTGAATTATACATATGTCTTAAGAAATTTCATATTTTTTCTGCCTGCAGCGTCAGCGGGATTACTTTCTAATGGCAGCAGAGAATCCTGTAAGGTTTTGTATTAATTTTGATATTTCTCCCGATTCTCTCCGTTGCTTTTCTTCCTTATTTTGTTTATAATAAATTCAACTTGAAAGGAGGGCCTCATGCTGCCAGATTATCATTTTCACACAATCTTTTCCGGAGATTCTAATACTCCGGTAAGGGCCCAGTTCGACCGTGCCGTTGCACTTGGAATGAAATCCCTTTGTGTCACAGACCACCATGACTATGATGTGGATTCAGAAATCGATTTTACCCTTGATATAAACAGATATTTTGAAACCATGACCAGGTTAAAGGAAGAATATAAAAACCAGCTCGACCTCCGCATAGGAATTGAGCTGGGCCTTCAGACTCATCTGGAAGAATATTTTAAAGCATTGCTGTCAGACTATCCCTTTGATTATGTCATCGGCTCCACTCATTTTATCGGCCGGAAGGACCCGGCTTATCCGGAATTTTTCGAAGGAAAGAAAGAGGAAGAAGCATATCTTGAGTATTTTCAGGTCACACTGGATAATGTAAAGCATCTAAACACTTATGACACTGCCGGACACATGGATTACATCATCCGTTACGGCCCCAATAAAGCCGATCACTACCGTTACGATACGTACCGGGATATCTTTGATGAAATCTTAAAAGCAATCATTGAACACGGCAAGGGAATTGAATGCAATACGGCCGGCTTCCGGAAAGGAATCCATCAGCCAAATCCCGGAAGGGAAATCATCAAACGGTACCGGGAGCTTGGCGGGGAAATCATAACCATTGGCTCCGATGCCCATATTCCAGAGGATCTGGGGGCAGATTTTCACACGGCCAGGGAGATTTTGCTTTCCTGCGGATTTTCCTATTATACGGAATTCAAGCAACGGATACCGGAATTTATCCCCTTATGAAAAAATTCAAAGATGAATATAGAAAATGTACCAGAATTGGAGAAGAATTATGAATGTATTTGATATCGTGGGACCTGTTATGATCGGCCCCTCCAGCTCTCATACAGCCGGTGCCGCACGAATCGGTAAGACTGCTGCCATGCTGTTAGGTGCTCCCGTTGCAAAGGCGGACATCCTTTTTCACGGTTCCTTTGCAAAAACCTACAGAGGCCACGGTACGGATAAAGCCATTGTCGGCGGAATTTTGAAAATGGATCCCTGGGATTCCGGTATCCGGACCAGCATGGAGACAGCAGAAAAACAGGGGATCTCCATCAACTTCCGCACAGGAACCCTTGAGAATGCCCACCCAAACACTGCTCTTGTCACACTGATTTCCCCAAAAGGCAAAACCATTACCGTCCAGGGCTCTTCCATTGGCGGCGGCAACATTGTCATCACCAGGGTAAATGACATGGAAGTTTATTTTACCGGACAAAAGACCACCCTGATTGTCATGCATCAGGATGTTCCGGGTATCATTGCCCATGTGACCAATCTGGTGGCAGCAGGCAATGCCAACATCTGCAATTTCCGCTTAAACCGGCAGGAAAAGGGGGGATTAGCCATCATGACCCTTGAGATGGATTCTGATTTTGACGACGCTCTTGTTTCACAGATCAAATCCATTCCATTTGTTTATAATACCATATTATTAAAATTAAATTGATGTTAAAGCGATCAATATAGGAGAAACTCATGAAACTTAAATATAATTCTGTGGAGGAACTGGTGAATGCCTCACTTTCAGCCAACAAAAAAATATCGGAGATTGTCCTGGAAGAACAGGCAGAGGATATGGAACTTACTGCAGAAGCAGTCTATGCCACCATGGAAAAAAGCTTTGATGTCATGAAGCAATCCGTTTTAAACGGTATGGATGAGACACTTCGTTCCTCCAGCGGACTTTCGGGAGGCGCTGCAGCAAAGCTGAAAAAAGCAGTGGATGAGGGGCGCAATCACTATGGCCACCTTCTTGGGAATGCCCTCAGCATGGCTCTTGCCGTAACAGAGTACAATTCCTGTATGGGACAGATCGTTGCTGCACCAACTGCCGGCTCCTGCGGCGTTATTCCGGCAGCCCTCATTTCCGTTATGGAAGAATATGACCTGCCAAAGCATGACATCATTATGGCCCTGTTCACTGCTTCTGCCATTGGCATGGTCATTGCCAAATGCGCCAGCATCGCAGGAGCCGAAGGCGGGTGTCAGGCAGAAGTCGGCTCTGCCTCCGCTATGGCCGCCGCTGCCCTGTCAGAAATCTTTGGCGGTACCCCTCAGATGATTTCCGACAGCTGCGCCATTGCTTTAAAAAATACGCTAGGCCTGGTCTGTGACCCGGTCGCCGGTCTGGTGGAGGTTCCCTGTATCAAACGCAATGCCATGGGGGTTGCCAATGCCTTTACCGCATCTGAACTGGCTCTTGCCGGAATCCCAAGCGTGATTCCAGCCGACGAGGTGATCCTTGCCATGAAACAGGTGGGCCAGCAGATGTCATCCTCTCTCCGGGAAACTGCAGAAGGAGGACTGGCTGCCACTCCAACCGGCTGCCGGCTATGCAAAAAGATTTTTGGTTAGCCAGTGAAAAAGGCCCGCTGCAAAATGGACTGCAGATACCAGTTTTAACGTTGATATACTACGTCTGGTATTCTCTTTCCATTTTACAACAGGCCTTTTTTAATATATCCGTAAATTTATACAGATTTATTTAACTTTTACTGCTCCAGCTTCTTTTTATAGATTCCGATCACCTTTTTCATCGCTTCCTGTCCGGGTGCTCCGATGGTCATTCGTTTTTCCACGCAGGTCTTCAAACTGATTGCTTCATAAATATCTTCCTCAAATACAGGGCTGATTGCCTTGTATTCTTCCATGGTCATATCATCGAGTGCGATCCCCTTCTCAATACAGAAAAGCACCAGCTGTCCCACAATCCCATGAGCATCACGGAAAGGTACGCCGTGATTCACCAGATAGTCTGCCGCATCGGTAGCATTGGTAAAGCCGTTCTTTGCACTGCTTTCCATCACATCCTTGCGAAAGGACATGGAAGAAATCATTCCTGTAAAAAGAGCCAGACAGCCTTTTACTGTGTCAATGGCGTCAAAGGTCAGCTCCTTATCTTCCTGCATGTCTTTGTTATAAGCAAGCGGAATTCCCTTCATCGTGGTGAGCATGGAAACCAGTGCTCCATACACCCGTCCTGCTTTTCCCCGGATGAGCTCTGCAATGTCCGGATTCTTTTTCTGAGGCATAATGCTGCTTCCCGTACTATAGGAATCATCGATCTCAACGAAACGGTATTCGTTGGTATTCCAGATGATGATCTCCTCACAGAATCTGCTTAGATGCATGGCGATGGTCGAAAGGGCACTTAACAGTTCAATCAGATAATCACGGTCCGAAACAGAATCCATGCTGTTTAAGGTTGGTCCGTCAAACCCCAGAAGCTCTGCGGTATATTCCCGGTCCAGGGGATAGGTGGTCCCTGCCAGGGCACCGGAACCAAGAGGGCAGTAATTCATACGTTTTCTGATATCAGAAAGGCGTGATAAATCCCGGTCGAACATCTCAAAGTAAGCCCCTACATGATGAGCCAGAGTAATTGGCTGTGCCTTCTGCAGATGGGTAAATCCCGGCATATAGGTATCGATATGTTCTTCCATCAGCGCTACAAGCTCTGTTAAAAGCCCTTTCACCAGACCGGAAAGCTCGTCGATCTCATCTCTGGTATAAAGCTTCATATCAAGTGCCACCTGGTCATTCCGGCTTCGTCCCGTATGAAGGCGTTTTCCGGCTTCCCCGATTCGCTCTGTTAATACGGCTTCCACAAAGGAATGAATGTCTTCATGCTCTGCAGTAATTTCTAAAACGCCGTTTTCTAAATCTTCCCGGATTCCCATAAGACCTTTCACAATCGTATCCCGGTCCTGCTCCGATAAAATCCCCTGTTTTGCCAGCATCTTTACGTGAGCGATGCTGCCTTCAATATCCTGATGGTAAAATTTCTGATCAAAGGATATGGATGCATTAAAATTGTGTACCAGCTGATTCGTTTCCTTTGTGAAGCGTCCGCCCCATAATTTCATAATTAAATCTCCTCTTTTCGTTGTTAGTCACTTGTATGAACCCGCATGGGGCTGCGTTTTTTTCTGTTTCTGATAGAACATCCGCCTATTACAAGAAGAATCAAAATACTTCCTGCGGTAATACTGCCGCCCAGTTTCAGTCCCTCCGGCATATATTTTAGTGATATCTCATGGGTTCCTGCAGTCAAATGGACACTTAAAAAGGTATCAAATATCTTATAAGCCTCCACCTTTTTGCCATCTACCCAGATCGTCCATCCTTTGTCATAGGGAATGCTTAAAAACAATAAACCGGCCCGGTCTGCATCCACACTTCCCTTTATTTCTGTATCCGTCCACGTGGTCAGCTTTAAAGAATTCCTGTTCAGGATATCATAAACAGACTTAAGTCCCTCCGGGCTGAACCGGTAGGCAACCGCCACCAGATCCTGTTCATTGTCTTCGTTGTTTATTGTAACCGTTTCTCCGGCTTTTACCGCTCCAAGCTCCAGCAAATAGCCGCGGCTTACATTATCAAAGCTCTTCGACCGTTCTCCTATGAAAGCATTTACCTTTTCCACTTTTTTATTGCTTACATAAACGTAATAGCTGCCATCTTCTTCGGGAGTAAAGGTAAAGCTGGTTCCATTGATTTCACTTGGCACCTCTGCAAGAACAGGCTTTGCTCCCAATACCACTGATAAGTCATTCTGCACCTCTGCAGGATTGGTCAGTTCCAGCTGCCAGTTATTTTCCAGGTCATAAGGCATCATGAATCCCAAAGACAAGGCATACGTATTTTCACGCAGATACATCTCTTCCCCTGTAGAAACCAGAGTTGAAATATCATCCTGACCTTCCGCTTCTTCTGAATACAGTCCATATTTGACCGCAAAAAGGGAATCTACCAGGGGCGTACTTCCTGTAATGCTGTAAGCATTGGTAGAGCTTTCGCACCCCAGCTTTTTAAAAAACCTGGTCAGGTCTGCATTGGCCGTGGATGAGAATAAGGATACCGAAGGAAAATTGAGCCAGGCTCCGTCATTCTTTGTTTTCCGTGTGACTTTTTCCACCCGGTAAAAGGAATCATTGGGCATTAAACTGGAAGCCAGTTCAGACGCCGCTTTATTATCCTTTATATAACTGGTTCTGCTGGTAGTGGTCACACTTGTCACAGTCGTATTGACTGCGGCCTCTAATGACACAATCCCAAGAGTCACAAGAACCAGTACATTTCTGCTGATTCCATTTTGATAAAGCCGGATTATCCCTGCATAGGCCGCCAGGAATAAAATCGCTGCGTAGAATACAGAAAAGTGATAGGCATCATCTGTAATCAGCTTTTGAGCCAGCAATACAAAGATCACTGAGGCAAAAAATGCCAGCACAATATGCTTCCACGGGGTTTCCTGCAAATGGATGTAAGCATTATAACAAACCATAAGCATAAGGAAAATATAAAGAAAGGATTGTCTGCATGGAAGGCTGTTCGGATAATGGAATCCATGCCAGATAAAATTCAGTACGTTCACGGAAAAGCTTGCAAAGAAAAACAGAAGCAGTGAACACATGATGACTTTGTCCTTCCTCCGGATCTTTCTGCTGCCCAGATACAAAAGAAAGAACATGAAAATCCCAACTCCGCAGTAAATATTCGGCCAGTGATCCAGTCCGATCTCCGTTTCTACAGCCGGAAGATGTCTTGCTATCATATCAAAAATGGAGAAGTAAGAACTAAACGTCTGGGGGAAATTAAAATCTCCGGACGCAGTCATCTGCAGGGCATAGATTTCCGGCAGCAGGATAACGGCGGAAAGTCCTCCCGCAAGGAGGGAAAACAGTGCAAAATGGCCAATATTGACAAAGACTTCTTTCCACGGCCTCTTCCCCTCTAATAAAAGAAGAGAAACGAAATAGAACACCATAAAAATACATATCATAATAGATATGTAATAGTTTGATAAAATTGATAACCCAAGAGTTATGCAATAGAGAAAACATTTCTTCTCCTTAACCAGCCGTTCCAATCCAAACATAATCACCGGAAATAACAAAATACAGTCCAGCCACATAATGTTCCAGCTGTAAGCTGCCATATATCCTGACAATGCATAAAAGATGCCAAAGAATGCAATCCCAAAATCATTGGTCTTAAAATGCTTTCTTAAATACCATGCGAAACTGAGTCCGCTGAGCCCGATCTTAAACACAATCATATAAGTCATAAATTCTATCACATGATCTTTCGGGCAGAAAATAAGCAGCCAGTTCAAAGGGCTGGCCAAATAATATGCGTACAGCGCAGCAAAGTTCACACCCATTCCGATATCCCAGCTGTATAACAGGCTGCCTCCATGGGTCAGCTTATAACGGAATTCAGAAAAAAAGGGGGCGTACTGATGATACATATCCGTTCGAAGAAAGCTTTCCTCTCCGAATGGGAAAATCCCTCTTTGGGCAAATATGATGATCATAATGACTACCGGCACAAAAAAAGCCGCTATCAGCCCGTCGGCAGGTCTCACCAGGCTGGCTGTCACTGACTCTTTTTTATGAAACACCTCATGCTTCCCCGACAGCAAGCCTCTTCTGACCTTTTTACGGGTCCTGTCCGCTTCAGGTTCTTCTATTCTGATATCTTCATCCGGAAAGTCCTCCGATTGCAAAAGCTTTTTGCCATACAGTTCTTCCATACCATCAACCGGATCATCCGGATGGGCTTTTGATGCAGAGGAAACATCCGGTTCAATCCCTGCCATATCCTGCGGATTCTTAATTTTGATTTCTTCGCTGTCCTTCGCTTTCAAGCCTGTTTCCCCTGTTGTATCTTCTTTTCCATCTGATGTCATTCTTAACATATCCTCTAGTTCTTTTGATATCTTTTCAATCTCGTCATCATGTTCCATTTCATTTACCTCTCTTTACAGGGGTTTTTCCTCACTTTTTCGGAATATGAAAAGTTTGCTGAATACATAGTTCACAACAACAACAACTATGGATACCAGTACTTTGCTTACATATTCATCCATATTGAGCCAGGAAACCATAATCACCATTAGAACCATTTCCATGACGCCTGACGCAGCTCTGCATGCGGTAAAGGAAGTCACTTCCTTCATTACACAGGCAAGATGCAGGTCATAGCTTTGAAAAACGAAAATTTTATTCACAACAAAAGCAAACAGGACCGATACAACCCAGGCTGCCGCTGTTGCAATGCGGTAATCTACGCCGGTTCTCACCATCATGCCATAGACCACCCAGTTCACAAGCGTTGTCAGCACCCCAAATATCAGATAGGAAATGACTTCACGGTTCATGAACTTGTCCCATATTTTTTTAAGCATTTCTTTTTCTCCTGTAAAATCACATTTCCTCTATTGTATTATAGGGCTGGGGAATTGTAAAGAGATTCTAAGGGTTGACTTCCAGAAACTTCTCTGCACCATCCGAATAATAAACTTCATAATCATCTGTTATAAAAATTCCATAAATTCCATCTAAGGAATTGACCAGCTTCAGTCCCTCATCCAGTCCCAGAGAGAAGCAGGCCGTGGTCATTCCATCCCCATCAGCAGAAATATCTGATAAAATCGTAACAGAAATCAGGCCATTTTGAAAGGGGTATCCGTCCCGTGGATTCAAAAGATGGTGATAATTAACTCCATCCTTTATAAAATGGCGCTCATAAACACCGGAAGATACGACAGACATATCTTTGATATTCAGCGTTTCTATCGTCTCACTCCTGTCTGCAAAAGGCTTTTGAAGGCCGATTTTAAATGGAGTCCCGTCAGGCTTTTCTCCTACACATAGAACATTTCCGCCCAAATTGATAATGGCACTTTTTACGCCCTGTTCCAAAAGATAATCTTTTAACCGGTCTGCAATATACCCCTTGGCAACGCCCCCAAAGTCAATAGTAGTATCCGGAGACAAAAAAGTAAGATCGTTCCCTTCCAGTTTCAAATTCTTATAATTTACCTTTAAAACCGCTTCTTTAATATCTTTTTCCGATGGAATCACAGGACTTTCAGCGGTGAAATTCCACAAGGACGACAAAGGCTCTATGGTAACATCAAAGCCTCCATTGGAACGTTCCGAATAGATCTGCGCTTCGGAGATAAGTGCCTTTACATCATCAGACACCGTCACTGTCTGCTGGTCAGAAGACCGGTGATTCAGTTTGTAGACTTCGCTTCCCTCAAGAGTCTTGCTAAAAATATTTTCATAAGACCGGCATAATTCCAGACAGCCTTCCAGTATTTTGGGATCATCCTTATCATAAATTGTTACTGTAACAAATGTATTTAACATAAAGCCCGATTTGCTGATCGGCTCTATGTTTCTTTGACAACCAGAAAGCAGCATTGCAGCCAGTCCTGCAATCAGAATCATGGTCTTTCCTATTCTCATTTAGTCTCCTCCATCTTACAGGCAGCAGCCAGTGTATCAGCTTTTCATTTTTCCAGATTACCATATCACAGATGGATTTTACTGTCAAACGCCTTTTTACGCACCATAGGCGCAAAACCAAAGGGTTCTGCGCCTACGACTCACACTGCATATATGTTTCAGTGATTCTTAAAAATCAACCTCTTTATCATAGTAACAACAAGCTAACAGCTTCTCCATCTCTGCCGGAGTAACCGTTCTTGGGTTGGAGCCGGTACAAGCATCACCAACTGCCAACTCAGCTACTGACGCTATTTTTTCATTGAACTCTGCTTCATCAATGATTCCTCCCTCATAATCCTTAATGCAGGAAGGAATATGGAGTTTTTCATTCATGGATTGTATCTCAGCAATAAGTGCATCCACCAGTTCCCCGTCTGTATTGCCCTTAAGTCCAATGAAGCTGGCAATCTCACCATAACGTTTGGCTGCATCGGAAACCTTGGAATTGAATTTGATTACCTTTGGCAGATACATTGCATTTGCACAGCCATGAACAATATGTCCGCCGGAATAAGCAGCACCAGTCTTATGAGCCATGGAATGAACGATTCCTAACAGTGCATTGGAAAATGCCATACCTGCAAGACACTGTGCATTGTGCATACGGGCACGTGCATCCATATTGCCGTTATAAGAATCAATCAGATCATTATGTATCATCTTGATGGCATGAAGCGCAAGAGGATCGGTGTAATCACAGTGAAGCGTGGATACGTATGCTTCAATTGCATGGGTCATGGCATCCATACCGGTAAATGCAGTCAGCTTCTGGGGCATCGTCTCAGCCAGGTCCGGATCAACGATGGCTACGTCCGGAGTGATGTTAAAGTCTGCCAACGGATACTTGATTCCCTTTTTATAATCGGTAATAACACTGAATGCCGTTACTTCGGTAGCTGTACCGGAAGTAGACGGAATTGCGCAAAACTTTGCCTTTGTCCGTAAAGACGGGAAATTAAACGGAATACATAAATCTTCAAAGGTAACATCCGGATACTCATAAAATGTCCACATTGCTTTTGCCGCATCAATCGGAGAACCACCGCCGATTGCAACGATCCAGTCAGGCTGAAATTCACGCATTACCTCAGCACCTTTTAACACCGTATCCACACTTGGATCCGGTTCTACCCCTTCAAATAACTTTACTTCTAATCCAGCCTCTTTTAAATAAGCCTCCACCCTGTCAAGAAATCCAAACCGTTTCATCGAACCGCCGCCGACTACCACGATAGCCTTACGTCCCTTTAAGTTCTTAAGTTCCTCTAAGGCACCTTTTCCGTGATATAAGTCTCTCGGTAATGTAAATCTAGCCATGTTATAACCCTCCTTATGAATTTCCAGTTATTACTATATAATATTGTAGTCCAATTGGACAGGAAATACAAAGGTAAAAAGGTATATATCAGTATATAAATATTGATATATATTTAACATTCTTAACAGAACAACGGCTTGAACTTTTCCAGCTCTTTTATAAATTTTTTCTCCAGGCAGCTAAGGGAATATCCCTTGCGGTATACCAAAGCATCCTGATATACCGGAGTCTTTCTTTTACATCTCCGCTCCACCAGATGATACCTTTTTAACATCTGGGGAGGCATGGGAGAAACCCACATATAGGTATCCGGACTCTCACACAAAAGATCAAACTGGCTCCCCCGTTCAAATACAAATATACGTTTTGCCAAATCCAGAATACTTCTGTCTCTTTCCCCCTCTCCCTGCCGGCTTGAAAAACCATCGCCGTGAGAGATCTCAATGTATGGGATTAAATCCTCCGGTTCTATGTCTTGTTTTCCTGCCAAAGGGTGATGGGAAGAGAAAAGAAGCCTTAATGAATAATGAAACAAAGGTTCCATGACCAGACCCTTTGCGGCAGAAGTCTGTCCGTAATAAGCTTCAGAAGAAGACTGGTACCTGATGATCCCCAAACGGTACTCCCCTGTCTCCACATCCCTTAACGTATCGGCGGTATTGGTCTCCCGCAGCCAGACCGCCATGGCTTCCTCCTGACTAAAAGCCCTGATTAACCGGGTGCATGCAAGACTTATATAGCTGGCTCTTGGCATAGAAAGAGAAAAATTGATGCCAGTTACCTGATCTGGCTTATATAGATGTTCCATTTCTTCAATCTGTACCAGGACATTCCTGGCGTATTTTAAAAAGACCCTTCCTCTCTCCGTAGGCACCACACCTTTCGGAGTCCTTCGGAAAATAGGTGCACCAAGACTTTCCTCCAGGCTCTTGATCGCCTTGCTCAGATTGGGCTGGTCCATATAAAGATTGGCTGCCGCCTGCGTAATAGAGCCTGTTTTTTCCACCTCAACCGCATATTGCAATAATACAGTGTTCAATCATTTTCCCCCTTTGCCTGCTGCCTTCCTTTCTTTTCGGCTTCATAAAGATACTTGGACAGCGCAGCCAGAGAAACTGCCATATTCTCATTCTGCACCAGAACATGTTCCGGCACAGATAAATGGATGGGAGCAAAATTCCAGATTGCTCTCACTCCTGCTGCCACCAGATGGTCACAGACTTCCTGAGCTGCCTGCGCAGGAACCGTGATGATTCCAATATGTATGTTCCTTCTCTTACAAAGACTTTCAAGTTTTCCAAAAGGCAGAACCATCTTTCCTCCAATTTTGGTATTCACTTTTCTTCCATCAGTGTCAAAAGCCATCACAATTTCTACACCATACTGCTCAAACCCTTTGTAAGAAAGCAATGCTTTCCCCAAAGAGCCTGCTCCCACAAGTACCGCCTGATTGCTGTTATGATATCCCAGGAACTCTTCGATGTCCTTAATTAGTTCCATGACCTGATATCCCATTTTGGGTTTTCCGCCATTTGTGGTCACCATAGCCAGATCCTTTCGCACCTGAACCTCATTTAACTGAAGATCCATGGCGATGGAGGGGGCTGATATGGTTTCCGTTTCCTCTTTAAGCTTACCTTCCAGATAATGATGGTATATCGGCAGACGTTCCAGAGTCTTTCTGGATATGCCTCCGACCATATGTTTTTTTTCTTCCATAAGCAATATCCTTACCTTTTAAAACGTCAGGCTCCGGCACCGGTTAAATGCCGCAAAAATCTCCTGTCTCCTGGGAAGTGCCAGATTTACAGGAAGATTCCCCTTCTCTCCCAGAAAATCCAGGCCTTCTTCTTTCACCCTATATTCCAGTTCATCAACGATCCGCACCAGTGTTTTCTTTCCGTCAATCAAGCGGGCGCCTGCGTATTGAAGAAAAAATCCCAGTGCTGCAACCTGTTCCGCATCTGCAATCTGTTCCACATAACGCAAATCAACAATCTCATGGTCGATTTTTAAGCTGTCCTGTCCCAAAACCTTTATCTTAGACCGTTCCTCTTTTCCTCCGGTTTTCAGGGCAAGAGGCACACGGCAAAGATTTATTTCCGGCAGGTCAAGTGGAAAAATCCCTTCTCCGTATTCCGCCGCCGCTTTCTTTGCAAATTCTGTGATTTCCACCGGCACATAAGAATCCATCTGAATCACACAATCTGCTGCATGAAAATAAGCTCCGGAGCTTCCAGCGACAAGTATGGTGGAAATTCCTTTACGCTCATATATTTCCCGGATCCGTTCCACAAAAGGAGTGATCGGTTCCTTATCCCGGCTGACCACCTGCTGCATCAACCGGTCCCTGATCATAAAGTTGGTGGCACTGGTATCTTCATCGATTAAAAATACCCCGGCTCCGCTTTCCATGGCCTCTGCCAACCCGGCCGCCTGAGAAGTGCTTCCGCTGGCATCTTCTGTAGAAAACCGAACGGTATCCCGATGATCCGGAAGATTATTAATAAATGCAGAGATATCCACTTTCTTTACGCTTCTTCCATCTTCGGCCCGAAGCTTTACTGCCGAATTTTCTGTAACAACAAACTCTCTTCCGTCTCCGGCAATATGGTTATATACGCCTTTTTCCAAAGCCTTCAAAAGTGTAGATTTCCCATGGTATCCGCCGCCCACAATAAGCGTAACACCTTTTGGGATACCCATTCCTTTGATACTGCCTTGATTGGGAAGGGAAATTTCCACTTCCATGGCTGCAGGCGATTGAAAAGGAACCGCCTGTTTCATAGGTTTTTCCGAGACTCCGGACTGCCTTGGCAAAATTGCTCCATTTGCCACAAATGCTGCCAGTCCCAGGTCAGTAAGACGGCTCCGAAGGAACTGTTGATCCTCTGCCAGTTTTCTTACCTCATGAATCTGTCTTTTTTTCTGATCAGGATAAGAATGGTAAAAACAGATTTCTGCAGCACAGGAAGGCAGAAAATCAAACAGTATCTTTATGAGTTCCTCCGAACGGATGGTTCTTCCATTGGCTGGAAATCCCACTTCAAGACGAAAGCTCAGGCTGCCGTCTGCCCGATTGATCCGGCAGGCCGTGCGGTCCAATATCTCCTGCCCCGGGCGGCTGATGGAGAGCAGCCCGCTTTTTCCTGAGCCTTTTGCCTTAAAACGATACTGCTCCAAAATTTCTCCAAACTTCCGTAACAGATGGTCGGAAAGAGCAACTCTTTTGTATTCCATATCATAGGAAGCTGGAGGAAATCCCGCATTATTCCCATCGACGCGAATGCTGATCCTGGAAGGAGAGGCAAACGGATCTCCCTGGACATGATCGATGGACAATACGTAACCTGGAAAACGGTATTGCCCTTTGGCTCCTTTGTATGCCGGATACCCTTTCCCATCCACAGAACGGAGAAATTGTTTTAAATCTTCGGATGTTTTCATGAAACGTTCCCTCCATGTTCCTGTTCTTTAGAAAGATCCGTCAGAAACATTGCATCACCGAAGCTGAAAAACCGGTAGCGTTCTTTTATGGCCTCGTCATAAGCATGCAGCACATGTTCCCGTCCTGCAAGGGCGGAAACCAGCATGACAAGGGTGGACTCCGGCAAATGGAAATTCGTGATCAGACAGTCTAAGATCTTAAAACGGTATCCGGGATAAATAAAGATTTCCGTCCATCCGGTTCCCGCTTTTAAAATTCCGTCTTCCGTTGACGCAGATTCAACGGTCCGGCAGCTGGTAGTCCCTACACAAACGACTCTTCCGCCATTTTTCTTCGTATCATTGACTTTTTTAGCTTCCCCCTCCTCAACAATGTAGAACTCGGAATGCATATGATGGGATTCTATTTCCTCCACTTTCACCGGCCGAAACGTACCAAGGCCAACATGCAGAGTCACATGGGCAATGGAAATCCCCTTGTCTTCAATCTCTTTTAACAGTTCTTTTGTAAAATGAAGACCTGCAGTCGGTGCTGCCGCTGAACCCTCGTGCTTTGCATATACGGTCTGATACCGGTTTTTATCCTGAAGTTGATGAGTGATATAGGGAGGCAACGGCATCTGCCCCAGGCGGTCTAAGATCTCTTCAAAGATACCGTCATAGGTAAACTGAATCAGGCGGTTTCCTTCTTCTACCACATCAATGACGGTTCCTTTTAGCAAACCTTCCCCAAAGGAAATAACGGTCCCAACCTTTGCCTTTTTGCCCGGCTTTACAAGCGTCTCCCAAATATCATTCTCTTTTCTTTTTAAAAGCAGAATTTCAATTTTTGCTTCTGTCCCCTCCTTCACTCCAAAGAGTCTGGCCGGAATTACCTTTGTATCATTAATGACCAGACAGTCTCCTTTTCTTAAATAAGAAAGGATATCCCTGAAATGCCTGTGTTCAATTTCCCCTGTGTGCTTATCAAGTACCAAAAGCCTGGAAGCGGAACGGTCCAAAAGAGGATCCTGTGCAATCAGCTCCTGAGGTAAATCAAAATTAAAATCTTTCACGTTCATAAATATTTATCTCCTTTGTCAAAAATGCCCCTCTGCACGGTGCCACGCAGAGAAGCATCTGTTTACATATTGTTGGTCTGGCTGCCGGACTCCGCTGCAGGCTCCGTCTCTTCTGCGGAACCCTCTTTTTCAGCCGGTGAAGCAGCGCTCTCTTCTGATTCTTCCTTCTGGTCCATCAAAGTATGATAAACAGCCAGAAGATTCTCATCAGACTTTAATGCTTTATCCAGACCCTCATTTACTTCCTTCGCCAATTTCTGAACCTGATCAGACCGATTGGCTTCATCCATAAATCCGGATTGATTTTTATCCGTATTAGCTACCAGATAATAGGTATCATCTGTTCCTTTTTTTGAATAACACACAATCAGGCTTGGAGCTAAGGTCTCCGCCTGACGGAACTTAATGTCGAACTTCGCATAAACAAGATAATCTCCTTCTGAAAGCCCTGGAGCGGTGTAGCATACCAGATTCTCATAATCCTGATAAAACTTTACTTCCTCTTCCAGTCTGGCACTCTGCTGATTCAGTTCCTGTTCCGGACAAGTACCTCCGTATACCTCAGAAAGAGCTTCCAAATCACAGGTTTTTCTCGCCTTAAAGTAAGCTTCCATCAATTCATGGATCTCAGGCACAGCCTCTTTTTTCAAAGTAATCTCTGCCATAGCCCCTGCTTCTGACCCGCTTTCCTCTGTTCCGGCAGCAGATCCGCCCCCATTCCCTGACTCATTCTTATGGTCTTTTCCGGGTTCATCAAGTACAACTACGACAATCATAAGTATAATGACTATCAGCGGAACGGCTAGAAACTTTAGGTTTTTTTTCGTCTCTTCTTTCATACCGTTCTTCCATTTTTCCAATAAGTGCTTCATATAGGCTTGACCTCCTGGAGAATGAATCTCCTCTTCATTTTAACAAAAAAACCGATAAAAATCAACAAATACTCTTGCGCATTGAAAGGATTTATAGTAGAATGTAAAAGATGCATCTGTAGCTCAGTGGATAGAGCAATGGCCTCCGGAGCCGTGTGCGTAGGTTCGATTCCTATCAGATGCACTATTTTTTTGCCCTTTTTTATATTTCTAATAGTCTTTATTTCATAAGGATTCTCTTGTGTCTGAGCACATGGATTGTGTAATCTTCTGCTTTCACCGTACCTAGAACACTTAAAATCAGCAGCAGAACAGGCATATGCTTAAAGAGCTGATTATTACTCTGCAATAATGTAATATTGAATTCATACATTTTTTCAGTTATATATTCTGGCAAAATCTTAGCTTTTTTTCTTTACATTCATATAGCGTTCGATAGGTAATTGAACCGCTGGACATGGATCAAATGTCATCTTTTGACAATTGTAAGCATATTGAAATACCCCTTTGACAAATTCTTAATGCTTCTTGACTGTTGAATATGTTTCTAAAGCTGATAAATCGTACATCATAGCTTAAATATCCTTTTAAAATAGATTTCCCGGTTAAAGATAGCCTATGTAATTACAAACAGCATTATATGTCTGGTCCAATCAGTCATATGACACTGGCTTTCATATAGAATATTTTAATGTTTTCATCCAAAACTCTGCATATCATAAAATGATGTAGCCTCTGCTCTAACAGTATATTTAGTCCTGTCCTCATTATATTCCTTAATTTTTACGTTTGAGTTCTCGTTCAGACTTGGCAGTAAATATTACGCATCGGAGAACGGTTAAGTATTTTGACTACAATTTTCATCATAATGCTTTATGCTTACCTAGCAGGGTCCCAAAAGACCCTTCCTAATCTTACACGAAAGTTACGAGCTAACGACTTGTTACTTTATAAAAATTTATTGGGATCTTCTGAAACCATTCTATTCTTACACTGTGTAAGTATATTTGAAAAGCTTACCTTTCAAATTAGTTTTTGAGAATATATTTTGCTTTTTAAACTGAAATATAGTATAATCATTTATCAAAAAAGATTCGTCTATCTGGAATTCATATAAAAGGAGTACTATATCATGGAGTGGAAAAGTGAATTATATGATACATCGCAAGCATTTGTTTCGGAATATGGAAAAGATTTAATTTCTTTGGTTCCGAAAAAGACAGGTAGTATTCTTGATCTTGGTTGTGGTACAGGGGATCTGACACAAAAGCTAAACGAATTCTGCAATCAAGTCATCGGAATTGATGGTTCAAAGGAAATGATAGCAACAGCAAGAAATAAATATCCAAATTTGCACTTTGATGTGATGGATGCTTGTCAAATTCCTTGGCAAAATGAATTTGATGTTATCTTTTCCAATGCTGTTTTTCATTGGATTCCCAATCAAAAACTACTGCTTGAGAAGATTATCCGTGCTTTAAAAGAGAACGGACTTCTGATTTGCGAGTTTGGTGCCTCCGGAAACATATCGCAAATTGAAACTGCATATAGAACCGTCTTAAAATCCTACCAAAATTATTATGAAAATCCGTTTTTCTTTCCTACTGTTGAAGCGTATTCCCACCTTTTAAGAGAAGCTGGTTTTACAATTGAAAAAATATATGATTATGACCGCCCTACTCCTTTACCAGATGGCAAAAACGGGTTAAGAAAGTGGATGTTGCAGTTTTTTTCTGAAAGCCTTTCCGTGTACGACCCGGACCAGCAAAATCATATTTTTGAGGATGTTGAACAGCTACTATTTGAAAAAATGTATAATGGAACAACATGGACTGCGGATTATCGAAGAATCCGAGTTGTTTCTCGTAAAGCATAATACAGGAAGCTGGTTTTATTCTATCTCCTGCATCGGAAAATTCTATGTATTTTCCACATATCACGGTCTAATTTTAGCGGATAATCTTTTGCATCTGTTTTTTATTGGAAACTGTCAGGTATTTTCATAGACTTTCTATCAGGATTTATACACGCTCAAACAGGCATACCAGAATCCCTCATCAGGTATGCCTGTGATTTTATCATCAAAATACTGTCTGCAAAGGCAACAAAGCCTGCCATTTTATTCTCTTATGCATCATAGTTCTTCCTCAATAATTTCAGCTTCTTCATATCTTTTTATTAACAGATTAAACTCATTGATAACTCTTAAGGCGATTCTGCTGTTCTCATGATATTTTTGATTGGAAAACGCAAAATAAGAACTTATTCCGGTACTGTCCTGTATGGTCCAATGCATGACCCGCTCTTTTAAATCAATGGTAAATCTGACTTTAATAAACCTGCGATAGAGGTAGCTGGAAGACGAAAATTTATCTTTATCCGGCTTAAAACCGTTTTTTAATAAAAGCGAACTGGTAACATCAGCTTTCACTCTATATTCCTGCTGCATGATACACTCTCCTTTTCGTACATCCATCCAAAAACTATCCGGTGTTTTAATTCTCACCGCGGCTTTCATAATTAAAAGCCGCGGTGCCGCTATGAGATAACTTATCTCATATTCATAGGACCGTACAATAGCCCTATGGATTTATGAAAACACCAGAGGTGATTAAAAAAAGTTACTCTATATATAATATATGAATAAAACCTTGCAGCGAACCGCCCGCCGATAACTTCCTTGCTGTTGCATTGCAAAGCATGAGCAAAATTATCAGAACTATGCATTTATGCTTAACGTATGTTTTTTCTTCTTCGGTTGTGCCTGACTAAAAGAAAAAAGGACTCTCCTTGTCTTTAAAACTAAATAAGATATATAAAACATCAAACAATTCCAAAACTTCAATATATTCCAGTCCCAGATTCTATTTATAAATAAAAATCAATGCTTTACCAATGAAATGGCATGATTGAAAACTTATCCCCTGAAACAATAAATAGTAACTGACCTCTAAGCAGCCTGCTTTCTTAAAAGAAATTATTTCCCTAATTGTACTTCATACTTGCCGCTAAGTCGAACATATGTTCTTTTCTCTATAGTAACACTCCAGAACACGTAAGTCAAGTACAGTCGGAACATTTTTTAGTTTTCAATTTATTTTATACAAGCAAAAAAACCGGTTTCCCCGGCTTTTTGCATTTAAAATATATAACCATTTAAACTCACTTAGGCTTGTGCCAATAACCACAGCACAAGCCCATACAAGTTAAATCATTGCTATTTTTTTATTATTTTCTCTTACTCCTCAACCTCATGCAGCTTCCTGTCCCCGTTCAAATTAATAATTCCTGCCACAAATTCCTTCTTTTTCTCCACAACAATCCGATACCCCTTAGCCACAAAGAACAATCCCAGAACAAAAAGTCCCATAAAAATTATGAGAAAAGAAGTTTCACTTCCATTCCCCACATTCCACGCATTCCCGATCATTGAAAATAAGCAAATTAAAATCCCCATTACATAATAAGAAACCTTTTTACTCATAATTTTTATCCTCCTGTTTTTTTATAATAATTATAACACATAATGGTGTTAAAAATTGTTAATTTTAACCATTTTCCATCGTATTCTCACAAAAAACACTTCTACTAACTTTTTTATCAAATAGAAGGTCAATTCCCCTGACTCTAAACTCTTCAACCCTCATTTCATCATCAAATTATCTTAAAGCATATTGTCTTTTCCCCATAACTCCGCTATAATAGAACCACCAATCACATCTAAAATCATTTCCACATTTCTTACGGTTCCTATAATGAATTCCAACCACAAAAAGAACCGATCAAATCCAGTTGTAAATCTGCAATCAGCAATTTACATAAATCACATCTAAGGAGGTATACCATGGTATACAAAACATTTCTTGAAACTGTCAAACAATCTGTAGGAGAGCGGCTTGGTTCCGACTTTACGCTGACGCTGCATTCCATTACAAAAAACAATGGTCTGATTCACGATGGACTGTGCATTGCAAAGGCAGGTGAGAAAGCCGCACCCACCATTTACTTAAACCAATTTTACAAACCTTTTCAAAGCGGAATCCCTATCACAGAAATCATCGAAGATATCCTGCTGCTTTATCAGGCGAACCGGCTTCCCGATCATATTCATCTTGATGCGCTTACTTCTCCGGAATACATAAAAACCAAAATTATTTACCGCCTGATTAATGAACCAGCCAACAAAGACCAGTTATCAGATATTCCACACATCTCCTATCCAGATCTGGATTTATGTCTCATTTTTTGTCTGTCTCTCCACCGGTCACAAGATGATCTGTTGACCGCCCTCATCCACAACAATCACCAAAATACCTGGAACTTAACCACAGAAGAATTATTCCAGGCTGCAAAAATCAATACCCCCCGCCTTTTCCCTGCCCGCATCCGTTCCCTCTCAGAAGTCATAAAAGATATCGCCAGAAATACCGCAGACGAAGATATAAAAGAAGAAGATTTATTTGAATTTTTTGATGCTGAACCACTGTCACCGCCAATGTATGTACTAACCAATCCAGCAGGCATCAATGGCGCTGCCTGTATGTTTTATGAAGGCATATTAAAAGACTTCGCTTCCTGCACAGACAGTGATTTAATCATCCTGCCTTCCAGCATTCACGAAGTCCTCATTATACCCAGCAGCAAAAATATATCCATAAAAGAACTAGCGGAAACCGTTTTCTCCATCAATCAGGAAGAGGTTCCCGAAGAAGACCGCCTGTCCAACCACATCTATCTCTATTCCAGAAAAAGCGATGAACTCACCATCGCATTCACTTCTTCTGCCCCAATCGGAACAAAGAATCCATAATAAAGACCGCCATGGCAATGGCTCCTGAAATCTGCAGGGTCTGCAGCAAATAATAACTGGAAAGCTCCGGATTGTTGCTGATCACATAGGATACACTTCGGTAAATAGAAGCTCCAGGCACTGACGGAAGAATTCCCGCCACTAAAAATACAGTTACCGGTGCCTTAAAGATTCTTGCAGAAATATGACTTGCCAAAGCCACTAAAAGCGTGGATAAAAATGCCGCAGTTATGACAGATCCTGCTGCGGCATCCACCAAAAGATACGCCAGCCAGCCTGCTGCTCCGATACTCCCAGCCAAAATCACATATTTCTTTGGTAATTCCAAAATCAGTGAAAAGCTAATCACTGCTAAAAAAGCACCTGCTGTCTGCACTACCATAAGAAGCCTCCCATCAGCCACTGGAACAGTCCCATACCGGCTCCTACTCCTGCTGCCACAGCCAAAGCTACCACCACCGCTTCCACCATTCTTGCGGTCCCGGAAGCATAATCACCATTTAATGTATCCCGAATAGCCGTAGTAAATATGACCCCTGGTACCAGAGGCATAATTGCTCCAATAATAATTATATCACTTTTAACTCCCGGCAGCAGCCACCGCTCCACAAATAAAGTGGTAACTGCAATCAAAAAGGCACACACACCATTGATACAAAAATCATTGAGCCGAAACCGAACAGATATTTCCATAGCTCCTGCAAGCACAGCGCCTGTTACTGCTGCAGCCAGACAATCCTTTCCTCCTCCGCCCAGCAAAAGAGTGAAAAATACTGCAACGCCTACGATCCCCACATCTTTCAGCCATCTGCTATACTGAATGGTATTACGTATTTCCTTCAGTTTTCCATGAGCCTCTTCTACCGTTAAAAGATCATTACAAAGTCTGCGTGATACATCATTGACCAGATAAACCCTGTTTAGATTTGTAGACCTTCCCGGTACCCTTCTGGCAACAGTAATCGCTTCGATAGAGGGATCATTTAGAGAGGCAAAGATTCCGGTAGAAAAGACAATTGCCTCTGCTGTCTCCCGCCCTGCCTTACGTAAAATATGATCGATTGTATTTTCTACCCGAAAAATTTCTGCGCCGCTTACTAACATAATTTCTCCTGCCAGCACTGCAGTTTCCACAAGCAGTTTATCATTCATTCACTTTTTCCTCAAAATCAAGTATAGAAAATAAGACTTCCAGCCTGAAACACCAGAACAGCGGCCAGCCAGGCCAAGAAAAGCTGAAAAAGCACCATTCCAATGGTCCATATCATGGAGCCCGTTTCCTTCTTTATGGTTGCAACAGCGGCAATACAGGGAGAATAAAGCAGGCAGAAAATCATAAGAGCATAAGCATTCACACCGCCAAACCCAAGGCTTCCAAGGCCAGCCAGAAGTTCTTCCATTCCCGCTGCCGAATTGACATTGCTGATTCCAAACAAAACAGAAAAACTGGAAACCACCACTTCTTTTGCAGAAAGCCCGGATATCAGTGCTACTGCAATCCTCCAGTCTCCCAACCCTGCAGGGCGCAGAACCGGAACGAGAACACGCCCGAAGATTGCTGCAAAGCTTTCCGATACATCGGTGACTAAACCGGATGGCCCTCCGTTTAACACAAACCAAAGCAGGATGGTTGCCAGGAAAATAGTGGTTCCTGCCTTGCTTAAATAATCCTTTACCTTATCCCATACATAGATGGCTACGGTTCTTCCATTAGGCATTTTGTATTCCGGAAGTTCGATAAGAAGTGTATCCCCTTCCTTTCCGCCTGCCAGGTGATGAGTGACAAATGCAATCACAATCGCCGCCATCAGACCTACAAGATATAGGGAATAAGCCACAGCCAATGCATGCTTTGGAAAGAACATTTCAGAAAACAGGACATAGATCGGAAGTTTTGCCGAACAGGACATAAATGGCGTTAGGAGTATAGTCCTTTTCCGGTCCTTATCGCCAGACAGAGCCCTTGTTGCCATTACAGCCGGAACCGTACAGCCAAACCCAAGCAGCATGGGCAAAAACGCTTTTCCAGATAATCCTACCCGTCCCATCACCTCATTCATCACATAAGCAACCCTTGCCATATATCCGCTGTCTTCCAGGAATGCCAATGCAAGAAACAAAATAAAAATATTCGGTAAAAATGTAAGAATCCCTCCAACGCCCGCTATAATGCCGTCAACTACTAACGATGTGATCCAGCCGGATGCATGTATTTTCTCCAGCAGCTGCTGCATGTAAGAAGAAAACAAATCCAGCGCGATCTCAAAATATTCCTTAAAAAAATCCCCTACGGTAAAGGTCAAAAAGAACACCAGTGCCATAATTCCCAGAAATAAAGGCATACCAAGCACCGGATGAGTAAAATACTGATCGGCCTTATCTGTAAGTGCAAAGCTTTCATCCCTGTTTGCCAGACATCGTTCAATAACTTCCTCGATATAATTATATTTCTGATTGATAATTTCCTTCTCATAATTATGATCAATGATTTCTTTTAAATCAAAAGGGAAATCATTCATTACCGTTTCATCATGTTCCAGACACTTGATCGCATACCATCTTGAATGATCCGGTTTCTTATAATGAGCCTTAAAAATCGTTTGTAATTTAGATATCCTGTTTTCAATTCCAGGTGTATATTTTACAATCACGCCCTGAAAAGGCTCTTTGTAACCATGAACGATGGTATCTAATAACACATCAAGTCCGGTCCGGTTTCTTGCTGAGACCGGTACCACAGGGATTGTTCCAAGCATACCGGAAAGACGGGGAAGGTCAATTTCCAATCCCCGCTCCTCTGCAAGATCCATCATGTTAAGTGCCAGGATCATTGGCTT
Source organism: Lacrimispora sp. (assembly GCF_046972725.1). NCBI lineage: Bacteria > Bacillati > Bacillota > Clostridia > Lachnospirales > Lachnospiraceae > Lacrimispora > Lacrimispora sp. The sequence continues at coordinate 21,999 of NZ_JBKVXF010000002.1, read as the reverse complement.
TTTAAGCTCCAGAAGCTGCAGGGTCAAATACAGATTCCGCTCCAGAGAAGAAGCATCCACCACATTTACAATCACGTCCACTTCCCCGTCTTCCAGACACTTTCTCGTCACCTTTTCTTCCATGGTATAACAATTCAGGCTGTAGATTCCAGGTGTATCTATCACTCGTATGAGGCGGCCATTATAACGAACCATTCCTTCCATTCTCTCGACCGTAACTCCCGGCCAGTTCGCCACCTTTAACCTGGCTCCTGTGAATGCATTAAATAAAGTCGTTTTGCCGCAGTTAGGGTTTCCAACAAATCCAACACGGATCTCTTTATCTTCCTCATTCATGGCTGGCTGCCTCCCTTATTTCTATACCCTCTGAGATTTTTCTTCCAAGGGCAAGTCTGGTACCTCTTACTTTAATAATTACAGTACCGCTTCCCTTTTTATTCATCAGAGTTACAGGAGTAAGTTCTGTGACTCCCAAAGCCTCCAGCCGCCTCGTAATCGCTTCCTTTGCCATCACCCGGTATACAATGTATGTTTTCCCAATCTCCCCTTCATGAAGCTTCATGACCATCTCCTCTGCATGCAGACATCTTTTACCATCGCATCCATAGAAATTTTACTATTCCCCCCTTTTATTGTCAATGCCACCGCCTGTACCATTTTAAAATGTGCTTATGCGAGATTATCATCTTAGTCATCTATTTCCTGTAACATCTTCTTTATCTGAACCATACGGTCACGCAGCTTGGCGGCCTCTTCAAAATTCAGTTCCGCTGCTGCCTGATGCATCTTCTTTGTAAGTTCCCTGGAAAGCTTCTCCAGTTCTTTGGCATCCATGGATTCCGGATCTTTTTTAAAGTCTTCCTCTTTTTCAATAGCCGCTTTTGAAATCGCGATCAGATCCCTAACCGACTTTTTAATGGTGGTCGGCGTAATTCCATGTTCTTCGTTATACTTTTGCTGAATCGCCCTTCTCCGGTTCGTCTCTTCAATCGCCACCCGCATGGAATCTGTAATATGATCCGCATACATGATAACATGACCTTCTGAGTTTCTGGCCGCCCGTCCGATGGTCTGTATCAAGGATGTCTCCGAACGCAGGAAGCCCTCCTTATCCGCATCAAGAATAGCCACCAGCGTGATCTCAGGAATATCAAGGCCTTCCCGCAGCAGATTGATGCCCACCAGCACATCAAAGACATCCAGACGCATGTCACGGATTATCTCCGAACGCTCCAGCGTATCGATATCGGAATGTAAATATTTTATCCGGATTCCCACTTCTCTCATATAGTCGGTCAAGTCCTCCGCCATACGCTTAGTCAGTGTGGTAATCAGGACCTTATTTTTCTTCTCGATTTCTTTATTTACTTCAGAAACCAGATCGTCGATCTGCCCCTCCACCGGCCTTACATCAATCTCCGGATCAAGAAGACCTGTAGGACGTATGATCTGCTCCACTCTCATCAGCTCATGCTCGGCTTCATAAACGGAAGGAGTCGCAGAAACAAACAGCATCTGATTGATCTTGGATTCAAATTCCTGAAAATTCAAAGGACGGTTGTCCAGAGCAGAAGGAAGGCGGAACCCATAATTGACCAGAGTGGTCTTTCTGGAACGGTCTCCTGCATACATTCCCCTGATCTGAGGCAGAGTAATGTGAGATTCATCCACAATGATCAGAAAATCATCGGAGAAATAGTCAATAAGTGTAAACGGCGGTTCTCCTTCTTTTCCTCCGGTCAAATGTCTGGAATAATTTTCAATTCCTGAGCAGAAGCCTGTTTCCTTCATCATTTCCACATCAAAGTTGGTTCGTTCCGAGATTCTCTGGGCCTCTAAAAGTTTATCTTCGCTCTTAAAGTACTCCACCTGCTCCTTAAGCTCTGCCAGAATCGTCTGAGTCGCAAGCTCCAGCTTATCTTTGGAAACCACATAATGAGAAGCCGGAAATATAGCCACGTGGCCAAGCTCTGCCCGAATCTCACCGGTCAGAGTATCAATCTCCGTAATCCTTTCCACCTCATCGCCGAAGAATTCCACACGGTAAGCCTCACTGCCGGAATAGGATGGGAAAACTTCCACCACATCGCCTCTGACCCTGAAGGTTCCGCGCCTGAAGTCCATATCGTTTCTGTCATATTGGATTTCAATCAGCTTATGGATCATCTCGTCCCGGTCTTTTATCATACCAGGTCTTAACGAAATCACCATCTCCTTATAATCAATCGGGCTTCCCAATCCATAGATACAGGAAACCGATGCAATAATAATGACATCCTCACGTTCCGAAAGAGCTGCCGTGGCAGAATGACGGAGCTTATCAATCTCATCATTAATTGCAGAATCCTTTTCAATATAAGTATCTGATGACGGAACATAGGCTTCCGGCTGGTAATAATCATAGTAAGAAACAAAATACTCCACTGCATTCTCAGGAAAAAATTCCTTAAACTCACCGTAAAGCTGAGCAGCAAGAGTTTTATTATGAGCGATAATAAGAGTCGGTTTCTGGATTTTCTGAATGACATTGGCCATGGTAAATGTCTTACCCGAACCGGTAACACCTAATAATGTCTGGAATTGATTGCCTTCCTTAAAACCTTTCACCAGCTCTTCAATGGCCTTTGGCTGGTCACCGGTAGGCTCATATTCTGAATGTAATTTAAACTCCATGATTTTTTCACCTCCAAAATCTCTTATTACAGATTATATCATAGCAGAAACAAAAAGTATAGCCGGAAAAGAACATCAGTTCTGATGCTGAAACCGTTTTCAAATTACATATCCTACAGCAATCATTGTACGCAGATCATATCAGCCTATCCTCTGCACGTATAATTTTTCAAAGTATATCATAAATACTCCCACCATGCCAATTGATGTTACTGATTTTAAAACATATTGAATTTAAAACCTGTTTGGTATATGATAAATCTCATACAATCAAACAGCAGGAGGACATTTTATGTACAGCTTTAATAACGATTACAGCGAAGGCGCACACCCGAAGATACTGGAAGCCCTGATTCAGGAAAATCTAGTCCAGAACAGCGGGTACGGACTTGACACTCACAGCAGTCAGGCCATCGAACGGATCAAACAGGAGATCGGCCGTGATGATGCTGATATCCATTTCATAGTTGGAGGCACCCAAACCAATTTAATTACCATTGCAACTGCACTCCGTCCCTGGCAGGCCGTGATTTGTACGGATAAAGGCCATATCAATGTCCACGAAACCGGTGCCATTGAAGCCACAGGCCACAAAGTCATTGCCATGCCTGTAAAAGACGGAAAACTGACTCCTGCCGATGTATCAGAAGCACTTGACCATCATACAGATGAGCATATGGTACAGCCAAAGATGGTCTATATTTCCAACACCACTGAAATCGGAACCCAGTACAGCAAGGCGGAGCTGGAAGCCCTTCATCATTTCTGCCGGCAGAAAAATCTGTATTTATTTCTTGATGGCGCCCGTATTGGTTCTGCACTGACAAGCCCGGTCAATGACTTAACCCTTAAGGACATCGCAAAGCTCACAGATGTATTCTATATCGGAGGCACAAAAAACGGCGCCCTGTTTGGAGAAGCGCTTATCATCAATCATCCGGACCTAAAGCCAGATTTCCGTTTCATGATCAAACAGCGCGGCGCCATGCTTGCAAAAGGCTGGACACTTGGCATTCAGTTTAAAGAACTGTTTCAAAACAATCTTTTTTATGATTTGGCCGCTCATGCAAATGAAATGTCTGCCCTGTTAAAAAAAGGCATTGAATCATGCGGTTATTCCTTTTTTTCAGATTCCGTCACAAACCAGCTGTTTCCAATTTTCCCTGATTCCGTCATTGCAAAGCTGGAAAATGAATACCTTTTTTCCATACAGGAACGGTTTGACAGCAGTCATACCGTGATTCGTCTGGTTACTTCCTGGGCAACCAGAGAAGACGCATGCCGGGCATTTATCAAATCTCTGGAATCATGTAAATAATCCAATCGTTTCAGCTGACAAGATTAAAAAGCCTCTGTACGCCAGTTTTCCCGGCAACAGAGGCTTTAAATTTATATTCTTATTATTTCAATGCTTTAATTGCTTCCTGAAGCTGATTATCTTCCTCGTGTTCAATTTTGATCTTTGTTCTAAGACTTTCATCCAATTCAACCGGAACATCTGGCTCCAGCCCTTTTCCATGCAGGTCAAAACCACTTGGAGTATAGTAATGAGCCACTGTCATCTTAATGGCGGTCCCTTTATCTAGAGGAAACAGGGTCTGAACAATCCCTTTGCCAAAGGTCTTGGTTCCCACCAGCTTTGCTTTGTTATAGGCTTTTAGAGCCCCGGAAAATACTTCTGATGCACTGGCTGACTGGCCATTGACTAAAACTGCCATCGGAACATCCACCTGATGGCCGTCAGAAGCATAATACTGCTCTCCATTTCCATTCTTATCTGCCATATATACAAGAAGAGTCTTATCCTTCTTCTTTCTCACAAGATTTGGATCTCCCTGAATCACAAGATCATCCGGAAGAATATAGTCAAGCATAGAAACTACTGCATCCACAACACCGCCAGGGTTATTTCTTAAATCCACCACCAGCTTTTCCATTCCCTGCTTCTCAAGATCATCGACCGCACTCTTAAACTGGTCTGCAGTCACAGTGTCGAACTGGCTGACGGATATATAACCTACATGATCTGCCAGCATTTCATGCTCTACCGTAGGAACCGTGATCTGACGGCGTTCCATTGTCATATCAATATATTTTCCGGTATCCTTTCGAAGAACAGTAATGGTGACCGGAGTTCCCTCTTCTCCCTTGATATGGTCTTTAACAACAAGCTCCAGATCCATCCCTGTCACTTCCTGATCTCCGACCTTATATAACAGGTCACCCGGCAGGATCCCTGCTTCTGCACCAGGCGTTCCCTCAAAAACCTTGGTTACTGTAATAATTCCTGTGTCCGCACTCTGGCTGACCATCACTCCGATTCCGCAATATTCACCGGAGGTATCTTCCATCAGCTTGTTATACTCATCAGCCGTATAGTAAACCGTATAAGGATCTCCCAATCCATTTAGCATTCCCTTATAGATCCAGTCTTCCACATCATTGAGATTTTCATCAAAAAGATAGTACTTATCAATAACCGACTGGATCGTCTGTATCTTGGAAGCAATCCGGTTCATGTCTAAGTTTCCCTGCTGATTTTCTGCCTGAGCAGATTCCGCAGTCTGTCCTTTTCCATCAATAGCGGTTTTGCCGATCAGAAATATCCCCAAAGACATGCCTACAATAACAAGACCTGCTAATGCAGTTAGAAGTGCCCCGACAAGGGCACCCTTCCAAAATTTATTTTTACTTTCCACTGTCATTCTCCTATCTAGCTCATTATGGGCTAACGTATTTCGCCGGATTTACATAACTGCCATCTACCCTGATTCCAAAATGGAGGTGCGGTCCGGTAGAATATCCGGTAGAACCCACTTTTGCAATTATCTGCCCCTGTGTCACTTCCTGTCCAGCTGAAACCAAAAGTTCTGAACAGTGCATATACACGGTGTAAACACCCCCGCCATGGTGGATCATAATATAGTTGCCGGCAGAATAACTGTATGTAGATATTGTAACCGTACCTGATGCCGCCGCTAAAATGCTGTTTCCGGCAGCCGCACCAATATCAATTCCCTTATGGCTGGAGGAGGCTCCTTCCGTAGGGGATTCCCGATCGCCGAAATTTGAAGTAATCCTGCTTGAAGAAGGACAGGGCCATATGAATTTAATATTCCCGATCGCAACTGTATTATACGTTTTTCCCGCACTCTCAGCTGCTTTCCGCGCTTCTTCCTCTTTTTTCCGGATCTCAGCTTCCATATTCCTTATATGCTGTTCCTGCTCAGCAATATCCTTCTCAAGCTCTGCCAGGTTTCCTTCACCGGCACTGATCCGGCTTTGATAGCTTGCAAGCTCCGCATTCTTCTTCTCAATCAGGCTTTCCACATCCTGCTGCTTCTGATTGGCCGCTGCCTCAAAGGCCTTCAGCTCTTCATGCTCTGCCAAAAGTTCCTTCTCCCGCTGTTCCACCTCTTCTTTGGACCGCTTAAAACTCTCCAGCATTTTCCTATCATATGCAGCAATGCTCCGGATATATTCCACACGGTTAAAAAGCTGGGTGAGATCTCCCGACTTAAATAACAAGTCAAGGTAGTTCGTCTCACCCTTCTCATACATATATTGAATTCTCAGTTTCATATCCCGGTACTGGCGGTCCATGGTCTGCCTGGCCGCCTCCAACTCTGCATTTGCCGCTTCAAGCTCTGCTTCCTTGGTGCTGATCTGGGACTGAAGTGCATTCAGCTGCTTATTCAGGGAATCAAGCATGGTGTCCAGGCTTTTCACATAACCTGCGGCATCATTTCTTAATCCCTCCAGTTCTTTTAAGGTTGTTTCGATTTCCTTTTTTTCATCTTCTAAAGCAGAAGCTTGTTCCTTTGCTTCCTCCACATCAGTTTTGGTACCATAAGAAGGAAATATACATGACACCGTCATCATGCAACAAAGACCCGCTGCAAACAGACCTTTTTTTAATCTCATAGGCATTTCCCTTTATACTTTTAAATGCTTCCGAATAGTAAAGAAACTTACGAAAAAGCCGATTCCCAAACCGAGAGACAGCGCAGTTGCCGCCATATAAGGAAAGATGGCTTCCACTGGAAGGAACTGGAAAAGGCCCGATAAAATACTGAACTTTGTCACAACGTATTCGACCGCAGACCGGTAGAGGAAATAAATTGCAAGCAAAGGTAATGATGCCCCAACCAGACCAATAATGACTCCCTCCACAACAAACGGAGCCCGGATCATATAATCTGTGGCACCGATCAGCTTCATAATATGGTTTTCCGTCTTCCGGAACGCCGCAGCGACTGAAATCGTATTGCTAATAAGGAATATGGCCACTGCAAGCAAAATACCGATGATCAGCATAGAAAGAACTCCAATGACCTTATTTAAACTGTTCATTCCTTCTGCAGCAGTCTGAGAATAGTTGACTTTTCTCACCCCGTCAAGACTCTTTAACCAATTAACAACCTTTTCCTGATCCACCAGATCTTTTAAAAATACGGTGTAAGAAGAAGAATTGGCGAGAGGATTATCTGCCTCAAAACCTTCTGCCAGATCCTGCATATCACCAAAATATTCCTTTTTTGCTTCTTCCCATGCTTCTTCTGCAGAAATATATTTTATTTCCTTTACTTCTTCTCTGGCTTTTATTTTATTGCCAATTTCAGTAATCTTATTTTTATCCAGACCCTCTTCAAAAAATACAGTGATACCAACCGTACCTTCTGTATTTTTAATCACATGCTGCACGTTAATAACAATTGAAAAAAACAGGCAAAACAGAAAAATGCAGGCGGAAACAGTAGCAATAGACGCCAGAGAAAACAAAATATTTCTGCATATATTTTTTACCCCCTGCTTGAGGCAATACCAAAATGTACTAATTCTCATATGTATAACCGCCTTTTTTCTCGTCGCTCATGATGGCTCCCCGGTCCATCACAATCACTCTCTTTTTCATCCGGTCCACGATTTCCTGACTGTGAGTGACTACGATTACTGTAGTTCCCTGCTTATTTATCTCATTTAAAAGCTTCATGATCTCCATGGAATTATGTCCGTCTAAATTACCGGTAGGCTCATCTGCCAGAAGAATCTCCGGACGGTTAATCAAAGCCCTGGCAATGGCAACCCGCTGCTGCTCCCCGCCGGAAAGCTGCTGTGGGAAAAACTTATACTTTGAAGAAAGCCCTACCATCTTTAACATGGCAGGAACCGATTCTTTGATACTTCTTGTAGATGCCCCAATGACACGCTGTGCAAACGCAACGTTTTCGTACACATTCCGATCCTTTAACAACCGGAAATCCTGAAATATCATTCCCAGCTTACGTCTGTATTTGGGAATAAATCTTCTTGGCATCTTGCTTAAATTCATATCATTTACAATAATTTTGCCGGATGTTGGTTCCACCTCTTTGAGCAGCATCTTTAAGAGCGTGGATTTGCCCGAACCGCTGCGGCCGATGATAAATACAAATTCCCCATCCTCCACCGTTATGCTGACATTCCGAAGCGCCTTATTACCGGCTTCATATGTTTTACTTACATTCCATAGTTCTATCATTTCAGTCCTCTAACTCTTTGTGCTTTTCGTACTTTTGGCATGAAAGGAATCGATTTGCGGGGGATTGAGAAAAAAGAATGTATTCCCTCTATCCTGCAGCAGAACTTCTGCCCCGCAGCGAAACTTCGATTCCGCTTCGCTTCTTCTCAGTTTACGGGCTTCGCCCTATGAAAAGAGCCAGCAAGGCAGCTGCTTTTATGCAAGCATAACGCCGCTGTCTTATTGCCTCTTTTTGCACTGCTCACGGCATAGTTAATAATCTTGGTTTTCCATATACTTCATGTATTTAACAACCATTAGTGCGATCTTAAAAGTAATGGCATCCTCAAATACACGAAGATCCAGACCGGTGCTTTTTTGCAGTTTGTCCAAACGGTAAACCAGTGTGTTCCTGTGAATATAAAGCTGTCTGGATGTTTCAGACACGTTTAAGCTGTTCTCAAAGAATTTATTAATGGTTGTAAGAGTTTCCTCATCAAATTCATCCGGAGACTTTCCATCAAAAATTTCCTTGATAAACATACGGCATAATGGCAACGGAAGCTGATAAATCAGACGGCCGATCCCCAGCTTGCTGTATGCAACCACGTTTTTATTGCTGTAGAAAATTTTCCCTACATCCATGGCCATCTTCGCTTCTTTATAAGATCTGGAAACCTCTTTGATCTCACCTACAATGGTACCAAAGGCAACGTGTACCTGAGTCATTGCCTCAGTGTTCAGCATGTCCAGAATGGTATTCGCTGTCTTCTCTAAATCGTCGTAAGTCTCGCCTTCTTTTACTTCTTTTACAAGAATAATGTTCTTCTCATCCACAGCAGTAACAAAGTCCTTTGTCTTCGCCGCAAATAAGTTACGCACGGTTTCCAGTGCATTCACATCTTTTTCGTGCTGGGTTTCAATGATAAATACCACTCTTTTAATATTAGTTTCAATGTGGAGTTTTTTAGCTCTGTTGTATATATCTACTAAAAGCAGATTGTCAAGCAGCAGGTTTTTAATGAAATTATCTTTATCAAAACGTTCTTTATATGCAACCAAAAGGCTCTGGATCTGAAAAGTAGCCAGTTTGCCGACCATATACACATCATCGCTTCCTCCCTTGGCCAGGAGGATGTATTCTAACTGGTGTTCGTCAAAAACCTTGAAAAACTGATATCCCTGGATTACCTGGCTGTCAGCCGGAGAATCCACGAACGCCAGGATAGAACTTTCATAATCTTCCGCATCAGGAAATGTGGTAGCCAAAACCTTTCCTTCTGTATCACAAATACACAGATCAATTCTTGTTATCCCTTTTAATCCTTCAATGGTTGTTTGAAGTATTTGATTCGAAATCATGGCATATTCTCCTTTTTCGTAAATTTACCTTATTCTATATTAATGCAAAAAGAAAAAAAAAGCAAGCGAGTATCATACCCGCCTGCTTAAAATTTCATAATATTTAGTTTAAAACAACAAGTTCTGTATCTTTATCAAATACATGTATCTTGGATAAGTCAAGAGCAAGCTTAATGGTATCACCAGGTCTTGCTGTTGTACGAGGATTTACTCTTGCTGTAAAGGTGGAATCATCAATATCGAAGTATAAATAAACTTCTGCACCTAATAACTCATAAACTCTGATGGTTGCGTCAATGATACTGGAAGGAGAAGATGCAAGGAACGCTTCTTCATCATGTAAGTCTTCCGGACGGATTCCCAGGGTTACAGTCTTTCCAACATAACCGGCAGCCTCCAGCTTTTTCGCTTTGGACTCTGGAAGAGCAATTGTATTGCCGCCAAAGGTAAGTGTTACATCATTTCCGTTCTTAGCAACCGTTGCATCGATCAGGTTCATCTGAGGAGCACCGATAAATCCGGCAACGAACTTGTTGCCTGGCTTGTCGTAAAGATTCTGAGGAGAATCAACCTGCTGGATAACACCATCTTTCATAACTACGATTCTGGTACCAAGAGTCATAGCCTCTGTCTGATCATGTGTAACGTAAATAATGGTAGCCTGAAGTCTCTGATGTAACTTGGAGATCTCAATACGCATCTGACCTCTCAGCTTGGCATCAAGGTTTGACAGCGGCTCATCCATAAGGAATACTTTAGGATTACGTACAATGGCACGTCCCATAGCAACACGCTGTCTCTGTCCGCCGGATAATGCCTTTGGCTTACGGTCTAACAAATGCTCAAGGTCAAGAATTCTAGCTGCTTCATGAACCAGCTTTTCGATTTCTTCCTTTGGAGTCTTTCTGAGCTTCAGACCAAATGCCATATTATCGTATACGGACATATGCGGATAAAGAGCATAGTTCTGGAATACCATTGCGATATCTCTGTCTTTTGGTTCTACATCATTCATCAATTTGCCGTCAATGTAAAGTTCACCAGAAGAAATATCTTCCAGACCTGCAATCATACGAAGAGTGGTAGACTTACCGCATCCGGATGGTCCTACGAAAATAACAAATTCTTTATCCTCGATATCCAGATTAAAATCTTTAACTGCCTCAAATCCATTTGGATATCTTTTGACAATGTTCTTTAATGATAAACTAGCCATTTATTAATCCTCCTAAAAATATAATGTATATTCTATAGTCAGAACCTGCAGCCCCCACAGCTACGGCCCCTGTTTCTTGAAATAATCATACATGAATTAAATTTTATTTACCATATTGCTATTTACCAAAATCCGTTTGGGCCTTTTGGCTAATTTGTATAACCGTCAAAAAAATTGACTGAAACGTCAAAATAACAAAAGTTTGCCTTGGACATTTCTGTCTATATTCGATAGCGTATTCAAATCCCCTTTAATATTTAGTAATAAATTACAAGGCGGTGTCGAAATTTCCGGCACCGCCTTGTGTAAATTTATGTCATATTAACGTTTTTTTAAAAGGACATTTAACCAACGAACGTCAGAATGACCAGAACCAACATCATCGGTTTCCCAAAGCTTTAAAATTTCAAAGCGGCCGTTATCCCTTAGAAGCTCAGTCATGGAGTCTGGCGTAAAATCACTGAAATACCGCTTGCCCCGAAACCCTTCAAAATCTCCAAGCTTATATGACATATAAAGGATCCCTTTGTCATTTAAGGCCCTTGCTATCTTTGTAAGAATGTCAGACAGTTCCTTTTTGGGAGTATGAAGTAATGATGCGCATGCCCAGATTCCATCGAAAACGTTGTCAAAATCCATTTCCTCAAATGTCATCTGCAGCACTTCCAGACCAGTATGGATCTCTGCCAGCTTACACATCTCTTCCGATGCATCAAGCGGCGTCACATCATACCCCAGGTCATAGAACGTCAGGCTGTCTCTGCCTGAACCGCAGCCTAAATCCAGGATGGTGTCACCCTCATCCAGCAGATCCGTAAATTCCTTCATGATCTCTGACATATCCTGATTTACAGTCTCTTCAAATTCCTTTGCCGCATACTTATTATAATAGTCTATCGAGTCCAAAATAATCCTCCTGTTATCCGCTTACCCGCTATTTAATCTTTTCGATTTTGTTTTCCGTTATTTTAACTTTTCCTTCTTTTAGCAGATGTCCTATGGCACGCTTAAAAGCGTTCTTGCTCATAGAAAACTCCCGCTTAATGATTTCCGGATCTGCCTTATCTGTAAATGGCAGACTTCCATCAAACTGTGTTTCGATAATATCAATCACCCGTTCTGAATCTGCATCCATCTGAATATATGCCTTTTGTCTTGGGCTTAAGTCCAGCTTCCCGTCTTCCCGCACCTTGATGACCCTTGCAGTTATTTCATCACCTTCCCGGTAATTTTCAAATAATTCTTTTCGTGGGATCAAACCATAAAACTTATTATCCACCGCCACAAAAGCACCAAGAGTTTCGTTGATCTCATAAATAATGCCGGTTACCTGATCATCTTTTTTATAAGGAGACTCATTGCTCATGTAAGAATACACCCGCATGGTGGCAGCCAGACGTTTGCTTTTATCAATGTATAAGGCAACCAGCACCTGCTCGCCCTGGCGGACCTTGTGGGTCTGTTCCTTAAAAGGAAGAAGCAGATCCTTTTCAAGTCCCATGTCAAGAAATGCGCCGATTTTACCCACTTCTTTTACATTAAGTACTGCAGTTTCCCCCACCTTCAGTTTGGGTTCTGCCGTTGTAGCAATCAGACGGTCCTCGGAATCCTTGTAGATAAAAACATTGATTCTGTCTCCTGGTCCGGTGTTTTCTGGTACTTGCTTTTTGGGAAGAAGCACGGATACTTCTCCGTCATCACTTTCTCCAAGGTATACCCCAAACTCTTTGACCCTCTGTACGACCAGGGTCTGCATCTTTCCTAATTCAATCATCTTATATCCTCTCTGTTGTTCCCCGCAGCCAGATGACTGCATAAGCTGAACCTTCCCCATCACACAAAGAAACCGTATAACCTTCCTTTGTCCGGCTGACACGGGGATAAACTGCATCTCCAAAGACTGCCGCTTTTTTATATTCCACTCTCAGTTCTTCTACTTCCATTTCATCTGGAAGTGCTTCCCTGGCAATCTCCACATATTTCGCATTGTTGACATGATGGTTTGTGTCAATATGATGCTTGCTAACCGTAACCGGTTCCAAAGCCATGTAATCTTCCGGCAATTCAATCTTACGGGGCGCATAGTCCATGGAAAGTTTTTGTTCCGAGCCATCTCCGTATCCTCTGATGTCTTCCAGCTCAATTTTGACCGGACGGCCTTTTTTCGTATCAAACAAAAACCATACCGAATTTGCCCTTACCAGATAATCTCCATTCTTATCGCACATGGTAAAATTCCGGTAGCCGTAAAATCCCTTAAAATCATAAGGCCATGTACTGATCAGAATCTCTTCTCCCAGCACCGGATAACGGTCTACCACGATCTGCCAGGAGGAAAGCCACCATGCTTTATGACAATTCGTTAAGTAAGATATCCCCAACCCGTTGTCTTCTGACTGAAAGGTAGAGCAATCCTGCAGATAATTTAAGATACCTGTCAACGTCAGTTTTCCATATTCATCTGTCTCACTATAACGAACCCTGCTGCCGAAATTATACATTTCACACCTCTCATCAAAATTATATAACATTATAAAGCATTTTTATGCTCTTGTCCAGATAAACCAAAAACATCCTTTCCCTGCCTCACCGGTGAATTCTATCAAAAACAACCGCTCGACAATACCTTAACGTTTTTCACAAGCAAAAAACGGAACCCAAACAGGTTCCGTTATCAAACTGGGCTACAAGGATTCGAACCTTGAAAATGACGGAGTCAGAGTCCGTTGCCTTACCATTTGGCGATAGCCCATCACTACAACGAGACTGATTATACATGAAGTTACAAAATGTGTCAAGTATTTTTTCCAAATTATTCTAATTCTCTTCTTTTCATATCATTTTAATTCTGGACTCAACAAAAAAATAGCTTTGATCTTTCCATTCATCCGAAAAATCAAAGCAGATAATAACTGGGCTACAAGGATTCGAACCTTGAAATGACGGAGTCAGAGTCCGTTGCCTTACCATTTGGCGATAGCCCATTAACACAACGAATGTATTATACTACCGATTTTCTAATTGGTCAAGCACTATTTTAATATTTTTTTCTTCATTCTATCCGATTTTTAATAATGTCCTAATATACCACACAAAAATCATTTAAAACCATTAAACATCTGTCTGAAAATCGCAGTTCCAGGAAGAGTGCTGCTACCTGTTTTCAGAACATACTACTTCCCCCATAGCAGGCAAAGCATAAAAAGAAACCGCTCTTTAAGATGCGGTTTCTTTTACGGCCGACTGCTCCTGGGAAGCCGCTTTTTCACTGCTTTTTTCTATTTTTTCTGTTTCAGAAGGTACTTCGCCCGAAGAAGTGGTCTGCTCTGGCTCACTGGTCTCTTGTATCTCCTCGGTTTCTTCACTCTCATCCGATTCTTCCATATCCGGATTACCGATTACCGGGGTTTCAAAAAATCCTTTTACTGTGGTCTGTTTTCCAATCTTTGGAGAGATTCCTCCCAGAACAAATGTATATTCCAGTCCTCCTGCCAGCCCCGTCACATTTATTTCGCAATAACCGGAATCTGTATCCGTAACCTTTGCAGAATAAGTATTTCCATCTTCATCTTTGACAGAAACTGTAGGATTCTTCCATTTTACCTTCGTTTTAAAATGCACCATGACTACGCCGTCCTCAAAATCAACATAATCAATCTTGATTTTATCCGTAGATACAACCTCCTCCTCAGAAGAAGCCTCTGTAGAAGGCGGAACTGTAATTGCCTGCGGCTGAGTCTGGACAGGGATACTCTGTGGGGCCGTCTGACTCTCCGTCTCCAAAGGCAGCTGCTCGGAAGTGGTTTCCTCTGAGGAAAGAGTTTCTTCCACACTTTTTGTCTCACTTACCGTTGTAGCAGCAGGCTTATGGTCTGAAGTGGTTTCCTCTGTTATGCCGGTCTTTCCACCGACTGCATAGGATCGTTCGGTTATGACCTTAGCAATCTCCTCCATGGTAAGAGACGATAATTCCTTCATATCCTCCATGGTCAGCGATGAATTCTGGGCAATCAGCTCTTTTAAAAAATAAGCTTTTCCATAGGAGATTCCATATTGGTCAGCCAATTCTTTAACATCATCCTCTTCAATTACCTGCTGGTCATATACAACCGCCTTCAACTGTTTTTCTTCCAAAGTGCTCTGAATATCACTCACTACTGCAGAACGCAGGCTTTTGGCCTTCTTAACACTGTCATTGGCTACAGTAACCAATATGGCATTATCCATATCAGACAGATACCCATTTGTGACCATCGCGCCAATTACGGCATTTACTGCCACGTTTAAATCCACGCCCTTTAAATCCATTTGCAGCATAATACTTTCAGCATCTTTATTCAAAGCTTTAGCAGAAAGGACCTTATTATTTCTATTCACGGACAGTTCCACACTGGGGTTTACATCAATCCCAATAACGGAATCAACCCTTCCGTTCTGATACGTATAAGTTCCTCCGGCCAAAGCAATCATACAAAGACAGGCTGCTACCAAAGTGGCAAAGACCTTTTGCCTGATTACAGATGCCGGTCTGGCTGCACGTTCTTCATCTTCCTGAGGCGTGCTTAAATTAATTCGTTCCAAAACATCCGGAACCATATCCCGGGTTGCAGACTTTAAGCAGGCTTCGATCTGTTTTCTATTCAATTGTCTGCCATCTGATTGATTCATATCAAAGCCTACTCCTCTCTCAAATAATTTTCCAGTTTTTTCATGGCACGGTTATATCTGGAAAGGGCTGTTGCCAAAGGGATTTTTAAGCTTGAAGCAATTTCTCTGTGCTTCATGCCTGCCGATGTATGGAGCAGCACAATTTCCCGCTCTTCTTCTTTGAGAATGTTAAGAGCGGCAAGAAGCACCATCTTATCTGCTGCCATCTCTATGTCCTGACATACTTCTCCTGTCTCCATACCCGTCAAATCATCTATCGTAACATCCGAATCATGTTTTTGTTCCCGGAACTTCATGTAGCAAAGATTCCGCGCAATCGTAAACATCCAGGCCAAAGGCTTTCCCTGGGACTTATAGCTTTTGGCCGAAGTCCAGATCTTAAGGTAAGCTTCCTGCATGATTTCCTCTGCATCCTGGGGATTCTTTACAATGGACAGTATAAAACTGTACATATTACGATCCGTATTCTGATATAGCTGCCGAAAGGCCTCCTGATCCCCATATGCGACTTTATCAAGAAGTTTTTCGTCGCTTAAACGGCCATAATCTTCAGGCCCGTCAAGGCTCATCAATCCCATAAAAAGCATGGTTCCGATTTCCTTTCTACTTAGTTAATGCGGATTACTGTCATCTTATTGCATAAAATGGAAATTTTTTATTTCCTCATTTTTCCACCCCGAAACCGCTTTCCGTTGTTATGACCAGACAGCACCGTTTATCCGTCTCAGTTACTTTACTTATGATTTCTTCCTTCAACTGTTCTCTTTTCTTTTTGTCATACTCTCTTGGAAATACCAGATCAAAGATAAGATTAATTTGATTTTCACCATCAATCAGCCGGAAATCATGAAAAGAGATCCTGGTATCGATTCCATGAATTACATTTTCCAGCATGCTCCCAAATTCCAAGACTCTGGAATTTTTCGTTTCCACCGGATCCATATGGATTACCAGAAATATGCCAAATTTCTTCAACGCTTCTCTTTCAATTCTATCTACAATCTCATGAGAAACTTCCACATTCACATCATTGGGAACCTCCGCATGAATGGAAGCCATACTTCTGGATGGACCATAATTGTGGACAATTAAATCATGACTGCCAATAATCCCATCATAGCTTCCTACAAATTCCGTTATCTCACGATACAGCTTTGGATCAATAGGCTCTCCGATGAGAGGCGTAAGGGTTTCCCTTGCAATGTTCACGCCCGCCCACATAACGATTACAGAGACTACAAGGCCCACAATGCCGTCAATGTTAAGCCCCCATATGCCGTATATGCCCACGGATAAAATCGTTGCAGAAGTAGTTACTACATCCCCCAAAGAATCTGCCGCTGTCGCCTTCATTACTGACGACTGTATCCTTTGTCCCAGCGTCCGGTTAAAAAAACCAAGCCAAAGCTTCATACAAACAGATAATAATAAAATAACAATCGTTATCATCTTAAATGTCATTTCTTCCGGATGAAGAACTTTTCCCACAGACGTTTTGAACAGGGAAAATCCTACTTGTATGACTAAAAATGCCACGATGAATGCTGCGATGTATTCCACCCTTCCATGTCCAAAAGGATGATCCTCATCAGCAGGCTTCCCGGCCATTTTTACTCCGATAAAACCTATGATGGAAGAAGCTGCATCTGATAGATTATTAAATGCATCTGCCATGACTGATATACTGTTGACTAAAAGACCTGCAAAAAACTTGGCACAAAAAAGCAGAATATTACAGCAAATTCCGACCGTACTGGCCATAAGTCCATATCTTGTACGAACCTGAACATCTTCCGTATCTTTGTAATTCTTAACAAAAGTCCTTACCAAAAATTCAGTCATGTTTCTCCCTCCATGGCCCTTTTTATTCCTTATAGCACACCTTTTCCAGGAAAAGGCCTTCCGGCGGTGCCGTAAATCCAGCTTTACTCCGGTCCAGTGCAGCCAAAATATGTTTCAGCTCATCCGGTTTCCTTTTTCCCTCTCCCACTTCGATTAACGTCCCAGTAAGAATCCGAACCATATGATACAAAAACCCGTTTCCTGTAAATCGAATAAATAACCGGCTTCCCTCTTCCTCAAATTCGATATTCTTAATTGTCCTGACCGTAGATTTTTTCATTTTCTTATTAGCACAAAAGCTTTTAAAATCGTGCTCCCCAATAAGGAATGATGCTCCGCGTTTCATTGCTTCCACATCGAGGGACTTTCCAAGACCATAAATATACTTTCGCTCAAATACCCGTTTCTTTTCAGCTGTTTCAATCCGGTATAAATAGGTTTTTTCCTGGGCATTCAACCGGCTGTGAAACCTGTCATTCATACGCTCTACACTCTTTACTGAAATATCCTCCGGCAGATACTGATTTAAATAATCTTTTATTTCTCTTTCTGACAGATCGACATCCGCATGAAAATTTGCCACCTGAGCCAATGCGTGAACTCCTGCATCCGTTCTCCCTGAACCATGGACTTCCAAAGGGACACCTGCCATCCGCTCCAAGACACTTTCTATTTTTTCCTGTATCGTTTGATTTGTATTTCCCTGCTTCTGCCATCCATCATAACGGCTTCCGTCATATTCCAGAATCATTCGGTAATTTTTCAACATGTAATTTCTCCATTCTTTTGCAGATCAAATATATTCCTCCTGCAAACAAGGAACCAAAAGCTATACCGGCACAATCCAGCCACACATCGGAAATCTGTCCGGAGCGCCCTTCCACAAACAACTGAATGGTCTCATCCAAAAATGGCACCAGAAATCCCGCTAGAATATGCATAAACCAACGTGTATCTTCTTTAACACCAAGAGATTTTAACCACCGAAAGAGTAGAATCCCTAATAAGGCATATTCCGTAAAGTGTGCCATTTTGCGAAGGACATGCTCAGTAAGCCAAAACGCATTTACACCAAAGGTACTTAAAAATCCATGAACAAGCTCCAGCATCCGCCCGCTGTCTTTTGATGAAACTTCTGCTGCTTTCATAGAATTTGAATAAATAAACAGAATATATATGATAACAATCAGAGTCCATAAATACTTTTTCTTCAAATTTATTTCCTCAATATACCACTTTTATCAACCTGGTCCGCAGCCCTTTTTAGAACATCTTCATTCTGTACCAGTGCCATCCGGACAAAACCTTCCCCTGAAGGCCCAAAGGCACTGCCAGGTGTTACTAATACACCTGCACGCTCCAGCAAATTCGCTGCAAAGGCCATAGAGTCTGCAAAACCATCTGGTACCTTTGCCCAAACAAACATGGTTGCCTTTGGTTTTTCCAAATCCCATCCAATTTTTTTCAAACTGTCACAAAGAACATCTCTCCGTCTTTCATAAGCATTTCTTGTATCTGAAACACAAGACTGATCTCCTGTGATTGCTGCAATGGCTGCCTGCTGAATGGGCAGAAACATCCCATAATCCATATTGGATTTCAGAGTTTTCATCCTCCCTACCACCTCTTTGTTGCCAAGGCAAAAACCGACTCTTGCCCCAGCCAGCCCATAAGTTTTAGATAAGGAATTAAATTCCACTCCAACATCCTTCGCTCCTGGAAATCGCAAAAAGCTTCCGCATGTCTTTCCGTCAAAAACGAGTTCGCTGTATGCATTGTCATGAAGAACAATAATATCATATTTCTTAGCAAAGACAATCAATTCCTGATAAAAGGAATCCGGTGCCATAGCAGAAGTCGGATTATTTGGATATGAAACTAACATAAACTTTGCCTTTTTTGCAATCTCTTCCGGAATATCGCAAAAATCAATAATGTAATCGTTCTCTTTTTTTTGAGGCATGTAAAAAAGACTTGCTCCCGCTAATACCGGCCCATCAGCAAAGACAGGATAGCACGGATCCGGAACAAGTACTACATCTCCCTCATCAATAACAGATAATGCAATATGAGCCAGTCCTTCCTGAGAGCCCAGAAGAGAGCATATCTCCAGATCCGGGTCAAGAACTACCTGGTATCTTTTTTTATACCAAGAAGCAGCTGCTTCTAAAAGCTCCTTTTGGTCACGAATTGCATAAATATAATTTTCCGGCTTTGCTGCAGCCTCACATAAAGCTTCTCTGATGTGCTTTGCCGGCGGAATATTTGGTGTACCCACACTTAAGTCGATTACCTCTTCTCCCTTTTCTTCCTTCTGCTGTTTCATTTCCAACAGCTTGGAAAAAATCCCTTCCCCAAAACGATTCATTCTCTCTGAAAAATGCAATGGCTGTTCCACCTCTGTCTTTTCGTAATTTTCATAATGTAAGTTATTATAGTACAAAGACTCTTATAATACAAGGATAGCCGCAAAAAAAGTCCTCAATAGCGGCTTTTTCCGCACATTGAGGACTATGTAACTATGGTCCAATGGTAACTGGAACCCCCAAATTGCAATAACTCCATAACACATCCATAACATCATTATCCACTGCCACACAGCCGTGAGTATCGCCACCAGGAACTCTACACCCATGAATCATAATAGCTCCACCAAGAGGTGTGTCCCATGGAGGCTGCTTTCCTTCCAGATTGGCATTCACTATTTCATCATACTGCGCCTTCGTAATTATGCCATCAGCATACCCTCTTTCTGCATCCTTTATCCCTGGATAAGAAAGACCTAAAGAAAGATAAGCCACACTTTTATCGTTTCTTGTACAAACATAAAACTCTCCGCTTGGTGTCCTTAAATCTCCTTCCACCTTTTTATTGCCTTCCGCAGAGGATTTCCCCAAAGAAACCGGATATTCTGATATCAATACACCATTTTGTTTCAAAGAAAGTGTTTTCATTCGTTTACTTACATAAATAGTTACTCCATTTGTAGATTCCCTATTACCAGCCCCTATATTGGCTCCTGGCCCAACAATTGGATTGGCATAGCCAGTTATATTTAAAAGCATTGCCATGGCGAAAATTAGCACGCCTGATACCAGACGCTTCCAAAGTTTGCAGCCATTACTTTTTCGTCTCATTGATTCCATTCCTCTCTATTTTTTTTCATTATATCATGCATCTGGTAAAACATGGATTACAATATTCTTACATTTTACTGTTTTATTGTTTATATTATATAGACAATATACTTATTTTAAATCGGCACGCTTTAATATACACGTATCAGAAAAATTTCACTTATTACACTGCCTATATTATTGAAATACACTGCCTAGTCACGCCCCATGCCGCATTATAAAAACACTTTATCTGTCTCCATGCTTGTATTAAATGCATTTTAAATAGGCCATTACGGTATTAAAACACCCCTCTATACCTGCCAAACCACTGTCGAGGCATAAATGATAATTTTGCGCTTTTCCCCACTCGCAGCCAGTATAATATTGATAATATTCTTTCCGTTTCTTATCTACTTCCCGAATTTTATGTTCCATAATTTCAGGATCTGTACCAGTATTCAAAGAATTCATACGTTTCAAACGGTCTTCCATCTTTGCATATATGAAAAGATTAATACTATCTTCAAGAACTCTGTCCGCACAGCGTCCAACAATAATACATGGACCCTGTTCTGCCAGTTTTTTAATCACACGAGTCTGAGCAAGAAAGACCTGATCTGACATCGGTATTTCATAAAATAAAGAAAAAGGATTATAAAGTTGGTTCTCTAAGGTATTTTGCAGTACAGGAATCTTTTCAAAATATTTTAAAAACTTTTCCTCTGACAGTCCGCATTCCTCCGCCGATAAACCAATCAGTTCTTTATCATAAAAAGGAACCTTCAGTTCTTTCGCTAATTTAATTCCCAATTCACGCCCCCCACTGCCAAATTCCCTGCTTATAGTTATCACTTTATCCAACATATGCTCCTCCTTATCTTACTCTAGGCAGACTTTTCTTTTTTTCCATATGCAAAGGTTGTAAATCATCAACCCATTAACGGAACAAACGCAAAAAAGGTCTGCTTAAAGTATGTTCTCATCGCTTTGTTTGATAAATCAGTTTTAATATAATTGCATTTTACCACATAGTCCCAAAAACTATATAGCATAATTATATTATACATGATTTTTTTCAATTTTCACAAGAATTGAAAGAGAAATTATAAATGTTATATCTTCCCATAATTATATTTATATTTAAAGTACTTTTAGGATTGTGCCCCGGATCTTTTATATCTACATTTTTTCGTCTAACAATCCTTATTATTTCCCTCAAGCATTAATTGTACATCATAGGAGTATAATCAAACGGATTTATCCCTTTTCTTTGCTGTTCTGAATGTTCGATACTATATTCTTACACACAAAAAAACAGACCTCCAACTGGAAATCTGCTTCTGCTCTTCATATGAAGAGCGCGAGACGGGACTCGAACCCGCGACCCCGACCTTGGCAAGGTCGTACTCCACCAACTGAGCCACTCGCGCTTATTTCTTACTTCTTCTGGGCATATACCCTCAAAACCACACATTGTTATATATCTTCATCCGTTCTTTCCTCTTTATCAAAATACTAAGCTCGATAATACCTCGCTAAGTGTTTTGATATGCCTCGCACTAAACTCGTTAAGTGCTCTGGCGACCTAAACCAACCTGGTTAAGCCCTCGACCTATTAG